>NZ_CAXUTE020000002.1:0-1554292 GCF_964254305.1 Variovorax sp. LjRoot84
GTCGAGTGCCTCGCTGCCGAACTCGATCGCCTCACCTTCGGCGGTGAAGCCGCGCACGCGCAGCACGTTGTGCAGCGTGAGGCCGTACTTGAGGCAGTGCACCCCGCCCGAGTTCTCGGCCACGTTGCCGCCGATGGTGCAGGCGATCTGGCTCGAGGGGTCGGGCGCGTAGTAGAGGTTGAAAGGCGCGGCCGCCTCGCTGATCGCGAGGTTGCGCACCCCGCACTGGACCACCGCGGTGCGGCTGACAGGATCGATCTTCAGGATGTTGTTGAACTTGGCCAGCGAGAGCGTGACGCCGACGGCGTTGGGCATCGCACCGCCCGAGAGCCCGGTGCCCGCGCCGCGCGCCACGACCGGCACGCCGAGCGCGTGGCAGGTCTTGAGCACGGCCGCAACCTGCGCCTCGGTCTCCGGCAAGGCCACGGCCAGCGGGCGCTGGCGATAGGCGGTGAGGCCATCGCACTCGTAGGGCGTGGTGTCCTCGGCGTTCCAGATCAGCGCGTGCGCCGGCAGGTGGGCCTGCAGCGCGCGCACCACCTGCGACTGGCGTTCGGTCAGATTCGCCGGAACGGCTCGATCGAGCGAGTCCACCGCGATCACATCATCTCCGCTACCCGGGGAGCACTCCCGGAGGGGAGGGCGATACCTTGGGCAAATGAAGCCACCGGGAAAGTTCGATCTCTATGAAGCAAGGAGTCACCAGCCGATCAGCGCTCGTGCATGTGCACGACGGGATTGGGTCGATGATCGACCTCCGCAAGAGCCACCGTCCCGCTCCCAGCGCTGAGAACACGCAGCGTGCGAGTTCCAGGATCCACTTCTACCGTGGAACCATGCGGAATCTGCGCCGTCACGTCCACATCGAATCCTGCCAGCATCGTGATGCCTCCCAGCGCGGCGCCCTGCGCCAAGATCGTGTTGACGGTGTTGAAGATGATCGCTTTGGGAACCATATTCCGCGACTTCATCTCGTGCAGCATCCAAGCCGAGGCGACGCCGCCCTTTGCGGTATCGAGGATCAGGATTCGGTCAACATAGGACAGCCCGACCAACTTGTGGGTCGGACGAGAGAACACGCCAGTCAACCGGTTCAAGTCATAGCGCGCCGACAGACCATCATGGGCCACCAAGGCGACGCCAGATACCTTCGCACCCATCGCATGGCGGGCGACAAATTCGATCATTGCAGTTCTCCAGATACAGCGGCACTCACGCATTCCTGCATCGTTGCCAACATAGGCGTATAGCCATAGCCTCCCAAGATATTGACCAGCTTCGCACTGTTCGTCGCCAAGCGCTTCCATCCCTTGGCTTCACTGATTTCACGGGCATATGACTGATAGAAACACATCCCCGACAGCACCGTCCCGCCCGCTGCCTCGATCAACTTGGTGTAGCCAAAGCGGTCGCAATCAGGTTTGACCTGCGGGCTCGTAACCGCGAGCAGAGGGCGGCGGAACGTTCTACCCTCGCAGAGTCCAGACAGTTGCCTCAACTCGTACAGGCTCAACTGCGGCGCCGAAAACACGACCACGTCGACACTCTTCTCTGTCGCGTAGCTGCTTCTCAGCGCCTTGATGTCGGCCTCTCCGATACGGTGTGCAACTGGAAGACGATCGCCGCCGACATCCTTGAGCGTGTAAGCCTCCGGCGTAATCCCTACCAAGTGGACCAGCGCCGTGGAACCAAAGCTCGCCATGGCTGCACCGAAATGCTTCAACTCATCGGATGTGGGGGCGCCGGCCAGCCCCTCGACCACCGGCACTGCCCAGTAGTTTCCGGCGAGGCGACCTATGACGCCGCCCAACGCGCCCCAGTCGCTCAGCTCCCTAGGCGTCCAGTCGACTTGGATCCGCACGGTCGCTTGGCGGTGCGCGTCAAGGTGATAGCCGTAGCGCGGTGTACGTCCTGTCAAACCTGCGGACAAGGCGGAGGGGCCGCCTTCAAAGTTGGAGCGAGCGCCCCCGACAGAGTTGGAATAGATAACGACGCCCGTGTCGCCGAATGCCACGTGCTCCCCACGCGTGGCAGCGAGCACGGTTTGATAATTGATGCAGGTGTCGGTCATGCTGACACCGAGTCTCTCGAAAGCTGCGATCGCACGACGCTCAAGTTCAAGCATCCAATCGGCCTGACCGAGATTGCTGGCCTTGCTGAAGTCGGTGCCGCGAGGATCAGTGATGGTCGGGATGCGGACACCGCCTTCCTCCGCATCGGCGAGTCGCTCCAACCATTGCACACCGGCCTGCCCCAGACTTTCGGTGTCCGCCATGATGTGCGCCTGGCTCACTCGCACAAAATCCTTAGCGCCAAAAAAATCACCCACGGCGATCTGATGCCTGATTGCGGTTTGCACGACAAACCCGGCGTCGCCGTTCAACATTGCTTGCTCTTCATCGTTGAGGATCATGATATTTACTCGAGGGTGATGCCCGCGTTGCGCACAGCGGCGCCCCATTTGGCGGTTTCTGACTTCTGGAACTCGTCGAGCGGCACGCTCAACGGCTGAACGCCAACGTTGCCAAGGCGCTGGCGGTACTCGGCCGATCGCACAATCTGATCGAGTTCTCTTGCCAGGCGTTTGGATATGTCAGGCGGAAGATGAGCGGGTCCGAACACCGCCCACCAGGCGGTGGTCTCGAAGTTGGCCCAGCCGGACTCGGCCACGGTGGGCACGTCCGGGAGCAACGAGGAACGTCGGGAGCTCGTGACGGCCAGCACCTTCAGCTTTCCGGCCTGCACGTGCGGCAGTATCGACTGCAGAGGATCGAACATGACCGTGATCTGCCCGCCCAGCAGGTCCGTAATCGCTGGCGCGCTCCCCTTGTACGGGATGTGCTGCATCTTGATGCCGGCGGCATCACAGAACATGGCGCCGGCGAGATGTCCTGGCGTACCGTTGCCAGCGGAACCGAATTGAATCGAGTCGGGCTTTTCCTTTGCCGTCGCAACCAGAGCACTGAGCGAGGCGAAGCCCGCTCGCGGATGGACAGCGATTCCGACCGGCGCGCTTGCGACTGTCGCGACGGGCGTGAAATCTCTGACTGGGTCGTGCGGCAGCTTCTTGTAAAGCGAGGCGTTGATGGCGCTCGTGCCAACTGTCCCCATCAGAAGTGCATAGCCATCCGGCGGCGCCTTTGCTATCGCGTCCGCGCCAATCACGCCGCCAGCACCACCGCGGTTGTCCACGAAGACCTGTTGTCCCAAGGCGCTCCCGAGAAGCTGCGCGATGGGCCGCGCGACGATGTCGGTCGGCCCACCAGCCGGAAAAGGCACGACGAGACGAATCGGCTTCGAAGGGTATTGCTGGGCGAAGCTTCTTCCAACCAGGAGCGAGCCGATGCTTGCGCCGATGAACAGACGACGATTGAACGTGAACTGGGCCACAGAGCTACCTCCTGTCGTTAGCAGATGAAGTTGCGCGGTCATTGGGGCGCAGGCGTGCATCCTGTGTCGGCACCAGCGATCGAACGATCTCCAGGGGGCCGGGCAGGCTCAGCTTGAATTTGTAGCGCTCAGGAACGATATGGATTCGCACGTACTCGCAAGCCACGCCAGGCAGCGTGAACGAGGTCCGCTGCATCACCAGTACGTTCGCGCTACTAGAGAGTCCAAGTTCGCGCGCTACCTGGGGGCTCGGTTGCGCGCAGCGTATTTCGACATCCGCCCGCGCGATTCGAAGCCCTAAGAATTGCTGCAGGATGTCGTAGACCGAGAGGTGCCGAGCACGCTGCTCTCCAAGTTGAGCGGCCGAGCCGGGCAGGTATCCTTCGACGACTGCGAAGGGAGCACCATCCACGCAGTAGAGTCGCCGCAACCTCACCGGCAAATCGAGTCCCTGGGGAAGCGTCGGATCGACACGGCCCGCCGAAACAGAAAACTCGAGCAACGTGGTCTCTGGATCGACGCCTTGGTTCCGCAAAGCGTCCTGAAAACCCTGAAGCGTGCTCAGATCGTGCTGGAACTCGGAGCGGGCCACGTAGGTCCCCTTTCCTCGCCTCGGCACGACTTGTCCATTGCGCGTCAGCAGTTGGATGGCTTGACGGACGGTGACGCGGCTAACGTTGTAGCTTTCCATGAGCTCCGCTTCGCTCGGTACCCTCGCCCCCTGCGCAAGCCGCCCGCTCGTAATGTCTTGAGCAAGTCGATGTGCTATCTGCAGATAGAGCGGCTCAGAGCTCGCCGCGTCGATGAGCGGCCGACTTGGCGCCTTTGACTTTCGCATGGTGAGTTATCTTGTGTTGTACTAGGTTATCCTAAGATGTATTACTCTAGTTCGACTCTGGCCGCTACGCAAGAGAAATTTAGTAGTGGTTATCCAGCAGATGCAAGCCGTGGCCGTTGTGCTGCGCAGAGGCAGGATCAAGTTCGATCTGGGTCGTTCCCGACCTCAGAGCGACCGCGGTCGCGCGCCTAGGCTATTGGAGGCGTTGAGTCATTGGAGGGAGCTGATGCAGTTGCGGCGGCAGCGCCGCGAAACATGCAGTGGCGCTCTTTACGACTTTATTCATAGGACAACACTCAAAGCCGAAAGGGGCTGCTTTACTACGAGTTTTGTCCACCGTCACGACAGTCCACGAAGAGACGCGTCCCATCTGAGAACTCGACTTCCAGCATCAGGAAGCTGCCCAACAAGTCGGCGCAAAGCCGGCGTGATCTGCTTTTCTCTGTGAACGACCCAATGACATTGGCGGGTGATGGCAGGCAGGGTCGTCGCGAGTTTGCGCAGGTATCCGGCCCGAACCAGATCGTCCACCACCCAGCGTGACAGGCAGGCCACGCCGAGCCCGGCGGCCGCGGCATGCTTGATGGCCTCGGAGCTGCCCAGCTCGATGCTGCGACGGTAGGAGCGCAGGTGGGGCAGCAGCGCCTGGTCGGTCGCCTCGCGCGTTCCAGAGCCCGGCTCGCGCAGCAACCAGACCACGTCGCGCAAGGCCTTCACGGGCCACCGCTCCGCCGGATCGCTGCGGCGTGCTTTCGCCGGCGCCGCCACCACGACCATCTCGTCGCGCAGCCAGGGGTGCACCTCCAGAGACGGCTCGTGGCAGGCGCCCTCAATCAGGCCGATGTCGAGGTCAAAGGCCGCGACACGGGCGCAGATGTCGCCTGTATTGCCGATGGCGACACTCGAGCGCCAGTCCGCCGCGGCGTGCTGGTGGCCGTCCAGAAATCCTGCCAGCAGGGCCGGCAGCACATGGTTGCCGATCGTCGTGCTGGCACCGATGCGCAGCGCCTGCAATTGCGCACTGCCATCACGCGCCATGCGCTCGACGCCGCTGGCGCCATGCAGCAGCGCCTGGGCGCGCGGCAGCAGCGCACGGCCGTTGTCGTTGAGCAGCAGCCGCTTGCCGGTGCGGTCGAACAGGCGCAAGGACAGCAGCCGTTCGAGCTCGTTGACCGCTGCGCTGGTGGCCGACTGCGACAGCGCGATCGCGGTGCTCGCAGCCGTCGTGCTGCCGCTCTGCGCGACGGCGACGAAGATCTGAAGCTGCCGCAGCGTCAGGCGGAGCACATCCATGAGGTTCTCCCGTTTATAGCGACTCAACAGGTACATCTTACGCAGACAACCCGTTGGACGGGTCGAACGAGGCGATCCAGACTGCGCTTCATTGCCACATCGAACGGATCCGCCATGACAACCGCTGTCCAGACCACCACTGTCGGGCGCACGTCGCCGAAGCCGCCTTCTCGCGGTGGTGACACCTGGCCCCGCCTGCTGCCCGGCCTGGCACTCAGCGCTGCGCTGGCTGCTGCCGGCATGGCGCTGGGCCGCATCGCCTGGTTGCAGGACCATGGCTTCAGCGCGCTGACGCTGGCCATCGTGCTGGGCATGCTGGTCGGCAACACTGTCTACCCGCGCTTCGCGGCGGCCAGCGACGCGGGCGTGAATTTCTCGAAGCAGAACCTGCTCCGTCTGGGCGTGGTGCTCTACGGCCTGCGCCTGACGGTGCAGGACATCGGCCATGTCGGCATCGCCGGCGTCGCGATCGATGCGCTGGTCCTGAGCTCGACCTTCGCGCTCGCCTGCTGGATCGGCACCCGTTGGCTGGGCATGGATCGCAAGACCGCGATGCTGATCGGCGCCGGCAGCTCGATCTGCGGCGCCGCGGCAGTGATGGCGGCTGAGCCGGTGGTCAAGGCACGTGCCGAGCAGGTCGCGGTCGCCGTTGCCACCGTGGTGGTGTTCGGCACGCTGGCGATCTTCCTGTACCCGCTGCTGTTCGAGCTGAACCAGCACTTGCGGCTGATCCCGGGCGGCGCCAACGGCTTCGGCATCTACGCCGGCTCGACCATCCACGAGGTGGCCCAGGTGGCGGCTGCGGCGCGCTCCGTGGGGCCGGACGCGGCCGACACCGCCGTGATCGCGAAGATGGTGCGGGTGATGATGCTCGCACCCTTCCTGGTGATGCTGTCGGCCTGGCTGTCGCGCGATGCGATGCGGCACGCAGCTCCCGAGCCGGGGCAAGCCGGCGGCAAAGGCAAGCTCGCCGTGCCCTGGTTCGCGTTTGGCTTCGTCGGCGTGGTGCTGTTCAACTCGCTGCGCTGGCTGCCCACCTCGGTCGTCGCTGCCACGACCGAACTCGACACCGCGCTGCTGGCGATGGCGATGGCCGCACTCGGCCTGGCCACGCACCTGGGTGCCATCCGCAAGGCCGGTGCAAAGCCGCTGCTGCTGGCGTTGATCCTGTTTGCCTGGCTGGTCGCCGGCGGCGCGCTGATCAACCGCTGGGTGCCGGCACTGCTGGGGTGAGGCGTCGAATTTGCGTCCCGATGGAATAAACCACGCCGATTCGCCCTCTACCGCAGCAAGCCTGCCCGATTCTCTTCATCACTTCCCGGAGCCCAGTTGCGACCCGCAGTCCCACCCGTCGCCCCATGGCTATCCGAAGCATCTTTACGAATTTATTGTCAGCATGTTGTAGCCGAGGAGCCTGAGGCGCCTTTAGTGTCGCAAACCCGTGGTGGGCGGACAAATGCTGTCGCAATCACGTCTGACCCGCGTCACCAAAGCCGGGTAAGTCCTTGCCGCGTTTTGCGAGCCAGTTGAAGGATCGGTGTCGCATGACAGCGTGTCATGCGACACAGTAGTTGAGCCGATGCGACACTGTTTGTTCTCTATTTCTCGGATGGTGAAATGGAGTGGATATCGCCTGCCAACGCGCAGCTGTGTACAACCGACCGAGGCGCCGCGGGGCCTTCGCATCTATCGCGGGCAAGGCAGAATGCCGTCACAAGGCGGTAGCGGCGGTCGAGCGGACCGTCGAACCTGGCCTCTGAAGCGCGTGCGCGCCTGGACCACCAGACCTTCTTGGTGACCTTTCATTTGGACCAGCCTGATGCCAGATTCGCCGCGTAGCTCACCTCGTCACGTTCGCCCGATCTATTGCCCGATATGCGCAAGCGAATGCGAGCAGACAATGGGGCACCACGTGCACTGCCAAGAGTGGGGCGGCTTCAGCCCGCAACTGCAGGGCTCGATTCGCGCAGCGGTATATGGCGTCGACCCGCCGAAGAATGAACCTCGAGAACCCGGGCTCGGCCGCTGGCTTTGGTGCCCCAGTTGCACAGGAGAACTTGACGAATACGACGATGTCGGTAGGTTCTTGCGTTGCTCTCACTGCGCCCTCCATTTGCGGAGCGTGAGCTTGACGGAACTCGTCGAGGCAAAGGGCGAACACCCTGCACCGGATCTTGACCGTTGGTAGCAGCGTTCTTTGACCCCGGTTTCAAAAAGCGCCGGCCGCCGACTGAGTGCTTGGCCGACCGTGGCAGTTGTCGGCGAGCCGATTGCCCCCGCCAGCGGCGCGGCCGTGCGCCATCTACCGGCTGCGAGCAGTGATGTCCGTGACGTCAAGCGTCACGTCCCCTACCAAGTTGGTAGGCCACCTCGAAGCGCCTGGCCCGCAGGCGCGACGCCGGGCGAGGGGATCGGCTGAGATGCGCTGCAGGCCCGCACAGGCGCCGGCAGTGGGAAGGACAGGCCAGGGCGGGGCGGGCAGAATTCGGCCGACAGCCGGAACCGACCAGGAGCTGACGGCTGTGACCGACCGCTAACCCCGCAGGCTGTTTCCGTGATGGCAAGCCTAGTCACGGAACGCCGGCAGTGTCCCTGACCCCGGACAGCAGCACAGAACCACAGCCGCGTGCCGTAGCATCCGATCCTGTTCAACAACCGCGGTGCTAAGCAACTCGACAGCGGTTTCTCCTGCAACTCCGTCGTGTGGATCGTCAGCCTGCCCGAGGCTGAGTTCGGTCCATCCCGACGAATGACGGAGGACGTCGCGGCGCACTCCAATCGTATTGGTTTCCACTTTTCCAGGCTCGACGTTAAGCGTCGATCGGAATTGGTCGTAGTCCTCAACGACATCAATCACCACGCCAGGGAACATGGG
This sequence comes from Variovorax sp. LjRoot84, assembly GCF_964254305.1. Taxonomy (NCBI): domain Bacteria; kingdom Pseudomonadati; phylum Pseudomonadota; class Betaproteobacteria; order Burkholderiales; family Comamonadaceae; genus Variovorax; species Variovorax sp. LjRoot84. Next base: position 8,397 of record NZ_CAXUTE020000002.1, read on the forward strand.
CTCCGTCCTATCTTGGTGTTAGACGCTCACGGGAACCGTGGGGATGGCCTGGTGCTAGGCGAGCCTGGGGAGGCGATGACATGGACCGAGCTCGGCGCGTTGCTGCAGCAGATCAACGTTTCGACCCTCAACAATCTCTGCGTGATCGGTGCGGCGTGTTTCAGCCTTCACGCCATCGCGCCGACCAAGCTGGACCAGGCCGCACCCTTCTTCGTTCTGCTGGCCCCAGAGCAAGAGGTCAAAGTTGGGTTCCTGGAGCTCAACGTTCCGGCGTTCGTCGAACGCTTGTTCACTCATGGAAGCCTCGACGACGCATACAGCCGCGAGGCCTTCTCAAGTACTTCACTGCGAGAAGATGCTGTTCATCGTGGTGGCCCGGTATATCAAGGCGGCCTGCAAAGGCAAACCTGTGGCTGAGCGGCGCGAGCGGCTGATGACCGAGGTGTTCATGCAGGGAATGGAGAACACCCAGGCCAATCGGAAGGTGATCCGGGCGAAGTTGAAGACGGGCCTGAAGCCGAGTCAAGCCCTGCTCGATCGATACGCCCGAACTTTTCTTGTTGGTAGGAGTTGCAGCTTCACCATGGAACAGCTCCTGGCGTTCCTCGATGTCGCCGAACCCTAGATGTCGTCGAGGAAGTGCCGGAGGCCCACGTACCGCCGAAGGCGGCTCAAGATGCAAAGCACGACAGCCCGCCCGGCTACGCGGGAGTCGCTGTTACGGGTGGAGAACGGTCACGTGCGCCCAAACCCACGTGCGCGGAACACTGGGCATTTCGTTTACGAACACCTCGCGGACATTGTCAACCTTCACGCGCATCCCTATTTGAACAACGAGCTCTTCGCCATCGCGAACGACGATCGGCTCCATTGGGGGACGGCGGCCATCAGGTAGCTCGGTAGGGGGAGCTTTTCGCAGATAAATCTGGCCGGTCGCCACATATGCCGAGCCGAGCAGCGGAACATCCGCGGTGGCCAATGTCTTCGCTACCTCCCGGTTGTCCCTCCACCATTGCCCGTCCTTTCGCGATCCAACGTAGATCCAACCCACTTCGCCGATAACGCGTGGAGGAGGCGAAGGGGGCTTTTGCTCATCAGGAGCCTCCACGCTTCCGGCATTCGACTGGGCGGCTGGAGCGAGGGCAGATGCTTGATCGGCGGTGGTGGCCTGAGCGGTCGTAGGAACTGCAGGCGGCGTAGGTGATGAGCGCGAAGCGATCAGACCCCACGCCAAAATGGCTGCACTTAACAATGTGGCCAGCGCTTTGGTCAATCCATCGGCCTTAGTAATCAGGTCCGACGCGATTTCCCACCACCTTTTCTGCACCACAGTCGGCTTCTCGTCTACCAGGGGTTTGGGCTTGTTTGGCACGATCCCTCCGTCCGTTTGAGCGTTCTTATTTAGAGCACCGGCGAATCGATTCTCCACTTCAGCAGTCGTTTCGCAAGCGCAGCGTCGGCGAGGGCCTCCCCATGGTGAGGAGGGGAGGGCGGAACGACCTGGGCGGCGGCAGCCACAACCACTTGGCATGGGCAGGGCGCAACACCCCGGCCTGCATCCTCATGCCGGGTGCCTCAACTGGACAGAAATGCCCCCGGTTTCCGAGTCGCGAGCGGCGAGCCGGCGGACTCAACCCTCAAGGCGAGCACAAGTAAACAGTTCAGCCGGATAACTATCTTGGGCATGGCAACGGATGGCCCCCTTGCATGGCACTCTCAGAGGCAATGAACAAAAGAACGATCGGCGCGCTCCAGATGATTGCGGCCATGTTGATCTCGGGAACCATCGGCTGGTTCGTCGTGCGCTCCGGGCAGCCGGTCATCGAGCTGTGTTCTGGCGCTGTGTCTTCGGGGCGGCGACATTGCTGGTAGTCTGTGCCATCACTGGATCACTGTTGGGCAAGCTCACCCTCGAACACCTCGGCTGGGCGACCCTCGGCGGAGCCGCCATCGTCCTCAACTGGCTGCTGATCTTTGAGGCGTTCTCCCGGGCCTCGATCTCGGTGGCCATCGCGGTCTACAACACCCAGCCGTTCATGCTGGTCGCCCTCGGCGCGATCTTCTTCTCCGAGCGCATTACTGCAACGAAGCTCATGTGGCTCGGCATCGCTTTCGCCGGCGTGCTGCTCATTGTCCAAGCGAGGCCATCGACGGCGGCCTATGCCGGCGCAGACGCCGCCTACATTTCTGGCGTCCTCATGGCGCTCGGCGCGGCGTTCCTCTACGCCATCGCGGCGATCGTGACGAAGAAGCTCGGCGATATGCCGCCGCACCTCATCGCATTGATCCATGTTGGTGTTGGCACGGTCATGCTCGCGCCCTTCGCAGACTTGGCGAGCCTTCCCGTGCCTGGGCCGACTTCGTGGTGATGGGCGCGGTGTATACCGGCCTGGTCTTCGCGCTGCTGTACGGCGCGATCCAGAAGCTGCCAACGCACTCGGTTGGCGCCCTGTCCTTCCTCTATCCGATCTTTGCCATGGTGGTGGACTTCGTTGCTTTCGATCACACGCTCAAGGCGTTGCAGTTCGTCGGCACGGCCGCAATCCTGATCGCCGCCGCCGGGATGAACCTCGGATGGTCGTTTCAGAAAGCGCCCATCGCCGATTGAGTGACGCGCTGCGTTCCGTAGCAGCCGGTGGCGTAGAGGGACGCCCTGGCTTGGCCGTTGTTGCTGCTTCGTGACCCGCTCGCTGAAGACCACAGGAGGGCGGCAGGTCAGGCGTCACGTCCCCCTACCAAAGTTGGTAGGCACCTCGAGGACGCCCCTCAAGCGCCATGCAGCGAGCGCCGCGCGAACTTCGGTTGATGAGTGGGGGAGCGCGATGAGGATCGGCGACTGCGGAACCGGGGCCGTTGGCCAAACCAATTCGCGGCCGTCTGGGGCGCCGGGACCATCTACGGCTGGCCCGCTGGCGAGGCGCCGACCCCAGGCCAAGGGGATCTGCGGGATCGGCGCCAGGCCCGCACAGGCGTAGGCAATGGGAAGGGCAGAGCAGGCGGGGCAGTGCGGGGCAGAATGCGGCCGACAGCCGGAATCGGCCCCATCACCAGCCATTCAATGTGGATGCCAGAAAGCAGCCTCTCGACGCCGCTCTCGACCCAAACCGGTAGGTCGCATCGGTGGATTCGTGGCCAGAAAGCCGTCGACCGCGCCGAGTCGGGTTGTCGGCGCGGCGTCAGTGCTTCTGGTTCGGCCCCACCAGTTCGTCGAGGCGCGATAGGAACAGCTTGAGAATCGGCGAAGTGTTTGCCTTGCTGAAACCCACCACCAGATCGATCGTTGGCGCCTCACCCTCCAGCGGACGGCCGACCACGGACCCTGGCAGCAGATTCTTCGCATAGGCGGGCATGAGCGCCAGTCCGCGGGTGGACGCGACCAGGGACATGGCCATCGCCATGTTGTCGACCCCATGGTCCAGCTTGATGTCGAGCCCAGAACGGCGCAGATAGTCCTCGGTCACGGCGCGCAATACTGTGGCCTTGTTCGAACCGCCGATGAAGACCTCGCCGACGAATTCCCGTGGGTGAATCGCCTCGCGGCTGGCGAGGCGATGGTCGCGCGGCATCAGGACGATCAGTGGCTCGTGGTCCACCACCTCGTAGCCCAGGTCGAAGGTCGGCTCGGCGCGCAGGAAGGCCATGTCAAGCCGGCCACGGACGAGCGCCTCGGCGAGGTCCGGCGAGTAGTCGCTCGTGATCGTGACCTGGATGCTCTTCAGCTCGTCGCGCAACACATGCAGCGCCTTCGGCAGCCAGTTCATCTCGTGACCGGTCTGGAAGCCGATGGCGAACGTCCTTCTTGCAGGCTGTGCGGCCCTGCGCGCCGCTTCCACCGCCGCATCGACCTGCGCCAGCGCCAGCCGGGCGTGGTCGAGAAAGGCCTTGCCCGCGGCTGTCGGCTCCACGCCATGCACGCTGCGAGACAGCAGCTCGGCACCGACCTGGTACTCCAGGTCGCGAATCTGCCGGCTCAGCGAAGGCTGGGAGGTGTGGAGCCGGTGCTCGGCGGCCGTCGTCAGGCTGCCTTCCTCGACCACGGCCACGAAATAGCGCAGATGCCTCAACTCCATATCCCATGCCTGAAAGGTATGCCGCCCAGCTTACGAGGTCTTTTTCAAGCGCGCATCGGAAACCTACAGTGGCCTGCATGGACGCATGGGTAGTCGACAGACGAGACAAGTCCCTGCTACTTGGAAGTTATAGGCATCAATCTTTTCATCAGGAATCACGCAATGAACAAGTCAGTCGTTTTGATCACGGGAGCCCTCACAGGCATCGGCCGTGCCGCCGCCGTCGCCTTTGCCAAGGAGGGCGCGAAGGTGGTCGTTGCCGGCCGGCGTGATGAGGCCGGCAAGGCGCTCGTCACGGAGCTGCGCGCTTTCGGTTCGGAGGCCGAGTTCATCAATGCCGACGTCCGCAAGGAGGATGAGGTCCGCGCTCTGGTCGACAAGACCGTCGCACGGTTTGGCCGTCTGGATGTCGCGGTGAACAACGCCGGCACCGAGGGCCAGGTGGGCCCGATCACGGACCAGACCGCGGAAAGCTATGCCGCGACGTTCGACACGAATGTTCTCGGCGTGATCCTCAGCATGAAGCACGAAGTGCGCGTCATGCAGGAACAGGGCAGCGGCAGCATCGTCAACATCTCGTCGACCTACGGGCACGAGGGCGCGGCGGGGGCCTCTGTCTATGTTGGCAGCAAGCACGCTGTCGAAGGCATCACCAAGTCGGTGGCACTCGAGGTCGCCAAGTCGGGAATTCGCGTGAACAGCGTGGCGCCTGGCCCTACGGACACCGGCATGCTGACCCGTTTCACGGGCACGCCGGAGAACAAGGCGGCTCTGGCGACGACTGTTCCGATGGCTCGGCTCGGTCTCTCGGAAGAGCTCGCCAACGCGATTGTCTTCGTCGCGTCGGACCAAGCTTCATTCATCACCGGCCAAGTCATCAACGTCGATGGCGGCAAGAGCCGCTGACAGATCGAGTTCCTGGCACGCGAATATTTCAGAAGGAGTTTCAATGACCCAGCATACTCACCAGACCGCGCCGACGCAGTTCGTTGACGCGGCCGGTGTTCGGTTCGCTTACCGACGCTTCGGCAAACCGGGTGGCGTGCCGCTGGTCTTCAACATGCACTTCACCGGCACGATGGACCACTGGGACCCGCTGGTGACCGACGGCCTCGCGGCGACACGAGAGGTGATCCTGTTCAACAACGCGGGCGTTTCCAACAGTTCGGGCGAGGTGCCTACCACGGTCGAGGAAATGGGCGCCAACGCCATCGCCTTCATCAAGGCGCTGGGACTGAAGCAGGTTGATGTGCTCGGCTTCTCGATCGGCGGCTTCGTCGCCCAGGAGATCACGCTGCAGGCCCCTGCGCTGGTCCGGCGCCTGGTGCTGGTCGGCACCGGCCCGCGCGGGGGCCAGAACATGGCGACCCTCACCCCGGAAGCGCAACGGATCTTCGGTGCCACCTACGAGGTGCCGGAGGAGATCTGGCTGAAGGTCCACTTCACCGATTCGGAAGCCAGCCAGGCCGCGGGCCGCGATTTCCTGAAGCGCTTCCTCCGCCGCACTGAAAACCGCGATCCCGAGGTGAACGAGAAGGTGGCGCCCGCCCAGATCGAGGCCATCGGCAAGTGGGGCGTGCAGCGTGAGGGTTCCTATGAGTACCTCAAGACCATCCTGCAACCGACGCTGATCATCAACGGCGACAACGACGTGATCATCTACTCCATCAACTCCTGGATTCTGCAGCAGAACATCCCCAAAGCTCAGTTGATCATCTACCCGGACGCCAACCACGGTTCGCAGTATCAGTACCCGAAGCGCTTCGTCCGCCACGTCTCGGACTTCCTGTCCGAGTAGAGCTCATCATTTCATTCCGTTTTTCGCATGACCCCCGATACCCTGAAGCTTTACCACTCCCCCACCTCGCCGAATTCGCGGCGCGTACGAATTCTCTTGGCCGAAAAGGGCTTGACGGTCCCGCTTGTCGCTGTCGATCTCGGCACGGGCGAGCAGCGCTCGGAAGCCTACCGCGCGATCAATCCGCGCCTCGTGGTCCCGACGCTGGTGCTGGAGGATGGCACCCTCATCGGCGAGGTGCCGGCCATCATGCGTTATCTCGACGAAGCCTTTCCCGAAGAGCCCCTGCTGGGCACCACGCCCAAGGACAAGGGTCTGATCGCAATGTGGGAGCGGCGCGCCGAGCTGGAGGGCTTCGCTGCGGTCATGGAAGCCATCCGCAACGCTGCGCCAGGCCTCAAGAGCCGCGCAATCGCCGGCCCGCACGACTACGAACAGATCCCCGAGTTGGCGGAGCGCAGCAAGCTGCGGGTGAAGAATTTCTTCGCCGACCTCGATGCCCGCCTGAGGGAGTTCCCCTTCGTTGCCGGCGATCGCTACTCTGCCGCCGACGTCACGGCCCTGGTCACTGTGGACTTCGCCGCCAAGGCGATCAATCTCCCCGTACCCGAGACGCATGCTGCGCTGAAGCGCTGGTATGACGTGGTATCGAAGCGCCCGAGCGCGCTGGCGTAAGGTTCGCAATGCAACGCGCCCCATAAGGAGACAGTGTGTGCGGCCCTTGCAAGGCCTGAAAGTCGTCGATCTCAGCAAAGTGTTGGCTGGACCGTTGTGCGGGCAGTATCTGGGCGAGCTGGGGCGCCGAAGTGACCAAGTCGAGCCCGTGAGCCTTGGCGACGACACACGCGGCTGGCTGCCGCAGACGCAGGGCGAGTCGGGCGCCAGCCGCAAAATGCGGCCACAAGCGGACGCTCGACCCGACCTCTCAATTCCAGCTCCGCGAGATTAGGGCCCGGCAACTTCGCCAAGGATTGCGTCGAAGTCAAGGTGAACTGAAGGTTCGTGAGTCGCCAGCTCGCAACGGGTGTACCGATCGCGCCGTGGCTTCACCACGCGTCGCGTCTGCATCTTCGTGCCAGCCAGGATCGCGCGCACCATGGACGAGGCTGAAGAGGATGGAAATTCCTTCATACTGTGGCCCTTCCGATGAGGAGCGCGCGATGCCTACGATTCAAGGCGAACACGTTCAACCGGCAACGCACAGGTTGGTAACTTACCGTGTCACGCTCGCCCACGGTCCGGTCGACACCGTTTACAAGGCTTGGATCCTATTATTGGATGGCAAGTGGCACGAGATCGGCGGCGGCACTGTGGAAGGGCAGAGCGCGTCGGAGACCACGCCGTTGATAGTGGCGCGCGTTCTCGCGCAGATCGACCAGACCAATATCGACAAGCTGAACACCAGCTGAGATCACGGCGGCACCCCATTCCATTCGCGGCCGTCGAGCAGCCGGCAGAAGGCCACGCCCTTGACGCCGGCGCCGTGCGCGGTCTCGTGCAAGATAAGGGTTTTCGGGCAGGTTCATACTGCGTGCTCCGATTGATGGAGGCGGATATGCCGAAAGATCCGGAAGGACTGAAGATGTGGCGTGCTCTGCACGACCAATGGCAGGAAACCCAGGAGAGGGCGCTCGCCCTTCGGGCCGAACTCACCAGCAAGCAGTTCGCGTGCGTCAAGGGGGCGGGACCCGACCCCTCGGTCGCCGAGATCGATGCTGTCGAGCAACTCGAGCGCACGGCCGCGAAGCTGGCAATCGAGATGGACAACTTCGTGCGGCACAGACTGGGCTGACATCAGGCAGCCCTCTGCAGCGGCTGGCCCCAATCCTTGTTGATTGGCGCAGCCAAATGGTCCTCGCTTCTGCGACCAACGCGGGCGCGGTGGACGTTTGGCGTCCCTGACCGTGGTCGGCCAAAAGCGGTCTTCCGACCTCAGCTTATAAAAGCACGCACACTGACCCTCGCGCGAGCAACAATCGAGCAAGGACAAAGGGCCGAATGAACTTCGCGTGCAACAGCACAACGTCGTGTCCAAGCTCCCTGATCTTGCGGGCCCACCAGTGTCCGCTGCCGCACGCTTCCAACGCCACGCGTCCTGCAACTCGCTGCGATAAGAACTTGATGAGCTCGTCGCGGCCACATCGTCGATTGACGATCTCACCGGTTTCAACGTCGACCCAGTGCATCTGAAACACGCGCTTTGCAACGTCCAGCCCATACGTCGTGGCATACATTTCGAGCTCCTAAAGTGGGTTATCGAAATTCCACTCTGTCACATCGAAGCCCTTCGATGTTCCAAGGGCCTCGCCACCGGAAAAAGGAGCGGTGTCCATACCCATCTCGGCCAACAGCTGTCGCCGGCGTTAGCGGCCGCTGAAATCCGAAAACTGATCGCCGCACAGCATGACGCGTGCGGCATAGAAACCGACGGGGGCGTGGGGGCGTCGAGTGCCACGACCAGGGTCAAGGTTCGGCCTCGCGGCCATGCCATGAAGCAGCGCGCCCGGGTCGAGTCAGCGCTGCGACTTGCGCAGCTTGTGAATCAGAAAGGCCTCCAGCAACTCCACGGCCTTGCGCCCCGGCAACGGCACAGCCGCGAGCCACACCTCGCATTCAGGCATCGCCGGCATGCCTTCCCTGGCGCCCAGCACCTTGAGCCGCTTGGAGATCGTCGCCTCGCGAAACACGCCGATCGCGATGCCCGCGCGCACCGCCGCCTCCAACCCCGTGACCGTTGTACTTGTGTAGGCGATGCGCCACGGGATGCCAGCGCTGTCGAGCGCATGCGTGGCCCAGTCCCGCAGCATCGCGCCCTCGGGATTGAGCGCCAGCGGCAGCGGACGTTGAAGATGCGTGGCCGAGCCCGGCGTTGAAGCCCAGACAACGCGCGACTTCGACAGGCGCAGCCCCTCCCCCGAACCCACCGGTCCGATGCCGACCACCAGGTCGTAGCGTGAGCCGAGCTCCGCATGCATCAGCGACGACACGCCATGCTGCAGCTCGACGTGGATCCTTGGATAGAGCCGGCAGAATTCTGCGATCAGCGCAGGCAGCACGCGCGTCGCGTAGTGCTCGATCGAGCCGATGCGGATGCTGCCCGAGACCTCCGCGACGTCGACATCGTGGAACAGCTGGTCGTTGAGGCCGAGCATCTGCCGCGCGAGCGGCAGCAACTGCTGGCCCTCGAGCGTCGGGCCCAGCTTGCGCGTGCCGCGGATCACCAGCTGCGCGCCGAGCTGCTCCTCGAGCCGCCGCAGCTGCATGCTGACGGCCGATTGCGTGCGCGACAGCGCCTTGGCGGCCGTGGTGAAGCTGCCGACGCGCAGCAGCGTGTCGAACACGCGCAGCAGGTCGATGTCGACGGTGTGGCTGCGCGGCGCGCGCGGATCGGCGGGTGCAGGCATGGTGGGCTCCAGGGACGAGTGCATCACGAAACGTGATGCAGCGAATCAGAAAGTATCACGTTCCGAGCTGCACCACGACCCAACAATGAGGGCAACGACAAAGACTGGAGACACCCATGCACCCCGAACCCGCCTTTTCATCACGCCGGCGCCGCCTGTTGCAGAGTGCGCTTGCCGCGTCGCTGGTGCCGGCCTTCGCCCAGGCTGCCGCCGGCTGGCCGCAAAAGCCGCTGCGCCTGATCGTCGGCTTCCCACCGGGCTCGTCGCCCGACACGCTGGCGCGCGTGGTCGCCGATCCGCTCGCCCAGGCTCTCGGGCAGCCGGTGATCGTCGAGAACAAGGTCGGCGCGGCCGGCAGCATCGGCGTCGCGGCTGTGGCGCGCGCGACGGACGGCTACACCATCGGCCTCACGGGCAACGGCCCGCTCACCACCGCCAAGGCGCTGACGCCCTCCACCCCCTATGACGTGGCGCGCGACCTGCGGCCGATCTCGCTGGTCGCCAGCAGTCCGTTCGTGCTCGCGGGCAGCACCGCCATGCCGGCCACCGACCTGCACGGCTTCCTCGACTTCGCGAAGGCGCAGGGCGACAAGCTCAGCTATGGCTCGATCGGACCGGGCTCGGGCTCCCACCTGGCGATGGAGCTGCTCAAGACCCACACCGGCATCCGGGCCGTGCATGTGCCGTTCCAGGGCTTCCCGCAGGTCGCGACGGCACTCATGGGCCGGCAGATCGACCTGTCGTTCATGATCCCGTCGATCGCCGTGCCGCAGGCGAAGAGTGGACGGCTGCGTCTCTACGGCGTCAGCACGGCCACGGCCTTCCCGGGCTCGGGCGATGTGCCGCCGATCCAGTGGGCGCTCGGCAAGCAGGGCTTCGACGTGGCCTCGTGGAACGCCATCTTCGGGCCCGCCAGCATGCCCGCTCCGGTGGCCGACCGTCTGTCGCAGGAGATCGCCCGCATCCTCCAGACGCCCGAGGTGAAACAGCGCCTACTCGACCAGGGCTGGCTCGCCATCGGCAGCGCGCCCGATGCGCTCGCGCACAAGATCGCCGAGGACACGGCGATGTGGGGCGGCGTGATCAAGCTTACGGGCGCACGCAGCGAGTAGGGGCTCACGATGCAACGCAGACATCTCTTCGCTGCAGGCATCGCTGCCGCGAGCCTTGTGCAGCCATTGCGCGCAGCGGGCCCTGCGGACAAGCCGGCCTTCGTCCTCGTCCACGGCGCCTGGCACGGCGGCTGGTGCTGGACGCGCGTGGCGTCGCAACTGCGCGCCGCGGGGCACGCGGTCTACACGCCCACGCTCACCGGGCTCGGCGAGCGCCGGCATCTGCTGTCGCCACAGGTCAATCTGGACACGCACATCGACGACGTCGTCAACCTCCTCGACTTCGAAGAACTCGAGAACGTGGTGCTGGTCGGCCACAGCTATGCCGGCATCGTGATCTCCGGCGTGGCCGACCGTGCACGCGCCCGGCTGCGCCAGCTGGTGTTCCTCGACGCGCTCTTGCTCGAGCCCGGCAAGAGCCTGTTCTCGGATTTCCCGCAGGCCGTGGTCGACCAGCGCCTGAAGACGATCCGCGAGACCGGCGCCGGCGTGGGCGCGGCACCTGCCTTGCCGCCGTCTGCCTTCGGCGTCAAAGACCCCACCGACGCGGCCTGGGTGCAGCGCCACATGACGCCGCAGCCTGTGGGCACCTATCTGCAGCCGCTGCAACTCAAGGCCCCGCTCGGCAACAGCCTGCCCAAGACGTACATCGAATGCACGGCCGACCCGATCGCGACGCTCGAGCCGACCAAGGCGCGTGTGCGCGCCGATGCGGGCTGGCGCACACGCACGCTTGCAACCGGCCATGACGCGATGGTCATCGCGCCTGGCCCGCTGAGCGACCTGCTGCGCGAGCTCGCGGCCTGACTCCAACCTCTTTGTTTGAAAGCTGCACGATGGGAACCCTTACCGCCGAAGAACGTCATTTTTTCCGCTCCGACGTGAACGCACGCCAGAGCCAACGCAAGCAACGTACGCCGCAAGGCCACATCACCGAAGCCGCACGCGAAATACCCGTGCACGAGCGCTGTGACGTGCTGGTGCTGGGCGGCGGACCCTCGGGCGTGGCGGCTGCGGTCGCCGCCGCGCGTTCCGGTGCGCGCGTGGTGCTGCTCGAACGCTACAACCACCTCGGCGGGCTTTCCACCGGCGGTCTCGTGATCTGGATCGACCGCATGACCGACTGGCAGGGCGAGCCGGTGATCCAGGGCCTCGCGGCCGAGTTCATGGACCGCCTCGGTGCCGATGCCATCGCCGGGCCGCCGCGCAAGGACTGGGGGTCGCAGGACCCGGACGCGGCCGCCCATTGGGGGCTGCGCACGGCCGCCTTCCATGGCGTGGTCACGCACTCGCCGACCATCGACCCCGAAATCCTCAAGGGCGTCTACCACCAAATGGCGCGCGAGGCCGGCGTCGACTTGATCCTGCACGGCTGGATGGTCGCGCCGATCGCCGAGGCCGGTCGCGTGAAAGGGGCTGTCTTCGAAAGCAAGCAGGGCCGCCGCGCGATTCTCGCCAAGGTCGTGGTCGACACCACCGGCGAAGGCGACCTCTACGCGGCGGCGGGCGCGGCCTTCGACTCCGACATCGACACGCACGAAATCCACCACTGCATCAACACCTCCTGGCTGTTCGCGGGCGTCGACATGCAGCGCTGGCTCGATTTCCGCGCGCGTCAGCCCGAGGCCTTCTCCGGCTTCATGGCACGCGGCCGCGAGGAGATCGGAAGTTTCGAAAAACCCATCGTCTCGTGGCGCAACGACGTCGCGACTTTCCTCGGGCCACGCAAGTCGGGCTTCAGCGCGCTCGATGTCGACGAGATGACGCAGGTCGAATGGGAATCGCGCAAGAGCATGGCCGAGCACCTGGCTTTCTATCGCGCCCACGCGCCGGGCTTCGAGCACGCCTGGATCATGCTAGTGGCACCGCAAATCGGCACGCGACACGGCCGGCGGCTCGTGGGCGTGAAGCGCGTGCTGCGCAGCGGCTGGGACGCCGGCGCGGTCGAGGATGACGAGATCGGCATCAGCCCGAGTCCATCGCCGCGTTTCCCCAACATCTCGGTGCCGTACGGCGCACTCGTGCCCGAGACGCTCGACGGCGTGCTCGCGGCCGGCAAGCACATCGCCTGCGACACCAACTCGCACGGCTTCCTGCGCGAGATTCCGCAATGCTGGCTCACGGGACAGGCGGCCGGCACGGCGGCGGCGCTCGCGGCCGACAGCGGCGTGCTGCCGCGCGACGTGGACGTGAAGCGTCTGCAGGCGCTGCTGAGCGCGCAGGGTGTGCCATTGCGCCAGGCCAGCGTCGCGGTGCCCGCATGAGTTTCAGGCTGTCGCTCGCGCACCTCGGCATGCTCGATGCGCCGCCGCCCCTGCTGGTGGAGGCGGCGCATGCGGCGGGTTTTCGCGGCGTCGGGATCCGGCTGAATCCCGCTCGGCCCGGCGAACAGCCGTTCCCCATGGAAGATGGCGGCGAGATGATGTGCGAAACGCTCGCTCGCTTGCGCAATCTGGGCATGACGGTGCACGACATCGAGATCGTGCGCATCAAGCCTGATTTCGACGTGCGGGCGCTCGCGGGCGTGCTGACCTCTGCCCAAAGGCTCGGCGCACGGCGGCTCATGGTCAACGTGGATGACGCGGACCTCGGCCGCGCGGCGCGGAACATCGGCGTGCTGGCCGTTCACGCGCAGTCACATGGCCTGAGCCTCGGCCTCGAGTTCATGGTCTACACGGCAGCGCGCTCGCTGCGTGTCGCGCGCGAACTGGCCGAGGCATCGGGAAGCGATGCGGTGCGCGTGGTCGTCGATGCGCTGCATTTTTTTCGCGCAGGCTGCGCGCCCGAAGACATGGCCGACCCGCGCATCGATCGCCATTTCATACAGATCAACGACGCCCCTGCGCAGCGCCATCCGGGCCTGTCGGCGGGCGAAGAGGGGCGCGCGCACCGGCTCTATCCAGGCGAGGGCGAGCTGCCGGTGCACCGCTTGTTGCCGCAGCTGGCAGCCGGCGCCATCCTCTCGGTTGAAGCGCCGAGCGCCATTCGCATGGCCACGCTCGGCGTGCACGAGCGCGCCGCCGCAGCCTACCGCGCAACCCATCACTTCTTGCAAGGAAACGGCCATGGAAACGAATGAATCCTGGGACGGCCTGCGGCTCGACGGCAACACCGTCGTGCTTGGCATCATCGGCGACCCGATTGCGCAGGTGAAAGCGCCACTGCCGCTGACGCGCCTGCTGCAAGCGCGCGGCATCAACGCGGTGTTGGTACCGCTGCATGTGCAAGGTGGCGACTTGGCGGGTTTGCTGCGCGCATTGCACGCGGTGTGCAACGTCGCGGGCATCGTCGTCACAGTGCCGCACAAGCAGCGCGTGGCCGGGTTGCCGATCGAACTGCTGCGCGCCGCGCGCGAAGCGCAGGCCGTCAATGTCATCCGGCGTACCACCGAGGGTTGGCAAGGCGACCTGCTCGATGGCGCGGGCTTTCTCGCAGGGCTGGTGCGCAACGGCTTCGACGTAGAAGGGCGCAGCGTCGGACTGGTGGGCGCGGGCGGGGCAGGCAACGCGATCGCCTTGGCGCTGGCGGCGGCCGGCGCGGCGTCGATCGATGTGCACGATGTCGATGATGCGAAGCGCGCGGCACTGGTCGAGCGTCTGCGCGCGCTCGGCCACGTAGCCGGCAGCTGGGACGCCGCGAGTCCACGCGATCTCGTCGTGAACGCCACGCCCGCAGGCATGAAGAAGAGCGACCCGCTGCCCGTCGCACTGTCGGCCATCCGGCCTGGCCACACCGTCGCCGACGTCATCATGGAGCCGGCTACCACGCCACTTCTCGCGCGTGGGCAAGAACTGGGTGCGCGCATCGTGCACGGCCGGCACATGATGAACGAGCAACTCGAAGCGATGGCCGACTTCTTCTTCGGCGGTGCTCTGCGATGAGCGCGGCCTTCTTTCCCGGCTTCGCGGTGCATCGGGTCGCGCTCGGCGATGCGACGATCCACGCCGAGGTCGGCGGCAGCGGGCCGCCGCTGCTGTTGCTGCACGGCTATCCGCAGACCCACGTCGCCTGGCACCGCATCGCGCCCGTGCTCGCAGCCCACTTCACTGTCGTGGCGCCGGACCTGCGTGGCTACGGCGACAGCACCGGGCCCGGCGGCGATCCGCTGCACATCCACCATTGCAAGCGCACGCTCGCGGGCGACCAGATCGGGCTGATGCAGGCGCTGGGGTTCGAACGCTTCGCCGTCGTCGGCCATGACCGCGGCGCGCGCGTCGGCTACCGCCTGTGTCTCGACCGGCCCGAGGCCGTCAGCGCGTTCACCTCGCTCACCGTGATCCCGACCGAGGCGATGTGGCAGCGCGCCGGCATGGCCTTCGGACTCAAGGCCTTTCACTGGTATCTCTTCGCTCAGCCCTTCGATCTGCCCGAACGCATGCTGCGCGCCGACCCAGCGTATTACCTGGACTGGTCGCTGCGCAATGCCGTGCTCAAGTTCGACGCCGTCACGCCCGAGGCGCTCGCCGAATACCACCGGGCCTTCGCCAGGGAGTCGGTGCGCCACGCGATGGTCGAGGACTACCGCGCCGCCGCCTCGATCGACTTGCAGCACGACCGCGAGGATCTCGCAGCAGGCCGCCGCATCGCCTGCCCGCTGCAGGTGCTGTGGTGTGCGTCGAACACGACAACACCGGATCCGCTGGAGATCTGGAGAACCTGGGCCGACCAGGTCGAGGGCGGGACCATCGACTGCGGCCACCTGTTGGCCGAGGAAGCGCCCGACGAAGTATTGGCCCAGCTCCTGCCCTTCCTGCAACGCCACGCCTGACGAACAACCACGGAGACACCCATGCGACGACCGATGATCCTGGCGAGCCTGCTGCTCGCCCTGCAGAGCCACGCGCAGCCCGCGCCCCTGCGCCTGAGCGACTTGGGCGACGCCGTCCCTGCGCGCCAGCAGGAATTCTTTCCCGCGCCATCCTTCGAGCTTGTGCACTCGGGCGGCTGCGGCGTGATGGAAGGCGTCGCGAGCGCGTCCGACGGCAGCGTTTACTTCACCGAGATCACGCGCTCGGTCGGCTGCAGCGACGCGGCCGGCGTGCAGGGCGGCCGGATCTGGGTCGTGCCGCCCGGCGGCAAGCCGCGCATCTTCCTCGAGCCCAGCAACATGGCAGCTGGCCTCGCCATCGACGCGCAGGACCGCCTCGTAACGGCCGAAGGGGCCGACTACGGCGGGCGCCGCGTGTCGATCACCGACCTGCACAGCGGCAGCTACCGCGTGGTCGCCTATTTCCACGAGAGCCGCCAGTTCAACGCCCCCAACGACGTGGCCATAGACCGCGCGGGTCGCATCTACTTCTCGGACCTGCGCCTGTTCGGCCCCGAGACGCTCGAGCAGCGCATCAACGCCGTCTACCGGCTCGACCCCGCCCGCAACAGGCGCCAAGGGCCTGTGGCCGCGCACACGCATCCTCGGCGACAACGCGAAGATGAACGGCGTCGAACTGTCGCCCGACGGGCGCACGCTGCATGTCGGCCTGTGCGATCCCGGCACCAACGCGCTCGGCGAGCAGGGCACGCCCGCCCTCGACCGCGCGGGCACGGGAGGTCTGGTAGCCTATCCGCTCGACGCCGCAGGCCAACCGGTGCGTCCCGCGTGCTGCTCGACCTGGAGAAAGCCGGTTGCGTAGACGGCATGATCACCGACGTCGAGGGCAATGTTTATCTCGCATTGCCGAGCGCACCGTCGGGGCCCGGTATCTATGTGATGACGCCGAATGGCGAACTGGCCGCGCGGCTGCCGCTGCCGAACCGCGAGAGCCCAGTCAATCTCGGCTTCGGACGCGGGCCCGAGGCGGGCACGCTCTACGTCGCGACCGTCGGCGTGGGCAACATCTATCGCTTGCGAGCGGGCAAGGCCGGCTTAGCGCCAACTCGCTGAGGCGGCCCTTGTCCGACGAACAGGAGTATCGAATGACCAACGAATTGACCGACCGCCTCGCCATCCGCGATCTCATCGAGAACTGGGCCGTCTGGCGCGACGCAGGCGACTGGGAGCGGTTTGCCACCGTGTGGCACGACGACGGCGTCATGCACGCGACGTGGTTCCAGGGCCCGGCTTCCGAATTCATCCGGGTGACGAAGGAGGGCTGGGCCAAGGGGGTCAGCATCCTGCACTTCCTGGGCGGGACTTCGATCGACCTGGCCGGCGATCGCGCCATCGTGCAGACGAAGATGACCATCTCCCAGCGAGGCGATGTGCAAGGCGTCGCCTGCGACGTGGTTTTCACGGGACGCTTCTACGACTTTGTCGAGAAGCGCAACGGCCGCTGGGGCGTCGTCATCCGCCAGCCGATCTACGAGAAGGATCGCGTGGATCCGATCGACCCGAGCGCCAAGCTCGAACTCGACCAAGCCGCAATCTCGAAGTTCCCGGCCGGCTATCGGCACCTGGCCTACATCCAGACGCAGATCGGCTACAAGGTCAAGCTCGACATGCCACAGCTGGAGGGAGCCGAAGTCGAAAAGCTGTACGCCCGCGGCAAGGCATGGCTCGCCGGCAAGCCGCTCTGATCCCGGAGACGGCGTCTTGCAATCCGCGCCCGACGGAATCAGAGTCTCTTCAAAGACTACTGCGGCGTGCCTTCGAAGGCGCGGCCGGCTCCCCACCTTGATTGACACACCATGCGCAACTTCGACGAAAAGAACATCACCGATGCGGTGATCGAGCGTCTGGCAAACAGCCCGTCGCCCCGTGCGAAACAGATCAGCGCTTCGATGGTCCGCCATCTGCACGACTTCTTGCGCGAGATCGAGCCATCGTAGCCTGAATGGGAGCAGGCGATCGATTTCCTCACGCGCACCGGCCAGATGTGCAGTTCCACGCGCCAGGAATTCATCCTGCTGTCGGATGCGCTGGGCGTCTCGATGCTGGTGGACGCGATCAACCATCGGCTTCCGGGTACGGCAACCGAAACCACGGTGATGGGCCCGTTCTACGTGCAGCATGCACCCGAGGTGCCCCGAGGCTCACGCATCGCCGAGCTGGCTGAAGGGCCCGCGCTGCTGATCGAGGGCTCGGTGCGCAGCGTGGACGGACAGCCGCTGGCCAACGCGACCGTGGACATCTGGCACGCAGATGACGCCGGCTTCTACGACGTGCAAAAGGACGACGTGAAGCTGAGTGGCCGCGCAAGGGTCCGCACTGACGCCCACGGGAAGTTCTGGGTGATTGGCGCGGTGCCGGCCGCGTATCCGATCCCCAATGACGGGCCGGTCGGGCAGATGCTCGAGGCACAAGGCCGCCACCCCTTCCGCCCGGCCCACGTGCACTTCATGGTGGCGTCACCCGGACACGAAACGCTGGTGACCCATCTGTTCTTGGCGGACAGCGACTACCTCGACTCGGATGTGGTTTTCGGCGTCAAGGATTCGCTGATCGAAGTGCTCGGCACTGCCGCGCCGGGGACGACGTCTTACGACGCTTCGGTGGAGACGTCCATGCCCGTACTGCGACGCGACTTCGTGTTGGGCAGGGTGCTTTCCGGGGCGGCCGCGTGATCAAGCGCATCGTGATGTGGGACATCGAGGGCGAAAGCGGCGAGGAGCGCGAACACCACATCCGCAAGCTGAAAGCGCAGTTCGAACCCCTTTGCGGGCAGATCCCCAGATACCGGTGATGGAGATCGGCGTCGATACCAGCGGCGTCGATACCAGCCGCGTCGACTACGCATGCCACGTCGTGTTGTATTCCGAGTTCGACACCCAGACCCGCCTCGACGCATATGCCAATTCCCGGGCACACCTGGAAGACATTCCGAAGGGCACCTGTCACGTTGCCAAGCAAGTACCCGGTCTGCTCGAAGACGCGAGCAAGCAGCTGCCGGGGAACGTTCCGCCAGCTCGCCTGACCGAGCACCTCAGGCGACTTGGGTGACGCCCGGACCAGATGACCGCGATGGAGAACCCCGGAAAGACGCCTTCGGGCCCGTTCGGGTCGCTGGCGCGAACACCGCCCAGTGAGACCGTTGCTACCTAGCCAGGGCCACCAGCTTCTCCTTGGCACTCTGCAGGAAGCCTCCGCGCTCAACGCCACGCCTCGCCTTGGTTTCACCTTCTGCAATAATTTCGAACGCAGTGGGAGCAGCCAGTTTCCGGCCAAGGTCGTCGCGCATGGCGAGGGCGGCGTGACGCTTGCTAGAAATGACGTGCACCTGGAGGTGCCGGCCAATAGCTGCCGAGACCTTCTGGCAAGCCGCTGACATTGCCACTTCATCAGGGACCTGCTGGCCGTGCACCACAAGCAGTTCAATCGTGGCCTCCTTGCCTTCTCCGAGGATGTAGGCACGCAGAACAGAATCCTTGAACTTTGAACGCAGCATCGTACGGAGGGGTTCCGCGGCAGCGAACGACTTGAGAGCGATAGACCGCAGCTCGTTGTAGAAAACGAACGACATGTTCGCCTCGACCGTCCCGGGTTCGTCGGCCTCCGA
Source organism: Variovorax sp. LjRoot84 (assembly GCF_964254305.1). Classification (NCBI taxonomy): domain Bacteria; kingdom Pseudomonadati; phylum Pseudomonadota; class Betaproteobacteria; order Burkholderiales; family Comamonadaceae; genus Variovorax; species Variovorax sp. LjRoot84. The sequence goes on from NZ_CAXUTE020000002.1 coordinate 27,213, forward strand.
CTTGTGCCTGGTCAGGATGCCGCTCTTGATGAGATGCTCCTGTGTCCGCTCAACATCGTCTGCATCCAACTTGGCCTTCTTGGCGAGCTCTGCGACGGAAAACTTAGTGGTCGGTGCTGCGAAAACGACCTTCAGCAACTTCTGGACTTCTGGAGCGAGGAGGAAATCTGCGGCACTCATTCTGGCTGGGGATAACTGCGACTACGTCATGACCACTGTCCCTTGCCGCATGCGAACACAGGGAGGTCGGGTTAGTTTTAACATGAAGCGCGTCACAATCGGCCTACTGCCCACAACGCGCCGCTCGCCTGCCTGCGGAATGCGGCCCCAACCGGGCGAAAATCGGTCATGCGCAAGCCCGCCGTTCTTTGCCACCCGATTCCCTAAGCTCTCGTGCCCCCCACCGAACTCAAGGGCTTCATCCTCACTCGCCACTGGCGTGATGTCACGGCCGGCACCGAAATCGAGTACTGGCTGGCAACAGATGCGGGGCCGAGAAAAGTGGTCCTGACCGCACAGACCTCTGTGGCGTTCGTCGAAACGAAGCACAGGGCGTCCGTCGAAGCGCACCTTGCCGCCATGCCAGGGATGCAACTGCGGGAGCTCGAGTTGAAGACATTCCATCAGGAACCTGTCGTTGGTGTCTATGCGAAGCACTTCCGCCAACTGGGTCAGCTGGCACGCGCCCTCCGGCCACAGGGCATTCCCCTGCTGGAAGCAGACGTGCGCCCGCACGACCGCTACCTGATGGAGCGGTTCATCACCGTGGGCGTGCTGATGGAAGGAGGGAGGGTAGACCGCTCCACCATCGTCGACTGCAAGCTGAGGCCCGCGCCGGATTTCCGGCCGATGCTAAAAGTGGTGTCGCTGGACATCGAGACGAGCCAGGACGAGGAGCTCTTTTCGATTGCGCTGGACGGGACAGTTGACCGTGTGGTCTTCATGCTGGGCGAGCCGTCGCGTGGGCCGAGCGAGCCCTTGGACTTCTCGCTCATCTATTGCCCGACCCGCAAGGCCATGCTCGAGAAGCTTCACGACTGGTTCGAGAGGAACGACCCGGACGTCATCATCGGTTGGAGCGTCATTCAGTTCGACATGCGAGTTCTGCAGAAGGCAGCCGACGCGTGTGGGGCGCAGCTCCTTCTCGGCCGAGAGCGTCGGCCCATCGATTGGCGAACCCATCCGGGAAAGCAGGGCTACCTGTTCGCGGCCGTGCCCGGCCGGGTGGTCATCGACGGCATCGATGCACTCAAAGCAGCGTCGAGGAGCTTCCCTTCCTTCAGCCTGGAGGCCGTTTCACAGGAACTGCTGGGCGAGGGCAAGGCCATTGGCGATGAGTACGACAAGATGGCCGAGATTGAGCGGCGTTACCAGGAGGACAAGCCCGCGCTCGCGCTCTACAACATCCGGGACTGCGAGCTGGTTCTGCGCATCTTCGACAAGGCGAGGCTGCTGGAGTTCATGATGGAACGCGCCCACACCACGGGCCTGCAGGCCGACCACTTCGGGGGCTCGATTGCCGCGTTCAGCCACCACTACCTGCCGCGGATGCATCGCCTGGGCTACGTGGCGCCGAACGTGGGCGATATTCCGGGCAAGGCCTTCCCTGGCGGGTACGTGATGGACTCGAAGCCAGGGTTCTACGATTCCGTCGTGGTCCTGGACTACAAGAGCCTCTACCCCTCGATTATTCGAACGTTCCTGGTCGACCCTGTGGGCTTTGTGGAAGGCTCGAACGCCAGCGACCCGGCAATGGTCATCAAGGGTCCGCGAGGGACCTCGTTCTCGCGCGAGAAGCATTGCCTGCCAGAAATCGTGACCACCCTCTGGCGGGCTCGGGACGAGGCCAAGCTGGCCAAGAACGAGTCGCTGTCGCAGGCCCTGAAGCTCCTCATGAACTCCTTCGCCGGAGTGCTGGGTGCGGCCGACTGCCGATTCTTCAATCCAGAGGTCGTCTCAGCCGTCACCCTGCGCGGGCACGAGATGATGAAGCTCACGCGCAAATTCGTGGAGAACCGGGGGTACGAGGTCATCTATGGTGACACCGATTCCATCTTCATCTGGCTCAAGCGCACTCACACCAATGAGGAAGCGCAAGCCATTGCGGCAAACCTGGTGAGAGACATCAACGATTGGTGGAGGCGTACCCTCCGCGAGGAGCACGGGCTGGAGAACTTCCTCGAAATCGAGTTCGACACCCACTACAAGAAGTTCTTCATGCCCACCATTCGTGGCTCAGACGTTGGCAGCAAGAAGCGCTACGCGGGCCTGAGCGTGGATGCCACGGGCAAGGAGGAAATGGTCTACCGCGGCTTGGAGATGGCCCGCAGCGACTGGACGCCGTTGGCGCGCCAGTTCCAGGAAGGTCTGCTTTCGCGCATCTTCCACGGCGAGCCTTACAAGGAATTCGTGACCGACTATGCGCAGTCGACGTTGGCTGGCCGCAAGGATGACCTTCTCATCTACAGGAAGCGCCTGCGCCATCGCCTCGATGCCTACCAGGTCAACGTGCCACCGCAGGTCCGCGCCGCACGCATCGCCGACGAGTACAACGGCCGGGTCAACCGACCTCGGCAGTATCAGAAGGGTGGCTGGATTCGATACGTCATGACTCAAAACGGGCCGGAGCCAATGGAAACGCGCCATTCCCGCATCGACTACGAACACTACCTGACCAAGCAGCTCCAGCCGATTGCCGACGCCATCCTCCAGCCGATGGGGGAGAATTTCATGGCCCTGACAACCTCACAGCAAGGTCTTTTCTGAACGTCTCCCCAGGGCTTGAGCCTTCCGTCGGGAGGACAAGTCTCAGTGGCCAATCGTGGGCCGGTATGCTGAGACGGCACACGGCCACTAACGGACATTCGAGATCTGCTGCAAGCAAGTCTGTCGCTGAGCTTGCGACATGGGATGCTCCTCAATATCGAGCATCCGCCGTGTTGGGCCGGACTGGGCCGTGCGCTCGAAATCGACGCGCCGACGCCTCATCACCCGCGCGCCAAGCGCACCTGCGCCTCATCCAGTGCATGCACGAGCATGCGCGCAACGCGGTCGGGTCGGTACGTCTCGCCGGCCACGAGGATCACGTCGCGGGGATCGCCGTCCTGCGTGATCCACACGATGCCGACGAGGCATTCGACCCGGAAGGGTCGCGGATCGTCGATAGTCCAGGTTGCGTGTCGCGCGAGCGCCCGGGTAGTCGGCGGCTGTGCGGACGCGACGCGCCCGGACGCCCGCGATGGGCGATGCATGGTGCGATCGAAGAAAAACCAGGCGTCGAGGGCGATGCTCATGTCGGCTGCTCCATCCGTTGAAGACGCCGCCAGTCTCACCGACGCGCGCTCGTCGCGAAAGACGGTCCACTACGGGCCCGGGATCGCAGGCCCCCCCGTAGAACTACGGTAGGGTCCTTGCAGACCCGGCTCATTCCAGCATGCCGCGTTGCAGGGCCTGCCGCACGGCTTCAGCGCGCGAGCGGCATCCAAGCGACTGCATTGCGTGCGCGGCATGCATCTCGACCGTGCGCGGACTCAGGCCGAGCGCCTTGGCGACCTGCTTGTCGGTGTGGCCATGGCTGACCAGACGCAGCACCTCGATCTGGCGCGCCGTCAGCGTCGCGGTCGGCGCGGTGCGCAGCGGCGAGCCCGGGTGTACGCCCTCCGTTCCGCCCCAGCCGAAGAACGCGCTGAGTTCGGCCGCGACCGCAGGCCAGTTGGCGTCGGTTTCGAGCGGTAGATGATGATCACTTTCGAAGGGAACGAAGCGCGCCTGCGGCGCCACGGCGGCGAGTCGGCTGCCCTGCTCGAAAGGCACGACGAGATCGTTGCGTGCGTGCATCACCAACACCGGACAGCGAAGGTCGTGCGCGGGCTGTTCGACGTCGGCGTCGAAGCTCATGCGCGTGTAGGCCGTCGCGGCTGCGCGGGCGATGCGATCGATGACCGAGGCGTCCACCAGGTCCATCTGCTGCGCTGTGGCATGGGGATAGATGCGCGAGGTCATAGCGCGAAGGAAAGCCGTGCTGTAGGGCACCCGTTCGCCGAAGACGACCTCGATCGCGTCGAGCACGGCCTGTGTTTCCTTGAGGTGCGCGGCATCTTCATTGCGCCGCAGACGGCCGTGGAGGTAGCCGCCGTAGACGAACAGCCGGCTGACGCGCTCCGGGTGACGTGCCGCATAGGCGATCGCCAGCGGCGCACCGTGCGTCAGTGCACACAGTGACACCGGTGCAGAGGGCTGCGCAGCGACCACAGCTTCGAGGTCCTCGATGCAGGCATCGAAGCTCAATCGCTCGGGTTCGCGCGCCGACAGGCCGCACCCACGCACGTCGTAGCGAACGAAACGGCCGTGCTGTGCGAACAGGCGGATCCAATGCTCGGTGCCGACGGTCGGTGCGTCCATCCAGTCGCCCAAGTGCATCGAGACGCAGACCGTCACCGGCCCGCTGCCCCACGTCGCCATTGCGAGCCGTGTGCCGTCGAGACTGCTGACGTAGCGGATGTCCGGCTGCGTAGGCATGCGAGGCTCTCCTTGATGGCGTGGACAGGGAGATGCAGCGCGAACCAGGAGCAGCCCGGCCGGCCACGCCGGGGACGCCTGTCATCGAGGTCATCGATCCTCGAAAACGGCCAAGAATTTGACGACGTGGTGACCCGCGGCTAACTTCGGCGCATGACCTCCTCGCGGCTACAGTCGGCCAGGACCGGACCTTCAATCCAACCGCGAATCTAGGTATGAACTGTCAGATTTGTGGGCGCTTGCTCGACCGAGACGATGACCTGACTGCGGCGGCGATTGCTGGGGATGCGTCGTTGAGGTTGAGGCGGCCATGGGCTGGGAGCCATCCTTGAAGAAGGTGCGCGGAGAGCACGCGTCGGCTTCTCAGCCCTTCAAATCGGTTGACGGCCCGGTCTCCAATTCTTGGTTCTGATACAAAAGAGGTGGAGGCTCAATGTGTCAAGCTCGTTGATGACCTTTCGAGGCAAGAGTTTCTGGATGCACAACGCAGTGGCGGAGGTGTGGTTCGCCGCTTTCACGCGGGAGGTTGTAGGCGAAGCAGACACGCCGGGGTGGGTTCAGTCTATGTTGGGTGACGTTGCGCCGGCGCTCGAGCACGGGTGGGTCGACGGAATAGTGATGAGTTCCTTCGACAAGCACATCACATCAAATCTGAGGCTGGAAGCCTTCCTGCCAGGATTGGCAAGGACGAATTCGTACCTACGTTCGGTCGTTGTTCCTGGGGACGTGGTAGTGGTCGGAAGGGTTCGCGCCAGCAAGCAATTCTTGCTGCCGGAAATTGAGCGACTGGAAGACCTTTTCCTACGCCCTCAGGTACTCTCCGAGCCATGGGAGATATTCACAGTACCGACAGGTTGGCGAGCCGCATGACAGGCAACAGCCGGCCAGCACCGGACGTTCGACGATGACGTCCAATTCGACTTTGAAGCCAAATGAGTAGCAGCCTCAACAGCCTCCGTGACGAACTGATTGCGTCGCTCCATTCCGACCAGACCGTAGCGTCAAGAATCAGCGGCCGGCTTGGCGACCAGGCGTTTGTTCGCGACCTCGTCGAGGTCTGCAAGCCGTTCGACGACTACACGAACGACCCGCGCATGGAGGCCGCGTACTATGTTTCCCTCGCGCCCATCGGCTCGCTTGGAGCGGTCGCGCCCGACCTTGAGAGCCTCCTTCGCCTGCCGCTCGACGGGGAGACCATGGACAGCAACATCTCCCATCACCTGGTTCGGTGCGTTGGACGCCTCGTCGCGGAGGCGGGATTCGTTCCAAGCGGTGACGTAGCGCACCTTGTAGACGGCGCCTGAACCGCGAAGGCCACAATCGGCCATGAACGGCCCCACACGAAGGACCGCTTAGGGGCAAGCTCAATTCTCGCCTGGCGCTGTTGACTTGTACGTATCTGCTACGAAGCGGTAGGATCGCGATGAGATTCGCAGTGACGCGGACCTGGGAGAGGAAGATGCCAGCCCAGCGCTGCGCGCCAGCTTATCGCGCGCCGTATTCCAAAGACGTTTTGGTTCGCCAGAGCGTGTTCTTCGCTGGCGTGTGCCGTCCGAGCGGCAGGCCGCCAACGATGATATTCGGTCAAATATCCTGGAATCGCCAGGATATTTCGTCGCCGACATCAAGTTAGGCCACCGACAGCATTGCGGTCTCGCCCGTGAATGGAGGTCTTATGAATGGAATTCCCTCTTGGCATATCGTGGGGGACTGGTTCGACAACTGCAGCTGCGCAGTCGCTTGTCCCTGCACGTTCAGTCAGCCACCGGACAACGGCTTCTGTGAGTCGGTTCTCTTCTGGCACATAGAGCGCGGCCACTACGGCGATGTCAACCTTGACGGTCTCAGCTTCGTCCGGGTCTCCCGATGGGAAGGCGATCTCTGGGCGGGGAAGGCAAGCGGCGCTGCCGGCGTATTTATCGATGAGCGAGCCGACGAGCGCCAGAGCGAAGCGCTTCCACTTATTCTCGGGGGCCGTGCTGGAGGATTCCCCGCCCAACTCGCTGCATTATTCACTGGAGGCCGGCAGATTCGTGGCGTGGAGCGAGCACAGATTACGTTCGAGATCGCGCCCGACCGCGCGCACTGGGGAACCGAGATCGCTGGAAAGGTGAAGGCTTGGGCGAAGGCGTTGACGGGACCCACGAGCCGACCGGGGAAGTATCCCCAACTCATGAATGCGCCAGGTTGCGAGACCGGACCTGGACCGCAGCTCGTTACCTGGGGCAAGTCCACAATCTGCTCCGTGGACGCGTTCGGCTACAAATTCCAGTGGACGACGAATTCGAGCAAACACATCCCCTTCGACTGGACCGGTCCCTAACGTTGGACTCTAACGCCCATCGTGGCCTAACCCTACGGTCAACCGGTCGCGCTGATGCGGGGCTTGATCTTCGGTTAGCATCTTGCCGGCGCGCCGGTTACCTTCAATGGTTAGACCACTCGCGATGGGAACAAAGGCTTCGCTTCACCCCGGTGTGGATTCAGCTGCCGTCTGGTCGCGGTTGCCGCGGCGTTATCGCACTATCGTCGACATCTCTGCATTGGGTGCTGACCTTATCGACTTTCTCGTTTTCGAGACGGGTGAGGGGCACGTGGTGACCTTAGAGGACCTGGCGAAGGCGCTGAGTGGCATCGAGAGACCGTCGATGCGGCTCGCCGCGATCGGCTACGACTTCACTGAGGAGGCTAGCACCCAAATCAGGTCGCTCGGCGGGCTCATCTTCGCGGAGCAAAATGTTTGGGGCTGGACCGAGGAGCGCTAGGCATGCGATTCGCCAATGTTGACCGGTCTAACTGGTCAATCGACACGCCGGAGCTTGCCTCGTTTTAGTTGACACTTTCACCTAACGGATAGAGTGACCAATGGGAACCCCAGGAAAGCAGAAGATCAAGCCGGTTGACCGTCCAACGTAACCTTCCGCTTGAGCCGCACTCAAGTCGTGCGGCCGGGGTTTGAGCGACCGCTATTTGGCGGCGAGTTCGGACTCGCGTACAGCCGCTCAGGGCCCACTGCTGCCATACAGCACCCGCGATTGAGCGCCGCGGTCGTTCAACAGACCCACAAGGATTGGACGACCCAGCAGTAGGTTGTCTTGGAAAGACCTGTCGAGTACTTCAACACACTGAAGAACTGACGTCCGTGTCCCGGAGCGCGGTCTACGTGGCGGTGGACTCATTGGACGACGCCAATAAGGCGATGGCAGTCCTGGCGAAGGCCTGAAACGCGCTGTCGAGTGGTCTCCGGCGAATCGAGGGACTGGTCGTCATCTCATCAACAGTCAGCCCCAGCGGTCGTCCTTCACCCTGACCATGCCGCCCTCGACGCGGACCGGGAATGTTGCCACCGGTTCATACGCGGGCGGTGAGCGCGCCGCGCCGGTAAGAATCGAAAAGTGCGCGCCGTGGCGCGGGCAAATGATCTCCTCGCCCGCCACCTCCCCGCCCGAAAGTGTCTCGGCCTCGTGGCTGCAGATGTCCTCGATGGCGTAGTAGCGGCCGTTCAGGTTGAACACGGCGATCGGCGTGCCTTCGATCTCCAGTGTGCGCACGGTGCCGGGCGAAAAGTCCTCCACCCGGGCGACGGCGACCCATTCGGCCATGTCAGATCATCCCCAGATCCAAACGCGCCGCTTCGCTCATCCGGTCGCGCGACCAGGGCGGATCCCAGACCAGTTCCACCCGTGCTTCGTTGACGCCCTGCACCGCCTCCACCGCGCCCTCCACGGTCGCGGGGAAGGTCTGCGCCACCGGACAGCCCGGGGCGGTCAAGGTCATCCGGACCTGCACCTTTCCCGCAGCCTCATCGACATCGAGCCTGTAGACCAGGCCCAGATCGTAGATGTTGACCGGCAACTCCGGGTCGTACACCGTGCGCAGCGCGGCGATCACGCGGCCCTCCAGCCCTTCCGGCTCGGCCTCGCGCGTGGCCTCGTGTTGCTGGGCCTTGTGCAACCAATCGACGATGCTCATTGCTTCACTCCGTGGACACCGGCCGGGTCTCGTCATGCAGCGCCGCGTGCAAGGTGTGCCAGGCCAGCGTGGCGCACTTCACCCGCACCGGAAATTCGTGCACGCCGGACAGCACCTCCAGCTTGCCCAGCTGCACTGCGGAGTCCGCGCCATGGCCCGTGGTCAACAGCGCAAGGAATCCCTCGAACAGCGCCTGCGCCTCTTGCTCGGTCTTGCCCTTCAGCGCTTCCGTCATCAGCGAGGCCGAGGCGGTGGAGATGGCGCAGCCTGCCCCCTCGAAGCTCACGTCCTCGATCACTCCGTCGACCAGCTTCAGGTACAGCGTCAGCTTGTCGCCGCACAAGGGATTGAAGCCTTCGGCGCTGCGGTTCGCACCCGCCAGGCGCCCGAAATTCCGGGGCCTGCGGTTGTGGTCGAGGATGACCTCCTGGTAGAGATCACGTGGGGCGGGCATGGCCAAAGACCTCCTGCACCTTGCGTACGGCACGGAACAGCGCGTCCACTTCGGCGCGCGTGTTGTAGAGGGCGAACGAGGCGCGCACCGTGGCCGGCACATGGAAGTGCTCCATCACCGGCATGGCGCAATGGTGTCCCGTGCGCACAGCCACGCCCTCGCCATCGAGAATCGTGCCGACATCGTGCGGATGCACGCCGTCGAGCACGAACGACAGGATGCTCGCCTTGTCCTTCGCGGTGCCGATGAGGCGCAGGCCGGAAACTGCGCGCGCCTGCTCGGTGGCGTAGGCGAGCAGTTGGTGCTCGTGCGCAGCGATGGCGTCGAGTCCGATTTCGCTCACGTAATCGATCGCCGTGCCCAGACCGATCACCCCGGCGATATGGGGAGTACCCGCCTCGAACTTGTAGGGCAGGTCGTTGAAGGTGGTCTTGGCGAAGGTCACCTCGCGAATCATGTCGCCGCCACCTTGGTACGGAGGCATCGCCTCCAGCAACGCCGCCTTGCCGTAGAGCACGCCGACGCCGGTGGGGCCATACAGCTTGTGGCCCGAGAAGGCGTAGAAATCGCAGTCGAGCGCCTGCACATCGATCTTGATGTGGGGCGCCGCCTGGGCGCCGTCGATGAGCACCGCAGCGCCTTTGGCGTGGGCAAGATCGACGATGCGCTTCACCGCATTGATGGTTCCCAGCGCGTTCGACAAATGCGTCACCGCGACGAACCGGGTGCGCGCACCGAGCAAGCGCTCCAACTCGCGCGGCACCAGTTCGCCGTCGTCGTCGATCGGCGCAACCCGCAGCACGGCGCCGCTGCGCTCGCACAGCATCTGCCATGGCACGATGTTCGAGTGGTGCTCCATCTCCGTGATGAGAATCTCGTCGCCCGGCTGCAAGCGCTGCCCCCAACTCGCCGCTACGAGGTTGATGGCCTCCGTGGTGCCGCGCACGAACACGATTTCCTCGCGCCGTGCCGCGTTGATGACGCGCCTCACGGTATCGCGCGCGGCCTCGTAGGCGTCGGTCGCCTGCTGGCTCAAGGCATGCACGCCACGGTGAATGTTGGCATTGAGCTCTGCGTAGTAGCGCGCCTCGGCATCGATCACGCACTGCGGCTTCTGGCTGGTGGCGGCGTTGTCGAGGTAGACGAGGGGCTTACCGTGCACGCTGCGGTGCAGGATCGGGAAATCCTCGCGCAGCCGCGCCACGTCGAAGGCCAAAATCGGCGCCGCGCCGCGCAATGTGCTCAGTTCGCTCGCTGCGCTCTTCACAGCAGCTCCTTCACCTGCTCGGGCAGCCGGCCGCGCAGCAGTTGCTCCAGGCGCGAGCGCAAGGGCACGCAGCTCACCCGTGTCGCGACGTCCTCGGCAAAGGCGAAGGTCAGCAGCGCGCGCGCCGACGCGTCATCCATCCCGCGCGAACGCAAGTAGTAAATCTGCTCGGCGTCGAGCTGGCCGACGGTGGCGCCATGGCTGCACTTCACGTCGTCGGCATAGATCTCCAGTTGCGGCTTGGTATCGACCTCGGCGTTGTCCGACAGCAGCAGATTGCGGTTGGATTGCTGTGCGTCGGTGCGCTGCGCGTCGGGATGCACGATCACCTTGCCGTTGAACACCGCGCGCGAAGCGCCGTCTAGCACGCCCTTGTAGAACTCGCGGCTGGTGCCGCGCGGTCGCAGGTGGTCGATGCGGGTGTGATGGTCCATGTGCTGCCTGCCGTTCGCCATGTACAGGCCGATCAGCGTGGCTTCGCAGCGCGGCGCGTCGAGTCGAGTGGCGATGTCGTTGCGCGAGAGCAGCCCGCCCAGCGCAAAGGACTGCGACGTGAAGCGGGTGTCGGGCCCCTGCTCGGCGCGAATATCGGCGATGTGATGGCCGCGCAGGCCCTCCTGCTGCAGCTTGGTATGGATGATGGTTGCGCCCGCGTCGGCCTGGATGTGCGTGACCGCGTTGGTGAGGTACGCGGCATCGTTGGTGCCGACGTAGTGCTCGATGATCTCGGCCCGCGATCCGGCGCCGGCGCGGATGATGTTGCGCGCGTGAACGGCAAGATCGGCGTCCGTCGTGATGAACAGCAGATGGATTGGCTCATCAACCGCACATCCTGCGGCGAGATCGATGTGCGCCCCATCGGCCCAGAACGCGGCATTGAGCGCCGTGAAGCCGTTGACGAGCGCTACGGCATCGCGGGTGAACACGGCTTCGAACCGATCCGGGCGGTCCGCGATCGCCGTTGCGAGGCTGCCGACTTCGGCGTCGCGCGGCAGGGAACCTGGGCGCGACAACCCTGGCGCATGACGTCCGTTGATGAACACCAGCAGGCGGCTTGTGGCCAGGGCCAGCTCATCGACCTGATCCGCGCCGACGCCGTCAAACGATTCGGGCATGAACTTGAAGGCGCGCTTTTCGAGGGTTGCCACGCTGGTGTACTTCCAGTCTTCGTCTCGAAGGGTCGGAAAGCCCAGCTCGGCGAAGCGCTCGAACGCGACCGCGCGCGTGCGCTGCAACCACGGCAGCCGTGCGCCCACGAGGCGAGGCTCTAGCTGCGCGAATTGCGCGTGGTAGAGATCTTTATTCATCATGGCCGTGCCGTTTCATTCAGCGCCTGAGCCTGCGCCTCAACCCAGCCATAGCCGCGGCTTTCCAGCTCCAATGCCAGCTCCGGACCACCGGACTTGACGATGCGCCCCTGCGCCAGGACGTGCACCTGGTCCGGCACGATGTAGTTGAGCAGCCGCTGGTAGTGCGTCACCAGGATGATTGCGCGCTGCGGGCTGCGCATGGCTTCAACACCATGGGCGACGACCTTGAGCGCATCGATGTCGAGGCCGGAGTCGGTCTCGTCGAGGATCGCGAGCTTCGGCTCCAGCACCGCCATCTGCAGGATCTCGTTGCGCTTCTTCTCGCCGCCCGAGAAGCCTTCGTTCACCGAGCGGTAAAGCAGGCCCTGGTCCATGTCCATCAACTTCAACTTGCCTTTCACCAGGGCGAGGAAGTCGATCGCATCCAGTTCCTGCTCGCCGCGGTGCTTGCGGATCGCATTGAGTGCCGCCTTGAGCAGATAGATGTTCGCCACGCCGGGGATCTCCACCGGGTACTGGAAGGCGAGGAAGATCCCTTCCCGAGCGCGCGCCTCGGGCGGCATGTCGAGCAGGTTCTTCCCGGCGTAGAGCACCTCTCCGGCCGTCACGACATAGTCCTCCCGCCCGGCCAGCACATGCGCCAGCGTGCTCTTGCCCGAACCGTTGGGCCCCATGATGGCGTGGACCTCGCCGGCATGCACCGTGAGGTCGATGCCACGGAGAATGGGTTTGCCGTCGACCGAAACGTGCAGATTCTTGATGGACAGCATCAACCTATGCTCCCTTCGAGACTTACGCCGAGCAGCTTCTGCGCTTCCACCGCGAACTCCATCGGCAGTTCCTTGAACACCTCCTTGCAGAAGCCGTTCACGATCATCGACACCGCGTCCTCCGCCGAGAGTCCGCGGCTCTGGCAGTAATAGAGCTGGTCTTCGCCGATGCGCGACGTGGAGGCCTCGTGCTCGACCCGGGCGGTGGGGTTCTTCACCTCGATGTAGGGGAAGGTGTGAGCGGCGCACTTGTCGCCCAGCAGCAAGGAGTCGCACTGCGTGTAGTTGCGCGCGCCGACGGCGCTCTTCGCGACCTTCACCTGCCCCCGGTAGGCGTTGCGTCCATGGCCGGCCGAGATGCCCTTGGAGAGGATCGTGCTTTTTGTGTTCCTGCCGAGGTGGATCATCTTGGTGCCGGTATCCGCTTGCTGGTAGTGGTTGGTCAGCGCCACCGAATGGAACTCGCCCACGGCGTTGTCGCCCTGCAAGATGACGCTCGGATACTTCCAGGTGATCGCCGAGCCGGTTTCCACCTGGGTCCAGGAAATTTTCGAGTTCGCGCCGCGGCAGTCGCCGCGCTTGGTGACGAAGTTGTAGATGCCGCCCTTGCCGTCCTTGTCACCCGGATACCAGTTCTGCACTGTCGCGTACTTGATCTGCGCGTCGTCGAGCGCAATCAACTCGACGACGGCGGCATGCAATTGGTTCTCGTCCCGCATCGGCGCCGTGCAGCCTTCGAGGTAGCTCACGTACGCGCCGCGGTCGGCGATGATCAGGGTGCGCTCGAACTGGCCGGTGTTGCTGGCGTTGATGCGAAAGTACGTCGACAGCTCCATCGGGCAGCGTACGCCGGGCGGGATGTAGCAGAACGAACCGTCGGTGAAGACCGCCGAGTTCAGCGTCGCGAAGAAGTTGTCGGTGTAGGGCACCACCGAGCCGAGGTATTGCCGGACCAGATCGGGGTGGTTCTGCACGGCCTCCGAGAACGAACAGAACACGATGCCGAGTTCGGCCAGCTTCGCCTTGTAGGTCGTGGCCACTGAAACGCTGTCGAACACTGCATCCACCGCGACGCCCGCGAGCAGTTCTCGCTCCTGGAGCGGCACACCGAGCTTTTCATACATCCGCAGCAACTCGGGATCGACCTCGTCCAGGCTCTGCGGTCCGCTCTTCTGCGATTTCGGCGCGGAGTAGTAGGCGATGTTCTGGTAGTCGATGGGCGGATGCTCGACCGTCGCCCACTGCGGCTCGGTCATGGTCAGCCAATGGCGATAGGCGTTCAGCCGCCACGCCAGCATGAATTCCGGCTCGTTCTTCTTGGCGGAAATCACGCGGATCACGGCCTCGCTCAGCCCGCGCGGCACGGTGTCCGTGTCCACGGCGGTGAAGAAGCCGTGCTGGTAGTCGCGGCTGATCAGAGCATCGAGTTGGTGTGCCGGCGCAGTCATGTGGAGCTCCTTCATGCGAGCGCGCGCGGCCGCGGTGCACGCCGAGCGTCCAGTTGGACGGGCTTGAACGTCGGTTGCGCCAAGTCCGCCAGCGTCATCTGGCCCAGGGCATCCAGAACCATGCGATTGATACGTTGCCAATTCGTCCGGATCGAGCACGACCCTTCGAGCGCACAGAGGCCGGCGACGGCACTGCATTCGGTCAGGCCGATCGGGCCTTCCATGGCGTCGATGAGCTCGGCAATCGAGATCTCGCCGGCGGGCCGCGACAGCATGTACCCGCCCTTCACGCCACGCACCGATCGCAGCAAGTTGACCCGTGCCAGCATCTTCAGGACCTTGCTGGCTGTGGGCACAGCCACGCCAATCGTCCCCGCCAGTTCGGCCGCGGCGTGAATCCGATCCGGCTCGCGCGCGATATGGGCCATCGCCACGGTGCCGTAGTCGGTCAACTTGCTTAGTCTCAGCATTGGCATCACCCCATGACGATTAGTACCAATTTGGTACTGATTTGTTCCTGATGACGGCATTTGCTCGAGAGGACCGGCAGAGAAACGGCTAGCTCAGTGAGGTGCCCGTCTCGCGTCCACCGCCGGATACTCGGGGCGGATATCGAAGTTCAAACTGCGATGGGCGATTCGCAGCGCCGTTTCAGCATCCGCGGGGATCAGAGCCCGGGCGAAGATGAACCCAAGGTAGCTCGCCCCGTCGGGAGGCGGAGCGACGATCTGGCCGGGCTCCGCCGTAATGGTGACCCCCGTGACCCCGGGTACCGCCTGCGCGGCGGCCAGGCCTTCGAGGCCGTGGTAAATGCCGCGCCGCGGAATGGGGATCATCATGACCCCCGCGGCGCCGCCCTTGCCGGCGAGGGCGAGCGGTTTTGCCAGCGGTTTGCCCACCAACGGGCGCAGGATCAGCTCCTCCAGGCTCATGCCCAGGGAATGGGTAAGCACCCGCCCGCACAAGCCCCCGATGGAGCGGGCCGCGATCTCCAGCAGCCAGATGCCTTGCTTATTGACCCGCACTTCGGCGTGGACCGGCCCTGCTGTGAGCCCGGCCACGCAGCAGGCACGTGCCACCTCGTGATGGATGCGTTCCTGGAGCGCCCCCGGCAGCCGGGAGGGCGTGACATAAAGGGTTTCCTCGAAATACGGCCCGTCCAGGGGATCGGGCTTGTCGAACAGGGCGAGGGTCGTGAGCTCGCCACGGTCCAAGGTGCCTTCCAGCGCGTACTCCCGTCCGGGAATGAAGGCCTCGATGATCAAGCCCAGCTCCTGGGCGTCCCGGTCGGCCCGGGACTGGATGGCCCGCACCCGGTTCACGGCTCGAAACAGCTCTTCGGGATCATCGGCACGGATCACGCCGCGGCTCCCCGATAAACGTCGGGCCTTCACCACCACCGGGAACTTCAAGTCGGGAACCAGCTTCCGGGGGTCTTCGCCGGTCGGCAGGTGATGGAACTCGGGACACGGGAACTCCCGCTCCCGGAGCAGCCGGCGGAACGCCAGCTTGTCGCGCACCCGGCGCACCGCGTGGGCGGGATTGCCCGGCAGGCCCAGACGTTCCGAGAGCAGCGCTGCAAGCTCGACTCCCGAATCGTCCACCGCCAGCACGGCATCCAGGGTGCCATCGATCTCCCGGAGAACGGTGTCCGCCGCCTGCTCCGGCTGGTCGAAATGGAGCGCCATGATGGGAGGCAGGCCCCAGGATGGCGCCAGTCGGTGGCAGTAGTTGGCCGCAGCCACGATCTCGACGCCCAGCGTTCTCGCAGCGGCAACAAAGTCGTTGTTACGGTAGCCGGTGGTGGGCAGAAGCAGGAGGACGCGCTTCATGAATCGACTGGTTCAGAAAGACTGGAGCTGTTGGTCGGTGGGCTCGGCGCAGCAGTACCACGGCTCCGATAGACGGGGGATTGGAGATCCCAGGTTCCCTGCGACGTTCGGCGCGGGGCGCTCCGCAGCCTCGTGGGCCATGCGCCATACGGCGGCGAACACTTCGCGGCGTGATCGACCCTGCCGCTCACATCGGGCTACCAGCGCCTGCAGGCCGCGCTGCAATTGGTCGACGCGGGGATCGGGATGCTCCCACGGATAGCCCAGGAGCCTCGCATCGAAGGCCTTCAGGTGCTCGTTGAAGCCGGGGAGCTTCAGAAGATACGAGCCTTTGGGAACGAGCAGCCGGATGGTGAGCTGCACCGGGGGCACGCTCTCCACGAGTTGCAGCTCCAGCAGCCGCTCCAGCAGGGCGATGTAGCCTTCCAATCTCGTCCACGGGGTGAAGGCTACAAAGGTCGGGGCGAGCGCAATGCCGGCTTCGCGGGTGAGCGCCACCGCCCGGTCAAAGTCGCGGCTCGTATGGTTCTTGGCGAGAAGGCGCAGGATGTCGTCGTCCACAGCCTCCACAGCGGAGGTGATGAACAGGCACCCGCTTCGCCGCAACTCAGGCAGCAGTTTGGCGTGATCGATGAGGTGCTGGATCTTGATGGTGGCATCGAACGTGACTTCGGGAAACGCGTCGTGCAACGCCCGCGCCAGCCTCAGGCCATGGGTGGGACCGTTGAAGAAGTCCGGGTCGCCGAAGGAAATGTGCGTCGCCCCTTCCCGGACCTGCTGCCGGATGTCTTCCATCACCACGTCTGCCGGGACGATGCGGAATGTTCCCTGATACACCGGGACCACCGGGCAGTGCCTGCAGAGATGCTTGCAGCCCCGGCTTCCCTCGGCAAACCCGGCGACCCGGGCGGATCCGTCCGGCAGCACCAGGTGGGCGTAGCGAGAGAGCTTGGGCAGGCCGCTGCGGTCCGGCACTTCGAACGGGATCCTGCCCAGGCTGATGACCGGCTCGCTCTGGGTCATCGTCGTCCCCCTTTGGGTCACCGCCCTTCCATTCGCCCGGAGTCGCTGGCCAAGGGACACCAGCGCGAGCTCCAGCTCCCCGCCCAGCACGGTGCCCACGCCCAGTCCGCGCAGCAGCGCCTCATTCATGGGGGCGTAGAGCCCGTAGACGCAGAGGTGGGCCTTCGGCGCGAGCCGTCCGATGTGGGGCAGGGCCTCCACCGCGATGCGGGTGGCGGTATGCATGCCCACATAGAGGGCCACCAGGCCCGCATTTTTCAGGATGTCGGGATCGAGCTTCTGCAGCGAAAAATCGAGGCAAGTCACCGCAAAGCCCTCGCGCTTCAGCAAGGCGGCAGGCTCCGCCAGGGCAAACGGCTGCCGCCCCAGTTCATAGGGACTTATGAGGACGACCTCGAAGGGGGCAGTCGCTGCGGGCAATGGCGCAACCTGGGACAACATGGACGGCGAAAGCTGAGGGGGGTTCAGCTATTTTGATTTCGGCCGTTGCTCGAAAGGCGCGGGGCCCGGCTCGCGGCTAGCCCCGGCCTCTTCGAGGCGCTCAAGGTATTGCCGCCACAGCGTATCGCGGTTGGTGCCCAGCCAGAACAGATAGTCCCAGGAGTAGATGCCCGTGCTGTGCCCGTCGGAAAACGTCGGCTGCACTGCGTAGTTGCCGACCGGCTCGAGATTCGAGATATCCACCTCGCCTTTGCCGACCTGCAGCACTTCCTGGCCGGGTCCGTGCCCGCGCACTTCGGCTGAAGGCGAATACACGCGCAGCAACTCGTAGCTCAACTCGAACCGGCTGCCGTCGGAAAACACGAGTTCCATGAGCCGCGACTTTTGGTGCAGCTTGATTTCGGTCGGTTGTGGCGTATTGGTGTCCATGGAGCGAATCAGGGGTCTGTTCGCGCGGCGCTGCGGCCTACTTCTGCGACGGCGGGGTATAGCCGGCGGCAACGTCGGCGCCGCTGCCAAAGAAGTATTTCTCCATCTGCTGCGCGAGGTAGTCGCGCGCCTTCTTGTCGGCGAGGTTGAGCTGGTTCTCATTGACCAGCATCTTCTGGTGCTCGAGCCACTGCTTCCAGGCTTCCTTCGACACGTTCTCGAAGACGCGCTTGCCGAGTTCGCCCGGATAAGGCGGGAAATCAAGCCCCTCGGCCTCGCGCCCGACCTTGATGCATCTGACCATGCGCGCCATGAACGAACTCCACACGTCGCCCATCGCAGGCACGATGAGCCTTTGGTCGAGTATAGGCTGGCGAATGCCCCTGCTGAGAACGAACACACCCCGGAAGGAGGCCGGGTCCACGCCCGGCCGGGCGGTGGTGCAAAGCGCTGGCCGGGGTCTTCTGATGAAGGCGCAGACGCTAGAGAACGAGGTCGAGCGAGCCGGTCCGGCGCTGCATCTGCTCCTGCGCTACGGTCAGGCGCTGGTAACGCAGATCGCGCAAACGGCGGTGCGCAACCGACATCATTCCCTCGACCAGCAACTGTGCCGCTGGCTGCTGATGCGCCTGGACCGTCTGCGGGGCAATGAGCTCGTGATGACGCAGGAAGTGATCGCCAACACACTCGGCTTGCGCCGCGAAGGCGTGACAGTGGGCGCGCTCAAGCTGCAGAAGCTCGGGCTGATTCGCTACTGCGCGGCCACATCTCGGTGCCGGACCGCAAGGGGCTGGAGAAACGCACCTGCGAGTGTTATCAAGCGGTCAAGAGTACGAACCGCTGCTGTCCAAGAAGCTTGCGCACCAGGCATCAAACGACCGCACCGAACAGTGCGCCCACACCCGCGGTGATCGCCATCGCGAGCGCGCCCCAGAAGGTCACCCGCCATGCGCCCATCAGAACGCCGGCGCCGCCAGCGCGCGCGGCGACGGCACCCAACAAGGCCAGGAAGAAGAGTGCCGTCCCTGATATCCATGGAATCAGGCTCTGTGCGGGCGACAACGCCGTCACCGCCAGCGGCAGCGCCGCACCGACCGCGAAGCTGGCGGCCGACGCCAGCGCGGCCGTGACCGGCCGCGCGATCCGGGCTTCGAAGATGCCGAGCTCGTCGCGCCCATGGGCACCGATGGCGTCGTGCGTCATCAGTTGCTCGGCCACCTGCTGCGCCAGGCCCGGCTCGAGCCCTCGGCCGACATAGATGGCCGTCAGCTCACGCCGTTCCGCGGCAGGATCCTTTTCGAGCTCGGCTCGCTCGCGTGACAGGTCGGCATTCTCAGTGTCCGCCTGCGAATGGACCGAGACATATTCACCAGCGGCCATCGACATGGCCCCGGCCACCAGCCCCGCGACGCCGGTCACCAGAATGTTGCCGTGGCTCGAACCGGCAGCCGCGACGCCGACCACGAGACTGGCGGTCGAGACGATGCCATCGTTGGCGCCCAGCACGGCCGCGCGCAGCCAGCCGAGGCGGTCAGTGCGGTGACGTTCAGTGTGGCGGCGAAACGATGTCATGGTGCAGTGCTGTCGGTGGGTCGATCGCAAGCAGGGCCCCGACACAGGCGCCAGCACATTCCGTGCGGTAAGTCAGACCGGAGAATACCCATGATGCGGCGCCCGATCCGTCGAACCACGCTAACGCCCGCCAGTCGGTGGTCTGAATGCACGCGTCGATCACCGGGCGAGGCTGAGCTTCGTCGCCGGACTCACGAACCGCTCATGGAGCGGACTTCGCCATGGTTCGAGCGCTTATTCGACGATTCGTCGACAGCGTTGCTGATGGCCAAAAGTCTCGCCTGAAGGTCGTCTTTTCAGACTTGAGGCCGCCCGACAACACCACGTATGACAGCAAGCACCTTGATGATCTGGACGTCACGATCATCTTCCGCAATCGCTGGGCGACGTGGAGATCTTCGGCGAGCAAGGCCTGCGCAGGCTGGTCAATATCGGATAGCCTCAAGAGGCGCATGCTGATCCGCGCACTACGCGCGTTTGCCAGATACCTGTCATTATCCTGCGCACCCATTCGCTGGATGCGGTCGCTTTCCGTCTGGCCCATTTCGTCAACTTCTGGCTCGGCCGCCCGCAGCACATGGTCTCCTCTGTCGAGCGCGTGATTCCGGCCTGGTCGGAAGACATCCCCCGGCTACTCATCGATGCTCGCCTGCCAGTCCTTTGCCCACGAGGAAGCCGGCGACTACCTCGCGGCCGAGCCCGTCGGGCGCCGCGCCATCGAGCTCGATCCCGGCGACCTCTGGGCCGCACATGCCATCGCTCGTGTGATGGAGAGTCAGGCACGCCGCAGCGAAGGCATTGACTGGCTCACCACGCTCTCACCCCACTGGGAGGGCAGCCACAACCTGCAGCATCATCTCTGGTGGCACTGTGCCCTGTTCAAGCTCGAGCACGGCGACCCCGCCGCCACGCTCGAGCTCGACGACACGCGCTTTCGCAACCTCGCCGCGCCGCTCACAGTCGCTTCGCCGGATGTCTACATCGACGGGCAGAACGCGGCGTCGATGCTCTTTCGCCTGCAGCGCCTGGGTGTGGATGTCGGCCAACGCTGGGAGAAACTGGCCGACAAGGCCGAGGCCCGGATCGGCGACTGCGTCTCCGCCTTGGCGTGAGCAGACAACCGCGCCCGATGGTGCAGTTGAACACCAAACCGTACGGGTAACGCACCCGCATCATCCATTGTTCGGCCAGGAGTTCGACCTGGTCATGCATGGTTTGAACTGGCACGAGGACAGGGCCACCTTCCATGACGCCACGGGCCGTTTGCGCTCGGTGCCGGCGGTCTGGACCGACTTGATCTCCGAGGATCCCTTCAACGCGATGGCCGCCGGTCGAGCCGCGTTTCGAGTCCGGGAACTGCTCGATCTTGCACAGATGATCAGGAGACTGAAGTCATGAGTCGATGCGCCAGATGTAAAGCCAATTGTGTTCAGAGTGTAAGTTTGTTTATGTTCTCCGCGCTGCTTGGCTGGAGGCGTGCAAGGATTCGTCTGCTATTTCGTGGCGCGTTTTCGCTATGCAATGCGCTCAAGCTCCTTGACATTGGCCCAATATGTCACATAATCGTACTTACACATTTTGCCCGACCCCAGGATATCCATGCCGGAAGATCGAAGCAAGCAAGACAAGCTGGCCGCCCTGCAACAACACGCCACGCTCAACGCCCGTCCGGACGGCGTCACGCACACGTTGTTCGCGACCGTCGAATTCTTCGATCCCCACGACCTGCTGCAGGTCAAGTACGAGATGCTGCGGCTGGTCAGTGTCGACAAGCGCCCGATCAGCGAGGCGGCCAAGGCCTGCGGTTTTTCGCGCCCGGCGTTCTACCAGGCTCAGGCGGCCTTCGAGCAAGGCGGCCTGGCGGGCCTGATCCGGAACAAGCCCGGACCGCATGGCGCCCACAAGCTCACGCCGGTAGTCATGCAGTTCGTGACCGAGGCGCGTACCGCCGACCCCGGCGTGCGCGCGGTCGACCTGGCCGAGTGGGTGCGCGAGCGCTTCGGGGCACGGGTCCATCCGCGCAGCATCGAACGGCAGTTGCTGCGCAAAAAAAAACGGCGCTGAATTCAGCGTGCACTTCGCCGGCGCGCGCGCCACGCAACGATGGCCTGATCGGTCGCTACGAAGAACTGCGACGTCAAGTCCTCGGGCGCTATGGCGCGCACGGGCATGGCTTGGCGCTGCTCATGCGTCGCGGCATGAGTGCCTGGATGCAGGCGTGGAGCCAGTGCGCGGCGGCGCCGCCGCCTGTCCCGACGCAGGTGCCGGATGACCAGCAGACTTGCCCTGTGGAACTGCATAGAGAGGTGGCGACGATCTTGGCCAACATGGCTCTGTTCGCCCGTCAGGAGGTCATCGCATGATGAACGATCCGCATCAGAAGGTGCAGGCCAGCCACCTCAAGCGCAACGCCTACGCGCCGATCGTGCTGGCGGCGTTGATGTATCTCGCACTGCTGTGGCCGCTGGTGCGCTGGCTGAGCCGGCTGGAGCACGGGCACATCGGGGCGCGCTGAGGCGGTCGCCTCCCTGGCTGCCGGGGAATCAGGCCCGTTGCTCGAGGGCCAGATTCTCGGGTGCGGTTTCCACTTATGTTTGAATCTTCGGCAAGCCCTAGCGGGGCGAAGCCGTACGTCGGCTTCGGGCCCACTCCTGCCGGTCAGCGGACGCCGATGGTGCCGGAAAGCCGACGCTCGAGGCTGGTTTGAGCACGGACGTCACCAATCCAGGTCGGACCAGGAAAGGTGACGCAAATCGGAGCGCGAGCGGGTAATGGTGTCGCAACCGGCAAGAGCATGCGACATGAAAGATGCGCAAGTCCGCGTCGTGCTCAGCGCGGCAGATCGGCCTTTATTGTCGCGCGACAACCTTCTGTCATG
This sequence comes from Variovorax sp. LjRoot84, assembly GCF_964254305.1. Taxonomy (NCBI): domain Bacteria; kingdom Pseudomonadati; phylum Pseudomonadota; class Betaproteobacteria; order Burkholderiales; family Comamonadaceae; genus Variovorax; species Variovorax sp. LjRoot84. The sequence goes on from NZ_CAXUTE020000002.1 coordinate 49,127, forward strand.
CGCGACACAGTAGTTGAGCCGATGCGACACTATTCCTTTGACAGTTCCCGCATCCTGAAATAGGCCAACGGACGGCCCGGGATGGAGAGACTCGTGATGTCTTCGACGACGGACACTTCATTGGGCTCAACCGCCGCAACCGGAATGGTCAGGACCGGACCGGCCGTTCGGCTCAGGGTGCTGAATCCGTTCAAAACGCCCAAAGCATGGGCATGCTGTCACCAAGAATGCTGAGCATTGCTGCGGCCGCCATCATCCTTGGCCCACTCGGCGTCATGCCATTGGCGAAGGGCAGCAGGGGCCATGCGGTTCTTTCACACGTCTTGCCGCCATGGCCGGAAGTGTCCAGCTTTTGATCGAGCAACTTCAACAAGCCATGACCTCCTTTCCGACGTCGCCGCAGCTCGCCCGTGTCGATGACGCCGAGTTCGCAGGGCGCGGCCGCGCGGCGGGAATAGAAATTCAGACCGCAGAGCATGGAGAATCTCCCGCGGGCCGAGCAGTTCGAGGCCCGTGAAGACGCCCGCCCGGTGGGGTTGAAGGGGAGAGCGCGGGAGGACGTTCAACCCTACCGACGCGTGGCGCGCGTGTATGACAACGGCTCGAGGCGCCGCCTCAATTCGCTCTCGGCGTCGCACGCCCTGCTGTCCCTGAGACGCCCGGGGCGTCGCCAGAGTGAGCGCTGGCTATCTGGCAGCGCCGAACGGATTTCCACACGTGATAGTTTTTTCGATTATTACGAATATTGCGTCTACTGCGTTAGGTCTCGTCATCACCCCACGGCCCCTTAAGAGGCTGGAAGCCGTGTTGAAGCAACTGCAAGGAGAAAGCGAAATGACGAGCGAAGTGCTGGAACCTGCCACGCAAGCCGAGGCGGAGATGGCGGCGGCTGCGCATCAGCGCCTGGTGATGGCGTTGGATCATTCCAAGGCTGACCATATCGATGTCACCCTTGACCTCGACGATGCGACCCAAGCGGCGCCAGTTCTGAAGCTGCCGCCGCGGGCGCTGCATCTGCTCGCGCATGTGCTGCGCACCATGGCAGCGCGCCAGCCGCTGATGCTGGTGCCGCAGCAGGCGGAGTTGACCACGCAGGAGGCGGCCGCGATTCTGAACGTCTCGCGCCCGTTCGTGATCAAGGAGATTGAGGAGGGGAGGCTGAAGCACTGGAAGGTGGGCCGCCATCGGCGCATCGCGTTCGAGGATCTGCTGGCCTACCAGGCGGCGTCGCGCGAGAAGTCTCGCGCCGCGCTCGACGAGCTGGCGCGCGTATCCCAAGAGGCAGGGTTCGAGTTCTAGGCGATGGCGGGCTCCGCGCGGTTCACCGCGATCCTCGACGCGTGCGTGCTGCACCCGCAACTCGTACGAGACGTGCTGATGCGGCTCACGTTCGCCGGCCTCTATCACGCGCGCTGGAGCGCCACCATTGAAGAAGAGTGGACGCGCAACCTGCTTGAGAAGCGGCCCGAGCAGGCGCAAGCCATCGAACGGACCGTCAGCCTCATGCGCGATGCGGTGCCGGACTGCCTGGTCGTCGGGTACGAAAAGCTGGTCGCCGGGCTCGACTTGCCGGATCAGACGATCGCCATGTTCTGGCCGCGGCCATCGCGGGGCACGCAGATGCCATCGTGACGTACAACCTGAAGGATTTCCCCGCCGAAGTGCTGGCGATCCACCACATCGAGGCACAGCATCCGGACGAATTCATCATGAACCAGCTCGAACTCCACGACCTGACGGCGCTTGGCGCCATCAAGGAGATGCGAGCGAGTTGGACAAATCCAGCGCGCTCCGCTGAGGAGTTTGTCAAGGCGCTCGAGCTGCGCGGCTTGCCGCAGACGGCGGCCTACCTCGCGAAAGCCTCCAAGCTCATCTGACAAAAAGCAACTTCCCGCTCCAACGTCATCGCGCCGCCGCGGGGGAACCCTGTACCAACACTCGGCATGTCCGCAGACTTCCCAATCGTTGACCGCAATCATCGGATCAGCACAGCTTCCAAGCATCTGGTCGATCTCTGCCACCCTTCGACTTGGGAGATCGATTCGAGGGAGGGACCGAACGACTACGGATTCGACCTTGAGGTGCAAGTCGCGCCTGCAGGCCAGGGAAGCTTGCCTTGCGTCCGCAATTCCGACTTCGTTCCATTTGACGGACGTTCGCCTTCGCGGACTCACCGGGCAGATAGGAGCAGGGGCCGCTCGGTTTTTCCCACACGCCTGACCGCCAACTGTCCAGCTTTTAATCGGCTCAATACAACGCCATGGATCGCCCCTTCCGAGGCCATCGCAGCTCTCCCACGCGATGCCGCGAGCTCGAGCGTCTCGTCGGGGTTTTGCTCTCCAGCCGATCTTGGCAAGCGGGAAGCCTTCGGCATCGCAGCGCCGGAAGTAGAGCGCGCCGGCGCACCTGCGGGCCAGCCAGGTGGAATTGTGAGCGCTCGGACACAGGTGACGGCGCTGTTCGCTTGAGCGCCAGATCGAGCGCATAGCTACCAGTTGGCGGCTCCGGTCCGTGGCACATCTGGACGTCGGGCAGCTGACCGCGCTAAACTGTACAGGTTAGCTATTTTCATTGGGATTGAACCATGATTACTGTCACGTCCGTTGATGCGCAAAACAGATTCGGACAGCTTCTTGACAAGGCACAGCGTGAGCCAATCATCATCACGCGCCATGGGCGACCAGCTGCATACATGATCTCCCCTCAAGACATGAAAGAGCTTCAGGAGGCGCGAGCGCGCGGTGACACCCAACAGAAGGCTCAACGTGACTGGGCAACAGCCAGCGCGGAAGCCTGGAACGAATTCGACAACAAGTTCGGTTCGTTCGCTGACGAACACTCGACGCTCTAACCCGCCCATGGCGCAATTCGACGTCCATCGCAACAAAGGCAGCCAGAAGGACAGCATTCCCTTCGTTGTGGTCATCCAGTCCGCGCGATTTGACGCCTATCGTCGCCGCGCTGTAGTCCCGCTGGTTCTCCGCCAGAACGCCCCGAGCGGCGCGTCCATATCCGGGTCTCGAATGAACCCGATCTTCAGTGTCGGTGGCGTCGAGGTGGTACTCAATCCACTTCAAACCGTCTCTGTGGCCCGTGACCAGCTGGGTGCTGTCGTCGAATCGCTCGCGGATCACGGGCAACAGATCACCGATGCCATGGACGAATTGATAACCCGCGCCTGGGGCTAGAAGGAGAAATTCTTGTCGTCGCCGCGCTTCCCAACTCAAAGTGCCGTGACAGATGCCACGTCATAATTACTAATTATGTAGATAATGGTCGTGCCGACTGCCACAGCGTTCGGTGGTGCCTTGCGCCCGTCCAAGATCTACTCGGCTCACTTCAAGAGGACATGACTGCCGTTCCAACGCCATCTCAACTGGCCCAGCTCGAAGATGCCGAGCTTGACGAGTTGGCGCACGCCTGGCGGGCTCGCGCTGCGCGTGGTGAGTCTGGCGCGTTCGGAGTCGCCCACGTGCTCGAAGTCGAAAGGCGAGGGCGCATTCGCGCGAGCCAGATGATCACCCTGCGTGCCCCGCTGGTTCCGACCCCCAGGCGACCCTGGTGGAAGTTCTGGCAATCCGACTCAAGCGATGGACCGATGACTCCGACATGAAGAAGCCTCGGCGCGATGCCATAGCCGACATTGCGTTGTGCGCGTCAACTCAGGGTCTGAGCGATCGTGTCGCAATGGGGTTGTAGCTTGCGTCCGGAAGGCGAGCGCACTGACCTTCGCTGAGCGGGAAGCTCGGGCTACTACCATGGATGCGGCTTTTTTGGAAGGCCCAAGCGGTTCCACGCCAACACAAGGGATGCCGCTTTACGGCGCATCCATCGGCTTCAAAGTATGGAGAGGTTGATAAATCAAATTGAATCGCTATGATTCATTAATGACTCAAACCGCTACTCCCCCGTCTACCAAGGTGATGACGGCTCATGTACCTACCGAGCTCGCCGACCAGGTCGACCACTTCGCTGCGAAGCTCGATCGCTCGCGCGCGTGGGTCATCAAGCAGGCCCTCACCGCATGGGTTGAGCAGGAAGCCGAGCGAATGCGGCTCACGCTGGAAGGGCTCGAAGATGTGAAGGCCGGCCGCACCGTCGACCATGCCTCCGTCCACGCATGGGCCCAGAGCCTCGGTACTGACAAGCCGCTGCCGGTGCCGGTGCCGCGCTGATGGAGATCCGTTGGACCTCCAAGACTCTGTCTGACCTCGCGCGCCTCTACGAATTCCTCGAGCCAGTCGATACGACAGCTGCAGCTCGGACGGTACAGATGTTGACTGCCGCCCCGGTGACCCTGCAGGCCAACCCCCGCATTGGACGCCGAGTGGAGGCCCCCGAGCCTCATGAGGTTCGGCGACTTCTCGTGGGTGCCTACGAACTGCGCTGCGAGATCGACGGCAGCACGATCTTCATCGTGCGCATGTTTCACACTCGCGAGGATCGCTGATCATGGGGCGTATAAGCACAACGCGCGGCTGGCTCCTGCTCCGGTTGAACGCAAGGGGCGCTGCCGTCTTGTCGGTCCAGGACGCCGCGGCCTACCGGACCTCCTCGCCGATCCGCCATCGACCTGATGCGGCTACCCATGCGCCGTTTCAACGTGCCTGCGGGTGTGGGTCTGGATCTGTCGGTACTGCTGTGGCGAGAGCTGCAGGCTGCGTATGAACGCGCGGCGCATGGCCTCCGAGGAGGCGAAGCCGCATCGGGAGGCGATCGCCTTGACCGAGAGATGGCTGCCCCCAAGCAGCCGACACGCGGCGTCCACGCGGATTTGCTGCACGACTGCCGCAGGCGTCGAGCCGGTCGCGCCGCGGTAGAACCGCGCGAAGGTGCGCTCGGACATCGCGAGGTGCTCGGCGAGCTGCGTCACGCTATAGGACCTGCGCAGGTTCATCGAGATCCACAGATGCGGCTCGCCAATGCGTGGATCGCGCTGCACCTCGGTGGCGCTCTCGCCCCTGCGGCTGCCAAAGGCCAACGCCGTAGGAGCGTTGGAAGGGAGCGGCCATGCGGCTCGAGATCGCCGTCGCGATCACGCCTCCGAGGTCGGCGGCCACGAGGCTCATCGCGAGGTCGACGCCACGTGTCACGCTCACCGCGCTCCAGTGCACGGGAGCAGTTGCGGTGCGTGCCGATGCCATGGCGCGGGCAGCGCGGGATGCCTCCTGGACGAGCGTGCGGGCGTCCTGCCCGATCGTCGCGCCGCTGCCGATATGCGGGGCCATGCGGGCGAGCCAGGATTCGACCACCGCCCGGCCCGCATCGGAGTGTCCGGTCGTGCGCAGCCACGGGCCCGCCGCCACGATGAGCATGGCGATGCTGCCCTGGATGCGCGCCGGCAGCGGCTCCGCGGCGAGCGCGACGCCGCTGGAGGCCCGCACGGCACCTGCCTCGGCGTCGATCACGAGCACGCGGTAGAACGGCTTCTTCCTGAGCTCGCCGAGCACGGCATTGGCGATCTCCAGAACCGAGATCGCACCCGTCACGTCGACCACGGGAAAGCCGGGCAGCAGCAGAAACCAGACACGTTGCATGCTCGAGAGCGCTTGTTCCGATGTGCGAACCCGCGCCATGAGCGCGCGCGGCACGCGCGCGCACTTTAGCGACTTGTGACACGCGCATGACTTCGACCAACGGAGGGGGGCGTTGGCGGGATTTGGGGGCAGTTTGTCTCCCCGCGAGGGGCAGCACTTCTAGACTTGCCTTCTGGCTGCGGGAGGAAGTGCTCGAGCCTTCAGGCAGCGGGGGGTGCCTTGCCCCCGACCAGGATGTGAGTGCCTCGCGTCCCGTACTTCGAGAGAGGCCATCTTCGATGGCACTGTGGGACCCATGATGTATTGCGGCGGCTCACGGGCGCACGCAGCCCGGAGGACGCGTTCGCGCAGATCGCGCTCGGCGCACGCGAGCTCGGCTTCGAGTACTGTGCCTATGGCCTGCGCCTTCCGCTGTCGTTCACCAATCCGAAAACGCTGATCCTCTCGAGCTACGACCGCGGCTGGAGTGAGCGCCACCTTAAGGCCGGCTGCCTGCGCACGGATCCGACCGTCGCGCACGGTACGCGCAGTGCGCAGCCGGTGGTGTGGAGCAACAAGCTTTTCGAGCGTGCACCGCAGATGTGGGAGGAGGCGCGCCCCTTCGGCCTGCGTGTGGGCTGGGCCCAATCCTGTTTCGATGCCGATGGCCGCATCGGCATGCTCACGCTTGCGCGTTCGAACGAGCGGTTCTTGCCATTGATCAGCAATGCGGCTGGGCGACTGGTGCGGTCCCGTCCGACCGTGAGGTCGGCCTGGCCGACCAGGAACCAGTCGTTGGCCGGCAGTCGGAATCGCGCCGGAACACGCGCGTCTCGCCGGCCGCGTCGGTCACGGCAATCTCGCCGGTCTGCATGCGCCGCGGCACCAATTGCTGGAACACGAAGCGGCGTTGCCGTCCACCGGCGCGGCGAAGCGAGCGCTAGCACCGACTCGACGGCGCAGCCGCTGGCCGTCACGTAGCAGCAAAGGGCCAGCGGGGACCAACCACAAGGCAGGTCCAATGATCTCCGCCCGGGGGCGGGCGCCCTTTGACCCACGCCGTCACGAACGCGTTCGTTTGCCGAGATTGACGATTGATGATAGTATGTCGGCAAGATCGGAAGCCAAAGGAGCCCGCCATGCCCAACGAAGCGATGCACTTTCAAATGCCTGCCGGGCCGGCCGGCGGGCTGCGTGTGCCGGTCAACATGCCGGACGATACCGATCCGGCAGCGGTGTCGTCGGTGGTCGAAGCTATCGAGAAGGCGCTGGTGGTGTTGATGCACGCCGGCCAGGGTCAGGTGATCGTGCGTGCCGACCATTTGGCGGAGATCGCCACAGGCCTGCTGGAGCCGAGCACCGAACTGCTCGAGGACCGCGTGCATCGGATGCGGACGCTGCGGCAGGTGTTCGCCGAGGGCGACTGGTTGACCGCCGAGCAGTTGAACGTGCTGCAGGCAGCGGCGCCCAAGAGCAAGTCGCAGCCGGCGAGCGACTGGAAGCGGCGTGGGCGTATCTACGGCGTGAGCCACGGCGGGAGGGAGTACTTCGCCCGCTACCAGTTCGATGCGATGTACGAGCCCCTGCCTGTCATCCGCGAGATCTTGAAAGCCTTCGGAGAAGTCGCCGACCCGTGGGTGTTGGCGGCGTGGTTCCACTACCCGAATGCCTGGATCGTCGGAGCCGACGGCACGCCGGTCGCGCCAAAGGAGGCGCTGGACCGGCATGACGCCGTGCTCCATGCGGCGCAGCGGCGGCGCACTAGCTACGTCGCATGAGCGGCGGTCCGCCGCACGGCGCGGCCGGCGACCTTCCTGACCCCGGCGCGGCCGAGGACTTCGAGGTCCGGGAAGTAACGCACGAGGAGGTGCCCGTTTGGTACCACGTGTACTGCACGCGCAGCCATCCCAGCACCACGGCACAGACATTCGCCGAAGGCTGGGGCGACACCCGCTTTGCGCCCATTGACCAGGCGGATGACACGCCGGTGCACACCTACTACGTTGCGAGCAGCCCGGAAGCCGCTTACATGGAGTCCGTGCTGCACGACGTCTCACTCTCGCCGCCCGGCTTGTTCGAGGTGGCCTCGCTGGCGCATTTCCACTTGGTCAAGCTGAAGCTGCCGCCGGTGCTGCGGTATGTCAGCTTCCATACGCCGTATCTGCCGAGGCTGCAGAAGATCTCGCGGGCGCAGTTGATCGACAGCCTGCCGGGGTGCTATCCGCAGACCAGGCGCTGGTCCCAGGCGGCTTACCTGCAGCGACCGGCGGCCCAGGCGATCGGCTACGGCTCGAAGCGCCACGATGCGGCCCGCTGTCTGATGCTGTTCGAGCAACGCCTTCCCGAGCCGCCGTTCGAGGTGCTGAATGAAGAACCCTTGGCCGTCGGGGCGCGGCGCGCGGAGTTGCTGGCGCTGGTGCGGTCCCTGAAGCTGCACGAAGTGTGAGCCGGAGATCGGGCGGCGCACTCGCGCCGGCCACCGGGCACCGCGCGGCACCTTGTCCGGCGCGGCGAGCGGCATCAGCTGTGCGCGGGCCGGTCGGCTGCTGGGGTCACTTCTAGACTTCTCTTGTGGCTGCTGGAGGAAGTGCTCGAGCCTTCAGGCAGCGGGGGTGCCTTGCCCCCGACCGGGACGTGAGTGCCTCGCGTCCCGTAATTCGAGAGAGGCTCTTCGATGGCACTGTGGACCCATGACGGCAAGACCAGCGAGGAGATCGCTTCGATCCTCTCGATCTCGGCGAACACCGTGAACTTCCACATCAAGAACGCCATTGCGAGGCTGCGGGTGGCCACCAAGAGCGCCGCGGTCGCGCGCGCCGCAAAGCTCGGCCTGCTCGATTGAGGGTCGAAGTTGCGCAACAGGTCGCCGAGTGCGCGCTCCTTGGTGTCGACGCTGGCGGTAGCTGTCAACGATCGCGGAGGCTGCCCTTGTCGTACAACGCGTAGCCTTCGGTTCAGGTGTCCTTGTCGCAGCGATTCTTGTCGATGGTCCGGTTCTCGCCGCTCCGGCTGGTGCGGAATGCCGGGATGCGAAAGGAATCTAGTTCTTCCAAACGACCGCCATCAAGGCGTCAGAGTGATCTGCGATCTGCGATCCGCGCACCGCGTCAACCACCACACGATCCAGCCGAAAGACCTTGCTTGGCGTTGTTAGCGCCAGCCGCGTTGTCGCGATTCGCACCAGCGAACCTAGCGGCCCAGCTCCGAAAATCGCATAGCAGTCGGCGTCATACTGCTGGGCGGACTTGTACACAATTCCCTCAAAACCAGCGCCGAGGGCTGCCGCAGCCAGCCGTTGGGTTGGGCTGAATCGCGTTGACTGGAGAACCGGCCAGTCGTGGGCCTTGGGACGCACATCCAGTAACCTCAGCCGGCGGGTTGTCATCAGGGTTAGCAACTCACGAATGGCGATTTCGCCCGCTATCGACAATGTGGTGGCCTCGCGGCGCGCAAGTGTCTCGTAGACCGCCGTGACAGCAGCCTCGGCAAAGTAGCCGACATCTGAGTTTGGCACGTCGAAACGATGGGGCGTTCAGGCCACGCGGCGGCAGTTTCAAGTCCCCGATGACAACCGTGTTGGCGCGCACACTGATGCGCTGTACGCGGTGGACGATGTTCGGATACGGAAGAAAGTGCTCTGGTGCGTCTTCGAGTTCTTGTAGCGTCATAGGCGAGGATCAATAGCCCTCTGCCCCCGCAAGTTCGAGCACGCGCTTGGATTGACCTCGTTCGATGGCAGCACGGGGCGTCGCTCCATCCAGAGCACCGTGAGGCGTTTCCAGAAAGGCAAGCAATGCCCACCCTTCGGTCGTGCCAAGTGCCTCGGAGAGCTTCGGCACCAACGGCCAGAAGTCAGGTTCGAACTGCCATTTCGGGACCCGGAAACCACGAATGGTTTGCGTGAGGCCAATGCAACGACCCTTTGCAATCCACGAGTTAACGGTGACCCGAGTCGTGCCGGCAAGCTCTGCAGCTTCGTCGGTCGACAGCATGTCGTTGGCCGCCAAGCGAGCGCTGCGTGAGGCCAGGCTGCTGTTGAGCAAGGCTCTAGTCTCGGCAATGCTTTCGAAGTCGGCATCAAGATGCTGCTTTCCTTTAGGCGGTCGAACAATGCGGGGTTTGGAGGATGAGTTTTGAGTAGCGGTCTTCATAAGAGATACGCGGGCCAGCGCAGGCGCACGTAGAGAGAAAGAGGCCTTAGGGATTGTTCCGAGCGTCAACCTTGTGGCTGCCGAAGAATCCTGCGACAAACTGAAGGAGCGCGATGCGTACTCGGCCGATGCAATTGGCCAGAAGGAGCTTTCTTGGCTTTCCGGGCTTTGCCGGCTTCTCGACAACCGCACGCGCAAGGGAGATCAAGACACCGAGGAAGTCCCGACCGTCGTACAGAGCAGTGGAGACCGCCACGCTGAGCCGACTCGCCCGCATGCTGGGCGGAGAACCTGGCGCCCAGCACGAGATGCCGAACAGGGCGTGTTGCGAAACTGCGTCCTCTGCGGGGATCCATGTCTGCAACGTATTGGGCGCCCTCCATCCATCACAGAGGGGCATCAGATCGGTGCGGTCGTCACCGTAGCTCCGAAGGCAATCTTGGGGACCATACAAGCGGGTGTTGATGTCATCCAGCTTGCGCCTCAAGTCGCGCAAAGCCTTTCGCCGTGCCCGGCGTTTGTTCTCAAGGACGATCGAACTCACCAGCTCCCAAGTCCGTTCGGCTGAGTTGAATCCGAGGACGGCTATGTCGTCCAGGTACTCAGTGAAGGCAACGTTGGTCATGTTGGTCAATCTCGTTAAGTTCGATTATACCGGAAAATTCGACAGGCTGTGAAGATGGGTGGGCGGCGCTAAAGATCGGGTTGCTCCCCAGCCGCGGCTGGAACCTCGGTATCAGCCCTTCAGTCCCTCCAATGTCCACTGGCGCGCTCAGTCACGAAGATCCAGTGTCGTCCTCCGCAGCAAGTCAGGTGGCGTTCCGCAGCCGAGCGCGAGCGAGGAGGAGTTCAAACTAAGCTGCAAGAATTTGAAGGTGTGGTCGACAGCCAGCAGGGACGATCGACCAAGAAGGCAAGTCCAATGCTCTGCGCCGGTGGGCGGGCGACCCCCACGCCATGACGCCGTGCACCATGCGGCGCAGCGGCGGCGCACCAGCTACCTCGCATGAGCGGCGGTCCGCCGGCGCGGCCTGCGACCTGCCCGACCGAAGACTTCGAAGTCCGGGAAGGCCAGCCGCACTTTGAGGCCCAATCCCTCTGGGCGCGCATGGCCCTGTTGCATTGTCATTCCGACGCCCTCGCGCGAAAAGGTGACCATGCCTGTGCGTTAACGCGCTTCGCCGTGATCAAGCGGCGATGTGCTCGGCTGGGGTGACGGATGCGGATGCCGGCGCGCAGGATGCGTTCGACCGCCGGGGGCGAAACGCTGATCAGTTGGGTCGCACCGCATTTGGCCGCCAGGCCCATGGCCGCCTCCAGGACCTGCAGCGCGAGCGGGGAGGCGAGCGAGCGGTGGAAGTCCGGCGTCGCCGACTCGAGATCCAATGCCGCGAAGCGCGAGAGCTCCCACGTCTGCGGTGAATGCGGAAACCTCGCGCCGCCGAGCAGATCGGGGAACACTTCCTTGAGCAGGTAGGGCCGCTCTGTCGAAAGCAGCCGGGCAGTGCCGACGATCTTGCGCTGGTTGTCCAGCGCGACCACGTACTGCGTGTCGCGCCGGTCGAACTCGTCGAGCTCGATACGCTGTCCGGCAGGAAGCTTCCAGCCCAGACCTTGCACGAAGACGCGGTGGCGGTACAGCGCTAGGTCGAACAGCATGCCTGGCGGGAGAACATCGGCGGTGCCTGTGATGAATTCCATGTGCGACCCTTCTTGTCCGAAGTGATCGCATTACAGCGAGGCAGCGGGCAGGGCGGCACTACCAGATTTGGCAGGGGCTGATCACATGATCGTCCTGCCTGACACCACGAATGCGCTGCCGCTCACCACAGGCTGACAGGATCGCGAGCGCTCCTGGATGCACCCCGGAATGGTCGAGGGCGGGGAACGCAAGCTGCGCCCTTCGCACGTGCATCGCTTCACGCATGACCAGGCCCAAGTCACTCGAAAAGCCGATCAGCATGCGCACCCTGAAAGCGCCTTGAGGGACTGCCGCGATGACCGCAGCTGACGCGAAGACGCAGCAAGAATCGTCGCGCGCGTGCCGCGACACGCCTGCAGCGCAGCAGCGCGCCGCCGACGCTCGACAACGATCTTGCACACCAAGCAATTGCGACGAGCCATGGCTTCACCCGCTCGTGGGCAAGTCGGGCCTGTGCGGCGCTGAGCCAGTGTGGAGGCTTTTTGCGCACCAAGCAGGAGTTGATTCGGCGCGTTGTCGAAGAAAGACTTGGCTTCCGATTTCCAACTTCTCTTGCCATGTCCTTCCTCCTTTTTCGATCATTTGCGGCGCGCCTGTTGTGCGTTTTCGGCGCGCTCGCCTGCGCCGGCGTCGCCTCCGCGCAATCGTCCGGTGCGAGTCGCACCGATCCCAGCCCACCGGGCACCTCGAGCACCCAGCCGGCGGATCTGAACTGGCCGACGCGACCGCTGCGCCTCATCGTCGGCTTTGGCGGCGGTTCGTCGCCGGACTTCGTTGCACGCGCCCTGGCCATCCCCATGGCGAGGGCGCTGGGCCAGCCGGTGGTCGTCGAGAACCATCCGGGCGCCAGCGGCAACATCGCGGCGGACATCGTCGCGAAGTCCACCGACAAACACACAGTGGGCATCCTCATCAACGGCAACATGACGATCGCCAAGGTCCTCAATCCGGCGACCCCATACGATCCGCAAAAGGACCTGGTGCCGCTCAGCATCATCTGCACGGCACCCCTGGTGCTCGCCACCACGCCGGAGGTCTCGAAGGCCGACGCCCGCGGCTTCCTCGACGCCGCGCGCGCTGCCGGCAGCACCTGGAGCTATGGGACGCCCGGCATCGGCACGATCGGCCACCTCGGCATGGAGCTCCTCAAGGCCCGCACCGGGATCGGCGCCGTGCACGTGCCCTATCAGGGCAATCCGCAGGTCATCACCGGCCTGGCCAGCGCCCAGTTGCAACTGGCGCTCCTTCCGCCGGGCCTCGCCGAAGTGCAGGTCAAGGCCGGAAAGCTCCGCGCGATCGGCGTGACCTCGGCGCGCCGCTCCGCACTCGTGCCCGACTATCCGAGCTTGCAGGAAGCAGGACTCAAGGATTTCGAGCTCGAGATCTGGACTGCTGCGGCAGCCCCCGCCAGCCTGCCCACCCCGATCGTCCAGCGCCTGACCCAGGTCCTCTCGGAAGTCATCCGCTCCCCCGAGGTGCGGCAGAAGCTCTTCCAGCATGGCTACGAAGCGGCCGGCATATCGGGCGAGGCGCTGGTCCGCCGGGTGAGGGCGGACACGGCAGCGCTCACCCAGATCATCGCGAGCCAGGGCATCAAGCTCGAGTAGGGAGACCCCCATGAACCCTGAACAACCGCGCCCGAGCGGGCGCCAGCAAACCACGGCCGCGGCCAATGACGCAACCTCGGCCCCGCAGAGCGGAGGCGCAGCCCCTGCCAGCAGCTACGAGGAAGCCCAACAGATCCTGCAGGCGCTGCGCGACGAACTCGACGCTCTGGACAGGACGCTGCTCGAGACCCTGCGGCAGCGGCTTGAATGCTGCTGCCGGATCGGCATGCACAAGCGCGACCATGCGATCCCGATGATGCAGCCCCGCCGCATCGGGGTGGTGCAGGAACGAGCGGCTGCCTTTGCCGCCGAGCACGGCATGAGCCCGACTTTTCTGCGTGCGCTCTACGAGCTGATCATCACTGAGACCTGCCGCCTGGAGGATGAGATCATCGGCGTGCCCGCAACGCCTGCATGAAGCCACTCATCTTCCATTCAGACGAGAACCGGTCGAGACTTCGCCGGCAGCTCGCGAAGACTGCGAACCCCGCAATGGCAACCCGTCGAGGTCGACCAGTCATGCTCTACCGCTAAAGCACATGCTCATTTTTTCGACGCTGGGCCGCGAGGGCAGCAACCACCACTTCGTTCTCCAGCAGTACCTTGCCGCGCATCGAATGGCGGAAGCCACTCGCATCGTGCTGTTCGACGACTTCCACGCCGGCGCTCGCGCGCTGATCGCCGGCGAGTCGGACTATCTGCTGCAATGCGCCGTTCATCCCACGGCCGCCGAGATCACGGGCACCTATCGCACGGCCATGGTCGTGGTCGACGCCTTCATTTCCCCCAGCCGTCCCATGGCACTGGTACGCGCCATCGGAAGCGGGGAGGGCACCGGCAAGGTGGGCGTGCAGCCCGCCACGCAGAGCTATGCCGACCTTTCCGCCTGGCCGACCGTCGTCCACGAACCCACGGTGATCGCGGTCCAGGCAAGCCTAGCTGAAGGACGCTACGAAACGGGCATCGTTTTCGCGTCCTTCGCCGAGGCACATGCTGAGCGCTTTGAGGTGATGGAGCCCATCGGCACCATCTGCGACGCATGGATCGTCTACGGGCGCGAAGCCGTCGACGAAGGCAGGGCCGTGGTCTGGAAGGACAGCCCAGTCGCACGGCAGTTCCGGGAACGAACAGGACGATCGTCGAAACTCGGCGGCAGCTGAAGCCCTACCGGACGAACTCGCCGGAAAGCACGCTCGGCGCCTGTACCAGAATCATCTGCGGGTGCGCTGTCGCGCGGCCTTGTCGCGCCTAACGCGAGAACTTGGACGGGCTCTTCCTTTCGCCGATCGCGTCTACCTCGGTTTCATCAAGCAGACACAACGGTGATGGCAGTGCAGTGATGTGTCAGAGGCCGGCGTCCGCGGCCAGGCGTGCGACTGAGGTTCCGACCACCGACGCAATCCGGACCAGAGACATGACCCCGACGTTCTGCATCCCTCGCTCTATGCTGCTCATGTACGAGCGTTCGATCTGGCTTCGGTGGGCCAACTCTTCTTGCGAGATTCCCCGCGCGAGACGCGCTGCGCGAATGGCCCTGCCCAAAGACACGAGCGCAGGATCGAGCGCGTACTTGGGTGAAGGGGTGGGCATGGACGAAATCGTCTCTTGTGGAGTACGATCGAACCACGTCCAATAAGACCACGTCTTTTAAGACCAGACCGCCTTGCCGCTCCGTATGCTCACAAGGACATCGCCAGATTTGCATGCGCCTTCTCCACGCTGCAGGTGCTGCCACGCTGTCCGCGCGATCGAGATATTGGATCTCCCTCAATCATTGGAACGGTTCGCATGAGTGCACGACAACGGGCGTCGCCGTTCCCAACAGCGCGGCAAGTGAAGCTGCCCGCCGCACTCTCGTACGTCCGAAGCCCTTCTTTGAGCTCCTCAACGCGCAGCGCTGCTACATGCGAGGTCGGCGCTCAGGTGCGGGCCCTGCGACTCGCGGCGGGGGTCTCGGGTGGCAAGGTTGCAGCCGCCTCCGGCATTTCTGCATCCATGCTGTCTCGCATCGAGCGGGGCTTGGTATCTCCCTCGGTTGATACCCTTTACCGCATAGCGCGTGGGCTGAACGTTCCGATCTCGCGGTTCTTTGGCGATCAGCCAGGCCGAACCGACTTTTCCCATGTGCCCGCCGGCAGGGGAGTGCAGGTGGACCGCGTCGGAGCCGTTGCGGACTACCGCTATGAACTGATCGGCCACATCCTTTCAGGAAATCTCTTCGTCGAACCCTACCTTGTGACGCTTCTGCCAAGCGCCGAGCCCTATGTCACGTTCCAGCACCCGGGTCTTAAGTTTCTGTACCTGCTGTCGGGCGGAGTGAGCTATCGGTATGGAACAAAAGTGGTCCAACTCAAGGTGGGAGATTCACTTCTCTTCGACGCTACGGCATTGCATGGGATCGAGGCCGTAGAGGTGCAGCCTGTGTCATACCTATCCGTCGTTTTCACCCTGCGCGGATAGTCACCCTGAAAAGACCCCACGGGCCTGAACGTGGACAATTCGCGAAATCTGGCGAAGAGCGTGACAGTGGAGTAGGTCGCGGGGCAAGCGGCATACTGTTGGTTGTACGGAAAGAATAAAGTTCGTCGATAACAATAAAGATCGTCGGAGAGGCCCACCTCTGGCCGGCAACTTCGGACTTCGACGAGCCCGTCACCGATTGACAACAGTACGGAACACCTGCCAGGGCGGGCGCTCTACAAGTTTGTGTGCCGCCACTGTCGCAAAGTCCTCTTCGGTTGGGACTTGAGCTAGTCGGTTGGTGCATTCGGCAGCACTCGGCCACAACCGAGCGTCCTCGCCGGGTCCTGCGGGGGTAGTGCCCTTGCACTGGTCCGTATCATTTTGTATCCTGCATGCGTTCGGCACTTTCTGCCGGCGCGTCAACAACCACAAGGACAAAATGAAAGCGTTTTTGCTGCTCACAACCGCCGCACTACTCGCGGGATGCGGTACCACCTCTGGGCGGCTTGGCCCACTTCCTGAGGTCTCCGATAGCTCAACCGCTGCAAAGGTGACGGTCGTCAGAGTAAGCAGCATGGTCGGTGCAGCCAACGGGTACATCGTCGCATTGGATGGCAAAGACATCCTCGGCATTGGCTCCGGTGAGCACGCCGAGTTTTCCGTCACTCCGGGGGAGCACTATCTCGGCGTGAAATGCTTCGGCGGATTCACTCCGACGTGGAAAGAAGATTCGCTCAGGTTTGCTGCGAAGCATTCATCGTCGAGCTACTTCGTCGTGAGTCCGAGCATGAGTTGTGCTGCGGTCAGGGCCGCCGATGAATCAGAGGCCAAGAAGCTTCTCTCGAATAGCAAGGCCGTCAACCTGAACAAACTCGTGAGCAAATAGGCGCCACAGAAGAGGCCGCCGCGGCCTTCCAAGCTATCGCCGCTGGCGGCCATCACCGGACAGTCGCTCACCCGCCGGCTACGACCGGTCTTGCGGAAACCTGCCGTTGGCGCCAGTTGATGCCCGACGGCAGTGTCCACAGCGCGTCGAGGTGCCGGTCCGGATCGGGCACTGTCAGTGGCCTACGTCAGAATCAAGGGTTTACCCGTAATCCCTGGCTTCGTTGTGGTCAACCACGCGGCGAGCTTGCTGCCCCATTGGAGATCTCATCTGCCAGCGTTCGCAGCAGGGGCACGTAGCGCGTGGCGATCTCGCGATCGGACACAACGTTGTTCTGCAGGACAAGGTTGATTGCGCCGATTGCGTGCTCACCGATCCGAATCGGGAAGCCTACGGCGGTCACACTGGCCTCGCTTAGCCATTCGCCCTTGTTCACCGCATATCCGCGCCTTCGCGTCTCCCGCAGAACTCGTTTCACATAGGCGCTGTCTCGTGCCATTTCACCGATAGCGTCAGTGCGCTCTTGCAGCAACGACAGCGTGGCCTCGCGCTCCTCGTCTGCGCACCAGCTCAACCAGGCTCTCCCGAGCGAAGACACCAGCATCGGGATACGGATGCCTATCGTCGCTCGGTGCTGCGAAAGCATGCTGACGCGGTGGGTGGATTCCCGCACGATCATGAAACCACCGTCGGGCGTGGCCAGGTCGCTCGGCCAGGACAGGGCACGCAGATGGGCACGCATCGCAGGTGCCGCTACGCGGTCGATCCAGTCGGCGCCCACGTAGCCCTCCGACAACCGCCTGACCTCGAAACCCAAGGCATAGGACGCGCCTTCATCCTTGTGGTGTACGAGACCTTCGGTCTTCAACGTCTCGAGCAAGCGCTTGACCGTCGTGCGGTGCAGCCCTGTGATGCGAGCCAGTTCGACCACCCCACCGATCCCGCCCGGCATCGCGTTCAAGGCCCGCAGGACCGCCAGTCCGCGGCTCAACCCACGGACCTCACGGTAGAGGGAAGCGTCCCCGAAGCTTTCGGAATGGGGCATGCGGCGAGCTCTTCTAGGTGCACTCTGTGCACGGACTATACGACGAGAGGCCCCGCTCGGACACTGCAAAGCGTACGCAGAACCTGCGACGACCAGAGCCTCAACACCTATTAGGAGACCAGATGACCATCACTCGCCGTGCCCTGTGCACCCTCGCCGCCCTTGGCCTTGCCGCCAGCCCGACCTGGGCGCAAGAGTGGCCCGCCAAGCAGCCCATCCGCATCATCGTGCCGTACCCGGCCGGCGGCAACGCCGATTCTGCGGCGCGCGCCGTCGCGGAGGCGGCGTCTGCCAATCTCAAGCAAACGATCATCATCGACAACCGCCCGGGCGCGTCCTCGATCATCGGCACCGAAGCCGTCGCGCGGGCGCCGGCAGACGGCTACACGATCGGTGTGGTGTCGGACTCCCATGCCATCAACCATGCGATGGCGAAGCTGCCCAAGGCAGCCGACGTCCTCGGCGCCAAGGTGCCGTACGACGCGCTCAAGGACTTCGTTCCTGTCTCCGGAATGATCATCGTGCCCTTGGTGCTCGTGGTGAATCCCAAAGTACCGGCACGCACTATGAAGGAGCTGGTGCAACTGTCCAAGGACAGCAAGAGCTCCGGCCTGAACTTCGGCACGATGGGAACAGGAAGCCCGTGGTTCATCCACATGCACCAGCTGCGTGGCCTGACCAAGGGTGAGTTCGTCGATGTTCCCTACAAGGGCCTGGCTCCGGCGGCCACCGACTTGCTGGCAGGACAGATCGACACGATGGTCATGCCGGTGCACTACGCGCAGCAATACATCAAGGCAGGCAAGCTGGTGCCGATCGCCACGCTGGGCGCCCAGCGCCATCCGCTGTTGCCCGACGTCCCCACCGTGGCCGAAAGCGGATACCCGGGACTGGCGATCTCCAACTACCTCTTCTTCGTCGCACCGGCCGGGACGCCGCCCTCCATCGTGGAGAAATTGGGCCGCGAGTTCAACGCGGCACTCAAGCAGCCGGCGATGAAAGACAAGCTCGGGATCTCGGGCGACCCGTATCCGGCCGAGTCCGCCGAACTGGCAGCGCGCGTGCGCCGCGACATCGAGACCTATGGCGCGGTCATCCAGACAACCATCAAGTAACCCATCAGGAAGCACATCATGACCCGACCGGAAGAGTTTCAAACCGACGTGCTGGTGGTGGGCACCGGCCCGATGGGGGCGACGACTGCCCTTGCACTGGCGACCTATGACGCGCGCGTGCACGTCGTCAACCGCTACAACTGGACCGCGAACACGCCGCGTGCGCACATCACCAACCAGCGCGCCATGGAAGTCCTGCGCGACCTTGGCGTCGAGCAGGAAGCGCGGCGCGATGCGACGCCTTGGGAGTGGATGGGCGACACGCTCTTCACCACCAGTCTTGCCGGACCGGAGATCGCCCGGCTGCGCACCTGGGGCACCGGCGACGAGCGCATCGGCGACTACCTGCAAGGCAGCCCGTGCCCGATGATGGACCTGCCCCAGAACAAGATGGAGCCGCTGTTGGTGAAGAACGCCGTCGAGCGCGGCGCTGTCTTCTCCTTCAACACCGAGTACCTGAGCCACGAGCAGGACGACACCGGCGTGACCGTGATGCTGCGCGACGTGCTCACGGGTCGCGAGTACCAGTTGAGAGCGCGCTATCTGGTGGGCGCGGACGGTGCCAAGTCGAAAGTGATGGACGATGCGGGCCTGAAGGTGGAGGGGCAACTCGCGCGCGCCGCCACGGCCTACGTGCTGTTCACTGCCGACCTCACGCGCTACGTGGCCCACCGGCCCAGCATCCTGTACTGGATGGTGACCTCCGACGCCTCGTTCGGCGAGATCGGCATGGGCCTCTTGCGTGCCATCGAGCCATGGAACCAATGGATCGCGGGCTGGGGGTTCGACATGTCGAAGGGCGAGCCCGACTTCTCGCCCGAAGAAATCAAGCGCAAGGTGCGCGCGCTGGTGGGCGATCCGGAGCTGGAGTTCAAGGTCGACAGCACCTCCGTCTGGTACGTCAACCAGGCCCATGCGCCCGTCTACTCTTCCGGCCGCGTCTTCTGCGGCGGCGACGCGGTGCACCGCCATCCGCCATCGAGCGGCCTGGGCTCGAACACGTGCATGCAGGACGCCTTCAACCTGGCCTGGAAGCTGGCTTTCGTGGTGAAGGGGCACGCCGGCGAGCATCTGCTGGACTCGTACACCCTGGAGCGCGCACCGGTCGGCGCGCAGATCGTCAAGCGTGCCAACCAGTCGCGGCTGGACTATGCCCCACTCAACCAGGCCTTCCGCAACACGGACGCGCCGGATCCCCTCGCGGCTGGAATCGACGAACTGGCCGATCCAGGACCGGCGGGCGTCGCTCGACGCTCCGCGTTGGCCGAGGCCCTGAAGCTGAAGAACTACGAGTTCAATGCGCAGGGCGTCGAGCTCAACCAACGTTGCGTGTCCGAGGCTGTCATTCCGGAGCCCGACGCAACCGAGGAAGTGTGGAAGCGTGACCCGCAGCTTCACGTCCAACCCACGACCCGTCCCGGCGCCAAGCTGCCTCATGCCTGGCTGGTGGGACAGGACGGCCGTCGCGTGTCCACGCTGGATCTGGTGGGCAAGGGGAAGGTCTCTCTGGTGACGGGCATCGCGGGCCAAGCCTGGGCGGATGCTGCGAAGGCGATGGATCTGCCCTTCCTCAGGACGGTCGTGATCGGCAGCCCGGCTGCGCAAGACGTTTACTGCAGTTGGCATGCGGTGCGTGAGATCGAGGAAGCAGGTGCGCTGCTGGTGCGACCCGATGGTGTCGTCGCCTGGCGCCACCGTGCCGCCGTCGCTGACACCGCGCAAGCCAGGGAGGAGCTTGAACAGGCCCTGGCTTCCCTGCTGAACCAGAAGTCGCGGGTGTTGGAGGCGGCGTGATGGAACGCGCTTTCCTCGGCATCTCGCATTCGCCGCTGATGGGACTCAACCCCGTCGCACCGGCGGTGGAGCAAGAACTGAAGGCCGCCATTGCCAGCGCGCGCGAGCAGGTGTTGGCCTTCGCGCCGGAGCTCGTCGTGCTGGTGGCGCCGGACCATTACAACGGGTTCTTCAACGAGCTGATGCCGCCGTTCTGCATTGGCACGCAGGCGCGCTCGGTGGGAGACTATCTGACACCGGCTGGTGACCTCAACGTGGATGCCGACGCGGCGGTGGCCCTGGCCTCACGCTTGATGGATGAGGACTTCGACCTCGCCGTCTCCCGCCGCATGCAGGTCGACCATGGCTTTGCGCAGTCGCTGCAGCTCATGTGGGGCGGCCTGGATACGCCTCCGGTGTTGCCGATCTTTCTCAATGCGGTGGCTCAGCCAGGAATCCCGCGCTTGCGCCGCTGCCGCGCGCTCGGGCAAGCGATCGGCCGCTTTCTCGACAACGAGCCGCGGCGCACCCTGCTCATCGGCTCCGGCGGGCTCTCGCACGAGCCACCGGTTCCCACGCTCTCGCATCCCGACGCGGCGGTTCGCGAACGCATCACCCGCCGCAGCGAGCCGACACCGGCTGAGCGCGAGGCCAAGACGCAGCGCGTGATGGCGGCGGGCCGCGCCCTTGCGGCGGGCGACAGCGCCATGAAGCCCATCAACCCGGATTGGGACTGTCGATGGATGGATGGTCTTGTCGGCGGCGCCGCCGGACTCGATGCGCTGTGCGCGCTGGGCGAGGACAGCATCGAAAAGGAAGCCGGCCTTTCGGCGCACGAGTCCAAGAGCTGGCTCGTGGCGCGCAGCGCGCTCACCGTCGACCGGCCGCTGTCCTGCACGGTGCGCCACTACCAGGCCATCCCCGAATACATCGCCGGCTTCGGCCTCATGTTGCTGAAGCAGACCCACTGAACAGGAGACCCCATGGACCCCCGCATCGAACAATGGGCCGAGCGCTTGCGCCAGGCCGAGGCTCAACGAGAGCCGATTTCCCCACTGCGCGACGAGCTCGGCGCCGACCCGGACGGCAGTCTCGCATACGCCATCCAGCAGGCGAACGTCGCCCATGCCGTGGCCCAAGGCCGACGCGTGGTCGGCCGCAAGATCGGCCTGACATCCCCCGCCGTGCAGCGCCAGCTTGGCGTCGACCAGCCCGACTTCGGCACCCTGTTCGCCGACATGCTCTACGGCGATGACGAAGAAATACCGATCTCGCGCACGCTGCAGCCCAAGGTCGAGGCTGAAGTCGCGTTGGTCCTTGAGCGTGAACTCCCAGCCGCCGATACCACCTTGGTGGAATTGATCGGGGCCACGGCCTACGTCCTGCCGGCCATCGAGATCGTCGGCAGCCGTATCGCCAACTGGAACATCCGATTCGCCGATACGGTCGCCGACAACGCCTCCAGCGGCTTGGTCGCGCTAGGCGGCGTGCCCACAAAACTCAACGGCCTGGACCTCAAGTTGTGCGGCATGACGATGCAGCGCGGCGACGACACCGTGTCCACCGGCAGCGGTGCGGCGTGCCTGGGCCATCCCCTCAACGCCGCCGTCTGGCTGGCACGGAAGCTGGCCGCCCTTGGGCAACCGCTGCGCGCAGGGGATCTTGTCCTCACGGGAGCGTTGGGGCCGATGGCGCCAGTGTCCGCCGGCGACCGCTTCGAGGCACGCATCGAAGGTGTCGGCAGCGTGCGTGCGCGCTTCTCCGCAGCATGAACTTCCCCACCACCTCCAGTGCGATTGCATCAACTGCAGCAGTCGCCACACCACTCAAGGAACAAGCATGACCCGCAAGCTCAAGGCCGCCATCATCGGTAGCGGCAATATCGGCACGGACTTGATGATCAAGATCCTGCGCCATGGCAGGCACATCGAGATGGGAGCGATGGTCGGCATCGACGCCGCCTCCGATGGACTGGCCCGCGCCGCGTGCATGGGCGTCGCAACGACCCACGAAGGCGTGGAGGGCCTCTCACGCATGCCGGTGTTCGCCGACATCGACGTCGTCTTCGATGCGACCTCGGCCGGCGCGCACATCAAGAACGACGCATTCCTGCGCGGCCTCAAGCCGGAGATCCGCCTGGTGGACCTGACACCGGCGGCGATCGGGCCCTATTGCATTCCCGTGGTCAATGGTCAGGCGCACCTGGATGCGCCAAACGTCAACATGGTCACCTGCGGCGGCCAGGCCACCATTCCGATGGTGGCGGCCGTCTCGCGCGTGGCCAAGGTTCACTACGGCGAGATCGTCGCCAGCATTTCCAGCAAGAGCGCCGGCCCCGGCACACGAGCCAACATCGACGAGTTCACCGAGACCACGTCGAAGGCGATCGAAGTAGTGGGCGGCGCTGCCAAGGGCAAGGCCATCATCGTGCTGAATCCGGCCGAGCCGCCGCTGATGATGCGCGACACCGTCTACACGCTGAGCGAGTTCGCCGACGAAGACGAGATCGCCGCGTCCGTCGAGCGCATGGCCGCCGACGTGCAGGCCTATGTGCAGGGGTACCGCGTCAAACAGAAGGTGCAGTTCGACCGCATCGAGGCCGATCGCCCGATCCGCATCCCGGGCGTGGGTGCACGCATGCACGGCCTGAAGACCTCGATCTTCCTGGAGGTCGAAGGCGCTGCGCACTACTTGCCGGCCTACGCGGGCAACCTCGACATCATGACCAGCGCCGCTTTGCGCACTGCCGAATCCATGGCCGAGCGGATGCTCGCCGCCGTGCCCGCCTGAAGGAGACACCCATGAGACACCAACCCGAAAAGAAGATCTACATCTCCGACGTCACCCTGCGTGACGGCAGCCACGCCATCCGCCACCAATACAGCGTCGCGCAGGCCAAGCAGATTGCGAAGGCACTCGACGAGGCCAAGGTCGATTCCATCGAAGTCGCCCATGGCGACGGCCTGCAAGGCGGCAGTTTCAACTACGGCTTTGGCGCGCACACCGATGTGGAGTGGATCGAGGCGGCCGCCAGCGTGGTCAAGCACGCGAAGATCGCAACGCTGCTTTTGCCCGGCATCGGAACCGTCCACGACCTCAAGGCCGCCTACGAAGCAGGCGCGCGCATCGTGCGCGTGGCCACCCATTGCACCGAGGGCGACGTATCCAGGCAGCACATCGAGTACGCGCGCCATCTCGGCATGGAAGCCGTGGGCTTCCTGATGATGAGTCACATGACCACGCCGCAGGCCCTGGCGGAGCAGGCCAAGCTGATGGAGAGCTATGGTGCGACCTGCTGCTACGTGGTGGACTCAGGCGGTGCGCTGAGCATGAATGAAGTGCGCGATCGTTTCCGCGCATTCAAGGACGTACTCAAGCCCGAGACGCTGACCGGTATGCATGCCCACCACAACCTGAGCCTGGGCGTGGCCAACAGCATCGTCGCGGTGGAAGAAGGCTGCGACCGGGTGGACGCGAGCCTGGCGGGAATGGGCGCCGGTGCGGGCAACGCGCCGCTGGAGGTGTTCATCGCAGCGGCCGCGCGCATGGGATGGAACCACGGCACCGACCTCTACAAGCTGATGGACGCCGCCGACGACATCGTCCGTCCCTTGCAGGACCGCCCGGTGCGCGTGGATCGCGAGACCCTGGCGCTCGGCTATGCCGGCGTGTATTCGAGTTTCCTGCGCCATTCGGAAGTGGCCGCCGGCAAGTATGGGCTGAAGACGGTCGACATCCTGGTCGAACTGGGCAAGCGACGCATGGTCGGTGGTCAGGAAGACATGATCGTCGACGTAGCCCTCGACCTGCTCAAGGGCATCGAGCACGAGCGCATTCACCAGCCGCCCACCATGAGTGAGGCCGCTTGAGTCCTCTTCTTCAATCCGCACATCCGAGACCCAACATGTCCACCGAAAACACCGCCATCACTGAATCCAACACGAGCCGCTTCGTCCGCATCAAGGAAGGCGAGCTCGATATGCAACTGCACTACAACGACGCCGGCAGCGGCGACGAGACGGTCGTGATGCTCCACGGCTCGGGCCCGGGCGCCAGCGGCTGGGCCAACTTCAACCGCAATGTCGAGCCGCTGGTTGCCGCCGGCTACCGCGTCGTCCTGATGGACTGCCCGGGCTGGAGCAAGAGCGATCCCGTGGTCAGCACCGGCTCCCGTTCCGACCTCAACGCACGCGCCCTCAAGGGCCTGATGGACGCCATCGGCCTCGACAAAGCGCACCTGATCGGCAACTCCATGGGCGGCCACAGCGCCGTGGCCTTCGCGGTGGCCAACCCGGAGCGCGTGGGCAAGCTGGTGCTGATGGGCGGTGGGACCGGGGGCCTCAGCCCGTTCGTGCCGATGCCCACCGAGGGCATCAAGCTGATCGGTGCCCTCTACCGCGATCCGACGATTGAGAACCTCAAGCGCATGATGAACGTGTTCGTGTACGACACGAGCAACCTCACCGAAGAGCTCTTCCAGGCACGCCTGGACAACATGCTCAGCCGTCGCGATCACCTCGAGAACTTCGTCAAAAGTGCCGAGGCGAACCCGAAGCAGTTCCCGGATGTGGGTCACCGGCTCGGCGAGATCGCGTCTCCGACGCTGGTGGTCTGGGGCCGTGATGACCGCTTCGTTCCGCTGGACATCGGCCTGCGCCTGGTGACAGGACTTCAGAAGGCCGACCTGCACGTCTTCAGCCGCTGCGGCCACTGGGCGCAGTGGGAGCACGCCGACAAGTTCAACCGCATGGTGCTGGACTTCCTGGCGCACTGAACCCGATACGGACCCCGCTACTTCCAAGGAGACAACATGACCAAGATGATGCGCGCTGCGCGCCTGCACAAGATCGGCGAACCGTTCCAGGTCGACACCATCCCCGTACCCGAGGTCCGTCCCACCGACGTCCTCGTCGAAGTGAAGGCTGCGGGCGTCGTGCCGAACCTGCGCAACGTAGTGACCAACTACCCGAAGTGGTTCCCCTTCCTGCCGTTGCCCGCGTTACCTGCAATCTATGGCCTCGACTCGGCCGGGGTGGTAACCCAGGTGGGCAGCCAGGTCCGCGCGGACATCAAGCCCGGCGACCGCGTGTACGTGAACCCGGGCCTGTCGTGCGGAAGTTGCCTTGCATGTCGGCGCGGCGATCACATCAACTGCACGGCCTACACGTTCCAGGGCTACTTCGGCTTCGGCCCCGGTTCCCAGCAGATCTTCGAGGACTATCCGTATGGCGGTTTCGGCCAATACCTGACGGCCCCGGCTTCCAACCTGGTGAAGCTGCCGGACAGCATCAGCTTCGAGCAAGGCGCTCGCTTCGGCTATCTCGGCACTTCCTACTCGGCGCTGCGCAAGGCGCAGTTCGCGCCCGGCCAGACGGTCCTGATAGACGGCGGGACCGGTACGCTGGGCCTTGGCGCGGTGATCCTTGCCTTGGCCATGGGCGCGGCCAAGATCTTCGCGACGGGTCGCAACAAGGCGCTGCTGGACAAGTTGCACAACCTTGACCCGACGCGAATCGTTCCCATTGCCCTTGGGGCACGGCCAACTGCAGAGATCGTGATGGAAGCCACCGGTGGCTACGGCGTCGATGTACTCATCGAGGCGCTGGGTCCGAACGCGGCGGTTTCTACTGTTCTTGACTCGTTCAACGCGCTGCGCCGTGGCGGCAAGGCGATCAATATCGGCGGCGTTGCGGACCCAATACCGCTCGAGCCGTTCCCGCTGATGTGCCTGCAGAAGTCCTACATCGGCTCACTTTGGTTCACGACCGCGGAGGGGCAGGACATGGCTGCGATGGCACACGCGGGCACGTTGAACCTCGGCGTGTTCGAGCACGAGCGCTTCCCGCTTGAAAAAGTCAATGAGGCCCTGGACGCAATTGACCAGCGCGGCGGTGGGTTCACCAACGTCGTGATCATGTATTGATCGGCCAACGAGGAGAACAACATGCACATCCGACGCATCGTCACCGGCCACGATCAGACCGGCAAGTCCATCTTCCTGAAGGATTCCGCCGCGTCTCGGACGACCGAGTTCAAGAATGTTCCGGGTTTCGCCACGTCGCTGTTGTGGGAGACCTCGCCCGACGCTTCAGTGCCCGCGACGGAAGGCGACCCGACGGTCTCTGCCCGTTCCTGGGCTCCCCCACCAGGCGGCACGAACCTGATGTTTATCACCTTCCCTCCCGACGCTGTGATGCAGAGTCCTGGATTCGATCCAGCAGCCGCGGGTGCCGAGTACATGCAGGTACTACCCGGCCTTGCAGAGAGGTTCGAGATGGACCACCCCGGCATGCATACCACCGATTCCGTCGACTACGGCGTACTGATCGAGGGTGAACTACACCTTGAGCTCGATGATGGCGCCACGAAGAAGCTGGCGCCGCGCGATGTGGTCATCCAAAACGGCACACGCCACGCCTGGCGCAATAAGAGCGACAAGCCGGCGACCATGCTGTTTGTCCTCGTGGGGGCAAAGCGCCCCTGATAGCCGTTCAATCCGAATCGTAGCGCTGACCTCTTCGACCGCTTTCGCTCGCATAGCTGCCCCTCGTCGATCGAGTGTGGATGGCAGGAGTGGGCCCCAAGCCGACATAGCCACAATTCCAAAGCCGCCGTTCACCCAAATGAAACCCACCGCGCGACTCTGTCAAGTCGGGGGTACGAGCCGAAGAATCCATTGGAGGTTGGGAAACTCGTTGAGGGGCGGGCTGTTGGCTACCGGCCTCCGTCTACGAGCGTTCCAGCCTGCAATGCTCACACTCGCTCGAAGATTGCCGCAATGCCCTGTCCGCCACCGATACACATCGTAGCCAGCGCGTACCTTCCGCCAATGCGCCGCAGCTCATGGACGGCTTTGGTGGCAATGATGGAGCCGGTCGCTCCCACGGGATGTCCGAGCGAAATGCCCGATCCGTTGGGGTTGACCTTCGCCAGGTCGAAATGAAGGGCCCGACTCACCGCACAAGCCTGCGCCGCAAACGCCTCATTCGATTCGATGACGTCAAGGTCGTCTACGGTCAATCCCGCCCGCTGCAGTGCCAAGTGAGTCGCAGGGACAGGGCCGAGCCCCATATATCTGGGATCCACGCCCGCATGCGCATAGCTCACGAGTCGTGCCAAAGGCTTCAACCCTCCCTGCCGGAGGGCATTCTCAGTAGCCAGCACCACGGCGGAAGCACCGTCATTGATACCGGACGCGTTGCCGGCCGTGACAGTCCCGTTCTCCTTGAACGCGGGTTTCATCTTTGCAAGTTGCTCGAGGGTGGTGCCGCCGCGCACGTGTTCGTCAGTATCGAAGATCACCGTTCCTTTCCTGCTCGGGACGTCGATGGCAACGATCTGTGACCTGAACCAGCCTTCGGCAACGGCGCGGGCAGCCCGCACTTGGCTTTCCAGCGCCAGTTCGTCCTGCATCTCGCGTGTGATCGCAGCTCGGTCAGCAACGTTCTCCGCCGTGATCCCCATGTGGATCCGATGGAACGGGTCGTGCAGAACGCCCATCATGTAGTCCGTCGCCTGGATGTCTCCCATCCGGCCGCCCCAGCGGGCAGCAGCCAGCAGGTAGGGCCCTCGACTCATGGATTCGGCGCCTCCGGCCACGGCAATCGACGCTTCTCCAAGCAGAAGCGTCTGCGCGGCCGAGATGATGGCCTGCAAGCCGGATCCGCAGAGACGATTGACATTGAACGCCGGGGTCTGATGCGGGATGCCGGCTTCGACCGCGGCAACGCGCGAAAGATAAGCGTCGCGCGGTTCAGTGGGTATGACGTTGCCCATCACGACATGGCCGACGCTTTCAGGATCGACCCCGCTACGCTCCAGTGCGGCCTTGACCGCCGTGGTCGCCAAGTGCGAAAGCGGAATTTCCTTCAGCGATCCGCCGAAGCTGCCGATGGCAGTGCG
Organism: Variovorax sp. LjRoot84; assembly: GCF_964254305.1. NCBI lineage: Bacteria > Pseudomonadati > Pseudomonadota > Betaproteobacteria > Burkholderiales > Comamonadaceae > Variovorax > Variovorax sp. LjRoot84. Next base: position 77,287 of record NZ_CAXUTE020000002.1, read on the forward strand.
GACGGCACCGACGACGAATACATCTTGGTTCTTCATGTCGTTCCCTCAAACAACCTGGACTTCACGGTCCTGGACTTGTGCATCCTTCGCTGCGACCGGCTGATGCAGCTGTTCAAGAAGGTAAGCCTCGCGCCTGCGCGCAGCGTTCACGTTCGCCTCTTTCACATGCCCATAGCCGCGCATGGTCTGCGGCAGCCTCGCGAGTTCCAGAAGAGTTGCAGTCTGTTCGGGCCGCGCCTCGGCGAGCACCTGCCGCATCTGCCCGAGGTAACGCGCAATCTCGGCACGCTCGCTGCGGCGCTCCGCCGTGTAGCCGAATACGTCGAAAACGGTGCCCCGCAGGACCTTGCCCTTGGCGAGCCACCGGAAAGCGGCTGCCACCCATGGTCCGTATGCCTTCTTCAGCAAACGTCCATTGCCGTCACTCTTGGCCAAGAGCGGCGGTGCCAAGTGAAAGTGCAGCTTGTAGTCCCCCTCGAACTCGCGGTCGATGCGCTCAAAGAACCCGCTGTCCGTGTAGAGGCGGGCCACCTCGTACTCGTCCTTGTACGCCATCAACTTGTAGAGGCTTGCGGCGACCTCGCGAGCCACGCGGTCACCGCCCAATGTGGCTTTCTCCAGTGCCGCAAGTTCTCGAACGCGAGCCTCGAAATGTTGTGCGTACCTATCGTTTTGGTAGCCGGAAAGCCGCGCTTTGCGATCGGCAACTACAGTTTCCAATGACAGGGTGCGCTGCGGCAGCAGCATCACTTGCGCAGTGTCCATGCCCGCAGCCGCACGCACCTTGTCCAACTCCAGGGCAGCTTGCCGCCCCCAAGCAAACGCCGCGGTATTCATTGCCACGGCGGCGCCGTTGAGTTCAATCGCACGGAGCAGCGATGCCTCGGAAAGGGGGATTCGGCCCGACTGCCACGCGAACCCCAGCATGAAGACATTCGTCGCCACTGCGTCGCCCAACAGCTTGGTCGCAAGGCGAGACGCGTCGATCGTCGTAATCTGCTTCACCCCAGCTTTCAACTGCTGCAGCAACTCTTCGGGACGAGCCTGCCAATCCAGGTTCTTCGTGAAGCCGCCGGTAGGCGCGACATGGGTGTTCACCACGGCGTGAGTTCGCTCGGTGCCGGATGCGAACAGCGCTTCCTTGCTTGCAGCGACCATGAGATCACAGGCCAGCAGCAGATCCACCTGCTTCTGGCCGATTCGCGCACCATGCAGTGCGTCGGGCTTCGCGGCCAAACGCACATGCGACATCACCGCACCGCCTTTCTGCGCCAGGCCCGCCATGTCAAGGATGATGACGCCCTTGCCTTCGATGTGAGCTGCCATCCCCATGAGTGCACCGATGGTGACGACTCCGGTTCCACCCACGCCGGTGATCAATACGTTGTACGGCTGGTCGAGCGGCGGAACGACAGGTTGGGGCAAGTCTGCAGGCAATGCATTCTTGGACTTGGAAGCCTTGCGAACAGCACCGCCCTCGACGGTCACGAAGCTGGGACAGAAGCCTTTGACGCAGGAATAGTCCTTGTTGCACGAGCTCTGGTCGATGGTTCGCTTGCGGCCGAGCGGCGTTTCGAGCGGCACGATGGAGACGCAGTTCGACTGCACACCGCAGTCGCCGCAGCCTTCGCACACTTCCTCGTTGATCACCATGCGCCTCGGCGGATCGACCATCTCCTTCTTCTTGCGCCGGCGCCGCTTTTCGGCGGCGCAGGTTTGCGCGTAGACGATGACCGAAACGCCCGACGTGTCCCGCAACTGACGCTGCACCTCGTCAAGCCGGTCCCGATGGCTGACGACGATGCCCGCTGGCAAGCCTCCCAAGGCCTGCCAGGACGCAGGATCATCGGACACCAAGTGCAAGTTCTTGACACCCTCGGCTGCAACCTGCTGCAGGATCTGGATGGCGCTCAGGCTCCCTTCGACAGGTTGCCCGCCCGTCATCGCCACCGCGTCATTCGCGAGAATCTTGTAGGTGATGTTGACGCCCGCGGCAATCGCGGCGCGCAGCGCCAGCGAACCAGAGTGGCTGTAGGTGCCATCGCCAAGGTTCTGAAAGATATGCCCCTCGGTAGTGAACGGTGCATGGCCGATCCAGGCGGCCCCTTCACCGCCCATCTGCGTGATGTTGCCGGTGTTGCGGTCCATCATCATCGCCATCGCGTGACAGCCGATCCCGGCACCGGCGCGCGACCCCTCGGGGAGCTTGGTCGAGGTGTTGTGCGGGCAACCCGAGCAGAAGAACGGCAGCCGCTGCGGAAGCGTCGGGTCGAGGGCTGCCGCGCATCCAGCATTGGCCAAGACCGCTGTTGCCGACTGCGGCAGTGCACCTGCGCCGAGCACTTGTAGCAGACGCTGCGCAATGACTTTGGCGATCAGGGCCGGGGTGAGTTCGCCATTCGGGGGCAGCAAAAATCCGTTTGGGGAGCGGACCCACTCCCCTTCACCGTCAGCTTTGCCGACAACGCGCGGGCGGCTATCGGCCGGTGCGTTGTAGAGCTGTTCTTTGATTTGCGACTCGATCACGCCTCGCTTCTCCTCCACGACGAAGATCTCGACCAAGCCTTCGGCAAATTCGGTCACGCAGACAGGTTCGAGCGGCCAGCTCATGCCGATCTTCAACAGGCGCAGCCCAAGGGATTTGGCGCCGGCCTCGTCGATGCCGAGTAACGACAGCGCTTCACGCGTGTCCAGGTAGCTTTTTGCCCGTAGTCACGATGCCCAGTTTGGCGTTCGGAACTTTCCACTCCTGCCGGTTCAATCCGTTCAGCCGAACGTACTCGAGCACGGCCTGAAGCTTGTCGCGCAACAGCCGCGCTTCCTGCTCCATGGGAGGGTCCGGCCACCGGATCGAGAGCGAACCCGGCTGGATCTGCTGATTGTTCGGCACCTTTGTCTCGATCGCCATCGGGTCGATCTCGAAGGATGAGGTGGTCTCGATCGTTTCGCTGACGGCCTTGAAGCCGATCCAGCAGCCCGAGTACCGTGACATCGCCCAGCCGTGCAAACCGAATTCCAGGAACTCACGCACGCCCGAAGGATTGAGCACGGGCATCGCCGCGGCGATAAAGGCTTGCTCACTCTGATGCGGCAGGGTGGATGACTTGCAGGTATGGTCGTCGCCCGCGATCGCCAACACACCACCGAATCTCGATGTGCCGGCGATGTTCGCGTGCTTGAAAACGTCGCCGCTGCGATCCACACCCGGACCCTTCCCGTACCACATGGCGAAGACGCCCTCCACCGTGGCCTTCGGATCCATGGCGACCATCTGCGAACCCCACACCGATGTCGCGGCAAGCTCTTCGTTGAGCCCGGGGTTGAACGTGACGTTGTTCTTCTCGAGAAGTTTCTTCGCCTTCCAGAGCTCTTGGTCGACGGAGCCGAGCGGCGATCCGCGGTAGCCAGAGACGAAGCCGCCGGTCTTCAGGCCCTCCGCTTCGTCGCGCGCCTTTTGCACCATCAGCAGACGCACCAGTGCTTGCGTGCCAGTCATGAACACTCGGCCCTTCGGCAGCTCGTACTTGTCATTGAGGGAAACGGTGGTGCTCATGCCATCAATACCTTGCATAGGGGTAGGGATTGTTCGAGATCAGTCGGCCGTGGCACCGGAGCGCTTCACGAGCTTTCCGTGCTTCTCAAGTTCGGAGATCAAGAAAGGCTGCGTCTGCTCGGGTGTGGTCGTCATTGACGTGAAGCCTTGCGCTGCAAAGCTGTCGTGAATCTCCTTCGTTGCCAGTGCATCCTTGAGCTTCTGGTACGTGCTCGCGATCACGGCGGGTGGCAAACCTGCAGGGCCGATGATCGCGACCCAGCTGTCGAACTCGAAGTTCGGAATGCCGCTTTCAGCCACTGTTGGGACGTCGGGCAGTGCCGGGCTGCGCGATGAAGTACTCACCGCAAGAGCGCGCAGCTTCCCGGCCTTGATCTGAGGGGCCGCGACCGCCAGCGGCAACATGCCGAGATGGACCTGCCCGCCGATGATGTCGGTGATCATGTTGCCCGTGCCCTTGTATGGGATGTGCAGGGCCTGGACGCCTGCCTCGCTGAGGAAATACTCCGCAGCCAAGTGCAGGACGGTCCCATTGCCGGCAGAACCGTAGGAGAACTTCTTGGGACTGGCCTTCAGTTCGGCAATGAACTCGCGCGTGGTCTTTGCCCTGACCGTCTCAGTGTTCACCACGAGCACGAGAGGGGAAGATGCGATCACGGAGATCGGCGTGATGTCCTTGATGGCGTCGAACGGTACGTGCTTGTAGATGAAGGGATTGATGACGTGATTGGAGGACACCATGCCCAGTACCGAACCGTCCTTTGGGGCACGCACGATCTGCTGCGTCCCTATCAGGCCGCCACTTCCGGGCACGTTCTCGATGACGATTGGTCGCCCGAACGCAGCAGTCAGGGCGCTGCTCATGGAACGAGCCACGGCGTCCACGCCGGATCCTGCCTGGTTGGGAACGATCAGGCGCAGTGGCCTGTTCTCGCTTGATTGAGCCTGCGCCGGCGAGAACGCGGCGTTGATGCTCAGCAGTGAAAGGGCGATTGCGGCGCTGCGGCCGAGAAGCAATGAAAGGCGCATGGGTGTCTCCGTGGGATTGGCGGAAGTGCGACTGCCTCAGCGGTGGCGCCGCCTGGCAGTTCTTGTGGAGCGATGCTCGCTCGAGGCACTTTAGGTGCGATGCCGCCGATGGGCGAAGTGCTCTTGCGTCAGAAGGGATATGTCGGTACGCGATACCCTTGCACCAAGCCGCTCAGCAGCCCGGACGCAGATGGTTCGGGCCGAGCAGAAATCGCGTGCGAAGGTCAGCCGCGCAGCGCAGCGATCATGGCGTCCACCGCCCGGAGCCGGCTTGATTTCTTCAGCGCGAACACGCGTAGTTCCCGGTCCTTCCACGGCTCGTCGAGCGGGCGTCGCACGAAGCGTTTTGTGCCCGCGAGCGCTCGCAACGCGCTGCCGGTCATGATTGCGACCCCCATGCCGACCTCCACCATACGGCAGGCGGCTTCGTAGCTGCTGACCGCAACAACCGGCATATAGGGCATCCGGAGCTTTTCAGCCTGCTCTTGAACAAAGCTGTCGCCCGCTCCACCGGACTGGATGCGCACGATCGGGTGACGCAGCAGCTCCGCGAAACGAATCGCGCGTTGCTTGGTCAACGGATGATTCGGCGGCAGGATCACAATCAGCGGATCGTCAGCAAAATGCCAGGACTCAAGTGCAGGCGGCGTGGCTGCGCCTGAGAGGCAAATCGCCACATCCGCACGGTCGTCCAGGCAGGCTCGGATGCACTCGCTTGACGAACGCTCCTGCAGCACGATTTCCACGTTCGGATGCTCGACCTTGAAGGCATGGAGTCGCTCGGGAAGAAATCCAACTATCGAGGAGAGGTTGGCAAAGAGACGCACCGTACCGGCGACTTCTCCGCTCAACGCCTGCACCTCTCGCGCAAACGATTGGAAGTCGGCATCGAGTTTTTCACCGAGGGCGTACGCTCGTTGGCCGGCTTCCGTGAGGGTGACGCCGAGAGGGGAGCGACTCAGGAGCTGTACTCCCAGCGCGTGCTCAAGGTCGGCGATGCGCCGGCTCAGCGCAGATTGCGCGATGTGCTCGGCATCCGCGGCACGCTTGATCGAGCCCTCACGTGCGGCGGCAAGGAACAATTGAAGGCTGAGGGGATCGACGCGGCGCATGTTCCGATGCTGGGCTGGGTTACTGCATTGTCGCCCAGAGACGACGATCACGACGCGTGCTCGTAGATCCGCCGCAGCGCGTGGTCGTTACGCACGACCACGCCCCCCGCTTCAACGCTGATTGTCTGGTCCCTCTCCATCAGCTTCAGCTCCTGATTGAGCCTCTGCCGCGAGCAACCTATCAAATCGGCAAGCTCGGCCTGCCGCAGACGCAAGCCGATCCGGACCTCCGGGCCGTCTGTGTTCGCTGGCTCCCCGTACGTGCGCGCAAGTTGCGAAAGATGCTTTGCAATCCGGGCCCGCAAGGACTTGGTATTCAGATCCTCGACGAGGCGATAAAGCTGCCGTGCGCGTTGCGATTGAAGACGCAGCAGCGCGATACAGAATTCAGGATGATCGACCAGGATCTGCTGCACGTCCTCACGTCCCACACACAGCAAAGTAGTGTCTCCATGGGCCAGAAAGTCGTAGGGGCGGCCCTTCATATCGAACATCTCGACTTCACCGAACCACACGCCCGGCTCAACATAGCGCAGAGTGATCTGCCTGTCATTGGGTGAGTGCGATCCGATGCGTACCGAACCGGCCAGCACCGCAAGCCACGCATCGGCAGGATCACCACGCCGGCAGATCACACTCGCGTCAGGATAGTGGCGCACCTCTGCACGTCGCAGGATGTCGTGACGAAGGCTGGCCGAGAGCGCAGAGAACCAAGGATCGGTGGTGATCGCTTCGCGCTCTTGATTGCGGAGGCTCAGCTTGGCCCCCGGGCGCCGAGGGCATGCCTGCTCAGCCGGCATGCAAGGATCCTTCGTCAGCACGGGCCTGCACCTCCGAAAAAGCCGCGATCTCGCCCGCAATCGCGCTCGCCGCTACTGTGGCGGGACTCGCGAGCCAGACTTTTCCCGGACCGCATCGCCCAGGAAAGTTGCGATTGATGGCGCTGATCGTGATCTCGTCCGCTCGCCCCGACGTTCCGGGCCCCCCGTTGACGCAGGCGCCGCAGGACGGCTGCAGCATCTCGGCGCCCGCGCGTTCGAAGACATGGAGATAGCCCTTCTTCACGCAGTAATCGCGAACATCGATCGTGCCGAACTGGAGATAGAGCTTCACGTCCGCGTGCACGCGCAGACCGCGTTCTACGGCCCACGAAAGTACCTGGTGATACGCATCGAAGTCTTCGCGCTTGCCGCCCGTGCATGAACCGCCGTAGGCGATGTCGACCTTGGGGCGGTCCCCCAACTCACTGACAGGGACGCCGTTACCTGGATCGCCGGGACGCGCCACCATGGGCGCGAGCGTGGAACAGTCGATCTGGATGATTTCCGCGTAGGACGCTCCGGGGTCGCTGTGCATCCAGTCCTCCAACTGGAAATCGATACCCCGGCGTTCGCGCAAGAATCGCACGGTTTCCTGGTCGGGAGCAACGATGCCGGTGAAGCCGCCGAGCTCCGCGGTCATGTTCGTCAAGGTGGCCCGCTCGTCGGTGGAAAGCTGAGCGATCACCGGACCGGTGAATTCAAACACCTTGCCGACCCCGGAACCGGCCTGGATGCGAGGGTCGGCCAGCAAGTGCAGGACGACGTCCTTGGCGCTCACCCCTGCGGCCAGTCGGCCCGCAAGTTCGATTCGCAGGGACGCAGGGACGGTGATCCGAACCAATCCGGTGACAAGCGCGTTGGCCATCTCGGTGCTGCCGACACCGAAGGCAATGCAGCCGAGCGCACCGCTGTGAGTGGTGTGCGAATCGGTGCCGACAACGATCTGGCCGGGTAGCGCATAGCGCTCGGACATCATCGGGTGCGAAATGCCTTCGCTGCCAACGCCATCTGCCAACAGGCCGTGGGAAATCAAGCCGTACTCCTCGCCGAACTTGCGATGTTCACGAGCGACGTTTTGAATTGCGGGCACCAGTCCAGCGCGGGCGTGGGCGATGCTGCGGTGAACATAGGAGGTGTGGTCCTCGAACAGCCTTACGCTCGGCGCATCGTGCAACTGCAGTGGCCGGCCGAACTCCGCGTGCAGCATGTGCGCGCACATCGGCGTGTAGTACTCGATGAGAAAGCGCCAGTCCGGCCGAACGAAGGCGCCGCTGCCCGCCTTCAGACTTGCGCGGCTGTCCCCGGTCACGGCGAGGTGCTTCGCGATGATCTTCTCGACAAGCGTTCGGGGGCCAGCGGTTGCGGTATCCGCTGGCGGCAGGCTGATCATCTTCATCCGCGCGCGCCCATAACGCAGCAAACCACCATGGCGCAGGATCGCCGCCGCCTGAGCGTCGCGCGAGGCCACCAGCTCTTCGATGTCGATCGGTTCGCCCTGCTGTATTCGTTCGACGAGACTGAAGTCGGTGGACGTGAACAGGCCGAGATTGTCCGCATTCTGGCGATAGATGCGTTCGAAGCTCTCCGCAATGATCAGACGAATGCCTGCTGTGTGTTCCGCCCTGGGACTGTGCTCGCGCGAGGAACCCTTGCCGTAGCGCTTGCCGGCGACAGTGACAGCGAATCCGCCGTTCTTTACCGCATCGGTTCCGATGGGATAGAGCCCCCCCGACACGAAGCCCGTGTAGGGATAACGGCCGAGTCGTTCGTCCCAGACTGTGCCTACCGTTGCCGGGGTGATCTCGTCCGTTGAAATGTTGTCGCGGAGCGCGCCGGCCTCAACCAAGGCCAAGTTTTCACCTTGGAGTTGCCGCTCGACCGCATTGGGATCGTCGCTCAGGAAAAGGATGCGCGAATTGAGTTGGATGGTCGTCATGGATTGAACCTCGTGGGAACTCTAGGCGGCACAGCTCCCGCGTATGTAGTGCTGATGCGTCACGGGGGCTATCGCGGCTTGGCATAGCGCCCGGAGGACGGAGGGCAGCCTCGGCGCCCGCGCTGCAGACGTGAGTGCTCGAACGGCATCGGGGCTATCGCCGAATGCGGTATCCGTCAGCGACTTTGCGGACCTACCATGTCCGCGTGAGCATCAAAACAATCGACCTTTGCGACGCCTGCGATCAGGCGCAGGCCTGCGCGCTTCCGTTTGTGGGATTCGGCCGAAGACGCGCGTTTGCGGGCGACATCCGTACGGCGCGATACACGGATGGGATCAGCGCACTTCGCGTCCTGGTCAACCAAGCCGGGAACGGACAAGTGCTCGTCATCGACGCAGGTGGCTTGGAATGGCGTGCATTGTTTGGAGACGTCATGGCCGGCCTCGCGACTCGCAACGGGTGGGCCGGTGTCGTCGTCAATGGCTTGATTCGCGATCGAGCGGAGATCGACGAGATGGACATCGGGGTAAAAGCGCTCGGAACGATCCCTCGCCGGGCCGACATGGGTGGAAGGGGCGAAATAGACCTCCCGGTTCACTTCGGCGGGATCACATTCTCCCCTGGTGCACGGTTGATTGCGGATGAAGACGGGGTGATCGTGCTTCCGCAGGGCCTGACGGAATCGAACATCAACGTTGCTGATGCAATTGCTGCGACAGCTGGGTACGTCACTGGATCAGCCCCAAAGTGAAACTGGAAAAGCGGTCTGAGCACTCGATATACCAGACGTCCCTCACATGATCACCCTTCACCATTGCGTCAGCGCACGCTCGTTCAGGCCTCTCTGGATGCTCGAAGAGATCGGGCTTTCCTACGAACTCAAGATGCTGCCCTTTCCGCCGCGCGTGCTGTCGCGGCAGTTCCTCGAGGTCAACCCCCTCGGGACGGTGCCGATGCTGTCCGAGGGCACGATGCGGATGACCGAATCGGCCGCGATCTGCCAGTACCTGGCCGCGCGATTCTCGGCGGGCCAGCTGGATGTAACCCGCGACGAGCCGGACTTCGGGCCGTACCTCAACTACCTTCACTTCGGCGAGGCGACCTTGACCTTTCCGCAAACGCTCGTGTTGCGTTACGCGCACTTCGAGTCGGGAGAGCGCAAGCAGCCACAGGTGGCTGACGACTATGCCAAGTGGTTCCTGGCGCGCTTGCGAACGCTGGAGCCGCTGCTCGCCGAGCGCGAGTACCTGTGTGCGGGCCGCTTCACCGCAGCGGACGTGTCGGTCGGCTATGCGTTGCTGCTGGCCGAGCACCTGGGCATGGCGGAGCGCTTTACGCCCTCGGTGGCTGCCTACTGGAAGCGCCTGGAGGCGCGGCCGGGTTTCAAGGCCGCAATGGGTGCGCAATCAAGGGCCGCCGAGGCGCAAGGTGTCTCCTTGACCCCCGCACCCGACATCAGGCCCGATCGTCGTTGACTGCCAATACCGGTCTTACGCGCCTGGAAGGAAGATGCTGGATCCTCCAAGCGGTCCGTGCCTACCGTCTCCCCCGCCGCTTGGGCGCGGGGAAGTGGTCCAAGGCTCCGCAATTTCTCACTGCGCTATAACGGGAGCAGAGATGTCGAATGAAGCCAAGGTTGATCGAACGCGAATGGTCCCCATGAACGTGCGGACGTGGATCCGCAAGTTGGATCTCATGACGCTGCGCTTGTTTGCTTCTATTACCGAGGAGCGAAATATCGGACGGGCTGCGGTCCGCGAATCGATCGCTCCTTCGGCCGTCACGAAGCGAATCCAGCAGTTGGAGGACACGCTCGGCTTCAGGCTGATGTACCGCGACCCGAAGGGGACCCGCCTGACAGCGGCAGGCGAGATAGTGGATTCTCACGTGAAGCGCATCCTGGCCGCCATCGATGACCTCCACCATGAACTCGGTGACTTCGTCGTGGGTGTTCAGGGGCACGTGCGGCTCTGGGCCAACGCGTCCGCGCTCGCGGAATACCTGGCCGAGGACCTGGGCACGTTCAGCCGCAACTTTCCATCAGTGACGCTGGACATTGACGAGGGCAATTCAGTTGAGGTCGAACACGCTGTGGCGTCCGGTATAGCCGACGTCGGAATCTGTGCGCCGCCACTCGATCCCTCGCCCAAGCTATCGATCCAGCCCTATCGCACAGACCGCCTGGTGGCGGTGGTCAGTGTGCTGCATCCTCTCGCCAATGCGGAAAAGTTGACGTTTCTGGACCTGCTCGGGACCGATCTCATTGGCAGCGGCACAAAGAGCGGAATGACCCGGCTGCTGGAACAGGCGGCGGCACAGCTGAAGATGAAATACCAGCCCAAGTATCGAGTTGCTTCTGGCGAGGCCGCACGCAGTCTCGTCCGCGCCGGCCTCGGCGTGGCGATACAACCCTCGGGAATGGTCTGGCCCTATGAGGATGCGGAACGGGTCCGCTCAGTCCCGATCGTGGACAAGTGGGCGGAACGAGATCTGTGCATCCTCACACTGGCGGCGCGCCCCCACTCCGTCGCGCTGACGGCGCTGACTACGTTTCTCACCGACGCCAGAAATTCAAGGTAGAGCGCTCCCGCGCGCACCTTCAACTCCCGAACTGCCAATGTGCGAGCTGGTGGCCTGCAACTTCGGAGCGGAAGCTTGCCAAGCGGTCACCACCGAGAGAGCCCAGGTAGACGGTGCGCAGGTCGGCTCCTCCGAAGGCGACGCTGGAAACATTTCCAAGGCCGCGGCGCATCCCCATCTCGAATACGGATTTTTCGATACCTAACTTTGCGAAGCTGGCTTCGGCAAGTGCATTGAGTTCATAGTCCGAGTCGTCCAGCACGACCTGCTTCTCCCCGCTAGGCGAAATGCGGATCACGCGGTTCGAGATGACACATGCGACCCAGGCGCCGCCAAGGCAGTCGAACGCAAGCCCGTCCGGGAAGTCTCCGTCACCAAATTCGTGGACGCATTCCTTGGCACCCAGGGCCACCCGCCCCGATTCCTCGTGGATCCTGAAACGCACGAGTCGGCGCCCGACCGACTCGTTCACGTAGAGCCACTCGCCGCCAGGGTGCATGCGGCACTCGTTCGCGAACGCCAACCCGTCGGCGACAACACGTGCCCCCTGCGCGTCAACGACAGCAATGTAGCCGTCGGCAATTCGTCGGTCGAACGCCAGCTCCCTGGGCGTTTGACGGGTGCATACGGTGATCCAGAGCCGGCCCTTGTGATCCAGCATGACGAAGTTGGTGTTCCTCATGCTTTGTCGCTCCACTTCCATCAGGAATGGCGAGGGACTGCGTGATGCGTCCAACTTCCAGACGCCTCCTTCTCCACCCAAGTTGGCGATCAGAAACTCGCCACTTTCCAGGAGCGCAAAGCCGTTCGGCACGAAGTCTTTCGGCGGGCCCACCAAAGGTCGACGCGGGCAACCCAACTCGAGCACACCGACCTCATGATCCGACACGAACACGCGGCCATTGCCCGTCACCAGGACACTTTCCGGTCGTGAAAGGTGCTCGCCGTGGAAATCCAGCTTGATGGGGTGGGTGCAAGGGTCTTCCATATAACCGCGCAAAGTCTAGCGTCGCTCTGGCGCTTCAGCGTTCTTCTTCGCCAGGATGCCCGTGGCATTCCGCGAATCAGCCTCATGTCGCTTCTTCATTCGCGAATGGCCTGCTGATGAATGACCACCGTGGCAGCAGCCGGCGAAATTAGGATGAACGGCGAGTGCCGTTCGATCCATAAATACTCCAGGAGACAACCTTGAACCATCCTAATACCCAGCCCGGTCGCCGTGCCGTGACCAAGACCATATTGAGCACTCTGTGCTCCCCCATTCTCGCGATGGCTGCAGCGGAAACATGGGCGCAGACCACGACATACCCCGACAAGCCGATAAAGTGGGTGGTTCCCGTCTCCGCAGGCGGCGGCATGGATGCCGTGACGCGGATCGTGTCCGCGGGAATGGCGACCGCCCTGAAACAGCCGATCGTTGTGGACAACCGAACGGGCGCCGCAGGTACCATCGGGACCGGTTACGTCGCCCAGTCCGCCCCGGACGGTTACACCGTCTTGACGATTGATAATTCGAACTTCACGACCGCGCATCTGGTTTTCAGCAAGCTGGCATATGCCGCTCCCAAAGACCTGAAACTCGTCGCCACGCTGGTGCGCCTTCCGCTCGTACTGGCGGTGCCTGGCGACAGCCCAAGCAAGAGCTTTCAGGATTTCATCCAGTCCGCGAAGGCCGACCCAGGAAAGATCAGCTACGGTTCCCCTGGCGTCGGATCGCCGCTGCACGTGGGGATGGAACTGCTGCAGACGCGAACCGGCACAAAGATGCAGCACGTGCCTTATCGCGGAATGGGTAACATTCTGACGGACCTGTCGACTGGAACAATCGGGGCCGCGTTGGTCGACTTCGGCTCCGCAAGATCCTTCGCCGCGTCCGGACGGATCAAGATCCTCGCTGTCGCCACCGAGAAGCGGTTGGCCCAACTTCCTGACGTACCCACCCTCGATGAACTGGAGGTCAAGAATGTCCCCATCTCCCTCTGGTTTGCTCTTGCCGTCCCCGCAGGCACACCCGAGGCCGCGGTGACGCGCTTGGCGCATGCCGCGCAGTCAGCCCTTGAGTCGCCGGACGCTAAGTCAAAGTTCGAAACCATCGGCGCTCAGGTTTTCCTCAAGACTGGTTCCGAGGTGACTGCGTTCGGCCGCGAGCAAGTGGCGTTCTGGGAGAGCATTGTCAAGCCCATGGCGATCAAGCTGGACTAAGCGCTTCGCGAAAGGGCCCGTCGCGCGAACAGCAATCCATCACGAGCAACCTAACTACACCTATAGCTCCCGGCACTCGTCGCTGCGCCTGAGCCGCTGTAAGTGATCTTTTTCGGATACATGCAAAGGGGCAGAGAGACAGCTGCGTTGGGCGACGAGACGTCGATCCGGTCTGGCGCGACGCCTTTCTCCACCCAGTTTTGCAGGTTAGTGAACATTTCATCCCGACCCGATGCCGGTTGCGGAAGCGGCTCGGTAGGAGCGCCGACGAAAGCACCGGTGTGCGACAACGCCGGAACGAGATAGAAGCGATAGAAGGTCTGGACTTCCGCCAACCCGCCCATGGCATCCAAGACGCGTGAGTAGTAGTTGACCGATCCGTTCGGCATGATGAGGTTATCGGCCAACCCGTGGTACATGATCAACTTTCCCTTGCGTGCCCTGAAAGCGCTGAGGTCCGGGTTGTCGGTGTTGATATTGCTGAATTGCGGCTGCAGCAGAAGTCCCTTTGCTGTCGCGTCCGCCAACTGGTCATAACTCACCGTCTTCCACTTGTCCTGGCCATTGCTGACAGCGTTGACAAAGTCTGGCGTAGCGTATGTGGGGTCCTGCAATGTAAGGGCCAATTGGTCGGTGCCGAGACTCACGGGTGTCGGCCCGGCAAGCGCGGCGAGGCTTGACCCACGGGTTTGTCCGAACCACACGCGATTGCTGTTGTTCAAGACGGGCGTGCTGTCGATCTCGATCGCCGAATCAGGCGCGCTGCCATCCTTCGTTTGGCCGTACCACATCTTGTTGATTGCGGTTGCCTCGGCGAGGCTGACGCAGCTCGCGTCCGAGTTGGAGCCGACGACTCCCGCGTTGCCAGTGACGCTAGTGCAAAGTGCGGCGGCGTCCTTCGTAGGGTCATAGCGGCATGAGAGTGGATCGATCAGAAAACCGAGGGACGCGCCGCCACAAGCATTGATGGCACTTTTGGTGACAGCATTCAGCTTGGAAGTCGCAATGGGTGCGCCCAGGTCCCGCTGCATGACCACCTGCGGGTACACAAGTCCGGAAAAAAGCCGGACCCAGTTGACCGCTGGCGCGCCGGCGAGAATGCCGTCGAATTCGTCCGGGAACACCTGCGCCATCTTCAGAGCCTGTCGGCCACCTTGAGAAAACCCATCCCAGTAGGCGTACTTGTACGGCTTGCCGTAGAAGGCCTTGGCCAGCAGCTTCGTCTTGGCCGCGAGCTCGTGGGTCGCGCGCTCCGAGAAGTCTTTCCACACGACCGTGTTAATGCTCGCATCCGGATTCATCAGGAACGCACCTCCGCTGCCGAAATGGCCGTCGTCGGATGTCGAGATAACGAAGCCTTTCGCAACGGCTGCCACCTTGACGGGGATCGGGCTGCCACTGCCACCATTGCCCAACTTGGCCAGGTTCGTCTCGTCGCTGCCAGCGAACCCACCATTGCCGTAGACCCGGATGCGCTCGTTCCAAGCCGAGGCGTTCGGCAGCCACACTTCGATGCCGATGCCAGCTGTCGTCGAGGGCGCTCCGGCTGGTCCCGGATTGCCAGGACCAACCAACAGCTTCACCACGCAAGTGTCCGCGCCGGCCCTTGGCGTGGACGCGGTGGCAGTACCGGACAGGAGGAGAGGCTCACCAGCCTTGAACTGCTTCACGAGCAAGACGCTCGTCGCGGAGTCAGGCCTGAAGGCCGTCTTCAGATTGTCGTCGCATGAAAGATTCGCTGGCGCGGCAGGTGCAGTTGGCGGCGGCGGAGTTGCGCCGGCGATGACGTTGTTGAAGGCACCGCCACCACCACCGCCGGCACAAGCGGCAAGCGCAGGGAGCGACGCGAGGATGGTTGCTCGAATGACCGCCGAGCCAGTTCTTGTCGGCGAAGATTGGAATTGATAGCACATCATGTTTTGTCTCCGTGGGTCTTCGTTGATGGTGCAGACCACAACCGGAAGGGTTCTGGCGCTGACGTAGGCGAGCACGCCGCGAATCTTCATGGCCCATGGCATGGGCATAAAGCGCTCATATGGCATAAGGGGTCTCGTCGAGCGCGTGATCGGCATTAACCCCAGAGGGTCTCGATGAACGCAGCAACTGGGCGAGGTTCGCCTTCGGCATTCGCGATGCTCACACGCTGTAGGTAGAAACCGGTAGCGTCGATTCAGTCAAGATAGCGGAGCAGCGCTTCCGACGCGAGCTCGACCAGCAATTGGGTAGTGAGGTGTTGCCGGCGCTGCGCGCGTTCCAGAACGCGAACGAGTCGGCGAAAAAAGCGATCTAACCAGCGACGAGGTGACCTGGCCAAGCGCTGGATCAAGGCCTTCGACTTCGCTCATGTGTCGACGCGCATGGGCCCGCTGCATGTAGTGCTCGATGTGCCGCCACAACTGCTTCTCGGCTACCAGCGTTTCAATTGTGATTCGACTGCGCGCCCATCACCGCTTTAGTCTCGACGAACTCGTCAAATCCGGCGCGGCCCCATTCCCGGCCGATGCCGGACTGTTTGTATCCGCCGAAAGGAGCGGCGAGATCTGGCGGGGCTCCGTTCAAATGGACCATGCCAGTGCGTAGGCGCAAGGCGACCTCCCGCGCCCGCTCCACCGTGCCGCCGTAGACATATCCAGAGAGGCCGAATGGACTGTCGTTGGCGATCGAAATCGCGCTCTCTTCATCTTCGTATGGAATGATGGTCAACACCGGTCCGAAGATCTCCTCGCGTGCAATCGTCATGCGGTTGTTTGCCCGGCTGAACACAGTTGGCCGCGCATAGAACCCTTGGTTCAAGCCCTCAGGTCGTCCGAGCCCACCGGAGACCAGATGCGCGCCCTCGTCGATGCCGGTCTGAATCAACGCTTGTACGCGTTGGTATTGACGCTCATTGGAGATCGGACCGATGTTGGTATCGCTGCTCATCGGATCTCCTACAACCAGCTTTGTGAGGGCCGCCGCTGCGATGCGCTCAGCGTCTTGGATTCGGTTCGCCGGCACAAGCATTCGGGACGGTGCGTTGCAGCTCTGGCCGCTGTTCTGCATCATCGCCAGTACGCCGTGCGTCACAGCTTTTTCTAGGTCGGCGTCGCCAAGGATGATGTTGGCTGACTTGCCGCCCAATTCGAGAGAGACCTTCTTTATCGAAGCTGCGGCAAAGGAAGACACAGAGCTCCCGGCACGCTGCGATCCCGTGAGGGACACCATGTCGACCAATGGGTGGGCGGAGAGGATGGGTCCAATATCTTCTCCCCTGCCATGAACCATGTTGAAGACACCAGACGGCAGCTTCGCTTCATGCAATATCTCTGCAAAGACGTTTGCACAGGCTGGCGCCAGTTCGCTGGGCTTCAGAACGATCGTGCATCCGCTGGCAAGCGCGGGCGCAACCTTGCAGGCTATCTGGTTCATCGGCCAGTTCCACGGCGTGATCATGGCGCAGACACCGACAGGCTCTCTCACCAAGAGCGTGGATCCGTGATGCTCCTGCCAGGGGTATGTCTGAGCGACCTGAAGAGCCGTCATGAAATGTCCGAGCCCGATCGCCGCTTGGACCTTGACGGACAGGGTTGCATACGGAGCGCCCATATCCTGCGTGATTGCGCGGGCCATGTCCTCCATTCGCCTTTCATATGCCGCCGCGATGGCCTGTAGATAGCCGAGTCGCTCCTGCAGCGGAGCATGCGAGTATTCGTTGAATGCTGCTGCGGCGGCCTCGACAGCTCGATTTACGTCGGAGGTGGAGGCTTGGCTAACCGTCCCAATGATCTCGCCGCTGGCGGGATTGACAATAGGAATGGTGGGCGCGTCCGGGAGGCTCTTGCACCAGGCACCTGAAATGTATGAGCCATTCAATTGAAGCATTTTGATTTTCCAAGTTGACAATAAGACCTCGACAGGCACCTTGCGCTGTCTACCGCTAGTCCACCGTTGCGCCGGTGCGCTTAACGAGCTTGCCGTGCTTCTCCAGTTCGCTGGCAAGGAAGTCACGCGACTGTTCCAGCGTTAGAGATGGGGGCAGGCCCCCTTGCGCTAGCTGATACGCGCGCACCTCCGGCGTGGACAGAGTCTTTTGAACCCGCCGATATGCGTCTGCGACGACAGGTGCCGGCATTCCAGCCGGCCCAATCACCGCTATCCAGGCGTCGAGATTGATGCCAGGTAACCCGCTCTCTGCGAACGTCGGTATCTCGGGCATGAATGAACTGCGCTGCGCTGTAGTAACCGCGATGGGGCGCAGTCTTCCAGCCTTCACCTGCTGCTCGATCATGACCAGCGGCAGCATTCCGAAGTCCACTTCCCCGCTCATGATGTCTGTCATCTGCGCAGCAGCCCCCTTGTAAGGGATGTGCTGGATCTGCACTCCTGCCTCACTGAGGAAGTATTCAGCAGCCAGGTGCAACGCTGTTCCATTGCCGGCTGAGCCATAAGAGAACCGCTTCGGATCGGCCTTCAGCTCGGCGATCAGCTCTCTGGTAGACCGGGCATTGACCTTCTTCGGGTTCGTAACCAAAGCAAGTGGACCCGACGCAACGACCGAGATGATCGTGATGTCTCGCGACACATCAAAGGGGACAGACTTGTAGATGAACGGATTGATCACCAGATTTGATGAAACCAGACCAAGCACAGAGCCGTCCTTTGGCGCGCGCGCAACCTGCTGCGTGCCGATCATTCCGCCTGAGCCCGGAAGATTCTCGATCACGACCGCGCGCTCGAATGACGAAGCCAATGCCCCCGTAATCGCCCTTGCAAAGGCATCGTTGCCTGACCCCGCTTGGTTCGGAACGATAAGGCGAAGTTGCCCGCTCCTTGAATTCTGGGCGAACGCCGTTGCTGTTGTCGCAATGGACAAGCAGGCCAGCACGATCACAGTTGCGTAGTGACGGCCGGAGTGAATCAACTTTCGAGGCATCTTGTCTCCTTCTTTATGTTCTCGTGCTCAGGTGAACAGCTCGCTTCGCGATACCTCGGTAAGCGGCTGGCCGTGGCATCTTGAGGTGACGTGGCTGGTGGCTGAGCATCGCGTCCATGACGAACATGGTGGATGCGGCTTGGGCGAAGGCAATGGTGTTTGCCTCGCGCTGGCTCGGCGTCGTCGTGCGGACCGTGTTCGTTGTCGGTCGAGCCGCGGCCGTCTCGGCGCGGCGCCTGTGGTCGACCTGGTCGAGCTCAGCCGGCAGGCTGCCACCGGTGGGGCAGCAACTCCTCGATCCGGCTGTTCAACTGCGTCGGCATGCGGGTGAGGACGTCCTTCAGGTAGGCCCAAGGCTCGTGCCCGTTGAGCTTGGCCGACTGAAGCAAGCTCATCACGACAGCAGCGCGCTCGCCGGCCAGTTGACTTCCAATGAAGAGCCAATTGCGGCGACCAAGGGCCCAAGGCCGCATCCGATTCTCACAGTGATTGTTGTCCAGCGGCACGTCGCCATCGAGCAGGAAGCGACCGAACCCTTCCCAGCGGTTCAAGCTGTAGTCAATCGCCTTGGCGATCGCGCCACCGTCGGGCACGCGCGTGCGCTCGAGTTTGAGCCACAGATGCAACTGATCCCACAATGGCTTGGACCGCTCCCGCCGCATCTGCAGCCGCTCCTCGCAGGTCAATTCCCTGGCGTCGGCCTCGATTCTGTACAGCCATGCGATGCGCTGTATCGCCTCGGCGGCCACCGGGCTCGCTTTGGGTGCGGTCTTGATGAGTTCGTCGAATTTCCGTCTCGCATGCGCATAACAAAAAGCTGTGCTGCGCCCTTCGAGCGACAGGACACCGTCATAGGCCGCGTAGGCATCGACGACGAGCGTGCCGGACCAGCCCTTGAGGAACTCGCTCGGGTACTTGCCGCCTCGCCCAAGACAGAAGTCGAACACCACCCCGGGCTCGGGGTCGAAGGCGCCGCGTGCGTAGGCCCACATGTAGGCCTTCTTGGTCTTGCCCGCACCGGGGTCCAGCATGGAGATGGGCGTCTCGTCGGCTTGAACGATGCGCGAACTGAGCACGAACACCCGGTGCGCGTCGTACAGCGGCATCAATTGCGCACCGGTCTGTCCGCCCCAGGCCGCCAGCGTCGAGCGCGGGGTGTGCACACCCGAGCGGGCATTGATCTGCTCCAGCCGATAGTACGGAATGTGGTCGACGAAGCGGCTGATCGCCGTATGGGCCTGCAGGCCCGGCGTTGGCAGCGCGTTGTCGAAGACCTGCGGGGCGGCCGGCTCCTGCACCAGCAGCTGGCAGCACTTGCACGCCCACTTGCCGCGGATTTGCCGCTGCACGAAGAATTGCGCCGGCACAATGTCCAGCCGTTCGCTGATGTCCTCGCCCACGCGCACCATCGGTTGGCGGCATTCGGGCGTCGGGCAGCGGGTGTCCTCCGGTTCGATGCGCTGGTCCACGCGCGGCAGGTGCGCCGGCAGTGCTTCGCGCTTGGGCTGGCGGCGCTTCTGGTCCTCGGGTGCTCTGTCGCCTGGGGAGCCGTCGGGGGTGCTGCTCTGCAGGGCAGCGAGCTGAGCTTCCAGGCTCGCCTGGTCGGCGGCGAAGGTCTCCTCGAAGATCTCGCGCTGCTCGGCGTTCATGCGCTCGGTCTTGGCACCGAACCGCCAGGCCTTGAGCTTGGCGAGCTGGAACGTGATGCTCTCGATCTTGGCGTCACGCCACTTGATGCCTTGGGCCTGCGAGTTGACCCGCTTGTCCAGCGCGTCGATGTGCTTGGTCTGCTCCCCGATGTGGGCCAGCATTTGCACGGCCAGAGCTGTCAATTCGCCCGGGCTCAGACCCTTCAGGTCTTCGGCTTTGAGCTGCTGCGTATCGAGCATGTGCGTATTGTGCGGGCCCACATCGACGCGGTTATCGGTGCATGTTTGGATTGCCGCGGGGCCGTCTTTGCGCTAGGCTTTTGCATAAATATAATAACGTATTAAATTGGCCGTGCAAGGTCCAGTTCAACAGAGCACTGGAAGCCTCTGCGTTGAAGGTCGTCGAAGATCGTTTAAGGTATTGAGATGCCGAGAAGAAGCCCATTCCACATTGAGTTGTCGACCGCAGAGGCTGCCGAGTTGAACCGGCGGGCGGTTCGATATACGTTGCCCTATTTTGAGGTGATTCGCGCCAAGATGATCTTGATGGCCGCCCAGGGCATCGACAACGACGAGATCGCCGCTCGCCTGGATACGCGCCGTGAAGTGGTCAGCCAATGGCGCAAGCGCTTCTTCAAGGATCGATTGGCAGGCCTGGACGAGCGGGTCCGCCCGGGACGCCCCCGGGTGCATCCCGAGCCAGCTCAGCGTTGATCTGCACTCGATCACATCCGCGTGATCACTCTCATTTGCTCCAGGCGCTGCCAGGGCAGTCCGAGCACCAGAGCGTCGAATTGATCCTTGGTCAGCGCCAGCGGTGCGGCGTCGGCTGCGACGTTGCGCGGCCACTCGAAGCTGCCTTTGTTCAGTCGTCGGGCGGCGCACCACACCCCGAAGCCATCGTGCACCAAGAGCCTGATGCGCGATGAACGGGCGTTGGCGAACAGGTACCCGTGATGAGCCTGCGCGGCGCCGAAGACCTGTACCACGCTCGCCAGCAGTCGCTCCGTGCCGGCGCGCATGTCGATGGGCTCGACCGCCAGCCAGACGGCGTCGATCCGAATCACCGCAGCAGCTCCCGCATCCAGGCCGCACACTGCGACGCGGCGGCGCACGGCCAACTCACGGTGATGGCGGTCGTGCCTTGACGTAGTTCGATGCGGATCGCTGCGGGCTCAGCCTCGGCGGGCGGCAACTGCACTGGCAACTGCACTGGCACGAAGGCGGCGAGCACAGCGCTGTTTGCAGCCCTCGCCAACGCGGCGCCCCCACGCCGCTCGGCCTGAAGAACCCAGCGGCGGGCCAGGTTCGCGTTGACGCCATGGGCCATCGACACCGCAGCGATCGATACGCCAGGCGAGCTGCATGCCGCGACGACTTGCGCCTTGAACTCGGCGCTATGTGTGCGTCGGCGTCGACGGCCAGCGCTGGCCTCGTTGGAAATAGTGTGCACGTGTCCGCCAAAAACTTAGTGGACACGAGCATCCTAAAACGATCCGTCGCAATCAAGGTGCCGCGGCTGGACGCTTACATACCTCGGACACCGGTACGCCATTCGTGGGCAACGCTCCTCCACGCATCGCTCGCCGCGGGCTCAACCTTCAAGTTTCTGTGCCTCTTGGCGCAAGCGTGTAGTGCAATGGCAATCCCCATCACATCTTCTAACCAGTCGCGCTACGATCCGGTACCAATGTCTTTCCTGAATCCGTGAGCTCAGTGACGAGCTGAGCGAGTCTGCTCGACTGTGATGCCCACTGCCACGAGATCGCGACCGATGATGCCCGCGCACACGGACGACGCCGGCAAGTTGGCTCCACGGGGCAAGTGGTTTGTGCCTTCGAACTTGGTTGGCGGCACATCACCGACGCCGCAACGTGCGTTGGACGCACGATTTTGGAATCCGTGGGGAGTAACAGGCGTCTTTGCGTCGCGCTATCCGCACGCGGCAAACAACTCGCCGTGTACGCGCGCGAAGGCCCTTGCTGCACGGTCATTGGCCCCCAGCCCGAGGATCAATTGCCGACCATGTTCGATGAGTCGCCCGGCGCGGTAAACGAGTTCCTGCATCACGGTCTTGATGCGCCGGCGCTTGGCCGCATGGCGCACCGGCGCATCCGGCCCATGCAGGCCGGCCTGGCCCATCAAGCGCAGGATGTTCATCGCCAACGCAGCCAGCTCGCACACGACGTAATTGGTGTCGAACTTGCCCGAGGGCAGCCGCTCCAGATCGAGGTCGGTCTTGAATTCGGAGTGGAACTGCTCATGCGTGCCGTGGTCGGCGTACAGCGCGATGACGGCTTTCGCATCGAACTGTTTGGCGCTCAGGCTCGTGCTCCAGCCCTCCAGCGTGAGCTTGGGCTCGATCAACAACTGGCCCTGCGCATCGATGGTGCGCTCGGTCAGGCGCAGCACGCGGCGCAGGGGCCGCTCGATGCCTTCGATCTCCAGCGCCTGTTCCCACAGCGTCACGCGTTTGCCCGCGCGGGGATGCTCCCAGAGCGTGGTGGCGTCGGCCTCAAGCCGCTCGGCCAGCGCCGCCACGTCGCTCGTGCGCGGGTTCCACTTGATCAGCCAGTTCAGCTGCGGCACGCCTGCGCGGTTGTACGACTCGATCTCGCGCATCAGCGCTGTGGAGTCGAAGCCCGCGTCCAGCCGCGCCAGGATCGGCGCCTTCGGACCGGCCGCACTCAGGCGCTGCGCCATCGGGATCACACGCTCGAAGTTGAATTGCGTCTCCGACGCCGAGTGCTGCACGCCCGGGCGCAGCGCCAGCTCCAGGCAGAACCCGTGCGAGCCGAGGTACGCCGCCAGCGGACAGTAGCCATCGACGCCTGCATAGGTACGGCCCACGCCGTCCTTGACAGTGCCGCCGTTGTCCATCGCGAAGGTGTCCACGTCCAGCGCCAGCCAGCCGCAAGGCAAGACGCCATAGTCGAGCCGCACGTCGGACAGCAGCGTCTCGATCAGCACTGGCAGGAAGTCAAACAGCTCGACAGCGCGGGCGTCCATGCGCTGGCGCAGCGTCGGGCTGGAGGGCAGCAGCTTGATGCCCAGCGCCTGCTTGAAGAAGGCATCGCCGCGGAAGTTCTCGATCGCATCGAAGTCCGACTTGCCTTGCACCAGCAGGCCCAGGTAGCTGCGCAGGATGTCGCTGTTGGCAACGCCACTTCTCACGGGCAATGCGGCATCGAGTTGCTTGAACACCGGTGCGAGTCGATTCAGATAATGACCCACCAGCGCCAGGCCGGCCACCGGCGTAAGGTCGTAGTCGAGTTGCTTGACGATGAAGGGGCGCATTCGAAAGATTCAGGGACTGCGTTTGCAACAGCAGCATGAACGCGCCGCACCTGTCTCGCGTTTACCAAACTACCTCGAATCACCCGCACCCGCAGGGTGAACCACTTTCGCTCGTGAGCTCACGGATCCAGGTCTTTGATAGATATCGACCTCAAGGGCGCGTAGGGAATGTAGGGTCCTTTGCCTGGGTTAAGAACTTCCCATTTCGCAGCCGCCCGTTCGTCGTTCACGAGGATAGCGGCATCGATCAAGAACGCCAGAGCACCACACGTCTTGAACGGCTGTTGTCTGAGCGTGAGAAGCGCGCAGACGTAAGCTGCAACGCAAGCGTCCCGGCACCCTGTATTGAGAGCGCCTTCAGCCCCCGTTGACTTCAGCGACCACGGTGCCGTCATCGTAGTGGCGGCTGAGAGGCCGAAGCTCTCTCGTCTCGCTATTTGGCGTGCTCGAGGCGCTGCGTCCTCTCCTCGGCGCGGAGGCTGAAGCGCTGACCATCGATACCCGGACGCAACAAGGCCCCGCGCAAGGCAGCGTGGGACCAGCAAGCGGTGACTGCGTATCCCTGTGCGCGAGAGTAGGTTCCTTGTTCCTGCCGAGTGCTGGCAGGGTCACTTCGCATTTGGAGAATGGGAGGCTGCGCAACGGGAAGTTCTTCAAGCTCCGACGAAACTTAGACTCGTAGAGATGGAGAGACAGCAATGACCCACCTCGAACTTCCTGGCCGTATTCTTTTTCTTTGTAATGACGGGGAGAAGGTGCGAGCCCAGTTGTCCGGCACGAACTTGAGCCTCGGCGATGCGGGGCAACTGCGCAATGACATCTCGACTGACGAGATTACCCCGGGCCCATCCTTGGTCTATGTCGATGAACAGTTGGGCCGACACGTCTACACAGGTTTTAGCGCCGGAGACACCCAACCCATCAACAAGGATGCCGCGCTCGCGGGGAAATTTTCAGTCACCGTTGGTGGTCGACGGTATGGCAAAGGCTCCTCACGTGAGCATAGTCCGGTGGCCGAGCGATATGCAGGGATACGCTTGGTTATTGCCGAAAGCTTCGAGCGAATCTATCGCCAGAACGCTGACAACGTCGGCCTCTACACCTCAACGGATTTTGGTCTGATTGAGCGCATTCAGCGCGGCGAGCCAATCGATATCGAAGAACTGCTTGCGCCGCGGGACAAGTTGGCGGCCTCCATCTTGCGCATGGGCGGGCTGCTCCTTTATGGGCGCGAGCACTTGAAATCGGTGCGACGCAGTCACGTGTCGGAGGTCGATCACCGACCCTTGACACTCACGCAAAAGATATTGGCGCGGAACGTTGTTGAAACTAATCACACCAGTGGCGAGCTGATTCCAGGACAAGGTGCGTTCGTCCGCGCGGACTGGCGTTACATCATTGAGGTCTATACCGGAATGGCAGCTCACATGATGCATGCCACCTTTGGTCGGCCGTTGAAGCTCGTTGACGTCCCCTCTATCTTGGGATTCGCCGAGCACGCTTCGTATATCGATCGGCATCCCAAATACGTTCATCCAGGTAAACCGCCGGTGCGCATGAGAGTCATGCACGAAACCCATGAAGAGTTCCTGAAGGAGTATGGCATTCGTTCACACGGTTACCTGCCGGGGCCCGGCGGGTCCGAGGGCATCTGCCATCCCCTCATGGCAGAGCGATATGCGCTACCTGGCCAAGTATTGGTAGGAACTGATTCCCACACTCCTCATTCGGGAGCGCTTGGCTGTTTGGCCTTCGGAGTGGGCACAACTGACATGGCCAGCGCCATGCTGACAGGCGCAGTGCGTATCACGGTGCCCGAAACGCTGCGCATTGAGTTCAATGGCGAGGTGCCGGCAGGCATCACCGGCAAGGACCTCGCCCTGAACCTGCTCGCGCATCCCAAGATTCGAGGAGGACTCGGGCTCGGAAAGGTATTCGAGTTTTCCGGCACGAGCATGCGCTATTTGTCGATCGACGAGCGAACGACGTTGACAAACATGGTGGCAGAACTCGGCGGGTTTGCTGGGATTGTCGAGCCCGATGAGAAGACGTGCGAGTTCCTGCGTGAAAGGCGCGGCATTGACTTTACGCTCGAGCCCTGGATGAAGAGTGACCCGGGCGCGAGCTATTCGGACACCATCGTTGTCGAGACGGCGCTTCTGTCCCCGATGGTCGCTGCGCCGGGCGATCCCGGAAACGGCATCCCACTTTCCAGCCTGACCGAACGGCCGAAGATTGACATCGCCTTTGCGGGGTCATGTACTGGCGGGAAGCGAGAAGACTTCGATGCCTATCATGCCGTCTTATCTTGGGCGGCCGACCGAGGCATGAGGGTGGCAGAGGGCGTTGAGTTCTACCTTCAGTTCGGCACGATGGCGGTCCGCGACTACTGCGAGGCCAAGGGCTATTCGGAGACGTTTCAGCGGGTCGGCGCAACCGTCCTTCTGCCCGACTGCGGCGCCTGTGCCAACTCCGGCCCGGGAGCGTCGCTGAGGTCCGACCAGGTCACGGTGAGCGCGCAGAACCGCAATTTTCCCGGTCGCTCTGGTCCGGGTCAGATCTGGCTCGCCAGTCCGCCTACCGTTGCGGCAAGTGCGATCGGCGGCGAGTTGTTGTCGTTTGCCGAACTCAAGTCACGTTTCGATGAGCAAGCCATCGGCGCCGACAAGGCAAGCCTTCCGCTGGAGAAATGACGAAGGACTACGCTTCAGCCGGTTCGCTAGCCGGCCTCAACGTGCTTGACCTTTCGCGCGTGGATTTGAATGACGAGAACTGACGACAAAACTATGCGCCTCCCCCTCATCTCCCTCAAGCAACGTGCCGCCGCAGCCGGCGCTGCAGTGAGCAATGGCTATTGCATGATGCCAGGCACCTTTGGTGCCGAGATATTTGCATCTCAGGGTTTTGACTGTGTCACGGTCGACCTACAACATGGATTGATTGGGTACTCCGAAGCAATTCCCATGCTTCAATTGCTTAGCCGCTTAGATGTGACTCCCCTGGTTAGGGTGCCAGCACTGGACGAGGGAGTCATCATGCAAATGCTAGATGCCGGAGCAATGGGCGTGACCTGTCCAATGATAGAGACGAGGGAGCAAGCCGAACGCTTGGTCGAATACGCCTACTACCCCCCCGTTGGCTGCAGAAGCTTTGGGCCCATACTGCCGCTAAGTCAGTATGGAAGTGAGTACTTGGAGCAGGCAAACTCCAGCATCGCTACATTCGCGATGATCGAAACCGCCCGAGGAGTTGAGAACATCGAAGCGATCACCGAAGTTGAGGGGCTGACGGGGATTTACCTGGGAACCATGGACTTAGCGATGTCTCTCGGGCGACCAAGGGCGAAGCTATTCGAAGATGAAGTTTTAGATGCCGCGGTGTCCTCCATCGTGAGTCACGCAAAACGCCGAGGATTGATCGTTGGCTTGCTTGTTTCAGGCACCGGCGGCATTCGGAAGAGCATTGATTTCGGATTCAACTTCATTACCGCTGCGACCGATATTGGCGCCATGAGGTCGGACGCGGAGCGAGCAGTCAAGGACTATAAGAAGGCCCTCGAACTCCCCATTCACTCGAACGCGGAATTTGAGCGGAATGAGACTTGAAAATTTGGTATCAACGCATGCTTATATTGAAGATTTCGTCGCTTGAGCGCGCTTTCTCTGCCGATGATCACTCGAGAAACTGCGCCGGGGGAGATGGCCTTCTTTGGTGTGCTAGACGACTGGCTGGAGGCCCGACGGGGCATTACCGTTCAGCAGCGATGCCAACGATTTGCTCTACCAATGGGAGGCTTCGCGCGACTACGACCCGTCGGCCGGGCTCGACCGAATCCGAGCACATGTACTTGCTATCAACTCGGCCGACGACGAACGAAATCCATCCGAGACCGGCATCGCTGAGCGTGGAATCACCCAGCTTGCAAATAGCCGGCTCTTGCTGATCCCCGCGAGCGAGCAGACCAGAGGACCCGGCACTGCAGGACTGGCGACATGCGGGCGGGTGCGCTGAACTTGTTTCTGCGCTCAGTCCCTCACAACGCGAACAAGCGGTGATTTCCGAAATCGCTTGCCGTGGCGCTGCCTGGACGAGATGGTCAGACGGTGGTCCACGGCGCTGCGCCAATTTCTTCCAATTGAGGACATATTCATGCTGGGTTTGATGCAAGACCAACCGCTTTTGATCTCGTCGCTGATCGAGTTCGTCGAGCGCCACAACGGCGACGGCGAGATCGTCTCGCGTCGTGTCGAGGGTGATATCCACCGCTGCACTTGGAGCGACATCGCATCGCGCGCCAGGCAGGTAGCCAATGCGCTGGACAGCGAGCAACTGCTGTTCAGCGACCGCATCGCCACCCTGGCCTGGAACGGCTACCGCCATCTGGAGCTGTACTACGGCGTGAGCGGCACAGGCCGCGTGCTGCACACCATCAATCCGCGCCTGCACCCTGACCAGATCGCCTGGATCGCCAACCACGCCGACGACCAGATCCTGTGCTTCGACCTGAGCTTCCTGCCACTCGTGCAGGCGGTGCATGCGCGTTGTCCCACGATCCGGAAATGGGTTGCACTTTGCGATGCCGACAAGCTGCCGGCCGACAGCGGCGTGCCCAACCTGGTGAGCTACGAAGCCTGGATGGGCGCGCAATCCACCAGCTACGACTGGCCCACCTTCGACGAGAACTCGGCCTCGAGCATGTGCTACACGAGCGGCACCACGGGCAACCCGAAGGCCGCGCTGTACAGCCACCGCTCGACCATGCTGCACGCCTACGCCGCCGCGCTGCCCGACGTGATGCGGATCTCGGCGCAAGACTCGGTGCTGCCTGTGGTGCCGATGTTCCACGTCAACGCCTGGGGCATTCCGTACTCGGCCGCGCTGGTGGGCTGCAAGCTCGTGTTCCCGGGCCCTTCGCTGGACGGCAAGTCGGTGTACGAACTCATCGAGGCCGAAGGCGTGACCTTCGCGGCCGGTGTGCCCACGGTGTGGCAGATGATGCTGGGCCACATGCAGGCCAACGGCCTGAAGTTCAGCAAGCTCAACCGCACCGTCATCGGCGGCTCGGCTTGCCCGCCGGCCATGATCACGGCGTTCCAGGAGAACTACAACGTCGAGGTGCTGCATGCCTGGGGCATGACCGAGATGAGCCCGCTCGGCACGCTGTGCACGCTCAAGAACAAACACCTGTCGCTGCCCGCCGACGCGCAGCTGCAGATCCGCATGAAGCAGGGCCGCGCCATCTTCGGCGTCGACATGAAGATCGTCGACGGCAACGGCAAGGAGCTGCCTTGGGACAGCAAGGCCTATGGCGACCTGTTGGTCAAGGGCCCGTGGATCGTGAAGGAATACTTCAAGGGCGAGGGCGGCGATCCGCTGGTTCCCGACGAGCAGGGTCGCGGCTGGTTCCCCACCGGCGACGTCGCCACCATCGATCCGGACGGCTACCTTCAGATCACCGACCGCAGCAAGGACGTGATCAAGTCCGGCGGCGAGTGGATCAGTTCCATCGAGATCGAGAACATCGCCGTCGCGCACCCGGCTGTCGCCATGGCCGCGTGCATCGGCGTGGCGCACCCCAAGTGGGACGAGCGGCCGATCATCGCGGTGGTAAAGAAGCCCAACGCCGAAGTCGCGCGAGAGGAGCTGCTGAAGTTCTACGAGGGCAAGACGGCCAAGTGGCAGATCCCCGACGACGTGGTGTTTGTTGATGCAATTCCAATTGGCGCGACCGGCAAGATCCTCAAGACCCGGCTGCGCGAAATGCTGAAGGACTACAAGCTGCCTGAGGATCAGGCATGAGCTACTCCGCCATCATCAAGGACAGGCGTGCGCTACGTCCGCTCATGGCCGGATTCTGACCTTTCTCAAGAGGCGCTAGCTACTCCGGGCGAGGCGCTCCCAGATGAATCTAAGGCAACGCTGATCAAGCCACTGTTTTCGTTGAACAGTGGTGATGGCTTGCGGGCGACGTGAAATCCGGCGATTTCACTGCTGTCTGATCGATTGTGGGGCGCATTCAAAGGCGAATTGGCCCGTTCGGACTCTGGCTGGGGGCCATTGGCCCACTCCTGGTTCACTTTGCACGCATTTGTGCCAACAGTGGTTGCCTCGCCAGATAGATGTTGGCCATCGCCAGCGCCACGAACGCCCGGGTCGCGTTCTTCGCGAGGCCTCGATATCGCACCTTGTTGAAACCCCACAAGCGCTTGACCACCGCGAAGACATGTTCGACCCGCGAGCGAATCTTCGACTTGTTGCGGTTCTTCGCCTTCTTCACCTCGTCGACCTCGCACCCCGCCTTGCGCGTGCGCTGGTTGGTGAAGTCCAGCGCGTTCGGCGCCTTGCCCCGAATCAGGTCCTTCTGGCTCGCGTAGGCGCTGTCGCCGTAGACGCGGCGCTCGTTGCCGTGCAGCAAGTCGGGCAGTGGATGCTTGTCATGCACGTTGGCAGCCGTCACCACGGCGCTGTGTACCAGCCCGCTCTGGCTGTCCACGCCAATGTGCAATTTCATGCCGAAGTGCCATTGCATCCCCTTGCGCGTCTGGTGCATCTCGGGGTCTCGCGCCTTGTCTGCGTTCTTGGTCGAACTCGGTGCGCCAATGAGTGTTGCATCCACGATGGTGCCGGTCTTGATCTGGAAGCCGCTGGACTGCAGCACCTTGCCCACTTCGTCAAACAGCTTCTTGCCCAGGTCGTGTTTGTCCAGCAGATGGCGGAACTTCAGCACCGTGGTCTCGTCAGGCACCCGCTCGACACCCAGGTCGATGCCCACAAAGCTGCGCAGGCTGGCGATGTCATACAACGCCTCCTCAACCGCGTTGTCAGCCAGGTTGAACCAGTGCTGCAGCAGGTGGATGCGCAGCATGCGCTCCAGTCCGATTGGAGGGCGCCCATTGCCAGCCTTGGGATAGTGCGGCTCGATCACTGCGCACAACGCGGCCCACGGAACGATCGCGTCCATGGCCTTCAGAAAGTCCTCGCGCTTGGTGCGACGACGAAATCGTTCGAATCCCGCACCCTGGTCCGCCGCCATCGCCAATGTCTGCTGCTTCATGTTCGGCACTCTCGCTATGACTATGCCTTCAACACAGCAAGCCACGGGCCAGGGGACTTGATCAGACTTGCCCTAGGTCGTGATGGCGCCGGCGCAAGGCGGCCTGATGGATCCGCGCATCTTCTGCGACACGGAGGTGCGGTGCTGACGAAGTGATGCTGCAGGTCCTCTGCAAGTTCATGGGCACCTTGTCGAAGCAGGGCTGAACGTCGGCCCGACCGGCGCTGCTTCAGGTCTCGACGAAGTAGTCCAGTTCGAGGGTGCCGCCGGGTTGCGCCGCGTAGCGTTCGAAGTCCGTGACGCCGGTGCCACGCAGCACTTCCTCGTCGATGAAGCTCTGCCCGCTGAGCTGTCGGCTGTCCCGGGTGAGGATCCAGTACGCGGCTTCGGCCATGATCTCGGGCGTGCGCGCTCGCGCCGCCGGGCCAGGCGCGGCGAGGTTCAATGCCGACGTCGCGATCAACGTGCGTGGCCACAGTGTGTTGGCCGCGACGCCGCGGTCGCGGAATTCTTCGGCCACCCCGAGTGCTAGCAGGCTCATGCCGTACTTGGACATCGTGTAGGCAGCGTGGACGCCCAGCCAGCGCGGGTTCAGGTTGATCGGCGGCGACAGGCTCAGCACATGGGCGTTCGTTGACTTCAGCAGGTGCGGCAGGCAGGCTTGGGCGCACACGAAGCTGCCGCGCACGTTGATGTCCATCATCAGGTCATATCTCTTCACCGGCGTTTGCAGCACGCCATGCGGGTGGATCGCGCTGGCGTTGTTGACCAGCACGTCGAGGCCGCCGAAGCGCGCCACCGCCTGATCGACGGCGGCCTGCACTTGCGCCTCGTCGCGCACGTCGACAATCACGGGCAGCGCCTGGCCGCCGGCGGACTCGATCTCTTCTGCGGCGCTGAAGATCGTGCCCGGCAGACGCGGATCCGGCTCGGCCGTCTTGGCGGCGATCACGATACGGGCGCCGTCGCGGGCGGCGCGCAACGCGATGGCCTTGCCGATTCCGCGGCTGGCGCCGGTGATGAAGAGCGTCTTGTCCTTGAGCGTGTTCATGTTGCCTCTCGGTAAATCGAGCGCCATCTTCCAGGGAACGCCGGCCGGGGTCTTGTGCCGATTGGCTAACGCCGCGCCGCGTGCTGGCGAAGCTTGCCGATGATGCCGCTGGGGAAAAAGCAGACCGTCAGCACGGGAGACAAAGCCGAACCACAGCATTTAGGGTTCGGGGGCGAACAGATGCGCGACCACCGGCAGGCCCGAAAGGCCGCCGCTGATAGTCTTCAGGAGCAACTGCAGGTAGTTCTTGGCCACGGTGAACAGCACCACGCCGAGAGCCGCGCCATACACCGTGCTGAGACCTCCGATCACCGCCATCAGCAGGATGTTCGGCATCACGTTTCTGGCTACGGTCTGCCCTGCGGGCGGTGGGGAAATCCGCACTTGCCACCGACTGGGCGATCAGACGAACGGCTACTGCGCGCAGGACGACCCGCAGATCCGCGATGCCTACGCTGCGTCTGATCGGTCAGCGCTCCCGTTCAGGCTGCCACTGATTCACAACCTGTTTCGCTTGGTGGTGAGTCTGCAAGGTATGCCAAACGCGCGGAAGACGGTCCCGCGGCCAGTGCTAGCGCCCGGGGCACGGGCGCCAAGGTGGGTCGCCTCGCAACGGGCTCCGGGGCACATTGAGCCCGCTGGGCTTGCCGCCGAAAGCCGGATCCCTTGCTGCGAATGAAGCCGCTGGGCTTCAACAGGTATGGCTTCGACCTCGTCTTCCGGATGGCGGGGAGACGACCCGGCGGGAAGTGGCCGCGGCGAGATCGGCTTCGTGTTCATTGCCCCGAAGACCCGGCGCGTCACGAAAGTCCCTGAACCGTTCAGTGCCCGCCTGCGTCAGCTGTCGGCTTGACCGTGCCACGCAGATCAGCCATTCGGCACAAGACGCGCTTGCAGCCAACCCACTAGGCTTGCGATCACCGGGAACGTCCTGCGCACTTCCACTCCTCATCATGAATCTTTCACCCTACCCCACGTTGCTGAGCCCGATCGAACTGCCGGGCGGCGTCATTCTTCCCAACCGCGTGCTGATGGGCTCCATGCACACGGGGCTCGAAGAGGCGCCGAACGGCTTCGAACGAATGGCGGCGTACTACGCAGAACGCGCCCGCGGCGGCGTCGGCCTGATCGTCGCGGGCGGGCTGTCGCCGAACGTTGAGGGCAACATGTTCAAGGACATGACCACGCTCGCCAGCCCGGCCGATGCAGCACCTCATCGGCGCATCACCGCGGCCGTGCACGCTGAAGGCGGCCTCATCTCGATGCAACTGCTGCATGCCGGCCGCTATGCCCGGCACTCCCAAGGCGTGGCGCCTTCGGCGATTCGTTCGCCGATCTCGAGCGTCACGCCGCGCGAGATGAGGGAGGATGACATCGAGCGCAGCATCGGCGACTATGCACTCGCCGCGCGTCTGGCACAGGACGTCGGGTACGACGGCGTGGAGGTGATGGGTGCCGAGGGCTACCTCATCAACCAATTCCTCGCGCCGCGCGCCAACCAACGCACCGACATCTGGGGCGGTAGCGCGACCAACCGCATGCGCTTTGCACTGGAGGTGATTCGCCGCACACGCGCCGCCACGCGTGCAGATTTCATTCTCATCTACCGGCTTTCGATGCTGGACCTCGTCGATGGCGGCTGCACCTGGGATGAAGTAGTGTCGCTCGCACACGAGATTCAGAACGCGGGCGCCACGATGATCAACCCTTATGTGGGCTGGCACGAGGCCCGCATTCCCACCATCGCGACGATGGTGCCGCGCGCGGCCTTCGTACCGCTCACCGCCAGGTTGAAGCGGGAACTTCGCATTCCGGTGGTGGCCAGCAACCGTATCAACGACCCCGCAGTCGCCGAAGGCATCTTGGCCCGGGGTGAGGCGGACATGATTTCGATGGCACGCCCCCTGTTGGCCGACCCCGAATTCGTCAAGAAGGCTGCCTCCGGCCGCGCGGATGAGATCAACACCTGCATCGCATGCAATCAAGCTTGTCTGGATCAGGCCTTCAGCGGCGGCCAAACCAGCTGCCTGGTCAACCCTCGGGCCTGCCGCGAGACCGAGATGCATATCGTCCCTGCCACGCGACCGCGGCGGGTAGCGGTGGTAGGTTCGGGCCCGGCCGGCCTGGCCTGCGCGGTCACCGCGGCTGAACGAGGGCACCACGTCGTGTTGTTCGACGCAGCACCTGTCATCGGTGGACAGTTCAACCTGGCTCGCCGAATTCCCGGCAAGGAGGAGTTCAACGAGACGCTGCGATATTTCGCGCGGCGCATCGAGGTGACAGGCGTGCAGCTGCGACTGGAACACCAGGCGACAGCCAATGAGCTGGCCGCCGACGGATTCGAACACGTGGTACTCGCCACCGGCGTGACAGCCCGCGTGCCCGAGATCGTCGGTATCGAACATGCCTCAGTGGTGAGCTACGTCGACCTGATCACCGGGCGGCGCCAGGCCGGCGCGCGCGTGGCGATCATCGGCGCCGGCGGGATCGGATTCGATGTGGCCGAGCTGCTCACCCACGCCGAACCTCCTGGCGACTCGCCCCTGAATCGCTTTGCTGCGGCGTGGGGCATCGACCTTTCCGTGCAAGCCCGGGGCGGCTTGGTTCCTTCGCGCGATGCCGCCTCTCCTCGTGAGGTTTGGCTGCTGCAGCGCAAGGAGGCACGCTTGGGTCAAGGGCTGGCCAAGACGACCGGATGGATCCGCCGCGCGATTCTGGAGCGCAAGGGGGTGCACATGCTCGGTGGGGTGCAATACGAACGCATTGATGACCACGGCTTGCATGTGCGGGTGAATGATGAGCCACGACTCATCGTGGCCGACACCATCGTTGTGTGCGCCGGACAGCAATCGCGGGCCGATCTGTTGGGCCCGCTGCAGCGGTTCGGGCTGCCCACGACGGTGATCGGCGGCGCGCTGCTCGCGCTGGAGCTTGACGCGATGCGCGCCATCGAACAAGGCGTACGTTCGGCCATGGCCCTCTGATGGGCGACGTGGCGTCTTCAAGGGGAGACACGATATGCAAACTCCATTGCAGGCCCGGCGGAAGCTCACCGGCCCGAGCGACGCTGCGCCATCCATCGCGCGGTCATGAACTTCGTGGGCGCGTCTTAGCAGCAGCGCAGCCTGCGGCACGTGTGGCACCCGTGCACGCTGATGAAGCGCCGCCGCTGTGCCACCCCTGCCGATCGCCTGCGGCGAGAGACTTTGGGTGTTCGACTACGACGGCGGCCGCTACTTCGACGCCACCAGTTCGTGGTGGGTCAACCTGTTCGAACGCGGCGGTCAAGGGTCAGCTCGACACGCTGCTCCACGTCATGTTGGCGCAGGGCCGCGGCTCGCTGGCGCATTTCGGCCTGTGCAGCGAGCGACTGATCTCTGCATGGACACGCTGGGCAAGGCGGCCGGCATCGGCGGTGCGTTCATTGCCGCACACCCGGTCATCACTGACGCCTTGCTGCGGTCGGCGCGGACCTATATCTGACGGCCAGCGCCGCCGGCGCTGGTCCATGTGCTGGGCGCCAGCCTAGAAGATGAAGTGGGTCATGCCTTCGCGACTTCAATGCCCTCAGCCTCTAGGCACCTCCATAACAAAGTGCTCGTCGAGGCCCTTGAGCGGCCGCCATGAGCATCCGTCAGCATGTGGCCCAGAACCTGTAGCTCGATCGGAACAGCGATCGGGGGCTCTCAGACAATCGCTGCGATAGATCTCGGTACCGAAATAGTCATGTCGAGCAGCATCTGCGCCATGCCCTTGCCGAGCGGGTCCATGCGCATCGACGAGGGGCCGCCGCCGTCCAGGGCGTCGTGCAGTAGCAGGTTCATCGAGGCAGTGCCCGGCAGATAGAAGCGCTCGACCTTGCCGTGAACCATATGCGAAAAGTAGCCCTGAACGGCCTCCGA
This sequence comes from Variovorax sp. LjRoot84, assembly GCF_964254305.1. NCBI lineage: Bacteria > Pseudomonadati > Pseudomonadota > Betaproteobacteria > Burkholderiales > Comamonadaceae > Variovorax > Variovorax sp. LjRoot84. The sequence continues at coordinate 112,386 of NZ_CAXUTE020000002.1, forward strand.
AGTCACCCGGTCCCACAGCAGTGGCAACCACTCCGGGCGCCGCGCGATCAGGCCGATATTGGAGATGTTGCCTTTGTCGCCGCTGCGTGCATAGGCGAGTTGGATCAGTCGCACATCCTCCAGCAGCTCTCCGGTATCCGCCAAGCGAGCAGGAGGCTCGGTGGCCGGCGGACGGGTGTCGCCCGCGCTGGGGGGAACGGAGACGGCGTGGCGTTCGCCATTGAGGACGAATGCGACGCCGACGGCCTGCTTGTCCAGCGTGAATGAAAAGGGCTTGATCAAGGGCGACACCGAGGGTCGCCCCCCGCCCGGGCTTGTCGTGCCAGGCGCCCAGGACGTGCCCGACGGTGCGATCTCGCGCGCGAAAATGGCGAGCGCGGCCTTCTGCGGATGATTGGCGACAACGCGCATCATGACCTCGCGCACGTCCCGCGTGCGTGCGTGCGGACCGTAGAGCGACTCCGAGCCGATCACCTCGATGTAGGTGGAAGTGAAGGGCGGCTGGCCGCTCTCGCGCAGGATGTTGCTGGTGCGTTCGATGATCGCTTCGGCCGTGCGTCGCGCCTTTTTCTCGGCATCGATGCCGATGATGACCATGCTGCCCGCGCAGCGAAAGCCGTCGAGCTGGGTCGCGGAGACCTTGTAGCTCGCAGAGGGCGCTCGCCCCTTGGCAGGGCCGACGCGCACACGGTTGTCCGCCTGCTGCTCGATCACGACCTCGCGAAAATCGCAGTCGACGTCGGGCAGCATGTAGGCGGCAGGGTCGCCGATCTCGTACAGCATCTGCTCGGCGACATTGGCGCGGATCACCTTGCCGCCGGTGCCCTCGGGCTTGGTGACGACGAAGCTGCCATCGGCATGGCACTCGACGATCGGGTAGCCCATGTTCGCCCAGTCGGGAATGTCTTCCCAGTCGGTGTGCAGGCCGCCGGTGGCCTGGCATCCGCATTCGATGATGTGCCCGGCGAGGCTGCCGGAGGCCAGCAGGTCGAAGTCCTGGCCGGTCCATCCGAACTCGTGCATCAGCGGTCCCAGCGTGACGGCGCTGTCCACACAGCGCCCGGTGATCACCACCTCGGCACCCGCCGCGAGCGCGGCGGCGATCGGCAGCGCGCCGAGGTAGGCGTTGGCGCTCAGCACCTTCTCGGGCAGTGCCTCGCCGGTGAACATGTCCTTGGCGCCGCGCTCGCGCAGTGCCGGCATCTGCGCGCTGACGTCGTCGCCCTCGACGACCGCGATGCGAAGCGAGATGCCTTCGGCGGCGGCCAGCGCCTGCAGCGCGTCGGCGCATCCCTGCGGGTTGATGCCGCCCGCATTGCTGATCACCTTGATGCCCTGGCGCTTCACTTCGCCGAGCACGGACTTCATCGCGATGTCGACGAAGTCCGTCGCATAGCCCATCTCGGGCTTCCTGGCGCGCGCCGAAGCCAGGATCGACATCGTCGTCTCGGCCAGGAAGTCGAACACCAGATAGTCGAGCTTGCCCAGCTTCACCAGCTGCGGCGCGGCCACCATGCTGTCGCCCCAGAAGCCCGAGGCGCCGCCGATGCGGACGATTTTCTGTGTGGGTTCCTTGCTGCTTGTCATGAACTATTCCTGGCTTGAGTGGAGCAATGTGAGGCGCCGTCGCGTGGGCGGCGGCGCAATTCCGACGGCGGTCAGCTTACCGGGATGCTTCCCAAAAGGCTTGCGCCAACATGCTGGCATGCAGCCACTGGGCGCAAGACATGCATTCACGGCGCCGGCACCATGGACGCTCCAGCATCCGAATCGCGATCTCTTCAATGCCTTTGCCCCCATCCGCCGTCGAGCGCGAGGCCACGCACACCCGCACCATCAGCATTCGCGGGTATCGGCGAGGCGACGGGCTGTGGGACGTCGAAGGCCATCTGACAGACATGCGCGCACAGGACGTGAGCTATCCCGGCGGCGGGCGCCCGGCCGGCCAGTTCATCCACTCGATGTGGTTGCGATTGACGGTCGACGACGCGGCGCTGATTCGTGCGGCGGTGGCTGTCACCGATGCTTCTCCGTTCGCCGGCGTCTGCGGCAGCATCACCCCGACTTACGATGGGCTGGTCGGCCTGCGCGTGGGGCCCGGTTTCCGCGGGAGCATACGGCGCCTTTTCGCCGGCGTGCGCGGCTGCACGCACCTGACGGAATTGCTCTCGACGATGGCCACCGGCGTGATCCAGACGCTGGCCGGTGACATCCACCAGCCAGAAACGGAACGGCCTTTCAATCTCGACGGCTGCCACGCCCTCGCGACCGATGGGCCCATGGTGGCGACCTTCTATCCGCGCTGGTTTCGCAGCGCGGACAAGCTCGCCCCTTGAAGGGCGCACCGTCCTTGCCGCACGCCCGGCGTCACACAGGCTCTGATCGCAACCGGGCCTTGTGGATCTTGCCTGCCGGGGTGAACGGCAGTTCGGTGCGCAGCACGATCTGCCGCGGCATCTTGTAGTCTGCGATCCTGCCGGCGCAATGGGCCAGAACGTCGGCGGACGTGAGCTCGCTGCCCTCCTTGGCGACGACGAAATAGCGGCCCACTTCGCCGAGCACAGGGTCGGGCACGCCGATGCCGGCGACCATCAGCACCTGGGGATGCGTGGCGATCAGCGCCTCGACCTCGGCCGGATAGACGTTGAAACCGCCCTGGATGTACATGTCCTTCATTCGGCCCTTGAGCGTGATGAAGCCGCGTTCGTCGATCAGCCCCAGGTCGCCGGTGTGCAGCCAGCCGTCGGCGAATGCGCCGGAGTCGGCGGCAGCGCCGATATAGCCGCGCACCACACCGAGGCCGCGGAAGCGGAGTTCGCCGACTTCGCCGGGCGGCAGTTCGCGGCCGTCCGGCCCGATGACTTGCACTTCGGCGCCCGCCAGGGGTTGGCCGATGGACTGCATCAAGTCCTCGTCGGCGCAGTCCCAGGGCGTCATCACCAGCGCTCCGGAGGCTTCCGAGAGGCCGTACAGGTTCATCACCGTGGCCTGGGGCATGCGCTGCTGCAGTTGTGCAAGCAGCGTGGCGTCGACGTTGGAGCCGCCGGTGATGATGAGGCGGACCGTGCTCAGGTCCGCGGATTCCGATTCGGGATGCATCAGCAGCAGCGCCATCATCGTCGGCACGCCGACCAGGATCGCCGGCGGGTGCCTTCGGATCATGTCGAGCACCGTCTTCGCCTTGAACGCCGGCACCAGCTCGCAACTGCCGCCGGCGAGCATCTGCGACAGGATGCCGCAGGTGATCCCGCCGACGTGGTTGAACGGATTGCTCAGCTGCATGAGATCGCCGGCCCGCACGCGCGTATGGTCCGCCTGGCCGCGCGCCGATGCCAGCAGGCTGGCGTGGGTCAGCGCGCAGCCCTTGGGGCGCCCGGTCGTCCCTGAGGTATAGATCACCATGACAAGGTCGTCCGCGCGCACCGCGGATGAAGCTGCGGCGAGCATGCCCGGATCCACGACGGTGGCTGCCATGGTGGCAAAGTCATCGCCGTCCATGGCGACAACCTGCCGTAGGTCGGGCAAGCGCGGCGCGAGCCGTTCGAACATGGCGAGGCAGTCGAAGTCCTCCACCCGGCCCAGGGTGAAGACGGCCCGGGTCTGGCTGTCGCCGAGCATGTACTCGATCTCCGCGTCCCGGTAGCGGGGGCTGAGCGCAACCACCGCCACGCCGATCCTGGCGGCTGCGAAGAACATTTGCAGCCACTCGATCCGGTTGTCGGCCAGCAAGGCCAGCCGGTCGCCGCGTGACAAACCGAGCGCCAGCAGGGCGCACGCCAGTCTGTCGCTCGCCGCCTCGACGTCACTGAACGAGAAGTTGCGGCCACGATCGATGTAGGCGACGACTGCCGGGTGAGAGCGGGCGGCGCTCGCCAAGGCTTGGGACAGGGTCAGGCCGGCTTCTGGCGTTGGATTCATGGGCGGTCCAGGACGGGAGAATGATGTCCTCAGGTTAAGGCCTGCGTCACCGATTGGCTTGCGCCAAGTCGCTGACCCTAGCGAGTTGGCGCAAGACCTGGCGCAAGGCAGGGGCTAGCCTTCGAAGTCACAGGAGACACCCATGGAGTTTCTGGACGCGCCACCGCTGCCCTTCTATTTCAGCCCCGACCACGAACAGTTTCGAGCCAGCCTGCGCGACTTCGTCGCGCGCGAGATCACCCCCAACGTGCACGAGTGGGACGAGGCCGAGACCTTCCCGCGCTCCCTCTACGAACGTGCCGCCGAGATGGGCATACAGGGACTGGGCTATCCGGAGGAATACGGCGGCACGCCGGCCGATGTGTTCTACCAGCTTGTGGTGGCCGAAGAGTTCGCTCGCTGCGGCGGCGGGGGCGTGCAGGCCTCGATGAATTCGCACAGCATCGCGTTGCCTCCCATTCTTGCTGCTGGCAGCGACGAGCTCAAGCGCCGGGTCATCCCGCCGGTGCTGGCGGGCAAGAAGATCGCCGCGCTGGCCATCACGGAGCCGTCGGGCGGCTCCGACGTGGCCAACCTCCGGACCACCGCGGTCCGCGACGGCGACCACTACGTCGTGAATGGCGAGAAGACCTTCATCACCTCCGGCATCCGCGCCGACTTCATCACCACCGCCGTGCGCACGGACCCGGCGGTCAAGGGCTCGGGCGGCATCTCGGTGCTGGTGATCGACGGCGACACGCTGGGCCTCACGCGCACGCCGCTCAAGAAGATGGGCTGGTGGAGCTCCGACACCGCGCATCTGCATTTCGACAACTGCAGGGTTCCGGCAACCAACCTCGTGGGCGTCGAGAACCGCGGCTTCAAGATCTTCATGAAGAACTTCAACAGCGAACGGCTGTTCATGTCCGCCTTGGCCTGCGGCTATGCCGAGGTGTGCCTGAAGGAGGCGGTGGACTGGACGCGCCAGCGGACCTTGTCCGGCATCCCGCTATCCGAGCGGCAAGTGGTGCGCCACAAGCTGATGGACATGACCTTGCGCATCGACGCCGCGCGCACGCTCGTCTATGACCTGGCCTACCGCATCGAGCACCAACTCTCCGATCCGGCGCGCCTGGTGGCGCGCATCTGCCTGGCGAAGGTCCAGGCGACGCAGGCGATGCAGTTTTGCGCCGACCAGGCCGTGCAGCTGCTGGGCGGCATGGGCTACATGCGGGGCACGCAGAGCGAACGCATCTACCGCGAGGTCAAGGTCATGATGATCGGCGGCGGATCGGAAGAGGTGATGAAGGACCTGGCTGCGCGGCAGCTGGGTGTATAGACAAGAGCAGGACCACGATGAACGACACCATCAGCGATCTTCGCGCCGAGTATTCGGAACTGGCGGCGCTGGCGCGCATGTTGACGCCGGCGCAATGGCGCTTGAAGAGCGAGTTCTACGGCTGGACGCCGTGGGACGAGATCGCGCATCTTTGCTTCTTCGACGAAACCGGCTTGCAGTCGGCCACCGATCCCGATGTCTTCGCGCGCGACACGGCTGCGCTCAATGCGCTTCTCGCCACCGGCAAGGAAATCAGCGCGATCGCGCGGGACGAGTATGGTCACCTCGACGGGCCTTCGCTGCTCGCGCACTGGGAGCCCCTCTCCGGGCAGCTGGTCGACGCGCTGGCCGCCCTCGACCCCAAGGCGCGACTGCCCTGGTACGGACCGAGCATGAGTGCGCGCTCCTTTGCCACTGCCCGCCTGATGGAGACCTGGGCCCATGGCCAGGACGTCTGGGACGTGGTGGCCCGCCGGCGCCCGGCGACCTCCCGACTCAAGCACATTGCCCACATCGGCGTGACCACCTTCGGCTGGACTTTCGTCAATCGAAAGCTGCCGGTGCCGGCCGTCGTTCCGCATGTCGAGCTCGATGCCCCGGAGGGCGGCGTCTGGGCCTGGGGCGACCCGGCCTCGCCCGAGTTCGTGCGTGGCACCGCGGAGGACTTCTGCCTGCTGGTCACGCAGCGGCGCAACCTGGCCGATACCGACCTGGAGTACAGCAGTGGGTCTGCCCGGCAATGGCTGTCGGTGGCGCAGTGCTTTGCCGGGCCGCCCGCCGATGCGCCGGCGCCGGGCGTGCGCAAGGTGGTGTACGCCCCTTGACCGGCCTGCCGCTCGATCTCCGGATGCGGCGGCCCATCGACGCGGCCCTCGCCAGCCTGAGCCAGGGCAGCGCGGAACACTGCCTGTCGGACCACGCGTTTTCGAACCTCTACCTCTTTCGCGCTGCGCACGACTACCGCTTCCTGGCCGGCGAATGGCCGTGCATTTCGGGCCGCGCCTACGATGGCACGCGACATCTGATGCCTTTGTTCGACCCGGGCGCGGCACCGATCGGCGCGTTGCGCGTGCTCCTCGAAGGCCACGATTGTTTCTACCCTGTGGCGAGCCGCCATGCGGCGCGGCTGGCGCCGGACTGCTTCAGCATCTCAGCGTCGCGCGACGATGCCGACTATCTGTATGCGGCGAGCACCTTTGCTGTATACCCCGGGCGCGCATTGGCCAAGAAGCGCAACCTGATGCGCCAGTTCCTCGCCGCCCACGTTCCCTCGAGCCGGCCCTTCGACCAGAGCCTCGCCGCTGCCGCCCGGCAGGTGCTCCAGGGCTGGATGGCGCAAAAAGGGAAGGGCGAAGGCGAAGCCGACGACGCCGCCTGCCTGGAAGCCATCGACCGCGCCGCGGCCTTCGGCCTGGAGGGCTACCTGTACTTTGCCGAGGGGCAGCCGGTCGGATTTGTCTTGGCGCAGGAGCTGCAGCCGGGGGTCTTCGTGATGCGCTTTGCCAAGGGGCTCGACAGCCACAACGGCATCTACCCCTACATGTTCCATCACTTCTGCACCCAGTTTCCGCGCCGGGTCGCATGGCTCAACTTCGAGCAGGACATGGGGCTGCCCGGTTTCAGGCGCAGCAAGATGTCCTTCCAGCCGAGCGCCATGCTGCCGAAGCTGCGCGTGCGGCTGAATCCCGAAGGCCCGTTGCCCATCGACAGCGAGTACGCGCAAGACGGCGCGCGGATTTCTACCTAATCTGGCTCACCCATCAAGCAATCCACAACGCGGACGCAGGCAAGGCAGGCAGCACATGGCAATCATCGAGTCGAACATCTCCACCAGCGGCGAGGCCTTCCAGGCGAACAGGGACGGCATGCTGGCCCTGATCGAGCGCGTACGAGGCTACGAACAGCGCAGCGTCGCGACCTCGGCCAAGTCGCGCGAGCGCTTCGAGAAGCGGGGGCAATTGCTGCCGCGCGAGCGCCTGTCGCTGTTGCTCGACCCCGGCACGCCCTTTCTTCCGATCTGTTCGCTGGCGGGACTGGGCCTGGACAACCCCGACCTTGAAAAAAGCGTTCCGGGCGGCGGCGTCATCGGCGGCATCGGCTGGGTGTCGGGGGTGCGAGTCATGATCAACGCATCCGACTCCGGCATCGACGCCGGCGCCCTGCAGCCCATGGGCATTCCCAAGCAGCTGCGCATGCAGGAGCTGGCGCTGGAGAACAAGCTTCCCTACATCCAGCTGGTCGAAAGCGCGGGCGCCAACCTGATGACCTACAAGGTCGAGGAGTTCGTCACCGGCGGCAACCTGTTCCGCAATATCGCCCGCCTCTCGGCGGCGGGGCTGCCCGTGATCACCGTCACGCACGGTTCGTCCACCGCGGGCGGCGCGTACCAGACGGGTCTCTCGGACTACATCGTGATGGTGCGGGGCCGCTCGCGGGCCTTCCTGGCGGGACCACCGCTGCTGCAGGCCGCGACCGGCGAGATCGCGACCGAGGAAGAGCTGGGCGGCGCCCTCATGCACACCTCGATCTCGGGCCTCGGCGACTACCTGGCCGAGGACGACCGCGACGCCATCCGCATCGCGCGCGAGATTCTCGCCAACATCAACTGGAACCGCGACATCCCGCCCGGGCGGCCGCACGAGTTCAAGCCGCCGCGCCATGACGCCGAGGAATTGCTGGGCATCATGCCCATGGACCACAAGCGCCCGGTCGACATGAAGCAGGTGATCGCGCGCATCGCCGATGACTCCGAGTTCCTCGAGTTCGGAGAAAACTACGGCGGCGCCACCGTGGTCGGCCACATCAAGATCGAGGGCCTGCCGGTGGGCATCGTCACCAACAACGGCCCGATCGACCCGGCCGGCGCCACCAAGGCCACCCATTTCATCCAAGCCTGCTGCCAGTCGAAGACGCCGATCCTCTATCTCAACAACACCACCGGCTTCATGGTGGGCAAGGACTACGAGGAGGCCGGCATCATTAAGCACGGCTCCAAGATGATCCAGGCCGTGACCAACGCGACGGTGCCCCAGATCACGATCTACTGCGGTGCCTCTTTCGGCGCCGGCAACTACGGCATGTGCGGGCGCGGCTTCCATCCGCGCTTCTGCTTTTCATGGCCCAACGCCAAGACCGCGGTGATGGGCGGCGAGCAGGCCGCGAAGACCATGGTCATCGTGACCGAGGCCGCGATGAAGCGAAAGGGCGAAGTCGACCAGGCCAAGCTCGACGACCTGGAGCGCCGCATCATCGATCGCTTCGACAGCCAGATGAGCGTGTTCACGACCAGCGCGCATGTGCTCGACGATGGCGTCATCGATCCGCGCGACACGCGTGCCGTGCTCGCCAAGGTGCTGGCGATCTGCCGCGATGCCGAACTGCGCCAACCGCAGGCCATGCAGTTCTCGGTCGCCCGGCCCTGATCCGACGCACAAAGGATTGTCAATGCAACTGACACCCGAACACGAGGCCTTGCGCGACACGCTCAAGCGCTTCATCGACAACGAGGTCAACCCCCATGTCGACGCCTGGGAGGAAGCCGAGGTGTTTCCGGCCCACGAGATCTTCAAGCGCATGGGCCAGCTGGGCCTGCTCGGCCTCACCAAGCCGGTCGAGAACGGCGGATCCGGCCTCGACTATTCCTATGGCGCCGTGATGGCCGAAAGCCTGGCGCTGATGAACTGCGGCGGCGTGCCGATGGCCATCGGCGTGCAGACCGACATGGCGACGCCGGCGCTCGCGCACCGCGGCAGCAGGGAGCTTCGCGACGAGTTCCTCGCACCGGCGATCTCCGGCGAGTACGTGGCTTGCCTGGGGGTTTCCGAGGTCGGCAGCGGCTCCGACGTCGCGTCGGTCAAGACCACGGCGCGCAAGGACGGCGACGACTATCTGATCGACGGCGGCAAGATGTGGACGACCAACGGCACGCAGGCCGATTTCTGCTGCGTGCTGGCCAACACCTCCGAGGGCGCGCCTCACCGCAACAAGTCGCTGATCATCGTTCCGATGAAGACGAAGGGGGTGTCGGTCGCCCGCAAGCTCAAGAAGATGGGCATGCATGCCTCAGACACCGCTCAACTGTATTTCGACGGCGTCCGGGTGCCGCAGCGCTACCGAATCGGCGAGGAGGGGATGGGCTTCATCTACCAGATGGAGCAGTTCCAGATCGAGCGTCTGTGGGGCGCGCTCAACAACGCCGGCATGGCGCAAAGGGCGATCGACATCACGATCGACTACACGCGCGAGCGCAAGGCCTTCGGCCGCTCCATCCTCGACAACCAATGGGTCCACTACAAGCTGGCCGAACTGCAGACCGAGGTCGCCAGCCTGCGCGCGCTCTGCTGGCAAGGCGTGGAAGAGGTCGTGGCCGGCCATGATGCGACCCGCACGGCCACCATGGCGAAGCTCAAGGCGGGCAGGGTGATCAGGGAAGTGGCCGACGGGTGCCTGCAGTTCTGGGGCGGCATGGGCTTCATGGATGAAAGCCACATCTCGCGCATCTTCCGAGACGGCCGCCTGACGTCCATTGGCGGCGGCGCCGACGAAGTAATGCTTCAGATTCTCAGCAAGTTCATGGGCACCTTTCCGAAGGCCTCCTGAACTCAACTCTTGGACCCCATTTCATGACCGTCTCGACCCCCACTCCAACGCCCTTCCGCAAGATCCTGATCGCCAATCGCGGCGAGATTGCCCTGCGGGTCATCCGCAGCGCGCGCGCCCTTGGCTACCGCACGGTGGGGGTGTACTCCACGGCCGACGCGAATGCGCGCCATGTCCAGGAGGCCGACCAGGCCGTCTGCATCGGGGAGCCATTGCCCGCACAGTCGTACCTGCGCATCCCGGGCATCATCGAGGCGGCCCAACTGAGCGGCGCGGACGCCGTACATCCGGGCTACGGCTTCCTGGCCGAGAACGAGGACTTCGCCCAGGCTTGCAAGGATGCGGGGCTGGTCTTCATCGGCCCATCGCCCGAGGCCATCGTTGCGATGGGCAACAAGGCCGGTGCCAAGACCTTGATGCAGGCGGCGGGCGTTCCCTGCATCCCCGGCTACCAGGGCGACGACCAGAGCGAAGCGCGCCTTGCCGCCGAAGCCGAGCGAACCGGCTTCCCGGTGATGATCAAGGCGACCGCCGGCGGCGGAGGGCGCGGCATGCGGCTGGTGCGCTCGGCCAGCGAATTTCCCGAACTGCTGCGAAGCGCACGCTCCGAAGCGCAAAGTGCGTTCGGCAATCCCGAGGTCATCCTCGAACGCGCGATCGTCGAGCCTCGCCACATCGAGATCCAGGTGTTCGCCGATCGCCACGGCAATGCCATCCATCTGGGCGAACGTGACTGCTCGGTGCAGCGCCGCCACCAGAAGCTGATCGAGGAGGCGCCGTCGCCGGCCGTGAGCGCGGAGCTGCGCGCACGCATGGGTGCGACCGCGGTCGCCGCGGTCAAGGCCATCCGGTACGAAGGCGCGGGCACGCTCGAGTTCCTGCTCGACAAGGACGGCAACTTCTATTTCATGGAGATGAACACGCGGCTGCAGGTCGAGCATCCGGTGACCGAGGCGATCACCGGGCTGGACCTCGTGGAGCTGCAGCTGCGGGTCGCCGCGGGCGAGCCGCTGCCGCTGACCCAGGAGCAAGTCCAGTTCAGCGGCCATGCGATCGAGGTGCGGCTCTGCGCCGAGGATGCCGACAGGGGCTTCATGCCGCAGAGCGGCACGATGGCCCTGTGGAAGATGCCTGCTCACTTGCGGGTGGAAGATGCCTTGTGGTCGGGCGGCGAGATCCCGCCGTTCTACGACTCGATGATCGCGAAGATCATCAGCCATGGCCGGACGCGCGACGAGGCGCGCCGGAAGCTTGTTGCGGGCCTCGAAGACGCGGTGGCGCTGGGCGTGACGACCAACCAGTCTTTTCTCGAGCGCTGTCTCGCGCATCCGGTGTTTGCCGAAGGGGGCGCGACCACGGCCTTCATCGCCCGGCATCAGGACGAGCTGCTGGCGCCTGACACCGATCTGCAGGGCCGCGCCGCGGCCCTCGCCGCGGTGCTCCTGTACGAGACCACCGGCGATCGCCGGCAAAGGCCGAAGGGCCGGCGCTTCACGCACAGCCTGCCGATCTCATTGCGCTTCGACATCGGCGGACGCCTGGTGAATGCCAGCATCGTCGTCACGCGCGAACGCCGCTTCCACGTGACCATCGTCGAGCACGACTTCGAGGTCGACCTGGTCGACCTGGCCGAGGCCTCGGTGCGTTTCGTCTGCGACGAGGTGCTGGAAAGTGCGGTGTTCCATCGCGATGGGGCGATGCTGCTGTTGCACTACCGCGGCGTGCCCGTGCGCGTGGAAGACAAGACGCGCGCGGCATCGGCACGGCAAGGCGATGCCGCCGGCGACGGCAAGCTGCGCGCGTCGATGAACGGGCGGGTGGTCGCAGTCATGGTCGCCGTCGGCGATGCGGTCGAGGCCGGGCAGCCGATCGTCACGCTGGAGGCGATGAAGATGGAGCACATCCATGCGGCGCCCTTGGCGGGCAAGGTCACGGCGCTGCACGTCAAGACCGGGGACCAGGTGGGCGCGAGCCGCGTGGTGGCGGAAATCGAAGCGGCGGTGGAGGCCCCGCCGGCGGCGGCGACCGCTGCATAGGAAAGCGAGCAAAGAGATGACCGACGCAAGCACCACACCCCCCGCCGTTGTTCTGGAAAAGCGTGACCGCGCGATGTGGATCACCATCAACCGACCGGACAAGCGCAACGCAATCAACAAGGACGTCGTGGCCGGCATCCGGGAGGGCTACCGCCAGGCCCATGCCGACGCCGACGTGCGCGTGATCGTGCTCACCGCGGCGGGCGAGAAGGCCTTCTGCGCCGGCGGCGACATGCAGCCGGGCGCGGGCTTCGCGTTCGACCTGTCGCAGCCCAACATCGACTACGCCGACATGCTGCGCGAGGCGCAGAACGCCACCTTGCCGAGCATCGCGCGCATCAACGGCGTCTGCATGGCCGGCGGCCTCGGCCTGCTGTGCATGACCGACATGGCGATCGCGGCCGACAACGCCTTGTTCGGACTGCCCGAAGTCAAGATCGGCCTGTTCCCGATGCAGGTGCTGAGCCTGTTGCAGGCGATGGCACCGCGCCGCCTGGTGCGCGAGTGGTGCCTGACGGGCGAGCCTTTCAGCGCCGCGGAGGCGAAGGAGGGCGGCCTGCTCAACTACGTGGTGCCGGCCGCCGAGCTGGACGCGAAGACGCAGTGGCTGGTCGATCGGCTCGCCACCAAGTCGCCCACGGCGCTGCGCCGCGGCAAGTATGCGATGCGTGCTCTGGCATCGATGTCCTTCGACGAAGGCATCGCCTACACCGAGAGCCAGATCGCGCTGCTGGCGATGACCGAGGACGCAAAAGAAGGCCTCGCCTCCTTCAACGAAAAGAGGAAGCCCGTATGGACCGGACGCTGAGCGCCGGCCTCACGGCCGCTTCGGCCATGGCCGGCGGCGCCCATGCGGTCGGCCTGGCCGAGTGGCTCTCCCGCCGCGCCGCGCGCGTGCCGCGCCGGCCCGCGCTGACCTGCGACGGAATCACCTGGACCTACGGCGAGCTCGCCGAGCGCATCGAGCGCATGTCGGCGGTGCTGGCGGCACGCGGCGCAAAGGCGGGCGTGCGCGTCGGCTACCTCGGCTTCAACGACCCGATGTTCGTGGTCGTGCTGTTCGCCACGGCACGCCTCGGCGCCATCTGCGTGCCGCTGAACTTCCGCCTGAGCGGGCCGGAGCTCGCCTTCATCATCGGCGACGCCGGCCTGCACACCGTCGTCGTCGGCGAGGAACACATCGCGGTCATCGATGCCGTGCGCGACACGCTGGGCAGCCTGCGCTTCATCCACCGCACAGGCGGTGCACCCGGCTGGGAGTCGGCCGACGCGCTGATGGCCGGACCCCTCGCCGTGCCCGACGCCGTCCCGGTCGCGGCCGACGACGTGGCCGTGATCATGTACACCTCCGGCACCACCGGCCATCCCAAGGGCGCGATGCTGACCCATGGGAACTTCTGGGCCAACGACCTCAACGAGCTGTTGCTGTGGGACATGGTCTCGACCGACGTCACGTTGAACTTCGCGCCGATGTTCCATGTGGGCGGCCTGCTGTGCGGCACCCTGACCACGCTGCTCGTCGGCGGCCACCTGGTGCTGCAGCGCGGCTTCGATGCCGCGGCGGTGATGCAAGCGATCGAGCAGTACCGCGTGACGGTGACCTTCGCCGTACCCGCCATGTTGCTCTTCATCAGCCAGCATCCCGACTTCAAGCAGGCCGACCTGGGCTCGCTCCGGCTGGTATCGGTCGGCGGCGCTCCGATGCCCGAGCCGCTGCTTCGGCTCTACAACGCGCGCGGCATCCCGGTCCATCAGGGCTACGGCATGACGGAGACGGCGTCGATGATCACCTTCCTGAACCCGGACCGCGCGGTGGACAAGCTGGGGTCCAGCGGCACGCCGCCGCTGCTGACGGAGATCCGCCTCGTCGACGACGTCGGCGTCCCCATCACCGAGGCCGGCAAGCCGGGCGAGATCTGCGTTCGCGGCGCCAACGTGATGAAGGGCTACTGGAACCGGCCCGAGGCCACCGAGGCCTGCTTCACGCGCGACGGCTGGTTTCGAAGCGGCGACGTGGGCTACCGGGATGCCGAGGGCTTCCTCTACATCTGCGACAGGCTCAAGGACATGGTGATCAGCGGCGGCGAGAACATCTACCCGGCCGAGGTGGAGAGCGTGCTGTACGACCACCCGGACATCGCCGAGGTGGCTGTGATCGGCGCGCCCGACGAGCGCTGGGGTGAACGCGTCGTGGCGGTCGTGGCACCCAAGCCCGGCAAGTCGATCACGCTGGAGGCGCTGCAAGCCTTCGCCGAATCCCGCCTGGCGCGCTACAAGCTGCCGAGGGAGCTGCGGCTGGTCGATGCGCTGCCGCGCAATCCGACCGGCAAGGTGCAGAAGGCACGCCTGCGCGATCCGGGCGCCAGCTCCTGAGGAACAGCATGGACTTCAACCACTCCGAGCGATCGCTGGCACTGCAGAAGCGTGTCGGCGAGTTCATGGACGAACACGTCTATCCGGTCGAGCATCTGTACTACGAGCAGGTTCGCCAAAGCCCTCATCCCTACCGAACTCCGCCGGTGCTGCAGGCGCTGAAGGCGCGCGCACGTGCCGAGGGCTTGTGGAACCTGTTCCTCTCGGGCGCTCACGGCAGCGGCCTGAGCAACCTCGAGTACGCGCCGGTCAAGGAGTCCATGGGAAGGGTCCTGTGGGCGCCGGAGATCTTCAACTGCTCGGCGCCCGACACCGGCAACATGGAAGTGCTGGCGAACTACGGCACCCCGGCGCAGCAGTCCGAATGGCTCGAGCCCCTGCTGGCGGGCACCATCCGATCGGCCTTTTCGATGACCGAGCCGGCCGTGGCGTCCAGCGACGCCACCAACATCCAGTGCGAGATCCGTCGCGACGGCGACCACTACGTCATCAACGGACGCAAGTGGTTCACCTCCGGCGCGCTGAACGAAGACTGCACGCTGCTGATCGTGATGGGCAAGACCGACCCCGACCATCCTGAACGCCACAGGCAGCAGTCGATGATCCTGGTGCCGAAGAACACGCCCGGCGTGCGCATCGTGCGCGACATCACAGCCTTCGGCTATGACGATGCGCCGGTGGGACATCCCGAGATCGTCTATGACAACGTGCGGGTCCCCGCCGGCAACATCCTGCTGGGCGAGGGCCGCGGCTTCGAGATCGCCCAGGGGCGCCTCGGTCCGGGGCGCATCCACCATTGCATGCGCCTGATCGGCTGTGCGCAGCGCGCGCTCGAGCTGATGTGCCGGCGCGCCAACACGCGCGTGGCCTTCGGCAAGGCCCTGGGCGAACAGGGCTCGGTGCGGGAAGATATCGCGCATTCGTTCTGCGAAATCGAGCAGGCGCGCCTGCTCACGCTGCGCGCCGCGGACAAGATGGACCGCGAAGGCAACAAGGCCGCCAGGGACCTGATCGCCGCGGCCAAGATCGTGGTGCCCAGCATGGCCGCGCGCGTGATCGACCGGAGCATCCAGGTCCACGGCGGCGCCGGCGTGTCGCAGGACACCTTCCTGCCGCGCGCCTATGTCTACGCGCGCTTCATCCGCATCGGCGATGGGCCGGACCAGGTCCATCTGTCGGCCGTCGGCCAGCAGTTGCTCAAGCGCCATGCGGCGTCGGTGGCCTGAGGGCCAGCGACGATGAACGCATCGGTGTCTTCGATCGCGCCGGACCGCGTGGTCAGCACGCCGCCCCTGGACCTGGGTCGGCTCGGCACCTACCTGCAGGTGCACGCGGCGGGCTTCCGCGGCCTGCGGCAGGCCGAGCGCCTGGTGGGCGGCAACTCCAATCCGATCTGGCGGCTCACCGCCGACAGCGGCCAATACATCCTGCGCACGCAGCCGGCCGGGCAGCTGCTGAAATCGGCGCATGCGCTCGACCGCGAGTTCCGCATCCTCTCGGCGCTGTACGGCAGCGCAGTGCCGGTCCCGAAGCTGCACGTCCTCTGCAACGAGCTCGACGTGGTCGGCGTGCAGTTCTACCTGATGGATTTCGTCGATGGCGTGGTGCATCGTCACGTCGGGCTGCCGGAGCTGCCGCGCGAGCGCCGCGCAGACATCTATGTCGCGGCCATCGACAACCTGGTTGCGATCCACCGCACCGACATCGATGCGCTCGGCCTGCGCGACTTCGGCCGCGCGGGCAACTATTTCGAGCGCCAGCTGCACCGCTGGACGCAGCAGTACCGCACCGCCATGCCCGAGGGCGTGGCAGAAATGGATGAGCTCATTGGCCGCCTGCAAACCGCGCTGCCGCGGGCCGAGCACCCGACCGTCCTTCTGCACGGCGACTCGCGGCTGGACAACCTGATGTTCGAGCGCGACGGCGACCGCGTGGTGGCCGTGCTCGACTGGGAGCTGTCGACCCTGGGTCATCCGCTGGCCGATCTCGGGCAATTCCTGGGTGTTCAGGAGCTGCCGGCCGACTATCTGCTGCCGGGCCTGGCCGGCATCGATCGTGCGGCCGCGGGCTTGCCGGACTCGGCCTGGATGGCCGACCGCTACCTGCGCGCCATGCAAATGGACCCGCGCACCGACATGCGCTTCTACAAGGCCTTCGCGATGTTTCGCCAGGCCGCCATGTCGGCGGGACTGCGCCGCCGTGCCGCGCTGGGCACGGCGGTCGCCGAAAGCGCGCTCCTGTTCGGCAACACGATGGACGTGTTCGCGCGTACGGGCCTGAACACTTTGGAATCAATCCCATGACACCCCACAATCCTTTCGACCTCAGCGGCAAGGTAGCCTTGATCACGGGCTCTACGCAGGGCATCGGCGCGGCGACTGCCCGCGTGCTGGCGCAGGCTGGCGCGCACGTGGTCATCAGCAGCCGCAAGGCGGACGACTGCGAGCACGTGGCGCAGACCTTGCGCGACGAAGGCCTTCGCGCCGAAGCCCGCGCCTGTCACATCGGACGCATGGAAGACATCGCCGAGATGGCCGCGCATCTCCAGGCGACGCACGGCGGACTGGACATCCTGGTCAACAACGCCGTGATGAGTCCGTGGCGCACCATCGAGGACATCGACGTCGGCCTCTTCACCAAGGCAATCGACGTCAACCTGCGCGGCTACTGGTTCCTCTCGGTCGAAGCCGCGAAGCTCATGAAGCCGCGCGGCGGGGGCAGCATCGTCAACATCTCGTCCCTGTCGGCCTGGCACCCGGAAAAAATGCTGAGCCTGTACGGCACCCTGAAAACGGCGCTGATCGGCATGAGCCGCGTGTTCGCGCTGGAGTACGGGGAGTTCGGCATCCGGGCGAACACGGTATTGCCCGGCGTGATCGAGACACGCCTGGCAAAGGCCTTCGACGGAGAGGCACGCGAGCGCATCCTGAAGAAGACGCCCGTGCATCGTCTCGGGCAACCCGAAGAGATCGGCTATGCGGTGCTCTACCTGAGTTCGCCGGCCGGCGCCTTCGTCTCCGGCGCGAGCCTGTCGGTGGACGGTGGCATGTCGATTTCCATGATCTGAGGTCCCCCATGAAAGCAGTCCTTGCCAAACGCCACGGCCCTCCCGAATCGCTCGTGCTCGAAGAGGTCGCTTCCCCCGTGCCGGGTCCGGGGCAGGTGCTCGTGTCGGTCCACGCGAGTGCCGTCAACTTTCCCGACACGCTGATCATCGAGAACAAGTACCAGTTCAAGCCCGAACTGCCGTTCTCGCCCGGCGGCGAAGTGGCGGGTACCGTCAAGCAGGTGGGCGAGGGCGTCAAGGGCCATGCACCCGGCGATCGCGTCATTGCCGTCTGCGGCTGGGGCGGCTTTGCCGAGGAAGTGCTGACCGACGCGAGCAAGCTCGTGCGCTTGCCTGGCGGTGTGGACATGGAGGCCGCCGCGGCCCTGGTCATCACCTATGGCACCTCGCATTACGCGCTGAAGGACCGCGCCGCCATCCAGCCCGGCGAAACCCTGCTGGTGCTGGGCGCGGCCGGCGGCACGGGCCTGTCGGCCATCGAACTCGGCAAGCTCATGGGCGCGAAGGTCATCGCCGCCGCATCGACCGACGAGAAGCTCGCCTTGTGCAAGGCCCTGGGGGCCGACGAGACCATCAACTACGCCACGGAAGATCTGCGTGAACGCGTCAAGGCCCTCTCCGGAGGGCGCGGCGTCGACGTGGTCTACGACCCGGTCGGCGGAAGCTACACCGAGCCGGCGCTGCGCAGCATGGCCTGGAAGGGCCGCTACCTGGTGATCGGCTTCACCGCCGGCGAGATCCCTCGGCCCGCGCTCAACCTCGTATTGCTCAAGGGCTGTGCGATCGTCGGGGTGTTCTACGGCGGCTTCTCCCAGGCCGAGCCGCGGCGCTACGACAGCCTCATGCAGGAACTGCTGGGATGGCTCCAGCAAGGACGCATCCGGCCCGCCATCACCGCGCGCTATCCGCTGGAGCGGGCGGCCGAAGCGTTGCGCGTCGTCGCTGATCGGCGCGCAACGGGAAAGATCATGCTGACGACCGAGCTCGGCCGCGCGTCCCCGCGGCAGCCCGGATAGGGATATCCCTCGTGTCGCGCAGTGCAGCGTCTCGGCGCAAGACGCGTGTCCGTGCTCTAGCGAAACTGCATCAGCGGAGACCCGATTCCCGGTGCTCCGACAGTTCGAAGGAGTCGACGAGATGACGAGATCTGCTGGCCGCACAGCCCCATGGTTTGTCGCTGCCGCCATCGCCGCCCCCTTGCTGGCCCAGGCGCAGGCGACGCAAGGGGTCACCAAGAACGAAGTGCTGGTCGGCACCATCCAGGACCTGTCCGGCCCGATCGCCGCCTTCGGCAAGGAGACGGTCAACGGCATGAACATGCGGATCGAGGAGGCCAATGCCGCAGGCGGCCCGGCCGGCCGCAAGATCCGGTTGATCGTCGAAGACTCCGGCTACGACACCAAGAAGGCCGTGCTGGCGGCGCAGAAGCTGGTGCAGAACGACAAGATCTTCATCACGGTGGCCAACATCGGCACCGCCCTTGCGCTCACCACGATGCCGATCTTCACCGAGGCCGGGGTCATCCACGCCTTTCCGCTGGCGTCCGCGCGCGGTCTCTACGACCCGCCGACCCCGCTCGCCTTCGCTTTCGCCGTGCCCTACTACCAGCAGGGCCGCGTGATCGTCAAGGCATTGAACCAGACCAAGCCGGAGCGCAAATGGTGCTCGCTGATCCAGGACGACGAACTCGGCTCGGAGCTCATGAAGGGCGTCGAGTCGCAGATGAAGGAACTCAACAAGTCGGTGGTCGAGAAGACCACCTACAAGCGCGGCGCGACCGACTTCTCGTCGCAGGTCGCCAAGCTAAAGAGCGTCGGCTGCGACACGGTCGTGATGGGGACGACCTTGCGCGAGACGATCGGTACGCTGAACGAGGCGAAGAAAGTCGGCTTCGCGCCGCAGTTCATCGGCACCTCGGCCTCCTACTCGCACCTCGTGCCCAAGCTCGGCGGCGCGGTGACCGAGGGCTTCCTGTCCTCGCACGCGAGTTCGCAGCCCTATCCGGACGATCCGTCGAAAGCGCTGCGCGACTGGTATGCCGCCTACAAGGCCAAGTACAACGAAGACCCGGGCCAGTACGCCGTCTTCGGCTACGCCACGATGGACTGGACCATCAAGACGCTCGAGAAGGTCGGTCCGAATCTCACCGCCCAGCGCTTCGTGGAGACGATGGAGATCTCGACCTTCCCGCGCGACAAACTGGGCTTCGACACCATGAGCTTCACCAAGACCAAGCGCCTCGGTTCCGAGGCCGTGCGGATCTCGCACATCGTGAACGGCCGCTGGGTGCCGATCACGGACTACCTGCAGCCCTGACGCGGCGCGGCCCGCGCCGACCGCCCCCGCAAGCCACAGCGCGAAGGAGCGTTCTTGGAATTCGTTCAACTGCTGATCTCCGGCTCGGCGCTGGGTTGCATCTACGCGCTGATCGCGCTGGGCTTCGTGCTTATCTACAAGGCCACCGAGACCGTCAACTTCGCGCAGGGCGAGCTGATGATGCTCGGTGCCTGCACCGGCTACCTGCTGATGGCGTGGTTCAAGCTGCCGTTCTTCTGGGCCGCGCTGGTCAGTGTCGCCGGGATGGGGGGCTTCGGGATCCTGCTCGAACGTTCGGTCATCCGGCCGATTCTGGGCCAGCCGCAATTCACCGTGGTCATGCTCACCATCGGGCTCGGCTACATCACGCGCGGCCTGGTGACCATGCTGCCGGGCATCGGCACCGACACCCACGTCATGGACATTCCCTACAAGGGCGCGGTGTGGAACCTCGGCGGCCTGATCCTCAGCGCCGAGCAGGGCGTGGTGATCGGAACCACGCTGCTGCTGTGTGCGCTGCTGTTCCTGATGTTCAAGTACAGCAAGCTCGGTGTCGCGATGCAGGCGTCTTCGCAGAACCAGCTGGCGGCGTACTACATGGGCATCCCGGTCAAGCGCCTCAACGGCCTGGTGTGGGGCCTGTCGGCGGGCGTGGCGACCATCGCCGGTTTGCTGCTCGCGCCGATCACCTTCGTCCACGTCAACATGGGTTTCATCGGTCTCAAGGCCTTTCCCGCGGCGGTGGTGGGCGGCTTCGGCAGCCTGCCGGGCGCGGTGGTCGGCGGGCTGGTGATCGGCATCGTCGAGTCCTTCGCGGGCTTCTATCTGCCGGAGGGCTTCAAGGACGTCGCCGCGTACGTGGTGGTCCTGCTGATGCTGATGGTCAAGCCGAACGGACTGTTCGGAGAAAAGCTGCGCAAGAAGGTATGAGATTCCTCTTCAAGACTTCCTACGAGCAGGACCATCGGCTCGCCAAGCATGCGGGCGAGGCGTTCTGGTACGGCCTGTTGCTGATCGCGCTTGTGCTCGCGCCCTGGGTGGTGGGGCCGTACTGGACTTCGCAACTCACCTTCGTCCTCATCTATTCCATCGCAGGCCTGGGATTGATGGTGCTGGCCGGCTTCACCGGGTTGTTGTCCATCGGGCATGCTGCCTTTCTGGGCGTCGGGGCCTATACGCAGGCCGTGCTCACCGGGCATGGGTGGCCCTTTCCGCTGGCGCTGGCCGCCTCCGCCGGCCTGTCGGCCTCGGTCGGCGTGGTGGTGGGACTGCCGGCGTTGCGGGTCAAGGGCATCTACCTCGCGGTCGCCACGCTGGCCTTCGGCTTCATCGTCGAGGAGGTGATGGCGCGCTGGGAGAGCATCACCGGCGGCAACGCCGGCCTGGCGGTGAAACCGCCCGCGCTGTTCGGCTGGACGGCCAGCGGCGCCGAATCCTTCTACCTCGTGGTGCTGCTGACCTGCGTGCTCGTGACGGTGGGCGTGCTCAATCTCCTGCGCACTTCGACCGGGCGCGCTTTCATCGCCATCCGCGACTCGGAGATCTCGGCGCAAAGCATGGGCATCCACCTGGCACGCTACAAGACTGTTTCGTTCGCCTTGTCGGCCGCGATCGTCGGCATCGCAGGTGCGCTCTACGCCCACAAGCTGCGCTTCATCTCGCCCGAGCAGTTCGGGATCGCGCAGTCGATCGATCTGTTGCTGCTGGTGGTCGTGGGCGGGCTGGGTTCCGTTCATGGCGCGTTCTTCGGCGCGATCTTCCTGATCACCATGCCGCAGGCGATCGCCATCGCCAAGGATTGGCTTCCGCCGGCCATTGGCCAGGCGGCGGGGCTCCAGGCCGTCGTCTTCGGCGCGGTGCTGATGGTCTTTGTGCTGTTCGAACCGACGGGGCTGCACGGCCGGTGGGTCAAGCTGCGTACCTACCTCGAACTGTTCCCGACCTACCGACGCGGCATGTTCAGGCGCCAGAAGTCGTTCCAGAAATCGGAGAGGGTGCGCTGATGGACAGCCTTCTTTCGGCGCGCGACCTGTCGGTTCGCTTCGGCGGCGTGCTGGCCGTCAACAAGGTCAGCTTCGACGTGCATCGCGGCGAGGTGTTCACGTTGATCGGGCCGAACGGCGCCGGCAAGACGACCGTCTTCAATCTCATCAGCCGCATCTACATGCCGACCGAGGGCAGCATCACTTTCAACGGCGTGGCGCTCGACCAGACGCCGCCCCATGGCATCGCCGCCCTCGGCATTGCGCGCACCTTCCAGAACATCGAGCTGTTCGAGCAGGCGACGGTGCTGCAGAACCTGCTGATCGGATTCCACACTCATCGCGCGGCCGGCTTCTGGAGCGATCTTTTCTTTGCGCCTTCGGCCAGGCGCAACGAACTCGCGGCGCGGCGCAAGGCGGAGCAGGTGATCGAGCTGCTGCGGCTGATGCGCTACCGCGATCACAAGGTCGCGGGCCTGGCCTACGGCGTGCGCAAGGTGGTCGAACTGGCGCGCGCATTGTGCAGCGACCCGAAGCTCCTGCTGCTGGACGAGCCGTCCTCCGGACTCAATGCCGAGGAGACCGAGGACATGGCCTGGTGGATCCAGGACATCCAGCGCGAGCTCGGCATCACCGTGCTGATGGTCGAGCACGACATGAGCCTGGTGTCGCGCGTCTCCGACCGCGTGCTTGCGATGAACCAGGGCGAGGTGCTGGCGCTGGGGTCGCCCGCCGAAGTCCAGGCGCACGAAGGCGTCATCGAGGCCTACCTCGGCAGCATCGACGACGTGTCCAGCCTGCGGAGGCCGGAAGCATGAACGTTGAACAGTCGAGCATGCTGAAGCTCTCGAACGTCGAGAGTTCCTACGGCCCCGTGAAGGCGATCCGCGGCGTGAGCCTGAAGGTGCGCAAGGGCGAGATCGCGACCGTGCTGGGTTCCAACGGCGCCGGCAAGAGCACGATCCTGAAGACCATCTCGGGCGTGCTCGATCCGGCCAAGGGCAGCATCGAGTTCAAGGGCCGGGACATCACGGCGCACGACCCGGCGGAGGTGGTGCGCGCCGGCCTCAGCCATGTGCCTGAGGGTCGCGAGGTGTTTCCGCTGCTGTCGGTGCGCGACAACCTCATGATGGGCGCCTACACCCGGAAGGACCGCGACGGCGTGGCGCGCGACCTCGAGACGGTGTTCGGCTACTTTCCGATCCTCAGGGAAAAAGCCGCGCAGGATGCCGGGCTCCTGTCGGGCGGGCAGCAGCAGATGCTGTCGATCTCACGCGCGCTGATGGCGCAGCCGGAACTGATCCTGCTCGACGAGCCGAGCCTGGGGCTCAGCCCGCGGCTGACCAAGGAAATTTTCGAGATCATCGTGCGCATCAACCGCGAGCGCGGCACCACCATCCTGCTGGTCGAGCAGAACGCCAACATGGCGCTCAATGCCGCCGACTTCGGCTATGTGCTGGAGAACGGTCGCATCGTGATGGAAGACCGCTGCAGCGCGCTGCGCGAGAAGGACGACATCAAGGAGTTCTACCTCGGTGCGAAAGGCGCCGGCGCGCGCAGCGAGCGCCGCTGGAAGAAGAAGAAAACCTGGCGCTGAACGCGTGCTACCTATGCGAAATCCCACTCGACCGCCGGCCGTCCCGGCCGACATCCGGACGGTGCCTGCGCTGTTCCGCCATGCCGTGCAGACGTGCGCCGATGCCGTGATGCTGCGCCAGAAGGAGCTGGGCGTCTGGCGGTCCTACACGTATGCCGAGGTCGGCGAGATCGTGGCCGATCTGGCCTGCGGCCTGGTGTCGCTGGGCCTGGCGCCCGGCGACGTCGTCTCGGTGCTGTCCAACACTTGCCGGGAATGGCTGTGGGTCGATCTGGCCGGCCTCACGGCCGGTGGCGTGGTGAACGGTATCTACCCCACCGATTCGGCCTCCCAGCTGGAGTACCTGTGCACGGATTCAGGAACCACTTTGCTGTTCGTCGAGAACGAGGAGCAGCTCGACAAGTTCCTCGAGGTGGGCGAGCGCCTCACGCAGGTCCGCCAGGTGATCGTGTTCGACATGGAGGGGCTTGCGAATCTCGACGATCCGCGAGTGATCTCGCTCGACCGCCTGGCCGAACTGGGCCGCGAGCGGCGCAAGGCGCAGCCTTCGCTGGTCGAAGAACGCATCGCGAGTCGGCGACCGGGTGACCTGGCCGTGCTGGTCTACACATCGGGCACGACCGGCAGGCCCAAGGGCGCGATGATCTCGCACGCCAATGTGATGGCGGCGTGCCGCACGCTCGAAGCCTTTTTGCCGCCCACCAGGCTGCGCGAGCGCGCCGCGTTCCTGCCCCTGTGTCACGTGTCGGAGCGCATCTTCGGCGAGTACTACGCGCTGCTCGTCGGCCAGACCCTGAACTTCGTCGAGGACCCGGACACGATCTTCGACAACATCCGTGAGATCCAGCCGGACGTCTTCATGGCGGTGCCGCGGGTCTGGGAGAAGCTCTACTCGAGCGTGACCACCGCGATGCGCGAAGCCACCCGGCTCGAGCAGTGGGCGTACCGCAAGGCACTGGCGGTCGGCGAGCAGATGGCGCGCTGCCAGGAACAGGGGATGCCCGTGCCTCGCGGGTTGCGCCTGCGCTTCTGGGTGGCCCGCAAACTGGTGCTCGACAACCTGCGCCGCATGATGGGCATGGGGCGCGTGGAGGTCGCGATCACCGGCGCCGCGCCGATCTCTGCCGAACTGATCCGCTGGTTCATGGCGCTGGGCATTTCCCTGAACGAACTCTGGGGGATGACCGAACTCACCGGCGCCGCCACCTGCAACCCGCGTGGGCGCAGCAAGCCCGGAAGCATCGGCGTCGCACTGCCGGGTTCGGAGGTGAGGGTGTCGCAGCAGGGCGAGCTGATGGTGCGCGGTGCCCAGGTCTTCATGGGCTACCTGAACATGCCCGAAAAGACCGCCGAGGCCTTCGAGGACGGCTGGCTGAAGACCGGCGACGTGGGGCGCGTGGACGAGGAGGGGTACTTCTTCATCACGGACCGCATGAAGGACATCATCATCACGGCAGGCGGCAAGAACATCACGCCTTCGGAATGGGAGAACCAGATCAAGTTCAGCCCCTACGTGACCGACGCGGTGGTCATCGGTGACAGGCGGGCCTACCTGAGCTGCCTGGTGATGATCGACCAGGACAACGTCGAGCAGTGGGCACAGGAGCGCTCCGTCGCCTTCTCGGACTACAAGTCGCTTGCACGCAGCCGCGAGGTGATCGAGCTGATCGCCGAGGAGATCGAGAAGGTCAACCGGCATTTCGCGCGGGTCGAGCAGATCAAGGAGTTCCGCCTGATCGAAACCCGCCTCAGCGCGGAGGACGAGGAACTGACACCGACGATGAAGCTCAAGCGCTCGCTGGTGAACCGCAAGTACGCCGCCCTGATCGACTCGATGTACGCCGACAAAGCGGCTTGAAGCGCGGCCGCGCTCAGGCGACCGAAGCGTGCAGGCGGCGCATGCCGCGGATCCAGCGGTCGGTGTCGTCCGCCTTGTGGCGCATCTGCGTGTGGATGAAGGGCTGCGGCAGAATCAGGAAGCGCTCCTCGGCCAGCGCCTGGACGACCACTTGCGCCACCTCGGCGGTGCTCATGAGACCGTGCGAGAGGAGGTCGCGGCGCGCCTTCGGCTCGGCGCCGAGCAGCGGCGTGTCGACGCCGGCCGGGCAGAGGCAGCTCACCCGGATGCCTTGCCCCCCGTAGGTGATGGACAGCCATTCGGCGAAGGCCACGGCCGCGTGCTTGCTCACGGCATAAGGCGCATCGAATTGCGAGAGCAGGCCGGCCGCGGAAGCCGTCTGCAGCAGGTAGCCCTGGCCGCGCGACAGCATCCGCGGCAGCAGGGCCCGGGCGGCGTGGACATGCGCCATCAGATTGACGTCCATCACGCGGCGCCAATCGGCATCCGGCAGTTCGGGGCCACCGGCAGCCGTGGTGCCTGCGTTGGAGCAGAACAGATCGATCGGGCCGTGGCGCGACTCGGTCTCTTCGATGAGCCGCTGGAGTTCGGCCTCGACGGCCACGTCGACGA
This sequence comes from Variovorax sp. LjRoot84, assembly GCF_964254305.1. Taxonomy (NCBI): domain Bacteria; kingdom Pseudomonadati; phylum Pseudomonadota; class Betaproteobacteria; order Burkholderiales; family Comamonadaceae; genus Variovorax; species Variovorax sp. LjRoot84. The sequence goes on from NZ_CAXUTE020000002.1 coordinate 138,062, forward strand.
GCGCCGCATGGCCGCCGATGTCCCGCGCGACTGCGTGCGCCCGCGCGGCATCGCGGTCGGCGACCACGACGGCGCGCGCGCCTTCCTCCGCAAACCGCCGCGCCATGGCGGCGCCGATGCCGCTCGCAGCGCCGGTGACGACGATGACCTTGTCCTTGAGTTGCATGCAGGCTCCCCGATGTCTCTCGCCCGAGCGTAGGCAGGCCCGGGGCCCGTGTCTTGCGCCGAGTCGCTGCCCGAGCGGCCGCCGCGGCGTATGACAGCGACTGCGCGCAAGAAAGTTGCGGGCCGCTGGAATAGCCTCCGAGGGACTGCCACGACCCCTGGGACCGACGATGAAGGCTGCTGTTTTTCGCGGAGTCGACCGACTGCTGTCGATCGAGGATGTGCCCTTGCCGCAGGCCGGGCCGGGCGAACTGGTGCTGCGGGTCCATTACTGCGGGGTGTGCGGATCGGACCTGCACTCCACGCACCCGGGCCTGTTCGTCGTGAAGGACGGAACTGTGCTGGGCCACGAGTTCTCCGGCGAGATCGTCGAGAGCGGCGCCAGCGACTGGAAGGTCGGCGAGCGCGTGACGGCCTTGCCGAACAACGCCTGCAGCGGTTGCGTGGCACAGGGTTTTCAGGAATGCCGCGAAGGGCTCGGCATGATCTGCCCACACAACCGCCTGACCGGCTTCAGTCCAAACCGGCCCGGAGGCCTGGCGGAATACGTGAAGGTGCCCGCCGGCCAGGCCATCCGCCTGCCCACGGCGGTCGGCGAGCGCGAGGGCGCGATGATCGAGCCGCTGGCGGTGGGCCTGCATGCGGTGGAAGCCGGCCAGATCGGGCTCGGTGCGCGCGTGCTCGTGATCGGCGCCGGACCGATCGGCCTGGCGGTCACCGCCTTCGCGCGGCAGGCGGGGGCTGCGCATGTGGTGGTGAGCGAGTTCGCGAGCGGCCGCCGCGCCATCGCCGGGCGTTTCGGCGCCACGGCATTGATCGACCCTTCGGTCGACGACGTCGGCGCTGCATTCGCCAAGGCTGCGGGCGCGCCGCCCGACGTCATCTTCGAATGCGTCGGCATCGCCGGACTGATCCAGCAGTGCATCGAGATGTCGAAGCCGCGCGGGCGGATCGTCGTGGTCGGCGTGTGTCCGACCGAGGACCGCGTGATGCCGCAACGGGCGATGGCGAAGGAGATCAATCTCCGGTTCGTGATGGGCTATGGCAAGACCGATTGGCGGCGCGTGCTCGACCTGCTCGATGCCGGCCGCGTCGAACCCGGGGCCATGGTCACGGACACGGTGAGGCTGGAGGCGCTGCCGGAGGCCTTCGAGGCGCTGCGGCGTCCCACTACGCAGATCAAGCTGCTGGTCCGGCCGGGAGGCGCGAGTTGACCCGACGGTCAGCGACTTGACGCAAGAGACTTTGGCCGGCCTTCGTTAGCCTCGGCACAACTGCCCATCGCTCCCTGTTTGGACCCTGACCATGACCGCACCCGTCACCCTGACACGCCACGGCGACATCGCGCTGCTGCGCATCGACAATCCGCCGGTCAACGCCTTGTCGCCGGGCGTGGTCGCCGGCCTCGCGTCGGCGGTCGATGCCTTCGAGGCCGACCGCTCCTTCAAGGCCTTGCTGGTCCATGGAGAGGGGCGGACCTTCGTGGCCGGCGGCGACATCAACTCCTTCGACGACCCGCATTTCTCCGCGAAGCTCTACAACGGCACCCTGGCCCGCATCGAAGCGTTGGACCGGCCGGTCGCCGCCGCGCTGCATGGGACCGTGCTCGGCGGCGGACTGGAACTGGCGCTGGCCTGTCATTACCGCGTGAGCGTGCCCACCGCCGTGTTCGGCTTCCCGGAAGTCAAGCTCGGCATCCTGCCCGGTTCGCTCGGAACCCAGCGCCTGCCGCGGGTGGCCGGCGCGGAGCTGACGCTGGACTTGATCGGGACCGGCCGAAGCATCGATGCCGCCGCGGCGCTGAAGGCCGGCATCGTCGACGAAGTCCGCGAGGGCGAGCCGCTTCAGGTCGGGCTCGCGTTCGTGGAAGCATTGATCGCCCGCAGCGCGCCGCCGCGACGGCTCAGCGAACGCTCGGTGTCGCTCGAGGGCCTGCCCGCGGACTTCTTCGACAAGGCGCTCGACGAAGCATCGCGCCGCAAGGCCTTCTACCCGGCCGCCCGCAACATCGTGCTGGCGGTGCAGGCGTCGACCCTGCCTTTCGCCGAGGGCGAAGCCGTCGAGGCGCGCCTGTTCGAGGAACTGCGCACCTCGCCCCAGTCCCAGGCCCTGCGCCACCTCTTCTTTGCGGAGCGGCAGGCGTCGAAGATCCCGGGCCTCCCCAAGGACCTGAGCCTGCGCCCCGTGCGCTCGGTCGGCATCGTCGGCGCCGGCACCATGGGCGGCGGCATTGCGATGAACTTCGCCAACGCCGGCATCCCGACCGTGCTGGTCGAGACCTCGCAGGAGGCGCTCGACCGCGGCCTGAAGGCTATTCGCGGCAACTACGAAGCGAGCGCTGCCAAGGGCAGGCTCACCACCGCGCAGGTCGCCGAGCGCCTGGGCTTGCTCAGCGGAACCCTCGACGATGCCTCGCTCGCGGGCTGCGATCTCGTGATCGAGGCCGTGTTCGAGAACATGGACCTGAAGAAGCAGGTCTGCGCGCGGCTCGGCCAGGTGTGCAAGCCGGGCGCCATCATCGCGACCAACACCTCGACCCTGGACGTCGATGTTCTGGCCGAGGCGACCGGACGGCCGGCGGACGTGGTCGGCACGCACTTCTTCAGTCCGGCCAACGTGATGCGGCTGCTGGAAGTGGTGCGCGGTGCGACGACCGCGCCCGACGTGCTGGCGACGGTGATGCAGCTGGCGCGCACGATCAAGAAGATCGCGGTCGTCTCCGGCGTCTGCTATGGCTTCATCGGCAACCGCGTGGCCGAGGTCTACATGCGCGAAGCGGAGTTCCTGATGATGGAGGGCGCGAGCCCCGCCGAGATCGACGGCGCTGTGGAGGCACTCGGCATGGCCATGGGGCCCTGCCGCATGCTGGACATGGCGGGCATCGACGTGGGCGCGAAGACCGTCATCGAGTACGGCAAGGCCGGCGGGCTGCCGCCCGACGACAGCTACCGCGCCGTGGTGCGCAGGATGTTCGAGCTGGGTCGCTTCGGCCAGAAGACCGGGGTGGGCTATTACCGCTACGACGGCCGCAAGCCCGTGACCGATCCCGAGACGGCCCGCGTGGCCGAAGAACTCGCGAAGGCCCATGGCATCGCCCGGCGCAGTGACATCGGCGCGCAGGAGATCGTCGAGCGCCTGCTGGTTCCCATGATCAACGAAGGCGCGAAGATCCTGGAGGAGGGGATTGCCTACCGCCCGGGCGACATCGACATGGTGTGGACCTCCGGCTACGGCTTTCCCGATCACCGCGGCGGGCCGATCTTCATGGCCGATCAGATCGGGCTGCCGGTGGTCGCCGAACGAATCGCGCACTACGCCAGCGTCCGGGGCAACCCCTACGGCTACTGGACCGCGTCCTCCTTGCTGACCGACCTGGCCAGCCAGGGCCGGAAGCTTTCCGACTGGACAGCGGCGTAGGCGCTTCGGACACCTCGCCATCCCACCTCTTGCTCCGCATTCACAGGAAGACATCATGAAAGAAGCCGTCATCGTCTCGACCGCGCGCACCGGCATCGGGCGCGCATACAAGGGCTCGCTCAACAACACGAAGTCGCCAACGATGCTGGCCCATGCGATCGCACACGCCGTGCAGCGTGCCGGCGTCGAGGGTGGCGAGATCGAGGACGCGGTGATCGGCTGCGTGTTGTCCTCCGGCACCGCCGGCATGAACCTCGCACGCAACGCAGTGCTGGCCGCCGGCCTGCCTGCAACGGTGTCGGGGCAGACCATGGACCGCCAGTGCGCATCGGGCCTGATGGCGATCGCGACCGCGGCCAAGCAGGTGATGGTCGACGGCATGGACATCGTGATTGCCGGTGGCCACGAGAACATCACTGCCGTGCAGGACGCCTATATGGGATGGGTTGCGAAGGAGAAGGATCCGAGGGTGATCGAACACGCGCCGCATGCCTACATGCCGATGCTGCAGACGGCCGAGTTCGTGGCGAAGAAGTACGGCATTTCGCGCGAGGCGCAGGATCGCTACTCGCTCGCTTCTCAGCAACGCACCGCCGCCGCGCAGGCCGCGGGTCGCTTCGATGCGGAGATCGTTCGCTTCACGACCACGATGGCGGTCGTCGACAAGAACACCAAGGAGGTCTCTTACAGCGAAGTGACGCTCCACGCCGACGAGGGCAATCGGCCCGAGACCACGCTCGAAGGGCTTGCCTCGCTGAAGCCCGTGATCGAAGGCGGCGTGGTGACGCCCGGCAACGCGAGCCAGTTGTCGGACGGCGCGTCCGCCTGCGTGCTGATGGAGCGCGGCCTCGCGGAGCGCCGCGGCCTGGCGCCGCTGGGCATCTACCGCGGCATGGCCGTGGCCGGATGCGCACCCGAAGAGATGGGCATCGGTCCGATCTACGCCATTCCCAAGCTGCTGAAGCAGCACGGCCTGAAGGTCGCCGACATCGGCCTGTGGGAACTCAATGAAGCCTTCGCCTGCCAGGCCATCTATTGCCGTGACCACCTCGGCATCGATCCTGAAAAGTACAACGTCGACGGCGGCGGCATCTCGATCGGTCACCCCTACGGCATGACGGGCTCGCGGGTCGTGGGCCACGCATTGATCGAGGGCAAGCGACGCGGGGTGACGTACGTCGTCGCCACCATGTGCGTCGGCGGCGGCATGGGCGCGGCGGCGCTGTTCGAGGTCGCCTGAAGCAAAGCGAGCACCTCAGGCACAAGAGGAGACGATACGGTGGAAGACCAAACCCTGGTGGACAGCCTGTTGCGACAAGTCGCGAGCAGGCCCGATGACGTTGCGTACCGCACCGGCGACCGGACCTTGACGTTTCGCGAGGTCGACCGCGCCACCAACCAGATCGCAAACGCGCTGGCCGCCATGGGCGTCGGACGGGACGGCCGCGTCGCGGTGCTGACGAAGCACCACACGGAATGCATCCTGACGACGCTCGCGGCATGCAAGCTCGGCGCGGTGTGCATGCCCGTCAATTGGCGCCTCTCGGCCTCGGAGATCGAGTACATCGTGAACAACGGGGAAGCGCCGTTCCTGATGGCCGATGCGGCCTTCATGCCGACGGTGCAAAGCGCCCGGCTGCCTGGCGTGAAGAGGCTGGTTTGCACTGAGCAGGCGCACGAGGGCGCGCCCTCGCTGGCACAGTGGTACAGCGGCCAGGCCACCGAGTTCACCTCCGTCGCCATGGGGGCGCATGACGCCGCGCTGCAGCTGTATTCGTCAGGCACCACGGGGCTGCCGAAAGGTATCGTGCTGACCCACGCCGGCCTGCTCTCGACTTCGAGGGTGGTTGCGAAGGAATGGGAGTTCGACCATCGCCACGTGTTGGGCAATCCGCTGCCGGTGTTCCATGTCGCCGGCATGACCATGCTGCTGCTCACGCTGTACACGGGAGGGCAGACCTCCGCCTATTCGGAGTTCGATCCGGCCGCCTACCTGCGCAGCATTGCACTGCACCGCATCACGCACACCTTCGTGGTGCCGGCAATGATCCTGTTCATGCTCCAGGTGCCCGAGGCACGATCGGGCGACTACAACAGCCTGCAGCTGATGGCTTACGGCGGCTCGCCGGTCAGCGAAACGGTCATCAAGCAGGCCTTCGAGATCTTCCATTGCAAGTTCCTTCAGGTCTACGGCCTCACCGAGGTGTCCGGCCCGGCGACCTTCCTGTTTCCGTCCGACCACGCCTCCGGCGATCCGGAGCTTCTGCGATCGGCGGGGCGGCCCATCGGCGGCGCGCGCCTGCGCATCGTGGACCCCGTGACGCTGGAAGACCTGCCTGACGGCCAGGTCGGCGAAATCTGGATCGAGTCCGACCGGAACCTCAAGGAGTACTGGCGCAACCCGGAGGCCACTGCGGCCGCTTACCCCGAGGGACGCAATGCGAACGGCGGCTGGTTTCGCTCGGGCGATGGCGGCTACCTCAAGAACGGCTATCTCTACATCAACGACCGCATCAAGGACATGATCGTGTCGGGCGGCGAGAACATCTATCCGGCCGAAGTCGAGAACGTGCTGATGCGGCATCCCGCCGTGGCCGACGGCGCGATCATCGGCGTGCCCGACCCGACCTGGGGCGAGGCCGTCAAGGCGTGCGTGGTGCTGCGACCCGGCGCGCAAGCGACCGAGCGCGACGTCATCGATTTCATGCGCGCCAATCTGGCGCACTTCAAGTGCCCGAAGAGCGTGGACATCGTCGACGCGTTGCCGCGCAACCCGAGCGGAAAAATTCTCAAGCGCGTCCTTCGCGAGCCTTACTGGCGCGGCCAGAGCAGGGCGGTCGGATAGCGCGAGCCCCGCAACCCGGTCTTTCCGAGCGGGTTATCACCTAATGATTGTCTGACAATATTGGAAGACAATAATGCCCAAGAGCTACCGCAATGAGCTCGTAACCGTGAATGCCAAGGAGACAAGAATGTTGAGAAACCTGATCGTCGCGGCCTCCGCCGCCCTCGTCCTCATGGGGGCGACAGCGCCGGCGATGGCGCGGGACAAGCCCATCAAGGTGGCGTTGATCGCGAGCAAGACGGGGCCCTCGGAGGCTTATGCGCGCGACACCGAACGCGGATTGCGCCTGGGCCTGGAATACCTGACGCAGGGCACGATGACCGTGCTGGGGCGCAAGATCGAAGTCATCGTCAAGGACGACCAGATGAAGCCCGAGTTGTCGAAGGCCATGCTCACCGAAGCCTTCGCAGACGACAACGCCGACATCGCGGTCGGCACCTCGTGGTCGGGCGGTGCACTGTCGATGGCACCGGTGGCCGAGGAATACAAGAAGGTGCTTATGGTCGAGCCCGCGATCGCCGACTCGCTGACGGGCGCCAGCTGGAACCGGTACCTGTTCCGCGCCAGTCGCAATTCCTTCCAGGACGCGCTGGCCAGCGCTGCGGGGTTGAAAGAGGGCGACAACATCGCGTTTCTTGCGCCTGACTACGTTTATGGAAAAGACGGCGTGAAGGCCTTCAAGGATGCCATGGCATCGACGAAGAGCAAGGCCAAGATCGTGCACGAGGAGTTCATCCCGCTGGCGACCACGGACTTCACCGCGCCGATGCAGCGCATCTTCGATGGCATGAAGAACGTGAACGGACGCAAGTACCTGGTCGTGATCTGGGGTGCCCCGAATCCGATCCGGAAGATCTCCGAGCTGAACCCCGGCCGCTACGGCATCGAGTTCCTGTCCATCGGCGGCGCCAATCTCGAGAACACCAAGCCCTGGAAAGGGCTGGACGTGTCCGGCGGCACCTACTACTACTACGGCTTCCCCAAGAACGCGATGAACGACTGGCTGGTCGCCGAGCACCAGAAGCGCTTCAAGATGCCGCCGGACCTCTTTACCGCGGGCGGGTTCGTCACCGCCAGCGCGATCATCGCGGGCCTCAAGAAGGCCAACTCGGCCGACTCCGAGAAACTGATCGCAGCGATGGAGGGCATGGAATTCGACACGCCCAAGGGCAAGATGACTTTCCGCAAGGAGGACCATCAGGCGATGCAGGCGCAGTACCAGTTCAAGATGAAGAAGGCGCCCGCCGGCGAGTGGGACCTGCTGGAGCTGGTGCGCGAGATTCCGGCGTCCGAGATGCCGGTGCCCGTCACGGCCAAGCGCTGAGTGCCATGTCCGGCATGCAACGCGGAGGCCAGGGCGGGGACGGGGCTGCCCCCGTGTTGTCGAGCACCGCACTGAGCATTCATTTCGGTGGCCATGTTGCCGTCAACGCGGTCACGACGCAGTTCGAGGCCGGGACACTCACCGCCATCGTCGGACCCAATGGTGCGGGTAAGACCACCTTCTTCAATCTGCTGTCGGGCCAGCTGCGGTCCACGTTCGGCCAGGTGCACTTCAAGGGCGAGGACATCACGCGGCTCAACGCGCCGCAACGCACGCAGAAGGGCATCGGCCGCGCATTCCAGCTGACCAACCTGTTTCCCAAGCTGTCGGTGCTGGAGAACGTGCGCCTCGCGGTGCAGAGCCGCCACCACGCGGGCTTCAACATGTTGTCGGTATGGCGCAGCCGAACCGACCTGATCGAGCAGGCCGAGCACTACCTGGCGCAGGTGGGCCTCGCCGCGCGCCGTGCCGACCAGGCCGCCAAGCTGCCGCACGGAGACAAGCGAAAGCTGGAGGTGGCCATTCTGATGGCGCTCGAGCCCGAGATCCTGATGTTCGATGAGCCGACCGCGGGCATGAGCGTCGCCGAGGTCCCTGTGATCCTGGAACTGATCCGGCGGCTGAAGGAGCGGGGAGACAAAACCATCCTGCTGGTCGAGCACAAGATGGACGTCATCCATTCGCTGGCCGACCGCATCGTGGTGCTTCACAACGGCCAGATGGTCGCCGACGGCCTGCCCACCGAGGTGATGGCGTCGCGGATCGTCCAGGAAGCCTATCTGGGCATCAAGCGTCCCGCGGCGCGGGCGCAAACGGCGGGAGCAGCGGCCCATGTCTGAACCGGCGAACAACCAGGCGTTGCCCCTGCTGAGCCTCAGCGGGGTGCACACGCACATCGGCGAGTACCACATCCTCCAGGGCGTCGAGCTGAGCGTTCCGCGTTCAGGCCTGACCGTGCTGCTCGGGCGCAACGGCGCGGGCAAGAGCACGACGCTGCGCACGATCATGGGCTTGTGGCAGGCGAGCGCCGGCAAGCTCGTCTTCGACGGCGAGGACATCACGGCGGAGGCCACACCCGACATCTCGCGGCGCGGCATCGCCTTCGTCCCCGAGGACATGGGCATCTTCTCGGGCCTGACGGTGCAGGAAAACCTGCGGCTCGCGGCGATCAGCGGCCGCTTCGACGAAGAACGGCTCGAATGGATCTTCGGGCTGTTCCCGGCACTCAAGCGCTTCTGGCTGCGTCCTGGCGGTACGCTGTCGGGCGGGCAGAAGCAGATGGTCGCCATCGCACGGGCGATCATCGAGCCGCGCAAGCTGCTGCTGATCGACGAGCCGACCAAGGGCCTTGCGCCTTCCATCGTCGACAACCTCGCGCAGGCCTTCGTTGAACTGAAGGCGCGCGACACGACGATCCTGCTGGTCGAGCAGAACTTCAACTTCGTGCGCTCGCTCGGCGACTCGGTGGCGGTGATGGACGACGGCCGCATCGTGCACACCGGCAGCATGGACGCCCTGTCGGCCGATGAAGACCTGCAGGCGCGCCTGCTCAGTCTGCGCGCGGGCGCCGTGCACTGAGCACCGTCGCCACGACTTCCTCTTCCGGAGCGCCCATGGCTGTCCTCGAATCCAAACTCGCCGCCACCTCCGTCGAGATACCAGGCCCCGATGCGGCTGGCGATGCGCTGCAGGCGCTGCCCGGCCGTTCGCGCGACCTGGTGCCCGGCTTTCTGATCCTCGTCTTCATGGCGCTCGCGCTGCCGATTGTCGGCAGCGTGCCGACATGGATCACCTTGACCGTGGCGGCGCTCGCGATGGGCATGATGCTGTTCATCATGGCCAGCGGCCTGACGCTGGTCTTCGGCCTGATGGACGTGATGAACCTCGGGCACGCGGCCTTCGTCGCGGTCGGTGCCTACACGGCGACGCTGCTGGTCGGCCCCTTGAAGGGTCTGATCGAGTCGGAGTCGGTCTGGGCCAGCCTGGTCGCGATCTCCGCGGTGATGCTGCTGTCGATGGTCGTGACGGCTGCGCTCGGCTGGGTGTACGAGCGGCTGTTCGTGAAGCCCGTCTACGGCGACCATCTTAAGCAGATCCTGATCACCATCGGGGCGATGATCATCATCGAGCAGATCGTGCTGGTGCTGTTCGGCGCCAACCAGATGCTGCTGCCGCTGCCCGAGGCCGTGCGCGGCTCCATCTTCATGGGCGACGTCGCGATCGAGCGCTATCGGCTGGTCGCCGTGGGCGTCGGCCTGGTCGTCTTCGTCGGCCTCACGCTGCTGCTCAACCGCACCCGGGTCGGCCTCCTGATCCGCGCGGGTGTCGAGAACCGGTCGATGGTGGAGGCGCTGGGCTATCGCATCCGGGGCATCTTCGTTGCCGTGTTCGTCGGCGGCTCGGCGCTTGCAGGCCTGGGCGGCGTGATGTGGGGCTTCTATCGCGAACAGTTCACGGTCGCCATCGGCGCCGAGGTGCTGGTGCAGATGCTGATCATCGTAATCATCGGCGGCCTCGGGTCGGTGGCCGGCTGCTTCGCCGGCGCCATGCTCATCGCGCTGACCACCAACTACGTGAGCTTCCTGCTGCCGGACCTGGCGCTTGTCTCCAACATCCTCGTGATGGTGGCGGTGCTGCTGTGGCGGCCACAGGGCCTCTATCCCGTGAACAAGCACTAGCCGAGGACGCCATGCTCAATCAACTCCTTTCGGGCGACCTGCCGCGCAGCCGGCTGCTGAGCGCGCTGCTGGTGCTCGTCGTGGCTTACCTTGCGACCGCGCCCTTCCTCTTTTCGGGGGCGCGCTCGCTCAACGTGGCTGCGACGATCTGCGTGTTCCTGGTGCTGGTCGCTTCCTTCGATCTGCTGCTGGGGTATTGCGGCGTCGTGTCCTTCGCGCATGCGATGTTCTACGGCATCGGCGCGTACGGCGTCGCGATCGCCATGCACAAGCTGGGGCCGACCTGGGGCGCGATGCTGGTCGGCGCCGTGGCGGGGCTGGCAGTCTCGCTGGTCCTGTCGCTCGTCATTGCCCTGGTCTCCCTGCGCGTGAAGGCGATCTTCTACACGATGATGACGCTGGCCGTCGCCGCGGCCTTCGGCGCGCTGGTCACGCGCATGAGCGGTCTGACCGGAGGAGACGATGGCCGCACCTTCCGCTTGCCGGAGGCGCTGACGCCCGGCTTCCGCGTCTTCGAGTCCCAGGTCTTCGGCACCACCATCAATGGCAAGGTTCTGACCTACTACCTGATCTTCTTCACCGCGGCACTGCTGTTCCTGTTGATGCTGCGCGTGGTCAACTCGCGCTTCGGCCGCGTGCTCGAAGCGATCCGCGAGAACGAGTTTCGCGCCGAAGCCATCGGATACCGCACGCTGTTCTATCGCGTCGCGGTGAACTGCCTGGCCGCCGCGCTGGCCACCTGCGCCGGGATCCTGATGGCCCTCTGGCTGCGCTACGTCGGGCCGCAGACGACGGTCGGCTTCAACGTGATGCTCAACATCCTGCTGATGGCCGTGATCGGCGGGCTCGGGACGGTCTATGGGGCGATCGTCGGCGTGGCGCTGTTCGTGGTGGCCGAGAACTACCTGCAAAGCTGGATGGGAAGCATGAGCACTTCGCTCGTGTCCGTGCCGCTGCTCGCCAAGCTCTTTCACCCCGACCGCTGGCTGCTCTGGTTCGGCGCCGTCTTCGTGCTGTCGGTTTATTTCTTCCCGAGCGGCATCGTCGGCAAGCTGCGCTCATCCACCAAGGAAGTCTTGTGAGCGAAGACGCCGTACTGGTTCGCATCGAGGGCAGCATCCAGATCGTCACGATCAACCGGCCCGCGGTGCGCAATGCGGTCAACAAGGCGGTCGCGGTCGGGTTGGCGAACGCGCTGGCGCAGCTCGATGCGCAGGCGGACCTGCACGTCGGCATCATCACCGGCGCCGGGGGCAATTTCTGCGCCGGCATGGATCTCAAGGCATTCGCCCAGGGCGGCAGCGAACCCGTGGTCGAAGGCTTCGGCTTCGCGGGCCTGTGCGAGGCGCCGCCGAAGAAGCCGCTGATCGCCGCAGTCGAGGGCCATGCCGTGGCCGGCGGCTGCGAGATCGCGATGGCCTGCGACCTGATCGTGGCCGGCCGCAGTGCCAGCTTCGGCCTGCCTGAAGTGAAGCGCGGCCTGGTGGCTTCGTCCGGCGGGCTGATGCGCCTGCCGCATCGAGTGCCTTACGCAGTGGCCATGGAAATGGCGATCACCGGTGAACCGATATCGGCTGCGCAGGCCCATGCCTACGGGCTGGTGAACCGGCTGGTCGAAGCAGGCGAGGCTCTCGACGCCGCGCTGCGGCTGGCCGAACAGATCGACGCGAACGCGCCGCTGGCCGTGGCGGCGAGCAAGCGCATCCTGGCCAGTTCGCGCACATGGAGCGACGCGGAGATGTTCGAGCTGCAACGCCCGATCGCGCGGGCCGTCAACGCATCGGCCGATGCGATCGAAGGGGCGACGGCTTTTTCGGAGAAGCGCAAGGCCGTCTGGCAAGGTCGCTAGGCCTGTGTATTCACGAACGAAAGTGCGAAGGACGGGTGCGGAGTGCGAGGTGCATCGTGTCTGTGGTGCGGCGGTGGGCGCCGTAGACACACTGTTGTCTTGCTCCCACTCCCCCTGGGAGAGGGCGGGGGTGAGGGCACCGGGCCTCCAAGAAGCCCACGCGCTTCGCAGACCCCCGGCGTGCGTCCCACGCGCCGAGCCGGTCAGCCGTCTCGCAGCGCCATCAGCTCAACGAAAACGCCGCCATCCGCGGCAGCGAGCGCTCTCCGGATTTCTGCAAGTGGCGGCGCGTGCGACTTTCCGCCTTGGCCTGATCGCCTTCGAGGATCGCCTCGGTGATGGCGCGGTATTCCGCCACCATCGCACGCAAGTCCGCGGTCGTGAGGTATTGGTAGAACTGCGCGCGGAACAGGTGGGCGCGCGTCTGCGGCAGCACGCGATTGAGTTCCGCGCTGTCGGCGATCTCGAACATCACCCTGTAATAGTTGGCGCGTTCGTCGAGCACGCGGTCCAGGGCTTCGGGCGTCTTCGCCTCGATCAATTTCTGGGCCGCTGCCTTGAAGCGCTTGGCGTTATCGCCCACGTGGATGTTGGCGGCAGCCAGGCGTGCAGCCAGACCTGTAAGCACCTCCAGCACTTCGAGCAGGCTGGCCGCATCCGCGCGGGTCAGCGAGCGAATGACGGCGCCGCGATGGGGCGTGAGGTCGACCACGCCGCTGGAGGCCAGGATGCGCAGCGCCTCGCGCACGGTGCTGCGGCTGACCCCGAGGTCGCGTGTCAGGTCCGCTTCGATCAGGCGCTGGCCGACGGTGAATCGCCGCATCAGGATGCCCTTGCCGATCGCATCGGCCACGCGGTCGGGCGTGCTTCGCGGATGAGCCGACGCGGTTTGCGCTGCTGCCCGGGAGGCAGTTTTCAACGCGGGTGCTTTCTTTGTGTCGTTCATTTGAACTCGCGCATTGAACAGAAAAGAGTCTGGCAGGGTGCCGCCGCGGATTCTAGGGGCCGCCGCATCGCCATCGTTTTCCGGAAGGGGGGTCGCATGCGAAGAACCATGGTATGCAAAGTTGTGATTGTCCGGCAATATTGGCAGACACTGCCGCGAAGCGCCACGGGGTTGACCCTGCCAGGCGTGGCCTTGCGAGACCGCCTTTTCTCTGATGAGCCTACCTGTGCACCCAACCGTTGATACGAACCTCGCCCTGCCGCCACTCGAAGCACGCACCCTTGGCGCAGTGCTCGAAGCTCACTTGCGCGTGGCACCCGACAAGCTGGCCGTGCGCGATCCGGAGCGCGCGCTGAGCTACGCGGCGCTTTACGAGGAGTCGCTCGCCGTCGCCGCCGGTTTCGCCGCGCTCGGCGTCAGCACGCAGGACGCTGCGCTCCTGATGCTCGACAACCATCTCGACTATGTCGTTGCGTGGTGGGCGCTGTCCTTGACGGCGAGGGTCGAGGTGCCGGTGAACACCGCCTACAAGGGCTCGATCCTCGCGCACGTCATCAACAATTCCGGCGCCACGCTCATCGTCATCGAGTCGCACTACCTGCCTTTGCTGATCGAGGTGGCGGACCGCCTCGAGCGGCTTGTGCACGTGGTGGTGCGCGGCGCGGAAAGCGGCGCGCGTCTTCTGGCGCGATTCAAGCCGACGCCGTGGGAGGCGCTTCGCGGACCACGGGCAGCGCCCGCCCGACTGAACCCCTGGGACCTCATCGGCATCATGTACACCTCGGGCACCACCGGTCCGTCCAAGGGCGTGCGGGTGACGCATGCGCATGCGTATGGCTACGCCGCGCCAGCGGTGCTGGGCCTCGCCGATGCGAGCGACGTGTCGCTTTGCACGCTGCCGCTGTTCCACATCGGCGGGCAGTGGGCGGCGATCTACAACAACCTGATCGCGGGTGGCAGCAGCGTGTTGCTGCCGCGCTTCTCGGCCACCACGTTCTGGGACGACGTCCGCCGATACGGATGCACCTACACGATGCTGCTGGGCGCCATGGCCAACTTCCTGTTTCGCCAGCCCGCGGGGGCCGACGATGCCAGCCACCCTTTGCGCCGCGTGATGATGGTGCCTGTGATGGCGCAGCTCGACGAGTTCAAGCAGCGTTTCGGGATCGAGGCCGTGTGCACGGCCTATGGCCTGACCGAAGGCTCGACCGTGCTGCGCGCGCCGGTGGGCCAGGCGCAGGCGGGCAAGGTCGGCTGGCCCCGGCCGGACTTCGACGTCCGCCTGGTGGACGAGCACGACATGCCCGTGCCGGACGGGCAGATGGGTGAACTCGTGATTCGCACGCGCGACCCCTGGACCGTGATGGACGGCTATCACGAGATGCCCGAGGCCACCGTGAAGGTCTGGCGCAACCAGTGGCTGCACACCGGCGACGCGTTCCGGCGCGAGCCCGACGGGCAGTTCGTGTTCCTGGACCGCATCAAGGATTCGATGCGGCGCCGCGGCGAGAACGTGTCGAGCTTCGAGGTCGAAAAGGAAATCAACGAGCATCCCGCGGTGCTGGAGTGCGCCGTCATCGCGGTGGCCAGCGACGCGAGCGAGGACGAGATCAAGGCCTGTGTGGTGCTGCGCGAAGCTTCGAGGCTCGGAGCTGCAGCGCTGCTCGCCTTTCTCGATGAGCGTTTGCCGTACTTCATGGTGCCGCGCTATGTCGAGTTCATGGTCGAGCTTCCCAAGACACCGACCGCAAAGATCCGCAAGCAGGCGCTTCGCGATCTTGGCGTCAATGCGCAGACCTATGACCGGACGAGCGATCCGGCCGCACCGAAAAGGAAAAAATGAGCATCGCAGATTCCACGGGGCCCCTGATGGCCCCCACCGCGGCGGGCGCAACCCGGCTGGCGTTCGAACAGTTCGTCGACAAGCGCAGCAGGCTGAGCGATGCGGCACGGTCCTCGGCGATCGCGCGGCAACACGCGTTGGGCAAGCTGTCCGCCAGGGAGCGGATCGCACTGCTGGTCGATCATGGCACTTTCCACGAGATCGGCGCGCTCGTCGAGCCGAAGCGCGACACCTTCGACACCGAGACGCTGCAGGCGCCGTCGGATGGCGTGCTGGTCGGCTTCGCCAGGGTCGATGGCCGGCCGGTGTGCCTGTGCGCCTTCGATTTCACGGTGCTCGGCGGCTCCAACGGCCGCATCGGCGAATACAAGGTCGAGCGCATGGCTGCGCATGCCCTCGATCACGGCTGTCCGTTGCTCCTGCTGCTCGATGGCGGCGGCCACCGCATCCAGGAGGGCCTGGACAGTCGCCACTTCGCGCGAGGGTCGCACTATTTCCAGACTGCCGTCGCGCTGTCGGGCTGGGTGCCGACCATCGCTGTCGTCATGGGCCCGGGTTTTGCCGGGCCGTCCAACTTTGCCGCCCTGTGCGATTTCGTGGTGATGGTTCGCGGCACCTCGACCATGGGCATCGCCGGGCCCGCGCTGGTCGCGGCGGCGACGGGTGAAGCGACGGAGAAGGAAGCGCTGGGCGGCGCCGCCGTGCAGGCGGATCTCAACGGACTGGCCGACATCGCAGCCAACGACGATGCCGAGGCCATCGGGCTGGTGCGGACCTACCTGGGCTACATGCCGTCGAATGCACGCGTTCCTCTGCCGACGGCACCGGCGCGCGAGCCCGACGCCGAATTCGAGGCTGGGCTGCTCACCGTGATGCCCGACAGCCCGCGCAAGACCTACGACGTCTGCGACGTGGTGCGCGGTGTCGTGGACGAGGACTCGCTGTTCCAGATCAAGCCGGGCTTTGCACCCAACCTGGTGACCGGCTTCGCGCGCCTGAACGGGCGTCCGGTCGGCATCGTGGCGAACCAGCCGCTGCACCTGGCCGGCGCGCTGGACGCCAAGGCCTGCGAGAAGGGCGCGCATTTCGTTTCGGTCTGCGACAGCTTCGGCCTGCCGCTGCTCTACCTGATCGATCTGCCGGGCTTTCTGCTCGGCAGCCAGGCTGAGGACACCGCGCTGGCTCGGCGCAGTGCCCGGCTGCTGTTCGAACTGGGACAGGCCACGGTGCCCCGGGTATCGGTGGTGCTGCGCAAGGGCTACGGACTCGGCTACATCGCGATGTGCGGGGGGCGCAGTTTCGATGCCGATCTCTGCGTGGCGTGGCCGACGGCCGAGATCTGCGCCATGTCGGTCGAGGGCGCGGTCGACGTGGCCTACCAGAAGCAGGTAAGGGCCGCGGCCGACCCTGCTGCGAAACGTGCCGAGCTGATCGACAGGTTCCGGCAGCAGCTTGGCGCCCTGCATGCGGCGGAGCACTTCGGCATCGACGATGTGATCGATCCGCGCGATACGCGGTCGGTCGTCCTGGCGGCGCTGGAGCACTGCGCGCCACGCAAGAAGCAGCGCACCTGGCCCGACAAGCCCCACGGGATCTCGCCGATCTGAAGCCGCGGCGGAACAGCGAGTCGACACAAGACGCGCGCTCGGGGCGCGCCTACGCTGCGGCCTACCGAGTTGCTGCGTCATTCGAAGGGCCTGCCGATGTCTTCCCCCGTGCTTCTGGACCGCCGCGACGGCATTGCGCTGATGACGCTGAACCGTCCCGAGCGGGCGAACGTGCTCGATCTCGAGACGGCGGCGGCGTTGATCGCCGCGATCGACGCCGTCGCGGATGACCCGTCGGTCCGGGCGCTGCTGATACGGGCGCGGGGCAGGCATTTCTGCGCCGGCGGGGACATCGGGGACTTCGTGGCGTCGCTGCCCGACCTCGGCGCGCTGCTGGACCGTCACATCCCGCCGATCCACCGTGCCATCCATCGGCTGGCGACGCTGCCCATTCCCGTCGTCAGCGCGCTGAACGGCCCGATCGGCGGTGGTGGCATCGGCCTGGCGCTCAGCGCGGACATCGTGCTGGCGGCGGAGTCGATGAAACTGCGCGGCGGCTATTCGGCCATCGGCTTGACGCCCGATGCCGGCTCGTCGTGGCTGCTCGCGCGCCGTGTGGGCGCGGCGCGCGCCAAGGAAATCTTCTTCGGCAACGAACTCTTGTCGGCGCAGCAGTGCCTGGCGCTCGGCGTGGTCTCGCAGGTCCATTCGGACGACCAGCTCGAGGCGCGTGCGCTGGACCTCGTTGCGTCGCTGGCGCGCTCGGCGACGGCTTCGCTGGCGCGCATCAAGGTGCTGGTCGACGGCGCCGCCGAACGCTCGCTGGAGGCCCACCTCGCGCTCGAACATCGCTTCATGGTCGAGTCGGGCAACAGCGCGGATGCAATCGAAGGCGTCACCGCCTTTGCGCAGAAGCGATCGCCGGAATTCGTCCGCAATGCGGGCTGACTGCAGCCGGGGCCGCGAAAGCGGTTCCTCATCCATTTCAACCAAGGAGACATCGATGGTGCTGAAGATTTCAATGACGGCGTTGTTGCTGGCAGCCGCCACGCTCGCCATGGCGCAGGGCAAGGGCGTGACCGACACGGAGATCGTGTTGGGAACGATCACCGACCTGTCGGGGCCGATCGCCAACTACGGCAAGGAATCCCGCAACGGCATGAACATGGCAGTGGAGGAGATCAACGCGAAGGGCGGCATCCAGGGGCGCAAGATCCGCCTGCAGGTCGAAGATCACGGCTACGAACCCAAGCGGGCCGTGCTGGCTGCGCAGAAACTGATCACGCAGGATGGGGTGTTCGCAATCCTCGGTCACCTGGGCACGGCCACCAACATGGCGGCGCTTCCGTTCCTGATCGAAAACAAGGTGTTCAACTTCATGCCGCAAGGCGCGTCGAAGGAGCTCTACGACCCGCCGAGTCCGTACAAGGTCGCGCTGGCACCGTCCTATGTCTCGATGTCGGCGTCGACCATGGACTTCATGCTGAAGAAGAAAGCCTACAAGCGCGTCGGCGTGCTGTACCAGGACGACGACTACGGCCGGGAGGCATTCGAGGGCGTCGAGGCCTACCTCAAGGCCAAGGGCGTGCCTGTGGTCGAGAAAACCAGCTACAAGCGTGGCGCCACGGACTTCTCGTCGCAGATCGCGAAGCTCAAGTCCGCCAACTGCGACCTGGTCTTCAATGCCTCCACCTTGCGCGAGTACATCGGCTCGGTCGCCGAGGCACGCAAGATCGGCTTCAACCCCGACTTCCTTGGCACCGCTGCCAACTATTCGCAGCAGGTGCCGACGCTGGGCGGTGCGGCCATGGAAGGCGTCTACGGCGCGACCTTTATTCCGCTGCCGTATGCGGACGATGCCAACCCGGCGGTGCGCGACTGGGTCGCTTCCTACAAGAAGCGCTTCGGCGACGACCCGGGTCTCTATTCGATGTACGCCTACTACGCGATGACGACCTTTGCCAAGGTGGCCGACAAGGCTGGAAAGAAGCTGAGCGCCGAGACCTTCAATACAGCGATGGAAGTTACCAAGCTCGGCCCCGATGCGCTGGGCAATCCAGGGTTCAACGTGTCCAGGGACAACCGGCTCAGCAACCAGAAGGTGCGCATGACGCAGATCGTCAATGGCAAGTGGACGCTGATCAGCGAGTACCTCGAGCCGGTGGCCGTGGCAAAGTGAGATTCGCGATGGGCAACGGTTCGGTCCCGGAGAGTCCCGGCTACCAGCGCATCAGCCGGATCGCGCTCGGCGACGTGCTGCACCGTGCGGCGCGGCGCTTCGGCGATCGCGCCGCGGTGATCGAAGGCGACCTGAGGCTCACTTTCAAGGCACTCGATTCGGCGTCGAACCGCTTCGCCCATGCCTTGCTCGCGCAGGGCATGTCTGCCGGCGACCGCGTTGCAATGTTGTGCGAGAACTCGGCGCAGATGGTGATCGCGATGTTCGGCGTCTACAAGGCGGGGCTGGTGTGGGTGCCGATCAACACGGCTCTCGCCGTCGACGCGATTCGCTTCATCCTGGACCACGCCGAAGCGCGCCACCTGATCATCGATGCACAGTTGCTGGCGCGCGAGCTGGTGCGATCGCTGGGTGTGCCATTGACGTTCTGCGGTGGCGAAGCCGAGCTCGGGGCAGGGCAGCCGGACACGCCGCCCGAGGTGCCGATCGACGGGCGCGACCTGGTGCAGATCATGTACACCAGCGGCACCACCGGACCCCAGAAGGGGGTCATGCATTCGCACGCCTCCATCCATTCGGTGCTGATGTCCAACCTGGTCGAGTTCGGCACCGGGCCCGACGGCGACGTCTACAGCTGCCATCTGCCGCTGTTCCACGTCGGCCAGCACGTGGTGCTCTTGTCGGCGCTGCTTGGCGGCGCGGCCTCAGTGCTGATGCGCGGTTTCGATGCCGGGGAGCTCCTGAAGGCGATCGCGCGGCATCGCATCAACCTGGTGGTCGGCTTGCCGATGATGTACCGCGCACTGCTCGACCACCCCCGGCGCGCCTCGACCGACCTGTCCAGCCTCAGGCTCTGCATCTATGCGATGGCGCCGATGTCGAAGCCGTTGCTGATGCGCCTGCTCGATTCGATCTGCCCGCGTTTCGCGCTGTGCTCGGGTCAGACCGAGATGTACACGGCCGCCACCATCTTCCGTCCTGAGCAGCAGCTCAAGCGCTTCGGCGCCTACTGGGGCGTGGCAACGCTGGTCAACGAACTCGGCGTGATGGCCGAGGACGGCCGCCTGCTCGGCCCGGGCGAGGTGGGCGAGATCGTCTACCGCGGTCCCAACCTGATGCTGGGCTACTACAAGGACCCCGAGGCCACCGCGCATGCATGGCGCTTCGGCTGGCATCACTCCGGCGATCTCGGTCAGTGGGACGAAGACGGTGAGCTGCTGTTTCTCGACCGCATCAAGGACATGATCAAGACCGGCGGCGAGAACGTGCCGTCGATCAAGGTCGAGGATGTGCTGCTGCGCCATCCGGCGGTGCGCAACGCCGCGGTGATCGGCCTGCCGCATGAGCGCTGGGGCGAGGCGATCACGGCCTTTCTCCTGGTGGACGCCGGCCAGCAGGTCACGAGCGCGGAGCTGCACGCGCATTGCCGCCAGCATCTCGGCAGATTCGAAGTGCCCAAGGGATTCGTGCAGTTGCCCGCGCTCCCGGTCACCTCGACCGGAAAAGTACAGAAGTTCGAGTTGCGGCGAAGCCATCTGCACCACTACGAGGAGCAGGCATGAGTGCCGCGCCGGTTCCTGACTTCGAAACGCTGAAGGTTTCTCTCGCTGCCGGCGTGGCACGCATCGAGTTCAACCGGCCGCACAAGGCCAACGCGATCAACGCGGCGATGTGGCAGGAACTACGCGAAGCGATGCAATGGCTGGACCGCACGCCGCAGGCGCGGGTCGGCATTCTGTCCGCCATCGGGGCGCACTTTTCGGCAGGGCTCGACCTCGAAATGCTGGATGAGCTTCGGTCGCAGACGGCCGATGCCTGCGATGGGCGTGCGCGCGAGAAAACGCGCCAGAGCATCCTCGATCTGCAGGACACGGTGACCTCGATCGAGCGCTGCCGCAAGCCGGTGATCGCGGCGGTGCATGCCGCTTGCGTGGGAGGCGGGATCGACATCATCACCGCGTGCGACCTTCGCTATTGCAGCGAAGAGGCGTGGTTCTCGGTCAAGGAGATCGATGTCGGCCTCGTCGCCGACGTGGGAACGCTGCAGCGTCTTCCGCGCTTGATCGGGGAGGGCATGGCGCGCGAGCTGGCCTACACGGCACGGCGGTTTTCCGGCAGCGAAGCCGCACAAATGCGGTTGGTCAACCGCTGCTACGAGTCGCGGGCCGCCCTTGCTGCCGGCGTCGACGAGCTCGCAGCAACGCTGGCTGCCAAGTCGCCGCTGTGCCTGCGCGGCACCAAGGAGATGATCAGCCACGTACGCGACAGGCCGGTGGCCGATGGCCTGAACTACATCGCCACGTGGAACGCGGCCATGCTGTATTCGGACGACCTCGAGGAAGCCACGCGCGCGTCCCGCGAGCGGCGCCCGCCGGTGTTCAAGGATTGAACCGATCCAGAAGCGCATCTGCCCTAAAAAGATGTCGGACAAATACCTATGCATTGTCCGACAATCTTGGCTAGAATTTGTGCATGCAAGGACATGCGTAATGACGACGGCAAGCGTAAACGACCCCTTCGACGTCGCCCGCCTCGAGGGCTACCTGAGAACGCGCATCGAAGGGCTCCGCGCTCCTTTGCGGGTCGAGCAATTCAAGGGCGGCCAGTCCAATCCGACCTTTCTTGTGAGCGCCGCCGACGGCATGCGGTACGTGCTTCGTAAGAAGCCGGGCGGTGAACTGCTGCCGTCCGCCCACGCGGTGGACCGCGAATACCGCGTCATCGAGGCGTTGTGCGACACCGGCGTGCCGGTCGCGCGCACCCATTGCTATTGCGACGACGTCGAGATCATCGGTACGCCCTTCTACGTCATGGAGTACGTCGACGGGCGTGTGCTGTGGGATCCGTCGCTTCCGGGCATGGACAGGGCGGAGCGAGGGGCCATCTACGACGACATGAACCGCGTCGTCGCGGCGCTGCATCGCGTCGACTACCGTGCGGTCGGACTCGAGAGCTACGGCCGTCGCGGCAATTTCTTCGACCGCCAGATCGGCCGCTGGACCCGTCAATACCAGGCTTCGGTGACGGATCCGATCGAGGCCATGGACCGACTTATCGAGTGGCTGCCTGCCAACGTCCCAGCGCTGGACGAGACATGCATCTTCCACGGCGACCTCCGGCTGGACAACCTGATCTTCCATCCGACGCAGCCGCGCGTATTGGCCGTGCTCGACTGGGAGCTCTCCACCCTGGGTCATCCGCTGGCCGACTTCGCCTACCACGCGCTGCCATGGCGCCTGACCGCCGAGCAGTTTCGCGGCATGGCGGGCGCCGACTACGCCGCGCTGGGAATTCCCAGCGAAACGGAGTACATGCACCGCTACTGCCGGCGCACGGGACGCGAGCCGATCGACCCGTCGCACTGGGAGTTCTATCTGGCCTACAGCATGTTCCGGCTGGGGGCGATCCTGCAGGGCATCCTGAAGCGTTCGCTGGACGGCACGGCATCGAGTGCCCAGGCGCGGGAGACCGGCGCGCGCGCTCGACCGATCGCAGAAGCCGCCTGGCAACAGGTGGTGGCGCACTTTCCAAAGAGTGCGCGATAGCGGGCATCCCTTCATTTCATCCAACGCTTCGCGTGCCGAATTTCACGACGTCGAGCAGAAAGGCCCCAGTGTTCGAATTTTCCCCCAAGGTCCAGGCTCTCCAGCGGCGTCTCAACGCCTTCATGGAGGAGCACATCTATCCCAACGAGAAGCGGTACTACCGCGAAGCTGAAGAATTGGGCCCATGGAAAGTAGCGCCTGTCCTTGAAGAGCTGAAGCCGAAGGCGCGGGACGCGGGCCTCTGGAACCTGTTCCTGCCCGAATCGGAGCACGGTGCCGGCCTCAGCAATTTCGAGTACGCGCCGCTGTGCGAGATCATGGGCCGCTCCCACCTGGCGCCGGAGGTTTTCAACTGCTCCGCGCCCGACACGGGGAACATGGAAGTGCTGGCACGCTATGGCACGCCGGAGCACCAGGAACGGTGGCTCAAGCCGCTGCTCGCGGGGCAGATCCGTTCGTGCTTCGCGATGACCGAGCCCGACGTGGCTTCCAGCGACGCCACCAACATCGAGTCGAGCATCGTGCGCGATGGCGACGAGTACGTGATCAACGGCCACAAGTGGTACACCACCAACGCCACCGACCCGCGTTGCAAGATCTGCATCTTCATGGGCAAGTCCGACCCGGACAACCGGGACCGCCACAATCAGCAGTCGATGATCCTCGTTCCGCTGGACACGCCGGGCGTTACCGTGGTGCGGCCGATCGCAGTGTTCGGCTTCTACGGCGTACCGGACCGCGCTTCCGAGGTCACGTTCGAGAACGTGCGCGTGCCGGTCTCCAACATGCTGCTGGGCGAAGGGCGCGGCTTCGAGATTGCGCAAGGTCGCCTCGGCCCCGGCCGTATTCATCATTGCATGCGGCTTGTCGGGCTGGCCGAGAAGATGCTCGAGTTGATGTGCAAGAGAAGCCTTTCGCGCGTGGCCTTCGGCAAGACGGTCGCCCAGCAGGGCGTCACGGTCGAGCGAATCGCCGAATCGCGCATCCTGATCGAGCAGGCGCGTTTGCTGACGCTTAATGCGGCGCATCGGATGGACACTGTCGGGAACAAGGTGGCCAAGGCCGAGATCGCGATGATCAAGGTGGCCGCGCCAAAGATGGCTTGCCAGGTGATCGATTGGACGATCCAGGCGTTCGGCGGCGGCGGCACCAACAATGATTTCGGGGTCGCCTCGGCTTACGCTACCGCGCGCTTGCTGCGATTGGCGGACGGCCCCGATGAAGTGCACAGGAACCAGATCGGGAAAATGGAGCTCAGGAAGTACCAGTAGCGTGCAACGACGCGCAGCCGCCCATGGGGCGGAGATCATTTTTTCCCTTCAGAAGGCAAGCAGGAGACAAACATGCAGATTCACTTTGAAAGTGCCGGAACCTCAGCCAAGGCTGAGCGACTGATGTGGCTCAACGCAGACAGGGTGCTCTACGTCGGATTGCTCGGCGAGCCTTCCGTCAGGAACTTTGGTGCTTTCTCCATTTACATGTCGTTGAACAAGCCGCACAAGATTTGTGTCCATGACGGCGCCTGGGAGGAGGCTGAAATGTCTGTCGTTCCACCCTATGTCCCGCACCGGATCGTTTCCGGCGAGCGGATGATCTGCAATGTGTTGATCGAATCGGAGACGGTGGAGCTCAAGGGGCTGCCCCCGTTCATCCGGGATGGCCGAGGCGCTGTTTGCGCGCCCGAGGCGCGTCAAACCATGCGCGACGCGCTGGAGCGGTTCAAGAGATGTGACAGCAAGCAGTTTCCGAAGACGGAAGATTTCGACGACAGCTTCTTCGGCGGCGAGCTCCCCGAACGAAAGGTGGACCGCAGGATTCGGGGCGTGCTCGCCAAGATCAAGCAGGATCCCAACAGCCATACGTCGGCGGAGGACTGTGCCCTTATCTCGCACCTGTCCGTCTCGAGGTTCCTGCATCTGTTCAAGACCGAGGTCGGCACGCCGTTTCGCAACTTCAGGACCTGGCAGCGTGCGCGCAGCGTTCTCTACTACGTCACCCAAAGCTCCAATCTCGCGAACATCGCGCTGGATGTGGGCTACCCGGATTCGACCCACTTCAGCCACTCGGTCAGGCAGGTGTACGGATTGACGCCGAAGTCGATCTTCGCCGGCTGCCGAAAGCTGGCGCTGTACGGAAGCGGCGCTGCCGCATCGCCACGCTACGGGTTTGCGTGACATGCATGTAGATTTCGACTTCAAGCAACGGCACGTCGTCGTCTTCGGCGGAACGACGGGGATCAATTTCGGCATTGCGCACGCGTTCGCACGGCAGGGGGCCAACGTGGCCGTCGTGAGCAGGAAGATAGAGAACGTCGAATCGGCAGCATCTGAGCTGCGCAGGTACGGCGGCAAGGTACATGGAGTCACCGCCGACGTGCGCGATTTCGATGCGGTCGGCCGCGCCCTGACCGAGTCCGAGCAGCAGTTCGGCGAGATCGACGTGCTGATCTCCGGCGCGGCAGGGAACTTCTTGTGTGAGGCCAAGGACATGTCGGCCAACGGCTTTCGCGTGGTCGTGGACATCGATCTGGTCGGCACTTTTCATGTGCTGCGGCAGGCCTTTTCCCACCTCAGGAAGCCGGGCGCTTCGGTCATCAATATCACCGCGCCGCAGTCCTTCATTCCGATGCGCTTCCAGGCGCATGCCTGCGCGGCAAAGGCGGGGGTCGACCAGCTCACCCGCGTGCTCGCCCTCGAGTGGGGGAGCGCAGGCGTACGCGTCAACTCGATCTCGCCCGGGCCCATCGAGGGAACCGAAGGCTTCCAACGCTTGGTGGCACAAAGTGACGCGCAGCGGCAGGCGGCGGCGACCAACGTGCCACTGAAGCGATTCGGGACTCTGGACGACATTGCGAACCTGGCACTGTTTCTCGCTTCTCCCTACGCGAGCTACATCTCGGGCGCGTTGATACCCTGCGATGGCGGCGGGGCGCTCGAAAGCGTCAAACCCGCGCTCGAAGCGGCAGGCTTGGCCGCGGTTTCCTGAAGGGCAGGGGTGACCCTGCCATTGCCCAAGGCCGGCACGCAACCCTTGCGCCGTCAGAGTTGGCGACGTTCGGTACCGGCATCAGAAAGATTTCACACCATGTTCCGCACGCTGCTCAAGTCCAAGATCCACCGCGCAACCGTCACCGATTGCGAATTGCACTACGAAGGCTCATGTGCCATCGATGAAGACCTGCTGGATGCCGCCAATCTGGGCGAGAACGAACAGGTTCACATCTGGAACATCAACAATGGCGAGCGCTTCGTGACCTATGCGATCCGCGGCCAGCGCGGGACCGGGATCATTTCGGTCAACGGTTCGGCCGCACGCCGGGCGTCGGTGGGCGACCTGATCATCATTGCCGCCTTCGGCCTGGTGCCGGAAGACCAGGTGGCGGGCTACCGGCCCAAGCTGGTGTTCGTGGACGGCGCCAATCGCATCAAGGAAGAACGCGCCCACATCCCGGTACAGGCCGCTTCGGGCGAAGCCGTTGCAGCCTGACCGCTGGCAGTTCCAGTTCCGCTCTGGTCGGCTGCGGCCTGATCGATCGATCTCAGTCGCGCGTTTATGCCTCGAGGCCCGAGTCGAGGCGCCGCGCAGCACTTATCTCATCCATCGTATGCATACACCCGTCGGCGCCAACCAATCCTGGCAGCAGCGCAGCCTGCGCAGCGTCTGGCACCCCTGCACGCAGATGCAGCGCGCGGCCGCGGTGCCGCCGCTGCCGATCGCGCGGGGCGTTGGCCCGTGGCTTTTCGACCACGAAGGACAGCGCTACTTCGACGCCACCAGCTCCTGGTGGGTCAACCTGTTCGGCCACGCCGATGCGCGCATCAACGCGGCGCTCAAAGACCAGCTCGACCGCCTGCCGCACGTGATGCTCGCCGGCTGCACGCACGCACCGGCGGTGGAACTGGCCGAACGCCTGTCGGCCTTGACCGGCGGCGTGCTCGGCCATTGCTTCTTCGCCAGTGACGGCGCCTCGGCGGTCGAGATCGCGCTGAAGATGAGCTTCCATCATTGGCGCAACCGCGGGCGCCCGAACAAGCGGGAGTTCGTCTGCCTGCGCCAGGGCTACCACGGCGAGACCCTGGGCGCGCTGGCGGTCACCGACGTGGCGGTGTTCCGCGACGCCTACGACCCGCTGCTCATGCGTGCGCACCAGGTGATGTCGCCCGACGCGCGCCAAGCCGCGCCCGGCGAGACCGCGGTGGATGTCGCTGCGCGGGCCGCGGCCGAGCTGCAGGCGCTGTTCGAATCGCGCCATGAACACATCGCCGCGCTGATCATCGAACCGCTGGTGCAGGGCGCCGCCGGCATGGCGATGCACGACGCGGCCTACCTGCGCGCAGCGCGGGCGCTGTGCGAGCGCTACGAGGTGACGCTGATCGCCGACGAGATCGCGGTGGGCTGCGGGCGCACCGGCAGCTTCTTCGCCTGCGAGCAGGCCGGGATCTGGCCGGACCTCGTGTGCCTGTCCAAGGGCATCAGCGGCGGCACGCTGCCGCTGTCGCTGGTGATGACGCGCGAGGAAGTCTATGAAGCCTTTCTCGACGACGACGTTGCGCGTGGCTTCCTGCATTCGCACTCCTACACCGGCAACGCCCTGGCCTGCCGCGCCGCGCTGGCGGTGCTGGACCGCTTCGAAGAGGACGACGTGCTGCAGCGCAACCGGCAACGCGCCGCCGCACTGAGCGCGGCGCTCGCGCCCTTGCAGGCCGACCCGCGCATCGAGCACTTCCGCCAGTGCGGGATGATCTGGGCCTTCGACGTGCGCGCGGCCTTCGTCGGCGAGCGCTTCGCCGAACGCTTCCATCTCGCGGGCCGCGAGCGCGAATTGCTCATTCGGCCGATCGGCCGCACCGTCTACCTGATGCCGCCCTACGTGCTGGACGACGGGCTGGCGGCCTGGCTCGCGCAGCGCGTGATGGAAACGCTGGATGCCGTAGTCTCCACCGAGAACGCCCATGCTGATCGAACACCTGAACCGCCGACTGCGTGAGCTCGAGGCGCAGGCGCTGCGCCGGCAGCGGCGCACCGCCGAGACGCCCTGCGCGCCGCACCAGCAGGTCTCCGGGCGCGACATGCTGGCCTTCTGCAGCAACGACTACCTGGGGCTCGCCAACCATCCGGCGCTGGTCGAGGCGCTGGCGGAAGGTGCGCGCCGCTTCGGTGCCGGCAGCGGCGCCTCGCACCTGATCAGCGGCCATTCGCGCGCCCATGCGCTGCTCGAGGACGAGCTCGCGCACTGGCTGTCGCCCTGCATTCCCGAGGCACGTGCGCTGAGCTTCTGCACCGGCTACATGGCCAACCTGGCCCTGCTCACCGCACTGGGCGACGCCAGCGCGACGATCTTCGCCGACAAGCTCAACCATGCATCGCTGGTCGACGGCGCGCTGCTGGCCAAGGCGCCGCTGCAGCGCTACCCGCATGGACGACTCGACGTGCTGGCGAGCCAGATCGGGCGCTGCAGCACACCGATCAAGCTGATCGTGAGCGATGCCGTCTTCAGCATGGACGGCGACCTGGCCGACCTGCCGGCCTTGCTGGCGCTGGCCGAGGCGCACGACGCCTGGCTGGTGGTTGACGACGCCCACGGCTTCGGCGTGCTCGGCGAACACGGCCGCGGCAGCCTGTCGCACTTCAGCCTGCGCAGCGAGCGCCTGATCTACATGGGCACGCTCGGCAAGGCCGCGGGCCTGGGCGGCGCCTTCGTGGCCGCCCACCCGAGCGTGATCGAGTGGCTGGTGCAGTCGGCGCGCAGCTACATCTACACCACCGCGGCGCCGCCCGCGATTGCGCATGCCTTGTGCGCCAGCCTGCGCCTGATCGCCGGCGGGGAGGGCGATGCGCGGCGTGCGCGGCTGGGAGCGTTGATCGGCATGCTGCGCGATCGGCTGGCCACGTTGATCCAGCAGAAGCCCCAACTCGGCTGGCGCCTGGTCGATTCCGTCACGGCGATCCAGCCCTTGATCATCGGTGACAACGCCGCCGCGCTCGCGCTGGCGGCGGCCCTCGATGCGCAAGGCCTGTGGGTGCCGGCGATCCGTCCGCCGACGGTGCCGGCGGGCACCGCGCGGCTGCGCATCACGCTCAGCGCGGCCCACACGGTGCAGGACGTGCAGACCCTGGTCGACGGCCTGGCGCGCGCGGCCGGGACTCTGCAATGAGTGCAGCAGCGATGCGTGGCTGCTTCGTCACCGGCACCGACACCGAGGTCGGCAAGACGCGCGTCAGCGCCGCGTTGCTGTATTGGCTCGGCGAGCGGGGGCAGCGTTGCGCGGGCTACAAGCCGGTGGCGGCCGGCATCGAGACGATCGATGGCGAGAACGTCAACGAGGACGTGCGCGCACTGCGCGACGCGATCTCGGTGGCGTTGAGCGACGCCGAGGTCGGGCCCTGCCAGTTCGAAGCCGCCTGCGCGCCGCACATCGCGGCGGCGCTCGAAGGCCGCACCATCGAGCGTGCCGTCCTGCTGCAAGGGGCCCGGACGCTCGCGGCGCGCGCTGAGCGCCTGATCGTCGAGGGCGTGGGCGGGTTTTGCGTTCCGCTCGGCGCGGACTTCGACAGCGCCGACCTGGCCGTGGACCTGGGCCTGCCGGTGGTGCTCGTGGTCGGGCTGCGCCTGGGCTGCATCAATCACGCGCTGCTCAGCGCCGAGGCGATCCGCGCGCGCGGCCTGCGGCTCGCGGGCTGGGTCGCGAACACCGTCGACACGAGAATGCTGCATCGCGACGACAACCTCGCCACCCTGCGCGATGAACTGGGCCGGCGCCACCAGGCGCCTTGCCTGGGCGTGGTGCCCCGGCTGGCCCGCCCCGACCCGGCAGCTGTCGCAACCCACCTCGACGATGCGGCGCTGCGGGGGCTGTTCGGCTTGTTCTGAGACCCGCATCAGCAGGGCGCAATCTGCAACGGTGTTGACCGCCCTTGTGCCCGACGGCAGGCTATTCTGATTCAGGTGGACCATCCGCACGAAGGACGACCGATTCAAGGCCAATGCCGATTCAGCCAGTCTGCACAAGACTCGTTCTGTCCTCTTCGCTATCTTGCCCGCATGGGCCTGCGCGGACGAAAAACACGCGCGGCTCCATGCGATGGAACGGCATGATGTTCGCCGTCGAGGCAACCCGCGACGGCAAGGAGGTAAAGGTGGCATTTCTTCGCCAGTGTTTGCAGCAGCTTCGTGCCGCTTACCCGCCAGAGCAAGGACGGATGACTGCGGTGCCGCACGGCGACTACTCCGAGGCGGAGCAGCTTCCCGTTTATGCTCCCGTCGAGGAGAAGATGGCGCCGCCGCCGCCATTGCGAGTCCTCGGCGCGGCGCCGAATCCCACACATAACCTCCCATTCCAAATACCTCGGTAAGACGGCATGACTACAACTGCGACCATTTCTCTGTCTGCTTTGCGCGCACCTGCGTCGCGCCGTGAGTTGGCTCAAGGCGCGCGCTGGCGCGTTGCTGACGTCGAAGCCCTGTACGCATTGCCGTTCATGGACTTGCTGTTCCGTGCGCAGCAGGTGCACCGCGAGCACTTCGATGCCAACGAGGTGCAGCTGTCCGCGCTGTTGTCGATCAAGACCGGCGGCTGTGCGGAGGACTGCGGCTACTGCCCGCAGTCCGCGCACTTCGACACCGGCGTTGAGGCCAGCAAGCTGATGCCGCTGCAGGAAGTCGTCGAGGCGGCGCAGGCCGCGAAGGCCCAGGGCGCCACGCGCTTCTGCATGGGCGCCGCGTGGCGCAGCCCCAAGGAACGCGACATGGAAAAGGTGACCGACATGGTGCGCGAGGTTCGCGCCCTGGGACTGGAAACCTGCATGACGCTCGGCATGCTCGAAGCGCAGCAGGCGCAGGCGCTGAAGGACGCCGGCTTGGACTACTACAACCACAACCTCGACAGCGACCCCGGGTTCTACGGCAAGATCATCAGCACGCGCACCTACCAGGACCGCCTCGACACGCTGGGCCATGTGCGCGATGCCGGCATCAACGTCTGCTGCGGCGGCATCGTTGGCATGGGCGAGAGCCGCACGCAGCGCGCCGGGCTGATCGCGCAGCTGGCCAACCTCGATCCCTACCCGGAATCGGTGCCGATCAACAACCTGGTCGCCGTGGAAGGCACGCCTCTGGCGGACACTCCGCCGCTCGATCCCTTCGAGTTCGTACGCACCATCGCGGTCGCGCGCATCACGATGCCGACGACGATGGTGCGCTTGTCGGCCGGACGCGAGCAGATGGACGAGGCGCTGCAGGCGTTGTGCTTCGCCGCTGGCGCCAATTCGATCTTCTATGGCGACAAGCTGCTGACCACGAGCAACCCGCAGGCCGAGGGCGACCGCGCGCTGTTCGAGCGGCTCGGCCTGAAGGCGCAGCGCGAGCCATGAGTGCGATGCTGGCGCCGGCGCCGAACCCGCTCGGCCGCCCGATCATCGATGCGGCGTTCCGCGCCGATCCCTATCCGACCTACGCCGCGCTGCGCGAGGCCGGGCCGATCCACTGGAGCGAGGAGTTCTTCGGTGGTGCGTGGCTCCTGACCCGCCATGCCGATGTCGAGGCGGTGCTTCGCGATCTGGTGCGCTTCTCGGCGCAGCGCACCGGAGGCTGGGTGATGCAAAGCCAAGCCGCCCGCAGCGAGCTGCGGGACTTCCAGCAGCTCTTCGCGCGGGCGATGCTGTTCCTCGATGCGCCAGATCACCAGCGCATCCGCAGCGTGCTCAATGCGGGATTTCGCAGCGACGTGCTGCAGCAGTTCGTGCCGGCCATCGAGCAGCGTGTCGATGCCTTGCTCGACGCGGTGGACGCCGACGCGGGCTTCGACTTCATGCAGGCGCTGGCGCGGCCGCTGCCGGCCGAGGTGATGGCGATGCTGATGGGCATTCCCGCGGCCGATCGCGGCGACTTCATCGCCTGGTCCGACGATCTGGCGGCCTTCATCGGCGCGCCCCTGCCTTCGCTCGATCAGGCGCGGCGCGCACGCACCAGCCTGCTGGCGATGAGCGGCTACTTCGAGCAGCTCGTGCCGCAGCGCCGGCACGCACCGGGCGACGACCTCGTGAGCCGGCTGCTGCGGGCCGAGGCGGCAGGCGACATCCAGCCCGGTGCCGAGTTGCTCGCCCAATGCGCGATGCTGCTGTTCGCCGGCCACGAGACCACGCGCAACCTGCTGGGCAACGGCCTGCAGGCACTGCTGGCCGATCCCGATCAGTGGCAGCGCCTGCAGCATGAGCCCGCCTTGTTGCCGGGCGCCGTGCGCGAGCTGCTTCGCTTCGACAGCCCGGTGCAGTACACCGGCCGTCGTGTCGCGGCCGATCTCGTGCTGCATGGCCAGCAGCTGCGCCGCGGCGATCTGGTGGTCGCGCTCATCGCCTCCGCCAACCGAGACCCGGCGCGCCACGCAGAAGCCGATCGCCTGGACGTCGCGCGCCGCCCCGGCGGCCTGCTGTCCTTCGGCGCCGGCCCGCATGTGTGCATCGGCGCGAGC
This sequence comes from Variovorax sp. LjRoot84, assembly GCF_964254305.1. Classification (NCBI taxonomy): domain Bacteria; kingdom Pseudomonadati; phylum Pseudomonadota; class Betaproteobacteria; order Burkholderiales; family Comamonadaceae; genus Variovorax; species Variovorax sp. LjRoot84. The sequence goes on from NZ_CAXUTE020000002.1 coordinate 169,867, forward strand.
CTGACGCTGATGGAGGCCGAGATCGTCTTCGGCCGGCTGCTGCGCCGATTCCCGGCCCTGCAGCGGCTCGATGCGCAACCGCGCTGGAGCGGCAATGCGGTGTACCGCGGACTCAGCGTGCTGCCGGTGCGTCAGGCTCCGGCAGCGGATGTTTCCATCAGCATGCCGCGGCGGTAGGTCTCGGCGATCATGCGCGGCCCCTCGCGCGTGACGATGCAGTAGGTGGGCGGGCGTCGGCGTCGGGGAGCGACGGCCTCGAAGTCGCGCCGCACGTCCGCCGGCATTCGATCCTGCGCTAGGCCGAACTTTGAGCGCCGAATGAGCGCAACCGGTTCTGTCGCAGCAAGCCCATGCTGATAAGCTGAGGTGGGACTGAGGAAGGGACGAAGACGTGATCGAGGCGCTGCGCAAGGTGATCAGGCGGATGCATTACCCGCTGGAGGTGATGCTCACCTGCGTGCGCTGGTACGCGGCCTATCCGCTGAGCCTTCGCCACATTGAGGAGATGATGGCGGAGCGCGGCGTGCACGTCGATCACGCCACGGTCCATCGCTGGGCGATAAAGATCTTGCCGGTACTGGCGGCAGTGTTTCGAAGAAGCAAACGCCCGGTGGGTACGAGCTGGCGCATGGACGAGACCTATGTCAAGGTCGCCGGCCAGTGGAAATATCTGTATCGGGCGGTCGATCGCGACGGCGACACCATCGATTTTCTGCTGCGTGCAAAGCGCGACCGCGCTGCTGCTCGGCACTTTCTGGAGCGAGCCATTGATCTGCATGGTGTGTCCGAGAAGATCACCATTGACAAGAGCGGCGCCAACACGGCTGCCATCCAGAGCGTCAATGATGATTCCGGGGCGGACATCGAATTGCGTCAGTGTAAATACCTGAACAACATCGTGGAGCAGGACCACCGGGCGATCAAGCGAATCGTGCGGCCGATGCTTGGATTCAAGTCTTTCCGCTGCGCTCGCATCCTCATTGCCGGCATCGAGACAGCCCACATGATCAAGAAGGGGCAGCTCGACTGCCCTGAAGACCCAGCTTCGTCCGCGGCGTCGAAGTTCTACTCGCTCGCATTTTGAGTGGCACGCACCAGACTGGCTTCACTGGGCTCCACGACGTTACTGCGACAGAACCGTTGCGACGCCATAGCAGGGGTGTCGAAGCCGACGATTGCGGTGGTGAACGGCTACTGCCTGGGCGGCGGTGCCCACCTGGCCATGTCCTGCGACTTCGGATATGCCTCAGCGGAAGCGAAGTTCGGCATCCCTGCCGCGCGGCTGTCCATCATTGATGGCGAGCGCGGCACGCAAAAGCTGCTGTCGCTCGTCGGCCTGTCGCAGGCCAAGCGCATTCTCTTCGGCGCCGAACGATTCGACGCACGGGAGGCCCTGCGCATTGGCTTTGTGGACCATGTGGCGGGTGGCGAGACGCGTTCTCGCGTTTGGCTGGGCCGCATTTTGGACCGCGGTGGCGACACCGACATTCATCTTCACCCCGCGGACGTCCCGGGCGCGATCGTCGCGCTCGACCGCATGGACCAGCCGGCGTCGTGGCGCTGGGCCGGTCCGGCCTGGATTGCGAAGGCGCCGGCCCAGATCGGTCCGGGCCGCGTGACCGGCGCGACTTTGACAGCGCGCGAGCCGACGAAGCTGGCGCGCACGTGGGCAGCCGCCCTCGGCGCTGAAGCCCAGGGCGACCGGATCGCGCTCGACGGCGGCGAGCTGCGCTTCGTCAAGGGCGAACGCGACGGATTCGCTGCCTTTCACGTCGAGGGGCTCGCGGCCGACGTCGCGTTCGGCAGCATCCGCTTCTTTCTCGCCGATCGCCACCTTGCCGCTGTGGTTCGTCTCGGGCTTGGCCAGCGTGGAGAGATAGCCGCCTTCGTCGGAACGGCGCAGGTTCTCGAACACCGCCTTCGAAACCTCGGATCGTCGACGGCCGCCAGATGACCACGCGAAACAGGAGGAGGGGCGTGGTCGCGCTTGCCATTTAGCGAGTCGTCGCAGGTGTCCAGAACTGCCTCGAGCGGCTCCTTGGTCAGCGCAGGCTCCTTGTGAGGCGTGGCCAGGAGCGCTTTGACCGCGGAGTCGGTGCAGGCGTTGGGCTGCTTGGCAAGTGGTGAGCCATTGAGAGAACCGAGATCCGATGCATCAGCGTGTTCAGCGCCGGCGCGCCGGGCTTGACCTTGATGCCGCCCTCAACCAGCGCCGCATCGTTCTCGGGCGGCAGCTGGCACGTCACGCCAGCCTTGGTCGCGCGCTGCAACGATGAACACTTGGCCAGCAAGCGATTCGATCCCTTCACGTTTGCACGCGGGCGTTCGCGCCTTGGCCCTCGAAAGCCCACCTGCCTTCGGCCGCGCCACTGCCGCTCAGAGAGAGCATTCGACCGTCACATAGTCAGCGGGCGTGTTGATCTCTATCAACTCGAGGTCGTCAGACTGCCGGATGACGTTGTGCGCCACACCGGCGGGCTGACTGAGGCAGGAGCCGGCAACGACGGTCACCGATTCGGGCATGCCGTCGAACCTGAATTCGACCCAGCCTTTCAGCACGTACACGAAATGCGCTGTCATGTCGTGCCAATGCCAACCGGTCTCCTCGCCGAACGGCTGAACAGCGCGGATGTGCTTGGCGCTAATGCGGCCATCCGAAGCCTCCGCCATTCCGAGATCCCGATACTCAACATTGGCGCGAGGGCCAGCTCGATGAAAACGGCTGTCCTCGAGAGGAGTGAGAACAAACTTGGATTTCGCTTGGTCAAGCGGCAATGGACCCTTGTATCGCGCAGACTTGCTCATTGGATTCCCTTTCAATTTACTGGCCAGCGAGTGCGACAGAGATGCGCGGCGCTGGCGTAGATGGCGCTATGCGGTTGGTTGGTCACAATTTCAAAAGTCGGTGACACCAAGAACCGGAAGAAACTTTCCCGGGATTCATGACGCCCCCTCGGCAGTCAAGCATCCAGCGCGTGGAGCGCCCGGATCACACGGCAATCGGCGCAAGAGTCTGAAGCGCACCCCCTTGCCGAGCCGAAGCGTAGGCCGCGTCCATGACCTGCATCATTGCCTCGGCGTCGCGCAATGACGCGATTGGCTTCCCACCCGTGCGACATTCAGCAAGGACCCGCTTGACGAACAAGGGGTAGTAAGCGTCCGTTTCAAGCTCAAGACGCAGACTCCGGGTGCCGGCGGCAATATTGGTTCGGTCCCGGATCTCGATCCGGTCGGGGCCCGATTTCGCGTACATGCGATCGGACGAAAGGGTGAACGAGAATTCGCGCTGTTCGTCTGAAGTGCTGGGGAAGCTGTATCCGGTCTCCACGAGTCCGATCACGCCATCCTCAGTTTGCATCGTCAGCAACGAGTAGTCCTCAACCGCGCCCCGGTGCGTCCGAGAGTTCATGGTGGCTGAGACGCGCGTGATCTCCTTGCCGGTCAGCAATCTAAAGAAGTCTATGAAGTGCGTCGCGACATTGATCGTGGACCCGCCACCTGAAAACGCGGGATCGAGCGCCCAGCCTGAGCCCGCGGCTTCATAACGGCCGGGCGGACCTACGATGAAACGAAAGGACATGTAGTTGAAGTCCGACGGGACACGGCCCTCGGCACCGTTGAGCGCGCTGAGCAGGTCGCTCATGCGAAAGATGAGCGGTACCGCGCAATAAAGATCGGCTTCCTCGGTCAGTTTCCGCAGCCGGGTAACCTGCGACATGTTGACACCGCAGGGCTTCTCCAGCGCAAACGGAATTCGCCGCGCGATCACCGCTTCCGCGAGCGTCGGCATTTCGGAATGCCGACCGAACACAAACGCGAAATCGACTTCCTCGCGCTCGAGCAGCTCATAGGCCGACGAGTACAGCGTACTCCCGAATCGCGCTGCGATCGCTTGCCCTTTCACTTGCTCCGAATCGGAAACGGCAACCACCTCGATCCCAGGCGCCTCGAGCGCATCGAGATAGAGTGGGACATGCCAATGGCTGGCCTCCAACAATGCGACTTTCATGCGTGTTCTCCCCTCGCACGGTGCACAAGCCGACGCTGTGCTTGCGCGGTGCGCGCAATGACGCCAGCCGCACAGAATGCTGTGGCAACCCGATAAAGCCTATTCATGACATCTTCCGTTCATTCAGAGAAGCGTGACAACCAGTTGAGTTCGGGCACGGGCCCTTAGAATTTAGGCATCAATGGGTTGCATCCTTAGCCATGGACAGCAAGCCATCGTCCGGTATTGACTTCCCATCGGGGCGGTAATCGAATCCAAGAAATCGCAGGGCATGCAATGCCTGCCCTTCATGCATCGGGCGTCCCCCTTGGGTGCGACAACCGCGCGCATGAGCGGCGCGGCAAAGCGGCGTCGGCTCGGGCGCATTGATGATGTCTACGACGATGCTGCCAGGATCCAGCCGCTCGGGATTCACGGGCATGGGATCATTCGTGTTCATGCCCAGCGGCGTGGCATTGATGACGATCTCGAATCCGAGTGGATCGGCTGAGCCAGAATGTGTGGTGCAACCGGTCGCGGCGGCGACGGATTTGGCGAGGTCGTCGGCGCGACGTTCGTCGACATCGAAGATGGTCAACGTCCGGGCGCCCGCGGAAGCGACTGCAAATGCGATAGCTCTGCCTGCACCTCCGGCGCCTACGAGAAGAACGGACTTGTTCGCCGGGTGGTTTCCTTCCCACTGCATGCCAAGCACACAACCCAGACCATCGAAGATGGCACCGATCCAGCGCCCATCTTTATCGCAACGGATGACGTTGAGTGCGCCGACCTGACGAGCAGTCGGATGTAGTTCGTCGACAAAGGCCAGCATCCGTTGCTTATGAGGCATCGTGACCAGCACGCCGGAGAGATTCCCCAACGCTCGTGCGCCGGTGACGAATGCGGGCAGATCATCGTCCTTGACCACAAATGGTATGCAAACCGCGTCTGCCCGCTGTTCGATAAAGAGCCGGTTCAATAGTTCGGGTGACTTGGCTGTCGTCAGCGGATCGCCCACCAACGCATAGAGTCGGGTTGTTCCAGTGACATGCGGCATCATGCTTTGGCCAGCGCTTCGGTGTAGCGGGTGCGCACCTCGAGCGCTACGGCTGCAGGCGCCAGGTCACGCAGGATCATGCGCTGGAAGGCTTCACCGCAGATCTGGTTGAAGGTTGACTGGATGATGGAGTAGTTCACCATGCGGCCGCGTTTTTCCACCAGCGCCTTCCAGCCCAGCTGGTCCTCGGCTTCCGGCGTCTTAAAGTAGGGGTCTTTGTAGGCGCTGGCGCGCGCCACCACTTCGCCGCCTCGCGCGGCGATCGCCTGAGCTGCCGGGCTGGCCATGAACTTGACGAACTCCCATGCGCCGCCCTGGCGTGGCGAATGGCGGTTGATGCACATCTGGAAGCCGTACACCGCATGCTTGTCGTCAGGCTCTACCGAAGGGGCCGGTGCCCAGGCCAGGTCGTTGGCCACGGCCGCCTTCAGGCCTCGGTAGCGGTACAGCCCGAAGGTGGCAGACGCGACCGTGCCCGCACGCATCCCATCCTGCAGCTCGTTGTAGGCGAACTGCAGGCTCACGGGTGTCGCAGCCTTCTTCTGGAACAGGTCCTTGACGATGGTGGCGGCCAGCAGCAGCCGCTTCTCGCTAAAGCCGATCTCGCGGCCGCTGGGCGCGAAGAAGGGGTCGCTGTTGCCCGCCACGATGGAGCTCACGATGAACTCCATGAAGGCCTGCGCGCCGCCGATCCCGCCGCTCAGGCCGATAGGGACGCCGTAGGCCATCTGGTTCTGCTTGGTCAGCAGCGGGCCGAGCGCGCCCACTTCCTCGTAAGTGCGCGGAGGCGTGGCAATCTTCGCCTCGTCGAACTTGCTCTTGCGGTAGACGTAGATTGGGATGCGATAGTCCTGCTGGAGGCCCCAGATCTTGCCGTTGACGCGCGTCTGGTCCAGGCCGATCAGCCAGTCCGTGGTGTCCACCTTGTCGCGCGCGATCAGCTCATCGATGGCCAGCACCGAGCCGGTGGCCACGAACTCGGGCATCTGGAAGTTGTTCACGCGGATCACGTCGGGGCTGTCCGACTTGGCGCGCGCCGCGCGCACGCCGTTTTGCCCGGCGGGGTCTACCACCACGCGCACCTTCACACGCGGCTGGCTGGCCTCGAAGGCCGCGATCATCTGCGTCTGCGCCGCCGCGCGCGGGTCGTTGGTATTGGCCGGATCGAGAAAGGTGTCGTAGGCGATGGTCTCGGTGGTCTGCGCGAAGGCCCGGCCCGCGGGTGCGCCGAGCATGGCGGCCATGCCACCCAGGAAGATGCGCCGGCTCGTGCGGGGCACGGGCTTCTGTTCGTTGATGCTTGCTGGTTTCTGCTCGTTCACGTTTGTCTCCTGGTTTAAGTTCGCATGGGGCGGGCTAGCCTTTGACGGCGCCGGCGGTCAGGCCGCTGATGAACCATCGCTGCGCGAGCACGAAGATGGCGACGATGGGAAGTGAGGACACCACGGCGTAGGCCATGACGTACGACCAGGTGATGCCGATGCTGTCGAACACCTGGTTGACCAGGGCCACTTGCAGCGTGCGGTGCGCTACCTCAGGCGCGAACGCGGCCACGGTGATGTAGTCGTTCCAGGTAGTGATCATGCCGATCACGGCGCTTGCGGCGATGCCGGGTCGCACCAGAGGCAGGATGACCCGTGTGAAGGTTTGCCAGTGATTGGCGCCGTCCACCTGAGTGGCCTCGTCCAGTTCGCGCGGCACGGCGTCCACGAAGTTCTGCATGAACCACACCGTCTGCGGCACCAGGCGCGCGGCCTGCACCACGATGATGACCGCAGCGTTGTTCAAGAGGCCCAGCGCGTCCAAAAGGAAGTACGTTGGCACCAGCAGCGCAACGCCGGGGATCATGGACGTGGACAGGATCAGCAGCATCACGGCGCGCTTGCCGCGGAACTCAAAGCGTGAAGCCGCGTAGCCGGCGGGCGCGGACAGCAGTACCGCCAGCGCGACCGCGCCGACCGCATAGAGCACCGAGTTGAACAGGTCGGAGCCGAAAGTCTGGTTCCGGAACACCGCCTTGTAAGCAGATAGGCTCGGCTCCGTGGGGAAAAAGGTAGGCGGGTAGGCCATGACGTTGGCCTCGCTCTTGAGCGAGGTGAGCACCGCCCAGGACAGCGGGATCAGCACGATCAGTACCACGGCGGTCAACACGGCCCAGGACAGCATTTTTTCGGAACGGCGGATATGCATGGTGTTCAGCCCGATACGCGGCCGGTGAGCCGCGTGTAAAGGTAACCAAGGAAGAGGTTGACCCCCAGCACCACGACGGAGATGACCGACGAGGGCGACAGGTCCACGGAGCGGAAAGCGCTGGAGAACACCTCGAAGCTCCAGGTGGCGGTCGAGCCCAGCGGCCCGCCGCCAGTGAGCACCAGGATCAGCGTGATGAGCGTGAGATAGAGGATGCCCAGCGCCAGGGCGGTGCTGCCCAGCGTGGGCGCGATGTGCGGCCACACCGCGTGGCGCAGTCGCGCGCGCAGGCCGCCCCCGTCAATGTCGATCGCCTCATACAACTCCGCCGGGATGCTTTGCAGCGAGGCGCTCATCATCACCATCACGTAGGGAAAGGACCACCACGCGGTGACCAGGATGACGAGAAGGAGCGCCAGCGAAGGTTCACCCAGCATCAGGCCGGGCTCCATCCCCAGGGACCGCATCAGATAGCTCATGGGCCCGTACGAGGGATTGAGCAGCCACAGCCAGAAGCAGCCCACCACGCCCATGGACAACGTCCAGGGCAGCAACAGCAGGGTGCGCACGTACGCAGCGCCGCGCGCAATGTTCTGCAGCGCAAGGGCGCAGGCCAGACCTATGGGCAGCACCACCGCCAGCGCGCCAAACACGTACAGCAGGGAGTTGAGGCTGAGTTCGAGGAAGGCCGGGGAAGTGAGCACCGAAACGTAGTTCGCCAGGCCCACGCCCTCCACCACTTCATAGAGGCGCGTGCGGTGGACGCTCAGCCACAGCACCACGGCCGTGGGGTAGAGCGTGACGGCTAGCAGTATGGCAACGGCCGGCGCGAACCAGGCAAAACGCGCCCAGAAGCCCGGCGGCCGAGGGTCGGTCTGCAGCGCAGTCGCCGCCTCCGTGTAGGGAATGGCATTCATAAAAAGCAGCCTCATTTAGAACGTCGTTCCACTGTACGTGTCGCGAGGCTATTCGACACTCGGGAAATCCCTCGATTTCGCGCCGAACTCCGGTGCTACATTGGAACCCTGTTCTAAATACATGGAGATTCCGTGGCCACTGGCGACATGATCGAGCGCGTGCTGGACATCCTCACGCTGCTGGCCGATCACCCCCAAGGCCTGCCGATCAGCGATGTCTCGCGGCGGCTGGACCTGCCCAAGAGCGCCGTGCACCGGCTGCTGTCCGTCTTGGTGAGGCGGGGACTGGCGGTGCAGGACGAGTACAGCCAGCGCTACCGCATGACGGTGAAGCTGGCCGCCATCGGCTTTCGCTTCCTCGCGGCCTCCGGCATCACGGAGATTTGCCAGCCCTCCCTGGACCGGCTGGCCGCGCGCACCGGAGAACTGGTGCGCCTCGCATTGGTGGAAGACGATGCGCTGATCTGGATCGCCAAGGCCCAGGGCGCGCTCTCCGGCCTGCGTTACGACCCGGATATGGGCCAACCCGTGGTGCTGCACGCCACGTCGACCGGCAAAGCCTGGCTCGCAACCCTGGACGAGGCGCAGGCCGTGGCCCTGGTCAAGGCGCGCGGCTTCGTCGTGCCCTCCCGGTTCGGCCGGCCCATCGTGCGCGACGAGGCCAGCCTGCGTGCCGAACTCGCGCTGACGCGCAAGCGCGGCTATGGCACCTCCATCGAGGAAGGGGAACCTGGCACGTGCGCGGTGGGCTGCGCCATCGTGGACCCGCAAACCCGCCGCGCGATCGGCACCGTCAGCGTGGCCGGTCCCGTGGCGCGACTCCCGCCGGAGCGCATCGCCGCCATTGCGCCCGACGTGCAGGCCACTGCGGCGGAGATCGCCGACCTGTGGCCCAGCCGCAAGGTGATGGAGGCCATGATGGGGCAGGCGCCGCTGAAAGTGGCCAATGGCTGAAGGCGCGATGAGCGAAGAAAGCCTGGCGCGCGAGCTCGCTGCCGCGCGCCGCACCAATGGCTTCATGACGGCTCACGCTCTGGAGCACCTGGATGACTTCGAGGGCGCCTATCGCCTGCAGGAGAGCGTGCGCGCCGAACTCGGCGCCACGGTCGTGGGCTGGAAGCTCGCGGCGCCGCCGGCCGCCGAGTTGATCTCGGCACCCCTGTTCGACATCGGGTGCATGGCGTCCGATGCCGTCCTCGCCGACACCGCGCTGCTTCGCGACGGTGTCGAATGCGAACTGGCCTTGCGCATCGATCGCCCCCTGCCCTTGGGCGGATGCACGCGCGACGACGTGATGGCGGCCGTGGGCGTTGTCATGCCGGCCCTCGAACTGCTGTGCAGCCGGTTGCCGGCCAGGTTCGCCTCGCAGCGCGAACACATCGTGGCGGATGGCATGGGCCATGGCGCGGTGGTGCTCGGTGCGCCGTGCAGCGACTGGCGCCCGCTGGAGTTCGACAAGCTGCGCGTGACGCTGTGGGCCGACGACGTGCCCGTGGTCGACAAACCGGGCGGCAATCCTTTTGGAGACCCGCTACTCGCGGTCGCCTTGCTCGCCAACCACCTGGCGCTGCGCGGCCAGACCCTCGCGGCGGGGACTTTTGTGCTGGCCGGTTCCCATACCGGCGTCCATCGTGCGCGGCCCGGCGAGCGGCTGCGCTGTGTTTTCGAAGGGGTCGGACAAGTCGCGCTCAACCTGCGCGAGGCCGAGCCCCCAACATTCAAGGAGCAAAACCATGCTGGCAGGTGAAGGTGCAGTGGCTATCTGGAACGACATCGCCGAGGCCGGACGCGCGGAGTTTTACGCCTGGCATCTGCACGAGCACATGCCCGAGCGCGTGGGCATTCCCGGCTTTGTGCGGGGGCGCCGCTATCGCGCTGCCGATGGAGCCACGCAGCCAGAGTTCTTCACCCTGTACGAAACTTCGAGCTTCCAGGTTATCCAGGGCAGCGACTATCTGTCGCGCTTGAACGAGCCGACGGATTGGACGCGTGCGACCACCGCACATTTCCAGACGACTACGCGCTCACTCACGCGCGTGGTGGCCAGCCACGGCGTGGGCTCGGGTGGCGCGATGCTGTCCGTGCGCTTCGACATCGCGGACGACGCTGTGCACGACATGGTGCCGCGTCTCACCTCGGCGCTGGAAACCGCTGCACGGTTGCCGCGCATCAGCGGTGCGCACCTGCTGCGCTCCGATGCCGGCGTATCGGGCCAGTCCACCGCCGAAAGCAAAAATCGCAAGGACCTGTTGGCGCCGGCTCGCTGGGTGGTGTTGCTGGAGGGCTGCGATCTCGACGCCTTTGGGGCGGCCCTCGCGCTGCTGCAACAGTTCACCGAACTGCGCGAGGCTGCCGTGGGCCGCTACCTGCATGAACACACGCGGCTAAAGACCGCCTGGCAAGGGGGATGAGCGATCACAACTCGCCCCTGGACCCGGAGGCGCGCGCGGCTGCGGCGGCGCAGCGGCACGCGACCGACTTCGCGCGGCAACAACATCCCTTTTGAACGAGGTACCCAAATGGCAACCGTTGATATCCAGGACGCAACCAAGTCCTTCGGCAGCACGCGGGTGATCCGCGGCGTGAGCATCGACATCCGCGACGGTGAATTCGTGGTGCTGGTCGGCCCCTCGGGCTGTGGCAAGTCCACCCTGCTACGCATGATCGCAGGGCTGGAGGGTATCGACGCCGGCGAGATCCGCATCGGCGGGCGCCGCGTGAATGGGCTGCTGCCCAAGGAGCGCGACATCGCCATGGTGTTCCAGAACTACGCGCTGTACCCGCACCTCACCGTGGCCGATAACCTCGCGTTCTCGCTGAAGCTGCGCCATGCGCCGCAGCAAGAGATCGAGCAGCGCGTGGCGCGCGCGGCCAAGATCCTGGGGCTGGAGCCGCTGCTGGCGCGGCTGCCCAAGCAGCTCTCCGGCGGCCAGCGCCAACGCGTCGCCATGGGCCGTGCCATCGTGCGCGACCCCCAGGTCTTCCTGTTCGACGAGCCGCTGTCCAACCTGGACGCCAAGCTGCGCGTGGCAATGCGCGCCGAGATCCGCGAGCTGCACCAGCGTCTGAAGGCCACCACCATCTACGTCACGCACGACCAGATCGAGGCCATGACGATGGCGGACAAGATCGTGGCCATGCACGACGGCGTGGTGGAACAGGTGGGCACGCCGCTGGAGCTGTTCGACCGCCCGCGCAACGTCTTCGTCGCGGCCTTCATCGGCTCGCCGTCGATGAACCTGCTGCCCGTCAAGGTCAACGACCAGGGCGTTGTGGACAACGCGGGCAACCACTGGGCCGTGCCTGGCGTGCCGGCCACAAGCGGCCAGGCGCTCACGCTGGGCGTGCGGCCCGAGCACCTGCGGCTGGACGGCGCGGGCGTGGAGGCGCGCGTGGTAGTGGTGGAGTCCACCGGCTCGGAGACGCACCTCGTCGTTGATGCGGGTGGAACCAAGCTCACCTGCGTGCTGCGCGAACGGGTCAGCGTGCGCCCCGGCGACCAAGTGCGCCTGGGTGCTGACAGCGCGCATTTGCATCTGTTCCGTGCGGACTCGGGCGAGCGGCTCGAGCCGGTGCACTGAACCTGAAAGGAACACAAGAAATGAAACTCGTCCGATTCGGTGCTCGCGGCAGCGAGAAACCCGGGGTGATCGACGCTCAAGGTGTCGTGCGCGACCTCTCGGGCGTGGTGCCGGACATCGATGCCCGTACGCTGTCACCGGCGGCGCTGGCGCGCCTGCGCGAGATCGACCTCGCCACACTGCCGGCCGCACCCGAGGGCGTCCGGCTGGGCGCGTGTGTGGGCAGCATCCCCAACCTGGTTTGCATCGGCCTCAACTACTCCGACCATGCGGCCGAAACCAACACGGCCATCCCTTCGCAGCCCATCGTCTTCAACAAGCACACCGGCGCTGCGGCCGGCCCCAATGACGCGCTGATCCTCGCGCCGGGTTCGGCCAAGCTGGACTGGGAGGTGGAGCTGGCGGTGGTAATAGGCACCCCCGCGTGGCACGTGCGCGAAGAGGATGCCTTGCGACACGTCGCGGGCTACTGCCTGTGCAACGACGTTTCGGAGCGCGCCTGGCAGCTCGAGTACGAAGGCCAGTGGACTAAAGGCAAGAGCTACTACGGCTATGCGCCCCTGGGCCCATGGCTGGTAACCGCCGACGAAGTACCCGACCCGCAGGACATGGACCTTTGGCTGGAGGTCAATGGCGTGCGGCGCCAGAGCGGCAACACGCGCACGCAGATCTTCGGCGTCGCGCACATCGTGTCCTACCTGAGTCGCTTCATGGCCCTGGCCCCCGGCGACGTGATCGCCACCGGCACGCCGCCGGGCGTGGGCCTGGGCCACAAGCCGCCGCTGTTCCTGAAGGCGGGCGACCGCGTCGCGCTGGGCAACCCCCTGCTGGGCGAGCAGCGCCAGAGCGTGGTGGCTTACGACGACGAAGCCATGGGGGCGCGCTGGCGCGAAGCGCGCCTGCCGCAGCTTTGATGCTGCAAGGGCGCGACCTCGCCTACTACCGCACGCTGATCCAGAAGCTCGGCCTGAAGGGCCAGTGACCCGTACCAACCTGCGAAAGTGAGTACCCCATGAGCATCCCGCTCGCACTGTGCGCCGAGCGCTGCCTCCCCGACGACGGCTACACCGGCATCCTCGTGGGCCGTGTCTGGCGCCCCGAACTCGCCGGCCCCTCCGTGGTGGCGATCCGCGAGGGCGGCATCCATGACCTGAGCGCCGAGTTCCCCACCATGAGCAGCCTGCTCGATCTGCCCGAGCCCGCCCGCGCCGTGCGCGAGGCCACCGGCGAGCGCATCGCGAGTCTCGATGAACTGCTGGCCAACGGCGACGAGGCGACGCGCGATGCGGCCCGGCCCTTTCTGCTCGCCCCCTGCGACCTGCAGGTGGTCAAGGCAGCCGGCGTCACCTTTGCCAGCAGCATGCTGGAGCGCGTGATCGAGGAGCAGGCCGGCGGCGACGCCCAACGCGCCGAATCCGTGCGCGCGCGCGTGGTGGCGCAAATAGGCACCGACCTGTCGGCGGTGAAGCCAGGCTCGCCGCAGGCCACGGCGCTGAAGCAGGTTCTGCAGGAGCAAGGCCTCTGGTCGCAGTACCTGGAGGTGGGCATCGGCCCCGATGCCGAAGTGTTCAGCAAGGCGCCAGTGCTGTCGGCCGTGGGCACGGGCGCCGACATCGGTGTCCGCTCCGACTCGTCCTGGAACAACCCCGAGCCCGAGGTGGTGCTGGCAGTCGACAGCCGCGGTCGCGTCGTCGGCGCGACGCTTGGCAACGACGTGAACCTGCGTGATCTGGAGGGCCGCAGCGCCCTTCTGCTGAGCAAGGCCAAGGACAACAACGCATCGTGCGCGATCGGCCCTTTCATCCGCCTCTTCGACCGGAGTTTCGGCCTGGCCGACGTGCGCAAGGAAGTGGTGAACCTGCGGGTGGACGGCCCGGAAGGCTTCGCGCTGGACGGCGTCAACTCCATGCAGTACATCAGCCGCGAGCCGCAAGACCTCGTCGACCAGGCCATCGCCGCGCACCAGTACCCCGACGGTTTCATGTTGTTCCTGGGCACCCTCTTCGCCCCGACGCAGGACCGCGACCATCCGGGCGGCGGCTTCACGCACAAGGTGGGCGATCGCGTCAGCATCCGCAGCGCGCGGCTCGGCGAGTTGTGCAACCGGGTGCGCCACTGCGAGGACATCGCGCCCTGGACCTTCGGCCTGCGCGCTCTCATCGCCAACCTCTCAGGCCGCGGTCTGCTGGCGACGGGAAGGCTGTAAATGGCCACCGCTTCGAACGCCGGCATGCCTCTCGCCCTCGCGACGCTGCAAACCATCCGCTTGCATGTCGATGACAACGTCGTCATTGCCCGGCGCCAGCTCATCTCCGGCACACGGCTGGCCGAAGAGGGCGTGACGGTCTCGGGAATGATCCCGACCGGGCACAAGCTCGCGGTCCGCGACATCGCCATCGGCGAGCCGGTGCGCCGCTACGGGCAGATCATCGGCTTCGCCTCGCAGGCGATTCGCACGGGGCAGCACGTGCACGTGCACAACCTCGCGATGGGCTCGTTCGACCGTGATGCTGCCGCGGTGGCCTGCCTCGACGCGAAGCCGATCGTGCCGGCGGAGCAGCCGGCGCGGTTCATGGGCATCGTCCGCGCCGATGGACGCGTCGCCACGCGTAACTACATCGGCATCCTGACCTCTGTGAACTGCTCGGCCACGGTGGCGCGTGCCATCGCCGACCAGTTTCGCCGCGACGTGCGGCCGCAGGCGCTGGCGGACTACCCGAATATCGATGGCGTGGTAGCGCTGACCCACGGCGCCGGCTGCGCGGTTGATGCCGACGGCGAGGGCCTGCGCGTGCTGCGCCGCACGCTGGCGGGCTATGCACTGCATCCCAACTTCGCGGCGGTGCTGGTGATCGGCCTCGGATGTGAGACGAATCAGATCGCCGGATGGATCGAAGCGCAGGGCCTGCAGCCGAGCGCGTCGCTGCAGACCTTCACCATCCAGGAAAGCGGCGGGACTGCGCTCGCCGTGCAGCGCGGGGTGGCGGCGGTGCACGGCCTGCTGCTCGACGCCAATCGTGTCGAACGGCAGCCGGTGGCCGCCAGCCACCTTATGGTGGGGCTGCAATGCGGCGGCTCCGACAGCTATTCCGGCATGACCGCCAACCCCGCCTTGGGCGCGGCGATGGACCGGCTGGTGCGCCACGGCGGCACCGCCATCCTGTCGGAAACGCCCGAGATCTACGGCGCCGAGCACCTGCTGACGCGACGCGCGCAAAGCCGCGCCGTGGCCGGCAAGCTGCTGGACCGCATCCGCTGGTGGGAGCGTTACTGCGAGCGCATGGGCGCAGACATGAACAACAACCCCTCCGCCGGCAACAAGGCCGGCGGGCTGACGACCATCCTCGAGAAGTCGCTGGGCGCCGTCGCCAAGGGCGGCAGCAGCAACCTGGTGGACGTGGTGGAGTACGCGCAGGCCGTGCCCCCGGGCGGCCTGGTCTTCATGGATACGCCCGGCTACGACCCAGTGAGCGCGACCGGCCAGGTGGCCGGCGGCGCCAACCTGATCTGCTTCACCACCGGCCGTGGCTCGGCGTACGGCTGCGCACCGGCGCCGTCGATGAAGCTGGCGACCAACACCGCGCTCTGGCAGCGCCAGTCTGCCGACATGGACATCAACTGCGGCGGCATCGTCGATGGGAAGGTGTCGGTGGATGCGATGGGCGAGCAGATCTTCCAGCAGATCCTGCGGGTCGCGTCGGGCGAGAAGACCAAGAGCGAGCTGCACGGCTACGGCCAGAACGAGTTCGTGCCCTGGCAACTGGGTGCGATCACCTGAAAGAAGCCCTAGGGCCTGTCAACGCCGCAGCAGCGTCTTGACGCGGCGGACCACCTCCATAACGTTCAGCGGCGGCCGCTCGAGCTGGCATCGTCGCACGCAGCGTAAGCGGCGGTAGCAGCGGTGGCATCCGCTACCGCAATGTTTGCTTCCGTCCGTCCAGGCGGCAGAACGATCACGCCATCTGCATCGGCCACCAGGCGCGCCCCCGGTGTGAAGGTGATACCTCCGAATCGAAGCGGAACGTCAAGCTCGCCACCCGCGCCGAGGCGGGCACGACGCGGAACTGTTCCGAGCGCTTTCACGCCGATGTCCATCTCGTCGATCTGCGTACGGTCGCGAATCACGCCAAGACCACGACACCAGCCCAACGGTTGCGTACGGCCAATCCCGCCATGACGTCGCCGAAGACGCCGTCGTCGAGCGAATGACCGCTGATGGCCGATGAGAGCCGACCGAAACCACGAGCGTGGACGGCAGAGAAAGACTGGTTGCTCCAGTCGAATCTCTCCGGCGAACGACGGAGACCGCCCATGCTGACATCCGCGCTTTTCGTCGTGTTCGACCGGTCGACGTCTGAACTTGACCTTCACCGAAACCATCGCGGAAACAGGATGTGCGACCGTCGTCGGAGCGTTGGAAGTAACGGACGACGAGGACCCCGTCGCATTTGAACGGCTGCTTCGCCGCTTGAGCGCGCAGGTCTCCCGCATCCCGGGGGGACCGGCGCTGGCTCAGATGGGATAACGCTCGGAAGCCGCCTACTGCCGGACGGGTTCAAAGGCAGCGCCGATCAGTTAGAGGCCTGTGCCGGCGAAACGCTTGTGCACCCTGTAGCCGATCGCAATGCGAATGTGGATGCCTGGATAGTGAGTGATTCGGTCGCTTGTTGGTTTGGAGCGACGGGTTTTCTCGCAGATTCCGCATCTCTCGTCGGGCTTAGTCGAAAATTCCCACAACTTTAGTAACCCAACGAAAGTGTTCTCACCCAATAAAGTCGTAAACGTGCAAATAGAGTCGCAAACGTGGCAATACAGTCGTAAACACTCCGGATGCACGTGTTCTTTGCCATTAATGTCCGAGACTGTTGGTTGCCACCGAAAATTGACCTGGCTATGGAGTGAACCCCATCGACTGGACCACTGCGGAAAGATGAACTGATACGCTGGCTCACTGCTGTCCGGTTAAAAGTTGAACAAATTCAACTGGTTAGCGGTGTTGGGTAGCTCGGTTTGGGACAGATCGGCCTGCAGGGCGCATGAAAGCTCGGTTTTCTCGAAGACGGAGACCGACAAGATCTGTAGACAAGTGTAGAGAGAGGCGTCGAGTTGAAGCTCCTTCTTGACAATGGCGATGAGCACGTAGGTGGCCACGGCGCACCAGACCTGCGTCTTGACCGCGTTCTCGCTGTTGCCCATGAAGTGCTTGATGCGCAGGTGCTGCTTGATCCACTTGAAGAACAGTTCGACCTGCCAGCGGCTCTTGTACAGCGCGGCGATCGTCAACGCCGGCAAGGCCATGTGGTTGGTCAGGAAGATCAGCGTCTTGCCCGATTCGGGGTCCTTGAATCGAATTCGCCGCAGGTGCTGGGGATACTTCTTGGCCGAGTAGTGCCCATTGAGCATGACCTGCTGGTCGCTGATGATGCCAGTGCTGCGATCGGTCGGCGCCGAATAGACTCGCCTGGCATCCATTGGCGACTTCGCACGCGTGACGAAGAAGGCGCCGGCCTGAGTCAGTGCATGCAGCCTCTCGAAATCGACGTAGCCGCGATCCATCACGTAGAACGCGCCGGGCTCGAAGACCAGCATGTCCAGCACGTTCACGTCGTGCAGCTTGCCGTCGCTGATGTGGATGAATGCGGGGATGGCCCCGCGCAGGTCCAGCAGCGTGTGCAGCTTGATCGCCGCCTTGGTGGAGCGGAACGGCGCCCAGGAGAACAAGCTCAAGCACAGATCGATGGTGCTGGAATCCAGGGCATAGACCGTGTTGTCCAATTCCACGCCGAGCACGGAGTCGCCCAAGTAGAGCCTGCGCGCACGCCGAATGAGCACAGCCGCAAGATCGGACCAGATGCGCCAATCGCGCGATTCGTTGGCATCGGCCAAGGTCGAGCGTCTGACGGCCGAGCGAAAGCCCATGGCATAGAGCTTGTTGGCGTTGGCCGAGAGGCTGGCCTCGATATCGCGCAGGCTCTCTCGCCACGTCAGCTGAGCAAACGCCATGGCGCGGAACTGCTCGGCGCAAGACAGCGTGCGCACGCCCGAGTTGCCGCCGTAGCGTTGCACGATGCGAGCGAAGCTGGTCCATGGCACGAACTCCATGACTTGAGCGAACAAAGTCTTGCCGATGTGCACACGCTCTCCCCGGGGCTGCCAAACCGGGGAAAGTACGCGGTTCTTCGTGATCGAAGTTCAAATCGGCACCAAACAAAATCGGCCTGCAGCCCGCGCCAATGCTTGATCTCAGCCCCGCAGCGGATCATTTAACCGGACAGCAGTGACGCTGGCTGGGCCTTCATAGAAGGAGAAGGTCCATGTCCTCAAGAGGTCCGTATCGCAGGCACTCTGCGCAGTTCAAGCTGCAGCTGTGCCATGACATTCGCTCAGGCGCCCTAGCAGGGTGCTGAAATACCTCTCCCGCCGGTCGGCGTGTGACGGCCCTCAAGCGTTGGAAGTTGATCCCCCGACAGTTGCAAGACAAGACCCCAGACGATGCGCGGAGCCGACACCTTCACCGAGAGCTTGTTCACGATGCGCCGCCTGGAGGACTTCGTACCCGCGAATCATCCTCTGCGCCCGATCCGCGCGATGGTCAATGAAGCGCTGCTCAAGATGGACAACCTATTCGCCGGCATGTATGAGGCCGACATCAAGGGCGGGCGTCCCAGCATCGCACCAGAGAAGCTGCTGCGCGCGATGCTCTTGCAGATCTTCTTCAGCGTCCGCTCGGAGCGTCAACTCATGGAGCAGACCCAGTACAACCTCTTGTATCGCTGGTTCATTGGCTTGGCCATGGACGATGCGGTCTGGGTGCCCAGCGTCTTCACCAAGAACCGCGAACGGCTGATCGCGCACGACGCGATCATCGAACTGTTCAACCACATCGTCGAAACCGCGGATCGCAAGGGCTGGCTGTCGGGCGAGCACTTCAGCGTCGATGGCACCCTTATTCAGGCGTGGGCCAGCCACAGGAGCTTTGTGCGCAAGGACGGCGGCGACGATGATGCGGGCAACAACACAACGGGTAGCACCAGCTTCAAAGGCCAGAGCCGCAGCAACGACACTCACGCCTCGCGCACCGATGGCGATGCGCGTCTGTACCGCAAGGGCAAGACCGCCAGCGAGTTGCGCTACATGGGTCATACCCTATCGGACAACCGCCATGGCCTGATCGCCAACGCGATGGTCACACAGGCTGACGGCTTTGCCGAGCGCGAAGCGGCCAAGGTCATGATCAAGGATGCCCGTCAAGCGGCCGCGAGTCCGGATACCGAGGTCACACTCGGTGCAGACAAGGGCTACGACGCGCAGGAGTTCGTCCAGGCATGTCAGGACATGGGCGTGATACCGCACGTAGCCCAGAACACTTCGGGGCGGCGCTCCGCGGTGCCCGATGCCATCGCTGCGAGCGAAGGCTATGCGCTGTCACAGCGCAAACGAAAACTCATCGAGCAGGGCTTCGGCTGGGCCAAGACGGTGGGCGGAATTCGTCAGGTGATGGTGCGTGGACTCAAGCGCGTGGACCACCTGTTCGTGCTGACGATGACGGCCTACAACTTGACGCGCATGCGTTCGCTGGGACAAATCCGTCCGCAGGGGCTCTGAGGCAACCAGAGGCGCGCAAAACATCCTCAAATCAGAGAAAACGGCTCGCAAAACCCTGCCTGACGCACCATGTGAAAAGCGAACCCTCGGCCGGCAGGGAGGACTCGCTTTGAAGGGGAGTATTTCCGCACCCTGCTAGGTCGGCGTGACGCCCAACGCAAGTACACCCTCTCAGCCAATCTCATCCAGATGTGGCTGACGCAGTTTGATCGCGGCGAGCTCAGCAATGAGGAGGTTGAGGCGGCTCTTGTGGACGAAGCGAAGATCGCAGCCTTGGAGCGCAAGGTTGGGCAGCTCACGATGGAGCTCGAGCTCGTCAAAAAAACGCCACGCCTGCGCCTCGTCAGCGACAACGAGAACTCCTCCATCATCACCGGCCCGAAGCCTGCTCCATCCGACGGGGGTGCGAAGTGATCGAGCTTCCGCGCAGCACGTTCTACTACCGTGCAAGCGAAGCCGGCGAGGTCCTGAGCGACTTGCAGGTGGTGCACACAAAGCGGTTTCGATCCGCGCTCGCCGCTTTCCATGCAGATGCCTTTGGGCTGGAAGGAAAACGAGGTCGTCGATCCGGGGTTTCTCAGCGGCATGCGCATAGGCTGGCTGGGCGACTAGCGGCCTGAGCTGCGTTGGCTCAGTGCAGCAGATAGAAGCGATAGTCCGAGCCGCCTGCGGCTGCCCCCCTTCGACAGCCTCGTGCCAGCGGGGCGAAACGCCCCATTCGCAGAAAGAAGCGCAACGCTCTTGCGATGACCATGGTGTGGGCGCTGCTTACGCTCCGCGCCGCAGGACCTTGCCCGGTCGTGCCTCGGTTATCGAAGCGTCGCGCATCACGGCAGTTCCGTTGACAAAAACGTGAGTCACACCCGTCGACTTGACGTTCGGGTTTTCCAACGTGGAGTGACAGTGGATTTGATCGAGATCGAAGACTGCTAGGTCCGCGTAGTATCCAGCCCGGAGTTCTCCCCGATGCTCCAGCCGGAAACGCCGTGCGGGAGTCCAGGTCAGGCGCCCTACCGCCTCGACAATATCCAGGACGCGCTGATCTCTCACGTAGTTCTGAAGGAACGACGCTGCCCACGAGAAAGCGATCGGCGAGAACCGCAGGTCTTTCAAAGCGCCCACTTCACTGACGGACACGCCATCGGAAATCACCATGCAGTCGGGCTGCCGGATCAACGTATCAATGTCAGCTTGGCTCGATACCCGTCCGCACCACATCAAGCGAGACATCTCGGCGCCTTCTTCCAGGAGGAGGTCGCAGATGCAATCCCACGGCGTGGATTGCCGCTCGACGGCAATCTGCTGAATGGTTTTCCCCATGTAAGACGGGCTCGCTCCGCAATGGTAGAGAACCAGCCAGTCCCACCGGCGGTCGGCGAGCAACTTCCAGTTGGGAAATGCGTTCTCCTGCAAGCGCGCACGGGAAGGTCCGGGTCGCAGTAGGGACCGCAGTTCGTCGCTTGGCAGCTCAAGTGCCCAAGTCGGGAGAGACGCAATGACTTTCGTGGGCCCCCATTCATCGGGAATGACATCGAAGCCCACATCGGCGCCATCCTCGCGCGCCCAGCGCACCATCTCCAGCAGACGATCCGCCGCGCCCTGCGGCGCGCCGTATTTCGGAGCTATGTGAGACAGCTGGAGTTTGGACCGGGTCGTGCGAGCGATGCCGAGCGCTTCACCGACTCCCATTTCGATCAACCAATCGCGGTTGCGGACGTGACTGGCGTACACCACGTCGAACTCCGCCGCAATCGCACCTGCCTCCAAGAGTTCCACGGCGGTCGCGTGCATGCCTGGCGCGTACTCCAGCCCTGTGGAGATACCAATCGCGCCGTCGTCAAGAGCTTGGCGCAGATACTTCCCCATCGCTGAGAGTTCGTCAGCACCGGTTGCGGAACTAGCTGTTCCCTTAACAGCAAGGCGAACCGTACCGTGGCCAACGTATGAAGCGACGTTCAATACGGGACGCGTGGCCTGTAGCACGTCGAGGTACTCGGCGAACGTCCTCCAGGTGATCTCTGTCGAATCTTGCACCGCGAGAAGGTGCTTCCTCAGCAAAATTGGGTCGGCGCAAGGTGCACAGCTATGACCGCAGTTGCCGGCAATCTCGGTCGTGACTCCTTGCGTGATCTGACTCTGGCCACCTGAATCCTTAAGAAACGCAGCATCCGAGTGGGTATGAATATCGATGAACCCAGGTGCAACGATCAGGCCAGAACAGTCGATCCTCTGACGCGCAGGTGCGTCAACGATGCCTTGCTGCACCCACACGATTCGTTCGCCTGCGATTGCCACCGTGCCTACGAAGGGCTCCGCTTGGCCCTCGCTCGCGACAACCTGGCCGCCGACGAGTAGGTAATCGATCATCATGCTAGTTGGCCTCAGTTGTCGATGCGAATGTTCTTCGCCTTGATCAGGCCGGACCACCGTCCTTCTTCGGCCGCCATGAAGCGAGAGAACTCGTCGGCATTTTTGGGCTGGACCACCATGCCCCGGCTTCGCAGGTCTTGCAGCACCGTGGGGTCCTTCAAGACTTCTAGGATCTCCTTCGCCAGGTAATCCTTGATGGCAGCGGGCGTCTTGGCGGGCGCCGCGATGCCGTACCAGAGTGCGACGTCGATTCCAGGGAGGCCCTGTTCTGCAAGCGTTGGGACGTCAGGGAAAGAGTCCATCCGCTTATCCACGGTGACTCCGAGTACCTTCACCTTGCCCGATTTTTCGAGTTCAGCGGCATTCAGCGCCGACAGGAACATGAGATCGATCTGTCCACTGAACACTTGGGTCAGCGCAGGAGCGGTTCCCGGAAAGGGAACGTGCAGGAGTTCCACGCGTGCGGTCTGCTCCATCAATGCGATAGCGGCGTGCGCAGTGCTTCCAATCCCCCAACTTGCTGCCGACACTGAGCCGGGCTGTTGCTTTGCCGCGCGAACGAGATCCGGAACAGTGGCAGCCCTCGAACTCGGATTGGCAACGAGCGCAAAAGGCATGACGCCTATGAATGCCACTGGGTCGAGATCCTTCGAGGTATAGCTGATGTTTTTGTATACCATCGGGTTCAGCACGTTTGTCTCCGGCAGTGCCAACATGAGGGTATAGCCGTCAGGCTGCGCACGAGCGACGGCCGTCGTGCCGACGATTCCGTTCGCGCCGGGCTTGTTGTCTACCACCACCTGTTGGTTTATTCGCGCCGAAAGCTTCAAGGCCATCAGCCGTGCAATACCGTCCGTGTTGCCCCCTGGGCTCCAAGGCACGACCAGCCTGATCGGTCGGGCTGGGAACCTATCGGTCTGTGCGGAAGCCGGCAGAAGGATGGCCGCCAGCAGGGCGCCGAATGCGAGATTGCGGAAAGACATGGTGGGTTCCTAGGTAGTGATGTTCCCAATCTAATTGGATCGATTTCTGTCCCGCGTGCCACTTTGTCGGAAAGGGAAAGACCGGTTGCGGGTTTTCGGATGAACTACTTATCGACGGGGGCAAAGGGGGCCACGCGCCGGTGCGCCCGGCAGGACATGCAGGTCCGGGCTTTCTCAAGCCGCAAGGTCAGAGGAGGGCACGCGTGCGCAAGGTCACATAACTGCGTCATCAGGTGCCAGGCGAACACCCTCAACCCTCAGTGGCAGACCACGACGAACTCGCATTGTCCCAGCGTGCAATTCGGCCATCGCGGACTTGAAGAATCTCGATGGCTCGAGTGTGCTGCAGCGTTGAGTGTTCAGGCGACTTCCAGCGCAATCGCGCGTCACAGATGACGAGGTCGCCGGCGACTGCACGAACAGTCTTGCGAAGGTCGTAGTGGGTGTATCTCGAATACCGCTCACGGATGATCGGACGCAGTTGCTCCTTCCCGGTAAGGAGGACTGCGCCGAGGTCGGCGATAACGTCATCCGTGAAGATATCTAGAATGAGATCAGGATCCAAGGTGCTGCAGGTCGCCACCACTTGATTCAGCCAATTCTGTGCGGTCTCCGCATCGAGGGCTGCACTGCCGTCTTGATAGCTCTTCCAATCGGTCATGGGGGTATCTCCGGTAAATGAAGGTGGAATCAGGCCGCCTGACGATCAAGCCTCGTAAGCCACGCCGTCGCGGCCAGGGTCGGCGCCACCCTCGAGCCGTTCGCCGTTGATGCGGATCCCGTGCACAGAAGCAATCGTGTACCCGAACGGATTCCGAACCACTTCGTAGCCCAGACGCTCAAGCGGCCGGGACACGGAGCGTGGAATGCGATTCGAAATATCGATGATGTTGCTCGTGGACGAGAAGCGCGGAGCAGATACGGCCTCTTGCATGCTCATCCCATGATCCGCAACGTTCAGGATTGCCTGCAGCACGCCCATCGCGATCTGCGTCCCGCCCGGCGCGCCAAGCACAATTTCGGGCTCGTCTCCGCGGAACACGATGGTGGGACAGGCCGAAGTGAACCTTGCCTTTCCGGGTGCGATGCTGCCCGTTCTGCCTGGTCGCGGGTCGAACACGCCCATGCAGCCGTTGTACATGAAGCCAAGGCCGGGCGTCATCACACCGGAAGGCATCGCGAGCGAATGCGTGATGGCAGCACAATTGCGTTCACAATCGACCACGGACAGGTGCGTCGTGTCCTTTGGACCAGGGGCCCCTAAGTTGAGACGGGGCACGTCGGCCTTCTCGCCGGCATTGATAGCGGCAGCAGCCTGCGCCGCGTAAGCCTTGGAGAGCAGGCGATCCAGCGGCACCTCTAGAAATGCCGGGTCACCGAGATGCCGGTCCTTGTCGATGGTGGCGCGCTTCATGGCCTCACACACGATGCGGATGTATTCCGGCGTGTTGTGCCCGAGCGCCGTCAGGTCGAACTGCTCCAAGATGTTGAGCATCTGGAGCAGCATCGCGCCGCCACCAGGAGGCTGGTTGGTGGTGATGCGTCGGTCCCTGTAGCTTCCTACAAGTGGAGCGTTCTCGCGTGGTGCGTAGGTCGCGAGATCTTGCAAAGACAGCAGGCCGCCGTGGGCAGCCAGGTCCTCCACCATACGATGGGCGAGTTCACCGCGGTAGAAGGACACTGCTCCATCACGCGCGATCGTTTCCAGCGTGTTCGCGTAGTCCGGGTTTCGCAGCGGTGTGCCGATGGTCTTAGGAGTGCCGTCCGGCCGGCAGAAAAGTTCCCGACCGGAGGCCGAGTACAGGAGCCGCTCTCTGTTGCTTGCTCGACCAGCGAGCGGCTCGTCGATCCAGAACGCATACATCGCCGGCCGTACCATGAACCCGTCCCGGGCCCATGCAATGGCAGGTGCGACCACTTCTCGCCACGGAAGGCGGCCATGCCGCTCGTGCAGGCGCTCTAGCCCGCTGAGCGTTCCCGGAACGGCGATGGCTTGGTAGCCGATGTCGTTCAAGCCGCCCTTGATTCTGAAGCCAAAACCGTCGCGCGTCTCACCCTCCAGCAAGTGCTCCCACATGTCTGCTCGAGCGCCAAGCGGCGCGGGAGCGTGGAAGTCCACATACTCGTGAATGCCGGTTTCTGGGCGGTGTACGACGGCCGTGCCGAAGCCGCCGATGCTGCACATCAGCGGATCCACCACGGTTTGCACAAGGGCGCAGGCGACTGCCGCGTCGACCGCGCTCCCGCCTGCCCGCAGGATCTCAACGCCCGACTCCGCCGCTTCAGGCTGCGGACAGCTCACCATTCCTTTGCTGCTCATGTCGACTCTTGTATCAGTTGAGCCCAGGGCGCCAGTGGCCCGCTGCCGCTTGGCCGGGCGGAGTGTGCTATCGGAGCGTCATGCGTCCGGATTGTTCTCAACCTCCTGCCGTTCCACGCTGGGCAGCTTCTCGTACTCCTCGATGTACCGCGGCACCGGGACGTCCTGCCGACCTTGGGGATCGCGGATGGCACCCGCGAAGACCTGCTTAATCAGCAGTTCGCCGGCCCAGCAATCGCGGTCCAGATCGAACTCGAAATCCGTTGGCGGACCCGACCGCATCTTTGCCACAGCCTCGACAACGGGAATGCGCATCACCGTCGTGCTGTTCAACTCCTTGGAGTTCGGAGGCCTCACATCGGCAAAACGGCGTTTCAGGACGTGGCGCGCGTAGGCCTCGAAGGAGGCGAGTTTCTCCTGTGGATCCGTCACTTCTTCTGGACGCCCGAACACCACCACGGAACGGTAGTTAACGGAGTGGTTGTAGAGCGAACGTGCCAAAACCAGGCCATCCACATGAGTGACGAGGACGCACACATCCCCACTCAGCGCCGCGCTGAGCATGGTGCTCTGGTTGGAGCCGTGAATGTAGATGTAGTCACCAATCCGGCCATAGCCAGTCGGCAACACGCGGGGCGCCCCTTCGTGGACGTAGGCCACATTGCACATGAACCCTTCGTCAAGAATTGCCCGAATAGCATCCTTGTCGTAGATCCCACGGTGAGGGCGACGGGTTAGCGTCGTCCGGTCTGTCACTTCGTACTTGTCACTCATCTGTTTTCCTTCGGATTGCGGGCCTTAGATGCCCTGAACGGCGGCGAAAGATGCTCCCGTACCAAGCCATTCTTGACGGACCTGAATTCCAGCATGAGGCCACTTTTCGGCTTCGCTGCAGGCCACTTTTCTTGCGCCACCAAGCTGCGCGACCGGCTTAAGCTACGTTCGAGGGTGTCACTTCGGCAGGTCGCCGCGCAATAAAATCGGCGCGCAGCTGCTCGTAAGCCGCTCCTGCACGCAATACCTTAGCGTCACCAGCATACGGACCGATCAGCTGGATGCCCATGGGCCAACGGCCGTTCGGATGGAAGCCGGCGGGTACCACCAAGGCAGGCAAGCCGCCAAGGGTGGCATAGATTGCGACCTCCATCCAGCGGTGGTAGGTGTCCATCTCGCGTCCCGCGATCTGTTTGGGCCAGCGCTCCTCCGCGTTAAACGGCCAACACTGCGCGGAGGGCAGCACGAGCAGGTCCCACTGATCCAGCATGGTGCGCATGTGCTGGTAGTAATTCGTGCGAACCTGGCTTGCCTGACGGAAATCGGTGAAGCTCATGCCGCGTGAGCACTCGTACTCCCACTGAGCCTCCGGCTTGATCTTCTCCTTGGCACCTGGCAGTTGCATGAGCGCCCCGACACGTGGCCCCGCGCCCGCGCGGCGCCAAGTCAGCCAGCATTCCCACAGCTGCTTGGGATCGAACCCCAATGGCACCTCCTCGACCACGGCGCCCGCCGCTTCGAGGTGACGCAGCGCTTCGCGACAGGCGTCCAGCACCCCGGTTTCCATAGCGAGGTGGCCGCCAAGGTCGCCCAGCCAGCCTATGCGCATGCCGCTGAGAATCCCCGGATCGACGGCCTCGTTTTCCTTCCAGCCCAAAGGCATCTGCATGGAAAGCGGCGAGCGCGGATCGAAACCGCTTTGTGTGGTCAAAAGCCGCCCCACATCGCGGATGCTACGGCCCATGGGACCCTCGTTCGAGAGCAGGTCGATCCACACGTCCGACATTCCAGCCTGGGGTACCCTTCCTTGTGACGGGCGCATACCGAAAACGTGGTTCCAGCCTGCCGGGTTCCGCAGTGAACCCATTCCGTCTGACCCGTCCGCGACCGGGAGCATGCGCTGCGCCAGGGATACGGCCGCGCCTCCGCTGCTGCCGCCGGCGCTCACTGCCGGATCCCATGCATTGCGGGTCACACCCCACAGAGTGCTGAACGTATGCGAGCCCAGCCCGAACTCAGGCGTCGTCGTCTTGCCGATCACGATGCAGCCTGCGGCCTTCATGCGTGCGGTCAGGATGGAGTCGCTCGTCGGCATATTGCTGGCCAGTAGCTCGCAACCTTTCGTGGTGGGGAAGCCAACGACGTCTGCGAAATCCTTAACGGCCATGGGGATGCCATGCAGCCAGCCCCGCACCTTGCCGCTGGCTAGGTCGGCGTCAGCAGCATCGGCTTCAGCCAATAGCTTCTCGACCGGAGCCATGTTTACGATAGTGTTGAAGATGGGGTTGAGCGCATGAATGCGATCGACCGTGGCCTGCATCAGCTCGCGGCAAGAGAACGACCGGCGCCGCAGGCCATCGGCGAGTTCGGAAGCCGTCAGGTCGGTCAAGGCAGGCCTCACGGAGGCGGTTTCACTCATCATTTCTCCTTGGGCTTCGGCAGGGCTCGTAGCGGAATCCGCCCGCATCGAGCCACTTACTCAGCAGTCGGAAATATAGGCGACAGAGGGCGCTTCGAAGAATGATCGAACAAGCCGGCGATTCTTCTGCATGTTGCGCAGTTGCTGGTCGACGCGGATTTCGAGTTTCTCGCCAGCTCGCAATGGGTTGCGAGCCACGCCGGTACGTTTGACGTGACTCCAGACCAGTTCGTCCGGGTTCAGGTCCGGTGCGTAGCCCGGCAGAATGTGCATGCTCAGCTTGCCCTGAGTGGATTCGATGTACTCGCGCACGTTGGCTTTCTTGTGGGCCGGCAATCCGTCGACCACCAAGTGCACCGGCTTGCTGCGACCCTTCATCATCTTCTTGAGCAATTCGATGAACAGTTCGGCATTGAGCGCACCCTGGTAAGTCGCAAACCAGAATCCACCCCTGGCGTTGACGGCCGATGCCGCGGAGATCGACTGGCGTTGGCCGGGCCGCTCGATAACCGGGGTCTTGCCCATGGGCGCCCAGGTCTTGCCGTGCACGGTGTCAGCCCGAAAGCCCGATTCGTCCCAGAAGTAGACGTCGGCACCACTTTGCCTCGCAGCCGTGGCGATGCCGGGGTAGGTTTCACGCTGCCAGCGCTCGATGGCTTGAGGATCGCGTTGGTAGGCGCGTTGCAGCGGCTTTTGCGGGGTCAGTCCGAGCTTGGCCAGCAACGCACCGACTGCGGTCACCCCCATATTCACGCCGAACTTCTGCTCGATCAGCGCCACGACAATGGCGCGTGTCCACAGCCCAAAGTCCAGTCCGTACTGTCGCGGGTCGCGCCCATTGATCCAACGAAATATTTGGCGCTCTTGCGCGGCACTCAGCGTCCGTGGTCGCCCGGTGCCGCGCGTGCCGCGCAATGCCTTGAGTCCCTTGCCTCGACCCGACGAGGCCTTCAGCCATTTGTAGATGGTTGTGCGGCTGAAACCGTAGGCGGCAATCACTGCAGATGGCTTCTCCCCGTCGCGAACTCGCTCCACCGCCATCAGGCGAATCTCTTCAAGCGTTTTGTGATCCAGCGTGCGGCCATCTCGCTTCATGCACTATTGGATCATCAAACCGATCGCCGCGGTGACTTTTGTAGCCTAAATTATCGACTACTGAGTAACGTCGTCTGTCATATAAGTGGCCTGCCCGAATGCATCTTCAGCGGGCCATACTCGGCTCCATGCCGAGGCTTCTTGGCGCATTCTTGACGGTGAACAGCGCGATGGACGGGCCACTTCCAATGGATGAATCGAACCACTTCGGTGCACAGCCCAAGCCCCGGCGACGGCGAGCGCGGGTATCCAGGGCACGCCTGCTTGAGTTCCTGGTGATCAACCGGCAAAGCCCGGTGACCGTGGTGGACCAGGTTGCCACCGGGATTGAACACCTGATCGTCACCGGCGGCCTGAAATCAGGCGACCTCCTGCCGTCGACGCGCGAGCTCGCCCGAACGCTCGACATCGGCAGGGCCACTGCGCTCAGTGTCATCGCTAGGCTCAGCGCGGAGGGATTCGTCGAGACCCGCGTCGGCTCTGGCTCGAGAGTGCGCGAGCGATCAGCCGACTTGTTGACCGGGAGTGCCGCGCCCGCGCCAAGCTCGCTCAAACGCAGCCAGGTGCCGGGCGCCGTGGCCATCCAGCAGCAGGTTGCCTTGCTGGACACCTTGCCAAAGCATGTCTCGCGCAGTACCAGTTTGATGGATTTGCAAAGCCTGTCGGTGGCTACGCCTTTCGCTCCAGGGATGCCGGCAATTGATCAGTTCCCCTATCACTCCTGGAGCGACTTCTGTGCAAAGTCCTGGAAGCACGCGACGGCCGCCATGCTGGAAACTCGCGACCCGGCCGGCTACAGGCCGCTTCGGGAGGCACTTGCTGGCTACCTGGCGAGTGCACGTGGGGTCCGTTGCACGGCGGACCAGATCATCATTGTCTCTGGTGCTCAGCACGCGTTCGATCTCACCTTGCGCGTGCTGACGCAGCCGGGTGACCGGGTGTTAATTGAGGATCCGGGCTTCCTTGGCGCCAGGAATGCCATGCTGTCGGCGGGATTGAATCTGAGGGGGGTCCCGTTAGATGAAGAAGGTGTCATGGTGCCGGACGACAACGGCGGCGCCAAGCTGCTCTACACCACCCCGTCGCACCAGTATCCGATGGGTAGAACCATGAGCCTCGCGCGCCGCCGGGCACTCCTCGAGTGGGCGCGCCGGACATCCTGCTTCATCTTTGAAGACGACTACAGCAGCGAATTTCGGTATGACGGCAAGCCTTTGCCTTCCCTGCAGGGGTCTGACGAGTACAGCCGGGTGATCTACGCTGGAACGTTCAACAAGATCATGTTCCCGTCCTTGAGGCTGGGTTACCTCGTCGTCCCGGAAGAACTCGTTGATGTTTTCCTGAGTATCCGAACCTGGTCGGACGGCTGTCCTCCGGGCGTGATCCAGGCTGCCATGCTCCAGTTCATCGAACGGGGAGCTTTTTACTCGCACATCCGCCGGTTGCGAGAGATCTACGCAGCACGCCACTCGCTGCTGTGCGAGCTGATCTCCCAGAGGATGGGACTGATGCTGTCGGTCATCTCGGATCCGGCTGGACTGAACCTCGCGGCGGTCGCGAAGCGCCCGATGGACGACGTGGCCCTCTCACGCCGTGCTCGCAATGCGAATATCGTCTGTCCGCCCCTGTCTCAGTACTTCGTCCATGTGGAACCGCAATGTGGGTTCCAGTTTGGCTTCGCTTCGAGCAACGAGGCTCAGATGAAGGCGGCCATCGACCGACTCGAAGTGGTCTGGGGCCAAGGCGCGTCGACTGCTACTTAACTGGTCTGAGAAACTGGCGCGAAGTGGCATGCAGCAGGAGACCTTCGATGCTTACGCTTCTCGGATCACGAAGGGGAACAGCTTATGCTTCAGGCTCGAATTGGCTACGAACTTGCTCAAGATGACACAGAGGCACGCCGCCTAGCGCTGATCGTGCTACGCACGGACCGCACCATCGAGGGCGAGGTGCGATCGAGCCTTCCAACCTCGCAGCCCGTCTCCCTGTACCACAGTCGCATCTTCAACGACTTCGAGATCTCCGCCGCGACCTTGGAAGCCATGTCGGACCTGCTGCAGCCGACGGCGGCCTTGATCCCTGCCGAGTTCAAGCCGCATGTGGTGGCCTACGGCTGCACGTCGGCCACGATGCTCCTGGGAGAGCAACGGGTCGCAAGCATCATCCGCCAAGCACATCCAGGCGTGCAGGTGACCGAACCGGTTACTGCTTGCATTGCGGCATGCAGGTCGCTGGGCATGAAGAAGATCAAGCTGGTCACCCCCTACGAGAGCACGGTGAACCGGAAGATCGTGGACGGACTGCGCGCCCGCGGGCTGGACGTGGACTCCGTGGTCTCGTTCGAAGAGCCCGATGACCTGAAGGTGGGCGCCATTTCCACGAACAGCGTGGTCGAGGCCGCCGTCCATGCGGGCGGTGGAGCGAAGCCGGACGTCGATGGTGTCTTCATCTCATGCACCACGTTACCGACCTTCAGTGCCATTCCGATCATCGAGCGCCTCACGGGCAAGCCCGCGACTTCAAGCAATCATGCGCTGGCATGGCACATGCAGAAGCTTGCCGGCATCAAGAAGTTCCAGAGCTCGCTCGGGCGCCTCTACGCAGACTAGCCGTGGCAGGCGTCCTCCGACGGAGTTCCCGCCTCTTGCGACATGCTTCGCCGCCGCAACTTCGTCCGTGAGAACGCCGTCACCTTATGCTCGAGCTCGACGAATACCTAAAGAGGATCCTCACGGCCCGTGTGTACGACGTGGCCGTGGAAACCCCTTTGCAGCCTGCCAGAGAGTTGTCGAGTCGGCTCGGCAATCAGGTTCTCCTGAAGCGCGAAGACCAGCAGGCCGTGTTCAGCTTCAAGCTCCGCGGCGCCTACAACAAGATCGCACAGTTGTCGCCCGAGGAGATGCGTCGCGGGGTGATCTGTGCTTCTGCGGGTAACCATGCTCAAGGTGTCGCACTTGCCGCGCGGCGCTTGGGCGCGACTGCAGTCATCGTCATGCCTGTTACCGCGCCACGAGTCAAGATCGAGGCGGTCAAGGGACTGGGGGGCACCGTGGTGCTGCACGGGGAGAGCTACTCCGAGGCATACGCTCATGCCCTGGAACTACAGGAGGCAGACGGGTTGACGTTTGTGCATCCGTTCGACGACCCCGATGTGATCGCCGGGCAAGGCACGGTAGGGATGGAGATCCTGAGGCAGCATCAGGCGCCGCTGCAAGCCGTGTTCGTGCCAGTCGGCGGCGGCGGGTTGATCGCTGGCGTCGCTGCGTACGTCAAGGCGGTCCGCCCGGAGGTTCAAGTGATCGGGGTGCAGACCATCGACTCGGATGCCATGGCGCGATCGGCTCTAGCTCGCAAACGCGTCACACTGGGCGACGTGGGCTTGTTCTCAGATGGAACGGCCGTGAAGCAGGTGGGCGCGGAGACCTTTCGCATCGCCAGCAGCCTTGTGGACGACTATGTCACGGTGGATACGGACTCCATCTGTGCGGCGATCAAGGATGTATTCACCGACACTCGCAGCATCGTGGAACCGGCCGGGGCGCTGGCAGTGGCCGCCGTGAAGCAGTACGTCAAGCAGCGAAAGACGCGCGGAGAGACGTATGTAGCCATTCTCAGCGGCGCCAACATGAACTTCGACAGGCTCCGGTTCGTTGCGGAACGGGCGGAGATCGGTGAAGAGCGGGAGGGCCTGCTCGCGGTCACGCTTCCCGAATCACCTGGAAGCCTGTTGCGCCTGTGCAAGACCATCGACGCCCTGTCCGGCCCCGCCCGCAGCATCACGGAACTCAAGTACCGTGTATGCGACGCCGAGAATGCCTCGGTGCTGGTCGGGCTGACGATCCACTCCGCAGGGGAAACGGCACGCGTTGCGGAAGTCCTGACGCAGGCTGGCTTCTCCGCCCAAGATCTGACGCACGATGAACTGGCCAAGGAGCACATGCGGCACATGGTGGGCGGGCGCTCGCCGGTCGCTGCGGGCGAGCGTGTGCTGCAGTTCGTCTTTCCGGAGCGTCCGGGTGCCTTGATGCAATTTCTCTCGTCATTGCCGCCCAACTGGAACATCACGATGTTCCACTACCGCAACCAAGGCGCCGACTATGGCCGGGTGTTGGTTGGCCTGCAGGCGCCCAGCCCAGACGAGGACGATTTCCACCGTGTTCTAGAGAGAGTGGGCTATCCGCATGAGGAGCTCACGTCCGCTCCTTCCTACCGGCTTTTCCTGGGGCCACGCAGCTAAAGGCACGATCAGACGTCGCCCGGTGCTCGTGCGAGGCCCGACTTGTGCGGGGCCCCGAGTAACTCAGCTGATTGTCATCGAGGACGCGTTGCCGCCGGCCGCTGCCGTGTTGATGTGTTGATGTGTTGATGTGTTGATGCTCAGGGAGCGCTCGATCACGGGTCGATCGATCGGGGTGGCCGTTTCCCCCGGCTCCACGCGTTCCACGCTCACCATTGAACGGTTACATGGAGCATGTGTCGACGCTGGAGCAGGCGCTCTTGCAGGGAGCTTGGCAGTTGCACGGTGCGCCCACAGCGCGTGAATGGCGTCAACTCAGCCTTGGCAGTTCTTGGCCGCTCCGGCAGAAACCGATGCTCGGCTTAGAGGGGCTCAATGCTAGACGGCTCATAGAATAGCGCGGATGGAGGTCACCCGAAGGGGCTTTGGGCAACTCAGTTCAATGATCTGGTCTAGGCTCATCCGCAGGCTGCGATCACGCATTCCAATGAGGCAGAAACCACCGGCAGCACGAGGGGAGCGCGCTTGCACCTTCATTCACCCGAAGGAGTTGACCGGCGTCACTATCATGAGGAGCCGCGCGGGTGAATGGCCCACGTTCTTGCCGCTGTGTGGCTGTTCGCAAGAGAAGTGGACACAGTCGCCTGGCTCGAGCACCAGTGTTTTGTCGCCGATTCGGAATTCAAACTGCCCGTCCAACAGGTACAGCACTTCCTCGCCTGCGTGCGTCAGGACCTCCGGGTTCATCGACTCGCCCACCGGGTAGACCAGTTCAAAAGCGCTCATCTGCTGATCGATGAGCTCTCCACTCATGAGGTGGTACGAGTATCCCCGAGCAGTGAGTGGCGGTTCACCACCGCGGTCCTTGGCTCTGTTCAGGGTGTAGTGCGGAGCGGCTTTTGCACCAGGATCCTCGAAAAAATCGCCCAGTGGGATGCCGAGGCGGCCCGCAATCACGATCAGGTTGGAGATCGAGGCACTCGATTCGCCGCGTTCCAGGCGCGACAGGAAACCCGGGGAGAGGTCTGTGTCTTTGCTCAGACGCTCGAGGGTGATCTGCTTGGCGCGGCGGGCTTCCCTGATCCTCGCACCGAGCCGGATTGCAACGGCCCGGGTCTTTTCCTCGAGTTCTAATTTGTTCTTGTCCATCGCAGCGCTGATTTTGTGTGTGGTGCAAATCTACCATCGCGGCACGGTGCAGCAAAGAACCCAGGATGTGGAGCTCACAGGCAGGCGCCGGTGGTGCTACTTCCCGCCTGTGAACTGGGTAAGGCTTCTGGCCGAGTCGGGGTCGCGGCCAGACATTCGGGCAACCGGTATGTCGATGGAGTCGACGGGCGAGACAATCATCAACAGGCGTGCCTCTCCGTGCCCGATGTTCTCGCCGGTATGCGGTTGATCGCAAGCAAAGTGCACGCAGTCTCCGGGCTCCAAGACCATCGTGTCGGATCCGATGCGGAACTCCATGGTGCCTTCAAGAAGATAGAGGACTTCCTCGCCTCGGTGTGTCAGTACCTCTGGATGCATCGTCTCGCCGACAGGGTAGACGAGTTCGAACGCGCTGACCTGCTCGCCCTCCAGATCGCCGCTGGTGAGGCGGTAGGTGTAGCCGCCGGCACTCAGCGGAGCTTCGCAACTCCTGTCCTTTGCCCGCGTCAACACATAGTCGGGTCGGGGACATTCCTGCGCAACCTCGAAGAAGTCACGCAATACGATCCCCAGGCTCTCCGAGATCACGATGAGGTTGGAGATCGAAGCGCTGGTCTCTCCGCGCTCGAGGCGAGACAGGAAGCCCGCCGATAGATCGGTCTTGGCGCTGAGGACTTCAAGGGTGATGGCTCTGGAGCGTCGTGCATCACGCAACCGCTCACCCAAACGCCTGGCCACTGTCCTGATGGTCTCGTCGAGATCGGCTTTGTTTTCTTCCATGAGTTTCGTTTGCTATCTGAGTGCATCACTGAAGGTGCGGCATGCACCAAGGTAGTTCTCGTCTGCCCTTTCCGCGTGGCTTGAAGACGTTCCTCGGCAGGCATGAAACATGCATCATAGGCAAAAAATGACTAATAATTTTCCCTATAGACAAATGTGCATGATATGCACATCATTGTGTTCCTCATACAAATTTGAAACGATGACAGCTCCAGGCATTTCAGGCGGCATGACGGAGAACATCCCCGACGTTGGGGGCAGCTACGCGCTCGTCGTCGAGGGCTTAACCAAGGACTTCGGCGGCTTCACCGCCGTGAACAATGTTGACCTTCGAGTACGGCGCGAGACCATCCACGCCCTGATCGGCCCCAATGGCGCGGGCAAGACGACGTGCTTCAATCTGATCACTCGATTCATCCGACCCACCTCCGGCCGCATCTTCTACAACGGGCAGGACATCACTTCGGCTGCGCCCGAAGACGTTGCCAGTCAGGGTCTGGTGAGATCTTTTCAGATCTCCGCCATCTTTCCGAAGCTCTCGCTCGGCGAAAACGTTCGTGTGGCGCTGCAGCGCCGGCTGGGAACGACGTATCACTTCTGGAAGCCGCTCTCCAGCCTTAAAGCACTGGATGCGGACGTGGACCGGCTGCTCGATTCGGTTGGTTTGCTTCATCAGCGCGACCAAGTGGCAGGAACGCTGTCCTACGGCCGCAAGCGCGCACTGGAGATTGCGACGACTCTGGCGCTGGAGCCCCAGGTGCTTTTGCTCGACGAGCCGATGGCGGGGATGGGACGCGAGGACATCGAGACCGTCGCGGCGCTTATTCAAAGGGTCTCGAAGGGGCGGACCGTCTTGATGGTCGAGCACAACCTGGGCGTGGTCGCGCGGCTCGCGAACACGATCACCGTTCTGTGTCGTGGGGAGGTGCTCGCGGAAGGAGCCTACGAGGCCGTTTCAAAGAATCCCGAGGTTGTGTCCGCCTATATGGGAGGCGCTCATGGCTGAGGCCCATCTTCGTGTCGGCGACCTGCACGCGCAGTATGGCGAGAGCCGGATTCTGCATGGGATGAACTTCACCGTTCATCGAGGCGAAGTCGTCACCCTCCTTGGTCGAAACGGTGCAGGCAAGACGACGACGCTTCGCGCCATCATGGGCTTGGTCGCAAGGAAAAGCGGTTCCGTAGTGTTCGAGGGTCGGGAACTGTTGGGGCGGCTTCCCGAGGCAGTCGCCCGCGCCGGCATAGCGTGGTGCCCCGAGGAGCGGGCCATCTTCTCCGGCTTGACTGTGCAGGAAAACCTCATGCTTCCGCCCGTGGTGCGCCCTGGAGGCATGAGCGTCCAAGAAATCCTGACGCTGTTCCCGAATTTGGCTCAGCGCATGAAGAGTCCTGGAACGAAGCTGTCCGGCGGAGAGCAGCAGATGCTTGCCATCGGCCGCATCCTGCGCACCGGCGCGCAACTGCTGTTGCTCGATGAGCCGAGCGAGGGATTGGCCCCGGTGATCATCGAGCAGATCGGATTGACGATCCAGAAGCTCAAGGCGCGTGGCATCTCCATCCTACTGGTTGAGCAGAACGTGAGGTTCGCGACTAGCGTGGCCGATCGTCACTACGTCGTGGAGCATGGCGAAGTAGTCGACACGCTCTCCAGCACAGAGATCGACAACAAGAGCGCTCAGTTGAGCGCCTACCTGAGCGTGTGAGGCGCCACATGGGCATCGAATCAATTTTTGGCATCCCCACAAATGCGTTCATGAGTCAGCTCTTGCTGGGTCTGATGAACGGGGCGTTCTACGCCATGCTGAGTCTTGGCCTGGCAATCATCTTCGGCCTGCTCAATGTGATCAACTTCCTGCACGGCGCTCAGTTCATGGTCGGAGCGTTCGTGGCCTGGATGTTGTTGACGTGGGCCGGCGTCGGATACTGGGTTGCGCTGCTGGTGGCGCCGCTTGCCGTCGGACTGGCAGCTGTGCTCGTTGAGCGGCTGCTGCTGCGTCACCTGTATCGCCTGGACCACCTCTACGGGATGCTGTTGACCTTCGGACTGATGCTGATCGTCGAGGGCGTGTTTAGGAAGAGCTTTGGTTCATCGGGACTGCCTTACCCGAACACCATGCCGGGAGGAATGGACCTGGGATTTATGTTCCTGCCGTACTACCGCGCCTGGGTGGTGGTCGCGTCGTTAGCGGTCTGCCTGGCTACATGGCTTCTCATCGAGAAGACCCGATTGGGAAGCTACCTTCGGGCCGCGACCGAGAACCCTGATGTTGTGCGGGCATTCGGAATCAACGTTCCTGTCTTGCTCACGCTTACCTATGCCTTTGGCGCGGGACTCGCGGCACTGGCTGGGGTCATGGCGGCTCCGATTTATCAAGTCAGCCCGCTGATGGGCTCCAACCTCGTCATCCTCGTCTTCGCGGTCGTCGTCATCGGTGGCATGGGGTCGATCATGGGCTCCATCCTGACGGGATTCTCGCTGGGTGCCATCGAGGGACTGACCAAACTCTTTTATCCGCAGGCTTCCGCCACCGTGATCTTTCTCGTCATGGTCATCGTGCTGCTGGTCAAGCCGGCGGGGCTCTTCGGAAAGATCAAGTGAGAACACTATGAGACAAGACGCTTCTTTGACACTTCGCCCGATCGTCTTCCTATTGGCGGCTGCAGTGATTGCGCCCGCGCTGATCTACCCCATCTTCCTGATGAAGGTGATGTGCTTCGCGATATTCGCGTGTGCGGTCAACTTGCTCGTCGGCTATGTTGGGCTGTTGTCACTCGGGCATTCCATGTTTTTTGGCATGTCTGCCTATGTCACGGCGTATACCCTCAAGGAATGGGGTTGGCCGTTCGAGGTTGCGCTGCTCTGTGCCGTCTTGGCGAGCACGGTGCTGGGCTTTATCGCCGGCGCCATCGCGATCCGAAGGCAAGGAATCTACTTCGCGATGATCACGTTGGCCCTGGCGCAGATGGTCTACTTCTTCTGCCTTCAGGCGCCGTTCACTGGCGGTGAAGACGGTCTGCAGAAGGTTCCTCGGCCAGTGGTCCTTGGCCTGCTCGACACCGC
Source organism: Variovorax sp. LjRoot84 (assembly GCF_964254305.1). Lineage (NCBI taxonomy): Bacteria > Pseudomonadati > Pseudomonadota > Betaproteobacteria > Burkholderiales > Comamonadaceae > Variovorax > Variovorax sp. LjRoot84. The sequence goes on from NZ_CAXUTE020000002.1 coordinate 207,613, forward strand.
CAACGACAATGCTCTCTATGTAGTGGTGCTCGCGATGTTCCTGGCGGCGTTCGCCATCTATCACCGGACGATTCATTCACCTTTCGGCCAGGTGCTCGAAGCCATACGCGACAACGAGCCGAGAGCCGTCTCGCTGGGCTACAAGGTCAATCGATACAAGTTGCTGGCGTTTGTGCTCTCGGCCGCGCTGACCGGGTTGGCTGGCGGAACCAAAGTGCTCGTCTTTCAGCTTGCTTCACTCACAGACGTGAATTGGCACATGGCCACCGAAGTGGTTCTGATGGTGCTGGTCGGCGGCATGGGTACCGTCCTGGGTCCGTTGGTGGGAGCGGTCTGCATTCTCGCCATGCAGGAATACCTGGCTCCGCTTGGTGAGTGGGTGATGGTGATCCAGGGGGTGATCCTGGTCACTGTGGTTATGGTCTTCCGTCGCGGACTGGTGGGTGAATTCGAGGTATGGCGCACTCGCAAAAGTTCACTGACCGAGGCTGCTAAACACCCCGGCCATCAAGAACGCGCTGTCGGACTTGCCACCCCGAAGGGTGCGAATCCACATCGTTGATCTCCTTTTTTTGATTTTCAGTTTGCATGAGATGCACAAGTGTTGCCCTGGATGCACGCGAGTGCAGACACCTTTTCCATGACCACTACCAACTTCCTCAGAAAGGAATGAACATGTCCTCGAAAGCGCTCAAGTTCTTCGCAGCCGGCTTGGCTGCGCTCACCGCCATCGCGAGCGTTGTTGCCTCGGGACCTGCCAGCGCGCAAGTGTCAGGCGATGTCGTGAAGATCGGCATCCTGAACGACCAGTCCGGCCTGTATTCAGACTTGGCCGGCGTTGGCTCGGTGGAGGCCGCACGCCTCGCGATCGAAGAGTTCGGTGGCCAGGTGCTCGGCAAGAAGATCGAACTTGTCTGGGCGGACCACCAAAACAAGGCGGACATCGGCGCAGGCATCGCGCGAGCCTGGTTCGACAAGGACGGCGTCGACGCGATCGCCGATTTCTCGAACTCCAGTGTGGGGTTCGCCGTGCAGGCACTCGCGAACGAGCGCAAGAAGATCACGCTGATCACTGCAGCGTCCTCCGACTTCACTGGAAAGGCGTGTACGCCGTTGTCCACCCAGTGGGTCTACAACAGCTACAGCAACGGCTATGGCCTGGCCCGTCTCATGACCCAACGCGGCCTGGACTCCGTCTATCTCCTGACCGTGGACTACGCGTTTGGCCATGCCTTCGCGAACGATGTTCGAAAGGCCGTCACCGACAACGGCGGAAAGGTCGTCGGCGAGTTGCGTTTTCCCCTCAATTCCTCGGACCTGAGTTCGTACCTGCTTCAAGGGCAGGCCTCCAAGGCCAAGCTGATCGTGGCGGCGAGCGCCGGCAGCGACATGACCTCGATCGTCAAGCAGGCGACTGAATTCGGCATCACCCCGAAGCAGGCGCTGGCAGCGCCCTCTGTCTTTCTGACGGATGTGCACAGCATGGGGCTGCAAGCCGCGCAAGGCCTGCAGTTCCTGACGGCGTTCTATTGGGATCGAACCGCGGCCTCCCGCGCTTGGTCCGAGAAGTTCTTCGCGCGCCGCAAGGCCATGCCGACGATGACTCAGGCGGGGGTCTATTCCGCCGTGCGGCATTACCTCAAGGCCATCGAGGCCGCAAAAACCGATGACGCGGCTGCGGTCGCCAACAAGATGCGCGAACTGCCCATCAAGGACATGAACATCGAGAACGGCCGCGTCCGCGAGGACGGGCAAGTAATGCACGACATGTACCTCGTTGAGGTCAAGAAGCCGGCCGAATCCAAGCGCGCCTGGGACTACTACAAGGTCGTTGCCACCGTCCCTGCGGAGCAAGCCTTCCAGCCGCTCGGCGCCAGCGCCTGTCCGCTGGTCAAGAAGTAATCAATTTCCAACCCGTTCCAAGGAGAAAAAAGTGAGCGATTCCATCCATATGAAACTCGATGAAGTCCACGAGCTCGCAACAACGCTGTTGCTCGCCCAGGGCTTCAACCAAGCCCACGCCAACGCCATCGCCAATACGGTGACTGCGGCCGAGCGCGACGAGTGCCGCCATCATGGCTTGTTCCGCATTCCCTTCTACGTCAATGCACTGCGCGCTGGGCAAGCTTCCGGTGATGCGGAGCCGACAGTCGACGACCTTGCGCCAGCGGTGGTACGAGTCGATGCCCACTATGGCTTCTCACCGCTGGCGCTGGAAGTCGGCGATGAGCTCCTCGCCAAGCGGGCGCAGGAGACGGGCATCGCCGCACTGGCCGTCAACAACGCCCTCAACGTGGCGGCCTTGTGGCCAGAGGTCGAGCGCTTGGCGAACCGTGGCCTGGTCGCGTTCGCGTTTGTCGCCGCAGCGCCCTACGTTGCGCCGCATGGCGGCACCAAGCCGCTTTACGGCACCAACCCCATGGCCTTCGCCTGGCCTCGACTCAACCACCCTCCGATGGTCTTTGATCAAGCTTCGAGCGCAAGCGCGCGCGGCGAAATCCAGGTTCGTCTGCGTGATGGCAAGCCGCTGCCCGAAGGCTGGGCGGTGGGCCCGGACGGGAAGCCGACAACGGACCCGAAGGCCGCTCTTGCAGGCGCTCAGCTGCCGTTTGGTGGCGTGAAAGGCGCTTCCATTGCCATGATGGTCGAGTTACTCGCCGGTCCGTTGGTCGGTGATCTGCTGAGCTATGAGGCCGGCGAGAAGGATGTCGCGAACACCGGCGCGCCATGCGGCGGCGAGCTAATCATTGCCATCGACCCCGTTCGATGCCTCAAGAACGGCAACCGCAAGGCGCAGTTGGAACACGGGGAGCAACTGTTCAGCAAGATCCTCGAGCAGGAGGGAACGCGGCTGCCGTCGCAGCGCCGGTATGAAGCCCGCGGACGTACGGTGGTGGAAGGCGTCACCGTGCCGAAGTCACTGTACGACACGCTGAAGCTGTTCAGCACGGGCACCTACGTTCGGCAAGAGAACGCCTACGAGGGCGACGACCTGCTGCGCGGAAAGCCGGCGAAGGCAGCGGTCTGAGCATGGTCGCCTCAAGCCAGACTTCTCAGTACGCGCCAACGCCGCGTACCCAAGTCCGACGTCGGCCGGAGCGGGCCAGCTACGATCGTCAGCTGGTCCATTCGATCATCGACGAGGCCATCGTTTGCCACGTGAGCTTTATCTACGAGGATCAGCCGTGCATCATTCCGACGACGATCCTTCGCATCGATGAAGACCTCTATCTCCACGGCAGCCCGACGAATCGAATGCTGTGCGTCCTCGCTCAAGGTGTACCGGCTGCCATCGCCGTCACCCACGTCGATGCTGTTGTGGCGGGTCGGTCCGGTTTCGGTTGCAGCGTGGACTATCGATCCGCCATCATCTACTCCAGCGGGCAACTCGTGGAGGGACCGCACAAGGCAGAGATCGTCGACCGCGTGATTCAGTCCGTCGTGCCGGGTCATCGGGTGCGTGCGCCAAAGCAAAAGGAGCTCGACGCCACGATGGTGCTGCGCTTCCCAATAGTCGAAGTCTCTGCAAAAGTCCGAGACCTCGGCGTGCGCGATTACGAAGAGGATTTGGGGCTGGACTTGTGGGCCGGCACGATACCGCTGCGCGTCGTGGCCGGAGCACCGGTCAATGCGCCGGATCTGCGGTCCGGTATCAGGACTCCGGATTACGCGCTGAACTACCAACGGGGCAAGGGCTAGCCGCGGTTTCGGCTCACCGGGCATAAGGACTGGCATGTGCACTCGCGGCGTGCGGAGGTTCGCTGGGCCGGCTTGCTCCGGCGCCCAACCGACGCCTCGACAAGGATGCACAAGTTTCTTTCACCACCTTCCACTTCGTCACCTCATGGCCACAAGAAGGTACCGTCAGCCTGCAACGCCGCTTGACTATCGGAACCAAGCAGCGGTTCCGGACCATCAACGCTACTCGGACAACTGGCGCGCGATGAGCGAATCAACGCGAAGACGCCTGGTGCATTGGTCCGACGTCCCGTACGGGCAGGGGGAGCTGCAGACCTGCGACATCTTTCCTGCGCGGAACAACAATGCGCCAGTCTTCGTCTTCATCCATGGCGGCTGGTGGCACTTCTTGGACAAGTCGGACTACAGCTACGTTGCCGAGCCGTTCGTCGAGCGCGGCGCGGCGTGCGTCTGCATCAACTACCCACTTGCTCCGAACGCCAAGATCGAGGAGATCGTTGCCAGTGTGCAAGCGGCGCTGTTATGGGTGCACCACAACATCCGCGAGTATGGAGGCGATCCCGGACGAATCGCGGTAGGCGGGCATTCGGCGGGAGGCCACCTGTCGGCAATGTCAGCGTTCACGGACTGGAGCCAGCTCGGCGGACCTCAAGATCTTGTCAAGGTCAATTGCGCCATCAGCGGTCTCTACGACCTTGTCCCCATATTAGAAACACCCCACAACGAGAACATTCGGATGGACCGGGCGACCGCTGATGGGGCCAGCCCCATTGATATGATTCGGCCTTCGGCTGTGAAGCACATCCTGTGCGTCGGAGCCGCGGAAACCGCTGGCTTCCTCTGGCAGCACGAGACCTTTGTCAAACTTTGCAAACGCCGAGGATTGGTCGTCGAGGATCTGCGCCTTGCAGGTGAGCATCATTTCAGCGTTGTCGACCAAGTGGCAAACGCTGAAAGCGAGTTGTTCAAGTCGCTTTGGGCCGCGATGACCAGTGGCTAGCGACGCGCTGCGCCTTGCCGCTCAGGATATGCAGCTTGGTGGAGTTCTTCACTTCTTCCATGGCTGCGTAGGTGTGTGTCTCACGCACACCGGACCGTTGCCAAAGTACGGTGCCGGCGAATGCGCGGTAGGCGTCCATATCAGCAACGCCCGTCTTGATCAGGTAGTCGAACCCACTCGTAACCATGTGGCATTCCAGGACTTCAGGATGGACTTGCACCGCAGCGCAGCACGCAACGGGGCTAGTGGCCCATGCAATGAACGCCAAGTGGCCCTATCTGGGATCGGCTCATCGTGAAACAATAGTAGGAATACCCAAAAATTGCACTGAGTCGGCGACATGTCAGGTCCCTTGAGCGTAAAGCGAAGTTGCCCTAGGGCTGCTCCGGCGCGCAAGAGAACTGCCAACGCTATCGGGGTCGGAATTGCGGGGCCGAATGTATGGAGCGTGCTCACTCAGCGCGGGGGCAGGAATCCTCTGTGAGCGCTCTCCTGTGATGCAGTTCTACAGCTCGGATATTGAGCGCGTAGACAAAGCGCAGTTTGTACTGGGAGCGGACGTCAGCCGACCATCCACGGCGGCGATTCTCTCGGGCCCCTCCAGCTTGGTTGCTGCATAGGCGTCAGCTGGAGCCCATCGGATGCCCTACGGTCGCGTGCGAAGGATGACCAGAACACATGCGGATATGTCGTGAGCGGCGCTTCGTTGAGCCCGGCAGTCTTTGGACAGCGAGGTATCCATGCGGATACTTTAGCTCTGCTGATTCGACGCGCGCGACTTGAGATCATCGAGATAGTTGTAGACGGTGAATCGCGTAACCCCTAATGCGGAGGCTGCCTTGTCAACGCCACCTTTCACAATGAAAAGTCCGCGATCCAGCATTTGCGCGACCGCCGCCGTTTTTTCATCCTTGCGCATCAACACCGCGGCTGCCGGTGGGAACGCTTCACTCATGTCGATCGGTTGACTATGCACTATCAAATTGCGTTCGTGGGTGGCGGCAACATGGCCCAAGCGATGGTTTCGGGTCTGCTGCAGGTGGGGGTGCCTCCGCACGAGATTCTCATCATCGACCCCGATGTCCAACAGTTGAAGCGAGTGCAGGAAGCCCATGGCGTGCGAGTTGCTGACACGCCGGAAGGGAATCTCGATGGCGTGGACTTGATCGTCTGGGCGGTAAAGCCACAGGTACTTCGCTCGGCGGCGGAGAAGGCACTGCCTCCCGGCCTCGATGTCTTACACCTGAGCGTCGCTGCGGGAGTGCGGCTCTCCGAGTTGACAACGTGGCTGCGGTCCGGGCGCGTCGTGCGCGCCATGCCGAATACTCCTGCCTTCGTCCGGGCGGGCGTGACAGCGCTGCAAGCAGCCTCTGGTGTGGACGAATCGGAGCGCCGCCTGCTCGAGCGCCTGTTGGGAGGGATCGGCCGAACATTCTGGGTGAACACCGACGCAGAAATGGACGGCGTCACTGCGGTCAGCGGCAGTGGGCCGGCGTACGTGTTTCACTTCCTCGAAAGCCTCCAATCGGCCGGTGAGGAGCTCGGCTTCTCGCCCCAGATGGCGCATGATCTGGCGCTCTGGGTTGTGGGCGGCGCAGTGCAGCAGGCAGCCGCCAGCCCTGAATCGTTCGCAGAGCTACGCCGCCAGGTCACCTCCAAGGGCGGAACGACGGAGGCGGCGATGGAAGTGCTGCATGCACGCAATTGCAAGAGCGCATTGGCTGAGGCGGTGAAAGCAGCGGCGGATCGCGCACGCGAACTAGGCGACCAAGTGGCACAGGCGTGACGAGGCGATCTGTCGCGGTGTGCTTTGCGCCGGCAAGACAGCAACCCGGTGGATGTCGCACATCAGCCGAGGTGCCCTTCGGGTGACTCGGATGAACATGTCGATGCAGCGACAGCGATCAACTGGAGCGGCCCGTGCGCCTTCCGCTTGCTCGAAAGCTTGCAGTAGCACGCCTCGGGTTCTCGGAGAACCAGGGCCGTGGATTGGTGGTGCGGGCCGTCGCGGGTTCGCTCAAGCAGGCGCGCGATAACGAGACCCCGTTCGTCGCGCTGCCGGGCAGGGGGCATCGAAGAGAGAAACCACGAAAGCCCGCCTGGGGGTACTCGCAGAGCGACACCTCTTCCACGTAGAAAGGTGGCGCAATGCTCTCGGCGAATGCAGCCAGGCATCCTGTAGGCGAGCTAGCGACGCAGCGTGACGGATCGACCCGATGGCGCTCGTGAGTTCCTTGGATCATGCATGGAGGCAATGGCGCCACTCGCGTCGCGTCAAATGGCTCTATGAAGGCTCGAACCGGCGTGAGACTCTTGCACCCTGTTGCTTTGCCGCCCTTTGTGGCTTTTCAGAGCGAACGAAATCCTTCGATGTCGTGGTATCCAGCCCAAAAGGAAACTTATGAAGATCAAGCTACTTCAGCGCGTGCTCGCGCTGACGGCATCCTCCTGCGTCATGGCATCGGCCGCGCTGGCGCAAGTCTTTCCAAGCCGCATAGTCACAATGGTCGTACCCTATCCGGCTGGGGGGCAGTCTGACCACGTCGCGCGGACGATCCAGCCTGAACTAACGAAGCAACTCGGGCATCAGGTGATCGTCGACAACGTCAGCGGTGTCGGCGGCGCGCTCGGTATCCAGAAGGCACTGCAGGCGGCGGCCGATGGGCATACGCTGGTGCTTGCGTCGCCGAGTGATCTGATCCTCGCACCGCTGACGATGCAGGTTGTTCGGCATAAGCCCGAAGACTTGCGCTTGGCCGGGGTGCTGATCAACACGCCTTTGGTGATGCTCACGCGACCCGACTTCAACGCGAAGAACTTCGACGAACTGGTTGCAGGGGCGAAAAAGCCTGGCGCCAAGGAGCTCAGCTATGGCAGCCCCGGTTACGGATCGTTGTACCACCTCGCGGGCGAAATTTTCGCGCGCAAGAGCGGGATCAAGATGCTACACGTCCCGTACAAAGGTGGCGCGCCGATGGTGACGGACCTGATGGGCGGGATGATTGATGTCGTGTTTCTTCCCGTCTCCGGAAACATTCCGGCACTGATCCGCGAGGGCAAGGTGAAGGCGTACGGGGTTACCAGTCGGCAGCCGCACCCACTTTTGCCCAACGTTCCAGCGCTCGCCGCTCGAACAGATTTCGAGGGGTTTGATCTCGATGTCTGGGCTGGAGTTTTGGTCCCGAAGGGGACATCAGATGCCGTGGTTCAACGGCTGAACCAAGCGATCAATGCCGCTCTCGCGAACCCGGACGTGCGCAAGATCTACGAGTCGACCGGCAACCAAGTAGGCAATCCGATGACACCGGTTGAGCTGAGCAAGTTCTACACCGCTGAAATCGTACGGCACCAGCGGTTGGTAAGGGAAACCAAACTTCAGCCGCAGTAGCCCTTGTTAATCGCGGATCGAAAAGGGGCTTGAGCTCGGTCCACTGCAGATGTCGAAGGAGCTCGTTCCTTCTATCTCGGTTTCAGTTCCCCCTGTCGCCCGACCCAAGCCCGTGAAGAGTTTTGATGTTCTAAATTGCCGGAGAATCACAATGACCAACTGGAGTAGCTTTCAAAAGGGCAGGTCCGCCCTCGATGCCGAGACCGCGCAGAGGTGGCTTGACCAGGTGAGTGCGACCTGCAGCACCTTGAACCCTGAACTCATCGCCGATCTGTTTACCGATGACGCCATTGCTGACCTCGGCGAAGTCGTTGTGACTGGAAAGGAGCAGCTAAGGCCGCTCATACGGCAGCGTTACTCGAAGTACACGTACTTCGATCTAAAGAAACAACTCCGAGTACTTTCGGGCGATCTCGTGGTGTGTGATGCTCGCTTGCGCTGGACCTCAGCTGAGCAGCCAAGGCTGCAACACACTCGCGCAATCGAGATCCTTCAGGTGCGGGACGGCCGAATCGCTCGGTGGGACAACGCGTTTGTCTCGTGGGCAGATACGGCGGCTTAAGATGCGGCTCGTGCGGTGGACGTTTCCCATACGGCCGCGTGGTTAAGAGTCCGCGTGCGCCGCTGGATGCGCGTCGCAAGCGCTTCGTGCGCTCGATTGGCCTCGACGGTTCCCGCGAGAAATAGGTTCTAGGAAGATCGCTCCCGTAGGTCGCGTGGAATCTTCGAGCAACCGAAGTGCGCTCTACGAGCAGCGAGCCGTAAGCGGCCAGCCGCGCCATTTTAACGGCTGTGGAGGCAGCCACTCGTCGCGTGGATCAGCGTGAGGGTCGCCAGTTGTGAGGAAGCAGTTCGTCGATGCGCCTGTTCAGATGCGTGGGCAATCTGGTCAGCACGTCGTTAAGGTATGCGTGCGAGTCGTGACCATTGATCTTTGCTGACTGCACGAGGCTCATGACGAGGGCGGCGCGCTGGCCGGCCAGTTCACCGCCCGCGAACAACCATGCTTTTCTTTCATGATCATTTATGCATGAAAGAAATAATGCGAACTGCGGTGTTATGCGAACTCGACGTCGGAGTGGGGCGAGTCTTCTCTCGGCGAGCGGTTGCGGCGACGCTGCCACCGCTTCGCATGATCACAGCGACTGCAGGAACTGCATCAATCCCTTCGGCGGCCGGTATCGAGCCAGCTTGGCCTCTGGCGGCTTCAGCCGAGCAAGAGTTCGCTCCTTCATTGCGAGGTCGGCCTCGACGTACATGTGGGTCGTTGACGGGCTCTCGTGCCCGAGCCACAGAGCGATGTCGGTGGCATTGGTTCCCGCCTGCAGCAAACCCATTGCGGTCGAATGTCGAACCAGGTGAGGCGATACCGCCAGCTTGCCGAGTTCCGGGTGCGCAGCGGAGGCCGCGACGACGGCGCGCTTGAGCCGCTGCGCGACGTTGGCCCGCGTCATCGGTTCGCCGTCACGCCGCGGCAGCAGCGCGGAGCGTGCCTCGAGTTGCGGGTTCAGACGCAGCCAATCACGCACCTCACGGGAGGTTGTCTTCCACAACGGCAGCGAGCGCTGCTTGCGCCCCTTGCCCTGCAGACGGACGCATGAGGTCGAGCCGAGGGTCACGTCTGCGACCCTTATGCCAATCATCTCCGACACCCTGGCGCCGGTGTTGAACATCAGCGTGAGCAGCAGGTGATCGCGTTGACCCAGCCAGGTCGCGGTTGGAACGTCGATCACCGCCAGCATCTGCTCGCGCGTCAGGAATCCCACCATCTTGCGATCGAAGCGCTTCATCGGCACCGCCAGCGCCTGTTCGATGACGCTCAGGTTGACGATGTCACGCCGGGCGGCGAACTTCAAGAACGAACGCAGCGCTGCCAAGCGGATGTTGCGGCTGCGCGGCGAGTTGCCCCGGTCACGCTCCAGGTGGTCGAGGAAGCTCGCGATGAACTTCGGTTGGAGGTCCGACAGCTCAACGGCAGCGGCCGGCTTGCCCAGGGTCTGTTCCGCAAAGCGCAGTAGCAGCACGAAGCTGTCTCGGTAGGAGGCGACTGTTTGCGGGCTGAGCGACCGCTGCCGCGTCATGTAATCGGTGAAGAATTCCTGCACTAGCGACGCGAAAGAGGGCGAGATCAGCTTACCCACGGCCAGCCCCCTGCAGCACAAAGCGCTCAAACCGCGCCCCCACCAACTGCATCAACTCAGGCGTGCCGGTGAGGTACCAATACGTGTCGGAGATCCTGGTGTGGCCCATGTAGGTGCATAGCCAGAACATCGCGTGGTCGATCGACACACCATCCTCATGCCACCGTTGAACGCGCCGGACCACCATGGAGTGGCGTATGTCATGAATGCGCGGCCGGGCATGGTCGCCGCGGGCGCGCCATCCGAGTTGATCGCGAAGCCGGGCGAACGCCTTGTGGACTCCGCTCGACGACAACGCGCGGCCCGACGGGCCGGCGAAGACCGGCGAGTCGCTCGCGCGGCCGACGAATCGCTGACGCGCACGAAGGTATTCGGACAAGGCCTGCACGGCACTGGGATGCAGGGGCAAGCAGCGCGACTTGTGGAACTTCGTCTGGCGCACCGTGACCGTGGCGCCCGACAGATCAATGTCCGCGACTTGCAACTTCAAGGCCTCGGAGATTCTGAGCCCGGTCGCGGCGATGAGCCCGAATAGCGTCTTGTATGTCAAGGGGCGCAAGCCGTTCTGCGGCGTCATGCGGCCGGCCACTTCCAGCAGATCGACGATCTCCTGTTCGGTATAGATGTGAGGAGCCAGCCGTCGATGTCCGCGGCCGAGAATGAACGGCGGTGGCACCTCGGTGGCGGGCTCGAACTGGCGGTGGTGGGCTGCAAAGGGTCGGACGATCTCGAGTCGGCGCGCAGCCGTGACGGGGCTGGTTCGTGCAACGTGTTCGCGAGCCCAGTCCAATTGCAGCTCAAGCGTCAGAGGCCCTTGATGCCCCCTCGCGTCTGCGAAGCGAGCGAATCGCATCAGCTCGGTGCTCGGGCTCTTCAGCGCGAATCCCAGCCGTCGCCGTTCTTCGAGGTAGCGCTGTACGGCGGTCTGCATCGTATGCCCGGTGTTCATGCCGCGCTCCCTGGCCAAGGCATCGCCACTGCGGCCAGCCGCCCGACGTCGACCTTGGCGTAGATCATCGACGTGTCGAGCGCACGGTGGCGCAGCATGTCGGCCACCTCCTTGAGTGTGCCGCCGGTCTCCAGCAGCCTACGCGCCAGCGTGTGGCGCAGGATGTGGACGCGGGTGTACGGCAGGCCGCAGCGCAGGTACGCCTGCCGCACCGTGTTGCGAACCACATCTGGACGGATCGGCTCCTCTAGCGGCGCCACGTGACGAACGAACACGCATCGGTTGACGGTTGTGGGTCGCTCCGAACGCAGGTATACCGCAATGGCACCCCCCGTGGTCTGCGGCAGGGGCATCACGTCCACACGGCGCGACTTGCCCTTCCAGATGCGCAGCGTGCCGGCTTCCCAGTCGATGTCGTCGAGCTCCAGGCTGACGACTTCGCGCTCGCGTAGGCCGAGATCGACTAGGCAGCGCACCATGGCGTAGCCGCGCAAGTGCGACGGCAGATCCGGCGGAAAGGCGTCCAGCAGTCGCGTGACCTCGCTCAGCGATAGCGTCTGCGGCAGTGGCGCCAGCCTCCAATGGGCCGGCGGCGCGATGACGGGCAGCAGATGATCGACGCGAGCCCCGCTGAGCGCCATGAAGCGCAGGTAGCCGCGCAGCGCGCCCGCAAGCGAGCCAGCACTGGCGGGACTGACGCGTGAGAGTTCCCGCGCGATGAATCGACGCAGTTCATCGGCGCTCGGTGTGGTCGTCGCGTCGGAGTCGGCGTCACCGGCTATGCAGAATCGCAGCAGAGACCGGACGACGCTCAGCCGTCGAACTCGCGTGGTCTCCGCCAGGCCCCTTGCCTGATGCATGTGGGTGTCGAAGCGCTCAAGCTGGTCCTCGACCGCGTCGGGGCGGCGACTGCCGATCAGAGCGTCGGCATCGTCCAGCATGATCAGCAACTGGCGAAGGGCGGCGCGAACCTGATGACGGCAGCGCTGCACCGGCGATGGGCAGGTGCAGCGCGGTAGGTGTTCTTCAATGAAGCGCTGAACGATCTCATCGGCATAGTCTCGGACGCCAACGCGGCAGCGGTGTGTCCAGCGCGCGAAGTGCGCTACGCCATACACGTACTGGCGCACCGTGTTGACTGCGTAGTGGCGGTCTACCAAACGACGCACGTAAGCAGATACGAACGGGGCGAGATCGCTGTCGCGAAGCCAAGCGGCTGGCAGCGGATGAATGGACTCGAACGCAAACATGGAGGTCTCCTGAAGTGGGGTTGCCACAGCAGGAGACGCCCGCTCTTATGAGAAGTCCAGACCTCGCTCGCACCTCCGCAAATCTTGCCACGCCTCGTCGTGCGCAAGATGAACGACGACGAGTTCGCATAAGACCGCAGTTCGCATTATTTCTTCCGAGCGCCCATGGGCGGATCAGATTCCAGCGATGATTGTTGTCCACGTTCACCTCGCCATCGAGCAGATTGCGCGTCAGCGCCTCCCAAGCGTTCAAGCTGTAGTTCAGGGCCTTGGCCGGCGTGCCCCGGAAGGCTGAAGCGAACTGAGCTCAGGAAGAGCTCGCCGTGCATTCTGTCAACAGTGCACGAGCAATCAACTTCGATGGAAGGTCGCTCGCGGTGAATATGAAGGGCGAGAGAGCGTGTCGGCCAATATCGCTCGCGATGTCACACAACAGCCGAAGACCCTGCAGCACCATTTGGCACGTGTCGATAGCGATCAGCCGGCGGCGCCGTCACAATCGAGTCCAGCGCAGGCACTGCTCTGCGGGTTGAAGAAATGGTTGGCCTAGGGCGCGTCAGTGAAGGATGTCGTTCGAACTCACACTCCAGGGCATGAGCTGTCGACAGCAGACGCAAATCATCGCGGAAGCCTCCGACCACCTGCAAACCGAACGGCATCTCATACTCGTCGACGCCACAAGGCAAACTAATCGCAGGATGCGTGGTTAGCGTTATCAAATAGGTCAATGCCAGCCAACGGTAATAGTTTTCCTGAGGCTTGCCATCAATCACATCCGCGTAAAGCTGCGTCCACGGAAATGGCGACACAGGCGTTGTGGGCGACAAAATTATGTCGTACCTATCGAACAGGCCTTGAAAGGTCTTGATGATCTTGGTCTGTTCGGAATGCGCCCACGCCGATTCAAGCAAGCTCATGCGCATGCCCATCTCGTAATTGGTACGCGGGTTAGGCCCAAGACTGTCTGGGTCGCGCTCATAAGCAGCGCAGGTTCCGGCTACGAATGCTTCAGCCCGCAAAACGTCGAAGCAGCGATGGACATCTCCCAAACTCACTGAAACTTCCTCGCATTCGGCAACCATTCCACGCATCTTGGAGACTCGATCACGCATAGTGCGCCTGATAGCGGGATCGACATCACAGATTCCGAAGTCCTCCGTCCAGCCGACACGTAGCTCGGATAAATCGAGCGCCCGAGGGTTTAGAAAAGAAACGGCATCTGCAGGATAGCTAAGGGGATCACCTGCGAAATGTCCCGCAGTAGCGGCGAGTTGCAAACACGCTTCTGCGACTGTCCTTCCCATCGGTCCTGCCACAGAAATGGGAGACCAACCAAGTAACTTTCTTGCGTTGGGGACCAAGCCTGGGGAAGGCCGAAAACCGACGACCCCACAGCAGGCCGCCGGGATACGCAGTGACCCGCCGGTGTCTGATCCCGTACAAATCGGCAGCATATCAAGGGCGAGAGCTGCTGCTGAGCCGCCCGATGATCCACCTGCATTGAGGTTCGGATTGAAAGGGTTCCCGGTTGCGCCCCACACTGGATTCCTGGTGTTCGCGCCTGCGCCCATCTCTGGAACGTTTGTTTTTCCCACCAGAATGGCGCCCGCATCCCGCAAGCGACGAACCAACTCCACATCATGGGCCGGCACGTTGTCTCGAAGACTTGGAGTGCCCATGGTGGACAACACGCCTGCGGTGTCCTCCAGGTCCTTCACAGCGAAGGGAAGGCCATGCAAGAGGCCCAAGGAAGCACCTCGCATGACAGCGCTTTCCGCAAGACGTGCTTCCTCGCGAGCCCGATCGAAGCATGTCGCCGTGATGGCATTGACAAGCGGATTTGTAGCTTCGATCCGTGCGATGCACGCTTCTAGCAACTCAACTGGGGAGAGTTGACGAGTACCGATCAGCCGCCTCAATTCAGCAGCGGGTATCTCCACGATGGCAGAGTAGTTCATCTTACGTTCTTGGCTTGTCGAAAAAAGCAATGCTTGAATGTTTAAAAAAAGCAGCTTTGAGTGAGGGCTTGAGAGGCGTGTCACCGGATAACGCATGCGATAGGGACGCCTCTAGCAGGGTGCTGAAATACCTCTCCCGCCGGTCGGCGTGTGACGGCCCTCAAGCGTTGGAAGTTGATCCCCCGACAGTTGCAAGACAAGACCCCAGACGATGCGCGGAGCCGACACCTTCACCGAGAGCTTGTTCACGATGCGCCGCCTGGAGGACTTCGTACCCGCGAATCATCCTCTGCGCCCGATCCGCGCGATGGTCAATGAAGCGCTGCTCAAGATGGACAACCTATTCGCCGGCATGTATGAGGCCGACATCAAGGGCGGGCGTCCCAGCATCGCACCAGAGAAGCTGCTGCGCGCGATGCTCTTGCAGATCTTCTTCAGCGTCCGCTCGGAGCGTCAACTCATGGAGCAGACCCAGTACAACCTCTTGTATCGCTGGTTCATTGGCTTGGCCATGGACGATGCGGTCTGGGTGCCCAGCGTCTTCACCAAGAACCGCGAACGGCTGATCGCGCACGACGCGATCATCGAACTGTTCAACCACATCGTCGAAACCGCGGATCGCAAGGGCTGGCTGTCGGGCGAGCACTTCAGCGTCGATGGCACCCTTATTCAGGCGTGGGCCAGCCACAGGAGCTTTGTGCGCAAGGACGGCGGCGACGATGATGCGGGCAACAACACAACGGGTAGCACCAGCTTCAAAGGCCAGAGCCGCAGCAACGACACTCACGCCTCGCGCACCGATGGCGATGCGCGTCTGTACCGCAAGGGCAAGACCGCCAGCGAGTTGCGCTACATGGGTCATACCCTATCGGACAACCGCCATGGCCTGATCGCCAACGCGATGGTCACACAGGCTGACGGCTTTGCCGAGCGCGAAGCGGCCAAGGTCATGATCAAGGATGCCCGTCAAGCGGCCGCGAGTCCGGATACCGAGGTCACACTCGGTGCAGACAAGGGCTACGACGCGCAGGAGTTCGTCCAGGCATGTCAGGACATGGGCGTGATACCGCACGTAGCCCAGAACACTTCGGGGCGGCGCTCCGCGGTGCCCGATGCCATCGCTGCGAGCGAAGGCTATGCGCTGTCACAGCGCAAACGAAAACTCATCGAGCAGGGCTTCGGCTGGGCCAAGACGGTGGGCGGAATTCGTCAGGTGATGGTGCGTGGACTCAAGCGCGTGGACCACCTGTTCGTGCTGACGATGACGGCCTACAACTTGACGCGCATGCGTTCGCTGGGACAAATCCGTCCGCAGGGGCTCTGAGGCAACCAGAGGCGCGCAAAACATCCTCAAATCAGAGAAAACGGCTCGCAAAACCCTGCCTGACGCACCATGTGAAAAGCGAACCCTCGGCCGGCAGGGAGGACTCGCTTTGAAGGGGAGTATTTCCGCACCCTGCTAGGGAACGTGCACCTATGCTGTAGTCAAGGTCGCACGTTAAGAGCTTGAATCGGCGATGTACTGGACGTTCTTCAGTCCATCGTGATGTTTGCGCGCTTGCCAACTTCCGTGTAGGTCTGTGTCTCAGAATTCGCTCTTGCAGCGAAGGCTGCACTGCCACTGAAGGCTGGTTCTACTCCCACGGCGAGTAGTTTTTCCGTGACGTCAGGTAGCGTCAGAACGGCAGCCAGTTCTCGCGAAATCAGATCGAGTACAGCCTGTGGTGTGCCGCTGGGGGCCGCCACACCATACCAAGCGTCGAGGGTCGCCTTGGGGTATTTCAGCTCAGCCATGGTGGGCACGTCGGGTAGTGCGGTGGCGCGAGACGAGCCTACAACTGCCAGCGGGTGAAGGCGGCCAGACTTGATGTGTGGCCCGACAGATGCGATGGTGTCGAAAGTGATGCTGACCTCGCCGCTGAGCGCTGCCAGTACCGCCGGGGCGCTGCCCTTGTAGGGCACAGGCATAAGATTCACGCTGGCTTCGTGCGAAAAAAGCTCCCCTGCCAAATGCGACACCGAGCCAGGACCGAAGGTCGCGTAGGTCAAGACCCCTGCCTTACTCTTCGCGAGGGCAACTAGATCGGCCACTGACTTCACGGGGGTGGCTGGACCCGCGGCCAGCACCAGCGGCGTTCGCCCCACCACTGCGATGGGCACCAGATCCTTCTTTGCGTCATACGGCAGTTGCGGCTTCAGGGCGGGCAGCACACTGAAGGTGCTCGAGCCTGAAACCAGCAGCGTATAGCCGTCGGGGGAGGCCTTGGCAACTGCGGCTGCGCCAATCACAGTGCTTGCGCCGGGCCGGTTGTCGACAATTACCGGCTGTCCCAGCCGGAACTGCAGTTTTTCAGCGAGCGTCCGCGCCAACACATCCGTGGCGCCGCCAGCTGGAAATGGCACTACCAGCCTTATCGGCTTGGTAGGCCATGTTTGGGCAAGCGCAGGTAGGGCGCACATGCTCATGGCGATGAGTGGGCTCAGCACCGCGAGGCGACGGATAGGAGAAATAGTTTTCGAGTGCATTGGCGGCCTATGAAAATTGTTTCAGCCCAAGAGCATCGCGCGCGAGGCAGGGGGGCGAAAGGGCCACTTGCCGATCGCGACAATGGTCCATTGGGACAAGTTGCTTCAAGTGCAAAGGAGAGCTGCAGAACACGCAGCGCGATTGCCGTTGATCGGGCATGAGGCAAGAATCCCACGCCCGACGCGTTGTGTTGAGCTTCGCAGGTGACGCCGCGCTTGGCCGCGGTGTCGGGTTTGGGGGGGCTAGACGGTTTGGAGCAGACCGCGGATCACCGAGAGCAGGCGTCGGATTGGCTCGTCAAAGTCCTCGGGCCGAATGGCACCGTAACCGAAGACCAGGCCGCTCCTTCGGTTGTCTGTGATGTAGAGGGATGAGAGTGGAACGACGTAAATTCCGGCATTGCTGGCCCGCTCAGCAATCTCGGTGTCCTCGATCCTGCCCAGGGTTTCGTCGAAGACCGTGATCAGAAAGAGCCCGGCCGGCTCCTGGGGAGGTATGCGCAGAAAAGGCAAGTGGCTAGCGATCGCATCGACCAGCGCTGCGCGTCGCTGCGAGTACAGCTTGGACATGAGCCTGACATGACGATAGAACATTCCCGTTTCGATGAACTGCGCGACCGCGCGTTGCGACACCATGGTGGCCGGCCCGGTCATGGCGAGTTTCATCTTGGTGAACGCCTGAATAACGCGCTTGGGGACGATTACGTAGCCGAGCCGAAGCGAGGGCAGGAGCGTTTTCGAGAAGGTGCCGATGTATATGACGTTGGCTCCGGGGTCAATGCTAAGGATGGAGGGCAGGGGCCTGCCTGCATAGCGGAACTCGCTGTCATAGTCATCTTCCACGATCCAGCAGCCGTTGTCGCGCGCCCAGTTCAGGATCTCGACCCTGCGCTGTAGCGAGGTCGTCACACCCAGCGGGTACTGATGGGAGGGCGCAATGCACAGCATCTTCGCCTTGCGGTGCTCTCCGGTTGCTTCGGAGATGACCAGTCCATTCTCGTCCACCGGCAGTGGCAGCAGCATAACGCCCGCGGCGGCCAATGCGGATTTTGTGCCGGGGTAGCCGGGTTCCTCGACGATGGCCGCGTCTCCCGAGTTCATCAGAACGTTGGCGGCGAGTTCCGTGCCTTCCCGGTTCCCGGAAACCATGATGACCTGATCGGCATCGACCTTGATGCCTCGCGCGCTGCCCACGTACTCCGCGATGTGCTGGCGCAGCGGCCAGTAGCCGCCAGCGTCGCTGTTCATCGAACCCATCCCCTCGACAGACCACTCCTGTGCGGCCAGCTTCGACCAGGCAGAAAAGGGGAACTCCTTCACCGCCGGCAAACCCGGTGTGAAGGCAGGAAGCCAGGTCACCGCGACGCCCTGATGGCTCGCCGCCATCAGCGCTCGCTGCGACACGCCGAGCATCAGAATCGATGCGGGTGCCGGCGCGACTGCAAGGGACCTCGCCATTAGCAACTCATCGGGCAACTGGTCGCTCACTCGGGTGCCAGAACCGCTCTTGCAGTTGACGTACCCTTCGGCTTGCAAGCGCTCGAAGACAGCAGCCACGGTGTTGCGGGCGACACCGAGCTCGGTCGAGAGCAAACGCGTAGAAGGCAGACGAACGCCAGGCGATAGCTGGCCGCTGAGGATCATCGATTGCAGATGCGCATAGAGCTGGTCTTGAATGCTGCCTTCGTTGTCGCGCGAGATGCTCGCGTTCAACACGATGCCGCCGGCGCTTCTGGATCTGTTGGGGGAGCCTTGCATTGATGCTATGGAGTCGTCAGTCGCGATTAGAAGGCGTGCAACGAGGCTGCGTCAATGTTGTATCTATTCTGCATCGAAGCGGGCCCATCCGAATCCCCTCAAGTGGCTCTATAGCGAGGTGCGCCGTTGCAGACAATTGGCATTTCTATGAGACAACTGCCATGACTGTCACAGCAACCACCCCCGAGAACTATCCGACCACCGAGAGGACGCGAATCAGGCGTCTGCATGAGCGAGGCTCACACGGCCGAGAGGACGTGCACCGCATCCTCGACGAGGCTCCCTTGTGCCACGTAGGCTACGTCATTGATGGGAACCCCTACGTGACGCCCACTCTCCATTGGCGCGTAGGGGATCGGGTCTACTGGCACGGCTCCTCCGCCAGCCGCTTCCTGCGCAAGGCGCTGGGCACGCAAGTCTGCATCACATGCAGTTTCATGGACGGCTATGTGCTTTCCAGGTCGGCCTTCTTTCACTCTGCGCGCTATCGCTCGGCGATGGTGTTCGGGAAAGCGCAGATGGTAGAAGGCGATGATCACAAGATGGAGGCGCTGCACGACTTCATTGAAAACCTTTTCCCGGGTCGCTGGGATAGCCTGAGGCCTATGCAGCCTCAGGAATTGAAGGCGACCACCATTCTCTACGTGGATATCGAGGAGGCTACCGCCAAGGTTCGGGAAGGGTTCCCGAATGACCCGGACGATGCTCAGCATCCCGTGTGGGCCGGCGCCATTCCAATTGTGCAGAAGACGGTTGAGCCGGTGAATGCCCCTGATTTGATCCCGGGCCTTGAAGTGCCTGACTACGTCGCCGCTCTCGTGCGGTCGGGCGGTCTCCGGACGCCTCCTCGCGCCGAGTAAGTTGCTGTTCCACGATTCTTCGCAAGCAGGAGGGGCTGCCTTGAAGGTGTTCACCGCCAGTTTCATGCATGAAACGCACAGCTTCAGTCCAGTTCCAGCAGATTTGGACTCGTTTCGTCGCACCGGCTACCACGTGGGTGACGAGATACCACGCTACTTCCGGGGAACGCGGACCGAACTGGGCGCGGTGCTTGTGCTCGCTGAGCGGTATGGCTGGGACCTCGTCCATCCGATCTCTGGGCATTCTCGAGACCAGCGTCAACGCCGGTTTCGACTGCAACTCGAGGCCGCGGAGGACGCATCCACCACCTGACGGCCATCGCTGATCGTGGTCGATAAGGTCGTGGAGGGGCTGATGCGGCTGCGAACGTGCCTGAATCTGGTCCAGCTCCTGTCTCAAATTTCGAGGGACGAACGCGAGCCGCAGCGCGAGTCTTACGATTCGATCCTGCACTAGCAGAGTTGATGAGTCGCTAGCGCAATAAGCGATCCCGGCTAGCGGAATTTGCAATCCTCAACACCGTCACCGCGACGAACGCTGCTGGAGTCGTCGCCTCGTTGGTGACCGCCTCAACGTCGGCAAGCGACACGGCGTCTCACGGCTCATCGCGCAAATCCCTGAGGCTTGAGCCCGGTGGTATTTCAAACGTTCGGAACGGGCTTGCGCTGAGCAAACGCGGCAATGTGCAGCAGCCCGCCAATGATGCCGAGCACCTTAATGAAATGGTTCACCTGATTGTTGACTTGGGCCGGATCGGCGTTCCAGAACTGGTGGCCAATCAGCCCAGCGCCGATGGTGAACAGCGCCATTGCCAACGCGACCGCACGGGTTCGCCAGCCCAGAATGAGTAGCACCGCACCACATATCTCGATGATGACCACGCCTACCAGCGTAATCTCAGGAAAGGGCAGACCAAGTTTGCCGAATGCCGCCGCAGTGGCACCCCAGGCCAGCACCTTTCGGATGCCCGCAATAAAGAATAACGCCGCCATTAGAAGGCGGCCGCCGAACTCCAGCGCGGGTGCGTAAGCGAAGCGATTTCCGCTGTCAGCGGTCAATGGGAAAGCATTCATGCCAGTTGTGTCCTTGTGATGCGCCACCGAGCGCCGATAACTCGTCAGAATGTCATTTGCAACCACGGAGATGAGTCACGCAGTGTTCGCTGAAGAAAGCTTTCGGATGAAGCCGAGGGCGCTGCTAGGGAAATCCGCGTTCCTCGGAGAAGACAGACGTGTCCCCCGGTGAAACCCTGCTGGCGCAATGGAGCTGCGCATTGGAAGCCGGGATGCCAGGCTCCGAACTTCACGACGCTCTGCATGTTGCTATCTCGTTGTTAGAGGGTCCCATGCTCGTCTAAATTTCTCCGCACGTATGTCCCCTTGTGGGGGACGGCGGAGCAGCAAGAGACACTCGGTTCAGTTGGCGTCCCGCCGAACACCGGACTTCTAACGATGCAGTACCTTTGCCTGCCGCACCCGAAGGGCGCATGAGAGGCAGTAAGGGCCGAAAGTTGGCAGGCCGTTGAAACAGCGCGTGCGCTACCGTTGCAATTCGGTCCGTTGAGGTCACGCGGTCTTCTGAACGGTTCGGAGAGTGACCGTGTCCCTGAACACGGCCTTTTTCGAGGGCGGTTTCAAGTCTGGAGCGCAACAGGGTTGCGTCAGTGGATTGACGCTGGCGGTTGATGGGCCGAGGCGAGCGTTCTTGCGAACACTTCCAGGGGCGAGTGCCACGCGTGAGTGGCGCGAGGGCGGTTGTTCATGCTGTCGGCGATCGCGTCGAGTTCGTCTTGGCTGAACAGGCTCAGGTCGGTGCCCTTGGGCAGGTACTGGCGCAACAGCCCGTTGGTGTTCTCGCAGGTGCCACGCTGCCACGGACTGTGCGGGTCGCAAAAGTAGACCTTCACGCCGGTCTGCGCTGCCAGGTCAGCATGACGCGACATCTCCTTGCCCTGGTCGTAGGTCAGGCTCTGGCGCAGCGGCTCGGCAATCGAATTCAGCTTTGCAGAGAAGCCCGCGAGCGCCGAGGCGGCCGTGGCGTCGTCCATCTTGGCAAGGAGCACCAGACGGCTGGTGCGCTCAACCAGCACGCCCACCGAGGACTGGTTGCCAGCGCCCTTGATGAAGTCGCCTTCCCAGTGACCTGGCATGACGCGGTCGTCCACCTCGGGCGGGCGCACGTGAATGCTGACCATGTCCGGGATCTGGCCGCGGCGATCGTCGCCTCGGGTGCGCGGCATGCGAGTGCTGCGCCCGCGGCGCAGACAGGCAATGAGCTGACGTCGAAGCTCGCCGCGTGGCTGGGCGTAGATGGCGTTGTAGATGGTCTCGTGGGACACGTGGCGCTCGGGCTCGTTGGGGAATACGCGCTTCAGGGTACCCGCGATCTGCTGGGGTGACCACCTCCAGTCCAGCAGGGTCAGTACCACGCCCCAACCAACACCTTGCATGTCGAGCTTGCGTGTCGGACGAGCGGCCTGGCGCCGCCCCTGGCTGCTCACCTGCGCCGAGTGCGAGGTGTAGGGCAACTCGGCCAGCGTGTTGCGCCCCAACTCCCGGCTGATGGTGGACGCCGAGCGCCCGAGCATGCGGGCCATGGCCCGCATGCTCGAACCCTGTTGACGCATGCTCGCCATCGTCATCCGGTCCTCGGGTTGAAGCTGCTGGTACCTTGTTCGTTCATTCATGTGCACACCTTATGCGATGAGGTGTTGCACTTCAGAGTTGAGGCCGCCGAGCTTCACGGAGCCATTCCTACGCTCCCGTCGCCCATCAGGCGCATTGCGGGCGCAGCTGGGCCAAGGTACGCAGCCGCGTGTGGTTGTAGGCCGCCCACATCAGTGTCACCACGTGATCGCAAGACGAAGCGGAAAGCCTCGTATGGCATACCGCCGTGATCGCGATTGGTGCCGGTACCGTCATCGCCATCGCTCTGGGGCCGGCGCTCTGTCGCGGATTGGGCGGGACGGGCGCGTCTTTGCAGCAGGTGCTTCAGTACTCGAACATTCTCTTTGGCGGCGCAGTCTGTTCCGGCTTTCGGCGTTGCTGCAAGCGGCTCTGCGAGGCGCCGGCGACGCCAGGACGCCAGCACTGATCATGCTCCGCGCCGGGCTCATCATTTCTCAGATCCCGATCGATGTGCGAGGGAGAAAGCTCCAACGCAAGCGGCAAATTTTGGTTTGGGCCTAGCGCTTGATCAGGCTGACTTGACGTTCGAAGTCGGTCGGGTCGAAATAGTCACGCCACACGGTGATCATTCCATTCTCGATGGTGAGCGTGCCCATGACCGGCAGCGTGATCGTGCCGCCGTTGGTGTGAAAGAAGACGTCGACGCGTTCGCTCAGCACGATGTTGCCAGACACCGCAATATTGACGACTCTGAACTCGGCTCTGAAATCCTTGCCGAATCCGAAATCAACATGGAATTGACGCACCCCGTCGCGACCGACAATGTTCGGGAACGGCACGTTGTCGTAGAGAACGTCGTCGGCGAGCATGGCAAGACCATCCTCCATGCGATCGGCGGTCCAGTGCGCGAAGAAAGTTCCGGCGATTTCAATCGGAGTACGGGACATTGGTAGTCTCCTTTTTGGGGTGAATGGTGGACGCTTCAGCGACGGGACTCACATTCCGCACATGTTGCGACGCAATAACTCGCAATTACCGGGACGTTTGGGGCCCGGTCAAGGCGCGGGTGGTTGCACGGCGTCGATGAGGCGTTCGGTGTTCTCCTCCCAGTCGCGCAGCATCCTCTTGACCTGACGATAGTTGTCGATCGCCTGGCTCAGGATCTGCGCCTGCTGTTCGCTGACGTAGCGGGCGGTCGGCTTGCCCGCGCGTGTGCGCACCCATTGGTAGTACGGGCCGTGGCGCGCCGCCGGATCGGTGGCGCAGCCGCAGTTGGGCTTGCCGCACTTCATCATGCGCTGGCTCAGCGTGCCCGAACACAGCAGCTCGAATTCACCCAGCGAGGCGCGGATGCCCTGGATGCGTTCGCGCGCGCGTTGCACGCTGCGCTTGGAGGGGATGGTCATGCGCTGCCTGATCTTGATTTGTTTCAATCTTACATATATTATGATGTAAGAAGGATGGCACTTCAACCTCCGCTCTCACCCTCCGCGCTGGGCGTGCTCGCCGAGCGGATGGGTCCCTTACCCTTGGTCAATCACTTCCTGTCGCGCATGGGTCTGCTCGAATTGCTCGAGCACCACGTCCCCACCGCCGACGGCCGCAGCACTGTCTCCCATGCGCAGGCGCTGGGCGTGTTGCTGCGCTCGATCATCGTCGAGCGCGAACCGATCTACCGCCAGCAGGAGAGCGCCAGCGGGTTCGCCGCCGGCCTGTTCGGCGTCGATGCCGCGCAGGCCACCCGACTCAGCGACGATCGCATCGGCCGCGCGCTGGATCGGCTGTTCGACGCCGATCGCGCCGCGCTGCTCACCGGCGTCGTGCTGGCCGTCGCGCAGCGCTTCGGCGTGCGCATGGAGCAGTTGCACAACGACTCGACGTCGGTCTCTCTGTGCGGTCAGTACCGCCAGGCCAGTGGCCGCGGCGTGCGTGGGCGCAGTGCGCCGGCCATAGCCTTCGGTTACTCGAAGGACCATCGCCCCGATCTGAAGCAGCTGCTGTTCATCCTCACCACCGCCGCCGACGGCGGCGTGCCGGTGCAGTTCCGCTGCGCCAGTGGCAACACCACCGACGTGCGCACCCATATCGAGACCTGGAACACGCTGCGCGAGCTGGCCGGGCGCGCCGACTTCCTGTATGTCGCCGACTCGAAGCTTTGCTCGTACGACAACATGCAGCACATCGCGCGCGCCGGCGGGCGCTTCGTGACGGTCATGCCGCGCTCGCGTCAGGAGGATGCGCAGTTCCGCAAATGGATCCAGACCGGCTCGCCGCCCTGGGAGCTGGTGTGGGACCGGCCCAATGCGCGCGAGGCCGACGGTCCGCGGGATCTGTGGTGCGTCTTCAAGCCCGAACTGCCCTCGGCGGAGCTGTACACCATCGTGTGGGTGTGGAGCACGCTGCTGACCCTGCACCAGACCCATCGCCGCCAGAAGCACCTGGCGGCGGCCATCGAACAGCTGAGCGATCTCAAGCGACGCTTGGCCGCTGCCCGCGCCCGGCTGCGCGGCGCCGCGCAGATCGACCTGCAGGTCGCGCAGATCCTGGAGCGCTACAAGGTCGCCCGCTATGTGAAGGTCTCGCGCGTGGTGCGCGAGGAGCACAGCTTCAAGCAGTCACGCCGCGGACGCCCGGGCCCGGACACCGCCTACCGCAAGATCACCCGCCGGCGCTTCGACATCGAATGGACGCTGGACACGCATGCCATCGCCTACGACCAGAAGAGCGACGGTATGTACCCGTTGCTTTGCAACGACCCCAGCCTCTCGCCCGCCCAGGTGCTCACCGCCCACAAGGGTCAGCCATGCATCGAGAAGCGCTTCGAGCAGCTGAAGTCGGTGCACGAGATCGCACCCGTGTTCCTGAAGAACGAGGCGCGCATCGAGGCGCTGTTCACCCTGTACTTCCTGGCCCTGCTGGTGCAGGCGCTCATCGAGCGCGAGTTGCGCCAGGGCATGCAGGCGGCCAACATCGATCAGCTCCCCCTCTATCCCGAGGCCCGGGCCTGTCGGCGGCCCACCACCGAACACATCCTGCGGCTGTTCAGCCTCGCCGAGCGCGTGTCGGTGTTGGCCCATGGCGAGGTCATTCGCGTCTTCCCGCCAGAACTCACCGAGCTGCAGCGCCGAATCCTCGGCTTGCTGGGAGTGCCCGCCTCAGCCTATCTCGACAAGCCCTGAAGCCGCCTTCCGCTACGACGGAAATTCGGGTTTATTGACAGATTCGATGTGCGGAATGTGAGACGGGAGCAACGTGCGACGGATGAGATCCTTCATCGTCAGCGGCGCACCGAACTGCTGAGCCCGGCCGTCCCTCTCGCGTGCGGGGGCGAGCACGGCATGCAAACTCGTTCGACCTCGCCGCAACTGGAAAGCTGTTTGCGATGGATCTGGTCGCTTACGGGCCGGGTTCGACATCGGCAGCGTGTCGAAGACGCGGAAGCGCTCCGACCACGTGTCGCGGTGGCGCTTCGAAGGCGACCAGGCTTCGCTTCGAGCGAAGGCTATGCCGACACCGCGTGTCCCGCGCTTCCGGTCTCACGCTCATAGCGCCTCCGTACTTCCACGCAAAGGTCGGTCATCGCCTGCACGACGTCGCGACCCTCTTCAATCGCCTTTTTCTTGGTGTTGGCCCACAGGTCAAGATCGGCCTTTGCCTTGGCGTCGTGGCGGTTCCAGTTCTTGTCCAGCGGGGTCGTGATCTCCATGCGAAGACCGGCTGGGTCCGTGAAGTAGATGCTGAGGATCAAGCCCTTGTGGTCGGTAGGTCCCTGAACGTCAAGGCCGTTGGACTTCAGCCATTCGTACCACCTCATGACTTCACTTCGATCCGCAGCCTGCAGCGCTACGTGGGTGAAAACATCGTAGGCGATATGCGAGGACTTCGCCGGCGGCGGTACGCCCGGCGCTTCGAAGAATGCCAGGGTCGAGCCGTCCGCCATTCGGAAGAAGAGGTGAAAGTAGGGAATCTTCAGGCCGGTAGACGGACTGGTGTCTTCGATCACCGTGCTGACCAGATCCATTCCCATGATCCGGGTGTAGAACTCGGCGGTTGCCGCGGCGTCGGGGGTCACCCACGCCGCATGATTGAGCATCATCGGCGTCAGGCCGGGATTGGGACGCGCAGACACACTCAGTGAGAGGTCGGGTCGCTTCGGAAGAGCGCCAATCGTGTCGGTCATATCAGATCTGGAGTTAGGCCTTCGCCTCGTAGCGCCTACGCACGTCCTTGATCATCTCGACGAGGGCCCTGGGCACATCTTTTCCTTCGGCCTTGGCCTTGGCCTTGCAGTCTTCCCAAAGCTTCAGGTCGGCGTAGCCCTTCTCGGTGTGGCGGTTCCACTCTACGTCGAGGGGTGTCGTTATCTCCAGGCGGACCCCCGCAGGGTCGTGGAAGTAGATCGACAAAATCAGGCCCTTGTGGTCGGTCGGGCCGATGACCTCCACCCCTTGCGATTTCAACCACTCATACCAGCGCAGTACCTCCGCACGGTCCTTCGCTTGCAGGGCAATGTGTTGGAAGAGGTCATACGCAGGATGGCTGGCCTTCGCTGGTGGCGGCACGCCGGGCGCTTCGAAAAAGGCCAGGGTCGAGCCGTCTTGCATGCGGAAGAAGATATGGAAGTAGGGAATGTCATCGCCGGTGGATGGGATGCTGTCGTCGAGGACCGTACTCGCTAGCTCCATTCCCATGATGCGCGTGTAGAAGTCAGTCGTCGCGGCCGCATCGGGCGTCACCCATGCAGCATGATTCAACATCATCGGCGTCAGGCCGGGATTGGGCGTCAGGGCCGCAGGGGGCTTGGCACCGATTGATTCGGGCGCTGTGGTTTGCATGGTGATTCTCCGGTTGATTGCGGTTCAAACTTGGGGGTCGGCAATGCGGACATGGATCCCGTCAAGCCTGTCGCTCATCACGATCTGACAGGACAGACGGCTGTTCGCCTCGCGCGGCGCTGCCGTGAAGTCCAACATCTGGCTCTCAGTGTCGTCGGGCGCAGGCAGCAACGCGGCGAACGCCGCGTCCACGATGACATGACAGGTGGCGCAGCTCATTGCGCCGCCGCAGTCGCCGACGATGCCTTCGATGCCATGGGCGGCGGCGCCCAGCATGAGGTTCTGGCCAACGGGCACTTCAACCTCTTTGTGCTCGCCGGTGGGATGGGTGTAGATGACGCGGGGCATGGGTTGAATGTCCCTGACGTGCGTTGTGGTGTCAGTCCCCTCTGCGGGGACGTTTCGGCCCTGCGCTTGCGCTCGCTGGGTCTGTTGCAATGAGCGCGCCCCCGTCGGGGGGACTGACGCTGAGGCGGCGAGCACCTACATTGGCTCTGAAGCGCAACCACGATTGACTGCCTTGTCCCCAACTCCTCTTACTACCCCGCTAACAGGCCTCAGAGTCCTCGAAATGGGCCAGCTCATTGCTGGGCCATTCGCAGCCAAGACATTGGCTGACTTTGGCGCCGAAGTGATCAAGATCGAACCACCTGGTGCGGGTGATCCGCTTCGCAAGTGGCGCCTGCTTAAAGACGGCACCTCTGTCTGGTGGCAAGTTCAATCGCGCAACAAACGCTCCGTCGCACTGGATCTGAAGGTTGCCGCCGCTCAGGAGATCGTGCGCAAGCTCGCGCGCGAGGCCGACGTGCTGATCGAAAACTTTCGCCCCGGTGCGCTGGAAGGTTGGGGTCTGGGCCCGGAACTGCTCCTGGAGATCAACCCAAGGCTGGTCATCCTGCGGGTCAGCGGCTATGGACAGACCGGTCCTTACCGCGACCGTCCGGGCTTTGGCGTGGTCGCGGAGGCGATGGGCGGGCTGCGCCACTTGACGGCCGAACCCGGACGTGTTCCGGTTCGGGTCGGCATTCACTCGGGGACACGCTCGCTGCACTGCATGGCGTGATCGGCATCCTGATCGCCCTGCAGGAGCGTCAGCAATCGGGTCGCGGCCAGGTGATCGATGTCGCGTTGTACGAGGCGGTTTTCAACTGCATGGAAAGCCTTGTGCCGGAATACAGTGCGTTCGGCGCCGTTCGCGGTGCTGCGGGAAGCGCACTCCCGGGGATCGCGCCCAGCAATGCCTACCTGTGCAGCGACGGCGGATACGCGCTCATCGCGGGCAACGGCGACAGCATTTTCAAGCGGTTGATGGCCGTCATCGAGCGACCCGACCTCGCCAGGGATGCGGAGCTTGCCGACAACGCCGGGCGCGTCAAACGGGTCGCTGAGCTTGATTCCGCGATCGGTGCCTGGACCGCCACGCGTTCAGTGACGGAGGTGCTGAAGGCCCTGGACGAGGCCTCCGTGCCCGCCGGGAAGATCTATACGGTGGCCGACATTGCCGCCGACCCCCACTACAGCGCGCGCGGCATGCTTGAAACGCTGCGGATGGAGGACGGCTCTGAACTGGCGGTACCCGGCATCGTGCCGAAGCTCTCGCGCACACCCGGCCAGCACCGCCGGCCAGCGCCCGGCATCGGCCAGGACACCGACGCGGTGCTGGCGGAGATCGGCCTCACGCCTAGGCAAATCGCCGAACTGAAGCAGCGCGGCGTCATCGCAGGAGGAAAGTCATGAAGCGAATCTTCTTCAATGAGGTTGTGACCCGTGACGGCTTCCAGATGGAGCCCGAGTTCGTCTCCACGGACGCCAAGATCGCCCTGATCGACGAGCTTTCCGCTTGCGGGTACGCGAAGATCGAGGCGACATCCTTCACTTCCGCCAAGGCGATCCCGATGCTTCGGGACGCCGAAGAGGTCATGGGTCGAATCCGGCGCGTTCCGGGTGTCGACTACGCCGTGCTCGTGCCCAACCTACGCGGCGCCGAGCGCGCGCTCGAATCGCGGGCCGACGAACTGAACCTGGTGATGTCCGCGTCCGAGTCGCACAACCAGGCCAACCTGCGCATGAGCCGCGCGCAGAGTTTCTCCGCGTTGACGGAGGTGATCACCGTCGTGAACGGACGTGCCGCCGTGGATGTGTCCATCTCCACGGCATTCGGCTGCCCGATGGAGGGCGACGTACCCGCCGAGGAAGTCATCGGCCTCGCGCAGCGTTTCGCCGATCTAGGCGTGCGCGGCGTGGCGGTCTGCGACACCACCGGCATGGCTCACCCGGCGCAGGTCGCAGCCATGTGCGAGAGCCTGCAGCAGAGGCTGCCTTCAGGACTGCAACTGACCCTGCACTTCCACAACACGCGGGGAATGGGCCTGGCGAACGTCCTGGCCGCGGTGCAAGGTGGCATCGTGCGCTTCGACGGCTCGCTCGGCGAGCTCGGCGGCTGCCCGTACGCGCCCGGCGCAAGCGGCAACATCGCGAGCGAGGACGCGATCCACATGCTGGAGGCGATGGGCTACGACACTGGCATCGACCTGGAACGGCTGCTCGCCGTCGCCCGCAAGCTGCCGGACATCGTCGGCCATGACGTGCCGGCGCAAGTGAGCAAGGCTGGGCCTCTCTGGCAACTGCACCAGGTGGTCTGCCAGCCTGCATGAGGCGGCCGGGGAGCGCAGGACTAGCCGGGCTCCACTCCCAATCCTTCGAAGATGTAGAGATGCGACCGTGCCGAGTCGAAACGGTAGCCGATGACGCCTTGGTAGTCCTCGGAGTGGTAGAACTCTTCGGCACGCTGCGAGGACTCGAATTCCAGCAGGACGACGCGCTTGACGCTCCTGCCACCTTCCTTGACGACCGGAGCGTCGCTCCCGGCCAGGAAGGTGGCACCGTATTTCTTCAGGACGGGGTGCACGCGCGGCATGTACTCGTTGTAGAAGTGCGCTGCGTCGACCACGTCCAGCTCCGCGAACAGGTAGCCCTTGCCTGTTGTCATCGAATTTCTCCTTGTGTTCCGAATATCTGGTCGGTGAAGGTCACCGACACTGTCCCGAGCTGGCCGAAATCGGCGACCACCATGTCCCCTGGGAGAACTTCGAGGGGCACGGTGCATGCTCCAGTGGTCACCACTTGGCCGGAATGCAGTGTGATGCCAAGCGAGGACAGCTCGTTGACGAGCCAGACGAGTGCGTCGATCGGGTTGCCGAGCACGGCCGCGCCGCTGCCCTCACGCGCATAGCTGCGTGACTCCCCGGAGACTTGCCCACGAACGCGGTGTTGCGAAAGATCGATGGCCCACCAGTCGTGCGGCGACGCATCGCCCAGGATGAAATCGTGGGCGCACGCGTTGTCCGCGAGGAGTTGCGCGTCTCCCACGGCGGTGAAGTCGGCAAAGCGCGAGTCCGGCACCTCGATCGCCGGATGCAGGCTAGCAGTTGCTGCCAGCACTTCGGCGGCGGAATAGGGCGGTCTCCTCGGAGGGATGTCGCGACGCATCCGGAAGGCGAACTCAGGCTCGGCGACCGCCATGCGGTTTCGCGCGAGCGACAGCCGCGATCCGGAGGCGTGCACGCGCTCGCGCAGCAGACGGCCCGCGATCGGCCCGGCCACGTTGATGTGGCGTTGGCCTGCCGGACTTGTCGCCGCGATCTTCCAGCCAAAGAGCGGGCCCGCCGAACGCGTCTCGATCGCCGCCTGCACTTGGTATCCCTCGGCACGCGTGCGTGGGCGGCAATCATCAGGCAGGGCAGGAATCACCGTTCCCTGCTGCCATTCACTCCAGAGAATCTTGGAGGCCTGCAGAAGCGCCTTCTGCCGATCCATCAGAGCTCCAGCACCAGCTTGCCGAAGTGTTCGCTGCGTCGCATCGTGTCGAGGGCCTCCGCGGCGCGGTCGAAGGCAAACCGGCCGGCGATCGGCACCCGCGGACCGCCATCGGCCAGCATCCGCTGAAGGTCTGCGAGCATGAGCGAATTGAGGGTGCGCACCTGTTCCACGGTGCGGGTGCGGAACGTCACCCCGATGTACTCGAGTCGGCGAAGTGCGTGCAGGTTGAAGTCGAATGCTGCCGTCGCACCACCGAGGCGGCCGACGTTGACAAGACGCCCTTCAAGCGCGGCCGCCGCCATGCACTGGTTGAACGCGGTTCCGGAGACGTTGTCCACGACGATGTCCGCTCCCTTGCCGTTGGTGGCATCCAGCACCTTCCGCGACCATCCTTCGTCGCTGCTGTCAATCCCGACATCGCAGCCGAACTCCGTGAGTTTCCCGCGTCGTTCCGCATTTCCGGAAGTTCCGAGGACAAGGTTGGCGCCAAGCGCCTTGGCGATCTGCATGCCGATCAGCCCCATCGCGGAAGCAGCGCCCTGCATGAGGACAGCGTGGCCGGGACGGAGCCTTCCGCGCGTAACGAGGGCATCGTGCATCGTCTGCAGCCCGAGCATGGCCGACGCCGCTGCCGCCCAGTCGACTTCCGCCTTGGGGATTGGCGCCGCGCGGCCATAGTCCGTCACCACGTATTCAGCGTAGGCGGCGGGCCCGGTGCCCATCACGCGATCACCCACGCTGAGTCCCTGGCATTCGGCGCCGACCTCGACCACCTCGCCGGACCATTCCATGCCGATGATCTGATCGGCGGCATTCGCGAGCGAGTGGAGGTCGATGCGATTGACGCCGATCGCTCGCGTGCGCACGAGGATTTCGGTGGGTTTCGGGATGGGGCGGGGTGTGTCGACGAGCCGAAGCCCATTCGTCGTAGCGATAAAAGATTTCATGAGGGTCCTAGTGTCGGGTTTCAGTCGAGCCGGATGTTCAGTTCCTTGATCAGGGGATGCCAGCGCGCGATCTCTTGCTTCACGAACGTATCGAACTGCTCCGGCGTTGTCGCGAACGGCTCCATCCCCAGATCGGTGAACTTTTTGGAGATCTCGGGACTCATGAGCACTTCGCGGAGATCGGAATTCAGGCGAGCGACGATGTCGGCTGGCGTTCCCTTTGGAGCCGAAAGGCCGATCCAGGGGTATACCTCCACCCCTTCCACCCCCGCCTCAGCGGTGGTCGGCACGTTGGGCAGCTGGAGAATGCGTTTTGGTGCGAGGACCGCCAGCGCTTTGAGCTTGCCGGCATTCACATGCGACAGCGCGACGATCGTATCGATCGGCCCGACAGGCACCTGCCCGCTGAGGATGTCTTGAATTGCGGCGCCCGCACCCTTGTACTGGATCGGCGTAACGGGAAACCCGGCTCGCTGCCTGAGCAGTTCCATCGCCAATTGGTGGATGGTGCCATTACCCGGCGACGCATAGGAAACGCCACCGGGCTGACGCTTGGCGTAGTCAATCAGCCCGCGCAAATCGGAATAGGGAGCCTGCGGGTGCGCCACTATCAAGATGGGCGCGCGGATGATCAACGAAATGGGAGCGAAGTCTGCGACCGGGTTATACGGCAGCTTGGAGAAAAGTGCTCCATTCAACGCGAGCGTCGCGCCGTCGCCGGGTAATAGCGTGTAGCCGTCCGCAGCAGCCTTGGCAACGTAGCTCGCGGCAAGCATGCCACCCGCACCGGGACGGTTCTCGATCACTACAGGCTGGCCGAGTCGCTGCGAGAGGCCCGGTGCCAGATTTCGCATCACCACATCGATGCCACCGCCAGCCGCAAAGCCGACGACGATGGTGATTGGCTTGGACGGATAGGTCTGGGCCCAGGTGGGCTGGATAGCCGCTGCCGCGGCCCCGATGGTGAAGTGCCGCCGAGTGATTTTCATGTTGTCTCCTGTGGGTAAATGGATGGCGGCCAGCGCAACGGCCTGGCGACGGCCAGGCTCAATCGAGCCGGATGTTCAATTCCCTGATAAGGGGATGCCAGCGGGCGATCTCCTGTTTCACGAATGAGCTGAACTGCTCCGGTGTCGTTGCGAATGGCTCCATGCCAAGGTCGATGAATCTCTTCGAGATCTCGGGGCTGGTGACAACTTCGCGAATGGCGGAACTCAGGCGCGAAACGATGTTCGCTGGCGTCCCGCGTGGCGCGGCAACGCCCACCCAAGGGGAGGCCTCCACACCTTCAACACCGGCTTCTGCAGCCGTGGGGACGTTCGGCAGTTGCGCGATCCGCTTGGGAGCCAAAACCACAAGCGCTTTCAGCTTCCCTCCAAGAATCTGCTGCATCGCGACGATCGAATCGATAGCCCCGATTGGGACCTGGCCGCTGATCACGTCTTGCACGGCCGGACCGGCGCCCTTGTATTGGACCGCCCTGGCTTCGAAGCCGGCGCGCCGCTTGAGCAACTCCATGGACAGCTGGTGGTAGGTGCCGCTACCAGGTGAGGCGTACGCGATGCCGCCTTGCTCGCGCTTGGCCTGGCTGACCAGTCCGCGCAAGTCGGAGAACGGAGCCTCCGGATGCGCGACGATGAGGATCGGCGCACGGATTACCATCGAAACGAGCGCGAAATCCGCCGCAGGGTCATACGGCAGTTTGGAGAACAGTGCACCGTTGAGGGTGAGGGCTCCTCCGTCGGTTCCGAACAAGGTATGGCCGTCGGCAGCTGACTTGGCGACGTGACTCGCGGCGAGGATGCCGCTGGCCCCGGGTCGGTTTTCAACAACCACCGACTGGCCCAGCCGCTGTCCCAAGCCTGGCGCCATGTTTCGCATGACCACATCGACGCCGCCGCCAGCTCCGTAGCCGACAACCACCGTGATCGGCTTCGAAGGGTAGTTCTGGGCCCAGGCCGGCGCGATGACCGATGCCGCAGTGCCGATAGCGAAATGACGTCGGGTGATCTGCATGATCTCTTTCGAATTGAATGCGTGGATGCGTTGCATGCCCGAGCCTCTCCAGCGGTGTTGTCCTTGACGCTTGACTCGGACGCATGGGCCCGTGCCCGTAGGTGCTACCAAGTCACCAGCAGGCGTCGCAGTGCGCGAAATGAAGTGTTGGGTGTGTATGGGAACGACTGCTCGGGCACCAGCGCCAACTCCGGCATGCGGGCAGCGACACGTCTCAGCATCACTTCCATCTCCAAGCGTGCGAGTGGCGCGCCAAGACAGAAGTGGGTACCGGCGCCGAATGCCACCTGTTGCAGGACATTGCGACGGCCGGGAGTGAAAACGTCGGGTTCCGGAAACTGCTGGGGATCGTGATTGGCCGCGGCGAATTCCATCAGGATGCGACTTCCCGCAGGTATCGCGACGCCGTCGAGCACAACATCTTCCTTGGCTTGGCGGCGCCATGCCTGCACGGGCGGATCAATTCGGAGCGACTCCTCAACGACGGGGGCGAGCGGCTGCTCGCCCGCGCAGATTGCCTTCCAAAGCTTGCGGTCAGCCAGCACGGCCTTGAACATGTTGGCTGTGGCGCTGGAAGTCGTCTCGTGGCCCGCGAACAGCAGGTTGAAGGCGGTGGCGCCGATCTCGTGCATCGTCACCTCGCTGTCTTCCTTATGGGCACGCAGCAGGTCGCTGATGTAGTCGTCCTGAGGTGCCTCCGCCTTCTTGCGCACGAGGTCGAGGGCGTAGCGATAGTAGGCGACAGCGCCGGTGGAGAGCTCTACCTGTTCGGCCTCCGTGGGCCGCCCCCACGTCATCACCACGCGGCTAGAAGCCCATTCCTTGACGCGCGCCACATCCTCGGCAGGCACCCCCAGCAACTGGAACAGTACCAGCGCGGGTACATCCCAGGTGAGGCCGGCCACCAGGTCGGCGGGTTGTGAGCCGGCCAGCATGCGGTCGATGTAGGAATCAACGGTGCTTTCCGTGAACGGCTTGAGCGACTGCAGCCGCTCACGCGTCAGCGGGGCCCCAAAGAACGCCCGATATTTTGTGTGGGATGGCGGATCGTTGTTGACCAGCATCGGCGGCACGTCGAACCCTGACTCGGTGATGATGTTCCGTGCATGCGGACACAGGGGCGTCAGCGGATCGGATGCGATCAAGGCGGAGAACCGTTGCGTGTCGCGCAAGATGGACTTCACAGTTTCGAAACGCGTGACCACCCAAGAGCCGATCTCAGGCGAGAAGAACACGGGTTCGCTCTCCCGCAGTTCGTTCAGGATCGGGTAGGGATCGCGGACGTAGTCTGGATCGAAGGGGTTGAAACGTTCGCTCGCCGGTGTGATCGGACCTTGCGCTTGCGAGGATGCGTCGGTGGATAGGGGCCGCATGGAATCTCCTTGGGCCGGCTTCATGCCGGTATGGGTGAAGCCTAGTTCCCATCGACGGTGCGGTCAGTCCCCCTCGGGCGGGACGATGGTCACGAGGGCGTGTTCGCGCTGTCTTACGCGTCCAGGGGACGGATTGCCGACGATGCGTTGCAGCAGCGCCTGATGGCCTGCCAGCGTTGACGCCGGGAGCATCCTGCGCTGGCGCGCGAATGCCGATTCCAGGTCGAGCCAGTCAGCTTTGGACAAATAGTCCTGCGCGACCGGCAGGACGTAGTTCTCCTCGACCTCAATGTGGCCGAGATAGCCGTCCACGTAGGCGTGCAGCAGAAGTTCAAAAGTCTCGCGCCGCCCCTCTCCCATGACTTGCCAGGCGGTCAGGGCGCGTTCCAAGCCCTGGACGGTGACTTCGCCTCGAGCATGTTCCGCCTCCAGGCGATCCAGAACCGGCCGCAGTGGCGGACAACGTTCGCGGATCTTGCGGAACAAAAACTGCTCTTCGAGTGCGTGGTGCTGCCGCGCGGGAATCTCGTCCATGTAGAACAGCATCGAGCGCAGGAACTCGAAATCCGGCGTGGCGTCGCCCATGCGGGGTCTTGCGGCGGCGCGCAGGGTATGAAGCACGGAGGCCAGCGCCGCGTGTTCTTCCAGGATGATCTTGAGGGCGGGGTACTGCATGGTTGGCCTTGCCATTGGCACCCCACCGCGCGCGCAGGTCAGCCCCCCTGGAGGGGGGCAGGTCAGTGCAAGGCGCCGGCAGCGGCGAGGTCAAAACGGTGCCCGCGCCACTCGCTCCAGTGCGCCAGGTACCACGTGAGCAGTTCGCGTTCGCTGCCGATCGCAAGACGGTGATAGGCGCGCTTGCGATAGGTCTTCACCGTCTCTTCACTGACCGACAAGTCCAGCGCGATGCCCACGGAGGACATGCCATACAGGATGCGCGCGGCGACCTCGGCCTCGCGCCTGGGCAGCGCTTTCGTTGCATCGATGCAGTGCTCGATTTCATCGAGCGCCGTGAGCGCTTGCGCCACGTTGGGGCGCGTGCGCCGGATGTCTGCATGCTTGGCCAGCACGGCCATGAGGAGTTCGGCGGAGTGAGCAACCTGCTCGATCGCCTCGTCGGCAAACGGGGCATTTGGGTCCGCGCGCACGATGCTCAGGCCGAAGTCCGCGTTCGTGGTGCGGCCACAGAGCAGCAAGCGGTCGCGGACGTTGGGAAATACGCTGGGACGCAGCGCGGCGTAGCCGTCCGCGCTGAAGTCCACATGGATGATGCTGGGGCGGACTGCGTGCACGCAGCGCTGTGCTTCAGCCATCGCCGGGTCGCGCTTCCACCAGCCTTGGTTGACATAGGTTTCGACACGGTCCCGCGCCGTCCGCTCCGGTTCGACGCAGCAGGCTGCGACTTCGCGCAGTTCGTCCTGCTGCAGCCGGAATGCCGCGAAGTGATCAGCGCCGCAGAGTTCGTTCAAGAAGCGGGCAAGCGCGGGGCCGAATCCGTCTTCACCGATGGTGTCCACCAGAGTGGCGAGGGCGGCGTCGTGTACGGACATACAGGCCATGTCCTGGCGAACGGTCACGATGGTCATCGCTTGTCTCCTGAAAGGCTCAGCGGCGAGTCGCCAGTGTATTCGCAAAGGTCGCTGGCGTTCTCGAGAGAGTAATCATATTACTCTCAACGTAATCTCGGCTCTATGGGGAATACCCTCGGCCGGTCGGCTCAGTTGTTCGCTGTCGTGACGAGCAGGCGGTGGGGCTTGGGGGGGTGCCCTGCGAATGCGCACACGCCCTGACGATTCGCGGCCCTCGGGTGGAATCTTGGCTGAGCTGAAGCGATGCCCACAAGGCCTGTGGACACTGCGCTTCTTTCAGGAGGCGCCCATGCGCCGGGAGACCTGCCTTGCCTTCGTTCGTAATGCCTGTGCGATGGGCCCCTCGAGTTCAACGTCAATGACCCCCGCCGGCCCCATCACGGTGATCACCCCCGCAATGCCACCAGCATGGTCGAACACAGGCGCGGACAGGCCGTGCAGGCCAGGGTTGAGGTCTCCGCGCACCTGTGCCAAACCATGCTCCCGCACATGCTGGAAGAGAGCTTCCATCTGTTCCTTCGTGAGGCGCGGAATCGTGGACGGGCTGGCGCCCGGATGGCGTTCGCCGGCCAGCTCCCTGCGCAAGAAGGGCTCCGTGATGCTGCGCGGCATGTACGCTCCGAACACCCGGCCGGTCGAAGACGACAGGAGCGGCATGACGGAGCCGGGACGACCGCTGACGATCAAGGCGTCGCTGCTCTCCTCGACGCGGACGAAGGTCGGGCCGGCGGCGCCCCAGATCGCGAGGCCGGCGGTGTAGCCCACCTCGTCGCGCAACTCCCCGAGAGCCTGCGCACCGACGTTCACCACATGCAAGTGTCGGATCGCCGCGAGACCCAGACGTACTGCAAGCGGCCCGAGACGGTAGCCGCCGGAAGCAGGGTCGCGCTCCGCCAGGCCGCCGCGGCAGAAGCTCACCAGGTAGCGATGTGCCTGTGGGGGCGGCATCTCGGCGCGCTCCGCCACGGTCTTGAGCATGAGCGGGGGGCCCATTTCCACCAAGGCGGAGAGCACTCGCAGCGCAGTATCGACCGCCTGCACACCGCCGCTTTCGACATCGGCGTCGCGGTCGGCCACACGTTCGTGCTCGCCTTTCATCCCCTGGGCTCCTGTACTTCCATGCCTCGAAGGAAAGGAGCCTAACATGCTGTTCATGGTGTTCGCCGTTGGCGCCAGCAGTCGCCTTCAATCGAATCGGCTTAGCCCCACCCCGCTGCAAGCAAGCCGGCAAACTTCGCTACTCGAGCGCCCTGGTATCGCGCCGCGGCGAGTTTCTCGGCAGGCATCGGCTGCTCGCGGGGATCGCTGTAGCTGACCCCGTAAGGATTGCTGCCCGCTGCGTACAGCAGCTTGTCCGTGCATCCCACCGGAACGATGATCGAGCCCACAGTGATAGAAGGCGTTGTGCAGCGCGAGCAGGTAGTTTCCTGGCCGCCATGCATGTTGCCGGCGCCGGTGAACGCGGTCGCGGCCTTGTCCTGCAGCTTTCCCTCGGACCACAGTGGGCCGAGGGTGTCCATGAACTGCTTCAACTGCATCGACGGGAGCCCGACTCGCGTCGGTGTTCCCAGCACGAAGCCATCGGCCCACTCGAGGTCGGGGCGCGTTGCTTCCGGCACGTCCTTCACCGCTTCCAGGTGCGCGCCCCAAGCGGGTTTGGCCGCGATGGCCTAGAGGCCTGCGAGTTCGCGCCGCATGCGCAGGCGCGTCTGCGCACCAGCCTCGCGCGCGCCCTGCTCCACGGCTTAGGCATGACCCAGGTGTTGCCGGTGCTGCTGTAACAGACGATGGTGATGTTTGGCACTTTGGTTCTTCGTTTGACACGCGCGAGGCAAGCGAAGCCACGTGCTGGAGCATGCATCCTCCTCGTCGGCCGTCCTCGCGTCTGTCCCCGCCAGGGGGACTCTCTTTCGGACGCGCGGCGGGAACAATGAGATGCTGTTCCCGCGCGACCTCGTCTTGCGCGATCGTGGTGTCACCTGCCTGGGTCTCGATCCAATGCCAACTGCCTCATCCCCTCCGCTCACTCTTTTCGAAAAGCTCTGGAACCGGCACCTGGTCGACGAGACGCCTGACGGCGAGGCGCTGCTGTATGTGGATCGCCACCTCGTGTACGAGGTAACGAGTCCGCAGGCTTTCGAAGGATTGCGCCTCGCGGGCCGCCAACCGTGGCGACCGTCCACCGTGCTCGCCACGGCCGATCACAACGTGCCCACGACCCGTGCCGAGCGCGCGAGTATTGACAGCATTCCCGACGCCTTGTCGCGCATGCAAGTACGCCAGCTGGGCGTGAATTGCCGGGACTTCGGCATCACCGAGTTCGGCCTCGGCGACCGGCGCCACGGCATCATCCATGTGGTGGGGCCGGAACAAGGCGCGACGCTGCCGGGGATGACGGTGGTGGCCGGCGATTCGCACACCAGCACCCACGGGGCCTTCGGGGCTCTGGCGTTCGGCGTCGGCACCTCCGATGTGGAGCACGTGCTGGCGACACAGTGCCTGTCCATGCGGCCGATGAAGCGCATGCACGTCCAGGTCACAGGCACATTGCCATGCGGCGTCACGGCCAAGGACCTCGTGCTGCACTTCATCGGCTTGGTGGGCACCGGCGGAGCCACCGGCCATGCGATCGAGTTTGCCGGAAGCACCATCGAGGCCCTCTCGATCGAGGCCCGAATGACGCTGTGCAACATGGCCATCGAGGCTGGCGCGAGGGTGGGACTCGTGGCCGTCGATGACAAGACCATCGAGTACCTGCGAGGTCGGCCTTACGCGCCCGTCGGTGATCTTTGGGATGCCGCAGTCGCTGACTGGCGCACACTCGTCAGCGACGCAGGCGCCACCTTCGATCAAACGGTCGCCATTGACGCCGCGACCATCCCGCAGATGGCCACATGGGGGACTTCCCCGGAGATGGTCGTGCCCCTCGGGGGATGCGTACCGGATCCCGCAAGCGAGCCTGACGCTATCCGGCGAAATGGCATGGAGCGCGCCATCACTTACATGGGCTTGGAGCCTGGCCAGTCTCTTGCCGACCTGCAGATCGACAGGGTCTTCATCGGATCCTGCACGAACGCACGCATCGAGGACCTGCGAGCTGCGGCCTCAGTGCTGCGCGGCAGGTCTGTCGCGGCGACCGTGAAGCAGGCACTGGCGGTCCCGGGCTCCGGCCTAGTGAAGGCCCAGGCGGAAGCAGAGGGCCTCGATCGCATATTCATCGAGGCGGGTTTCGAATGGCGTGAGCCGGGGTGCTCGATGTGCCTCGGCATGAACGAGGACCGCCTGGCTCCCGGCGAGCGTTGCGCCTCCACATCAAATCGCAACTTCGAAGGCCGCCAAGGCGCAGGCGGAAGGACACACCTGGTGAGTCCGGCCAGTGCTGCGGCCGCGGCGATCACGGGACGCTTGCGTGCACTGGACCAAGGGGAACTGCAGTAATGGAAGCCTTTATGACGATGCGCTCCGTGATCGTCCCCATCGATCGCGCCAACGTGGACACTGACGCCATATTGCCGAAGCAGTTCATGAAGTCGATCCGGCGGACGGGATTCGGTGCGAACCTGTTTGACGAGTGGCGTTAC
Organism: Variovorax sp. LjRoot84; assembly: GCF_964254305.1. Taxonomy (NCBI): domain Bacteria; kingdom Pseudomonadati; phylum Pseudomonadota; class Betaproteobacteria; order Burkholderiales; family Comamonadaceae; genus Variovorax; species Variovorax sp. LjRoot84. The sequence continues at coordinate 247,930 of NZ_CAXUTE020000002.1, forward strand.
CTGGATCCGGGTGCACCTGGCAAGGAGGCATCCTTGCGCGAGCCTGATCCCGGCTTCTCTCTGAACCAGCCTCGCTACTCGGGCGCGCAGATCCTGCTCGCGCGAGAGAATTTCGGCTGTGGCTCCAGCCGGGAACATGCCGTCTGGGCTCTGCGGGACTTCGGCATTCGGGTGCTGATCGGGCCCAGCTTCGCGGACATCTTCCACGGCAATTGCCTGAAGAATGGCCTTCTTCCCATCGTGCTGTCGGCACGGGACGTGGACGCCCTGTTCGCCGGCGTTGAACGCCGACCAGGGTTCAGCGCCACGGTGGATCTCCAGGCGCAGGTGGTACTGCCGGACGGCGGCAATGCCATGGACTTCAGCATCGACGCAGACCGGAAAAAGCGCTTGCTCGAAGGACTGGACGACATCGCCGTCACCTTGCAGCGCGCGGACAGGATCCGCGACTTCGAAGCCAAGCGCAGGCGAACCGAGCCCTGGCTTTTCTAATCGTGCATCCCTGGGCGGTTTCAGCTGCCCACCAGCTGCAGCAGGACCTCGTTCAGGCGCCGCCCTGGGGCGATGCCAAGACTGCGGGCGATTTCGTTCACGTGCGAGATCACGCCATGCTCCCAGGTGTCCTGCGCGTCGCCGATGCGGGCGCTGGTGTGCGACACCGTGCCGCCGGCCACGCCCCGCTCCTGCAGCATGGCGAGTGCGGCGATGCCGGCACAGTCCTTGCCCACCCCTGCGTCGTTGAAGAAGGCCGCCGTCAGCGGCACCTCCAGCGCGAACTCTCCCGAGCTGGCGCCGCCGTGGGAGGCGGACACCACGTAGGTGCCGGAGTCCTGCGGCGTCACCTTGGTGATCGAGTCCATGATGATCACGTGCCCGCGCGGTCCGCCGGCGACTTCCTTCTTCAGCATTGCTTTACTCCTGGGGTTTGTTGGTCGTGCTCGTGCCGGCCAGCAGAACCAGCCGCAAGATTGGCGAGCATCTGCAGGGTCCCTTGCCTCGCCAGCATCTGCAGCATGGCGATCACGTTGAAGGCGTGTCCTAGTTTCATGTGGTCGCCTCACACGCAGGGTGTCGCGCGGGATTCATGTCCGGCCCAGCCGTGCGGTATCGAAGAAGTCGGCATCGCCCATTTGTCCGCCCTTCAGGGCCACCTCCAGGTTGTCCAGCCAAGGCTGGGCGGAGACCAGGCGGCACAACGGCGCACCGGGCGTCAGGCGTGCTGCAATCAGCAGCGCACCGGGAGCGAGCGTCTTCACGATCTGGCTGGAGGAGGTGTCGCCCCCGGACAGTAGCAAGCGCTCCAGCGGCTCCTCGCGCAGGATTTGCTGAGTCGCCAGGCCGAGCCGGCGCCCGAGCCGGCGGCCTGCTTCGTGGCGCGCCTGCTCGTGCTCCAGGCCTTGTGCGTGCATGGCAGCTACGGCCGATTTGATGCGGTCGTCGCGTGGCCCGCGCGCGGTATGAAGAATCACGCTCCTGCCCAGTCGAAGCTGCCGCAGCGCGTCGCTGACCAACTCGCGCAGCGCCGACTCCCATCGGTGCTCGTCCAGCAGGGCGGCGGCGTGGACCGCGAGCTCGGCAAAGCCCGCTTTCACCGCAATGTCGATTTGCTGCGCGCTCAGAGGCGACGCGCTGGCGGAAACGGCCAGGACGCGCTCGACCCGCCGAAAACGCTCGAAGTCGGAGGAGGGGGCGCCGATTTCCTGCGACGCACGCCACCACTGGCTCAATGCGTATTCGACACCGGAGGGACCCACCACGAACAGCGGCGGTGATGTGGCGGCCTGCAGCGCCAGCAGGCGGCCGACCTCGGTCAGGTGCGCCGCGGTGAGGCTGTCGAACAACACCGCCTCGGCACCGCGCGAAACCAGCGTCTGAAGGTGGGCGGCGGAGGTCTCGGGTCCATCGTCGAGCTGTGTGAAAGGCAGGCTGGCGATTTTCAGCGGCGCCTGGGCGCCCAGGTGCAGCCGCAGGTCGCTCTCGACCATCGGCGTCACCGGGTGCACGCGCATGATCGGGTGGCGGTCGATGCGGTGCACCTGGTCGTCGGTGGCCGAGCGGGCGAACAGGTGCCCGAACGCGCAGTAGCGGCGCAGCGATGGCGTGCCGCCCACCACGGGAATGGTGCCCCGCCCGAAGCTCTGGCGCGCCAGCAGCATGGCGCGGCCGATGCTGCCGATCTCCGGAGAGCTGTCGAAGGTGGAGCAGACCTTGTAGTGGACGATGGGCGCGCCGCTTGCGGCCAGAGCATCGAACACCGGCGGCAGCGCATCGTCCATTTCGCGCGGCGTCATGGCACGGCTGTCGCCGGCGATGCCGAAGGCGTCCAGCGGCCCGGCTTGCGCGAGTGCCTGGGCCGACGGCGGTGCGAGGAACAGTGCGGTTCGCAGCCCGGCAAACGCCAGCACCTCCAGCGCGTCGGTGGATCCGGTGAAGTCGTCGCCGTAGAACGCCAGCTTGAGCATCGCGGCGCTCACGCGAGGCTCCCGAACTTCTCGATCGCGGCTGCAAGTGAAGGGCGCTCGGCCGCGTATTCCGCCAGGGGTACTCCGGCGGTAGCTGCTTCCCAGGCCTCGCGCATGCTGGCCACGCCTGCTGCGACCCCGCCCGGGTGGCTGACGATGCCGCCGCCAGCCAGGTGCATCAGGTCCGTGCTGCCCAAGGCGGCGTAGAGGCCGGGCGCATGACCAGCCCACTGGCCCGAGGAAAACACGGGCATGACCGGCGCGAGCCTGGCAAAGGGTGCGAGGCAGGCGTGTGCTGCCTGGACGACGTCTGCGTCGGGTTCCGAAAACTTGCTGCGCATTCCACCCACGTGCAACTGGTCGACACCAGCCAGGCGCCACAGCTTCTGGTAGGCAGGGAAAGCCATGCCCAGAGCCGGGTGCCGCGACAGCGCGCCCCAGCCATTGCGGTGGCCATGGAGCGTGAGTTCGCAGCTCTCGCGGAGGTGCTGCAACGCGGAGAAACCGACCCAGTTGATGCTGACCATCACGCAGGTGCCACCCGCGCGCAGCACCTGGTCATGGCGCCGGCGCATCTCGTCCACCGTACCGGATATGTTGATGGCGTACATCGGCATGCGGCCCAGGCGTTCCGCGTGGCGGTGCAACACGGGCATCACTGCAGCCAGTCGCTCGTCGAATGGCGCGTGCACAGGGTCGGCAGTGAGCTCGTCGTCCTTGACGAAGTCGATGCCGCCGGCCAGCAGCGAGTCCACGAGCGCTGCGGTTTGCTGCGCACTCAGGCCGATGCTGGGCTTGATGATCGTTCCGATGACCGGTCGACCGTACACACCCGTCCGGGCACGGGTGCCGGCCACGCCAAACTGCGGGCCGGGGAAGCGCTCTGCGTACGATGGCGGCAGGTCGACATCAAGCAGGCGCACACCCGTGAGCTCACCCAGTTCGTATAAGTTGCCTGCCACGGTTGCGAGCAGCGTCGGCAGGTTGGCGCCGACGTTGTCCACCGGAAAAGCGATCTCGACTTCGCCGCGGTGGTACGGACCTGCATGGCCGCGCCGGTTCACCAGCGCACTGTTCAGCGACGGTTGCAATGCGGCTTCCTGGGGCGTGATTCGCAGGACCCTCGCGCGCGCGCGCTCCTTCAGCTCGTCGGTCTCTCCCGGCAGCGCTAGGAAGGTGCCGGAGGACTGCTCGCCAGCGATGATCTCCGCCGCCTTTTGCAGCGGCTCCGGACTCTCGATGAAGTAGCGGGCGATGAATTCAGAGCGGTTCGGGGCTTGCGGCATCGTGGCATGACTGTCCAGCCGGGTGCGCACGGTGTCTGTCCCCTCGTGGGGGACTGCAGGGTCGCCGGCTCGCCCCTAGAGTGAGCCCATGACTCAAGCCTTCGACATCCAGACCGAGTGGGTGCACCTCCAGTACGAGGAGCGCGCCACCTTCACCGAAACCTATGGTTTCGCCGGCAACCAGGGGGCGGTGAACCTGGAAGGGATCCGCTTCCGGCCGCAGGGACACGCCTCGGAGACGCTCATGGTGTTCATGCACCCGGCGTCCACACTGCAGTTGCTGCCGGTGCCTCGTGCCATGGCGGCAACGGGCGCGCACGTGCTGTGTGCGGGCAGCCGGTACCAGCGCAACGACGCGGCCCTGATCATGGAAAAGGTGCTGCTGGACCTGGGCGCCTATATCCGTCACGCGAAGGAAGTGTGGGGCTATAAGTACGTGGTCCTCGTTGGCTGGAGCGGCGGCGGCGCGCTCGCCGTGAGCTATCAGGCGGAAGCCGAGAACCCCAGCGTGATGCACACGCCCGCCGGCGACCCTGTCAATGTGAAGGATGCAGGCCTCATTCCGGCGGACGCCGTCATCTACCAGGCCGCGCACTTGTCACGCGCGCATCTGCTGGCGGAGGCGATCGATCCCTCCGTTCGCGACGAAGCGAATCCGGACGATCGCGACCTCGAACTCGACATCTATGACCCGCGCAATCCAAACCAGCCGCCGTACTCGCAGGAGTTCATGGCGCGCTACCGCGCCGCGCAGCTTGCGCGGATGCGGCGCATCACGTCGTGGGCGAAGGCCAAGCTGCAGGAACTGAAGGAACGCAACACCGGCGAGATGGAGCGGCCGTTCATCGTCCACCGCACGTTGGCCGATCCGCGGTTTCTCGATCCTTCGCTCGACCCGAACGACCGCAAGCCGCGCTGGTGCTACATGGGCAATCCCGAGACGGTGAACACGGGACCCGTGGGGCTGGCGCGTTTCACCACCTTGCGCTCCTGGCTTTCGCAATGGTCGCTCGACGACTCCTGCGGCAACGGACTCGAGAATGCCAGGCGCATGCGGGCGCCGCTGCTGGTGATCGAGAACAGCGCGGATGACGCCGTACCCCAGACGCATCCGACCATGCTGTTCGACGCCGCCGCATCTGCTGACAAGACGTTCCGCATCGTCAAGGGCGCGACCCACTACTACGCCGGGCAGCCCGAGCTGCTGAAAGAGGCCACTGCGCTGATCCGAGACTGGCTCGTCCGGCGCAAGCTGCTGGAAGCCACCTGATTCCCCACCTACCACCGAGGACCACCATGAGCAACGCATACATCGTCGGCTGGGGCCACACGCCTTTCGGCAAACTCGACAAGCTGGACCTGGAGCAAATGATCCGCGACGCGGTGCAGCCCGCCCTGGACAGTGCGGGCCTGGAGCCCAAGGACATCGACGGCATCTTCCTTGGGCACTTCAACGCCGGCTTCGTCGGCCAGGACTTCACGGCGTCCCTGCCGGCGGTGGCCATGCCCGAGTTCCGCCACACGCCCGCAGTGCGGTCCGAGAACGCCTGCGCCACCGGCTCCGCCGCGATCTGGGCTGCACTCGACGCGATGGCAGCGGGGCGCATGAAGCGCACGCTGGTGATTGGCATGGAGAAGATGAACGAGCTCACCACGCCGCAGGTGGCGGCCACGTTGATCAAGTGCTCCTACGTGAAGGAAGAAGGCACGGATCCTGCCGGCTTCGCAGGGATCTTCGGCGGCATCGCCAGCAAGTACTTCGAGCGCTTCGGCGACCAGTCCGATGCGCTGGCGGCGATCTCGGCCAAGAACCACAGCAATGGCATGCACAACCCGTATGCGCACATGCGGCGCGACTTCGGGTTCGACTTCTGCCGCACACCGTCGGAGAAGAACCCGTTCGTGTCGGGTCCTCTAAAGCGCTCGGATTGCTCGCTCGTCTCCGATGGCGCCGCTGCGCTGGTGCTGTCGACCGAGCCGCTGCGCGGTGCCAAGGTCGCGCCCGTCCGCTGGCGCTCGCGCACGCACGTCAACGATTTTCTGCCGATGTCGCGGCGGGATCCGACGCGCTTCGAAGGCGCGGCGCTGGCCTGGCAGAAGGGATTTGCTTCCGCGCAAGCCGGCCTGGGAGACCTGTCGTTCGTCGAGACGCACGACTGCTTCACCATCGCGGAGATGCTGGAGTACGAAGCGATGGGCCTCGCGCCGCACGGGCAGGGTGCACGCGTCATCCTGGATGGCATCACGCGCAAAGACGGCAAGCTGCCGGTCAACCCGTCGGGCGGGCTCAAGTCCAAGGGGCATCCCATCGGCGCCACCGGCGTCTCGCAGCACGTCATGGCGGCGATGCAGCTGTCGGGTACGGCGGGAGGCATGCAGGTGCCCAATGCGAGCGTGGGCGCCGTGTTCAACATGGGCGGCTCCGCTGTCGCCAGCTACCTGAGCATCCTGGAGTCCGCGTGAACGCTGCACAGGTGATGAATCTCGGGCAGCTGCTCACGCAGACCGCCCGCCTGTTTCCCGACCGGCCCGCATTGATCCGGGGGGAACGGACCTGGACCTGGGCCGAAGTCGAGCAGCGCGTGGCCGCGATGGCGGACGCTCTGCGCGCACTTGGCCTTCGCAAGGGTGATCGCATCCTGGTCCAGTCGCGCAACAACGTGCAGTTGTTCGAGAGCTGCTGGGTGTCGTTCCGCCTCGGTTGCGTCTGGGTGCCGACGAATTTCCGGCTCACGCCGCCCGAGGTCGCCTACCTGGGTGCCTCCAGCGGCGCGACGGCGATGATCGCGGAGGACGTGTTCGCCGGCCACGTCGACGCGGTGCGCGCAGAAGCCACTGCGCTGCAACATGTCATCACCATCGGCGAACCGCGGACCGGCGAGCACGGCTACGAAGAACTCGTTCGCAATCACCTGGGGGCGGAAGGCGCACACGAAACGGTCGCGTACGACGATCCGCTCTGGTTCTTCTACACCTCCGGTACGACCGGCCGCCCGAAGGCCGGCGTGCTCACGCATGGCCAGATGGCTTTCGTGGTGACGAACCACCTCGCCGACCTCATCCCCGGAACGAACGAGCGCGATTGCTCCATCGTGGTGGCGCCGCTGTCGCATGGCGCGGGCATCCACGCCTTGCTGAACGTAGCTCGTGGGGCAGCGGCCGTGCTGTTGCCCGGCGAGAAGCTGGACCCGGAGATGTTCTGGCAAGCGGTGCAGAGGCATCGCGTGACCAACGTGTTCACGGTACCGACCATCGTCAAGATGCTCGTAGAGCATCCCGCGGTAGACCGGTATGACCACTCCAGCCTGCGGTACTTGATCTACGCGGGAGCGCCGATGTACCGCGCGGATCAGAAGCTCGCCGTGCAGAAACTGGGCAAGGTGCTGGTGCAGTATTTCGGGCTGGGCGAGGTCACTGGCAACATCACCGTGCTGACGCCCGACATGCATTCGGCCGATGATGACGATCCGAACGCGAACATCGGCTCGTGCGGCCGGCCTCGCACTGGGATGGAAGTGGCCATTCTCGACGCCGAGCTCAGGCCGGTGCCAATGGGTGAAGTGGGGGAGATCTGCGTGCGTGGACCCGCGGTGTTCTCCGGTTATCACGACAATCCCGATGCCACCGCGAAGGCGCTTCGCGGCGGATGGTTCCACACCGGCGACCTGGGAAAGCTCGACGAACGCGGCTTGCTGTGCATCACCGGCCGCGAATCCGACATGTACATCTCGGGAGGCTCGAACGTCTATCCGCGTGAAGTGGAAGAGGTGTTGCTGACGCATCCCGCCGTGGCGGAAGTTGCGGTCCTTGGCGTGCCGGACCTGAAATGGGGCGAAGTCGGTGTTGCGGTGGTGGTCCGGCGTGAAGGCGCGCGGCTCGATTGCGACGCGCTCCTGGCGCATCTCGAAAGCCGTTGTGCGCGCTATCGGTGGCCGCGCCATGTGTTCTTCTGGGACACCCTGCCGAAGTCGGGCTACGGGAAGATCGTCAAGAAGGACATTCGGCAGCTGCTCTTCGAGCGCGGAGATCTGCGGGCGTGAGCGCGCCACGGCGTGTCAGCCTGATCGGCTGGATGCTATCGAACGTACTGAACGAATCTGCATCGCCTGCTGGAGGCACGCTGGACCGCCGCGTTCACTTCTACCAAGGGCTGGGCGTCGGATTGAGCCTTGCGTCCACGCGGCCGGCGAGCCGTGCGTTCGTGAACGCCGGCGGCGCCTATGAGCACCGTGCCAGGCGCTGCCTGTCCAGGACCACGATGAAGCCGTACCCTCTCTGGATCAAACCTGCAGTCTCGAGCTCGTTGAGAGCGGTGTTGACGCGCGATCGCGAGACGCCCACAAGCCAGCCGATCTCCTCCTGATTGATGCTCAGTGTGGCATCGGTATTGGGGTAGAGCACTGGATGAAACAGGCTGGAGATCCCACGTGCCACGCGCGCCGTAGGCTCCAGCATCCGGTCGAACTTCACCATCGCGATGAACTGCCCCAGCCTCTCGTTCAGGTGCGACATCATGAAGTGGTTGAACGGTATGCTCCGTTCCAGCAGCCACCCGAAGGTCTTCCTGGGCAGATGAACCGTCACGGTGGGCCGTGTGGCGATGATCTCGTACTTGCGATGCTCCGGCTTCAGCAGCGAGCCCTCTCCAATCCAGCCGCCGGGTGCAACTCCCGTGAACATGATGACTTTGCCGTCGGCCGTCGTGTCCTGCACCCGGAGGAAGCCCTCCATCACGCCGACCCAACTGTCGGCGATCTCGTTGCGCTGGCACACGTAGGCGTGCGCCTCATGCTTGCGGACGTAAAGGGCATCGAAGGCGGTTGCCTGTTCGGCCTGAGTCAGGGACCTCGGCCAGACGCACCGTTCAAAGAAGAGGTTCAGGTCTCTCGTGCTCATTCCTGTGATGGGGCGGTACGCCGCCGCTGTACTTAGAACCGCACCGATACCGGGGCGGCCGGGATGGCCTGTCCGCCGGGCCCTGCGCGGAACGTCGTCGGCGACCAGGCCGTCTGCCCGACGCCCGGCTTGCTCCAGTCGCAGACCCCATCCGTGAAAACGGTACGCAGCCGTGCTTGCTGGCCGGCAGTGAAGGCGATGCCGGCGTAATCCGGGGATGCGAAGTCGAGTGGTTTCAGCTGGCACTTGAAGATGTCTTCGGACAGCGGACCGCCGGACACGATCCGCGGGGACTCAAAGGGCTTGACCGGGCATGTGGCGCTGCCGAAGCCCACATCCACCAGGTCGGCATCCGTGACACCGTCGGTCGTTATGCAGAAATCCACTGCGTCTGCCGGCTTGTTCCGGATCACCTTCGTCTCCCTCGAGTCGGCAGACTTGTCGTTCTCGATCGCGGTGAGCCACCGGTCCATGGTCTGGAACGACTTTCGCACCAATGCTGTGCCAGAGTTCGTCTGGGACGCGAACATGACGTGGTTGGCGTGTCCGCCGTTTGCGGCGTCCAGCCGCGCGCGTTGAGAGTACGAGCGCCATTGCATGTGGATGTCGGCGCCGCGTGCCGGCCGCAGGTCGATGATCGGCACCTTGGCAAGGTTCCTGCCGTAACTGACAAGTCCGCTCTTGTAGAAAGTCACCATCGAGGTGGGCGAGACGCGGGCCCGCGGAGCCGGGATCGTCGGCGCCGCCGGATTGCCGCCGGACCATGCCATGTCGAAGTTGTAGCTGCCAACGCCTTCGTTCAACGCGACGAACTCCTCGGGCGTGATGGCGCCCGCCTTGAGCGCCTTCAGGCCGTACTGGATGCCTGCGTTGTCATAGGGCAGGTTGGGCTTGATGTTCCGGTCGGTATCCGTGATCGTGCCGATGATGGGGGTCAGCAGGTCATGCATGGAGCAGCGGACGCCGGTCGGCCGCAGGTTCGCGTCGTACACGATATCGGCCGGGAAACCGGGGAGGCAACTGCCGGCGCGTGTGGGATCCCCTGCGTTGTTCAAGCCAGCCCAGGTGCCGCAGTGCGCAGCCGTCGGATGCCCGTTGATTGCTGCCCGCGCGCTCTCGCTGATGCCCGAACCCGCCGCCGTCGCATAGAAATTGTTCAGCATGCCACAGTCGCGCGCTTCGATCCAGGTGGTCACCGCGTCCGGGAAGCTGCTGCCCGTCTGCAGTCCGTCGAGCAGGCCCGGCATGACCGAGGCGGGCACGGTCTGCATCATGGAGCCGCCGGAGCCGCCGTCGCTCATCGTGTAGCGCACCTCGCCGTAGGTGTCGATCAAATGTTCCTTGACCATCATGATGTTCTCGGTGGCGAGGACCTGGTTGTTGTTGTCGAGGTTATTGGTCAGCTGCGAGTTCACGGTGATGAAGCCGGCCCGCAGCGCGTTGTCGTCGAAGATCGAGCCGCCGGGCTGCTGCTGGAAACGGTTGCCGGAAGCCGCGGGCCCCATCTTCCATTGGACCTTGCCGTTCCAACCCTTCTGCGGTTCGAAGAGGGTCCATGGCTTGGCAGGATCGAACCAGGTGGCAATCTGGTACATGCCGCGTCCCATGGTGCCGAGCTCCACGCGCAGCAATGCCTTCACCGTGTCGCCCCGATCGTTCGTGATGTCCGCGATGTCGGGGTCCGCCGGCCGCGCCTTCGGATCGTAAGCCTGCAGGCAGGGGTTCGCCCCGGTGATCGTGAAGGTGCAGGCCGTGCCCTGCTTCGCCTTCGGCTGGTAGTAGTAGGTGAACTTCGTCGGCGCGTTGCAGTCGGCGTCGACGGGATCCGAATCGAGGCCGTTGGCGCGAGTCGTCGCCGTGCCCGAGAGGTTTGTTCCCGGCTGGGACACAAGCACCGTGGTGACGGTGCGCGTAGCGCAGACCCAGGGCTGGATCGGGATGCCGGCAAAGATGTTCCCCCCGCGCGCGAAGTTGGTGATCTTCAGGCGAGCTCCGGTGTTCTTCCCTTTGACCTGCGCAGTCAGCAGATTCTCTCCATCACGCAGGTCCGACACTACGCCCAGCACGCGGCCATCCGCCCTTTTTGCGAAAGACGCCGTTACCTCCGTTCCGTTGAGGTCCATGGAAACCTCGGTGGCGGCCATGCCCTCTGGCACCACCACCTCGACCAGTGCGTCGCCGTCGCTGATCATGTCGGCACGATTGGACAAGGTTCTCAGCACCAGGGTTCCGCTTGCCTCCGTTGGCGGGGCGACAACTCCGCCGCCACCTCCGCCGCCGCAGCTGGCGAGAAGGGCAGTGGAGAGGACGATTGCCGTGGCGGACCGAACTGGATTCCATATCTCTCTCATGGTTGTCTCCTGGTTGTGTGCTCATTGGCGTCCACAAGGTGGGCAGGCGCCCAATGCATTCGCGTCCCACGCCGGATGCCGGGGCAAAGGTCATCGTATGCACGCGCCCGAATGCTGTTTGTTCCAAGAACAACATTCGTCCGCTCGGAACGTCGGGAGTAACCCTAGACGGCGTCTCGAAGCCAGTGCGCGACAGCGGAATGCCTCAGCGGCCTAATGCATCAGGCGGTCGCGGCGCAGCGTCGGCAAAGGTGCACTTCCAGTTGCGCTGCTTCACCTCCGCCTGAACGCGGCCCATTGAAACCGAACTCCTCTACGAGGCCTCTACATCGCTTCGACTGCAGGGCTCAGCGGCCAACACGACAGCGCCGTGACAAACGTCTCCCGTTGCCGAGCCTCAAAGCATCTTGAGCGTGAATCCGGGCTCGCGTGCCTGAGCCGGCAGAACGCGGGTCTGCTTGGCGAGAAGCCTGCGCGCAAGCATGTGATCTGCCGGCCGATTCACTGATTCGACTGCGCACAGCACGCCGTCCGAAATACAGAGAACGGAGAAATGCCCGGCGGTCACATCACCGGTCAGCAGACGTTCATCAACGTCGCCGCGCAGTCCGGCGATCTGAAGCTTGAGGTTCCCTTGGTCGCTCCAGAACCACGGCACCGCCTCGTACGGAACCGCGGCATGTCCCGCGATGCGAGCCGCCGCCGCGCGCGCCTGATCGGTCGCGTTCTGGACTGATTCGAGCCTGACTCGCTGGCCACCATCGCGCCTCGGAAATGAGGCGACGTCACCGATGGCGGACACTTGCGGATCCGCGGTGCGCAACATGGCGTCCACGACAATTCCATTGTCGACCGCAAGACCAGCTTCTTTCGCGAGCTCGACCCGCGGAGTCGCACCAATACCAACAAGCACGATGTCCGCCGGAATTCGCTCCCCACTCGTCGTGACGACCGCGGCGACTTTTCCACCTTCTCCTTCGAGCCGTTCCACGCCGGTTTGCAACAGCAGCTTCGTGCCAAGCGCGCGATGCGCCTTGGCAAATGCAAGGGCGCATTCCGGAGACAACACTCGGGCCATCGGACGATCGGCGATATCCACGACAGTGACCTCGTGGCCGAGCAGCCGCGCTGAAGCAGCAAATTCGAGGCCGATGAAGCCCGCGCCAATCACGGCGACACTTTTGCAGCCCGCAAGCGCCGCGAGGAGCCGATCGGCATCATCCAGTGTTTGCAGGGGGAGCACGCCCGCTAGTTCCGCGCCCGGGACCGGAAGCTTCCGCGGTCGCGAACCGGTCGCGATGACCAGGTGGCCGTAGGGCAGGGACTCACCGTTGCCGAGTATGACCCGCTGCGCAACGCGGTCGATGCCTTCTGCGACGCCCGAGATGAGGGTGACGCGGTGCTCGCTGAAGAAGGCCTCTGCACGAAAGGCCAGATCGGCGGCGCACGCCTTGCCGAGCAGGTAGGCCTTGGAAAGAGGTGGGCGCTGATAGGGCAAGCCTCGTTCCTCGGAAACGAGGGACACGTTGCCCGCGAAGCCTTGCTGTCGCAAGGCGGCTGCGCATTGGAAGCCGGCGTGCCCGGCTCCGAGTATCACGACGCTCTGCATGGCTCTGCTACCTCGGTATGAGGGGGCCATGTTCTTCCGGATTTGCCCAAGCGTATGTCCCGCTGCGGGGGGACGCCGGTCCCCGAGGACATCACGGCCTCGCCGCTGGCCGTGGCATGGCCGCGTCAGCGGCTACCAATGATGTCGCCGGAGGAACTGCAACACGACGCTGTTGAACTCTTCGGGCTTCTCGAAATATGCGGAATGGCCAGCCTTGTCCAGTACAGCAACTTCGCTGCCATGGACGAGCGCCGCGACTTCACGCATGACCTCAGCGGGAACGATTGGGTCTTCGCTGCCAACCAGAAACAACGTCGGGCAGGTCACTGCCGAAAGCCGGCGAAGCGGCGTCAAATTGCGGGGCTCCATCAGGCTGCCCACTGCAGCATTCCAGGCGGCTGGCGGAATTGAGTAAGCGCTTGGGTTGAAACGATTGATCTGCGCATACAACGCTGCCTTCTCTGGGGCCCGTTCAAGAAACCATGCGCCGAGGGAGCGTTGCTCGATACTCACTGCTTTCATGGACGACAGGCGCTTCCTGGAGATGTCTATGAGGGCCGGGTGATCGACCGCCAAGCTGGTATCGCATGCAGCGAAGGCGCCAACGCGAGATGGCCGTTGGAGGGCAAGGGCAAGCCCAATCATTCCGCCCAGCGACTGGCCAATGAATGCAGCGCGCTCGACGTCAAGATGATCGAGGATCACTAGAACATCGGCAACAAACAGCTGCAGCGTGAACTCGTCAAGAGGTGCGACGGAGCGGCCAAAGCATCGGATGTCCATCGTGATGCACGTGTAATGCGCGCTGAACGCTGGCAACTGCTGCCACCATGTTGCGGCGTTCGACCCAGCGCCGTGGCAAAAAAGGAGTGCGGGGCCTGACCCGCACACTTCGAAGTAGATGTCGCGGCCGTGTGAGTTGACAAATGGCATCGGCAGGCTAGTTGGCTTTGATGTTCAAGCTGCGCACGAGCTGGCCCCACCGGGCCACATCGGATCGCACGAGGGCAGCGTACTGTTCAGGGGTCATGGGCAAGGCGGTCATGCCTTCTGCTTCAAGTTGCTTCGAGATTGCGGGCGTCGAAAGGGCCATCTGGAGCGCGCTGCTGACCTTTCGCACGATGGGCGCGGGCGTTCCCTTGGGCGCGGAAAGGCCAACCCACGAAGTGACGCTGAGCTGCGGGTATCCCAGCTCGGAGAACGTGGGAACGTCCGGGTACCGCGGGTCGCGCTTTTTGCTTGATGCCGCAAGAACTCGCAACTTTCCGCTTTGAACGAAGGGAAGCGACCCAGTGATGGGAAGCGCAGTCACCGACACTACGCCGCCGAGCACATCCTGCAGCGCAGGCGCTCCACCTTTGTATGGCACATGTGTGAGTGTCGTGCTCGTAGCTCGCTGGAGCATCTCCATGATCAAGTGCCCCGAGCTACCAGCACCCGAGCTCGCATAGTTCAGCTTTCCGGGTTCTCGCTTGGCGTGAGCGATCAAGTCTTGAAAAGAAGCGATTCCGGCATCGCTCCTGACCACAAGCCATTGGGCGCCTTCGCCAATCCCACCGATGTGCTCGAAATCACGTGCCACATCAAATGGCAGGTTGTCATAGAGGCTCGCCGCGATGGTGTTCAGCATGCCCGTCATGGTCAGCGTGTAGCCATCAGCGGGTGCGCTCGCTCCAGCCTGTGTGCCGACGATGTTGCCAGCGCTTGGCCGGTTCTCGATCACAACAGGCTGCTTGAGCAGGTCAGCCAGGCTTTGCGCCAATGGCCGCATGGTCCGGTCGAAGGGTCCACCGGCGGGAGCTGGGACGATCACCTTGATGGGCTTTTTGGGCCAGTCAGTCTCCTGGGCAGCAACGTGAGTGAGGCTGCAAGGGGCGATCAACAGGCCCATGGCCCGAAGCAGTTTTCTTCTTTGCAAGACCGTCTCCTTATGGTTCCCGATAACGCGTCGGTAGTTCAGGCCGCATCTTGTCGCGGCTCCCTATTGCGTTCAAATTCATAATGAAGGGTATCCATAGGAGACACCAATACATGAATGGGAAGCCGCCTGGTGCGTCAGCTCTTTTGAACCGGCTACTTACGCGGGGGAAGTTCAGGCATATGCAGGTTCTGCTCAAGCTGGCGGAGGTCGGAACAGTTCAAGGCACAGCGGAGGCAATCGGCATGTCCCAGCCCTCGGTCACCCAGGCGCTGGCGTATGTGGAGCGGCTGATCGGCGTCAAGCTGTTCGAGCGTCACGCCAAAGGGGTCAGACCAACCCCTGCGTGCTCAGACCTGCTGCCTGTGGCGCGCCACATTCTCCTCGGGGTCGCTGATTGCGCCGAGGCCATCACGGCGCGCCATAGCCGAGGACAGACTATCGTTCGGGTTGTTGCATCCGTCTCTGCGATGCACGGCCTGCTCGTCGGCACACTGTTGGAGTTCGGACGCAGCCATCCCACCGTTCAGGTGCATCTTACGGAGGCCGAAGGCGACGACCAGCTCTTGGCCATTGCGCGCGGTGAGGCAGATTTGGTTGCCTGCAGACGGCCGCCGCAATCACCCGAAGGGTGGGACTTCATGCCGCTACTCGATGATCGGTTGACGGTTGTGTGTCGCAGGAGCCACCCGTTGGCGACGACCAAACGTGTTACCTGGCAGCGACTGAAGTCGCAAACGTGGCTTCTTAGCCCGAGCGGAACCGCCGCGCGGGACCGCTTGGATTCATTGTTCGAAGACGCACAGGGCGAACTGAAGGCCTCTTCCATCATCACGCGGTCCCCGACGATGCTGTGGTGGATGCTGCGACACGAGAATGCGCTTGCATTTCTCCCGCGAAACTTTGTGAAGCCGCTCATCGACGCCAATGAGGTGGTAGAACTCGATGTGAGACCCGCAAGCCCCATGGAGTCGCTGGGCCTTCTTCTGCCTGACAGGGGCAGAACTCAAGCTGCGATGCAACTGTCTCGGCATCTGCAAGAGCACTTCAAAGCAAGTGGCTGAACATCGTCGAACGGTGTGAGAGACCCGTGTTCTTCTGAATTTGCTCAAACGTATGTCCCGCTGCGGGGGACGCCGGCAGCAGCCCACGGCAGATCACGAAGCCCGCTTCGAGGGCCGGACAGCATCGCTCTGGGTTCCGAAAAGACGAACAACAGATTCACGCAGCCACCGGATGGCGGGATCCGCATTGAATCTGGGATGCCAGAACTGCTTGACCGCGTATGGCTTGATGTGGATGGGTGGTTCGATCATGCGGAGGTTCTCCAGGCGCGTGTAGTAGTCCGCAATCGACCGAGGTACCGTCACGATCATGTCAGTTGTCGCAATGATCGCAGGCACCGTAAGGAAGTGAACGGATGCGAGTTGCACCCGACGCTGAAGTCCCATTTCCTTGAGCTTGGTTTCGAACAACTCGCCGCTGCGGCCCATCGGCGTCACCACGGCGTGCGACAGCTGCAGGAATTTTTTCATACTAATGCGCGACGACTTGACTTCGGGATGGTTGGCGCGTACCAGGCAAACGAGTGTGTGCATGAACAGCGTTTGCGCATAGAGCGCCGGCCGGTGCAGATTCGGGAAAAAGCCGAGGGCGAGGTCGCAGCGACCTTCCTCGAGGGCAGCTTCGATGTCCTGCCTCGGGAACGTCTCGCACCTCAGGTTGCAAAGAGGTGCCTCGCGCTCGAGGTAGGCCATCAGCGGCGGGGCAAAGTGCAGTTCACCGACGTCCGCCATGGTGACGACGAAGTCTCGCCTGGAGCTGGCTGGGTCGAACGCCTTGCGGTGAAGAACTGTCTCGTCGATGCCCGAAAGCGCTTCGACCGCGCATTCAACGACCTCGGTGCACCTGGGCGTGGGCAGCATCCCCGATGATGATCGTACGAACAGAGGGTCTCCGAGGCTCTTGCGGAGCCGGCCGAGGGCAAGGCTCGTTGCCGGTTGGCTGAGTCCCAAGTCCACCGAAGCCTTGGACACGCTCCGCCACCGGTGAAGGGCAACCAGCACACGCAGCAGGTTGAGGTCGAAGCGCGATGACATTTGCAAAGCAAATAACGGAATTAAGGCGGTGTTTATTGCCTAAATCTCGTCGCTGGTCAATCCTCCCGATCCTTGACAGCAACAGCACGGGCATCAGCCACCCGGCAGCCGGAGACAACACATGCAGATCCTGGGGATTCCGGGCGGCGACGCCGATTCGTATGCGGACTTCACCCGCGGAGTGAATCAATGACCCGCAGCCTGGATGCTCGCTTCGAATCGGATACGCCGATCGCATTCCTGAACGGGAATCACGCGCTGATCCGCATGATGGTGGAGCAGATGCGCTCCGACGCTGCAGCCGGCTTGCGCACCAAGGCCTTCGTCACTGGTTATCCCGGCTCCCCTTTAGGAAGTATCGACATCGCATTGCGCCAGGCGCGGCGAACCCTCGATGCGCATGGAATCACGCATCAGCCTGCGCAGAATGAAGAGTTTGCCGTCTCGATGCTGAGCGGCACGCAGATGCTGGACGAGCACCCGCACCCGGACGTGGACGGCGTGGTGGGCTACTGGTATGGAAAGGGCCCAGGGCTGGATCGTTCGGGCGACGTTCTCAAGCATGCGAACTTCGCGGGTACGAGCCGTCATGGGGCCGCCGTCATTCTGAGCGGTGAGGACCATGAGGCAAAGAGCTCCACGGTGCCGTACCAGCAGGATTTCTCCTTCGAGCACCACGGCATGCCGGTGTTGTATCCATCCTGCGTGCAGGAGTTTCTGGACTACGGCCTGCATGCTGCGGCGCTGTCGCGGTACTCCGGCTGCTGGGTGGCCCTGAAGCTCGTTGGCACGCTATGTGACGGGGGCGAGGTGGTGCAACTGCACCCTGCAGGGATCACGACCCGAACGCCGGATCTGCAGATCGCTGGCAAGCCTTTCGCCAAACTCGCCAATCACCGCTTCTTTCCGGTCACCAATGTGGAGACGGAGCGGCGCCTCTACGACGAGCGCCATGCCGCTGTCCTGGCTTACTCGCGGGCGAATGGGCTCAACCGGATCGTGCGATCGTCACCGGGCGATCGGATTGGAATCCTCAGCGCGGGCAAGAGTTGGGCGGACACCATGCAGGCCCTCGAGGATCTCGGGCTCGACGCGCGAGCTCTCGAAGCGAGCGGCATCCGGCTGGCCAAGGTCGGACTGCTTTGCCCCTCCGACGGCGCGTTCTTTCGCGAGTTCGCCGACGGCCTCGAAACGGTGGTCGTGGTCGAAGAGAAGCGGGACTTTCTAGAAAGGCAGGTCGCTGCAGGGATCGTCGGAACTAGCGTCCGTGCACTGCTCGGAAAACAAGACGCGGACGGAACCCGCCTCTTCCCCGTCGAAGGCGGCATGACCAGCGACATGGTGGCCGAACGGCTGGGGCGGGTGCTGGCTCGAAGCTTCACCTTGCCAGAGCGGGGCCGCGAGCGCGTTCGATACCTGCAGCAGAAGACCGTGCAGCGCAGCCCCGCCTTGCCCGGGCGTGCACCGAACTATTGCTCGGGCTGCCCCCACAACATTTCGACGCTGCTCGCGCCAGGCCAGATGGCATGGGGGGCGCCAGGCTGTCACCTGTTCGCGGCACTCATGGACAAGCCGCAAAAGCGCGTCGAAGCCACGACGCCCTTGGGTGGCGAAGGGGTGCCCTGGCTGGGACTCGCCCCGTATACGAGCCGCCCCCACATAGTCCAGAACGTTGGCGACGGCGCCTTGTTTCACTCCAGCTACCAGAACATCCGCTTTGCGATCACCACGGGGGCGAACATGACGTTCAAGCTGCTGATCAACGGTGTTCTCGCGAACACCGGCGGGCAGGAAGCGGTGGGCGCAAGCGCGATCGCGGATCTGGCCAGCCGTCTGTTGCAGGACGGCGCGTCCCGCGTGGTCCTGGTCTCGAAAGAGCCTGGTCAGTACGCGAAAGTGCAGCTTCCCGCCGGCCTGGTGCGTCGTTCGCCCGACGAGCTCGAACAATCTATGAAGGAGCTCTCGGAGACTCAGGGCGTCACCATCCTGATCTACGACGGGGCCTGTGCGAACGAACGGCGCCGACGCCAGAAGCGGGGGCTGCTGCCCGCGCCCGCAGTGTTCACGTTTGTGAACGAAGAAGTGTGCGAGAACTGCGGCGACTGCGGCGCCAAGGCGAATTGCATGTCGCTGCAGAAGGTACCGACGGAGTTTGGTGCCAAGACACAGATTCACCAGTCCACGTGCAACCAGGATCAGGCCTGCATCCAGGGGGAATGCCCTTCTTTCGTCACGGTCGAAGTCGAGCCTGGAAAGGGGCTTCGAAAGCCGGGGCTGCCCTCCATCGACCCAACGGGAATTCCGGAGATCGAGCCGGAAGCCTTGCAGGCGCCGTACCACGTGTACATCCCGGGTCTCGGCGGATCCGGCGTCCTGACGGCCAGCGCCATCCTCGCACAGGCGGCCGCCATGCAGGGTCTGCAGGTCAAGACCTATGACCAGACCGGAGCGTCCCAGAAGTGGGGCGCCGTGCTCTCCAGCCTCATTCTTGCTCCCGCGGACCGGCCGCCGCACACGAACAAGGTCGGCATCGGCAAAGCGGATCTGTACCTGGCGCTCGATCTCCTGGCGGCGGTGGACGTGAGCAATCTGAAGTGCTGCGATGCCGAACGCACGCGGTCCGTCATCAACGCCGGCGTGTTCCCGAATGGAGAGGTCATCAGGGACTCCCGCAAGACTCTTCCGACGCAGGAGTTGTGCGATACCGTCGCCGCCGCCGTTCGGGAAGACGGCGCCTTGACGCTGGATGCCCAGCGCATCGCCGAGGCGCTGTTCGGCGACTACATGATGACCAACATGGTGGCTATCGGTGCTGCCTACCAGGCGGGCTGGCTGCCGATCCGCGCGGAATGGATCGAGGCCGCCATCGCGCTGAACGGCACTCAGGTGGACGCGAACACCACGGCCTTCCGTGCGGGACGGCTGTGGGTGCACGCGCCGGAGCAAATCCAGGCGTTGGGCATGCTCAGGCTGCAACCGCTCGCGGACCGCACGGAGCGGCTGCGTGCCCTCCGTAGCGAGGGCAGGCTGGGCGAACTGGTCGCCTTCGAGCCGCAATTGGCAAAGCTCCCCGCGCAGCTTCGTGACCGTGTGCTGCTGCGTGCTGTGGATCTGGCGGACTACCAGAACATTGCGTATGCGGTCCGCTATCTGGAGCGGGTGACGTCCTCAGTCAAGGCCGAGGCAGCCGCCCGCGGAGAGCGGCACGCCTATGAGGTGACCGCGGCTGTTGCCGACAGCCTGCACAAGATGATGGCGTACAAGGACGAGTACGAAGTGGCCCGCCTACTCACCAAGTCAGGCTTCGAGAAACGAGTGGCCGACATGTTCTCCGGGAACGTCCGCCTGAAATACAACTTGCAGCCGCCTCTCGCACGCACGCTGGGCCTGAAGGGAAAGGTGCGCGTCGGCAGATGGATGCATCCCGTGCTGAAAGCCCTCGCCGCGCTGAAGGTCCTTCGTGGGACTGCGCTGGATCCGTTCGGTGCAATGGAGTCTCGACGGGAGGAGCGAGCCCTTCTCGCCTGGTACGAGGGGGTGCTGGTTGAAGGCCTGCGGCTGCTCGACCGGCGCAACGCCGCAGAGGTCGCCGAGCTGCTGCGGCTGCCCCAGAGCATTCGCGGCTACGAGTCCGTGAAATCTGCGGCTGCCGCCGACGCAAAGGTCCAAGCGCAGCGCTTTCTGTCTGAGTTGAGTCGGCCTCGAAAGATCGAGATTACTCCGGTTGCGCTGGCGGCCTGACCCACGTTCGTAGTTCTACAAATCACAACGGAGACATCATGACCAACACCTTCAAGCGCCTGGCGGCAAGCGCCGCCTGGGGCCTCCTGGCCATCTCGGCGGCGGCACAGGAAGCTCAAATTCGGCTGGTAACGGCATTCCCTGAGAACACGGCCTTTTCGCAGGAAGTGGTGAAGTGGAGCGAGCGGGTGAACGCGCAGGGAAAAGGCCTTGTCAAGATTAACTTCATCGGCGGCCCGCGGGCGGTCCCGACCTTCGAGATCGGCAATGCGGTGAAGAGCGGAGTCGTCGACATGGCCCTTAGCCCTGGCGCGTTCTACACGAATGTGTTCCCCGAGGCAGACATGCTCAAGATGGCGCAGATCCCAGTGGCCGAGCAGCGCAAGAACGGCGCCGTTGAGTACATCAACATGGTCTGGAACGAGAAGGGGAACATGCAGTATCTCGCCCGGATGGTCGAGGGTTACCCATTCCACATCTTCTTGACGAAGAAGGTCGACAAGCTGGATCTCACCGGCAAGAAGATCCGCGTATCCCCGGCCATTCGGCCGGCTGTGCAGACGCTGAACGGCAACGTGATCAACATCCCGCCGGGCGAGATCTACACCGCGCTGGAACGCAGTGTGATCGACGGGTACGGCTGGTCGGTCGGCGGCATCTTCGATCTGAACCTCGCGGGTCACACGAAGTTTCGCATCGATCCCGGCTTCTATGACGCTGACGTGTCGCTGATCATGAACCTGGACAAGTGGAGGGCCATGACGCCGCAGCAGCGTGATTTCATCCAGAAGATGGCCATGGAGGTGGAGGCCAACACTGCCTACTGGCGCAAGGAGGGCGAGGACGAGAAGAAAAAGCAGAATGCTTCGGGCATCCAGCCGCTGACCTTCAGCGCAACGGACACCGCGAAGTACCTGGACGCCGTGTACGAAGCGGGCTGGGCCGACCTCATCAAGACCAGCCCGGTGCATGGACCGAAGCTGCGCGCACTGCTGTCCAAGAAGCCGTGACCAGCATGGCGCACCAACAAGCCTTTGCCGCGGCAGCTGGAGGCCACACCACGGAAGCCGTGGAGGCGGCCCTCGGGCGCCTTTACGAGCTCATGATGTTGCTGGCCTGCCTACTGCTGCTCGTCATGGTGAGCTCTATCACGCTCGATGTGCTGTTGCGGAACGTGGAGATCCCCGGCCTGCCTCGCGGATTTCCCGCCTCCAACGACATCTCCGAGTACGCCTTGTACTTCTGCACTTTATTGGGCGCCCCTTGGTTGCTGCGGGCAGGCCAGCACATTCGCGTCGACATCGTGCTGCGCGCAATTCCGCCCAGGCTTGCCTATGGCTGTGAGTGGCTGTCGGACGTCATGGCCCTTGGGGGTTGTGTCGTGCTGACATGGATGGGCGTTGTCATGGCCTTCAAGAGTTATGCAAGCGGCGCGATCCAGATCAAGAGCATCGTCATTCCGGAATGGTGGGTGATGGCGCCGCTTCCAATTGTGTTTGCGCTGCTCGCCATTGAGTTTGCATTTCGCATGCGGCGGCTGGCGCATGGTCCTAAGGAGCCGCGTTCCGACGCGGTGTCTGCAGCATGAGTGCCTGGATCCTTCCTGCGTGGCTGCTCCTTGGCGGGTCCACGCTCCTTCTCTTCGTCGGCCTGCCGGTGGCGTTCGCCTTCCTGGTAACCAACCTGGTCGGTGCCTGGATCTATCTGGGGGGTGAGGCTGGATTGGGGCAGCTGGTGCGAAACAGCGTCGTTGCGGTGACCAGCTTCTCACTGACGCCGATCCCTCTGTTCATTCTCATGGGCGAGATCCTTTTCCACACCGGCTTGGCCGTGAAGGTGATCGAAGGCGTCGAGCGGCTGATCACGGGAGTGCCGGGCCGGCTGGCGGTCGTGGCAGTTGTTGCCGGAACCGTGTTCTCCGCGATCTCTGGATCGACGATTGCCACCACAGCCATGTTGGGCTCCCTCATGGTGCCCGTCATGTTGCAGCGGGGATACCACCCGACCATGGCCACCGGCCCCATCATGGCGATCGGCGCCGTGGACATGCTGATCCCTCCGAGCGCGCTTTCCGTGCTCCTGGGCAGCCTCGCTAACATCTCGATCTCAGGGCTGCTGATTGGCGGGATCGTCCCCGGTCTCCTGCTTTCGATCGGATTCGTTGCCTGGATCGTGCTGCGCTCTGCAATGAATCCTTCCCTGGCACCGGCAACTGAATTCAAGCACTTCCACGGGTGGGAACGATTCAAGCCGTTCTTCAAGTACGTGCTGCCGCTGCTCTCGATCTTTGGAGTGGTCGTCGGTGCCATGGTGGCGGGTTGGTCCACGCCGACCGAGAGCGCGGCCCTGGGCGTGGTCGCGACCTTGGTCATCGCCATCGCTTACCGAGCGCTGTCCGTGGAAGCGTTGATGAAGTCACTGCGTGGAACGATCGGGATCTCGGGGATGATTCTGTTGATCATCATGGGCGCGACCACTTTCGCGCAGATTCTCACCTTCTCCGGCGCCTCCAATGGCATCGTCGAGGCGATCACCGGCACAGGACTTGGACCGATGGCGATCATCGCCGGGATGATGCTGATCCTGATCTTCCTGGGCATCTTCGTCGACCAGGTGAGCATGATGCTCATCACGATCCCCATCTTCATGCCGATCGTCCAGAAGCTCGGGGTCGACCCGATCTGGTTCGGAATCATGTTCCTCATGTGCATGCAGATGGGCCTGCTGCTGCCTCCGCACGGCCTGCTTCTGATGACCATGAAGGGCGTCGCTCCGTCGAGCGTGAGCATGGCCCACATCTTCCGGGCAGTCGTGCCCTACGTGGCGATGAGCGTGCTGCTGCTCGCCGCCATGTTCTTCTTCCCACCCTTAGCCACCTGGCTGCCAGGAATCATGAAATGAGCGGAATCGAAACCCGCCCCCGACTGCCTCTCCCTGGGGTCGTCTACACGCCTCCGGCGCAGGCCGAGCGATACCTTCGGGAAGGCGCTTGGCGGCCGACCACAATTGGGAACGCGCTGCAGCAGGTGGCCCGCGAGAATCCGCAGAGAACCGCCTACGTCTGCGATGACCGCCGCATCAGCTTTGCCGAAGTGGACGAGAAGAGCTCGCGACTGGCCGCAGGGCTGCGTATCCTGGGGCTCCGGCCTGGAGATCGGGCGATCTTCCAGATGGGAACGGGTATCGAAACGGCGCTGGCGCTCTTCGGCTGCTTCAAGGCAGGCGTCCTGCCGGTATGCACGATCCCGCAATACCGCTCGATGGAAATCTCCGCCTTGGCCCATGCGACGCGACCCAGCGCGTTCTTCGTGCAGGCCGACGTTTCGCCCAACTTCGACCAGGTGGGCTTCGCCGCCGAGATGGCTGACGCGCACCACATGCCGCACCTGCTGGTCGGCGGGGGCGATACTGGCTCGCCCGGGCGCAGCATCGAATCGCTGATCGCGCAACATCCATCGGAGTCGCCGCAGGAGGAGTGGAACTATTGCGATGTTGCGGCTCTGCAGCTGTCCGGTGGTTCTACGGGCGTGCCCAAGGTCATTCCCCGGTACCACGGCGAATACCTCGCGCACACCAGGGCATGGTGCGACCACTTCGGGTGCGAGGATGGTGACGTGGGGATCTGGGCGCTCCCCATGCTGCACAACGCCGGGATGATGTTTTCGCTGCTGCGTTCCGTGCTCTATGGCGCCACGACCGTGCTGATGCCGAAATGGGATGTCGCCCGCTTCTTTGCGCTGCTGGAACGCGAGCGCGTTCAGCACGCCTTCACGATCGGGCCGCATGCGCCCTCGATTGCCGGATATCCGGGCGCAGCGAATCATGACCTTTCCTCACTGCAGCTCACGCTGACGCTCATTGGCGCGGAGCCGATCGAGCGCGGCACAGCACGCCCTGCGACGAACATGTACGGCATCACCGAGGGCCTGGTGCTTGCCGGCGCACCGCAGTTCCCGCCAGCCATCCGGCACGGCTCGATCGGAACGGTTTGCTGGGAGCACGACGAGGTTCGCGTTCTGGAGCCCGGCACGGAGACGGAGGTTCCTTTCGGCGAATCCGGGGAGCTGTGCTTCCGCGGCCCGTCGTCGCTGCGTGGCTACTACGCCGCCCCCGAAATCACGGCCGCATCCGTGACGTCCGACGGGTTCTTCCGGACTGCAGACATGGTCCGCGCCATCCGTGAAGGCCCGCTGACCATCTACCACTTCGAAGGCCGCATGCGCGACAACATCAATCGCGGCGGCGAGAAGTTCGGCACGGAGGACATCGAGCTGCTGCTCGCGCGGCATCCGCAGATCGCGGACGGAAAAGTTGTCGCCATGCCAGACCCGATCTACGGCGAAAAGGCATGCGCGTACCTGATCCCACGCAACAGTGCTGCCCTCCCGTCTGTGCCGGAGCTTGCGGCATTTCTCGTTTCGCACGGGCTCGCCAAGTACAAGTGCCCCGAGCATATCGAGGCGGTCACCACCTTCCCGATCACGCGTGTGGGAAAACTCGATCGGCAGCAGATGCGCCAGGCGATCGCCGAGAAGCTTGCAGGCGAGACCCGGGGGAGGTAAGCAGTTTCATGCGCCACTACTCCTATGACCGCCGCTTGAACTGGAGCGAATGTGATCCGGGCGGGATTATTTTCTTCCCGCACTACGCTCGATGGATGGTTGACGGGCTGAACGAGATGTTCCTCAGCCTCGGGATCGATCCGAACGCGCCGACGGGTGGCAACGCATTGGGCGGCCTGCCTGTCCTCGGCCTTTCAATGAAGTTCGTGAGCGCGCCCGCTCTGCACGAAACCGTTACCCACCAGATCACCGTGATGAAGGTCGGTGGCAAATCGATGGCTTTCCAGCATCGGTTCTTGAGCGGCAACAAGTTGCTGATGGAGGCGGAAGAGACGCGCGTGTGGGCGGAGCACCCGCTCGGCAACCCACGCGCGCTGCGCACCCTGCAAGTCCCAGAGCACGTGCGTGCCTTGCTGCAGGAAGCCGTCTGAGAGGCCGGGCAAAGGGACAACCAAATGAACAAGGGAAACGAAAGATGAAGGTCAAGATCCTCGGTGGAGGTCCGGCGGGCCTGTACGCCGCCTACCGTATCAGGTGCGAACTGCCCGATGCTGAAGTGACGGTCTACGAGCAGAACGACTCACGGACGACCTTTGGCTTCGGCGTGGTGTTTTCTGACAAGGCGCTGGAGTTCCTCGGCGCGGAAGATTCGGAGACGCTGCCTCTTATCACTGCGGGCCTCGAGAAGTGGAGCGATATCGAGCTGCGCGTGCACGGCGAACGTATCCGAATCGATGGGGTCGGGTTCACCGCCATCGCACGGTTGCGCCTGCTCGAGATCTTGCGCCAGCGCGCGCTATCCGTAGGGGCGGACCTCATCAACAGCCACTTGGTGCGCGACCTGGCAGAACTGGAGGGCGCCGACCTGGTGATCGGCGCCGATGGGGTTAATTCCTTGGTCCGCAAGACTCATGAGGCGGAGTTCGGCACGGAGGTCACGCTCTTGAACAACCGGTTCGCGTGGTTCGGCGCAACGCGCCCTTTTGAATACCTCACGCAGACGTTCAAGGAGCTCGCACAGGGCAGCATCAATGCGCACCACTACCGCTACACCCCTTCAATGAGCACCTTTCTGGTGGAGGTGAATGCCCGTACCTTCGAGCGCGTGGGCTTCGACCGCATGACGGAAGACGAGTCCCGGGCGTACTGTGAAGAGGTCTTTTCCGAGGAGCTCGACGGCGCCAAGCTGGTGACCAACAAGTCGTTGTGGCGCCGCTTCCCAGTGATAAGCAACAAGCGCTGGTGCGTCGGCAATCGGGTGCTGGTCGGTGATGCGCTCCGTACCGCCCACTTTTCGATCGGCTCTGGAACGCGGCTGGCGCTCGAAGATGTCCAGGCACTCGCACATGCGCTGGCCAACCACCCGCGCAACGTCCAGGATGCACTCGCTGAGTTCGAGGCACAGCGGCGTCCCATCGTGGACAAGCTGGCGGCCGCGGCAACCCGCAGCGCGACCTGGTACGACAGCTTTGCGGAGCACTTGAAGTTGCCCGCCTGGGAATTTGCCATGAACTACATCAGCCGGTCAGGGCGGATCGACACCGAACGTCTCAGGGCCATGTCACCGCACTTCGTGGCGGGGTACGAGGCTTGGCGGAAGGCAGCGTAAACAGGGACGTCAACTGAGGAAATCAAGATGAATGACAGTGGAATGTTGCAAGCCGATAACGCGGCACGAGAGCGCTACTACGACGAAATTCGGCCGTTGAACCTCGCTCCGCTATGGAGCGTGCTGAAAGGCCTTGTCCCCGCCCAGCCTGTGCCCGCGGCCAAGCCATGCAAGTGGGCTTGGGACGAGGTGTATCCGCAACTCCTGCGCTCAGGCGGGCTCATCTCTGCGGAGGAGGCCGAGCGCAGGGTCCTGGTGCTGGAGAATCCTGGCTTGCCGGGCAAGTCAAAGATCACCGACACGCTCTATGGAGGGCTGCAGTTGATCCTGCCCGGCGAGACGGCGCCGGCGCACCGGCATACCCAGTCGGCGCTGCGGTTTGTCCTTCACGGATCCGGCGCGTACACCGCAGTCGATGGTGAAAAGACACCGATGCAGCGCGGCGATTTCATCATCACGCCGCATTGGACCTGGCATGACCACGGGCACGAAGGCAGCGAGCCCGTTGTGTGGCTTGACGGGCTGGACGTTCCGCTCGTCTCGTTCCTGCGAGCTGGCTTTCGTGAGGAATACACGCAGAAGGCGCAGACCACATCCCAGGCTGCAGGCGAGAGCGCGACGCGCTTTGGCTCTGGCTTGCTTCCGCTGGACTATGTTCCTCACGGACTCACCTCGCCGCTGTTCAGCTACCCCTACGCGCGCTCGCGCGAAGCCATCGAGGTGCAGGCGCGATCGGCGCCGCCCGACCCGCACCTGGGTGTATGCCTGCGCTATGTAAACCCGCTCACGGGGGGCTGGACGATGCCGACGATCGGCACGGTGCTGCGGTACTACCCCCAAGGTTTCACGACAAGGCCTTACCGCTCGACCGACAGCACTGTCCTTGTCGGCCTCGAAGGCGAGGCTGAAATCCGGGTGGCCGGGACGACCATGCGGATCGGCCCGAATGACATCGCCGTCGTACCAGGCTGGAGCGAGTGGACCGTCGCGGCGCAGCAGGACACTGTTGTCTTCAGTTACTCGGATCGCCCCGTGCACGAGAAGCTCGGGCTCTTGCGCGAACTCCGCGGCTGAGCAAGCTGCTTCACCTTGAAGAACCTGTTCCATGAAACTCTGCCTATTTAACGACAACAGGATCGGCATCGCCGATGAGGAGGAAGTCGTCGACGTCACGGAAGCGTTCGCGGCTGTCCCGAAGCCCACTTGGCCGTACCCGCAGTCCGACTGGGTGATCCAGCATTTCGACGATGTGCGCGCCAAGGTCGAGGAGTTGGTTCAAACCAGCGCGCGCGTCCCCTTGTCGGAGGTGAAATTGCGCGCCCCGGTCGCTAACCCGGGCAAGATCATCGGCGCGCCGATCAATTACAAGGACCACATCGCGGAGGCGAACGCTGACACACAGATCAACCATGGCAAGACGTTCACCGAGCTGGACCAGTTTGGCCTGTTCTTGAAGGCGAATAGTTCGCTGATCGGCTGCAGCGAGGAAATTAGGATTCCTTTCGCTGACCGCCGCACGGACCATGAGGTTGAACTCGCGGTCGTCATTGGCCGTAAGGCCAAACGCGTGCCTCGGGAGGAGGCACTGGACTACGTGTTCGGCTACACGATCGGCCTAGACATGACCGTGCGTGGCCCGGAGTTCCCGACGTTTCGCAAGTCCCCCGACACTTTTTGCGTGCTCGGGCCGTGGATTGTCACGAAGGACGAGATCGCCGACCCGAACGTGCTGGATTTGAGCATTCGCGTGAACCAGGAGGTGAAGCAGGCCTCGAACACGAAGTACCTGATCTTTGACGTGCAGCGCCTTATTGAGTACGCCTCGGCCATCTATACGCTCAACCCGGGGGACGTGATCATGACCGGCACGCCGGCGGGGGTAGGGCCGGTCGTGCCCGGCGACGTTCTGGAGGCCCTTATTCCGGAAATAGGGGCCATGACCGTGCGCGTTGCGCGTTGAAACGGTCGGCACGTTGCGGTCGCCCTTGTGGCGTGACCTGCACCGGACCGGATCTCTTGAGCGTGGCGAGCATCGCAGGCTACGGTATCGCGTCCCGGCTTGAAATGCTGCTGGTTCCCATGATGTTCGGCTTCGGCACTGCCACCATCGCAGTGGTCGGAACCTGCATCGGCGCCGGCGACGTGGGGCGTGCGCGACGCGCTGCGCTGGTCAATGCGTTGTTCGTCGGTGGCTTGCTCGAAGTGCTGGGCCTCGGCGTGGCGTTCCTGCCTGGACTGCGGATGTCTCACTTTACGAGCGACCCCGACATATTGGCCGTCGGCGGCCACTACCTGAGGTTGATGGGCCCGGCGTTCGGCTTCATCGCCATCACGTTGTCGCTGTATTTCGCGGGGCAGGGTGCGCGGCGTGTCGGCTGGCCGCTCGCTGCGGGGGGCTTGCGTTTCGTGTGCGCGCTGTCGGCGGCGGCCCTCGTGTTCGCGGGGAGGCTCAGCCTTGAGTCTGCCTTCGTGGTGGTGACTGGTGGCGCGATCGCCGGCGCCGCAGTGACTGTGTGGGGCTTCGCCCGGGTGAAGTGGGGACGCCGCTAGATCGCGGGGCGAGAACAATCGAGCGGCGTCGCATTCGCGATCTCAATGCGAGCCGATTGCCGCCGCTCTGATGGGCTCGGCCTGCCAGCGCGATCGTAGCGCTGGCCGATCGTGATCTGCTGTTGAGGCAATCCGCCGAGCGCGACGCGCAGCTCGCACGCGGGCAGTGGCTGGGGCCGTTGCACGGATTTCCACAGGCGATCAAAGACTTGGACGATGCGGCGGGCTTCCCGACATCGATGGGGTCGCCGCTCTTCAAGGGCCAGGTTGCGACGAGCGACACTCTGTATGTCGAGCGCATGAAGCGCGCCGGCTGCGTGATCATCGGAAAGACGAACACGCCGGAATTCGGTTTGGGGTCCCAGACCTACAACTCCGTCTACGGCACGACACGAAACGCCTACGATCCGTCGATGGCTGCTGGAGGCAGCAGCGGCGGCGCGGCGGTGGCGGTGGCCCTGCGGATGCAGGCCGTAGCAGACGGCAGCGATCATGCGGGATCTCTGCGCAATCCAGCCGCATTCAACAACGTGTTCGGTCTGCGCCCCAGCTTTGGGCGCGTGCCGGGCGTTACGGGCGATGTATTCAGCCCTTCACTGACCGTCATGGGACCGATGGCGCGTTCGGTTCCTGACCTCGCGATGCTGTTGTCGGTTCAGGCGGGATACGATCCGAGAGTGCCGCTCTCCCTGGATACGGACCCGGCGCTGTTCGCGCGACCGCTGACCCGGATTTCGTGGGACGCGAGTGGCCTGGTTCGGCGATTTCGGAGGTGCAATGCCATTCGAAGCGGGCGTGCTGGAACTGTGCGAGCGTGCGCTACAGGTCTTCGAGTCGTTGGGCTGCATCGTGGAACACGTCAGGCCTGACTGGCCGATGGAAGAAGTCTGGAAGAACTGGCTGGTGTTGCGCTCGTGGAGGATCGCCGCCTGGCTGAAAGACAGCTACGCCGACCCGATCAAGCGCAGGCAACTCAAACCTGAGGCTCTCTGGGAGATCGAACGAGGGCTGAAGCTGACGGCGACCCAAGTGACCGATGCATTGAACGCGCGCTCGGCATGGCATGCGCGGATGCAAGACTTCATGCAGACCTATGAGTTCGTCTTGCTGCCGTCGGCGCAGATGTTCCCGTTCGACGCGGCTGTTCATTGGCCGCGAGAGGTGGCCGGCGTCTCCATGGACACGTATCACCGCTGGATGGAGGTGGCCATCCCGATCACGATGTGCGGCAGTCCTTCGCTGAATGTGCCCGCCGGGTTCAATCCCCAGGGCCTGCCCACGGGGCTTCAGATCGTGGGGCGCCTTCGTGACGAATGGGGCTGTCTGCAACTCGCCGATGCGTATGACCAAGCAACCCGGTGGGTCGAAAGGCACCCATCGCACTTGCTTGGCTTCTGTGCCGAGTCAACCTCGCCGCCAACGTTGCCGTTGTCTAGTCGCCTGAGCATGGAAGCGGCAATCGGTCCGATGGGACTTGAACACTGATCAAGCGCCGCTTGACGCTGCGCCGGGAGAAGCCGAGGGCGAACCGGCCTAACGTTGTTTTGGGCTGATCGGAGACGATACGCGCAGCGCGTTGACTACCAATGAGAACGCGTGTGATGGCTGCCGGCGGCTTGGGTAGTACAGGTAGTAGCCCGGGAATGGAGGACACCAGTCCTCCAGCACACGTACCAGTTGGCCTTCCTCGAGGTGCGGCGCGAATTCCTGTTCGGGCAGGAATGCGATGCCCAGCCCTGCCAACGCAGCATCCACCATGCTGGGCGACGTGTTGAAGGTGAGTTGCCCATCGACGCGCACGTTCAATGGCTTGCTTCGTCGCTCGAAGTCCCAGGCCCACAGCCCTCCCGCGGTCTGCATACGCATGTTGATGCAGTTGTGCTTGAGCAGATCGTGTGGGGTTTTGGGGGGGGTACGGGCCTTGAAGTATGCAGGGGAGGCCGCCGCTGCCATGCGCAGCTGTGGCCCGATCGGAACCGCGATCATGTCCTTGTCGATGGTGTCGCCTAGACGCACGCCCGCGTCGAAGCGGTCGGCCACGATGTCCCGGAATCCGTAGTTGATGTCGAACTCGACCTTGATGTCAGGGTATTCGCGCAGCAAGGGAGTGAGCTTGGGCAGCAGCGTGGTCCGAAGGACATGTTCGCCGCAAGTGATCCGCACCGTGCCCGCCGGCTTGTCCCGCATCTCTGTCAACTCGTCCAGTTCCGCGTCGATTTCGTCGAAGCGATGGCCGATGGCCTTCAGCAGCCGCTCTCCGGCGGCCGTGGGCGACACGCTGCGCGTGGTGCGCGTGAGCAGCCGAATCTCCAGCCGCGCCTCCAAGCCACTGATGGCTTGGCTGAGGGCCGATTGCGTGACACCCAGCAGCGAGGCGGCGCGCGTGAAGCTGCCTTCCCGAGCCACTGTCACGAAGTACAGGAGATCGTTGAGATTGCGTTTGACCATGACGGCAGTTTCCCATGGGGATTGATTAGCTGGACTAATATAGCTTTTAAGGGTTCATTAGCTAGTCAGATTGACTTCCGTGGCCCAACATTCAGGGCAAGAGAAAGTCAATATGGATGCCACAGGATCTCCGCATGAAGATTCGTTTGAACGTTGATGGGCAGACAGTCACCGCCACGCTGTACGACAACCCTGCGGCGGGAGACTTCGCGGCGCTGTTGCCGCTGTCGTTGACGCTGAACGACTATGCGCGTATCGAGCGCATCGCTTATTTGCCACGAAAGTTAATCGAAGGCAGGGTCGAAAGCACAGTCCCCGTCAAAGAAGGCGACCTCGCCTACTACGCCCCCTGGGGAAATCTGGCGATCTTCGTCGAGGACGGCACTGGCAATTACACGGGTGATCTGATGCGCCTCGGCGCAGTGGAGACGGGACTGCCTGCGTTGCAGCGCCCCGGGCCGCTACAGGTCAGGATCGAGCGCATGCCCGACTGACCGTCTCTGCGCCGCGAATCAAGCATCTCTCCAGGGGAATGCGAAGCAGATAGATCAGATCGGCCGAGCTGAGTACGACAGCGCTGTACCCGCGTGATCCCGCAGGCCGCCTCATCGGCCGCCTGTTCCGACTACCAACAAAACAGATCGAGCATGAGCAACCTATTCAACTCAGAACAAGCCGCAGAAACCATGAGCAGCAGTCACGCGTCCGAGCGGCGCGAATTTCTGAGGAAAGCGGGCACCGGCGCAGCGGCGCTGGGGCTCATGTCAATCACCGGCAGCGCCGTTTTTGCGGCGAACATGAAAGAGATTCCAGATATGTCGAACGGCGCAGACAACTTCTATAAGAGCGGCAAGGTGACTTTGGAGAGGGTCACTTTCAAGAACCAGTACGGGATGAAAGTCGTTGGCAACCTTTTTGTTCCCAGGAACTTAGACCGCAACAAAGCGCATGCGGCGCTGGTCGTGAGCCACCCCATGGGAGCCGTGAAGGAGCAAAGCGCGAACCTCTACGCGACCAAGATGGCCGAACAGGGCTTCGTCACGCTCTCCATCGACCTGCCTGGCTGGGGCGAGAGCGAGGGGCCGCGCAATCTCGTGTCGCCGGAGATGTATGCCGAGGGATTCAGCGCGGCGGTCGATTTCCTGGGGACGCGGCCCTTCGTGGACCGGAGCCGGATTGGCGCGATCGGCATCTGCGGCAGCGGCAGTTTCGTCATAAGCGCGGCCAAGATCGACCCGCGCATGAGGGCTATTGCCACCGTGAGCATGTATGACATGGGCGCCGTCAACCGCCATGCGCTTCAGAAATCCCTGACGCTGGAACAACGCAAGGCCATCCTCTCCAAGGCCGCCGAGCAGCGCTACGTAGAGTTTGGAGGCGGTGAAGTCGCTGTGGCGGGCGGCACCGATCTCGAACTGACTGCAGACACACATCCGATCCAGCGCGAGTTCTACGATTTTTACCGCACACCGCGCGGTGAGTTCACCCCTGCTGGTGCATCCCCCCAAAGGACAACGAAGCCGACGGTCACCAGCAACGTCAAGTTCATGAACTTCTACCCGTTCAACGATATCGAGACGATCTCGCCGCGTCCGCTGCTGTTCATCAGCGGGGACCAAGCACACTCCAAGGAGTTCAGCGAGGACGCCTACCGGCGCGCCGCCGAGCCGAAGGAGTTGGTCTGGGTGCGGGGCGCCGGCCACGTCGATCTCTACGACCGTGTGAACCTCATTCCCTGGGCCAAGCTGACCTCGTTCTTCGGCAGGCATCTGGCGCAGACGGTGGCTTTGTGACGGCACAACTGTCCGAGGCCGTGGACCGGAAAAGTCTCTCCAAGGGGGCGGCGGGCGCGCGACCGGCGGCTGCGCATTGGAGCGGCGTGTTTGCGATGTCGCTGTGCGTATTCACGCTGATCGCCTCGGAGTTCATGCCGGTCAGCCTGCTGACCCCGATCGCGCACGATCTCCATGTCACCCAAGGGATGGCCGGGCAAGGCATTGCGATCTCAGGTGCGTTCGCAGTGCTGACCAGCCTCTCGATATCAGCGCTCGCCGGCGGCATGAACCGCAAGACCTTGCTGCTGGGATTGACCGCCCTGATGGCCGTATCTGGTGCCGTGGTTGCGTGGGCGCCGAGCTATCTGATCTACATGGTCGGCCGTGCGCTCATCGGTGTTGTCATCGGTGGCTTCTGGTCCATGTCGGCCGCGACGGCAATGCGGATGGTGCCGCCTCAGCAGGTACCGCGCGCCCTGGCAATCTTCAACGGCGGCAATGCGCTAGCCACGGTGATCGCCGCGCCGCTGGGCAGCTATCTCGGTTCGGTGATGGGCTGGCGCGGAGCCTTCTTCTGCCTGGTCCCAGTGGCGGCGATCGCTTTGGTCTGGCAGTGGATGGGCCTGCCGCCCATGAAGGCCCAGGAGCGCGCGCCGGGTTCCGGCAATGTGTTCAAGGTGCTAAAGAGCCGCCCCGTTGCCTTGGGCATGGCTGCATGCGGCGCCTTCTTCATGGGACAGTTCGCATTGTTCACCTACGTGCGTCCGTTCCTCGAAACGGTGACGCACGTGAACGTGTCCACGCTGTCGCTCATCCTGCTCGTGATCGGCGTGGCCGGGCTTGTCGGCACCGCGCTGATTGGCTCCGTTCTCAAGCGCGGCCTGTACAAGACGCTGATCATCATTCCGATCCTGATGGCGGTCGTCGCTGTGACGCTCATGCCCTTCGGCGCTCGGGTCTCAGCCGTCGTGGCGCTGCTGGGCTTGTGGGGCCTGATGGCAACTGCCGCCCCGGTCGGCTGGTGGAGCTGGATTGCCGAAGCCATGCCGCACAACGCCGAAGCTGGCGGCGGGCTGATGGTGGCGGTGATCCAGTTGGCCATCGCCCTGGGTTCGACCCTGGGCGGTCTGCTGTTCGACTCGACAAGCTATCGGAGCACCTTCGTAGCGAGTTCCGCCGTGCTGCTGCTTGGGGCCTTCCTCGCCTTTCTCACCTCGCGTTCGCAAGCGCGGCAAGCGACATGAGCGGCGCATCACACCAGGAGGAGCCGATGACCACGAGCCTCTGTGTTCTTCGCGCCAGCCAACGCCACTCGGCCATTGAGAACCGTCGCGCGCGCGGGCTGCGGGCTTTGCGTGGGCTTGGCCTGCTGTGCGGCCTGCTCGTGCTCGGGGGATGTGACGCCGCCCAGCCTGGGGCTTCAGGCACGCCTGCTGCAGCCACCCAGGCGGCCGCTCTCCAACCGGAGGAGTCACGCATGTGGATGACCGTTGGCGCACGTCGCTTCGCCATCACCTTGGCCGACACCGAAGCAGCCCGCGAATTCGCCGCGATGCTGCCGCTCTCGATAGGCATGCCCGACCTCAACAACAACGAGAAGCATGCGGAACTGCGGAAACCACTGCCGACGAATGCAATTCGCCCCGGCACGATTCGCACCGGCGATCTGATGCTGTACGGGTCGCGAACCCTGGTCGTCTTCTACCAGACCTTCAACTCGACCTACTCGTACACCCGTCTCGGCCACGTAGACGAGCCCGCTGGTTTGGCTCAGGCGCTCGGCAGCGGCACCGTGCAGATTGAGTTCTCCAAGAACTAGACGCGAGGAAATCCGCCCATGAAAGATCGTGCCGGCTTACCACCAGATGCGCATCTGGTCCCCGCAATTCATAAGACGTAGAAGTGGCTGAGGCCGCACCTTGCGCAGCCGATCCCTTGGCAATGCCAAACCGCCAACGCCTTTTAGCGTTACAGAAAGAACCTCACGATGAAATACCCCATCGAGACCGAACCACCGATCGAGCTGAGCGCCGACGAAGCAGCGCTTCTGAGAGAAATGCCCGAGCTCGATGGCGTCGGCCAATCGCGGCGCGCTTTCATGATTAGCTCCGCCGCGGGCGGCGTTGGCCTGTTCGCGGCGAACTTGCTTGCCCAAGAGGCTGCGTTGGCACAGATGCCGCTTGCCGAAGGCGCCGCAACGGCGTCGATCAAGGCGCAGAACGTCGTCAAGGTGAACTTCCTGATCAACGGCATGGCAAAGACGCTGGAACTTGACTCCCGCGTCGTTCTGCTCGACGCCCTGCGCGAACGCCTGGCGTTGACAGGATCGAAAAAGGGATGCGATCAAGGCCAATGCGGCGCCTGCACGGTGCTGGTGGACGGTCAGCGAGTACTGTCCTGCCTCACCCTGACGGCGACGCTCGAAGGGCGTGAAGTCACCACCATTGAAGGGCTGGCCCAGGGCGACCAACTGCACCCGGTGCAGGCCGCCTTCATCAAGCACGATGGTTTCCAGTGCGGCTACTGCACCCCGGGACAGATCTGCTCGGCGGTCGGCCTGCTCGGCGAAGCCCGGCGCGGGCACGTCAGCCACGTCACCGCCGACGTCGGCAAGACCACGACACGACTGACCGACGACGAGATCCGCGAGCGCATGAGCGGCAACATCTGCCGCTGCGGCGCGTACCCCGGCATCGTTGCCGCGGTGCAGGAGGCGCACTCGGGCCGCCAGAGCGCCCAGACCTGGGGATTCGCCACAGAAACGCAATTGGCGTCGGTGCGCAGGGAGGATGGCCATGAGACCGTTTGAGTATGTACGGGCGGCCGATGCCGCATCGGGCGCTACAGCAGTGGCGAGCGTTCCTGGCGCGAAGTTCCTCGCGGGTGGGTCGAACCTCGTGGACCTGATGAAGGAAGACGTCGAGCGGCCCACGCGTCTGGTGGATATCCGCCAGTTGCCGTTGCGGCAGATCCAGCGCACGCGCGCCGGCCTGTCCGTCGGGGCCCTGGCGACCAACACCGAGACCGCCAACCATCCGCTGATCCGCGAGAACTATCCGCTGTTGACCCAGGCCATCGTCGCGGGTGCATCCGGGCAGTTGCGCAACATGGCGACCAATGGTGGCAACCTTCTGCAGCGCACCCGCTGCAACTACTTCTACGACACCGCCACGCCGTGCAACAAGCGCGCGCCCGGCACCGGCTGCGGCGCGCGCGAGGGGCTGAACAAGATTCACGCCATCCTTGGCTGGAGCGAAGCTTGTGTGGCGACCTACCCGGGCGACATGGCCAACGCGCTGTATGCGTTGGACGCCAACGTGCGCGTGCGTGCAACGGACGGTCGCGAGCGCCTGATCCCGATGGCTGATTTCCACCGGCTGCCGGGCGACACGCCGCAGCGGGACAACAACCTCCAACACGGTGAGTTGATCCTGGCCGTCGAATTGCCAGTCTCGGCAGCGGAGTTCGCGCGGAACTCCCACTACCTGAAGGTGCGCGATCGGACCTCATACGCCTTCGCGATGGTCGCCGTTGCGGCCGCGCTGCAGCTCGATGGCGGCACCATCCGCCAGGCGCGCGTGGTGCTGGGCAGCGTCGCCCACAAGCCTTGGCGCAGCGTCGAGGCCGAGG
This sequence comes from Variovorax sp. LjRoot84, assembly GCF_964254305.1. Classification (NCBI taxonomy): domain Bacteria; kingdom Pseudomonadati; phylum Pseudomonadota; class Betaproteobacteria; order Burkholderiales; family Comamonadaceae; genus Variovorax; species Variovorax sp. LjRoot84. The sequence continues at coordinate 284,866 of NZ_CAXUTE020000002.1, forward strand.
CGATGTTGATCGGCCGCCGAGCCAGCGAGGACACGTTCGACCAGGCCGCCAAAGCAGCGCTGCGCGATGCCCGCCCTCTGTCCCACAACGCCTACAAGGTGGAACTGGGTCAACGATCCGTTGTGCGTGCGTTGATGCGCGCCGCGAAGCTGGCTTGAGCGAAGGAAAAAATTACCATGGCACGCCATCTCGGAAAAGAAACGACCCGCGTGGACGGGATCGCCAAAGTCACCGGCAAGGCCAAATTCACGGCTGAGTTCCAGGTTCCGCACGTGGCCTACGGCTTCATCGTGCTGAGCACGGTGACCAAGGGCAGGATCACCGCGATCGATACCCGCGAAGCCGAGCAGTCCTCGGGCGTCGTGCGCGTCTTCACCCATCTGAACGCGGGCCGCCTGGGCAAGGCGCCGGCAGCCGACGCGCCGCCGCAATGGTCCTGGCCGCTGCAGTCGAACCGGGTGTTCTTCAACGGCCAGCCGATCGCACTGGTAGTCGCCGAGACCTACGAGCAGGCGCGCCATGCGGCTCGGCTGGTCAAGGTCAGCTATCAGGCCGAGCCGCACATCACCGACTTGGAGGCGGTGCTTGGGCGCGCCGAGCCCGCACCGCAAAATACGCCTCCGCGAGGCGATCCTGCAGGCGCGCTGCAGGCCGCGGCGGTGAAGGTCGAGTCCGAATACCGCATTCCGATCGAGCACCACAACCCGATGGAGCCTCACGCGGCGATCGCCTTCTGGGAAGGAAACCAGCTCACGATCTTCGACAAGACCCAGAACGTCTACGGCGTCCAGAAGCACCTGGCCGAAGCCCTGGGCGTTCCGGCCGAGAACATCCGTGTGGTGTCGCCTTTCGTCGGTGGCGCCTTCGGCTCCTCGCTCAAGCCGAACTACTACCCGTCGCTCACCGCCATGGCGGCGCTGGAACTCAAGCGTCCGGTCAAGGTGGTCTTTACGCGCGCGCAGATGTTCACAGGGCACGGTTATCGGCCGCAGACGATCCAGAAGGTCGCTCTGGGCGCGGACCGCAGCGGCAAGCTGCATGCCATCGTCCAGGAGGCGTTTCACAACACTTCGTCGTTCGAGCCGTTCTCTGACAACACCACGGGCTTTCTCAAGCAGGTTTATGCCTGCCCCAATCTGCACGCGCCATTGAAGGTCGCCGCCACCGATCTGGCGACCCCGACGTGGATGCGCGCACCCGGGGCGGTCAGTGGCATGTTCGCGCTGGAAAGTGCAATGGACGAACTCGCCTACGCACTGAAGATCGATCCCCTGCAACTGCGCCTGATCAACTATGCTGAGGTCGATCCTGAAAGCGGCAAGCCGTTCTCCAGCAAGGCTCTGCGCGAATGCTACCGTCTGGGCGCGGAGAAGTTCGGCTGGAAGAACCGCAACCCCGAGCCGAGATCGATGCGCGACGGCAAGCTGCTGGTGGGTTGGGGCATGGCATCGAGCGTCTGGGGCGCCATGCAGATGCCCGCGAGCGCGCGCGTCACCTACCGAGTCGATGGCACCGCCAGCGTGACCAGCGCGACCAGCGACATCGGCCCAGGCACTTACACGGTGATGACGATGATCGCCGCCGAGTTCCTGGGGCTTCGGCTGGATCAAGTGAAGTTTGAGTTGGGCGACACACGCCAGCCCCAGGCGCCCGCCCAAGGGGGCTCGTGGACGACCTCCAGCGTCGGCTCGGCCGTGCGCGGCGCGGCGCTCACCATCGCCGAGAAGCTGCTGGACATGGCGAACCAGGATTCCGGCTCTCCGCTACGCGGCGCGGCTGCCACCGATGTGGAGATGCTCGACGGCCGCCTTCGCGCCAAGGGAGATCCAGCCCGCTCCGTCAACATCGCCGAGGTTATGCGGCGCGCCGGCACCAACGAGATCACCGAGGTTCACAACTCTATGCCGTCGCCCGAACGCGCGAAATGTGCCTCGCTGGCCCACGGCGCCCAGTTCGTCGAGGTGAAGGTCGATCCCGACCTGGGCACGATCCGAGTGAGCCGAGTGGTCGAGATCACCGCCTGCGGCAAGATCCTCAATCCGCTGGCCTCGCACAGCCAGGAGATCGGCGGGGTGGTCTGGGGCATCGGCATGGCGCTGGAGGAAGCAACGGAAGTCGATCACCGCACCGGGCGCATCATGAACGCAAGCCTGCAGCACTACCACGTGCCGGTGAATGCAGACATCCATTCGATCGAGACCATCTTCGTGGAGGAAGACGACACCATCGTCAACCCGCTGGGCGTCAAGGGTATGGGCGAACTGGGCATGGTCGGCATTCCGGCTGCCATCGCCAATGCGGTGTATCACGCCACCGGCAAGCGCGTCCGCGACCTGCCGATCACACCGGAAAAACTCCTATGACTTGCGTCGACACTGAGATGCGCTCCAGGGGCACGAACGCCGAAAGCTCCGCGCCGAAGGCGCACCGCCCAAGCCGACGCTCGGCCTCTTGGTCAAGCTCTCGAGGTAGATGGTGGGCGACCGAATCGAATGACAGCTTCCGAGAGAACTGAAAGACTGCATCGGGGCCCTAAGCAGGGCCTACATCGGACGCCGAAAATGCCCGGAACCGGCCGTGCAGTAGGGAGCACGTGGCGCACCCGACACGGGCGTGGAGCGAAAGCGCGACACACCGGCCGCCAGCAAGGCGGCAGCCACCGAGCGCTGGCCCAGCACCGCAAGGCGGCGACCGTCGAACTCGACATCGATGGAGGGCTCGGTGGCCGCCGAGATCGCGTGAAAGAGCGGTTCAGTTGGCAATGGCGTAATCCAGGGCCTGTGTCGGATGGTCTGCGGCGGGAAAGCGATCGCCCCGAAAGGCGTCCAGCTCCTCGGGCGCGGCTGCGCCGTCGATCCACGGGGCGATGCGAAAGGCGTGGGCCGCGGCCAGGGTCACGCCGCTGTGGCAAGTGACGACGTAGGCGCCCGGGCAGGATGTCGACTCCTGGTAGATCGGATAGCCGTCGGGCGTCATCACCCGCAACGCGCCCCATACCCGGACCACATTGAGCTGGCCGAGCATGGGAAAACTGACGACGGCGCGGCGCGCGAGCTCGGCCAAGGTGCTGGTCGTTGTGCTGTCGTCGAAGCCCGCGTCTTCCATGGACTCCCCGATCTGGATGCCGCCCTCGTCGGTCTGCCGGATATGCCCCGTGGGATAGTCGAAGAGCTTTTCGGTGCGCTCGGTGACGATCAATTGCCCGCGATTCGGCCGCACCGGCGCGTGGAGGCCGACTTGACCGGCCAGGCTCGCGTTGCCGAGTCCCGCGGCCAGTACGAGTTTGGGCGCGCGAAACTGCTGCCCCCGGATGTGCGCCGTGAACAGGCCGTCTGCGTGCGTGATGCGCTCCACCCCATGGCCTGTCTTCAGCATCACGCCCCGCTGGATGCACGCGGTGTGCAGGGCGCGCAGCAGCTTGAGCGGATTGACATGGCCGTCCATCGGCGAGTAGCTGGCGCCGACCACCTTCGGTCCGACGTGGGGCAATCGCTGCAGCAGGGCCGCGCGGTCGAGGATCTCGTAGGGATATTCGCCGCCTACTTCATCGCGCACGGCGGCAAGCCGCTCGCTGCGCGCCGCGAGTTGGGCCTCGGAAAAGCACAGGTTGAAGGCGCCGGTCTGCCTGGCCTGGACATCGATGCCGGTTTCGCCGTGAAGTTGCGCGGCGAGCGCGGGCCACAGCCGCGCGGACTCCCTGGTCCAGCGGGCATAGTCGGGAACGCCGCGGCCCTTGCCGTGAACCCAGATCAAGCCGAAGTTTCCGCGGGAAGCGCGAAACACATCGTCGCCTTCATCCAGGACCGTGATGTTCTTGCCGAGCTGGCCCAGCCCGTAGGCCACTGCCGTGCCGACCAAGCCGCCGCCAATCACGATCACATCGCTCGAAGACATGTATGCCTTTGGTGCCCGTTACCGCGATGCTGTGCGCGGCCTAGAAATCAGCGACCTTGCCCCATGCTGAGCCGCTGAACCGCTCGGGCCGGTACGGTATGGGATCCACGATCGGTTCGGCACCGGTGGCAAGGTCCGCGATGAGGTGGCCGGCCCCAGGGCCGATGCCAAAGCCGTGCCCGGAAAAGCCCGCAGCCAGGATGAAGCCCGGGATGGACGGCACTTCGCCGATGCCGGGAACACCATCCGGCGTGCTATCGACAAAGCCGGCCCAGGCGTCCGTGATCCTTGCTTCGCGCAGTTCAGGCAGGAGTTCGACAGCGCGGCGGTGGGTCTCCCTGACCGTGGACAAACAGGGCTTCGGATCGAGGATGCGCACCCGCTCCATCGGCGTCGGCGCATCGAGCCGCCACCGCTTCAGCGTTTCGTGGCCACCTCGAATGCCTTCCAGGCCTCCCGGAAGAAGGCTGCGCCAGCGCTTGGCGAACATGGGCACGAACTGCGGGGCGAATCGCATGAACTGTGGCGTCACGTCCACGCGTGCGCGGCCGCTGATGGCCAGTGCGTAGCGTCCGTCGTTGCGGCGCGTGACGGACACGCCCGCCGTAAACAGGGCATCCGGCAAGCGATGCTCCACAGGCGACACGCTCAGGATGGATTGGCGGATCGAGGCCTGGGGAAAACGGATGCCGAGCTGCCGGCAGAACGAGGAGGCCCAGGCGCCACCGGCGAGCACGGCGGTCCTGGTCTTGATGACCCCGGCTTCCGTGATGACGCCGCTGACCCGTCCGCCTTCCGTCTCGATGCCGCGGGCCGCGCAATTCTGATGAACGCTGCCTCCGAGCTTGATGAGCGCGGCTGCCACGGCCGGCGCAGCCTTGGCAGGATCGGCGGTGCCATCGGTGGGCGAGAAGACGCCGCCTTTCCAGGCGCGGCCAGTCGCTTGCCCGCGCTGCGCGGCCTGCCGGCTGTTGAGCATGTAGGTCGTCACGCCGGCGGTCTTCGCAAAATCACGCCAGCTGGACCAACGGGACAGCTCGGCCTCGTCGTTGCTGAGATACAAGAGCCCGCAGCGATGAAAACCCGTGTCTTCACCGCTTTCGGCGGCAAATCGTTCCCAGAGATCGAGGCTCTTGCTCGCCATGGGCAGTTCGCGCGCGTCGCGGTTCTGCTGCCGGCACCAGCCCCAGTTGCGGCTCGACTGCTCGGCGCCGATCCTGCCCTTTTCGACCAAGGCGACTGAAACGCCGCGCTTGGCCAGGTAGTAGGCGGTAAAGACACCGATGATGCCGCCGCCGATCACGACGACGTCAGCGGAGGCCGGAAGCTTGGGGGAAGTGTTGATATGGTGCAGCGGAGGGGACATGATGAATCTCGCTCGTCGATTCAAGCCTGGACGCTTTGGACCACGTAGAACTTCGCCACGCGATCACTGCTTTCCCACCCGATCGGTGCGCCCTGGGGTACGAACAGCGCATCGCCCGTTCCCACCGACAGGACGCTTCCATCAGGGGCTGCGAACCGCACGCTGCCGGCGCGCAGCGGCGTGATGCCGGGGTTGTTCGGCCCCTCTGCCGCTGCGGCGCAGAACACGAACAGCGTGCGCGATCGGGCCAGTATGCGAACTGCCGTGCCGCGGGCGATGACGGCCCCTTCACCGGGGCGGAGCACGAGCGGTGCCGCGCCGGCCGCCGTCAGGCTGAGCTCTCCGGCCATGACGACGATGGTCTCGGTGTGGGGAAAGCTCGGGACTTCGAGCTCGCCGATGAAGCTGATTCGGCCTGCGCTCATCGAACCCGGTCCTTCCCACGCGATCTCCCGATGCCGCGGAAAGGGGTCGTCCTTGCCGAACGCCGTCCTGCGGAAGGAGGTTGAAACGGGTGCGCCGTCGGCGCGATGCAGCACTAAGGCCACGGTCATGATTGCTCCTGCGCGATGCGCGATGTTTTCACTGAAAGTCTGTCAAATGGCACTGGGTGCCGAGGCATCCTGGAAGCCAAGAACGGCCTTGGTTTCCAGGTACTCCTCGAAACCTTCTATGCCGTATTCGCGGCCATTTCCCGAGCGCTTGTAGCCGCCGAAGGGGGCATGGGGGTTCCAGGCCGGATAGTTGATGTGCACCTGCCCGGACCGGATGCGCGCCGCGACGGCGCGCGCGGCGCCGAGATCCTTCCCTTGCACATGGGCGCCCAGGCCGTAGACAGTGCCATTGGCGATCTCCACGGCCTCGTCCACGCTGTCGTAGGGGATCAATGCGAGCACGGGCCCGAAGATTTCCTCCTGCGCGATCTGCATTCGAGGATGCACCGCGGTGAAGATGGTCGGACGGCAGTAGAAGCCGCGGCTTAAGGCCTCTGGCCGCCCGAGGCCGCCACAAACGAGCCGCGCGCCTTCGGCGATTCCGATGCCGATCATTTCCTGCACCCGATTGAACTGCGCGCGATTCGCCACCGGGCCGTGCGTGGTCTGATTCGAACGCGGATCGCCCACGACGAGGCTGGCTGCCGCTTCGAGCGCGAGCCGCTCAACCTCCTGGAGGCGCTCGCGGGGCACGATCATGCGCGTCGGAGCGCTGCAGGATTGGCCGACGTTGCGGAAGGCGGCCGCCACGCCTGCTGGCACAGCACGCGCCAGGTCCGCATCCGGCAGGATCACGTTGGGCGATTTCCCGCCGAGTTCCTGGGCCACGCGCTTCACCGTGGCGGCGGCCGCTTGGGCAACCAGCACGCCGGCCCTCGTCGAACCGGTGATCGAGATCATGTCCACGTCGGGATGCGTGGCCAAGGCCGCGCCGACCTCCGGCCCATTGCCGTTCACCAGGTTGAACACACCCGGCGGGATGCCAGCGTCGTGCATCACCTCGGCAAAGAGCAAGGCGCTCAGGGGCGACAGCTCGCTGGGCTTCAAAACGACCGTACATCCCGCTGCCAGGGCGGGTCCGACCTTGGCGGTGATCTGGTAGAGCGGCCAGTTCCAGGGTGTGATCAGGCCGCACACGCCGATGGCCTCGCGCATGATGGCCATGTCTCCGCGATGGGTGAGGAACGGATAGCTGGCCAGATTGTCCCGGGCCACGCGGATGTGCTGCGCCGCAGACGGCACCTGCGTGCTGCGCGCAACGCCGATGGCAGAGCCCATCTCCAACGAGATCGCCTGAGCGAACATTTCTGCGCGCTCGAGGATCAGGGAGTGGACGCGATCGAGAAGCAAGGCCCTGCTCTGGGCGGAACTCACGGACCAGGTCGCGAAGGCGCCCCGCGCCGCAGCCACGGCTGCAGCGACATCTCTTGCACTGCCCAGCGCGATCTCTGCGACAGGCTCCTCCGTCGACGGATCGATGACAGAGGCTCGAGCTTGCCCCTGAGGCACGACCCACTCGCCGTCAATGAACATGCGATCCAGGCGGCCAGCGCTCCTGAGGTGCTCGATGATGGAGGAGTTCATGGAGTCGGCCTTCTGGAAAAGACGTGAGGGTTGTTCATTGCCATCCGTAAAGGCGTGGCCACGGAGGCTTGTTAATGCGGTGGGGTGCGTCATGATGGGGCTGAGGTCGGGCCTTTGGATGTCCAAAAGTTTAGGCTGCACACCCCTCGCGCCGGTGCTTCAATGAGGGTCTTGCACAACGCAGACTGCGGTTGTGCGACTCGCCAAAGCAGATGCTGCCGTCGTGCATACGTCAGAGGCGTTCACATCGGACGCACTCGACCGGTTGCGCCCGCGCCCAGCACCAAGCCAGTACGCAATCAGCACCAGTCCCAGCGCTTGACCCGCAGGTGTCTCCGCCGACCGGGGGGACCGGCTGAAGCGTTCGGCTGGCGAAGTCGCCGGGACCGAAGCGCATTTCTTTGAACAAGTACGTGTGATAGTCGCCCGTCAACCGCGGCTGCGCCAGTCGCCCGTCAGCGCAGTGGCGGGTATGGACGGAACGAAGGCGCGCCTCTCAGCGCGGGTGGGGAAACAGCCGTCCGATCGGACAATGCGTCTTGATGAAGGGCGACTTGATCACGATGTAGCTGAAGTACTTCGCGATGCCGATGTTGCGTTCGAGCAGTTCCTCGATCACTTCCTGGTAGTGGTTCACGCCCCGCGTCAGGAAGCGCAGCAGGTAGTCGTAGCCGCCGCTCACCAGGTGGCACTCGAGCACCTCGTCGACCTCGCGGATCGCGGCCTCGAAAGGTGCGAAGTCCTCGCGGTGGTGGTCCTGCAGCGTGACCTCGGTGAACACGGTGAGCGTGTCGCCGAGCTTTTCCAGCCGCAGGTGCGCGCCGTAGCCGGCGATGTAGCCTGCCTGCTCCAGCCGCTTCACGCGCATCAGGCAGGGGCTGGACGACAGGCCCACTGCATCGGCCAGGTCCACGTTGGTCATGCGCCCGTTCTTTTGCAGCTGCGCCAGGATGCGCAGGTCGAGTCGGTCGATCTTGAAAGCTTCTGACATGGCGGTGCCGGGTAGGAGAGATGCCCCGATTCTGCGTGCGTCGGTCCTGGTTTGCGCAGGCGCGCTCAGCCGGCCAGTGCGGCGCGCACGTCGGGCGCGGCCAGCACCTCGTCCAGCGTCTTCTTCAAGCGCGTGAACATCTGGGCGAACTCGTCTTCGGTGAAGGTGAGTGCAGGCGCAAAACCGAGGATGTGGTCGCCGAAGGAGCGGAACACCAGGCCGTTGCGATAGCCGGCGGCGAAGATGCGGTCGGACAAGCCCAGTGCGGCATCGAAGCTGCGCTTCGTGGCCTTGTCGCTCACTAGCTCCAACGCACCCAGCAGACCGCGGTGGCGCGCATCGCCCACCAGCGGGTGCGCGCAGAGCGCGTCGAGCCCGGCCCCGAAATGGGCCGCGCCGCGCTGGCCGTTGGCGAGCACGCCGCCTTCCTCGTACAGGCGCAACACCTCCAGCGCGACCGCGGCGCTGACCGGGTGCGCGGAGTACGTGGCGCCGTGGCCGACCGACGCGCCCGCCGGCACGCCGTCGGCAATGCCCGCATAGACCTGCTCCGACATCATCGTCGCGCCCATCGGCGCGTAGCCGGCGGTCAGGCCCTTGGCCATGGTCATCAGGTCGGGCTCCACGCCCTCGGCCTCGCACGCGAACATGGGGCCGGTGCGGCCGAAGCCGGTGATGACCTCGTCGACGACGAAGAGAATGCCGAGCTCGCGCGTGGCCTCGCGCATCGCCTTCAGCCAGCCCTTGGGCGGCACGATGACGCCGCCCGAGCCCTGGATCGGCTCGCAGAAGAAGGCGGCTACGTTGTCCGCGCCCAGCTCGGCCACCTTGGCGCGCAATGCGGCAACCGATGCTGCGATCAGCGCCTGCGGGTCGGCGCCGTCCGCATGGCGATACGCGTAGGGCGACGGGATGTAGTGCTGCGTGGGCAGCGGAAGGTCGAAGCCGCGGTGGAAGGCCGGCAGTGCGGTCAGGCCGGCGCCGGTGGACGAGGAGCCGTGGTAGCCGCGCTCCAGCGCGATGAACTGCTTCTTCGACGGCTTGCCGATCGCGTTGTGGTACTGCACGATGAAGCGCACCGCGGCATCGATCGCCTCGGAGCCGCCGAGCGTCAGGTACACGCGGGTCAGCGATGCGGGCGTGATCTGCACCAGCTTCTCTGCCAGGCGAATGGCCGGCTCGCTGCTGAAGTGGAAGTAGCCGGTCGCATAGGGAAGGCGGCGCATCTGCTCGGCCGCGGCCTGCACCACGCTCTCCTGCCCGTAGCCCACGTTCACGCACCAGAGGCCGGCGAACGCATCGAGCAGCTCGTGGCCGCTCGCATCGGTGAGCCATGCACCGCGGCCCGAGGCCAGCACGGTAGGGCCACGCTCTTCATGCATGCGCCAGGGCGAGACGGGATGGATGAGGTGCGCGCGGTCGATGGCGTCGAGCGCGGCTTGGTGGGGTAATGCGGTGGGGTGTGTCATGGTGGGGCTGAGGTCGGGCCTTTGGATGTCCAAAAGCTTAGGCCGCGTGCCCCTCGCGCGGGTGCTGCATTGAGGGCCTTGCGCAAAGCAGGCTGCGGTTGTGCGAGTCGCTACAGCAGATCGTGCCGTCGCGCATACGTCACGGGCGTTCACATCGGTCGCACTCGACCGGTGGCGGCCACGCCCAGCACCAAGGCCCATATGCCCATCAGCACGAGTCCCGGCAATTGACCCGCAGGTGTCTCCGCGGACCTGGCCGACGGGCCGAAGCGCGGCTGGGCGGCGAAGTCGCGGAGACCGAAGCGCACGTCGTCGAGCAAGTACGGGTAGTAGTAGGTCCGCAACCGCGTGTGGAAATCTGCGATGCGATCCTGATACGCGAGCTGCGCCTGCAGATCGGTATCGGCCTGGCGATGCAGCGCGGCCTGCACACCGACGCCCGGCAGCAGCCAACCCAGGCGTGCGGTCCACTCCTGGCGCGCGAGCAAGCCTTCGCGATAAGCCGCCACCTGCGGCGCCGCGCTCTCGTCGCCGAGCTGCTGAAAGGCGTAGTACCACTTCCAGTGAAAGCCCGAAGGCAGCGGCGCGGTGTGCTTCCATTCGGGATGCGTGCGGAAGAATTTCTCCATCGTGGCCTCTGGTGGCAGGTCCCACGCGCCATGCACGGCCTGGCGCTGCGCCAGCATCAGCTCCACGCCCTGGTGCACCGGGACGGCGCGCGCAAGCGCGGCGTTGGCGATGGTGGGCAGGACCAGGGTCAACACCGCCCAGCAGCCCATGAGCGCCGTTGCGTTGGCGGCAGAGCTTCCGCTTCGTGTCGCCACGATCAGCGCCAAGCCGCCCCAGAACGCCAGGTAGGCCGCCGTGACCAGGAGTGCCGTGGCCAGGGCTGTCGTTGCGGTGCCGCTGCTCAGCCCTGCGCCCAGCACCGGCAGCACGAGGCAAGCGAATACCAGCGCCACGCGCAGCCCTGCACGGCGCAGCCACAGGCGCCGACCGGCGCCGGACATCGCCAGTAGCGTACCCAGCCGGCCCGACCGGCGTTCGCCCGAAACGAGGTCGTACAACAAGGCGATCACGAACAGAGGCGCCAGGTACACCAGCACGAAACCGAAGTCGAAGCGTCCGGCCAGTGCCAGTTCGGGATTGAAACTCTCGCCTTCGTGCAGTTGAGCCTGCAGCGCCAGTGCGCGCACGCGCAGCACATAGGGTGCGGCATCGCGCAGCCCGAGCGCGAGGAAGGCTGTGGGAGACGGTGCATCCCAGGTGCTGTGGAAGGTGAAGTAGGCGGCGGAGCCAGCATCACCGCCGTGGGTGTACTTGCGCGCTTGCGCAGCCAGATCATGTTGCTGTAGCTCGGCCAGACGCGCAATCGTCTGCTGCTGGCGCGCGACTTCGCGGGCGCCGCAAATGACGGCCACGGCCGACAGAACCAGCAGCAATGCCAGCGCAGTCACAGCGAGTCTCGAGCGCGCCAGGAGGCGCCATTCATGGGCGAGCCAGCTCATCGCGTGATCCTTCCCAGGCGTTGCGCTGCCAGTCCCAACAGACCCGCGAGCATCGCCAGCCAGAGCAGCAGCACACCTGCGGCTGGCGCCGCACGGCGCAGCGCGTCGATGGGCGGTGCGGCTTCGTAGCGAAACTCGGCGAAATCGTGCCAGTGTGCGTGGCTGATGCGACTGTCGCGGCTGGAACGGTCGCCAGCGAAGCTGAGCTTCTCGGCCTGCAGCCGGTTGAGTTCCTGCACCAGCCGATAGCGATGGTGCTCGGCCTGCTCGACGAAGCGACGGTAGTTCTGCAGGTCGGTGCCTGCGGCCGCCATCGAGAGGCGGCGCAACGCGATCACCGGGCTCAGCACCGCAAAGCGGTCGACCCGGCGCAACTGTGCGTTTTGGCGCTCGAAGCTGGCGTTGGCATAGCGCTCGAAGAGCGCGCTGGTCAGCCGCTCGCCCTCCATGCCCAGCAGGCCTTTGTAGTTGACGGGAAGGTCTTCCACTTTCGAGACGCCGTACTGCGCGAGCACCTGCTTCCTGAAGCCGGCGAAGTAGGGGTCGTCGGGGTTGTGGCTGTCGCCCAGTGCCGCCAGGTCGCGCGCCACCGCGATGTCGGTCTCGAAGCGCATGGGCAGCGCCAGGGCCGAGGCCGCGAGTTCGGGCGCCAGGCGCGGCACGAGCATGACACTGACCGCCCAGACCGCCAGCAATGCCACAAGAGCGTCGCGCCCGCGCGCGAACCATGCTGAGAGGCCAACGATGCCGACGGCCCAGATCAGCAGCCACAGCCCGTAGCCCACCGCCAGCAAGGCCGCCAGGCTGGCTGGTGCCGGTGTTGCGGCGCCGATCCAGGTCAGCACCAGCAGCGCCGGCAACAGCACCAGCGCGGCCACGCCGCTCAGGGCCAGCAGCTTGCCCGCCACGATTTCTCGCGCTCGAATGCCCTGGGCCAGCAGGATGCGCAGCGTGCCCGACTCGCGCTCGCGCGCCAGGACCGCATGGCCCACGAAGACGAGCAGCAGTGGTGCCAGCACCTGCAGCACGAAGGCCGGCGTGAGCTGGCCGAAGCGCAGCAGGAGCGAAGATTGCCGCACGTCGCCGAAGTTGGCGCTGTTCTGCCGATGTCCTTCGAGGAAGAGCGTGTGGCCCGTGTAGGCATCCACCCCGGAATCGAAAGCCGCCAGCGGATTCAGCGGCCGGAACACGAAGTGCCCGTAGTGCACCATGCGGTGCGGGTGCCGGTCGGGCTGGGCCTCGAACTCGTGGTCCACCTGCGTCTGGTGACGCGCGCGCTCGGCGTCCGTGGTGCAGCGCTGTTCCCAAGCAGTGAATGCGGCCACGGCCGTCAGCAGCAGCAGCAAGGTCAACCCGAGCACTGCAACGCGGTCGCGCCGCAGCAGGCGCCACTCCTCGCGCGCGATGCGCAGCACGGCGCTCATTGCTGCGCCTCCTGGCCGGCGTAGCGCCGGTGCAGTGCGCGCACATCGAAACGCTCCGGGCCCGACGCTGCGACTTCTTCGACCAGCCGTCCACCGTCGATGAAGCCGATGCGATCCGCCACGTCGGCGGCACTGAGCAGGTCGTGCGTGACCATGAGGATGGCCACCCCCTGTGCACGCAGCAGCCCCAGCAGGCGGTTGAATTCGGCCGTGGCCTGCGGGTCGAGGCCGGAGGTGGGCTCGTCGAGCAGCAGCGCCGGCACCTTGCGCGCCAGCGCCAGCGCGATCGACACCTTCTGGCGCATGCCCTTGGAAAACCCCGATACGCGCCGCCCGTGCGCCGCAGCTTCCAGGCCGGCGCATGCGAGGGCCTCGTCGATCGCCTGCACACTGGCGCGCTGTCCCGCGAGGTCGAGCAGGTAGGCCACGTTCTCGCGCGCGCTCAGATGCTCGTAGAGCGCCACGTTCTCGGGGATGTATGCGAGCTGGCGCCGCGCCGCCGTCGGGTCGGCCACAGGGTCGGTGCCGTTCACGCGCACGCGACCGCGCCCGGGCTCCACGAAGCCCAGGAACAGGCTCAGCGTGGTGGTCTTGCCGGCGCCGTTGGCACCCAGCAGCGCATAGATTTCACCGGCTTCGACCCTGAGGTCCAACCCGTGCAGGATGGTGTGGGCACCGTAGCCGGCGACCACACCGGCGGCTTCGAGGGCAGGATGGGGCGCGGTCACAGCGCGCGGCGGTGGAAGGTCGGTCAAGGGCATGGTCTGCATTCGCTCGCGTTCAGAACTTGGCTTGCAAGCCGATGGTGATGGTGCGCGCCGTGCCCGGCGTCACCCAGAGGCGGCTGTAAGAGCTGCTGTAGTAGGTGGTGTCGAACAGGTTGTCGACGTCCAGCGTCGCGCGCAGGCTGGGGTTGATGCGCCAGTAGGCGACCAGCTTGGCGGTGGTGTAGCTCGGCAGATCGAAGGCGGGCGTCGCGGCATCGGCTTCGGCCTGCGTGCGGGCCTGGCCCAGGCGCTTGCCCACGTGCGTGACCCCGCCGCCGATGCCATAGCGTTGCCCGTTGGCAAGCGCGTTCTCGTAGACCGCGAGCAAGCTGCCGTTGACACGGGGGACGTTGAGCAGGCGGCCGCCGACCTCCAGCGTGTTGTCCTTCGCGATCTCCACGTCGTTGAGCACCAGGCTGGCATTGAGGCGCCAGTTCGTCGTCAGCTGGCCCGCGAAGTCGAATTCGAGGCCGCGGCTGCGGATCTCGCCGGCGGCCATCGAGTAGCCGGTGTTGACGGGGTCGGCAGTCAGCACGTTGCGCTTGCGGATGTCGAACAGCGCGGCGGTCGCACCCATGCGCTTGTCCGCGCTTTCCCACTTGGTGCCGAGCTCGAGAGCGCGGCCGGTTTCCGGCTCGAAGCCCTGGGCCGCGAAGTCGGAACCCACGTTGGGGCGGAACGAGAGGCCGGCGTTCGCGTAGACGGTCCATTGCGGCGCCGGCAGCCAGGCGAAGCCGATGCGCGGCGAGGTCGACGACGGATCCTGGCGGGCGGTGGTGCCGGTGATGCGGTTCTCGAGCGACTGGCGGTAGTTGTCCACGCGCGCGCCGGCGACCAGGCGCCATTCGGGCGCGAGCTTGATCGCGTCCTGCACGTAGAGCGCGGTGTTGCGCTGGTGTTCCAGCGTGTCGGTGTTGCGCCCCGGCACCGGTTGGGCTTGGCCATAGACCGGGTTGTAGATGTTGATTGCATAGGGCCGAGCCGTCGTCGGATTGGCCCGCAGCATGAGCGAGTCCATGCTGAAGCGGAAGCTCTCCAGGCCGAACAGCAGCTCGTGCTCGATGGCGCCGGTCTTCACGTTGCCCTGCAGCTCGGCCTGCAAGGCGATGTCGTCCGAGTCGAAGTCGCGGAAGCGCCGCTGGCGCGTGAGCGTCGCGTTGTCGGCGCGCAGGGCCGTCGCCTCGGTCGAGAAGCCGTTCACCGAGGTCTCGCGGTAGGACAGGCCCAGCCGGCTGCGCCAAGTGGCATTCCATTCGTGCGACAGGATGAGCTGATGGGTCTGGCTCTCCACCGTCACGTTGCCGTCGGCGGGCTCGCCCAGGAAGCGGCTGCGCGGAATGGCGCCCAGGCGGTTGTCGACCGCGACCACGCCGCGGTCCAGCGGCGTGGCGTGCCGCAGGAACTCCCCCGAATACTCCAGCACAGTGTCGCGGCCGAGCTTCCACGTGAAAGCCGGCGCGATCACGCCTCGCTCGGCGCTCACGTGGTCGCGGAAGCTGTCGCGGTCTTCCACTGCGACGTTGAGCCGGTAGGCGAAGTTCTCGCCGATCGGGCCGGTGCTGTCGAACGCGCCGCGCTTGAGGCCGTAGCTGCCGAGATAGCCTTCAACGGAATGGGCCGCCTTCCAGAGCGGCCGCTTGGACACGATGTTGAGCGTTCCGCCAGGCTCGCTGCTGCCGTAGAGAGCGGCCGCCGTCCCTTTGAGGAACTCGATGCGTTCGACGCCTGCCAGATCGCGCGGGGCGTTGAAGCCGCGGTTCGAGGAGAAGCCGTTCAGCAGCGTCGCCATGCCGGTGTTCTCGTTGCCCGGCAGGCCGCGGATGGCGATGTTGTCCCAGAGGCCGCCGAAATTGTTCTGGCGCGAGACGCCGCCGACGTAGTCGAGCACGTCGTCGAGCTTGGTCGCGCCGAGATCGTCGATGGCCTGGCGCGTGACGATGCGTACCGACTGGGGCAGCTCGCGTAGCGGCAAGTCGGTCTTGGCGCCGGCCGCTTCGTCGGCGTGGTAGGCGCCTGACTCGGTGCGGCCGACCACTTCGACCGTGGACAGCTGGGCGGCCTCAGGGCCGGCTCCGGAAGACTGGGCGATCGCAGGGTGGGTGAACAATGCTGCGACCGCGAGGGCGAGAGGAAAGGGCGCACTCGCCCCAGGGCGTTGAATGGAAATCATGAGGAGACTCGGCAAGGCAAAAAGGGGGGCGCAGCGGCGAGCCCGGCAAGGGCCGGACACGCGCCGCCCGTGGCGCGTGACTTCACGCCGGGCGACGGGACTGCGGAGCGAGCGAAGGCACCGCCACAACGGCGGACTTCAGGAGACGGCGTGAGGCGGGTCGCGCGAGGCGAAGGGCCAACGGCCGGGGCTGGGGACGAATGTCCCCGGTGCATGCGGCCGCGGAAGGCCGGCTTGCGCGGTCAATGCATGCACGGCCGGCAATGATGTGGATGCGATGCCCAGATGCGCATAGGCGAGGCACCACGCGCACACGCCATGAGCCTCGTTGCCATGCTCCGAGGCATCGGCGTCTTCGTCCGCCAGCTGGGCCGACAGTGTCGTCACCGCAGCCGCGGTCTGCTGCAGATGCTCTGCTTCGTGCGCAGGCATGCCGATGACCGTGTTGAAGAACACGGCCAGCAACAGCAGTCGGATCAGTAGGTGGCGCAGAAGCATGGCAGGGGCTTGGGGCCGGAATCATACTGTTGGGACCCGGATTCCTCTGCGGCGAGAAAGCGCCTGCGTCTGATGCCGTGCTAGCCGAGCACGCGGTCCAGCGCCTCCACGAAGCGCTGCAGCTCGGATTTCCGGGTGTAGACATGCGGCGAGACTCGCAAGCCCTCGATCGGCCCTATGCGGCGGTACTTCACGTGCACCTGGTGCCCTTCGCGCAGCTCCCGCTCGACATGCCTCATGTCGACGCCGGCAATCGAGAACAGGCTGACCGCTGCGAGCCGCTCGTCGTCGACCGGCGTGTGCAGCCTGAACCCTCGAATGCCGCTGGCCAGTCCGACCCAATAGCGGGTCAACTCGCGCAAGCGAGCGTGCATGGCATGGACACCTATTTCGCGATGCATCTCGATGGCGGGGGCGATGCCCGCCTGCAGGGCGGAGTTGTAGGTCCCCAGGTTCCAGTGGTCGAATTTGTCGATGCGATCCGGCGCGTCTTCGAACGGCGCCATCAAAGGCCAAGTGGACGCAATGCGGTCGCGGCGCGCGATCAGCATGCCGTTGCCAACGGGAGCACCCAGCCACTTGTGGAGGCTGGTGACGAAGAAGTCGCAGCCGAGCGTTCGGAAGCTGACGGGCATTTGCGCGAAGGTCTGCGCACCGTCGACCAAGGACACCACGCCACTTTCGCGCGCCAGCCCACACAGGCGCTCGGCGGGCAGCACACGCCCCGTCCAATGCAGCATGTGCGTCAGCTGCATCACGCGCGTTCGCGGCGTCAACGCATTCGAGTAGGCGCTCACGATGGCGTCGTCATCGGCGAGCGGATCGAAGCGCGCGGTCACGACCCGGATACCTTCCCGTGCGGCGCGCTGCCGCCAGCCGCCGAGGGCACTCGGGTAGTCCCACTCGGAGACCACCACTTCGTCGCCAGCTTGCAGGGGCACGCCGAAGATGACCGTGCTGAGTCCCTCCGTCGAGTTCCGGTTGAGCGCGATCTCGGCCGGATCGCAATCGACCAAGGCAGCCAGCGCGTCCTTGATCGAAGGCAGATTCGCATCGAGCCGGGTCCACATGTTGACGTCCGGGTTGCGGCTGACCAGGCGAAGGGCCTCGATCGCCGCCTGCTCGACGGCTCGTGGTGGCGGGCTGACGGCCGCGTTGTTCAGGTTGAGCAGCGGTTCCTGCGCCGGATAGCACGCGCGCACCTGCTCCCAGCGCTGCTCGTTGTCGCGTTGAGCTTCCTGCATCTCCTCAGTACCCCCGCGCGCGATCGACCAGGCCGAGCATCGGTTCGCCGTCCTCGAAGCGGCGCAGGTTGTCCAGCACCACCTCGGCCGCGCTCAAGGGCTGGGTCACGCTCGCGATGTGCGGTGTGAGCTGGATGTTCGGATGGCGCCAGAAGGCATGCGCCGGCGGCAGCGGCTCGGGGTCGGTCACGTCGAGCACGGCATCGCCGATCTGGCCGCTGGCCAATGCGGCCAGCAGGTCTGCGTCGATCAGCTGCGGCCCACGGCCGACGTGTACCAGCCCTGCGCCCGAAGGCAGCATCGAGAACAGTCGCGCATCGAGAAAGCCGCGCGTCGACTCGGTCAACGGCAGCAGGCACACGAGGATGTCGGTGCGCGCGAGAAAGGCCGGCAGCTCATCGGCGCCGGCATGGCATTCCACGCCCTCGAGCGCATGCCGCGAGCGGCTCCATCCTGCGCAATCGAAGCCCAGGCCGACAAGCTGCGCCAGCACCGCCTGGCCGAGCGAGCCGAGCCCGAGCACGCCGACGCGCCGTTCGCCCGCGGGTCGCACCGGCAACGGGCGCCACTGGCCCTCCTGCTGCTGGCGCCGGTAGCGCGGCATGTCGCGATGCAGGCCGAGCGCCGCGTGCGTCACGTACTCGACCATGCCCTGCACGATGCCGGGCTCGACCATGCGCACCACCGGCAAGTCCGGCGGCAGCGCCGCGAAGTCGAACTGGTCGACACCGGCGCCGGAAGAGAACAGCACCTCCAGGTTAGGGAAGCGCTCGGCCAGATTCGGCGGCGGCTCCCAGGCCGCTAGGAAACGCACTTGCGCCGGGTCGCCGATGTCGGGCCAGATGCGGAAGTCGATCCCGGGCGCGCGGCGCCCGAACACCTCGGCCCACTGGCGGCCGCGCACCGGGTCTGACTTGTAGAGAAAGGTGGCCGTGCCCATCGCCATCAACCGACGGCTTGGGTCACGATCGCGAACAGCGCCGGCCCGCCCGGCGGCGTGGCAAGCGGCGCACCGCGCACCATCGTCGTCGGCGCGTCCACGCGCAAGAGGCCGATGCTCTCGAGCCATTCGGCCAACCCGCTCGCGAAGTCGATGTCGATGCGCGTGAAGTGGCCGGCGTTCAGGCCGGCGAGATGCGCGATCAGCGCTTTCGCGCCTTCGGCATCGGGCGCCACCACCGGACCGATCGCGTGCCCGCGCCCGAAGCGCCGCAGCATCGCAAAGCCGCGCGGCGCGTTGTCGTGGTCGAGCACCACGCAGGCGTCGGACGCGGCCAGCAGATCGGCGATCAGCGCATCCCGCGGCATGCCGCGCGCCGCCGCGTCGAGCGCCTGCAGCGATGCCGCCTCGCTCTGGCCGGCGGGCCGCAGGCGCCAGCCCGTGGGCAGCGCGACCAGCGGCGCCGGCTGGGCCACGCCCTGGTGCTGCCGCAGCTCGCCAGTGCGCACAAAGCCCAGGCGCTCGTAAAGACCTCGCCCGTCGGCGGTCGCATGCAGCAGCACCGTGTGCGCGTCCAGGCCTTCGAGCAGCGCGCTCATGAGCCGGTGGCCGAGGCGGCGACCCTGGCAGGCCGGCGCCACGATCACGAGGCCGATGGTGGCGTGACGCTCGCCCCAGCGCCAGCGCAGCGCGGTGGCGACGAGCTCGCCGTCGCGCTCGGCAACGATGCCCTCGGCATGCGCGAAGACCTGCGCGCAGTCCGCGGGGCGGTGCGGCCAGCGCAGCTCGGCAGTCAACGCGTGCGCGACCGGCAGGTCGGCAGCGGTCATCGGTCTCAGCACCACGCCGTCGAGAGCGGGTGCGTTCAGTGTCTGGGCGGGCATCGGCAGGTCTTCGTGCGAGCAATAGGACAGCTCATCTTGGACGACATCCGCGCCTTTCGCCAGACCGAATTCGCGCTCTTTCGCAACTCGCAAGCTTCGCCTGCAAAGCGCGCCTGTTTTGCAATTCGCTGCGGCGGAGGGCCTGCTTACGCATACAAATGCTGAGTCAATCTCCCTAGGATCGATCGCCATGCAAAGCTTCGACCCGGACTTGAACATGCTTGATTTCGATCCCAACAGGACCTCCTTTCCGAACGGACACTTCATCGGGGGTGTGCTGGTCGATGGCGATGGCGATGGCGAGGGTGAGGTGCTGGAGGTTCGTTGCCCGTCCGATGGGATGGTCTACGCCGAGGGCCGATCGCTGCTGCAGTCATCGTCGACCGCGCGGTGAGCAACGCGCAAGTCGCATTCCAGACTTCGTATCGGGCGACGGGAGCGCCTCGTGCACGCGCCTAAATACTCGGCGGTGAGCCCTACGGTCGTTGCGACCGTCGCACCCTGGAACTTCCCGATCACGCAGGCCGTCACCAAGATCGGCCCGGCATTGGCGGCAGGCAACGACTTCTCCAACTGATCGCGGCAGTCTCACGCATTGCCCGCGCAAAGCAGATTGCGCTTTGCCGGCAGCCAATCGCGCATTTGTCACCGTTTTCGGCATCGGCTTCGGCACCCACGCGGGGACACCCAAACATAGCATCAGGGTCGTGTTCCACCCTCCTGAGAGTCCACTCTTCATGTCAAAAAATCTGCTCATCAACTTCAACTTCGACCAGCTCGGAGAACCTCGCGAATACCGGCCGCCGGCCGAACGCGTCATCGAAGGCGACATCGTGTGCCGCAACTGGGACGTCGACAGCGCCAAGGACGACAAGGTGCGTGCTGGCGTGTGGGAGTCGACACCCGGCGTCAACCGCTCCATCAAGGGCGAGACCTGGGAGTTCTGCCTGATCCTGTCCGGCGTGGTCGAGCTCACCGAGGACGGACAGCCCCCAGTGACCTACAAGGCCGGGGACTGCTTCATCATGAAGCCCGGCTACACCGGCACCTGGCGCACCCTGGAGACTGTGCGCAAGGTGTGGATCATGGCCTGAGCATGGCGCAGCCGCTGCCGCTTCAAGAGCGTGCCCATCGCCTGCGCAGCAACGCACCGAGGTGCGTCGCTGCACACGCGAGGGGCAGACCGCACGGCATGCCGCCGCACCCCCTCCAAACCGCAGCTTTCGTGCGCCGGGCGCCCCATTTCCCTACAACCCGAGCGCTTGTGCGTGCTGCAATCGCTTCGTCATGAGTTCGTCGCATTTACATCTCTCATCCAAGGAACAGAGACCATGAGCATCCGTCCCAAGTACATCACCTTCGATTGCTACGGCACCCTCACGCGCTTTCGCATGGGCGAACTTACGCGCGACATCTTTGCTGACCGCATTCCGGCCGAGCGCATGGAGCAGTTCATCGCCGACTTCACGGCCTACCGCTTCGACGAGGTGCTGGGCGACTGGCAGCCCTACGAGGTGGTGCTGAAGAACGCGGTGCGCCGGCTTTGCAAGAAGTGGAAGATCCAGTACTTCGACCACGAAGCGCAGAAGTACTACGACGCGGTGCCGACCTGGACTCCTCATGAGGACGTGCCCGCCGGTCTGGCCAAGATCGCCAAGGAGATCCCGCTGGTGATCCTGTCGAACGCCTCGGACAGCCAGATCCAGAAGAACGTGGCCATGCTCGGCGCGCCCTTTCACCGCGTCTACACCGCGCAGCAGGCCCAGGCCTACAAGCCGCGCCTGCAGGCCTTCGAGTACATGCTCGACTCGCTGGGCTGCAACCCCGAAGACGTGCTGCACGTGTCCTCCAGCCTGCGCTACGACCTGATGTCGGCGGACGACCTCGGCATCGTCAACAAGGTCTTCGTCAACCGCGGCCACGGCCCGGGCAATCCGGCCTACCGCTATGTCGAGATCAAGGACATCGGCGGCCTGCCGGGCGTGGTCGGCCTCTGAAATTCTGCAAGTGCACCACGCAATGAAGCTCGACTCCTACTGGACCGATTCGGCGCCCGCCTTCGCCCCGCGCTCGTGCGAGCTGCCGGCGCAGGTGGATGTCGCGATCGTCGGAGGCGGCTTCACCGGCCTGTCGGCGGCGCTGGCGCTGGCCAAGCGCGGCGCCACGGTGGCGGTGCTGGAGGCCGGCGAGCGCGTGGCGGCCGAAGCCTCGGGCCGCAACGGCGGGCATGTCAACAACGGGCTGGCGGTGGACTACGCCGATGTCGCCGCCAAGGTCGGCGTCGAGCGGGCCCGTGCCTGGTACCGCGCCTACGACGATGCGGTGGACACGGTGGCGCGGCTGGTGCGCGACGAAGACATCGATTGCGACTTCCTGCGAAACGGCAAGCTCAAGCTTGCGACGCGGCCGAACCAGATGGCGGCGCTCGAACGCAGCGCCGAGCGCCTCATCGCCGACGGCGTGGACAGCGAGGTCGAGATCCTCGACGCGGCGCGCGTGCACGCCGAAGTGCAGAGCGAGCGCTTCCACGGCGGCCTGCTCTACAAGCGCAGCGGCCAGATGCACATGGGCCGCTTCGCTCACGGCCTGGCGGCAGCGGCCGAGCGCCACGGTGCGCAGATCCACACCGGCACCGCCGTGCGCCGCCTCGAACGGCTGGGTCCCGGCCATGCGCACCGGCTGCACACGGAGCGCGGCACCGTCAGCGCCCAGCAGGTGCTGCTGGCCACCGGTGCCACGCGCCACGGCGGCTACGGCAGCTTCGGCTGGCTGCGTCGCCGCATCGTGCCGATCGGCAGTTTCATCGTCGTCACCGAGCCGCTCGGCGCCGACCGCGCGCAGGCCCTGCTCTCGGCCCGGCGCACCTACGTCACGGTGGCCAACATCCACCACTACTTCCGGCTCACCGCCGACCACCGGCTGGTGTTCGGCGGGCGTGCGCGCTTCGGGGTCTCCAGCCCGCAGACGGATGCCGCGAGCGGCGAGATCCTGCGCGCGGGCCTGGCCGAGACCTTTCCGCAGCTCGGCGCCGTGCGGCTCGACTACTGCTGGGGCGGCCTGGTCGACATGACGCAGGACCGCCTGCCCCACGCCGGCGAGCGCAACGGCCTCTACTACGCCATGGGCTACAGCGGCCACGGCACGCAGATGTCGGTCCACATGGGCGAGCGCATGGCGGCCGTGATGGGCGGCGACGCGCTCGCCAACCCCTGGCAGGGCCGCGACTGGCCCGCCATTCCCGGCCACTTCGGCCCGCCGTGGTTCCTGCCGGCGATCGGCCTCTACTACACGCTCAAGGACAGGTTGGCCTGAGCGCCCTTCTTCATCGACAACCAGAGGAGTACCCCACCATGAGCGACAGCAGCAGCAACAAGAGCTTCGACAACCTCGTCGGTCCCGGCGAAAGCCTTCGCGTGATGGAGTCGCTCAAGCGCGGCGCCTCGCGGCGCGACATCCTCACGATGCTGATGGCCGGCGGTATGCAGGCCACGCTGGCCGGCGGCATCGCGGGCGCGGCGATGTCCGCGCATGCGCAGACGCCCAGGAAGGGCGGGCGCATCCGCGTGGCCGGCGCGACCGCCGCCGCCACCGACACGCTCGACCCCGCCAAGCAGTCGAACCAGACCGACTACTCGCGCGGCAACATGATCTACAACGGCCTGACCTCGCTGGACGGCAGCCTGACGCCGCAGCCCGCGCTGGCCGAATCGTTCACGACCAAGGACGCGAAGACCTGGGTCTTCACCTTGCGCAAGGGCGTGAGCTTCCACGACGGCAAGGCGCTCTCGCCGGCCGATGTGGTGTTCTCGATCATGCGCCACAAGGACCCGGCCACCGCATCCAAGGCCAAGGTGCTCGCCGACCAGATCGAGAGCGCCAAGGCCACCGGCCCGAACGAGGTGACCTTCGTGCTGAGCGCGCCGAACGCCGACCTGCCGGTGATCCTGGGCACCTTCCACTTCCACATCGTCAAGGAGGGCACCACCGACTTCAATGCCGGCATCGGCACCGGGCCCTACAAGCTCAAGGAGTTCAAGCCCGGCGTGCGTTCGCTGATGGTGCGCAACGACGCCTACTGGAAGCCCGGCAAGCCCTACCTCGACGAGATCGAGTTCGTGGGCATCGGCGACGAGAGCGCGCGTGTCAATGCGCTCTTGTCCGGCGGCATGGACCTGGTGGGCTCGGTCAATCCGCGCTCGGTGGAGCGCGTGAAGGGTACGCCCGGCTTCGGGATCTTCGTCACCCAGTCCGGCCAGTACTCCGACCTCGTGATGCGCAAGGACGTGGGCCCCGGTGCCAACCCGGACTTCGTGCTCGGGATGAAGCACCTCTTCGACCGCGAGCAGATGAAGAAGACCATCGCGCTCGACTATGCGGTGGTCGCCAACGACCAGCCGATCGACCCGACCAACCGCTTCCACTTCGCCGGCCTGCCGCAGCGCCCCTTCGACCTCGACAAGGCGAAGTTCCACCTGCAGAAGTCGGGCGTCACCGGCAAGGTGCCGATGGTGGCATCGCCAGCCGCGCTCTACTCGGTGGAGATGGCCTTGTTGCTGCAGCAGACGGCGCAGCGCGCGGGGTTGGAGATCGACATCAAGCGCATGCCGGCCGACGGCTACTGGTCGAACCACTGGCTCAACAGCCATGTGGGCTTCGGCAACGTCAACCCGCGCCCGAGCGCCGACGTGCTGCTGACGCAGTTCTTCCAGTCGGGCGCGGCCTGGAACGAGTCGCGCTGGAAGAGCGAGAAGTTCGACCAGCTGCTCTTGGCTTCGCGCGCCGAGACCGACCTGGCCAAGCGCAAGCAGATGTACGCCGACATGCAGACCATGATCCACCAGGACGCCGGCATCGGCATCCCGCTGTTCCTCGCCAGCATCGACGGCCACACGTCCAAGCTCAAGGGCCTGTCGCCCATCCCTCTGGGCGGCCTGATGGGCTACAACTTCGCCGAGAACGTATGGCTGGAGGCATGACGCCTCCCCAGCCGTTCGCCTCGCCCCACGGAGCACCGAGATGAACCATGTAATCCTGAAGCTTCTTGCCCAGCGCATCGCGCTGGCGCTGCTGTCGTTGCTGGCGGTGTCGGTGATCGTCTTCTCGATCACCGCGGTGCTGCCCGGCGATGCCGCGCAGGAACAGCTCGGCCAGGACGCCACGCCCGAGGCGGTCGCCGCGCTGCGCGCGCAGATGGGCCTGGACGTGCCGGCGCCCCAACGCTACGCGAAGTGGCTTCTCGGTATGGTGACGGGCGACCCCGGCCGCTCGGCCACGACGCAGATGCCGGTGGCCGAGCTGGTCGCCAGCCGGCTGCCGAATTCGCTGCTGCTCGCGGCGGTGACGGCCCTGTTCTCGGTGCCGATCGCGCTCGCGCTCGGCATCGCCTCGGCGGTCTGGCGCGGCTCCTGGTTCGACCGCGCCGCCTCGACGACGGCGGTGGGCGTGGTGTCGGTGCCGGAGTTCCTGGTCGCAACCCTCGCGGTGCTGGTCTTCGCGGTCCAGCTGCGCTGGCTGCCGGCGCTCTCCTTCGTCAACGACATCGAGTCGCTGGGCCAGTTGCTGCGCGCCTTCGCGATGCCGGTGCTGGTGCTGTGCTGCGTGATCGTGGCGCAGATGATGCGCATGACGCGCGCCGCGGTCATCGACCAGCTCGAGGCGCCCTACATCGAGATGGTGCGGCTCAAGGGCGCCTCGCCGATGCGCATGGTGCTGGCGCATGCGCTGCCCAACGCGGTAGGGCCGATCGCCAACGCCGTGGCGCTGAGCCTGTCGTACCTGCTGGGCGGCGTGATCATCGTCGAGACCATCTTCAACTACCCGGGCATCGCCAAGCTGATGGTCGACGGCGTGTCGCAGCGCGACATGCCGCTGGTGCAGACCTGCGCCATGATCTTCTGCTGCGCCTACCTGATCCTGGTGACGACGGCCGACATCTGCGGCATCCTCGCCAACCCGCGGCTGCGGCACCGTTGAGGCCAGTTCCATGGAAACCTCCACCTCCACCTCCACCTCGGCCGTGAACGCCATGGCTTCCGTCGCGGCCCCGCCACCCGAGCGTCGAAGCAACCCGCTGCGCCGGCTCGGCGGCTTCGGCCCCTCCGGCCTGCTTGGCCTCGCGGTGCTGCTGTTCTGGCTGCTCGCAGCGCTGCTCGGCCCCTGGCTGCTCTCGCACAGCACGGCGGCCATGGGCACCTCGAACGTCTTCGCGCCGATCAGCGCGAAGCACTGGCTGGGCACCGACTACCTGGGCCGCGACATGCTGGCACTCATCATCGAGGGGGCGCGCTACACGATCGGCGTCGCGCTGTTTGCCACGCTGCTGGCCAGCGGCACCGGCACCACGCTGGCGCTGCTGGCCGCCGCCAGCGGCCGCTGGATCGACGCGGTGCTCAGCCGCGGCCTGGACACGCTGACCGCGATCCCGAGCAAGATGTTCGCGCTCATCATGGTGGCGGGCTTCGGCTCCTCGGTGCCGATGCTGGTGGTCACGGCGGGCATCATCTACGTGCCGGGCGCCTACCGCATGGCGCGCTCGCTGGCCGTCAACATCAATGCGCTCGACTACGTGACCGTGGCGCGCACGCGCGGCGAAGGCACGCTCTACATCATGCTGCGCGAGATCCTGCCCAACATCGTCGGGCCGATGCTGGCCGACCTGGGCCTGCGCTTCGTCTACGTCGTGCTGCTGCTGGCGAGCCTGAGCTTCCTCGGCCTGGGCATCCAGCCGCCGGCGGCCGACTGGGGTTCGCTGGTGCGCGAGAACATCGGCGCGCTGGCCATGGGCGGCGCCTCGGTGATCGTGCCGGCGCTGGCCATCGCGAGCCTGACCATCGCGGTCAACCTCGTCATCGACAACCTGCCGGGGCGCACCGCCCGCGAAAGAGGAGCACGCTGATGGGCGCACCACTCACCGTCCAGGGCCTCAGCATCTGCGCCGGCGCGAACACGCTGGTCGATGCCTTGAGCTTCTCCGTGCAGCCCGGCGAGGTGCTGGCGCTGATCGGCGAGTCGGGCTCCGGCAAGACCACCACCGCGCTGGCGCTGATGGGCTATGCGCGCCACGGCTGCCGCATCTCGGCCGGCCGCGTGCAGATCGGCAACACCGACGTGCTGGCGCTCGATGCGCCGCAGCAGCGCGCGCTGCGCGGCCGCACCGTCTCCTACATCGCGCAGAGCGCGGCCGCCTCCTTCAATCCCTCGCGCACGATCATGGACCAGGTGGTCGAGCCGACCGTCATCCACGGCCTGTGCAAGCGGGCCGAGGCCGAGGCGAAGGCGGTGCAGCTCTTCCGCGAGCTGGCGCTGCCCGATCCGGAAACCATCGGCGCGCGCTACCCGCACCAGGTCTCCGGCGGCCAGTTGCAGCGGCTGATGGCCGCGATGGCGCTGATCGGCGACCCCGAGCTCGTGATCCTCGACGAGCCGACCACCGCGCTCGACGTGACGACTCAGATCGAGGTGCTGCGCGCCTTCCGCCGCGTGGTGCGCGAGCGCCGCGCCACTGCGGTGTACGTGAGCCACGATCTCGCCGTGGTGGCGCAGATGGCCGACCACATCCTGGTGCTGCGCGACGGAAAAATGCGTGAGCTGAACGCGACCGGGCAGATCCTCTCGGCACCGGTGGACGACTACACGAAGTGCCTGCTGGCCGCCGCCCGGCCGGCAACGCGCGAATCGGGCAAGGCAGCCAACGACGATCCCGAGCTGCTGCTCCATGTACAGCAGCTCTCGGCCGGCTACGGCCCGGTGGATGCGCAGGGGCGTCCGGCCAAGCCGATCCTGCAGGACATCGATCTGAAGCTCCACCGCGGCCAGGCGATCGGCGTGATCGGCGAGTCGGGCTCGGGCAAGACCACGCTGGCGCGGGCCGTGGCCGGCCTCTTGAAGCCCAGCCACGGCAGCGTGCTGTTTCGCGGCCGCGAGCTCAAGCCGACGCTGCAGCAGCGCGACCGCGACGAGCTGCGCCGCATCCAGATCGTGTTCCAGATGGCCGATACGGCGCTGAATCCCTCGCAGACCATCGAGCGCATCCTGGCGCGCCCGCTCGAGTTCTACAAGGGCCTGCGCGGCGAGCCGCTGAAACGCCGCATCCGCGAACTGCTCGATCTCGTGAAGCTGCCGCACTCGGTGGCCGCTCGCCTGCCGGGCGGCCTCTCGGGTGGGCAGAAGCAGCGCGTGAACCTCGCGCGCGCGCTCGCGGCCGATCCCGACCTCATCCTCTGCGATGAGGTGACCTCCGCGCTCGACACCGTGGTCGCCGCGGCGGTGCTGGACCTGATGGCGGAGCTCCGGCGCGAGCTCGGCGTCTCCTATCTCTTCATCAGCCACGACCTGCACACGGTGCGCGCGGTGTGCGACGAGATCGTCGTGATGCAGCACGGCCGCAAGCTCGCGCAGGTGGCGCGCTGCGACTACGAGCGCGGGCCGCACCACCCCTACTACGAACTACTCGCCCGTTCGGTGCCCGAGCTGCGCCAGGGCTGGCTCGACGACATGGACCGCAAGGCCGCGGCAGCATCATGAGGAAAACCGAAATGACACCCACCTTCCGCATCGCGCTGATCGCCGGCGACGGCATCGGCAAGGAAGTGATGCCCGAAGGCCTGCGCGTGGTGCAGGCCGCAGCGGCGCGCTTCGGCTTCGAGCTCGACTGCCGCACCATCGACTGGGCCAGCTGCGACTACCACGCCGCGCACGGCCAGATGATGCCGGACGACTGGAAGGAACAACTGAAGGGCGTCGACGCGCTGTACTTCGGCGCCGTCGGCTGGCCCGCCACCGTGCCCGACCACGTCTCGCTGTGGGGGTCGCTTCTGAAGTTCCGCCGCGAATTCGACCAGTACATCAACCTGCGCCCGGTGCGCCTGTTCGAAGGCGTGCCCTGCCCGCTGGCCGGCCGCCAGCCCGGCGACATCGACTACCTCGTGGTGCGCGAGAACACCGAGGGCGAATACACCTCGCTCGGCGGCGTGATGTACGAGGGCACCGAGCGCGAGATCGTGATCCAGGAATCGGTGTTCTCGCGCCACGGCACCGACCGCGTGCTGAAGTACGCCTACGAACTCGCCCAGGCGCGCAAGAGAAAGCACCTGACGGTGGCCACCAAGAGCAACGGCATCGCGATCAGCATGCCCTGGTGGGACGGCCGCGCCGACGCGATCGGCCGCGACTATCCCGAGGTGCAGGTCGACAAGCAGCACATCGACATCCTGTCCGCGCGCTTCGTGCTGCAGCCCACGCGCTTCGACGTGGTGGTGGCGAGCAACCTGTTCGGCGACATCCTCTCCGACCTCGGCCCCGCGACCACCGGCACCATCGGCCTGGCGCCTTCGGCCAACCTCAACCCGGACCGCAGGTTCCCGTCGCTGTTCGAGCCGGTGCACGGCTCGGCGCCCGACATCTACGGCCAGAACATCGCCAACCCGATCGCCATGATCTGGTCGGGGGCGCTGATGCTGGACTTCCTCACCCAAGGGCAGGGCGCCGGCCGCGCCGCCCACGATGCGATCCTCGCCGCCATCGAGGCGGTGCTGCGCGAGGGCCCGCGCACGCGCGACCTCGGCGGCACGGCATCGACCACCGAGATGGGCATCGCGATCGCCGAGCGCGTCGCCGCAGCCTGAACCCCCCATGACAAACACCATGACACTGACCCTCGAACGCCAGGACCTGATGCCCGGCACCCATCTCATCGGCGCCGAATGGCGCGAGGCGAGCGACGCACGCCGCCTCGACGTGACGGATCCCGCCACCGACGCCGTCTTCGCCAGCGTGCCCGACGGCACGGCCGCCGACGCGCGCGCCGCCGTCGATGCCGCGCATGCCGCCTTCCCCGCCTGGCGCGCCGTGCCGGCTAAGGAGCGCGCCCGCATCCTCAAGCGCTGGAACGATCTGGTGATGGCGCACCAGGAAGACCTGGGCCGCCTCATTTCGCGCGAGCAGGGCAAGCCGCTGGCCGAGGGCCGGGGCGAGGTGGCCTATGCCGCCAGCTACGTCGAGTGGTTTGCCGAGGAAGCCACGCGCGCCAATGGCGAGGTGATCCCCGCGCCGGTGCCGGGACGGCGCATGTTCGCGCTGAAGGAGCCGGTGGGCGTGGTCGCCACCATCACGCCGTGGAACTTCCCGGCCGCCATGATCGCGCGCAAGATCGCGCCGGCGCTCGCGGCCGGATGCACCGTGGTGTGCAAGCCGGCCGAGGACACGCCGCTGACATCGCTGGCCCTGGTCAAGCTGGCCCAGGAGGCCGGGGTGCCGGCGGGGGTCATCAACATCGTCACTGCCTCGCGCGAACGCACGCCCGAGGTGGTGGACGTGTGGCTGGACGATGCGCGCGTGCGCAAGATCAGCTTCACCGGCTCCACGCCGGTGGGCCAGCACCTGGCGCGCCGCTCGGCCGACACGCTGAAGAAGCTCTCGCTCGAGCTCGGCGGCAATGCGCCCTTCATCGTCTTCGAAGACGCCGATATCGATGCCGCCGTCGAAGGCCTGATGGCGGCCAAGTTCCGCAACGGCGGCCAGACCTGCGTCTGCCCGAACCGCGTGTTCGTGCACGAGCGCCTGCATGACGCCTTCGCCGACAAGCTGGCCGGGCGCGTCGGTGCGCTCCAGGTGGGCCCGGCGAGCGAGCCGGGCTCGCAGATCGGTCCGATGATCAATGCGCGCGCGGTCGAGAAGATCGAGCGCCATGTGCAGGACGCGGTCGCCAAGGGCGCCAAAGTGCTCACTGGCGGAAGGCGTCTTGTAGATCTGGGCCCGAACTATTACGCGCCCACGGTGCTGGTGAACGCCGATGCCACCATGGCCTGCAGCTGCGAGGAGACCTTCGGGCCGGTGGTGCCGATCACGCGCTTCGACAGCGAAGCCGAGGTGATCGCCGCCGCCAACGACACGCCCTTCGGGCTCGCGGCCTACTTCTACTCGACCGACGTGCGCCGGATCTGGCGCGTGGCCGAGGCGCTGGAATCAGGCATCGTCGGCATCAACGAAGGCGCCCTGGCGGCAGAGGCCGCGCCCTTCGGCGGCGTGAAGGAGTCCGGCTACGGCCGCGAGGGTTCGGTGCACGGGCTGGACGACTACATGCACATCAAGTACGTGTGCCAGGGGCAGCTGTAGCAGCGCTGGGCCTCGGCCTGGAATGCTGGCGCACCTCCACAAGGTGGCCGTGCCCGGCGAACCGATCGGTCATCGTGGCCCGGCCGCATTGAAGTGCCCCCGCGCCTGTACGAGCAGTCAACCATGAACAGCCCTTTGTCCAAGCACCGAGTCGTCATCGTGGGCGGCGGTGCCGGCGGTCTGGAGCTGGCCACTCGCCTCGGCGATACGCTGGGCAAGCGCGGCATGGCGGACATCACGCTGATCGACATGCACCGCACCCACATCTGGAAGCCCAAGCTGCACGAGATCGCGTCGGGCAGCATGGACATGAGTGCGCACGAGGTCGACTATCTCGCGCAGGCGCACTGGCACCGCTTCCGCTTCCGGCTCGGCGAGCTCACCGGCATCGACCGCGAGCGGCGCGAGGTGCATGTCGCGCCCTACATGGACGACGAGGGCCGGCTGGTCACGCCGGCGCGCGCGTTCGGCTACGACACGCTGGTCGTCGCCATCGGCAGCCTCAGCAACGACTTCGGCACGCCCGGCGTGCGCGAGCATGCGCTCAGGCTCGAGTCGAAGGCCGACGCGCAGCGCTTTCACATGCGCATGGTCAATGCCTGCATCCGAGCGCACGCGCAGACCACGCCGCTGCGCCCCGAGCAGCTGCACGTGGCCATCATCGGCGCCGGCGCCACCGGCGTGGAGCTGGCGGCCGAGCTGCATCGCACCACGCGCGAGGTCGTGGCCTACGGGCTCGATCGCGTGGATGCCGAGAAGGACATCCAGGTCAGCGTGATCGAGGCCGCCGATCGCGTGCTGCCGGCGCTGCCGCCGCGCTTGTCCAAGGCCACCGAGGATCTGCTGCGCGAGCTCGGCGTGGACGTGCACACCTCGGCCAAGGTGGCCGAGGTGCTGCCCGAGGGCGTGCGCCTGGCCGACGGCCGCACGCTGCCGGCCGAGCTGGTGGTATGGGCCGCGGGCGTGAAGGCGCCCGACTTCCTGAAGGACATCGCGGGCCTGGAAACCAACCGCAGCAACCAGCTCGCGGTGCGCCCGACGCTGCAGACCACGCGCGACGACGACATCTTCGCGATCGGCGACTGCGCAGCCTGCGCCTGGCCTGAGGCCAACGGCGGCAAGGGCGGCTTCGTGCCGCCGCGCGCACAGGCGGCGCACCAGCAGGCTTCGCACGTCGCCGCGCAGATTCGTCGCCGCCTGGCCGGCACGCCGCTGAAGGATTACCGCTACCGCGACTTCGGCTCGCTGGTCTCGCTCGGCGAGTACAGCACGGTGGGCAACATGATGGGCGGCCTGATCGGCGGCAGCCTGATGATCGAAGGCGCCTTCGCACGGCTAATGTACGTGTCGCTCTACAAGATGCACGAACTCGCGCTGCACGGCGTGGTCAAGGTCTCGCTCGACACGCTGGCCCGGCTCATCACGCGGCGCACCGAGCCCCACGTCAAGCTGCATTGAGGCGTTGCATGAGAGAACCGAAGACGCAGCTTGTCAATCGTTGGCGGCTCGTGCGACTCCGTGAGCGGTGGTCAGGGGATCAACGTAAGAGATCACCATGAAAATTCTTGTCGCGGACGGCGATCAGGTGCTGGCCGACTCGATCCTGCGCACCCTGCGTGCGTCGGGCGCCGTGGTTGATCACGTGACCAACGGCTCGGAGGCAGATACGAGCCTCATCACCCATGGCGAGTTCGACCTGCTGATCCTCGATCTCGGCCTTCCCGCCATGGACGGCCTCGAGATCCTCAGGCGCCTGCGTGCCCGCGGGTCGCACCTACCGGTGCTTGTACTCACCGGGGCAGACAGCGTGGAGGAGCGCGTCAGGAGCCTGGACAACGGCGCCGACGACTGCATGGCCAAGCCCTTTAGCCTGGAGGAGCTCAAGGCGCGCGTACGCGCGCTCTCGCGACGCGGCATGGGCATCTCCGGCAACGCGATCAGGCATGGCCCGCTGGTCTACGATCAGGCCAGCCGATTGACAACGCTCGACGGCAAGATGGTGGACTTGTCGGGCCGGGAGCTGAGCCTGCTCGAGGTGCTCCTGCAGCGCGCAGGGCGGCCGGTCAGCAAGGACCAGTTGGTGGAGCGCCTGTGCGAATGGGGCGAGGAGGTGAGCCTCAATGCGATTGAGGTGTACATCCATCGCCTGCGCAAGAAGATAGAGAAGGGGCCGGTGCGCGTCGCAACGGTTCGCGGGCTAGGCTGCTATTACCTGGAGAAGATTTCGGTCTGAGTTGCCCGGCGCAGGTCGGAGTTCATCGCATCGGTTGCGCCCGAAAACCGAGTGCGAGGGTAATACCTCACTTCCAGATTGGTACGTCAGCTTCAATCGAGCTTGATGCCGGCGGCCTTGATGTCGATCGAGGCTCAATTGATGTGTCCGTTCAAGGAACTCGCCGCGGGGGGAATAGGCCGACGCTTGAACGAAATCGCTTGTTCCATGACTTCGCCTCCGCAACGGAGAATCCCGGTGTGTCGCTTGCTGTCAGTACGTTCGTCTTCTTGATGTCGAACACCGCCAGATTGGCGCCCAGGCGCTGATCCCGCGTTTGCAGCTTCAATCCGGCCTCGAGCGCAGTGGAGTACTGCGGATCGAATGCCTGGCCGTTCTTGTCAATGCCGATATTGCCGCGGACCGATCCTGCGCGAGCATATCGTTTATGCGCCCGATGCATCAATCGTTCTGAATCTTGCAATTCACTTTGTCCTGCCAAGGCGCGAGACTCGTTCGCAAGGTTCCTCAGATACAGGAGCCGCAACTGGAGACAAGTGAGTGACTCTTCAAGCTGAAGAACTTCGTGCCTGGATCGGACGCAGCGAGACCATTCAGGACGCTGTTAACCCGACGCCCGTCATCGCGCTGACCGCCACGCTGGATCACCCTTCGGTGCCCGTCGAGACCGGCACCACTTTGCCGTACCTTTGGCATTGGTTGTATTTCCTGCCGATGCATCGACAGTCGGAAATCGGCGCCGATGGGCACGCCAAGCGCGGCGGCTTCCTTCCTCCGGTGCCACTGCCTCGCCGCATGTGGGCCGGCAGCCAGTTCGAGTTTCGCTCGCCCATACGAGTCGGTGACCGGGTCGCGCGAACCTCGACCATCGACGACGTGACCGTCAAAGAGGGCCGCACCGGCACGCTTGTCTTCGTCAAGGTCAGGCACGAGGTGCGCTGCAACGACAGCAGCGAACCAGCGCTCGTCGAATTCCACGACATCGTCTACCGCGAGGCTCAGGGTCCGAACGACGTCGCCCCACCGCCACAAGCCGCGCCTGCGGAAGCCCAATGGAGGCGCTCCATCGTGCCGGATGACGTGCTGCTGTTTCGCTACTCGGCACTCACCTTCAACGGCCATCGCATTCACTATGACAGGCAGTACGTCACCAACGTCGAGGGCTATCCCGGCCTGATCGTGCATGGACCGCTGATTGCAACGCTGCTTATGGATCTCCTTCGGCGCCAGATGCCGCAAGCCGATGTGGCCAGCTTTCGATTCAAGGCGGTGCGCCCGACATTCGACCTGCATCCGTTCCATCTCCAGGGACAACCTGAAGCCGACGGAAAGACCATCCGGCTCTGGGCCTCCGATCACGAAGGCTGGCTCACGATGGACGCGACTGCGGTCCTGCGCTGATCTCCATCAACCCACCTACCTTCGGATAGAGCAACACATGCAGCCACTCAAGGGCCTCACGGTCGTCACGCTGGAGCACGCGATCGCGGCGCCTTTCGCCACGCGCCAACTCGCTGACCTCGGCGCACGCGTCGTCAAGATCGAACGGCCGGGATCGGGCGATTTCGCCCGAGGCTATGACGAGCGCGTGCACGGACTGGCGTCGCACTTTGTCTGGACCAACCGCTCCAAGGAGAGCCTGACGCTCGACGTCAAGCATCCCGAGGCGGCCACGATTCTGGAACGCCTGGTGCTGGAGAAGGCAGATGTCGTTGTACAGAACCTCGCGCCCGGTGCCGCTGCGCGCCTCGGCCTCGGGTATGAAATGCTGTCCGCCGCAAAGCCGGGGTTGATCGTGTGCGACATCTCAGGCTATGGCGACGACCCGATCAACCCCGGTCCGTACCGTGACAAGAAGGCCTACGATCTTCTTATTCAGAGCGAAGCGGGGTTCGTCTCGGTCACCGGCACGCCCGATGAGCCGTGCAAGGCCGGTCCATCGATCGCCGACATCGCCGCGGGCATGTACGCGTACAGCAGCATTCTCGCGGCGCTGTTGCAACGCGGCCAGACCGGCAAGGGGCAGCGCATCGACATCTCCATGCTGGAGTCGCTCGCCGAATGGACCAGCTATCCGCTCTACTACGCCTTCGAAGGCGCCGCACCACCACCGCGAACCGGCGCCAGTCATGCAACGATCTACCCCTATGGCCCGTTCCCCACGGGTGACGGCAACATGGTGATGCTGGGCCTTCAGAATGAACGCGAGTGGGCCAGTTTCTGCGAGACGGTGCTGCAGCGACCGGCGCTGACTGCCGATCCTCGCTTCACAGCCAACTTCAAGAGGGTGGCCGAGCGCGACGCGCTGCGCAGAATCATTGTGGAAGCCTTCTCATCCCTGACCAGGGCACAGGTGGTCGAACGGCTCGAACTCGCGCAAATCGCCAATGCCCAGGTCAACACCATGAATGATGTCTGGGCCCACCCGCAACTGAAGGCGCGCGGGCGCTGGACCGAAGTCGGCTCGCCGAACGGCCCGCTCCCCGCCATGCTGCCGCCCGGCACCTGGGACGTGGGGCCGCGCATGGACCCCGTGCCGGCACTCGGCCAGCACACCGACGCAATCCTTGCCGAGCTGGGCTACGGCGCGGCCGAGATCGAGGCGCTGCGCGCGTCCAAGGCTGTCTGAGGTGGGCATCATGTCCGTTGCTTCCAATATTCCTCGCACCTACCTCTTCGTTCCGGGCACGCGGCCGGAACGCTTCGGCAAGGCACTGGCAAGCGGCGCGGATGCCGTCATCCTGGACCTTGAAGACGCGGTCGCAGCCGACGACAAGGCGCTTGCCCGCCAGGCGATCGCAGACTGGTTCCGTTCCGCATCCGCGGGCGACCGGTCGCGCACGGTGGTGCGCATCAACGATGCCGCGTCGCCGTGGTTCGATGACGACCTGACGGCGCTGCGCAAGGTCGGGGCCTGCAGCGTTCTGCTGCCCAAGGCCGAGTCTGCACAGCAGGTCGCGGCCACGCTCGCCGCGCTGCCCGGAGCCAGCGTTCTCGCGCTGATCGAAAGTGCGCGCGGAGTGGCCGGAGTCGACTCCGTCGCCGCCGCGGGCGTGTCGCGCCTGGTGTTCGGCACGTTGGACTTCGCATTGGACCTGGACATCGAGATTGACAACGACGCCTCGGGTCTCGCCTACGCGGCCAGCCGCATCGCGATTGCCTCGCGCGTGGCAGGCCTGCCGGCGCCGGTTGCCGGGGTCACGCCCCGGCTGGACGATCGCAAGCGCCTTCTGGCCGACCTGGCTTCGGCGCGTGCTGTGGGCTTTGGCGCCAAACTGTGCATTCATCCGAGCCAGGTGGAGCCCATTCACACCGCGCTAAGACCCCCCGCAGAAGCACTGGAGTGGGCACAGCGAGTGCTGGCAGCCGATGCCGCGTCCCCGGGCGCTGCGCGGCTCGATGGCCGCATGGTCGATCGACCTGTGGTGCTGCAGGCACAACGCACGCTGGCCCTGGCCCGCGAATAAACCTACCCTCAACATCCAGCCCAGAAAGATCCCACACCATGGCCTCCACCATCATCGACTCGCGCATCTTTGGCGACATGTTCAGCGACGCGCGCATGCGCGACGTGTGGTCTGACGAGAACCGGACCGCCAAGTACCTCGACATCGAACGCGCGCTGGCCAAGGTGCAGGGCGAGCTCGGTATCATCCCCAAGGATGCGGCAGACGAGATCGTCCGCAACTGCGAGCTATCCCAGATCGACTGGGTGAAGCTCAAGGCCAAGACCGAGCAGATCGGCTATCCAATCATTGCGGTCGTCAACCAGATCAACGCCAACTGCCGCGACAAGCTGGGCGAGTATTGCCACTGGGGCGCTACCACTCAGGACATCACCGATACGGCAGCGGTGCTGCAGATGCGTGAAGGCCTCGCATTGGTCGAGCAGGACCTGGACGAGATAGGCGACGCGCTGGCCTCGCTGGCAAAAAGGTACCGCGATACGCCGGTGATCGGCCGCTCCAATCTGCAGCAGGCCACACCGATCACCTTTGGCTACAAGATGGCAAGCATCCTGGCCGGTATCGACCGTCACCGCGAGCGTCTGCAGCAGCTCAAGCCGCGGGTGCTGATGGGGGAGTTCGGCGGCGCGTCGGGCACGCTGTCGTCGCTGGAGAAGGGCGCGATGGAAACACAGGCCGGACTGATGAAGGAACTTGGCCTTGCCCAGCCGCTGATCTCCTGGCACACCGTGCGCGACACCATCGCGGAGGTGGGCGCCTTCCTTGGACTGGTGGGCGGCTCGCTCGGCAAGATCGCGATGGACGTCAAGCTGATGATGCAGACCGAAGTCGCCGAGGTGTTCGAGCCATTTGCACCTGGCCGCGGTTCGTCGTCGACCATGCCGCAAAAGCGCAACCCGATCTCGTGCCTCTACATCCATGCCAACATTTCCGTGGCGCGCCAGCATGTCGCTGCGCTCATGGATGCGATGGTGGCCGACCACGAGCGCTCCACCGGACCTTGGGAAATCGAGTGGGTGTCCTTGCCGGAAATCTTCTGCCTGATGTCCGGGGCGCTGAAGCAGACCAAATTCATCCTCAAGGGCCTCGAAGTCGACGCCACCCGCATGCGCGCCAACATCGACCTCACAAACGGCTTGGTGATGTCTGAAGCCGTGATGATGGGACTGGGGCCGTACATCGGCCGCGAGTACGCTCACGATCTTGTGTATGACCTGTGCCGCGAAGCGATTAGCAAGAATCGCCCGCTCATCGAGATCCTGTCAGATCACCCGGAGATCAGCAAGCATGTCACGCGCGCCCAGCTCGACGCGATGTGCGACCCCGTCAACAACCTTGGCCAGGCCGGCGTGATGGTCGATCGGGTACTGACGGCGCGTCGCTGAGCCTTCAAGCCGAGGTGCGCTTTCTCCCGGCCTGGGCGCGCCTGCCCTTCATCTCTGAGAAGAACTCGAAGAACTGCATGGCGGCCGGAGAAAGGGTGCGGCCCTTGCGCCGGATCAAGCCCACCTTGCGACTGACGACCGGTTCAACCAACGGCACGCTGACCAGCAGCGGATGATCGGCGCCCGGCATGGCGATCGAGGGAACTGCCGCAACGCCGAGCCCGGCTTCGACCAAGCCCAACATCGTCGTGACGTGCTGCGCCTCGTAGATCGCCTGCGGGCGCCCTGGCAAACCAGATAGCGCCTGGTCCAGCAGCAAGCGGTTTCCGGACGCCTTGCTCACCGAGATGTAGTCGTACTGCGCCAGTTCGGTCCAACTCACCTTCCGTTTGCCGGCGAGCGGATGGTCGCGCCGGCAAGCGGCAACGAAGCGCTCCTCCATCAGCGGCTTGAACTCGATGTCGGGTTCCTGCCCCCCAATGAAGTTAAGCCCGAAATCCGCCTCGCCGCGCGACACGGCGGCCAGCACCTCGTTGGCGCTCGCATCGAAGACCTTGACCCGGACCTTCGGGTATCGCTCGTGATAGCGCGAGATTACCTGCGACACGAAGTAGTAGACCGTCGAGGGCACGCAAGCGATGGTGACCTCGCCCATGCGCGTTGCCGCCACCCCGCGGATGCCCAGCAGCGTGAGGTCCAGATCGTCAAGCAGCTGCTGCACCTTCCGGTCGAAGTCGCGCCCGACCGCCGTCAGGCTCACCCGCCGCGTGGTCCGCTCCAGCAGCCGTACCCCGAGCGCTTCTTCCAGCTTCTCGATGCGCCTGCTGAACGCGGGCTGCGATACGTGCAGCGCTTCGGCCGCCTTGCGAAAGCTGTTCAGTTCGGCGACGGCGCGGAACGCCTGCAGGTCGTTGAGGTTGAAATTGATCGCCATGGTCAGGTACCGCAGGCATGTTTGACTGATCGACAGTGTGCATCAATCGATCCTAAACATGCAATTCACAGCAAGCATCGAACCGAAGACCATAGGTCCACGGTCAAGGAAGCGACCTGGATGCCAATCTTTCAACCATCGGAGACATCAATGCAACTTCACAACGCACCCGTCCTGTGTGCCTTGGCCTCGGCGGCTGTGCTCTTCTGCAGCGGCGCGCTCGCCGCCTATCCCGAAAAATCGATCACCATCGTCGTGCCGACCGCCGCCGGGGGCGCCAACGACGCGATGGCGCGAGTCATCGGCCAGGCGATGTCGGCCGCCCTCAAGCAACCGGTCGTCGTCGACAACAAGGCGGGCGCCAACGGCGCGATTGCCAGCGAGTTCGTCATGCGCGCCGCGCCGGATGGCTACACGCTGATGCTCGGCTATGTGGCCACGCATGCGATGAATCCCGCACTGCAGAAGCTGCGCTACGACCCGGTGAAGGACTTCGAGCCCGTGGCCATGGTCGGCACGTCCGCGACGCTGATGGTCGTGACCCCTTCGGTCAAAGCGAACAATGCGAAAGAACTGGTCGCCGCGCTCAAGGCCGCCCCCGACAAGACGAGCTACGCGTCTGCTGGCAACGGAACGGCACCGCATTTCGCCGCTGAGATGTTCAAGCTGTCGACGGGCACCAGCATGCTTCACGTACCGTACAAGGGATCGGCGCCTGCGATCACCGACACGATCGGCGGCCAGACACAGGTGATGTTCCCGAGCCTCTTCACTGCCATGCCCTACGTCAAAGCCGGCAAGCTCAAGGCGATCGGCGTAGCCGGTACCAAGCGTTCGCCGCAGATGCCGGACGTGCCGACGCTCAAGGAGCAGGGCGTCGACAACGTGGATGTTTCGCAGTGGTACGGTATCTTCGCGCCAGCCAAGACTCCGAAGCCCGTGATCGAGCAACTCAACAAGGTGCTCAATGCGGCCTTGGCCGACAAGGGCGTCATCAAGAAGCTGGAGGACCACGGCGCCGAGGTTGAAACCATGACTTCCGAGCAGATGCGCACCTATGTGCAGCAGGAGCAGGTCAAGTGGAAGAAGGTGGTCCAGGCGGCAAAGCTTTCGGCCGACTGAGATGAGCAGGACCATTCCCTGCGTGCTGATGCGTGCGGGTACCTCGCGCGGCCCTTTCTTCCTGAGGGAGTGGCTGCCTGAAAGCGACGAGGAGCGCGACCAGGCGCTGATCGGCGCGATCGGTGCCTCCGATCCGCTGCAGCTCGACGGCTTGGGCGGCGGCAGCACCCTCAACAGCAAGGTCGCCATCGTTTCCCGTTCAAAGGAACCGGGCTGCGATCTGGACTACCTGTTCGCGCAGGTGGGAGTCGGACACCGTTCCGTCGACACGCGGCCGAACTGCGGCAACATGCTGTCGGGCGTCGCGCCCTTCGCAATCGAGCAGGGGCTGGTCAAGGCGCAGGACGGGGTGACGCGGGTACGCGTCTTCAATGTCAACACGCGATCGCGCATCGACGTCACGGTCAGGACGCCCGGCAAGCGCGTCACCTACGAGGGAGATGCGCGCATCGATGGCGTGGCCGGTACGGCTGCACCAATCCTCCTGAACTTCCTGGACGCGTGGGGTGCCGTGACGGGCAAGGTCTTTCCGACCGGTCGGCGGATCGACACGATCGACGATATCGAGGTGACGTGCATCGATGCGGCGATGCCGCTGATGATCGTGCGCGCGCGTGACCTGGGCGTCACCGGCGGCGAAAAGCCCGGGGCGCTCGATTCGAATACGGTACTGCTGGAGCGGCTCGAGAAGCTGCGTCTTCAGGCCGGCCTGTTGATGGGACTCGGGGATGTTTCGGGCAGCGTCATTCCCAAGCCGGTGCTGGTCAGCGCAGGAGACTCGCCGGACAGCATCACCTCGCGCTACTTCACCCCACGCCGCTGCCATGCTTCGCATGCGGTGACTGGTGCGATCGGCGTTCTCAGCGCCTTCGCACTCCCGGGCACCGTCGCCAGTACCTCTGCTCGCGAGCCAGGCCGTCACAACCTGGTTCTCCTGCACCCGGCAGGGCAGATCGACGTGGAAGTCGAGCTTGCGGGTCGGGCGGACGATGCGACCGTGAAAGCGGCGGCGCTGGTGCGTACCGCCAGAAAGATCATGCAGGGCGAGATGCAGTTGCCCGACTATGTCTTTACGCGCCCTGAGGCCGTTGCGCGTCAGTCGGCCACGTTCCCGCGCAAACCGATCACCATCATCGTGCCGACCCGTGCGGGCGGCGGCAACGACACGATGGCCAGGATCATCGCGGCCGAACTGAAGCCGATGCTCGGCCAAGAAGTTCTCGTGGACAACCGGGCCGGCGCAAATGGTGCCATCGCGAGCGAGTATGTGGCCAGGGCAGAACCGGACGGCCACACCCTCATGTTCGGCTACGTGGGCACCCACGCCATGAACCCCGCACTCCAGAAGCTGGGCTACCACCCTGTCAAAGACTTTGAGCCGGTCGGGTTGATCGGATCGTCGCCGACCCTGATGGTGGCCAACCAGCACGCCGGCTTCGACACCGTTCGCAGCCTCCTGCAGCGTCTGCGCAGCGGGCCGGGCAGCATCAGATACGCGTCGGCCGGTGACGGTACGCCGCCACACTTCGCGGCGGAGCTGTTCCAACTCAACACGGGCACGAGGATGGAAGGTAGAACCCATGAGGGTGCAGCGCCTGCGATCGTGGACACACTCGATGGTCGCTCGCAGGTCATGTTTCCGAGCCTGTTCACCGCGCATCCCTTCATCCTCGACGGCCGGCTGCGCGCCCTCGCCGTTGCGGCCCCGGCGCGTCTCGAAGCGTTGCCTGCGGTGCCTACGCTCTCGGAATCAGGCATCGAAGGGGTCGATGTCTCGCAGTGGTATGGGCTGTTTGCCCCTGCACGCACCTCGCCCGCGGTGGTCGCGCAGATCAACCGCGCCCTCAACGAGGTTCTCGCCAATCCGCAAGTGGTTGCCCGATTCGAACGCCAAGGCGCCAGGGTCGAGGCCGGTCCGCCCTCTGCACTGAGAGAACGCGTTCGGCACGAGTTCGGTCGTTGGCAGGACGTGGTGGACGAGGGCGGCCTCGCGCCGCAAGACATCCGTCTGCTTGCGGCGGATTGATCGGCCGAATCACCCAGACCCGGCACTCGTTGCCGAACCATCTTGCGGCACGTTGCCGCATCCACCACCGGCGTTGCGAGGCGCCGGTAATCCTTGTCCGTCCCTTGGAGACACTTGCTATGCGTAAGTCCTTGATCACCTTTGCGGCGCTGGCTGCTTCGGGCGCTGCTTCGGCGCAGTCGTCCTTGACGCTTTTCGGCGTCGCTGATTCGGCGGTCAGTCACTACAGCGTGAAGAGTTCCTTCTACAACAACACGGGGACGCTCCCGCCGCCATCAGCTCTCGCCGTGGCAGAAGCAACGCGCTCCCAAACCGTCCTGTCGAGCGGCGCCAACTCGTCGAGTCGTGTCGGCTTCCGTGGCACCGAAGATCTGGGCGGGGGACTGGCAGCAGGATTCTGGCTCGAGTCGGGCTTCAACCAGGACAGCGGCGCAAACGGACTGACCTCGTTCAGCCGTCGCTCAACGGTGAGCCTGTCCGGCGGATTCGGTGAACTCAGGCTCGGCCGGGACTATGTTCCGACCTACTGGAACGAGAGCGTGTTCGATCCGATGGGTGCAGTCGGCGTCGGCGAAAACCTCATCAAGAGCATCAGCGGCAACATCGCCACGGCGCGCGGCCCGGGCTCCGCCATTGCCGCGAATGACAACGCGATTCGGGCGTCCAACAGCGTGGGTTACTTCCTGCCTCGCGATCTCGGCGGTTTCTACGGTCAGGTCATGTACGCCCTTCCTGAGAACGTGAAATACAGCTACCTGTCCGACAGCCCGTCCCAACGTGGCCGCTACTACGGCGGGCGGTTCGGCTATGCAAGCGGCCCGCTCGATATGGCGGTTGCCTACGGACAAAGCACGGCAGCCGACACCTTGTTGATCAGCGAGGCCGGGGTCGTGGCCGGCACCCGGCTTTCCGAGAAACTGCGCACAATCAACTTGGGCGCGTCCTACGATTTTGGTGTCCTCAAGCTGATGGGCGAGTTGTCGCAGGTCAAGGACAAGGCTGAGACCACCACCGCTCCCTTGAGTGCCGGCAGACTCACCTTCAAAGACAATGACGAGTACAACGGCGCCATGATCGGCATGACGGTCCCCGTCGGTGCTGGCGTTCTGAAGGCGTCGTACGCTCGCGTCAAGTTCAAGAACGACCCGAGTTCCGCCGCGCCGACGTTGTCGGCACTGGACCGCGACGCGTCGGTGAACAAGCTCGCGCTCGGCTACGTCCACAACCTGTCGAAGCGCACCGCGCTCTACGCCACGGTGGCTCGCGCTCGGATCAAGAACGGGCAGAACAACCCTGCAATCATGGCCGTCGGGCTTGGGGGCCCTGCCTTCTTGTCTACGGGTTCGGGCGTGGCGGGTTTGGCGCCGCGCAGCGCTACGGGCTACGACTTCGGGCTGCGTCACGCATTCTGACGTCAAGTGTGGCAGCGTGTATGGGGCTCTGGCTTGAGCCCCATCGTGCTGATCAATCGCGGAAGAATGACGTTGGCATGCACCTTGAAGATGTCTGCAATACAAACCCTAAGCGGGCATTGAAGGAAGAACAGCGACCAGCAGCATTTAGTCCCGGCGTCATCGCACGGTCCTTCGCCTCCAAGGTGGCGGCGCAAGAGATTGGCGCAGCATCGCCAGAAAGGCCGTTGCCCGCGCACTTCGCCCGAAGCGGGTGCCCAGCATGGCGACGACGTCGGCGGCAGGAACATCCCAGCTCGCGAGCACCCGCTTGAGCCGACCGGCTGCCAGATCGGCAGCGACGTTCCACTCCGACCGCATCGCGACACCCTGCCCTGTGACCGCCCAGTCGCGCACCACCGCGCCGTCATTGCTGCACATGGTGGGACGGATCCGGACCGTCTCCGGCTCGCGGGAAGCGTGCACGAAGCGCCACAGTGTGACGTCCTCGTCGTTCTCTCTCACCACCAGGCATCGATGCCGCAGCAAATCTGAAGGCGACTGAATCGGCGAAGCACTGGCGAGATAGTCCGGGCTGGCGCAGAGGATGCGTCGGTTCGGTGCCAGCGTCGTGACGATCTGGTTTTGGGCGCCAGGCGGTCCGATGTGGACGATGACGTCGCTGCTCTCGACCAGGTGCGCGCCGGGATGGTCGGCAAGGTCCAGGGTGACCGTCACGCCAGGGTGCGCTTTTGCAAACGCATCGACCACGGGTGCGACATGCAGCCGGCCGAAGCCATGCGGGGCGGCTATGCGTAGATGCCCGCTGACGGCCTTCTTGCGATTGGCCAATGCCTCGGACAGCGCCTCCATCGCATCGGCCACGATCGTCCCGTGCGATGCGACCAAATCGCCTTCATCGGTGAGGACCATCCTGCGGCCGGAACGGTCGATCAGCCGGATGCCAATCCGTGCTTCCAGCGCTTGCAGGCGCTGGGTGACGGCCGGCGGCGTGACATCCATCTTCCGGGCAGCTTCAGCGAGCGACGCGGACTGGGCCAGCATGTTGAAGAAGCGCAGATCCTCAGAGCTGATCATTTAGTGGGACCTTAACTCGCTATGCAGGTTCGATAAATTGTAGGTTGAATCGATCAGGCGCAACATCCGGTCATCTCACTTGGTCGGTGCCGGCCCGCATCCAGCAGGCCGCATCGGACAAGCACAACTCGGAGCACGACATTGGGCCAGCCCTTAGCCATGAAGCAGGCGCAAGCCGAACAGACCGCAACGACGCTG
Organism: Variovorax sp. LjRoot84; assembly: GCF_964254305.1. Classification (NCBI taxonomy): domain Bacteria; kingdom Pseudomonadati; phylum Pseudomonadota; class Betaproteobacteria; order Burkholderiales; family Comamonadaceae; genus Variovorax; species Variovorax sp. LjRoot84. The sequence goes on from NZ_CAXUTE020000002.1 coordinate 329,065, forward strand.
GGGGAACTGGCGACGCCTTGCCTCGTCCTCGACGCTGAGAGGATGGAGCGGAACATCGCACGCCTGAAAGCCAGGCTGGACGGCCTGGGCGTCACGCTGCGTCCCCACCTCAAGACGTCCAAGTCGGTGGACGTCGCGCGCCGCGTCATGACGTCGCCGTCGGGTCCGGCAACCGTTTCGACGCTTCTTGAAGCCGAGCAGTTCGCGGCGGCCGGCGTGCGGGACATCGTCTACGCCGTCGGCATCGCGCCATCGAAACTGCCACAGGTGCTGGCGCTGCGCGCCGGGGGCGCCGACGTGACCGTGGTGCTGGACACCGTGGAGCAGGCGCAAGCGGTTGCCCGGGCCTCGCGCCAGGCCGGCACGCGCATTCCGGCGCTGATCGAGATCGACTGCGACGGCCACCGCTCCGGCGTGCTGCCGACCGACCGGCAGCTGCTGCTGGACATCGGCCACGCCCTCGAAGACGGCGCGGAACTGCGGGGCGTGATCACGCACGCCGGCGCAAGTTATTCGGCCCGTGGGGCCGAGGCCTTGGGTGAATGTGCCGAGGTCGAGCGCCGCAGCGTGGTCGATGCCGCCACCGTCCTGCGTGAGGCGGGCTTGCCCTGTCCGGTGGTCAGCGTCGGCTCCACACCGACCGCGCACAACGCCACCGACCTCACCGGCGTCACCGAAGTGCGGGCGGGCGTGTTCGTGTTCTTCGATCTCGTGATGGCCGGTATCGGTGTCTGCCAGGTCGACGACATCGCGCTGTCGGTACTCGCGACGGTGATCGGCCACCAGCGCGACAAGGGATGGATCGTGATCGACGCCGGCTGGATGGCACTATCGCAGGACCGCGGCACCCGCAGGCAGGCGATCGACCAAGGTTATGGGCAGGTGTGCGACACCGCCGGCGTGCCCTATCCGGACCTGCTCGTTGCCGACGCCAACCAGGAGCACGGGATCATCACGGTGCGTCCCGGCTCGGGGGGCAAGCTGCCCGATCTCGCGATCGGTGATCGTGTGCGGATCCTGCCGAACCACGCCTGCGCCACAGGCGCCCAGCACCGGGCTTATCACGTCGTTCGCGGCGCTTCCGACCGGGTCGAAGCCGAGTGGTCGCGTTTCGGGGGCTGGCGATGAGCGGCGAGCAGTTCGCGACCGGCATCCTGACGGACCGGGCGCCGAAGCCGGCAGGTCACTACACGCAGGCCATTGTCTCGGGCGCCCACGTCTTCGTTTCCGGCCAGTTGCCGATCCGCCCGGATGGACGTGCGCTGGACGACGACGGATTCGAGGCGCAGGCCAGGCAGGCGATCCAGAACATGCTGGAGATCGTGCACGCCGCGGGCAGCTCGCCGCAACAGATCGTCAAGGTGACGGCCTACATCGTCGGCATCGCCAACTGGGCCCGCTTCAACGCGGTCTATGCGTCCATGCTGCCAGGTGCGTGCCCCGCGCGCAGCGTGGTTCCGGTGCCAGAATTGCACTACGGGTACCTGGTCGAGATCGACGCCATCGCGGTGCGCGAACCATGACCGCCATGGCGACCCGGTCCGGCCACCACGACCACGAAGACGTGGTGCTGGTCCCGTTTGCCACGGAACACCTGGAAAGCGCCCTCCAGCTTTCGCAGGAGATGTCCTGGCCCTATCGGCTCGAGGACTGGGCCCTCGCGCTCGAGCTCGGCCAGGGCTTCGTGCTCCGCAACGGCGCCGGTACGGTGATCGCGACTGCGGCCTGGTGGGCCTACGGCGAGGACCATGCTTCAGCCGGGATGATCATCGTCGCCAACGCGGCCCAAGGCCGTGGCCACGGTGCCCGGCTGATGGATGCGCTGCTGGCAGGGGCGCACCCGCGGACCATCACGCTGAACTCGACGGCCGAAGGTCTGGCGCTTTATGAAAGGCGCGGCTTTGTCCGCATCGGCGTCATCCAACAGCATCAAGGCGTTCCCGACGAGCGCCACCAGGCGCCACCGGCCAGCCTGGTCAGGGCGACTACTCCATCGGATGTCGAGGCGGTCGCGCGTCTGGACCAGCAGGCCACGGGCTGGGCCAGGCGGCAGATGCTGGATCGGCTCATCCAGGCTGGTGACGGCCACGTGCTCGTGCGTGACGGCGAGCCGCGCGGCTTTGCCATTTCACGCCTGTTCGGCCGCGGGCACGTCATCGGTCCCGTGGTTGCCGAAAGTGCGGCCGATGCGCGCGCCTTGATCGAAGCCGCGCTCGCACATCTCGGCCAGGTTTTCGTCCGCGTCGACACCGATGCCACCTCGCAGCTCGGGGACTGGCTCGAAAGCATCGGCCTGCGCCAGGTCGGTGACGCCACCACCATGGTCAAGGGGCCGCACATCCCGCCGGCGGGGCCAGCACGCATGTTCGCGCTGGCCAACCAGTCGTTCAATTAGGAGACATCACGATGCCGCGCTCGAAGACCCCGGAAAGGCCGCTATGAAGCTGACCTCGTATTGGCTGGACACCTCGGAGCCCTTCCGTAGTGCCACTGCAGGACCGGTGCAGGGCAGCTGCGACGTGGCGGTGATCGGCGGCGGCCTGACTGGCTGCTCGGCTGCGCTGGCGCTTGCCAAGAAGGGTGCACGCGTCGTACTCCTGGAAGCCGAGACCATCGGGCACGCCGCCTCCGGTCGCAACGGCGGCATGTGCAACAACGGCTTCGCCCAGGACTACGGCACGATGTCGGCCAAACTCGGCAAGGAAGTCGCCGACCGGCTCTATCGGGCCTTCGACGCCGGAGTCGATACGGTCGAGCGCTTGGTGGCGGAAGAGAAGATCGACTGCAGCTTCGCGCGCGTTGGCAAGATCAAGCTGGCGGCCAAGCCCGAGCACTACGACAAGCTGGCGCGCAGTCAGGAACTGCTGGCGGCCAACGTCGACCCCGACACGGAGATGGTCAGTCGCGCCGACATTGCCGGCGAGGTGGGGTCGGACCGCTTCCACGGCGGGCTGATCTACCGTAAAGGCGCCGGCATGCATGTCGGGCGCTTCGTCCGCGGCCTGGCGGAAGCGGCAGCGCGGCGTGGCGTGGAGATCCACGAGCAGGCGCCGATGACGGGCCTGCGACCCGCGCCCGGCGGAGGCCACCAGATCGAAACGCCGAAGGCCCGGCTCTACGCCAAGCAGGTTCTGCTGGCGAGCGGAACCTCGCAGACGGGGCCGCTGGGCTGGATTCGACGCCGCATCGTGCCGGTCGGCGCGTTCCTGATCGTCACCGAGCCCCTGCCGACAGAGACGCTCGACCGGCTGTTGCCGCGGCGCCGGATGGCGGTCGATACCAAGAATCTCGTCAACTACTTCCGAACGACGCCCGACAACCGGCTGCTGTTCGGTGGACGCGCCCGCTTCGCCGTCTCCAACCCGACCTCCGACGAGAAGAGTGGCGCGATCCTGCAGGCGGCATTGCACGACGTCTTTCCCGACCTTCGCCAAGCGCGCATCGACTATTGCTGGGGCGGCATGGTCGACATGACGCGTGACCGCCTGCCACGCGCCGGCGAGCGCAATGGCATCTACTACTCGATGGGCTACAGCGGCCACGGCACCCAGATGTCGACCCTGATGGGGACGATCATGGCGGAAGTCATGGACGGGCGCGCCGAACTCAATCCCTGGAAAGACTTCGACTGGCCCGCGATCCCGGGGCATGTCGGACCACCGTGGTTCCTGCCGCTGGTAGGGGCCTATTACCGGCTCAAGGACAAGCTCGCCTGAAGCCGATCTCGCCACTCATCGATCGAGAAGACAACCATGAACGAGCACAAGAATCCCGAACCTCTTCATGACCACCGGCCCCAACGGTCCGGCGGCGCTCGCCAACATCATCCGCATCAGCGAGCACGACGTGGATTGGATCGCCGGGGCCATCACCCATATGCACAAGAACGGCCTCACCACCATCGAGCCGACCCCCAAGGCCGAGGAGGACTGGATGGGCGTCGTGCGCAACCTTGCCAAGCGCTCGCTGATCAACAAGGCCAAGACTTGGTGGGTAGGCGCGAATGTGAAGGACAAGCCGCAGGGGCTCACGCTCTTCACCGGGGGCTTCCATGCCTACCGTCAGTACACGACGGCGGCCGTACAGGATGGGTATGCCAGCTTCAGCTTCGGACCGGCGAAGGCCGAGGCGGAGCGCGAACCGCGGTTCGCGGCGGCGGATCCGGTGGCGGGGGTCTAGCGCCGGTTTCGACAGCGCGGGCCACCAATGGCCAACGCGCGACCTAGGGCGGCGTTGTGCTCGTCCTGCTTGCGCGCACGGAAACCGGCCGGTCACTGGCTGCGTTCGCGACCTGAAGCCGGTATTGGGGCCGAGAGACAGGATGATTTTCATCAACGGAAGAGAAGGAATGTCCGTTCCTGGCCGAGACTGTGAGTTCGCATTTGAGCCAGGGAGCTGAACACGAAGGTGCGACGGTGCGTTTTGTGGCAAGCTCCCGCTCGTGGACAAGTGCCAGTGGACCGGCGTGCGGAGGCTCAACCTTCTATGGTTCCCGAAACCCGATATGCGAGGAGCGGTGGCGTCAACATCGCCTACCAGGCGATCGGCAACGGTCCGCGTGATCTGGTGCTGGTTCCCGGCTGGGTGTCGAATATCGACGTCTTCTGGGAGGAGCCGACGCTGGCCCGGCTGCTGACGCGGCTGGCCTCGTTCTCCCGCCTGATCCTGTTCGACAAGCGGGGCACCGGCCTGTCCGACCGTGTCAACGACATGCCAAGCCTCGAGCTTCGCATGGACGACGTGCGCGCGGTGATGGATGCGGTCGGCTCGCAGCGTGCGGCCTTGTTCGGCTATTCCGAGGGGGGCGCGATGTGCGCTCTGTTCGCCGCCACGTATCCGGAACGGTCTTCGGCGCTCATCATGGGCGGCGCTTTCGCGCGACGCACACGGGCGCCCGACTACCCCTGGGGGCCGACGGCCGAGCAGCACCTGGCATTTGCCGACCAGATCGAACGAGACTGGGGCGGACCGGTAGGCATCGATGCCCGGTGCCCTAGTCTGGCCCAAGACGAGCGCTACCGACGGTGGTGGGCCCGCTGGTTGCGCGCCAGCGCCAGCCCGGCGGCCGCGGCAACGCTGGTGCGCATGAACATGGAGATCGATATCCGGCATGTCCTGCCGGCCGTGCGCGTGCCCACGCTGCTGCTGCACAGCAGCAACGACCGCACGATCGAATTCGGCGCAAGCCGCTACATGGCCGATCACATCCCCGGAGCCAAGCTGGTCGAACTGCACGGCATCGATCACGTTCCCTGGGGCTGCGACTGCGACGCTATCGTCGACGAGATCGAAGAATTCCTCACCGGCGCTCGGCACGACGCGGAACCTGACCGGCTCCTGGCCACCGTCCTATTCACCGACATCGTCGGCGCCACCGAGCGCGCCGCCAGCCTCGGCGACCGCCGCTGGCACGATTTGCTCGACAGCCACCACGCATTGATTCGCCACGAGCTGGAGCACTTTCGCGGCCGCGAGATCGACACCGCCGGCGACGGCTTCCTCGCCGCCTTCGATGGGCCGGCGCGCGCCGTGCGTTGCGCCTGTGCGATCTCCGAGGAGGTGCGTGCGCTCGGGCTCGAGATCCGCGCCGGGCTACACACCGGCGAGTGCGAATGGATGGGAGGCAAGGTCGGCGGCATCGCTGTGCACACCGGCGCACGCGTTGCTGCACAGGCGCGCGCCGGCGAAGTGCTGGTCTCCGGCACGGTCAAGGATCTTGTCGCAGGTTCCGGGCTCGTGTTTCAGGATCGAGGAGTGCAAAGCCTCAAGGGTATCCCTGGCGAGTGGCGGCTGTTCGCGGTAGAGCACTGAGGCGCCTGGCAAAACCAATGAGGCTCCCGGACCGCCACCACTGACCGCGCCTGAGCTCGTTGCTCGATGAGCTGCTCGACCTGGACGCGCGCGGACAGGCACATCGGATGGTGCTGCTGCGTACACCGCTTATGTCATGACCTGAATCCGTGAGCTCAGTGACGAGCTGAGCGAGTCTGCTCGACTGTGATGCCCACTGCCACGAGATCGCGACCGATGATGCCCGCGCACACGGACGACGCCGGCAAGTTGGCTCCACGGGGCAAGTGGTTTGTGCCTTCGAACTTGGTTGGCGGCACATCACCGACGCCGCAACGTGCGTTGGACGCACGATTTTGGAATCCGTGGGGAGTAACAGGCGTCTTTGCGTCGCGCTATCCGCACGCGGCAAACAACTCGCCGTGTACGCGCGCGAAGGCCCTTGCTGCACGGTCATTGGCCCCCAGCCCGAGGATCAATTGCCGACCATGTTCGATGAGTCGCCCGGCGCGGTAAACGAGTTCCTGCATCACGGTCTTGATGCGCCGGCGCTTGGCCGCATGGCGCACCGGCGCATCCGGCCCATGCAGGCCGGCCTGGCCCATCAAGCGCAGGATGTTCATCGCCAACGCAGCCAGCTCGCACACGACGTAATTGGTGTCGAACTTGCCCGAGGGCAGCCGCTCCAGATCGAGGTCGGTCTTGAATTCGGAGTGGAACTGCTCATGCGTGCCGTGGTCGGCGTACAGCGCGATGACGGCTTTCGCATCGAACTGTTTGGCGCTCAGGCTCGTGCTCCAGCCCTCCAGCGTGAGCTTGGGCTCGATCAACAACTGGCCCTGCGCATCGATGGTGCGCTCGGTCAGGCGCAGCACGCGGCGCAGGGGCCGCTCGATGCCTTCGATCTCCAGCGCCTGTTCCCACAGCGTCACGCGTTTGCCCGCGCGGGGATGCTCCCAGAGCGTGGTGGCGTCGGCCTCAAGCCGCTCGGCCAGCGCCGCCACGTCGCTCGTGCGCGGGTTCCACTTGATCAGCCAGTTCAGCTGCGGCACGCCTGCGCGGTTGTACGACTCGATCTCGCGCATCAGCGCTGTGGAGTCGAAGCCCGCGTCCAGCCGCGCCAGGATCGGCGCCTTCGGACCGGCCGCACTCAGGCGCTGCGCCATCGGGATCACACGCTCGAAGTTGAATTGCGTCTCCGACGCCGAGTGCTGCACGCCCGGGCGCAGCGCCAGCTCCAGGCAGAACCCGTGCGAGCCGAGGTACGCCGCCAGCGGACAGTAGCCATCGACGCCTGCATAGGTACGGCCCACGCCGTCCTTGACAGTGCCGCCGTTGTCCATCGCGAAGGTGTCCACGTCCAGCGCCAGCCAGCCGCAAGGCAAGACGCCATAGTCGAGCCGCACGTCGGACAGCAGCGTCTCGATCAGCACTGGCAGGAAGTCAAACAGCTCGACAGCGCGGGCGTCCATGCGCTGGCGCAGCGTCGGGCTGGAGGGCAGCAGCTTGATGCCCAGCGCCTGCTTGAAGAAGGCATCGCCGCGGAAGTTCTCGATCGCATCGAAGTCCGACTTGCCTTGCACCAGCAGGCCCAGGTAGCTGCGCAGGATGTCGCTGTTGGCAACGCCACTTCTCACGGGCAATGCGGCATCGAGTTGCTTGAACACCGGTGCGAGTCGATTCAGATAATGACCCACCAGCGCCAGGCCGGCCACCGGCGTAAGGTCGTAGTCGAGTTGCTTGACGATGAAGGGGCGCATTCGAAAGATTCAGGGACTGCGTTTGCAACAGCAGCATGAACGCGCCGCACCTGTCTCGCGTTTACCAAACTACCTCGAATCACCCGCACCCGCAGGGTGAACCACTTTCGCTCGTGAGCTCACGGATCCAGGTCATGAGTTAACCACCAACGACTGCTTCTGGCATCCACATTGTTTGGCTGGTCATGGCCGGCTTGCGCCTTACGAACTAGGCATACTGCCGACCCAAGATCGAACGTCAGGCGCCGCGAATGCGGCTGTTCGGCGCACACAGCTAAGCTGCGGGTCTGCTGCAGGCGGACACTCCGGATCACCCCAGACAGCGCGGAACGTTCCAGGCTGCGCGTACGCGAGATCTTCGAGGAAGTCGACGAACGCGAGGGGCGACGGTACTTGGTCGGCGATCGGTTCAGGGCTGCGGATCTCACGTTTGCCGCGCTCGCGTTACCGATGCTGCTTCCTGCAGGATGCGGTGCCGCTTACCGTGTGCTCGACGAAGTGCCGCCTGCCATGCGCGAGGAGGTTCGGGGCCTGCGCGACACCGAAGCAGGGCGATTCGTACTCCGCCTGTACTCGGAAGAGCGCGTCCGCGCTCCGCGCGGTGCCTGAGAGCTTTCTCAGGTCTTCGCCGACTTCTTCGGCGCTCTACTCGCGGCCTGCAGGGCCGCCGCCTGCGCGGCGTGCTTCTCGGCACGCGAGGGCCTGTGGGCCTTGCCAGCCTTGGCCTCCTTGGGCTCCTTTTTTTCCTTGGGCTTCTCCTTGGCCTGCGGGTGGTGCGTCCTCACCAGCTTGTCGACGGCCTTCGCCCTCGGCTGTTGCGCTTGCGCTTGGCGCTTCGCACGCTCCTCCTTGAGCAGGCGGCGCTCCTCGGCCAGCGCCTGTTCGGCTTCGGACGGCTCATGGTCTGCCCCCAGCGAGTGGACGCGGTCCATCTTCGCCTGGTGAAGCATCGCGCCGTTCTTCGCGATGCGGTGGGTCAGCGATGCGATGCGAATGGGCATGTTGCGATCCTCATGGTGGTTGGAGGACCAATGTAGGCCAGCCCGCCGCGTCCTGCCAATCGATTTGTGTGGCTTCGCCCTTGCGGCAGTGAATTTCTGCTGCCGGAGAATGGCCTGTCGCCAATACCTGCTTCTGGCCGATCTGAGACGTAGGCCGTTTCGGGCGAAGGACCGACCGTGGCGACACGGCGAACGATCCAATCTTTACAGCCCACTAGTTCAACGTGACCACGACGTGGGTTTGCGGTCCGCCGCGCATGACGTAATTGACCGGATGCAGCGCCTCGCCGGGATCGCATGCGACTGCTGAATTCAGCATGGGCGCGAGCGCTCCAGGCAGCTTTTTCTTGAACGGCCCGACAGGCATGCACGCGGTGACGTTAACGACTCCGGAGTTCTTCTCGTTTCTGTCCTCGTAGAACCTGTCGTTGACTGGGAAGGTTTCTGGCCTGTACTGGCCGGCCGCCGTATCCTTGACGAAGATCGACAGATAGGATTCCCATTGATTTCCCACGTCGACGTCCATGCAGACTCCCGGCCTCATGGTGTACCAGCCTTGGAGCGTCACGTAGCACCGCGATCCCTGAAGCTCGCATCTCGAACCCGAATCGTCCGAATTCTCATGGATTACAGCAAAGACGATGTCCGTCTGTCGTCCGTTGCATAGCTTGTTCGTCCCCGTTGCGCCGGCGTGGAACGCCACAGCAGAAAGCAGCAGAACGCCGAACGCGAGATGCACGATCGATTTCATCTTTTCCCCCTACAGAATCTGCGCGGATGACCTTCGAGAAGTCGAAATTCGCTAGCCCCCGGCGAGGCTGTCCCATCTTGACCTTCAACCCTATGAGGCCACCAGCCGACAGGCTATCAAACAAGCCGGGCCTTGAAAATGCGATCCGCGCCACTGGCCGGCTTCGCCTTCGCCCTGTTCTTCGGCGCGATTCTTCGCTTATGCGGGTAGCGCGGTCAAGCCTCGGGCGACGCATGGCGCTCGAATCTTGGCAACCTGGCTTCGGAAATTTTTACGCAAGGTCATTGGCGAAGGTCTGGTGTTGGCCGCATTCTGCCCTTCCCGCTGAACCGAGGGGGAGTAGGCGGCCTCCCGAGAGGACCCATGCGTTGCAACGCCCAGTAGCGCCAGCCGATACTGCACAACTCGGACGATGGCAGGCTAGCCCGCCCTCAGTACATTGCGCGGCATGACATCGCATACCCCACGAGCTACCGAGGAAAAGGCCTTCCAACGCGCCGACGGCATTGACGAGGACGTTCATCACCGCAGCTCGCGACGACCGCCTGCCTGGTTCAAGCTCTTGGTGCTCGGGTTCCACGTGCTCGCAGCCCCTGTTCTGCGCGGCCGCAGTTACCGCCGTCGCGGTGCTGCCAGCACGGTAGAGGCGCTGGACGAGCTCGATGAAGTGGACTGGGGCTGCGCGTCGGCTAGCAAAAGCGAGCGGCAGACGCACGGTGATTGGGTCTTTCCGAGCTTCTTCCTGTGCATGGCGGTAACCGCTCTGCCGTTGATAGGCACTCGCTGGACCACGCCGGAGGGTATGGCGACATGGTCTTCCTTCGCGGACGCCCTGGTGTTTTCACTTCCAGTCATTGTCCCGCTGCCATTCCTCTTCCTGGGCTGCCTGGGAACGCTGGCCCTACAGCCCGCGTCGCGAACGCCGGCAGCGCTCGGCTTCCTTGGCACGGCCATGCTCCTCGGGCTTGCGGGGATACACGCCTTGCTGGCGTAGATGTCGGTGCCTTCAGCCGCGATAACGAGTCACCCGGCCTCAGGCGAACTTCCTCCAGCACCTCGTGAATGTCTAGGCTGCAAAAGATTCAAGCGCGGAACGACATTGGACCTTCGTCACGCTGCCGCTGCACCCGCGCGTCGGCAGATCTGGCTAAGCGTGCAAGGCACGCGAGGGCGCCCGACGAGCGGCGTTTGCTGCGTCGTACTCATGTCTGCGTCGCCGCTGATGCCTGGTCTTCAGCATTGGTCGCTGTCGACATCAGAGTGCAATTTGGGTCGCCAGGTCATCAACTTGGCGGAGTCATCGAGAGAAGGCCGTTCGTCGCCAAGTGGGCAGCGGCCTGACGCTTAGCCGCATACCGTCCGCCCATTTGGCCTTCACGACCATGGGGTTGCGGATTCTTGCGTTGCCGCTGTCGCCTGCGTTCTAGCGTGCAGATGATCACTTGTAGGGGATAACCCCGAAATGTCATTGCTAGGACATTGGCGACCTGGCATCCGACGAACACTCCACCACTTGCTTTCATGCAAGCGCAAGGTCAAGGGGCCTCACCAACAATAGGAGACCGGGACGTGAAATCGGAGCTTAGGAACGCCTCGCCATCGGTGGTCGCCAACGTGGAGCGGTCGGCGCCGGCGCGGGAGTCGAGCGACCCCGCAACCCTTCCGGCGCTCCTCGCGTCGCAGGTACGGGCAAGCGGTGCGCGGATTGCGATGCGTGAGAAGAAATTCGGAATCTGGCAGACATACTCTTGGCTGGAAGTGTCGAAGCTCACGCGCGATCTGGCCTGCGGCCTATCACAGGCCGGCGTCTCGCGCGGAGATCACGTCGCTTTGATCGGTGGCAACCGGCCCCGCCTTTAGGTTTCATTGGCTGCGCTCCAGGCCTTGGGGGCGATACCCGTACCTCTCTACCAGGACGCGCCCGCCACCGAGTACGCCTATCCCCTGACCAGCGCAAAGGTAGCGTTCGCGATCGTCGAGGATCAGGAGCAAGTCGACAAATTGGTAGAGGTGCGGGAACATTGCCCGGACTTGCGCCGCGTGTGGTTTGACGATGGACGTGGCTTGCGCGCGTACGCCACACGCTTTCGCTAGACAGCAAATCCAGCAGATCGGCGAACCCCGCTTGCTTGGGACCTGCCGCCGCCATCGCCAGCCCGAAGTGATCGATCAGGACCCGTTGCGGCATCGCTCGCAGCGTGGGTGCGCATGCCAGCAGCACCGGCAACGAGGCATAGAGCTGGATAAGCATCGGCACGTCGCCCAAGGTCTTTGCGGTCTCTTGAAGCACCTGCACTGCTGCCCCAGGGCCGGAGCCCTTGGTCACATGAAGATTGATGCGCACCCCGCGGATACCTGCGCCGTGCAGAGCCTCAACTTCTCGCCTTCCGAAGCTCGCATCGATCACCGCGATTCCGCGCGCACTGGGACCCAGGCGGACCAGTGCGTCCATCAGGCAGCGGTTGTCCGCGCTGTAAACGCTGGGCTGCACCAGCACGACGCGCTCGATGCCCAGCGTTGCGTGCATCTGCTGCAACGCCTCGACAGTGGCGGGTGGCGGGGTGTAGCGCCGATCCGGTGCGTAAGGAAAGCGCTCTGGATCGAAGACATGCACGTGGCAGTCAGTGGCCAGGGGAGGGAGTGTCATTGTCCTGAGGTTCAACCTGCGAGGCCTCGCGGGGCGAGCTGCATGACCACGCGGGAGCTTCTATTGAGCTTGAATATTCGCGCTCTTGACGACCTGCTTCCACTTGACCAGTTCTTTGCCCACGAATTTCTGAAACTCGTCCTGTGAGCCTGCGACAGGAGTCGCCCCCAGTTCGGCGTACTTCTGCACCAGTTCGGGGGCGGTCAGCGCCTTGCCGATCTGCCCATGTAGCGTGGCGATGAGCGCAGGCGGTGTGCCGCCTGGTGCTGGCGAAGGGCTATGTCTTCACTACCTTGAGACCGGTCGTCGACACTGGGATCTCCTTGGCACTAGATGACCGGAATCGGCCACACAACGAGAGTTCGCCGAACCGCAGGGGAAGACCGGAACTGCATACCTGCCGTACGACGGTCGCTTGCGAAGGGCAGGGCAGGGCCCACTGCTGCCTTTCGGGGCGCGAGGATGTATGTCGGCTATACAGGACCGAAGCGGACATCGATAGATTCAGCTCACCTCGAGTCGATTGCCGAGACCTCGGGCAGGGCGGGGTTGCGCGTGCTGTCCATTCGAGGTCCTTGGTCAGTCGAAGAACGGGAGGCAGACGCGATTGGCCGTGGCGGGTTTCTGGCAAGGCAGCCCGAAGTGAACTTTGCTGTTTCCGTTCAGGCGTCGTCGCCCTTGAACCGCTTCAGTCCCTTGAAGATCAGCGGCGCGACCAGAGCCAGCAATGCAAGCGCCAGCAGGGTCGCCGAACCCGCGTGCTTGAAGAACACCAAGCTGTCCCCGAGGCTGATTTGCAATGCGCGCCTGAACTGGCTCTCGGCCATCGGGCCCAGGATGAGTCCAACGATCATCGGAGCCACCGGATAGTCCCAGCAGCGCATCAGGTAGCCGCAGATGCCGAAGGTCACGAGCATGACGAGTTCGACCGTGGACGGATTTGCTGCCAGCGTACCCATCACCGCGAAGACCAGGATCCCAGCATAGAGCCACGGCTGCGGCACCTTCAGCAGTCGAACCCACAGACCCACGAGCGGCAGGTTGAGCACCAGCAGCATCAGGTTGCCGATGAAGAAGCTGGCAATCAGGCCCCAGACCAGGTCGGCGTTCGTGACGAAGAGCAGCGGCCCCGGCACAAGTCCGTATTGCTGGAAGCCGGCGAGCATCATGGCCGCCGTCGCAGAGGTCGGAAGGCCGAGTGCCAGGAGCGGCACCAGCGTGCCGGTGGCCGCCGCGTTGTTCGCCGCTTCGGGGCCGGCGACGCCTTCGATCGCACCCTTGCCGAACTCCTCGGGCTTGACGGCGAGCTTTCGTTCGAGCGTGTACGACAGGAGTGTCGGCACCTCAGCGCCCCCCGCGGGCAGCGCGCCGATGGGAAATCCCAGTCCGATGCCGCGCAGCCAGGGCTTCCAGGAGCGTTTCCAGTCTTCCTTGGTCATCCACAGCGAGCCGCGTACCGCCTCGATCTTCTCTTGCACGCCAGTGAAGCGCGAAGCGATGTAAAGCGTCTCGCCCATCGCGAACAGGCCTACGGCCAGTGTCGTGATCGACACGCCGTCTAGTAGCGCGGGGACTCCGAATGCAAGGCGCGACTGTCCGGTGAGCTTGTCGATGCCGACGAGCCCCAGCACCAGGCCGAGGGCCAGGCTCGTTATGCCGCGCAGCACCGAGTCACCGAAGGTCGCCGACACGGTCACGAAGGCCAGCACCATGAGCGCGAAGTAGTCCCACGGACCGAATTGCACCGCGAAGTCGACCAGCCAGGGCGCGAGCACGGAGATTCCGATGGTCGCGACCAGGCCAGCGACGAAGGACCCGATGGCGGCGGTGGCGAGTGCGGGGCCGCCACGTCCGGCCTTCGCCATCTTGTGGCCCTCGATCGCGGTCGCGATCGATGCCGCCTCGCCCGGCGTGTTGAGCAGGATCGCGGTCGTCGAGCTGCCGTACATGCCGCCGAAATAAATGCCGGCGAACATGATGATGGAACCCGTCGGATCCAGCTTGAAGGTGATGGGCAACAGCAGTGCCACCGTCAGCGACGGGCTGATGCCCGGCAAGATGCCGACCAGCGTACCGAGCAGTACGCCGATGCCTGCGAAGAGCAGGTTTGTCGGCTGGATGGCGATCAACAGGCCCTGCCCCAGGAGCGTGAAAACTTCCATGTCGTGCCTTTAGCTGAGGAGCAGTCGCTCGAGCGGCCCAGCCGGCAACGACAAGGACAACGCCTTGGTGAAGAAGGCATACACGAGCGCTGCGAGCACGAAACCGATGGCAGGCGACTTGATCCAGATCGGCTGCCCGAATGCTCGTGCGGTCGCGGCGAAGAGCCAGGTCGAGCCGACGATGAAGCCGCCACCGAACTGAAGGATCAGGATCATGCCGATCAGGCCGCCAAGCACCCAGCCCAGCGCCGCTCGATTGGTGAGCACCTCATCGAGCTCCGACGTCTCCTTTCCGTGCAGCGAAGCACGCACGCGCAGGGCTGCAACAACGTGCGCCAGGCCGAGCACGATCAGCAGGACCGCGACCATTCGCATGGCGGCTGTCGGCCCGACGCCCACCGCCTGTGCAGGCGCCATGAGCGTCACGTCATAGCTGATCACCGCGGCGAGCCCGAACAGCACGACCCCCACCGTGGCCAGCGCGTGCCATCCCGGGCCATTGACTTCCGACTCGCTCATTTCACCAAGCCAATGGAGGTCAGCACTTCTTCCACGCGCTGCTGGTCGGACTTGAGGAATGCGCCGAAAGCATCCGCGTCGAGGTAAGCATCGTCCCAGCCGCGGGCCTTCGAAATCTTGGCCCATTCAGGCGACTTCAGCGCCTTGTTGACGGCCGCCACGAGTGCTGCCTTCTGCGGCGCGGTGATCGCCGGACCGGCGACGACGCCGCGCCAGTTGACGACTTCGACGTCGATGCCTTGCTCCTTGAGGGTTGGCACATCGACCCCATCAATACGCTTGGCCGTCGACACGCCGAGGGCCCGCAACTTGCCGGCCTTGATCTGGCTTTCGAATTCGTTGTAGCCCGAGATCCCGGCGGTGACGCGACCTCCCAGCATTTCGGCAAGCGCCTCACCACCGCCCGAGAAAGGCACATAGTTCAGCTTGGCCGCTTCGCCGCCGGCCTGTTTGGCAATGAGCCCGGCCAGGATGTGGTCCGCGCCGCCGGCCGACCCGCCGGCCCAGACGACCTTGGAGGTGTCCGCCTTCACGGCCGCGGCGAGATCCTTCAGCGATTTGTGGGGTGAATTCGCGGGAACGACGACCACCAGCGGATCGCCGGTCATCCGTGCGATAGGCGTGACAGCGTCGAGACCAACCGGCGACTTGTTGGTGAGAACCGCGCCCACCATCGTGATACCCATCACCATCAACTGGCTGCCGTCGCCCTTGGCGTTGTTGACGAACTGCGCCAGGCCGACGGTGCCGCCGGCGCCCGGGACATTGACGACCTGTACGTTCTTGGCGGCGCCGGTGGCGGTGAGCACCTGCTGCAGCGAGCGCGACGCGCTGTCCCAGCCGCCACCCGGCCCGGCCGGAGCCATGATCTTGAGATCGAGGGGCGCCTGCGCGGCGGCGGGCGCCGCTGCGAAGCCGAGCAGCATGGTCATGATGGAGGCGGCGAGCAAGGCGCGGCGATTTGACGTGAAAGTGGATTTCATGAAGGTCTCCTGTGGGCTTGTGAAAGGACTATTCCGCGACGATCTTTGCGCTATCGACGATGTGCGCGTACTTGACGGATTCGTTCTTGATGAAGTCGCGGAACTGGGTTTGCGAGAGCGGCATGGGTTCGCCGCCTTGCTCGCGCAATCGCTTGATCAAGTCTGGGTCCCGCAGGGCGGCTGTGACCGCTTCGTTGAGTCGCGCTTGCACGGCAGGCGGCGTCTTTGCGGGTGCAAAAAGACCAAACCAGTTGTCCAGGTCGTAGGCGGCCGTCGGTGCGAACTCGGCAATCGCCGGGATGTCCGGCGCAAAGCTCGCACGCTTGGCAGAAGTCACCGCCAACGCCTTCACCCTGCTGCCCTTGATGAAGGGCGTCGCGCCGGCGAGGCTCACGAAGGTGACGTCGACGGTGCCAGACGCTACGTCGACCAGCTGATTCGAAGCGCCCTTGTACGGCACGTGCTGCATCTGGATGCCGGCCAGCGATTGAAGCAGCTCGCCGTTGAGATGCTGAGGGTTGCCGACACCGCTGGTCGCGTAGGTCACCTTGCCAGGGTTCTTCTTGGCATAGGCCACGAGTTCCGCCACGGTCTTGGCCGGGAACGTCGGATTTGCCACGAGCACGTTGGGCACGCGAGTGACCGCAGTGATCGCCGCCAGGTCCTTCTCGGGCGAGTACTGCATCTTTCCCTTGTAGACCAGGGGATTGATCGCCGTCTCACCCGCCGATCCGAGCAGCAGCGTGTAGCCGTCGGGATTCGCCTTCGCGACATACCCTGCACCAAGCATGCCGCTCGCGCCCGGTTTGTTGTCGACGACGACGGATTGCTTCAGCGATACGCGCAGCTTCTCTGCCACCAGGCGCGCCATGGCGTCGACGCCGCCTCCAGCAGAGAAGGGAACGACGATCGTGATGGGGCGGCTGGGATAGTCTTGCGCGAGAGTGGACAGCGGCAGCGTGGCCATTCCCGCGATGGCGCAAAGCAGCGCACGGCGTCGAATCGAATGCATTTGATTTCCTTGGCGTTTGAGAGGTGCCACACGCTGATCGCGGTGGCGCTGAAAGCTGGTTCCTTGCATCGCATGGCTCATGCGGAGAACACCATGCAGACCGGGCTCCCGCAGCCCACTGAAGCGCCCGTCGGCTTGAGCGTTCCGGCTTCGGGGTCGATGGCCAGTGTCACGATGGAGTCGCTGTCCTCGTTAAGGGCAAACATGAAGCGACCGTCGGGAGTCGGGGCGATGAAGCGCGGCGTCTTCCCCAGTGTGGGTGCGGCCTCGATGAACTTCAGGCCAGCGCTCTTCGGGTCGATGCGGAAGACGGCGATGCTGTCGTAGCCGCGGTTCGACGCGTACAGGAAGCGTCCCTGCGCATCGATCTGCAGCTCCGAGGCGCGGCTGTTGCCCGTATAGCTCTCCGGCAGGGCGGAGACGATCTGGAACGGGGTGAGCGCACCAGTCTCCTCGGTGACGCGGTAGGCCGTGACGGTGGAATCCAGTTCGTTCACTACGTAAGCGAACGGTGAGTTGGGATGGAACGACAGATGGCGCGGCCCCGACGTTTCACGCGTGCCGACGAATGGCACTGATGCCGGCGTCAGGCGTCCATGCTCGAACCGGAAAACGAACACCCGGTCCAGGCCCTTGTCCGGGACGACCACGAAGCGTCCGGTCGGATCGAAGGGATTGAAATGTGGCTTGGCCTGCTTCTGCTCTACCCGGTGCGGCCCGATCGGGCCTTCGAGCGCGACGAGTTGCACCAGTGCGCCGAGCGACCCGTCTTCATTCACCGGCAGCACGGCCAGGCTGGCACCGATGTGGTTGGACACCACCAGGTAACGCCCCGCGGGATCCAGTGCCAAGTGCACAGGATTTTTCCCCTGCGTGCTCTCCCGGTTGATGAGAGTGAGCAGACCCGTGTTTCGGTCGACCTTGAAGGCGCTCGCTTCGCTTTGGTCACCGTGCACCGTGTAGAGGAACTCCCCAGATCGGCTCATGGCCAGGAACGATGGATTGACCAGATCCCCGACGACGTCCACCAGTGCCAGCGTGCCGCGCTCGGTATCGACCGTGAAGATGCTGATGCCGTCGCCCCTCGCGTTGCGCTCACGGGTGGTTCGGCTGCCTACATAGGCGTACATGAGGATCCTTGGGTGTTGCGAGTTGCACGACAGCTAACGGCAGCTGAGGGTTTGCACTGAATTGCATTTTAGATATCAGAAATGCAAAATGAGCTCATGGAAAACACTGATACGACGCCGGTGCGGCAGGTTGCCGTCGCCGACAACAGCTACAGCGCTGTCGACCTGAAGACGTTGTGCGGCACGAAGCTGAGCGAGTTGCCCGTGGTCCTCAGGCTCTTGCTGGAAAACGTCGCGCGCAATATGGAAGGCTCTGAGAAAGCGTCTGCTGTGGCGGCGCTGCTGGCATGGACCGAGACGCGCACCAGCGACGCGGAGATTGCGTTCCAGCCAGGTCGCGTGCTCATGCACGACACGACCAGTACCCCAGCGCTTGTGGACCTGGCGGCCATGCGAAGCACCCTGGCCGAAGCCGGTGTGGATCCCTCGGTGCTCAATTCGAGCCTGCAGGTGGATGTCTCGGTCGATCACTCACTGGCAGTCGAAGCATTCGCGCGCCACGACGCGCCCGAACTGAACATGGCGTACGAGATACGGCGCAACGCCGAGCGGTATTCGTTCCTGCGCTGGGCTTCCAAGGTGCTGCGCGGTGTTCGCATCAACCCGCCGGGGACCGGGATCATGCACACGATCAACCTGGAGCAACTGGCGACGGTCGTCACGACCGAGGAGCGCAACGGTGCGGCCTGGCTCGTGCCGGACATGATGATCGGGACCGACAGCCACACGCCCATGGTCAATGGCATCGGCGTGCTCGGTTGGGGTGTCGGCGGCCTTGAGGCGCAAACCGTCATGTTCGGGATGCCGACGATGCTGCGCATTCCCGATGTGATCGGAGTGCGTATGACGGGCAAGCTCCAGCCGGGCGTGCTGGCGACGGACCTGGCCCTCACGGTGACGCAGCGCCTGCGCGCCATCGGCGTCTCCGGCGAGTTCGTCGAGTTCTACGGCCCAGGTGTCAGCACCCTCACCGCAGGAGACCGCGGCGTCGTCGCCAACATGGCGCCGGAATACGGCGCCACGACCGGGTTCTTTCCGGTCGACCAACACACCCTGGACTACCTGAAGGCCACCGGTCGCTCATCGACGCACATTGACAAGGTGAAAGCGCTCACGCAGGCGGTCGGACTGTGGTTCGACCCGACCTGCGAGGCGAACTACACGCGGGCCATCCACATCGACCTCGACGCGGTCCGCATGCACGTGGCAGGCCCACGCCGGCCGCAGGACCTGCTCGGCTTCGGGGAGACAAGGGCAATGCTCGCGGCACTGAACTTTCTGCCGGCAGTCGCGGACGACGTGTTGCCGCGGCACCCGGTAGCGATCGCCGCCATCACAAGCTGTACCAACACCTCCGACCCGCGTCTGCTGATCGCAGCGGGCCTGGTTGCCCGCAAGGCACGGGCCCTGGGCCTGAAAGTGCCGCCATGGGTCAAGACGTCGATGGGGCCGGGTTCGCCGGCGGCGGCGTCCTACCTTGAGCGCGCCGGACTCACGCAAGACCTGGCGGCAGTGGGCTTCGACATCGTGGGCTACGGCTGCACCACGTGCATCGGCAACTCGGGCCAGCTGCCCGAAGTGATCCAGGACGCGATGGCCAGAGGCGCCATCCACCCCGTCGCCGCGTTGTCGGGCAACCGCAATTTTCCGGGCCGTGTGCATCCGGATCTGGACCTGGGCTTCCTGATGTCGCCGCCGCTGGTGATTGCATTCGGGCTGGCAGGCGATGCAGAACGCGACTTGACGGTCGATCCGGTGCAAACGACCACCGATGGACGCCCGGTGCACCTGAAAGATCTTTGGCCGACCAGCGAAGAGATCGAGGAGCTGTTTCAGCGCTCTCAGGATCCGGCGGACTACCAGCGCGCATTTGCCATCGCGACCGGCAATCCGCTCTGGCACGGGCTGCAGGCGCCAGATACCGAGTTGTATCCATGGAACCCCGCATCGACTGCCCTGCGGCGCCCGCCCTTCGCGGCCCTGAGCGAAGGCAGCCTGCTTGGCCACTACAAGGCGTTCCCACTGCTGGTGGTCGGCGACGACATCACGACGGATCACATTTCACCGGCGAGCGCCATTCCGCGCGATAGCCTGGTCGCCGACTTCCTGGTGGCGTGCGGCGACGACCGGAACGATCTGAACGTGTTTGCATCGCGCCGTGGCAACTGGGAGGTGATGGTGCGGGCCGCCTTCCACAGCAAGACGCTCACGAACCTGCTGGCCCCCGGTGCGCCGGTCGCGCACACGCTGCACGTTCCGAGCGGCGATGTCATGCCGCTGTGGGATGCCGCCCAGCGCTACAAGGCAGCCGGTGAATCCGTGGTTCTGGTGGCGGGCGAGCGGTATGGAACAGGCTCTTCCAGAGACTGGGCCGCCAAGGGCCAGCGGCTCCTGGGAATCCGGGCTGTGCTTGCGAACAGCTTCGAGAGGATCCACCGCTCGAACTTGATCGGCATGGGGGTGCTTCCTTTGCGCCTGCCGGCAGGAACGACACCGTTCACGGTGAAGCTCAAGGCAGGAGACCGGCTGGAAGTCGATGCCGACCCTGCAGCGATCGCGCCGCGCGGAGCGGTCGCCGTGCTGCTTCACCGGGCGGACGGGAACGTAGAGCGACTTGAGGCGACAGCCGCGGTCGAAACCCAGCTGGAGGTCGAGCTGTTGCGCGCGGGCGGCGTGATTCCGTCGACATTGCGCAAGATGGTGGACAAGCACGCCAAGGGGATTGCTCCAGCGTCGGCAACAAACTGATCGGACAATCCGTGTCCATGCGGCCCGAACAATCCATTCCCTCGCAGATCCTGGATCTCATCAAGGCGGATGCCTTGCCCGCGGGCAGTCATCTGCCCGCGCAACTGCTCGCCGACCGGCTGCGCGTCTCGCGTTCTCCTGTCAACGACGCCTTGTCGCTGCTCGCTGAAAAAGGAATCCTGCAGCGCCAACCCAACCGAGGCTACTTCCTGGTCCAACCCATCAGCGAAACCGTCAGCGCGCTGGCGGACCGCCTGGGGCTGGACGAGTCGGACGTCGTCACGCAGATCTACTTTCGGATCGCGGACGATCGCCTCCGGGGTGCTCTGCCGGACGAATTCTCCGAAGCGCTGATCAAGCAGCGCTACGGCCTGACGCCCGCGCAACTGAACGCTGTATTGGGCCGCATCGCGAACGAAGGCTGGGCTGAGAAGAAGCCGGGCTACGGATGGGCGTTTTCTTCGATGCTGACCACGGCTGACAGTCTGCTGCAGTCATACCGCCTTCGCCTCGCACTCGAGCCGGCCGCCTTGCTCGAGCCCAACTACCGTCTTCCATCTCACGTCATCGAGCGCTGCCGCGCTGCAGAAAAGCATCTTCTCGAAGGCGGGATCGAGACCGATACCGCGGACCAACTCCACGATCGCGGCGTGCGCTTCCACGAATCGCTGGTCGAAGGGTCCGGCAATGCATTCTTCATCGACACGATCCGGCGCGTGAACCGCGTGAGGCGCCTCTTGTCGTACCGATCGATGCAGGATCGCAGCCGCTACAAGGAACACTGCCAGCAGCACCTGCATCTGCTCGATCTTCTGGAGCGCGGGCGCAACGAAGAAGCATCGAAGGCCATGCACGAACACCTCTCCAGCACGCTGCGCAACTTCAAGAAGATCAGCAGCATTCTCAAACCCTGAGCTCACCGCACCTGAATGAACCTCGATCGAGAAGTCATCAAAGCCCTCGCGCCGACCGGTGTGCTGCGCGCCTCCATCAACCTCGGCAATCCCATCCTCGCCAACACCAGCAAGTCGACTGGCGAGCCGGAGGGCGTTTCGATAGACCTGGCACGCGCCTTTGCGCAACACCTGGGCGTGGACGTCGAACTCGTCGTCTTCGACGCGGCCGGCAGGTCGGTGCAGGCGGTTGCCAGCGAGCAGGCCGACATCGGCTTCTTCGCCATCGATCCGGTGCGCGGCGCGGAAATCGCTTTCAGCGCAGCCTACGTCCTGATCGAGGGTAGCTATCTCGTGCGAGAAGAATCCCCGCTGCTGCACAACGACGAGGTCGATCGCGACGGCTGCCTCGTAGCCGTAGGAAAGGGGAGTGCCTATGACCTCTTCCTCACGCGCGAACTGAAGCATGCGCACATCGTCAGGGCGCCGACCTCGCCCACCGTTGTTCAAACCTTCCTCGAGCAGGAACTGGATGTGGCCGCCGGCGTGAAGCAGCAGCTGGAGTCGGACTGCCGCAAGCATGCCGGACTGCGCCTGCTACCCGGTCGCTTCATGGTGATTCGGCAAGCCATGGGTGTGCCGAAAACAAGAGGAGCGGGCGCCGCACGTGCACTTCACGCTTTCGTCGAAGAGATGAAGGACAGCGGATCCGTCGCCGACGCATTGCAACGTCACAGCATTGAGGGCGCCTCAGTTGCGCCGAATGAGGCATAGAGCCCCGCTTCAACCAATCGCGTTGATCTGCTGCTCGTTGACCTATGTCTGCTTGCAGGCCCAAAGCCGAAGTCCACCAATCCGCAAAGCGGTCATCTGTCAGATGGACCTAAGAAGCGTTCCTGCAAGCTACCCCACAGATACCCCCATCTCTGTTCAGCGACCGCTTGCTTGGCGAGTCTCTGAAGATCCAGCACCACGGGTCGTAGCTCCTCCGCATCGACTTGAAGCTCATCGGTGTCAGCTCATCCATGCATGCAGCATCAAGTGCCGAGTGTTCAGCGTGAGCAAGAAGCTGGACTAGCTGATCTGGGAACTGGAAGAACCAAGAGTCGTCGAGGAAAGCCTCGATAGGACTGCGGCGCGGCAGACATCCAGAATTTCATCGGCGAGTGGCGAGTCGTCAGGACACGCCCGCGACAGCACTATTGCGCCGATTACCTGCGCAATGACGTCGATCCGCTTGGCGCGCGCGTCGCCGCCCTGATCGCCTTCCTCTGGCGCGCCGGACTGGTTTGCCAGGGTCGCCAGCAGGCTTTCAACGCCGGTCGCAAAAGCCATCTTGATCGACTCCGGCTGACGCGCAGCGTCTCCGCATAGCGCGGCCATCGTGCAACCTTCACCGCGAGCGTCACGATGCTCTCGGGACAGGTATTGCTTGACGACTTCCACCGCATCGACCCCTTCGGCTTTGGCGGCCGACTGCGCAAAACCACAGGTCGCCGCTTCCGCCAGCAGGTCGGCCTTGGACGGGAAGTGCTTGTAGAACCCACCATGCGTAAAGCCGGCGACCGCCATCAAGTCCGCAATCCCCACCCCGTCGTAGCCACGCTCGCGAAACAGCGTGGAGGCCGTCTCGACGATGTGCGCCCGGTTCGCCTGCGCCTGCGCTTTGGTGACCTTCATGTCCAGGATCTCTCTAGATATGCCATCAGTGAAGCCATGAATATACATTGATGTCGATCATCATCAAAGTCCTTGACAATAAAGATGATGATCGACATCATTGGGTCAACTTAGCTTGAAAGGCTTCTGGACATGAGCGATACCCACCTGACCGCCCCCACCCGCTTCGTCGAGGTGGATGGCGACAAATTCGCCTATCGCCGTTGGGGCAACACCTCCGGCGGACAGCCCCCTCTGCTCTTCGTCCAGCATTTCCGCGGTGGCCTGGACCACTGGGATCCCCTGTTGACCGATGGTCTGGCCGCAGGCCGCGAGGTCATCCTCTACAACGGTCGCGGCATTGCCTCCTCGACCGGCTCGCCCCGCAACCGGATCGAAGACATGGCAGACGACATCGCCCTGGTGATCCGGACGCTGGGTCTGTCTCAGGTCGATCTGCTTGGTTTCTCGATTGGCGGCTTCCAGGTGCAGGAGGTCGTGCTGCGTCATCCACAACTCGTTCGTAAGCTCCTCTTGCTCGGCACCGGGCTGCGCGGCGGCGATCCGAAGATGGAGCCCAGGGTGCTGGAGGTCGCGCCGAATCCGGTGCCCATCGCAGAAGACTTCCTCTACCTGTTCTTCGGCCGCTCGGAGGCCGCGAAGCAGGCGGGTCTGGCCTTCTGGGAGCGCCGCCACCAGCGCGTTGACCAGGACCCGCCCAGCTCAATGGCCGTCGCTCAAGCCCAGGCCGAAGCGCACGCAGCCTATCTGCAGCCGCCGACAGGTGCCAACCCCTATGCCTTCCTGAACGCCGTCACGCAGCCGACCCTGGTGCTCAACGGCGTCAACGACATCATGATTCCCACGATCAACTCCTGGCATCTGTCGCAGAACATTCCCAACGCGCAGCTGTTGATCTATCCCGACGCCGGACACGGCGCGCAGTTCCAGTATCCCGAGCGCTTCCTCCAACACGCGATCCAGTTCCTGGAAGAGTGATGCCGTCGCGCATCCCCTTTTCCTGCCTGATCAACGAACACAGCGGACAAACATGACTGACAAAACGCTTTTCGATCCCTACATCCTCGGTTCACTCAAACTTTCCAACCGTATCGTGATGGCGCCGCTGACACGCAATCGTGCGGGTCCGGGTCTGGTGCCCAGCGAGTACGCCGCCGCCTACTACAGTCAACGCGCCTCAGCGGGCCTGATCATCACCGAGGCCACCCAGATCTCGGCCGATGCCCAGGGCTACCAGGACACCCCCGGCCTCTACACGCAGCCGCAGATTGACGGCTGGCGCAAGGTGACCGACGCCGTTCACGCCAAGGGGGGGCGAATCTTCGTCCAGTTGTGGCACGTGGGCCGCATCTCACACGTCGACCTGCGCCCTGGTGGCACCGCGCCGGTGGCACCCTCCGCCATCCGTGCCGCGACCAAGACCTTCGTCAACAATGGTTTTCACGACGTCTCCGAGCCACGTGCCCTGACGTTGGATGAGATTCCAGGCATCGTCGAGGATTTCCGCCAGGCTGCGGCCCATGCGATCACTGCGGGGTTCGACGGCGTCGAGGTCCACGGTGCCAACGGCTACCTGCTGGAACAGTTCATCAAGGACGGTGCCAATACCCGGACGGATGCCTACGGCGGCTCCATCGAGAACCGCGCGCGCCTGTTGCTCGAAGTCACAGCAGCCGTGGCGAAGGAAATCGGCGCCGAACGCACCGGTGTGCGCCTCTCGCCGGTGTCGCCGGCCGGCGCCATTTCCTGCAGCGATCCGCAGTCGCAGTATGACTACATCGCCGAGCAACTCAGTGCGCTGGACATCGTCTACCTGCACGTGGTCGAAGGTGCCACCGGTGGTCCACGCGATGTCGCACCGTTCGATTTCGACTCCTTGCGCACTCGCTTCAAGAACACCTACCTGGCCAACAACGGGTATGACCTCGAACTGGCCAACGCCCGTCTGATCAAGGGCAAGGCCGACCTGTTCGTCTTCGGCCGCCCCTTCATCAGCAACCCCGATCTGGTCGAAAGACTGGAGATCGGTGCACCCCTCACCGCGCTGGATCCCGCCACGCTCTATGGCGGTGGCGCCCAGGGCTACATCGACTATCCGACCCTCGCTGATTCCAGCGTCCGATAGTCGTTTTTCCACGCTGCATATCGCGGCATGGACTCACCTTTTAGATCAAGAGCAAAAGACATGACTTCCCATTCCACTGTTCTCATCACGGGCGCCTCGACCGGCATTGGCGCCATCTATGCCGACCGCTTCGCACGCCGCGGCCACGACCTTGTGCTGGTGGCACGCGACAAGGCGCGGCTGGAAACGCTCGCGGCGCGCCTGCGTGAGGAAACCGGCGCTGCCGTCGATATCCTTGCGGCCGATCTGACCAAGCCCGGCGACCTGGCCGCAGTCGAGGCGCGCCTGCGCGAGGACGCCAGGATCGAAACCCTGATCAACAACGCCGGGGCCGCGCTGTCCGGCCAGTTCATCGACCAACCGACAGACGATGTCGCTCGCCTGATCACCCTCAACACCACCGCGCTGGTCAGGCTGGCCAGTGCCATCGCCCCGCGCCTGGTGCAGGCCGGCAAAGGCGCGATCGTCAACATCGGCTCGGTGGTCGGCCTGGCGCCCGAGTTCGGCATGTCGGTCTACGGCGCGACCAAGGCCTTCGTGCTGTTCCTGTCCCAGGGGCTGAGCCTGGAGCTCGCGCCCAAGGGGGTCTACGTGCAGGCGGTGTTGCCTGCCGGAACCCGTACCGAGATTTGGGAGCGCGCGGGCATCGATATCAGGGCGATGCCTGACCTAATGGGAGTGGATGAGCTGGTGGATGCCGCGCTGGTCGGATTCGACCGCCGTGAACTCGTGACCATCCCGCCGCTGCATGATGCCGCGCGCTGGGAAGTGCTGAACGCGGCACGTCAGACCCTGATCGCAGACATCCGGCAGGCGCATGTGGCAGAGCGCTATCGAACCGCCGCCTGAATCGGCAAAAAACTCCAGAACGGAAGGGACAGCACATGACCTTTAAGGCACTGCTCGCGAGCAAGACTGGCGACACAGTTTCAACCAGCCTGGTCGACTTCGAGAACGAGGATCTGAGGCCGGGCGACGTCACCGTCGCGGTCGAGTACTCGACTGTGAACTACAAAGACGCGATGGCGCTCAGTGGCCGGTCACCGGTCATTCGCCAGTTTCCGCTGATTCCGGGCATCGACTTTGCCGGTGTCGTCGAGTCGTCGACCTATCCCGGCCTCGTCGCTGGCGACCGTGTGCTGGCGACCGGCTGGGGGCTGAGCCAGACGCACCACGGTGGCTTCGCGCAGAAGGCGCGGGTGAGCGGTGATTGGCTGGTCAAGATCCCGGAGGTCTTTTCGACCCGGGATGCCATGGCCATCGGCACTGCCGGGTTCACCGCCATGTTGTCCGTGCTCGCACTGGAGCATGGCGGCCTGACGCCCGAGCTTGGCGACATCCTGGTGACCGGCGCCAATGGCGGCGCCGGCTCCGTGGCGATCGCACTGCTGTCGGGCCTGGGCTATCGCGTGATCGCATCGACCGGTCGCCTCGACGAAGCCGCCTACCTGCGTGCGCTGGGCGCGGCGGACGTCATCGACCGCCACACCCTGTCCGAACCGGGAGCACCCATCTCAAAGGAGCGATGGGCCGGGGCCATTGATTCGGTCGGCAGCCATACGTTGGCAAACGTCCTGGCGCAGACCCGCTATCGCGGCGTGGTCGCGGCCTTCGGCCTCGCCCAGGGCGCGGATCTGCCTGCGTCGGTCTTGCCCTTCATCTTGCGCAACGTCACCCTCGCCGGTATCGACTCGGTCAATGCGCCGCAGCCTGTGCGGCTGCAGGCGTGGTCGCGTCTGGCCAGCGACCTGGATCTGGACAAGCTTGCACGGACCACCAAGGTGATTGGCCTGGCAGAGGTTCCTGAAGTCGCCAGCCAAGTACTCGCAGGGAAGGTTCAGGGGCGCACCATCGTCGATGTGAACGCCTGACCGCCAACGCGGTGGCGCTTGACTCCCCTCGATTCGCCGCGCCACACGAAGCACCTTGAAGAGACGATGACCCCTATCGACCGGCACCCAGGATCGCACATGCCCTACATCGACGCCCCCAACCGATCGATCGATGTCGACGGGACTGCATTCACGTACCGCGACCTGGGGCCGCGCAGTGGCGTGCCGCTGGTCCTGCTGAACCACTGGGGCGCGGTCCTCGACAATTTCGACCCACGGATCGTCGATGGACTTGCCCGCAGGCATCGCGTCATTGCCACCGACTACCGGGGGATCGGCGCTTCAGGCGGAACAGCACCTGTGACCATCGATGCGATGGCACGGGATGCGATCACACTGATCCATGCGCTGGGCTTCGAGAAGGTCGATCTGCTTGGCTTCTCCCTCGGAGGATTCGTGGCGCAGGACATCGTGCTGAAAGCCCCCGACCTGGTGCGCCGACTCATCCTGACCGGTACGGGGCCGGCAGGCGGCAAAGGCATCGACGAGGTCGGAGCAGTCTCCTGGCCGCTGATGGTGAAGGGCTTGTTAACGCTGCGGGATCCAAAGACCTACCTGTTCTTCACCTCCACGGCCAATGGTCGTCAAGCCGCGAAAGCCTTCCTGGAGCGACTGAAGGAGCGCAAGGCGGATCGGGACAAGGGGCCGACGCCCAGTGCCTTCCTGCGGCAGCTGAAGGCAATCAAGACCTGGGGCCGGCAGGTGCCCCAGGATCTGGGCGGCATCCGCATCCCTGTGTTGATCGCCAATGGCGACAACGACATCATGGTGCCGACCGTGAACAGTCATGACATGGCGCGTCGCATCCCTGGCTCACAACTGGTCATCTACAAAGACGCCGGGCATGGCGGGATTTTCCAGTACCACGGCGAGTTCGTGCCCAAGGCGCTGGCCTTCCTCAATGCCTGAAACGATTCCATGGGGACGATCAGCCTCATCAACAACGGAAACGATGAAATGAGTCAGCCAACGGCAATCGTGTTCGGCGTGGGATCGGTGCGGGGCGTCGGCGGCGCCGTGTTCAAGGAAAACTGGTAACTACGTCGATTCGAGCGCCGAGGCCCAAGTCAGAACCTGCAGGCGGGGCTGCCCGAAACCCATCTATTCAAAAACTCTGGAGAACAGTCCCCGCATGAAAGCGTTCATCATCGATCGTTATGAAAAGAAGGAAGCCGGCCGCATTGCCGAAATGCCCGAACCCGAGGTGCGGGACGATGACGTCCTGATCCAGATCCACGCGGCGAGCATCAATGCCCTGGACTCGAAGATCAAGAGCGGCGAACTCAAACTGATTCTTCCCTACCGCTTTCCCCTGATCCTGGGCAACGACGTGGCCGGTACGGTCGTGCGGGTCGGCGCTCGCGTTCGCAGCTTCAAACCGGGCGACGAGGTCTATGCGCGCCCCGACGATGATCGCATCGGCACCTTCGCCGAGTTCATTGCCGTCAAGGCGTCGTCGCTGGCACTTAAGCCCACGAATCTCAGCATGGTCGAGGCCGCCTCCGTTCCTCTGGTGGCCCTGACCGCTTGGCAGGTGCTGGTCGAAACCGCCAAGCTGAAAATGGGACAGAAGGTTCTGATCCATGCCGGCTCCGGCGGCGTCGGCACCATCGCCATCCAGCTTGCCAAGCATCTCGGGGCGTTCGTGGCCACGACCACCAGTACGGCCAACATCGCCTGGGTGAAGGCCTTGGGCGCGCGTCGTCATCGATTACAAGCAGCAGGACTTCGCCACGGTGCTTCGTGACTACGACGTAGTGCTGAACAGCCTCGGCAATGACGAGCTGAACAAATCCCTCCAGATTCTCAAGCCGGGCGGGCATCTCATCTCCATCTCGGGGCCGCCCACCCCGGCGTTCGCCATCGCGCGAGGACTGGCCTGGCCGCTCAGGCAAGTGCTGCGCCTGTTGAGTTTCGGCATCAGGAACAAGGCAAAGAAGAATGGGGGCCAATACACCTTCGTCTTCATGCGGGCCGATGGGGCGCAGTTGCGCGAGATCACTGCCCTCATCGAGTCAGGCGCCATCCGCCCGGTCGTCGACAAAGTATTCCCGTTTCAGGACACCCACAAAGCTTTGGCTTACGTCGACAGTGGGCGCGCCAAGGGCAAGGTCGTGGTGCAAGTGGTGTAACTGCCGCATGCCTGCGCTAGCGTCTTCGATCAGGCCCTTGCCCGGCCTGCTCAGGCCATCGCATGGCCGACGCGCAAGCCCCCGGTGGCCTTGGAGTTCTGTACCCGCTCTGCATGACAAGGAGAACGATCTTGAGTTCATACACAACCGCCAGCATTGGCAAGCGCGCACTGGTGACCGGCGCATCCAGCGGCATAGGTGCGGCAATCGCGCGTGAGCTCGCGGCGCTCGGCGTTGATCTCGTGCTGACGGCGCGGCGCCGGGACGCTCTCGATGCGGTCGCCACGAGCTGCAAGGGCGTGAAGGTCGAGATCATCACCGCAGATCTCGGCAAGCCCGATGCCGC
Organism: Variovorax sp. LjRoot84; assembly: GCF_964254305.1. Classification (NCBI taxonomy): domain Bacteria; kingdom Pseudomonadati; phylum Pseudomonadota; class Betaproteobacteria; order Burkholderiales; family Comamonadaceae; genus Variovorax; species Variovorax sp. LjRoot84. The sequence continues at coordinate 358,636 of NZ_CAXUTE020000002.1, forward strand.
GCGCGCGTTGTGGGCCGACGCGATCGCCGGCGGCCCGATCGACATCCTGATCAACAACGCCGGATTCGGCTATTTCCGCCGGTTCGACGAGGTCGACTGGGCGCGCGACGCGGAACTCATTCAACTCAACATGACCTCGCTGGTCGCGCTCGCGCGGTGCTTCGTTGACGCTCGTAAGACAAGCGCCGAACCCGCGCATATGGTGAACATCGCGTCGACCGGCGCGTACCAGTCAGTGCCGAACATGGCGTTGTACGCCGCGTCGAAGGCGTTCGTCCGCAACTTCAGCGAAGGTCTCCATGACGAGCACCGCGGCACGCCGCTGGCGGTGACCTGCGTCTGCCCTGGCGGCACCGAAACCGCGTTCCACGCCACGTCCGGCGGAGGTGACTACTCGTGGATCGCGAACGCGTCGACGAAAAGCGCGGAGTTCGTGGCGCACGCCGCGATCCGCGCGATGCTGCGCGGCAAGCGCACGGTTGTGCCCGGCCTGTTCAATAAGCTGTCGTGCTTTGGCGTGCGTTTCTTGACGCGGCGGTTCGCGTCGCGGGTGGCGACTCAAGTGCTTGGTAAGCCGCGGTTCGTGCTGCCGACGCGAAGAGGGATTTGAGAGAAGCGACGGGGAAATTCTGCCTTGGGGGTGGAAGACCGCTGCTGGCCGCATTCTGCCGGAGAGCAGCCCGGTTCAGTATGTCCGGGCGGCCGACCGCCTCAGGCGTCGGTCTGCTCCGTCAGATCCAGCGCATCCTCAACCTCGATGCCAAGGTAGCGCACCGTGCTCTCGAGCTTGCTGTGTCCGAGCAGAAGTTGCACGGCGCGCAGGTTCTGTGAGCCGGTAAATCAACGATGCCTTCGTCCTGCGCATCGAGTGCGTGCCGTAGGTCGTGCTGTCCAATCCAATTTCCTCGACCCAGCCGTCCACGATTCGGGCGTACTGTCGGGTCCCGATGTGCGGCGACTCATGAACGCGGCTCGGGAACAGAAAATCTCCGGGCTTCAACTGGGCCGTAGCAATCCACGTCTCGACGGCCAGCCGCGTCGGGCCTGTCATCTCGAACTGAACCGGTTGACCGGTCTTCTGCTGCATCACCTTCGCGCGGGCGGCCACGCGCTCCCCGTTTGAAACTTCGCGGACGCGAAGCTGCACGAGGTCGCACGCCCGGAGCTTGCTGTCGATGCCGAGGTTGAAGAGCGCAAGGTCCCGAACACGGTCTTGGAGCTGCAAACGCACCCGGATGGCCCAAATTTCCCTGAGTCTGAAGGGGGTCTTCTGCCCGACGAGCTTACCCTTGTTCCACGGCTCGCGGCGACACGTCGAAGTTGCCTCCATGATGAGCTCCTGTTGGGGAATGGAGACTCAGTCTGCGCCGGCGGCTGGCATGACGGGCGGCATGCTTCCTTCTGCAGGTAGGGGCCCGTTGCGGTCCTTCAGCATCGAGAGAAGCGGACCTTCGTTAAAGTTGCTGAACGGCCAGAAGCATCGGTGATCGGGCGGACCTGGCGATCGAGGTGCTTGGCATGGACGCCCCACGCCAGTGCTACGGGCTCGCACTCCCGCACCGCCGCCGCGATGTGTGCGTCGTGTCGCGGCTAACGGGCTGGCACGCGCGCGGCGCAGGTCCGCGGGATCAGTCGCGACGCAGCGTAGAGATTCACGATTTCCAATCGGCTTCGCCACGCCATCATGAGGGCGTGGCATTTGGCGACATGTCAGCGTGCCTTCTTGACACGACACCGTGACATGATTATCCTCCTCGTGTTATGAGCACGACCACGTACGAGAGCCCGCTCCGCGCAGAACAGATGGAGCAGACGCGCCTTCGGATACTGGAGGCGACGGCAGATGTGCTGGCGGACGAGGAGGTCAACGAGGTCACGGTTCCGCTTGTCGCCATGCGCGCCCGCGTGTCGGTCCGTACCGTCTACCGGCACTTCCCGACCAAGGAGGCTCTCTTCGACGAGTTCGGTGAGTGGGCGGAGGAGCACCTCCGGGTCGTCCTCCTTTCCTACCCGGACACGCTCGAGGGCGTCCGCGAGATGGCGCCTGCGCTCTATCGCATGTACGACGAGCGAGCGCCGCTGATCCGCGCCCTCCTATCGAAGCGCGGACAGGAGATCCGGGCCCGCACGCGGCGCCGGCGACTGGCGACGTTCGAGAAGGCGATGCGGGAGGTCACCGGCGGGCTCGGGCCGGCCGAGCGCCGACGCGCCCTTGCGGTGATCTACCTGCTCGTGAGCGCGCCCGCTTGGCAGGCGATGCGCGACCAGTGGGACCTCGAGGGCCAGGAGGCCGGCAAGGCCGCCGCCTGGGCCGTACGCGTGCTGACGGACGAACTTCGCCGCAATCCGGCAAGCATGAAGGAGGTTGGTAATGATGACACTCGTCGCTGAGCAGACCTTCGCCCCACCCGGTCCGGGATCGTGGTTCCTTGACCCGACTCACTGGACGCGGCCGGTGACCCGCTTCCAAGTGGAGATCTTTCCCGACGCGTTCCAGCGCGGCTTCGGCGAGAGCCTCCGCCGCTACGGATCGTTGCTCGAGTACCTGGAGGCGGGCTTCGTCAACGGGTTCCCGTACTACTGCGCACGTCCCGTCGGCGCGCCGAGGGAGGCGGTCGGTCACCCTCCGAAAGAGGTGTGGGACGAGCTCGCGCGCAGTCACCCAATGATTCGGCGCCGGCTCGAGACGAGCGCGACCGTGTTCGAGCGCAAGCTCTGGCGTGAGGACCTCGAGCGCTGGGACCGGGAGGTGAAGCCCGCGGCGATCCGAGCTCACCTCGCGCTGCTCGCGGTTGACCCGGCGGCGCTCGACACGCCTGCGCTCCTCGCATACATCGATCGCTGCCGCGAGAACCAGATCCATGGCGCGTACATCCATCACCGCTTCAACGTGCCGGCGCTCCTGTCTGTGGGCGACTTCCTCGTGCACGCGCAAGAGTGGACAGGCCGCTCGCCGGCCCAGTTACTCGGTCTCCTCCAGGGCGCGAACCCCGACCCGCTCGGTGCAGACGAGGAGCTCGAGCGACTGGTCGGCGCGCTCCGACTGGATACGACGGCGACGGCCTTGCTCACGTCGGCCGGAGAGCCGGGCGAGGTGGTCGCCGCGCTTCGCTCGCTGTCCGGCGACACGGGCCGGCTCGCTTCGGCATACGTCGATCGTGTCGCCTACCGGCCGGTAAACGGCGAGGACGTGGGCGACCCGTCGGTGCACGAGCTTCCCGAGCTGATCGTCGGAGCGATCCGCACAGCATTCGATCGCCTCGAGACTCCACCGGCGAACGACCTGGACCGGAAGACCTCTGAGTTGCGCGACGCAGTGCCCGCTCGGCATCGCGATGCCTTCGACGCGCTGCTCGAGGAGGCTCGGGCGACCTACCGGCTACGCGACGAGCGGGGCATCTACGCCGACCTCTGGGCGATCGGGATTATGCGGCGCGCGATCCTGGCGGCCGGCCGCCGGCTTACGGCGGCGGGGCGGCTCGCCGATCCGGGCCATCTCGTCGAGGCTGGCTACGCGGAGCTTCGAAGCCTCGTCGAGTCCGGCGACGGCCCATCGGGCGAGGAACTGGCCGAGCGTGCGCGCTACCGGCTCAAGGCGCGCTACGCGGATGCGCCGGCGTTTCTCGGCGGCGAGCCGGGCGATCCGCTGCCGCCCGAGTGGCTGCCGCCCTCGGCGGCAAGGCTGGAGCGCGCGATCGGTGCAGCCGTGCAGGCGATCTTCGCCGCGCCGAAGCCACGCACCGAGGAGCGAAAGGTTCACGGTCTCGGCGCCAGCCCGGGCGTGTACGAGGGCACCGCACGGGTGATTCGCGGCACCGAGGAGTTTGGTCGCATCGAGCGGGGCGACATCCTCGTCACGAACTCCACGACGACGGCATTCAACATCGTGCTGCCGCTCCTCGGCGCGATCGTGACCGACCGGGGCGGGCTGCTCTCGCACGCCGCGATCGTCGCGCGCGAGTACGGGCTGCCAGCAGTCGTCGGGTGCACCGATGCAACCTCCGTGCTCCTGGACGGCGCGAGGATCATCGTCGATGGCACCGCGGGCAAGGCCGAGGTCGTCGCATGACCGAAGCAGCCGCACCGTCTGAACGGGTACGGCCGGATCAGGCGCTGCCCATCACTCCTGCGCGGGCGGCCGTCCTTCAAGCGGCATGCGCGGTGGCCGCCGACTGCGGCTTGACGCGTTCACCCTGATTTCGGGCAGGCGACGATGAAACCGGCAGCGCTTACCGAGGAGCTCGAGGAGAGCCTGTTCGGCGGCAAGGCCGCGCAGCTAGCCGCCGCCACGCGTGCGGGCCTGCCCGTTCCCGCGGGTGTCGCGCTTCCGTACGGGTTCGTGGATGCACTCGCTGCTGACGAACGCGACGCGAGGCAGCGGCTGGCTGCAGTCTTTCGCACGCTCGGCGCCCGGCTCGTGGCGCGCTCGTCCGCAGTGGGTGAGGACTCCGAGCAGGCGAGCTTCGCAGGACAGCATCTGACGCAGCTGAACCTGCGCTCCGAGCCCGAACTCGTTGACGCCGTGTCCGCCATCTGGCGCTCGGCGCGCTCGCCTTCAGCGTTCGCGTACCGCGAGCGCCTTCGGCTGCCCCGCGAGCCGAGAATGGCCGTCGTCGTACAGGAGCTCGTCGACGCGGACTCCGCTGGCGTGCTCTTCAGCCGTAACCCCGTCAACGGGTCGGACGAGATCGTGGTCGAGGCGGCCTGGGGGCTCGGGGAGTCGGTCGTTGCCGGTCTCGTCATCCCAGATCGGTTCTGCTTGAGGCGTGACGGTGCCGTCGTCGCGCGAATCGCGGGACTGAAGGACGTCGCCATACGCACCGACCCGGAAGGCGGCACAAGCCGCACATGCGTTCCCGAGGGGCTCGCCCGCGTGCTCTGCCTCGACGATGCACAGCTCGCCGCGCTTCATGCGCTCGCGCTTCGCTGCGACGAGGTGTTCGGCGGGAGCCACGACCTCGAGTGGGCGTTCGCCGGCGGCCGGCTCTACCTCCTGCAGCGGCGAGCGCTCACAGCGATCCCAAGTCCAGCTGCAGGCGACCCACACGGACGAGCACCTGCGCCTGCCGAACTAGCAGACCCGCAGCAACCGGCACGCCCCGCAGGCGCCTCGTGATCAGGCCGAGCACAGCTACGCGAAGGACGACCCTTTCCGCCTGTCCAGGGTGCCGGGGCTGGAGCTACGTCATCGGCGGTCTCGTCGGCGAACGGCCAGTGGTGGCCGAACTGAGACCCTTACGGCGAATCCCTGTCAAGGTAGCAGCTCAGAATCTGCGCTTTGCGATACGTGTCCGTCCCGTCGACGGCTTGTTGAGGCTCGTCGAACTCCACCCAGTAGAAGTACTCCGGTCCCTTCACCGTATCGACAGGCTCAGGCTCGCTCACGACTACTCCACGAAAGGTGCATTTCCATCCGCCAAGCGGCGAAACCGATACGCGGTCGAACAGGGAAAAACTTTTCATGGGCAGCCGATTCTGCCGCATGAGCGCTTCAGTTCGGCCCCTCAATCCGTGCGATGGAAGGCGCGGCGCTGGAGCTGGAGCTGGAGCTGAGTGTCAGCTTTCGGCCTGCATCGGGACCGGAAACGACCGGCCGCTGTTGGCCGGTCCGAGTCGTAGGCCGTCGCGTTGTGAAGGACGGCTTTCGCCGCACAGCTGCCGTACGGAAAGGCTGACTTCGGCTCAGAGGCGGATTGCAGCGACGCCCTTCGACTCGAACTCAAGGTATGGAGCGGTGTGGCGCGGCGCAACGCTGCCCGAGAGTTCAACCGGAGCGCAGCGTTTGATGACCGAGGCGCTTGGAAACCTCAACGCCACAAGCTTTCGCTGCTATCGCCTGACTACCGGCCCAGTCGGTATCGAAGGATCGTGAGCGCCCCATGAGCGTGACTCCGAGCACGATGTTTCCCGAATAGTCGAAAACAGGCGCCGCGAACGAGGAGACCCCTGGAGTGGGGTTGTTGACTGAGCGAGACACGCCGTGTTTTCGTACCTCGTTCAACATGCCTTGGAAATCGACGCGCTCGGTAGGCTTGGCGATGTCCGGTCCTAATCGCCGCTCGTCCTCGAGCAGAGATTCCTCAATCAGCTTGGCCGGCAGGTAGGCGGCGAATAAGCGGCCCGTCGCTGTGCCCGCCAACGACATGACGGTTCCCGTTCGGATATTGGTGTGTAGCGGATAGATCGCATCAAAGAGATACACGATCGTCGGCCCCTGGTTGCCCCACACGGAAAGGGCAACGCTGTGTCCAGTTTCCCTGGCCAATTGCTCCGCGAAGGGCGTGGCCTCGCGAACCGGATTGAGCATCCGGAGAGTCACGAGGCCAAGCTGCATTGCGGTCGGTCCCAGCCAGTAGTAGCCCGTCGAAGCCTCCTGGGTGACCAACCCCAGCTTGGAGAAGCTCACCAGGTACGGGTGGGCCTTCCCGGGCGCCATGTCAGCTGCCTTGGCGAGCTCCCTCAAGGGCATAGGTCGTCCCTGGGCGCCCAGCGCCAGTAGCAATTGGCCGCCCGCTTCGATGGACTGGATGCCCCTGCGTTCCTTCTCCGAGTTCGATTCGCTGCTGTCACTTTCAAGTGCGCCCATGGCTGTCTCCTAACGTTTTGATTCTAACAACTTCATTAGCTCAGGGTAAACCATTAGTATAGGAAAGATGCGTTAGCATGATACTAACGCCATCGGGTCGACAGATGCGGCCCCTACCTCTAGGAGTGATGGTCAATGAGCAAGCAGGAATCCGAGTACGACGTTCTGGTGGTCGGCACTGGCGCGTCTGGCATGTCGGCGGCGGTCACCGCGGCTTATCAGGGCCTCAAGGTGCTCGTCGTCGACAAGGCGCCGGTCTATGGCGGCACTACAGCCCGCTCAGGTGGATGGCTCTGGATCCCTGGCACCAAGCTCGCGAAAGAGCAGGGCATCAACGAACCGCCGGGAGCGGCCCGCGCCTATCTGCAGCACGAGGCGACCACGCATTTCGACGCCGCGCGCGTCGACGCCTTCATCGAGAACGGACCGAAAGCCTTCGACTTCTTTACCGAGAACACCTGCGTGCAGTTCGACATGCCGCCGGTGTTTCCCGACTACCACGCAGAAGCGCCTGGCGGCCAACCGGGCGGTCGCTCCATGGTGACCCGTCCCTTCGACGGGCGAGAACTCGGCAGCCGCATCGCCCAGCTGGCGCCGCCCGTGCCCGAGCTGACCGTGTTCGGCATGATGCTCGGCTCGGGCAAGGAACTGTGGCACTTCCTGCGTGCCTTTAAATCTTTCGAGTCCTTCTGGTACGTCGCCAAGCGCTTCGGCGGTCACCTGCTCGATGTGGTGAGGTATGGCCGCGGGATGACCCTGACGAACGGAAACGCCTTGGCTGGCCGTCTCGCCAAGGCCGCGATGGACCTCAACGTTCCCGTGTGGCTGAACTCGCCGGTGAAGTCGCTCATCGTGGAAGGCGATGCCGTTGTCGGTGCGACCATCGTGCAAGACGGCAAGCCGCTCGAGATCCGAGTGCGCCGTGGGGTGGTCCTGGCATGCGGTGGCTTCCCCTATGACGTGGAGCGCCGCAAGCAGTTGTTCCCGCATGCGCCGACCGGCCACGAACACTTCACCCCCTCTCCGGCACTGAACACCGGCGATGGTCTGCGGCTCGGCGAATCCGTCGGTGGCTGGGTCGACCCCACCATTCCGAACGCCGCCGCCTGGTGCCCGACCTCGGTGACGAAGCGCAAAGATGGCTCCGAGGGCGTCATGCCTCACTTCATCGATCGGGCGAAGCCAGGTGTGATCGCCGTCACGCCACGGGGTCGCCGCTTCACCAACGAAGCGCTCTCGTACCACGACTTCGTTCAGGACCTCGTGAAGGCGTGCGAGGGCAACTCCGAAGTGACCTGCTGGCTGATCTGCGACCACAAGCACCTGCGCGAATACGGGATGGGTTGCGTTGCGCCGTTCCCCCTGCCGATCGGCAGGCACTTGCAAACTGGCTACCTCAAGCGCGGCAACAGCCTGCAAGAACTGGCCCAGGTGATCGGCGTGCCTTCCGGCGTGCTGCAAGAGGAGGTTGAATCTTTCAACCGCGATGCCGCCAAGGGCATCGACACAAAATTCGCCAAGGGCAGCACGGCCTACAACCGTTTCCAGGGCGACTCCTTGGTGACTCCGAACCCGTGCATGGCGCCCATCCGCCAGGGCCCTTACTACGCGATCAAGATCGTTGTCGGCGAGATCGGCACATTCGCCGGACTGCTGACCGATGACTCGTGCCAGGTCCTAACGCAGGACCGGCAACCGATCAAGGGCCTCTACGCCGTCGGCAACGACGCTGCCAGCATCATGGGTGGCAACTACCCCGGAGCGGGCATCACCCTCGGCCCGGCGCTGACCTTCGGCTACGTCGTGGGTCAAACGCTCGCAAACCAAACAACGCGACCTGCGGCTGATGTCGTCCAGTTGGCCGCTCCGCGCCAGCGTGTCCACGCCGCCTGATCTCAAGACAAACCTATCCGGAAAGACAAATGGAAATCTCCGAACTCATGGCGCCGCAGGTGTTGGGCGGGCGCATCGCGCTTGTGACCGGCGCAGGGCAGGGCAATGGCAAAGCCATCGCCAAGGGCCTTGCGAAAGCGGGAGCCCAGGTCGTCGTGACCGACCTGAACGATGAAAACGCCAAGGCAGTTGCTGCCGAAATCAGTGCCGCGGGCGGGAAGGCAGTCGCGTACAAGTTGGACGTGACTTCGAGAGATGCTTGCCAGGCACTCGCACTCACCGTGGCAAGCGAAGTCGGAAACATTGACATCCTGGTGAACAACGCCGGCATCATCATTCGCGAGGGTTTGGACAGCCCGAAGGTCGCGTCGAACCTCGAGCGCACGCTGACGGTGAACGTGATGGGTACCTTCCTTCCAACGCATGCGTGGTTGGATGCGCTGAGGGAAACCAAGGGCGTGATCATCAATGTCGGGTCCATCGCCTCGAGCACCGGAATTCCCAATGTAGTGGGTTACTCCCCGTCCAAGGGCGCGGTCAAGCTCATGACGCAAGCGCTCGCCGTCGAGTTGGCGAAGGACGGTATCCGTGTCAACGCAATTGCGCCTGGCGTCATCGAGACACCCATGACGTCGTACACGCGGGAGGCGCCGGAGCGCCTCGACAAGTTCATGTTGCGCACGCCGATGGCGCGCGTCGGGCAGCCCGAGGAACTGGTCGGCCCCGTTGTATTCCTCGCATCGAGCATGGCCACCTATGTGACGGGCGTGACTCTTCCCGTTGACGGCGGCTTCCTCGCTTCCTGATTTTTCACTTCATTTTTGATCGCAACCCTGAACTCACCGAGTTCGAATAACCGGAGACAGCTATGAGCATTCCCAAGTTCCTGAAGCGAGCCGCTCTTGCCGCGAGCCTTGTTGCTGCCACAGCCGCAAGCGCTCAAGACGTCAAGTTGGGCTACAACGGAGATCTGTCAGCCTCTCCCTCCGCGCAAAGCGGCCAGGCGGCAGTGCTCGGCATGGAGGCGGCGATTGCCGACATCAATGCGGCTGGCGGCGTCCTCGGCAAGAAGCTGGCGCTCGTCACTCGCGATGACACTTCGGCACCGCCGAAGTCGATCCAGAACATGAGCGAGCTGGTCGACAACGAAAAGGTTGCCGCCGTGTTCGGCCCGACCAATTCAGGCAATGCGATGGCCTGGAAGCACATCGCCAACCAGAAGAAGATTCCGGTCATCGGCAACGTGGGTTCGGGCACCGACATCACCAAGCCAATGAGCCCCGGCGCAGACAACTACATGTTCCGCGTCTCGATGGTTGATCGTGAACAGGTCGCTGCCCTGATGGCGTACGTCAAGAAGAACACCGCGCAGTCGAAGGTCGTTGGCCTGATGGCCGAGACCACCGGCTACGGCCAAGGCGGGCTGAAGGACATGGAGGAGCTTGCAAAGCTTCAGAACATCAAGATCGCAGCGACCGAGCGTTTTGGTGTTGGCGATACGGATATGACCTCTCAGCTGAGCAAGATGAAGTCTGCCGGTGTCGATACGGTGGTGGTCTGGGCACAGGGAACTCCCATCGCACAGCTGGTGCGAAGCATGGAAAAGATCAACTACTTCCCGCTGGTGCTGACATCGTGGGCAGCAGACAACATCACGTTCTACGATGCAGCAGGCAAGACGCTGGCGGAGAAGCCGATCTTCATGCGCACGGTCAGTGAGACGCGCTCGCCTGCGCAGCAGAAGCTGTTCGACCGCGTCGGCCCCAAGCTCAAGGCGCCGGGCTCCTTCTCCTTCGCGCTGCACGGCTACGACTCGGTCCTGCTGTATGCCGCCGCGGCCAAGCAAGCCAACAGCTTTGATGGGTCGGCCATTCGCCTCGCGCTGGAGGACCTGAAGACTCCGGTGCAGGGTGTTCTGAAGACCTATGACAAGCCGTTCAGCAAGACCAATCACGAAGCCCTGACCGCCAAGGACCTGGTCTGGATTCGCTGGAAGGACGGCAAGCTGCTGCCCTACACCGACCCGATTGTCGGCTCGCTGGCAACCGCTGATTTCAAGCAGTAACGCACCACGCGTATCCGAGCCGCATTCCGCGGCTCGGGCAATCATCTCGGAGGCACTATGACAGAGGCGCTCTTGCAGGCGATTCTCAGTGGCTTGGCCGTGGGCGGAGCCTACGCACTGGTCGCTCTAGGTTTCAGCATCACATTCACGACCACCAAGACCCTCAACTTCTCTCATGGGGAGTTCGTGTCGGCGGGTGCATTCATCGGCATGAGCGCGCTCTTCCTGGTCCTGGGTCTTCCTGTGACCTCGACCACGTTCGGCCAGGCACTTCCCGGCGCCAGCGCTCAACTCCTGGCCCTTGCGGCGGCGCTCGGTGTCATGGGCCTTCTCGGATGGCTCCTCTACGTGATCGGTGTGCGGCCCTTTGCTGGACGACCAGGCATGGCCTGGGTCATGAGCACCCTGGGCTTCGGAGTCATCCTGCAAAGTATTGGATTGGCCATCTGGGGACCGAAGCCCGTAGTGGTGCCCGGACCGGTGGGCGACACGGTGATCCGACTGCTCGGCATCGGCGTCCGTCCCCAGGAGCTTCTGACGCTAGCGGTCGCCGTGGTCATCATGATCGGCTTCGATTTCGTCATGAACCGGACGATGGTGGGAAAGGCCATGCGCGCGGTGGCGGCAAATGGCAACGTAGCCAGCCTCATGGGCATCAACACCAACGCAGTGATGATTGGCGCCTTCGTGGTCAGTTCGGCACTCGCCGGCCTGTCCGGCTTCCTTCTCGCACCGATCGCGCAAGCCTCGCTCTTTATGGGCCTGACGGTCGGCCTCAAAGGCTTCTCCGGCGCCATGATCGGAGGCCTGAGCAATCCGCGAGGCTGCGTCATTGGCGGATTCGTTCTAGGTGTCTTCGAGTCACTGGTGAACCTGTGGCAGGCGCAGTGGCGCGAGGTCGCTGTCTTCGGTCTCGTGATCCTGGTCCTCGCGTTCCGTCCCACCGGACTGTTCGGCAAGAAGCTGGTGGAAAAGGTATGAAGCGCAGTCAACATCTCTTGGGCGTCGTCCTCGTCGCCGCCGCGCTCGTCGGCATCACCTCCCTCTTCGGGAACGACTACTACCTGCGCATCGTCTTCATGATGTGCGTCTACTACCTTTGCGCCGCCGGCATGAACGTGTTGGTCGGTTATGCAGGGCAGAAATCGCTCGGCCAGGCAGGTCTCTTCGCCGCAGGAGCCTACGCGGTTGCACTGCTGACGACCCGTACCGAGATCAACCCATGGCTTGCGCTTGTGATTGCAGCCAGTATCTCTGCGGTTTGTGGCGTCCTGATCGCTCTGCCATCACTGCGAGTCAAGGGGCCGTACCTTGCCATGGTGACGCTGGCGTTCGGCATCGTCGTGGAAAAGCTCGTGGGCGAGTGGACCGACGTGTTCGGGGGCGCGCAAGGGATCTACGGCATCAAGGCCTTGACCTGGGACGGGCAACCATTGACGTCGCTGCAATGGGTCTGGCTTGGCATTGGCCTGTGCGCTTTCACTCACCTCTTGTTGCGCAATCTTCTGCAGGGTCGGTTCGGTCGCGCGCTGCTGTCGCTGCAGGCAGACGAGATTGCCTCGTCCTCGGTGGGCGTTCGCGTCTATCGCGCCAAGGTCATCGCGTTCGTCGTTGCGGCTGTCACCTGCGGTATCGCCGGCGCACTGGTCGCCCAACAGAACCAGTACATCAACTCCGACTTCATCACCTTCCACCTGTCGATCTTCATCCTCCTGCTGGTCCTGTTCGGCGGCGCGGGCTCCCAGTACGGGCCGCTGGTCGGCACGGTGATCCTCACGGCGGTCGATGCGGCATTGGCGCGCTGGCCTTCGGCGCAGCACTTCCTGTATGGCTTCCTGTTGCTGTTTGCGCTCTATGTCATGCCTGGCGGCGTGACGGGATTGTTCGCGAAGTGGTTCAGGCGGTCGACCGCGGCGCCCGAGGTATCGAATACGGCCGCCGTCCCCACCCGCATCGGTCCCGAAGGCAAGGGTGAGTTGCTGGTGGTTCAGGGGGTCACCAAGAACTTCGGCGGCGTGAAGCCGGCCCAGAACGTCTCGTTTCGGCTGCAGCGCGGGCACATCCATGCGCTGATCGGACCGAACGGTGCCGGCAAGAGCACGATGATCAACATGCTCACCGGCCTGATCGATCCGACCGAAGGTTCGATCCAGTTCCTTGGCCAGGAAGTCTCCGGTCGACCGGTGCACTCGATCTGCTGCATGGGCATGGGGCGCACGTTCCAGAACCTGCGCCTCTTCGCTGAACTTTCGGTACTCGACAATGTCATGCTGGGTCGTCACAGCCGTATGACGAACGGCTTCTTCGCATCGCTGCTTCACCTGCCCAGTGCAAGGAAGCAAGAGGCCGCAACGCGAGCCCGCGCCCTGCAGTTGCTGGATCTGGTGGGGCTGCTGCATCTGGCGCACCACGCGGCAGGCAGCCTGCCGTACGGCCTGCAACGCCGCGTCGAGCTCGCACGGGCGTTGGCGACGGAGCCGCAACTCCTCCTGCTTGATGAACCTGCTGCAGGTCTCAACCCGCAAGAGACGGCCGAGCTGGGCCAGCTCTTGCTCCGTATCGGCAAGTGCGGCGTGAGCATCTTGATGGTCGAGCATCACATGGATCTCGTCATGTCGATCTCGGACCACGTCATCGTGCTCGACTACGGCATCAAGATCGCCGAGGGCAAGCCCGCCGAGGTGCAGGCCAACCCCCGTGTTGTCGAAGCCTATCTTGGCGTCGACGAGCCCGAAGAAGCGCTCGCCGCAGCCTGAACCGGAAAGTCAAACATGCTGAAACTCGAATCAGTCAAGGTCGCCTACGGTGCGATCCAGGCAGTCAAGGGCGTGAGCATCGAAGTGCGCAAGGGCGAAGTGGTGACCATCATCGGCGCCAACGGAGCCGGAAAGAGCACCTTGCTCAAGAGCATCTGCGGGTTGGAGCCCGTCACCGAAGGCCGCATCTTGCTTGATGGCAAGGACATCACGAACGTTGCATCGCATCAACGTGTGGGCCTTGGCGTCGCGATGTCGCCGGAAGGCCGCGGGGTATTCGCCGATCAGACGGTGCGCGAGAACCTGATGCTCGGTGCCTATTCGCGAAGGAATGACCCCGCCGCCACCGCGGCCGCCATCGAACGCGAATTCAAGCGATTCCCGCGGCTGCGTGAGCGCCAGGACCAGTTGTCCGGGACCTTGTCGGGCGGTGAGCAGCAGATGCTGGCCATCGCACGCGCCTTGATGAGCGAGCCGCGCTTGCTGCTGTTGGACGAACCTTCGCTCGGCTTGGCGCCATTGATCATCAAAGACATCTTCAACGCCATTCGCCAACTGCGGGAATCAGGACTGACCATCCTGCTGGTCGAGCAAATGGCCAAGCAAGCGCTTGGCGTGGCCGACCGAGCCTACGTGCTCGAAACAGGACATATCACCTTGGAGGGCACAGGTCGCGCACTCCTCAACGATCCCAAGGTCAAGGCAGCCTATCTCGGCTCGCACTGACCCAATCACCTGTCCACACAAGGAACACCCCATGACCGAAACCAAAAAATTCGCGAGCCAGGCCGACCTGGAAGAGAAGAAAGTCACCTTCAGCCAGATCTCCGAGCACGCCTGGGCGTACACCGCCGAGGGCGACCCGAACACGGGCATCATCATCGGCGACGACGCCGTGTTGGTCGCCGACACACAGGCCACGCCGGCCATGGCGGCCGATGTCATTCGGCGCATTCGCGAAGTGACCGACAAGCCGATCAAGTATGTGGTGCTCACGCACTACCACGCAGTGCGCGTCCTCGGCGCCAGTGCCTATCAGCCTCAGCAAATCATCGCGAGCCAGGACACGTACGACCTCATCGTCGAACGCGGCGAGCAGGACAAGGCGAGCGAGATCGGGCGGTTTCCGCGTCTCTTCAGCAACGTCGAGACGGTGCCGCCCGGCATGACCTGGCCGACGATGACCTTCACCGGCAAGATGACACTCTGGCTGGGCAAGCTCGAAGTGCAACTGCTGCAGCTCGGCCGCGGCCACACCAAGGGCGACACTGTGGTCTGGCTGCCGGGTGAGGGTGCGTTGCTGTCGGGTGACCTGGTCGAATTCGGCGCTACGCCGTATGCAGGCGATGCCTACTTCAAGGATTGGCCGCAGACGCTGAACAACGTCGCCGCACTCAAGCCCAAAGTGCTGGTGCCGGGCCGTGGTGCGGCACTGACGACGCCCGACGAAGTTGCCAAGGGCCTGAACGAGACGCGCGACTTCATCGCCGACGTCTACGCCAACGTGCAGAAGGGCGTCGCCGCGGGCAAGGACTTGAACGCGGTCTACAAGGACACCTTCGCCGCGCTCAAGCCCAAGTACGGCCACTGGGTGATCTTCGATCACTGCATGCCCTTCGACGTCACGCGTTGCTACGACGAAGCGACCCAGTACACAGACCCGCGCATCTGGACCGCGGAACGCGACGTCGAAATGTGGAAGACGCTGGAAGGCTAGCGCCTCCACCGCCAAGAGCAGTCGTCGAAGTCTGTTGTTTGTCTCGCACCGGCGCCGAGCCGGTGCGATGGGACTCGTCACGTCCATACACAGCGGGAGAAAACGACGATCCCCCCGCATACGTCAAGGAGCCAGTCGTGAACGATCGCCTGACCACGGAGCGCCGCTATCAGAGCGGCTTCGGCAACGAATACGCCACCGAGGCTGTGGCCGGCGCGTTGCCGCAGGGCCGCAACAGCCCGCAGCGCGCGCCCTTCGACCTCTATCCCGAGCTGATCTCGGGCACCGCCTTCACCGCGCCGCGCCACGAGAACCGGCGCAGCTGGATGTACCGGCGCCAGCCCTCGGTGGTCTCCGGCCGCTACCAGGCCTATGCGCAGCCGCACTGGCAGACCGGCGCCGACCGCGATATCGCGCTCGCGCCCGAGCCGATGCGCTGGCATCCGCTTCCGCTCGACAACGCCGATGTCGATTTCATCGACGGCATCCATACCTTGGCCGCCAACGGCGACGCCGAGGCGCACAGCGGCGTCGCTGCGCACATCTACCTCGCGAGCCGTTCGATGGAACGCCGCGCTTTCGTCAATGCCGACGGCGAGATGCTGCTGGTGCCGCAGCAAGGCCGCCTCGCGATCACCACCGAGATGGGCGTGCTCGAGGTCAAGCCCGGCGAAATTGCGCTATTGCCGCGCGGCGTGGTGTTCAAGGTTGCCGTGCCCGATGGACCGTCCCGCGGCTACATCTGCGAGAACTACGGCGCGCAGTTTCGCCTGCCCGAGCTGGGCCCGATCGGATCGAATGGGCTCGCGAACGCGCGCGACTTCCAGGCGCCGGTCGCGGCCTTCGAGGACGAGGGCGGTGGCTACGAGCTGGTCAAGAAATTCGGCGGCCGCTTCTGGTCGGCGCCCACGAAGCAGTCTCCCTTCAACGTCGTCGCCTGGCACGGCAACCTGGCGCCGGTGAAGTACGACACCGCCAACTTCATGACCATCGGCTCGATCAGCTTCGACCATCCGGACCCGTCGATCTTCACCGTGCTCACCTCGCCCTCGGACACGCCCGGCACCGCCAACTGCGACTTCGTGATCTTCCCGCCGCGCTGGCTGGTGATGGAAGACACCTTCCGTCCGCCCTGGTACCACCGCAACCTCATGAGCGAGTTCATGGGCCTGGTCTACGGCGAGTACGACGCCAAGCCCGGCGGCTTCAAGCCCGGCGGCGCCAGCCTGCACAACGCGATGGTGCCGCACGGCCCCGACGAGGAAGCCTTCGAGAAGGCGAGCCGTGCCGACCTCAAGCCGCAGAAGCTGGACAACACGCTGGCCTTCATGTTCGAGAGCCGCTTGCGCTTCATCCCCACCGCCTGGGCGCTGCAGAGCTCGGCGCTGGACACCGACTATGCCGACTGCTGGGCCGGCCTCAAGGACCAATTCAAGCCATGAACAACGAACTGAACGCCACCCACGATCCGAAGCTGCGCAGCTGGGTTGCTTCGGCCAACGAGGCCGGCTGCGATTTCCCGATCCAGAACCTGCCTTTCGGCCGCTTCCGGCCTGCAGGCAGCGGCGAGGCCTTTCGCATCGGGGTTGCGATCGGCGACCAGGTGCTCGACTTGAAGGCGACCGGCCTCGTCCATACGGACGACATGAACGTGTTGATGGCGAAGAGCCCGACGGAGCGCCAAACCCTGCGTGCCGCGATCTCCGCCGGCCTGGCCGAAGGCAGCGCGCAGGCGGCCGAGTGGGGCCATTTCCTCTTTGCTCAGTCTGCGGTCGAGATGACGGTGCCTTGCCGCATCGGCGACTACACCGACTTCTACACCAGCATTCACCACGCGACCACCGTCGGCAAACAGTTCCGTCCGGATAACCCGCTGCTTCCGAACTACAAATGGGTGCCGATCGGCTATCACGGGCGTGCCTCGTCCATCGGCGTCAGCGGCCAGCGCTTTAAGCGACCACAGGGACAGACCAAGGCACCGGACGCCAGCGCGCCGAACCTTGGCCCATCGAAGCGCTTGGACTACGAGCTCGAGCTCGGCTGGTTCGTCTCCCAAGGAAATACGCAGGGGGAACCCATCGGCATGGATGCGGCCGAGGCGCACCTGTTCGGCGTGACGCTCTTCAACGATTGGTCGGCGCGCGACATCCAAGGCTGGGAGTACCAGCCTCTGGGTCCGTTCCTCTCAAAGAGCTTCGCCAGCACGGTTTCGCCCTGGCTGGTCACGGCCGAGGCGCTGGCGCCATTTCGCGTGGGCTTCGGGCGTCCGGCGGAAGATCCGCAACCGCTGCCTTACCTGGACTCGGAGACGAACCGCGCGCAGGGCGCGTTCTCCATCGAGCTGGAGGTCCTGCTGCAGACCGCGAGGATGCGCGAAGCGGGTGAGGAGCCTGTTCGGCTCTCTCGGACCAACACCACCCGCGCAGCCTACTGGACGCCAGCCCAGTTGATCGCCCACCACACGGTAAATGGCTGCAATCTGCAGCCGGGCGACCTGCTGGGCTCGGGCACCCTGTCCGGGCCTGCCGCGGACGAAGCAGGCTCGCTGATGGAGCTCACCAGCGGCGGCAAGCAGCCGATCACGCTGCCCAACGGCGAGCAGCGCAGCTTCCTGGAGGACGGCGACGCATTGATCATGCGAGGGTGGTGCGAGCGCGAAGGCGCAGCTCGCATTGGTCTGGGCGAAGTTGTCGGCATCGTCGAAGCAAGATGAAAAAAGCCGTCCCGCTCGAGCAGGCCATCGCGATGATCCCGGAAGGGGCCTCGCTGATGGTGGGCGGGTTCATGGGTGTGGGCTGCCCACCGCGGCTCATCGACGAGTTGATTCGACAGCGGCGTAGTGGGCTCACCCTGATCAGCAACGACACCGCGCGACCCGGGGTTGGCGTTGGCCGGCTCATCGATGCGGGGTTGGTCCGCAAGGTCATCGCCAGCCACATCGGGACCAATGCCGTGACGCAGCGGCTCATGCTGGACGGCTCCGTCGAGGTCGAGCTCGTACCTCAGGGAACCTTGGCGGAAAGAATTCGCGCCGGTGGATTCGGTCTCGGCGGCATCTTGACGCCCACGGGCGTCGGCACCCTGGTCGCAGAGGGCAAGCGCACCCTCGAGGTCGACGACCGAAGCTACCTGCTCGAAACCGCCTTGAAGGCTGATTTCTCCCTGATCAGCGCGAAGCGGGCGGACTACTACGGCAACCTTGAGTACACGCTCACCGCACGCAACTTCAATCCGCTGATGGCCATGGCGGCAACCACGACGATTGCCGAAGCAGAAAGCATCGTGCCCGTCGGAATGATCGCGCCGGATGCGGTGATCACGCCGGGCGTGCTCGTCCATGTCCTGGTGGGAAAGGAGCGCGCCGCATGAACGACAAGGAAGTGATTGCCCGACGGGTCGCGCGCGAGCTCAAAGATGGCGACCGCGTCAACCTCGGCATCGGCCTGCCAACACTGGTTGCCCAGTACCTGCCCCCGACGCTTCACGTATTCTTCCATTCCGAGAACGGCATCATGGGCATGAGCCCGTTGCCCGGTGAGGGATTCGAAGACATCAATCTCACCGACGCAGGGGGACGCCCCGTCGGTGCCTTGCCCGGTGCGTGCGCGTTCGACTCCGCCTTTTCCTTTGGAATGATCCGGGGCGGTCACCTCGACGTCACTGTACTTGGCGGTCTCGAGGTCGATGAACTTGGGCAACTGGCGAACTGGATGGTTCCAGGTTCCATGATTCCCGGCATGGGCGGCGCGATGGATCTGGTGACAGGAGCCCGGCGGGTCATCGTAGCGATGACGCATCGGTCGAAGAATGGCTCCAAGATCGTTCCGCGCTGCAGCCTTCCAATTACTTCGGTGCGCCGCGTCGACCTGGTCGTCACAGAACTCGCAGTGATCCGACCGACGGAGAACGGGCTCGTCCTTCAAGAGACCGCCCCTGGCGTGTCAGTTCGTGAGGTGATCGAGGCGACCGAAGCAAGCCTGATCCTTGCACCAGGTTTGGTGGCATGACAGTGGGCGCCGTACCGAGCGATGCGACCATGAGCATCCGCTCCCTTGATACCCGAACGCTCTGGCTACTCGGAACATGCGCATTCGCAAGCATGGCTTCAATGCGAATCTGTGATGCCATGCTTCCGTCGTTGGCAGCGGAGTTTGCGGCTACGACGGGCCAGGCCGCGCAGACCATTTCCAGCTTCGCTTTGGCCTACGGCATTCTCCAGCTGTTCTACGGGCCGCTTGGGGATCGTTTCGGCAAGGTGCGCCTCATCGGCTTTGCGACGCTGGCGTGCACGATCGGAAGCGCGGCCGCAGCGTTCTCGCCCACTTTGGACTGGCTGGTTGTCAGTCGCATTCTGTCTGGCGTTGCAGCCGCTGGAATCATCCCCTTGACGATGGCGTGGATCGGCGACAGCGTTGCCTACGAAGGTCGTCAGGAAGTGCTGGCCAGACTGCTCGGCGCGACCATGTTTGGAATGATCTGCGGCCAATGGCTGGGCGGGCTCATCGCCGACTTATTGAGCTGGCGAGCGGCGTTCGGGCTGCTCGCGGTGGTCTTCCTGATCAGCGGCACGATGCTTGCCAAGCGTGCTCACGGCCTCACGTTGCCGGTGGCGGGTGACGTGGGTAGCGTGCTTCGTCGAGTTTTGGACGTGCTGGCGAGGCCGTGGGCAAGGACTGTGTTGCTTGTCACCTGCATCGAAGGGGCGCTGGCGTTCAGCGCACTGGCCTTCATTCCCTCTTACCTGTACGCGACCTTCAACCTGTCGATGCCAATGGCAGGCGCCATCGTCGCGCTCTACGGCGTCGGCGGGCTTCTTTACAGCCGCTGCGCCCGCGCATTGTTGCGGCGATTTGGTGAAACCGGCTTGGCGACAACTGGGGGTGTCTGCCTGGGCATCGCATTCGCAACGATCGCATCCGCACCATCTTGGCAGTGGACGCTTCCCGCCTGCCTGCTTGCCGGATTCGGCTTCTATGCCTTGCACAACACGCTGCAGACCCATGCGACCCAAATGGCGCCGACTGTGCGCGGAACGGCAGTCTCTCTGTTCGCGTGTGTTCTGTTCCTTGGACAGTCGCTTGGGGTACTGCTTGCCGCGTGGGTGGTCGACACCTTCGCGTCAACCATGGTCTTTGCATCTTCAGCCATCGGCCTGCTGCTGCTCGGCGGTGCATTTGCATCAATGATCCGACAGCGCGATCGCCAACTGAAAGGGGCCTGATTCATGCCTGATCGCCAAGTAAGTCCAGCTGCGGTGCAGGCGACCTTGATCGGGGCGATGGCCATCTGGGGCCTGAACGTGGCCGCAGTAAAGGTCCTGACAGGGGTATTCGATCCCACCACAGTGGCCGCGCTCCGGATGCTCGTGGCATGCGCCGCTTTGAGCCTGATCGTGCTGGTGAAACGCTGCGGACTCCCGTCGTTGTCGTGGCGGCAGTGCGGGGCGATCGTGGTCTGTGCGGTCCTGATGGTGTACCTCAACCAGATACTGTTTGCGCAGGGCTTGCTGCGATCCACGGCCACCAATGGCGCGCTGATCATGGCATTGAGCCCGCTGGTATCCGCCTTGCTCGCAGCGGTCGCGTTCCGAGAGCGGCTGACTTTGATGCGCCTCGTAGGTGTCCTTCTCGGATTCGCGGGCGTGGCGGCAGCGGTGTTGAGCCATCCCGGAGCCGGTCTTTCGAGCGCAGGCGCCGGAGACTTGATGTTGGTGGCCGCCGTGGTTAGCTTTGCCGCGGGTGGCGCCATCGTCCAGCGCCTGGCCAAGCAGCTCCACCCCTTGACCAACAGCTGGGCGATCTATGTGGTTGGCTCGTTCCTTCTGGCGGTCCACGCCACCCTCGAGTCGCGAGCGATTGGATTCGATGGGCTCTTTCCAGGCTGGCGCCCTTGGGCGTTCATCCTGTTTTCGGGTGTCATGGCGACCGCGCTGTCCAACCTCGTCTGGAACCGCGCCATTGCGCGCATCGGCGTAGCTCGTACTGCCGTCTTCCTTTACTGGGTTCCGGTCTTCGGCGTCGGCTTCGCGGCCGTGTTGCTTGGCGAGCGGCTGAACCTCTGGCATCTCTTCGTTTTTTTTCCGTGATGGGCGGCACCTATCTGGGTACTCGGCAACCCGCGACCGTTCCGGTCGTCGCCCCCTAACTGAACAGGCTTTCCTATGACCACCAGTGAACCACTTCTTTTTCAGCCGATTCAGCTACGCGAGCTGGTTCTGAACAATCGGATCGTCATCTCACCCATGTGCCAGCATGCGGCCGAATCGGGGCGCGCTTCGCCGTGGCACATGGTTCACCTCGGGAAATTCGCCCTTGGTGGCGCAGGGCTGATCCTGACGGAAAGTACCGCTGTCGATCCGCGAGGCCGCATCGGCACGGCGGATCTGGGCCTCTGGGAAGACAGCCAGGTCGAACCGTTGAAGCAGGTGGTTGATTTCGTCCATGCCAACGGCGCAGCAATCGGCGTGCAGTTGGCTCATGCTGGACGCAAGTCGGGAAGCCAGCCGCTGTGGGAAGGAGGCGCGGCGCTGTCCGAACAACGCCTGGCGTCGGATCTGCAGCCCTGGCAGCGTCTCGGGCCAAGTGCGTTGCCCGCAGGACCTGGATGGTCTGCACCGATTGCGCTGGACGCCGCTGGCATCACAGATGTGGTTCAGTCTTTCGTCGATGCGACCGTGCGCGCCGATCAGGCCGGGTTCGATGTGGTTGAGCTCCATTTCGGCCACGGCTATTTGGTCGCAAGCTTCTTGTCGCCCAACTCGAACCACCGCGATGACGAATGGGGCGGCAGCCTCGAAGGGCGCATGCGTCTGGCCCTCGAGATCGCGCGCAAGGTTCGTGCGGCCTGGCCAGCGGGCAAGCCGCTGTTCTGCCGGCTGTCGGCGGTAGACGGCAGTGTGGACGGGTGGAGTCTTGAGGACTCCATCGTCCTGTCGCGCGAGCTTGCCGACTGCGGCGTCGATGTAATTGACTGCTCGTCCGGTGGACTGACAGAAGAAACGCGCGCGCTGCCGGTCCCGCGAGGACTCGGATTTCAGGTGCCGTTCTCGGAGCGGATCCGCCAGGAGGCGCAGATCAAGACGCAAGCCGTCGGAATGATCGTCGATGCGCATCAGGCAGAAGAAGTGCTAGCTGACGGGAAGGCCGACCTGATCGCCCTGGGTCGCGAAGCTCTCTTCGATCCGTACTGGCCGCATCACGCCGCCATCACCTTGGGGGTCGACCCCGCATACAAGCGCTGGCCAATCCGGCACGGCGTCTGGCTTGCAAAACGCGCTCCGGGCCTCGCACGTGCTCGTGCACAGGCTGCAGCCGAACTCATTGAACCGACCAACCAGGAGTGAATGACATGAACGTAAGAATGGGCCTGATCCGCAAGAAGTCCGATTGGTCGACGGAAGAATTCAGCGAATACTGGCGTGGCCACCATGGAGAGCTCGCCAAGAGAGCGCCCGGCTTGCGGGGGTACTGGCAAAACCCGGTGACCGAGCGCTTGCAGCGGGGCATTGATTTCCCGCGCGGACCGTGGGACTTCGACGGCTTCTCGCAATTGTGGTTCGATGATGTGGGCAAGGCGAACCACGCGTTCAACGACAGTGAGCTCGCTGCAGCCCTCATCGCAGACGAAAGCCACTTCCTCGGCGGACTGCACATTGTGACCGCCGAGCAGCGTGTGGTCATCGAGTTGCCGGAGCCGCAGGCGCGCGCTCGGCTACTGAAGCGCATGTCGATCTTGAAGCGTCGTCCTGATCTCAGCGAGGAGGACTTTCGACGCGAATGGAAGGTCCACGGCGACCTGGTCCGCAAGATGCCAGGCGTCAGCGCTTACAGGCAGAACGTCGTGATCGCCCGTGAATTGGTGAAGGGGCAATCATGTGACTACGACGATTTTCCGATCGACGGTATCGTCGAGCTTTGGTTCGAGGATGCCGCGACGCTGGAAGCAGCGTTCGGCTCCGAAGCTGGGAAAGTGACGATGGCACACGCGAAGACGTTCTTGGCCGAGATCACGGCATTCGTAGTAGCCGAGCGACAAGTTCTGTAACTCCGAAAGGCCCGGAATGATGAAGAGGATGACGCTCCTTGCTAAGAAGGAAGGGACGGCTACGTGCGACTTCAGGGCGTACTGGGCGGGCCCCCATGCCAAGCTCGCGCTCGGCATGGAGGGCATCACCAGGTACACCCACAACCGCGTGGACAAAGTGCTGTGGACGAGCGACGGCGAGCCTGCTTTCGACGTGGACGGGATCGTGGAACTTTTCTTCTCTGATGCAGACGCCATGCGCCTGGCCCAAGCGTCCGCGGTCGGTCAGAAATACATCCCTACCGACGAGCCGATCTTTCTTAAGGGCTGGACCTTGTGCGTGGTCGAGACCGACGGAGATGAGCCCACCGAACAGCCTGTCAAAGTCCTCATCCCGTTTCATGCGCAGGCGAAGACTCGTGACACGCTCTGGCGCGAACTGCGACAGGCGGCGGCAGCCACTGGGAGCAAGATCGCGTTGAACTGGACGGTCTCGACGGCTCGTCGCGAGCGACTGTGGGCGGAGCCGTATCCCCCGACCGGCTTCATCTGCGTCTGGCTCGACAGCGTCGCGGGGGCCCATGAGGCGTTCGAGCCTTCGTCCGAGCTACGCCGCGTCGTCCAGACGCATACGAGTGACGGAGTCGCCTATCTCATCGATCAACTTCACATCAGGTAATCCCTCGCCTCCGCGTCGTGAGCTGAGCCGGCGAGGCCGGCGCGGCATTTCTCAAGTCGACCGTCGGCAACAATCTGGGCCGCGAACTGCGCCCGGTGGCCTGACGCGAACTGCTCAATTCGATGGTGCGAAAGCGCCCTGAGAATACGGCTGCATGGTCAGCAATCCGGGCGCAAGCGGACGGTCGGCCGTGCCCGGCGAAGGTCCGGTGATGGCCGACGGCCGTCAGCCAGGAACAAAGTATGCGTTCTAGTCGCACTGCGCCTCAAAGACAAGGGGAGCATCGCACGACAACGCCCATATTGCCAACTGCTTCCCCATTTCATTCAGCGCCGCTACTTCGATGGGTAGGGAGAAGTCAAACTTGGACGTGATCACGGGCGCGCCTGCTCTACTCGATGCGAACTGAAAGGCGCAGTGACCGACAGAGTCAAGAACGTATGCGCGGAGCCGCAGCCAGTTCAAGGCGTGCGGTTCTGTTGAACCTACTTCGAGGACGGCATCCTCGGACACGGCCCCGGAAAACTCTCTCAGCCGCTCAGCGAAAAGCGCAACGCTGTCCGGATAGACGTAGACCACCTCCCATGCCGCATAGCCACCGCCCGTGACCGTCAGGCGGAGCTCGAGCATCGAATCCTCGTCTCTCCAGAGAGGCTCAACTGTCAGTCGAAAGGAGTTCATTTCGGAGATACGATTCGCGGGATTGGGCCGGTCATCTAGTGCATTCGGAGGTGGCTCCCGAATGTCCGGAAGTGGCATTCTGCCGTAGAGCGCTGGCCTCGATGCGAAGTCCGGACGTCCAAGTGCGAACGCCAGTGCTCTCGAAGCGACAAGTTGGTCTCGGGGCTGTTGTCAATCCTCGAACTTGGCCAGAAGGCCCATGGCGCCCTTGGGGGCTAGTGCGAGGCGTCAGTTACCCCTGCCACTACGGTCAGCATGTCGCGCATTGCTTGCCGGTCCCTGAGCGTAGCCAGCCCGATGCCGACAGCCAGTTCGTCGCCCTCGACTAGAGACCGGTAGGCAACGCCCGCCCGTCTCAATCCAGTGAACGATTTTGGCAGTAGGGCCACACCACGTCCACTAGCCACTTCACCCAACAGAACGTGGTGGTCGGTCGGTTCCCTCAGCTTTGGCGGGGCAAAGCCATGGCGCGAGAAGACCTTCTGGCAGTGGTCGTAAAACGCGGGCTGCCGCGCGCGCTCGAACCAAAAGACCGATTCACGCGCCAGGTCCGCGAGACG
The DNA here is from genome assembly GCF_964254305.1 of Variovorax sp. LjRoot84. Classification (NCBI taxonomy): domain Bacteria; kingdom Pseudomonadati; phylum Pseudomonadota; class Betaproteobacteria; order Burkholderiales; family Comamonadaceae; genus Variovorax; species Variovorax sp. LjRoot84. Next base: position 383,595 of record NZ_CAXUTE020000002.1, read on the forward strand.
AACCGCCTTGCGCTTCGCCAACTGATGGGAAGACTGCATCGCGACCACCATCGGCAGGCGGTCGAGTTCCAAGACATCCAACCCATGTGCATCTGTAGGGAGTGCTACGAACGCCGCATCCAATTTGCCGGCGCGAAGCTGGCGTACAAGCCTCGGCGAGGTGTCGGAAAAGGTTGACACGGCCGTTCCGGGATGAGTTGCTTGCACTCGTTGTGCCAGCCCACGGAACCAGGTCGGCTCCACTGCGCTAGTCAGGCCTAGCCGAAGCGTGGCCGGCAAGCCCTGGGTCGCGAGCTCCGCTTCGGCGTCGCGAAGCAACTTCCCGATGCTGCGCGCATAGGGCAGCAGTCTGTGCCCAGCGTCGGTGAGGTTCACGCCCTTCGTGTTGCGGTCGAACAGCCGTGTTCCCAACCGCTCCTCGAGTTCTCGAATCGCCCGGCTCAGCGGCGGCTGCGACAGGTGCAATGTCTCGGCCGCCTGACGAAAGCTCAGCGCATCCGCGACGGCAAGGAAGAACGCGAGTGAGCGGGAATCCAGGCGGGTTGACATATCAAAAAGGTATCACGAACTTGGTCATTCCGCATGCTGCAGGTCATCTCTACAGTGACCTACGTCAACTTCTTGGAGGACTTCATGACCCTTTCTCGCAACGTCGCGGCGGCCGGCCTCGCCGCCCTCGCCGCGATATCTGCTATCGCCGGGCAGCCAGTGAAACCATGGAGCGCCGAATCCATACCAGGTACGTTCTCAGCGCCGACCGGCCTCGCGTATGACGCAAGCGGCAGCCTGTACATCACCGAATGGTCGGCCCATCGGGTGACCCACATCGACAAGACTGGCGCGAGAAAGGTCGTAACCGACCTGGTCCGTTCGCCCTCGGGCATCGCAGTTGGGCGCGACGGCGTCGTCTACGTGTCGTCCTACTCGGACGGAGTGGTCCATCGCCTGTCCGCCGACGGCAGACCCCAGGTGTTTGTACGCGGTTTGCGCACTCCGGCAGGTCTCTCCATAGGCAGGGATGGCAACCTGCTCATTGCCGACCGGGGCCTCAATCAGGTCTTGCGGGCGGACGCATCTGGCACGACTCGAGTATTGGCGGATGGGCTTCCGACACCCGTCGGTGCAGTCGAGCTCGCTGATGGGACGCTGGTCGTTTCGAACTTTGCCGGCAGCGTTGTCGAGGTTCGGCCCGACGGCACGCAGAGTGAGCTGACTAGAAAACTCGGTGCACCAGCGGTCGGCATCGTGGCGGATGGGGCCGACGCAGTACTGGTGTCCGACTATGCAGGCACTTCGGTATGGCGCGTGACCCGCAGCGGCTCAGCCTCGACAGTGATTCAAGACCTCCGAAGCCCTGTGGCCATGGCCCGGTCCGCCGACGGCTCGGAAGTCGCCGTGGGCAACTGGGGCGACGGCACTGTGCGGCGGTACCGCAAAGGAGATGGTCAATGAGCTCCGAACGTTACGAACGCGGTTCGCGCATGTTGACTGCCGTGGATGGCCCTGCGGGCCTGGCGGTGGTCGAAGGGCTCGCGAAGTCGTTCCCGGACTTCGCGCGCTATGTGCTTGAATTCCCGTTTGGCGACATCTACGCACGGAACGGGCTGGGCTTGCGTGAACGCGAACTGGCGACGGTGGCAGCGTTGTGCGCACTTGGCCATGCGATGCCCCAACTGCGTGTGCACGTGCATGCTGCATTGCACGTCGGCTGCAAACCGGAGGAGGTGGTCGAGGTGGTGATGCAGATGGCGGTCTATGCGGGATTTCCGGCGGCGCTGAACGGACTGTCCGTCGTGCGGGAGGTTTTCGCAGAGACAGGAATTCAGCTCCCACTGGCCTGAGGGCACACCGTCGGACGAACGACCGATCCTGGCCGGTGACGGCTGTTGGGCGAATTCTGCTTTCAGCATTCTTCTATCGAGAGCAACGGCCACCGCTCGCCGAACCGCTTTGATTGAACTCGCTGCCGGTACGTAGCGGCGCTCGCTCTGAGCGGGTTGTGCCGAACGAGCAGTTCGAACAGGTCGTCGAGCCCGTGTGGAGCCACGACCCCAATCGATTCCTCATCATTCAGGTTGACGCCCACGCATGTGGCGAACTCCGGCCAGGTGCCCACGCCTTCTTCGAGGGACCGAACCGGCGGTACCACCTGACCGAAATTGTTGGCGAACCAGTCGTGGACCGTGGCTTGGTTCGTGACCTCCCAACGCAACGCCGGCATCGCCTCGCGGAGGCGACGTTCAAGGTCCGCGTCCTGCCCGGGACCGTCTGCCGCGTCGTCGAAGTAGACGACGTCGACGTCTTCAATCGCTGAAGGCCGTTCATAGCCATGGAGCGCGTCCCACACGAGCGAACGCACGGCGCCGGCACCGATGCACCAAGAGTTCAAACCAAGTGAGCGCACCACCCTCAATGCCGCCATCAAGCTGCTCGACGAGCGCACCATGGCGACAAGCCGTGCCCCGAGTTCAGGCTGAGAGTGGAGGTTCATGGTTTGTGGCGAAGGCAGAAGCTGTCCGCGACCGTCGGCTTTTGGCCGACTGCTGGCGGTCAGGTCTTTCAGTGATCGTCAGGTGGATGGCTTGGGCAATCCGTAACCCAACTGACGCTCGTGCCGTATTGAAAGCAACACCACTTCTCCCTCGGAATGAGCGTAGAGCACTACGTGACGAGCCAGCACCAGCTCCCGCAACTCGGGCTGGCCAAGTGATCGGGCAATTTGCCTTGCCTGCTCAGCTTGAAACTGCCCCCAGCCCGACTTGGCATCAAGGAATCGAGCAGGTCGCCCGCTTGTGGGTGCGAACGAAAGAAGTGCCCGCGCTTTGACCACTTCAGCCTGCAATTTCTTGAAGCGCACCGACGCAGAAGTGGCGTCCTGTTCCTCCATGAAGCTACGTGCAGCGTGCAGGCACACCAAAAAGTTCGGAACCGCCCGAACGTTTGCGTTGACGGGAATGCTCACGGCGACGATGCGGCGCCGAGTGCCTGGTCCAGTTCCTCGTCAGACACGAACTGTCCTGCCAAGGCCTGTCGCAGGCCGGTGATGGCGTCTTCAGCCAGCACGAGGCTGGCGTGCTCCGCTTCGAGGGCATGGTAGTAGTCCAGCCGGCGTGCATCGACCAAGGCAACGTAGCTCGCCCCGTTCTTGGTCAGCACCTTCTCTGAGCCGCTGCCGACCACGTCTTCGGCGAGCTCGGTGAGCCGGGCGCGCGCTTCGCTGATGGGGACAATGTCTGATGCTCTCAATGACATGTTGCAGTATACGTTAAGATTTGCGTTAATGCCAGTCTAGCAGCCAAACTTGTACCCCGCAATCGCCGCCGGAGATGTTCGGCCCTGCGAAAGTCCGCAGTTGGCCGTCTCCGGCTGCTTGGCGGCATTCTGCCGTTCCCGCAATGGCCGCGGAGCCTCGCACCCGCGCGCCCTCACGGCATCGCTCAGCGCAGCAAAAACTCCGCCTGACGGCCGGTGCCTCCTCCCCGCACCAAGAGGGCGCGAGTGGAACCAGCGCGATCGATTCATTGCCGTTTCCAGACCCTCGTCTCGATCGGCTTGATGTCGTAGTCGCCACCTTGCGCCTGTTTGGTCACCTCCGGCGACAGGTAGACGGGAAAGCTATGCGTCGCGCCAGCGGGGATGTTGTCGACGCCGGCCACCCAGAGAGGCTCGATAGCGATCACCTTGCCGGCCTCGTCTTTCACAGCGACGCTCACTCGCACACCGCAGGCAATGGCATTGTTGTTGCGCACCGCGCCCGTGACGATCATGCGTCCGCCCTCGACGCGCGCACTGCGGCTCTCAATTTCGAAGCCGCCTGCGCTGCACGTCGGAAGGTCGTCTTGCGTAAAGACAGATTTGATCAACGACCAGCCACTAGTAAAGAAAGTAGCAGCAACCGCGAGTAGTGCCGCCGCTCCCACGCCGACGACGGCAATGGCCTTCATCAGCTTCACGGCGAGAACGCGCCCAGCATCAATGCGGTCTTGGCATTCTTGAACATAGTGCATCCTCCCAAGTTGTAGGCGCAGACATGAGGCTCAAACGAGCGCCAACTCTATCGGCTCGCCCTGGCGTCTCCCGAGAAAGCCGAAGGCCGTCGATCTCGGCTCAAGGCGGTGATTGTCAACGGGATGCAAAAGACCGGTTGTGGCCGTTCACGGTACTACCGTGATGCCTTGAAACTTCATGGCGGCAACGAAGTTCTCGCGCATTTTGGCTTGCTTCTTGGGCGGATTGGTCATCCGCAGGTTGTCCCAGTGGCTGAAAGCGTCCTTCGCGATTGCCATCATCCCGTCATCACTGCCGACGATCTCCCAGGCATTCTGCCGATCCGCCATGATCGTCGCCAGGCCGTGGCAAGCGGTCCACGCCGCCAGCGCGGCCGGTCGCACGCGCGTGAGCGGTACGCCGCGGTCGCTCAGGTAGTCGCCCACGCAAGTTTCCAGAATGCCATAGGACCGCGTGGCCGCCTGCTCGAGTTCCGGAAACTGCGCCTTGTTCGGGATGTCGGGCCCGTACATCACGCGAAAAAGCGCGGGGTGTGCAATTGAAAAGCGCAGATGGCCAGCATCACGCTCAACAGCCGCTGCCGTGGTTCCTTGAGGCTGCGCAGCGCCAGGATTCGCTGCTCGAACATCATCCGGAAGCCCTGTGCCGCGATGGCCGCCAAGTAGCCCAGCTTACCCTCGAAATGGTGGGGGGGGCGGTCTGCGACACGCCGACGTCGCGCGCGGCCTGCCTCAGGCTGAGCGCGGCAAAGCCCTGCGTGTTCAGGATCTCGATACCGCGCATGACCAGCGCGTCATGCAGGTTGCCGTGGTGGTAGGAACTGCGCGGCGATTCTTCGCGTTGCGCATCCGGCGATTCGTGCTGAACCGGCGCATCCTTGGCGGGTGGTGGCGTCTTGACCTTGGGCATGGGCATGAAAGCATATCGCAAGCATCGCAGGCGGCTGCGGGCGCAGGCGAAGTAGCGCGCATCGGGCTTCTCGCACAACGCGTCGTCGCAGGAGAGCAGCATGTCGAAAGCGCCCAGTTCCGACGAGGCCAGAGCAAAAGCAGCCGATGTATCCGCACCGGAGCTCCACGTGTGCACTGTCGGTCAATCTATTGAGCCGCGTGATGGAATAATGACGGCGCTCCTTACTCGTTTCTACCGACTCGACGTAAGAACAGCCGACATAGACTGCCCCGTCCTCAATTTCTGGGGGTCACCATGCACAATACCCATTGGTCAACAAACCGCGTGTTCGTCTGCGAGCGTGCCGCCGCATGGAGCAGCATCAACACGCGGTACTTTGGGCGTCTGAAGGTGTCCAGCCTGGATGAAGAGCCGCTCGATGCATCACTCGATAGTTACGAAGTCGGCGCCCTGCGCATGTTCAGCATTACCGCGCCGGCCCACCACGTGGCGCGCGACAACACTTGCGGTGAGCTCCCGACGGACGAGTTCTACAAGCTGGTGCTGCAGGTCTCCGGCAGCGGCATCGTCGAGCAACAGCAGCGCCGCGTGGAGCTTTCGCCGGGGCAGTGGATCCTTTACGACCCCCGCGCGCCGTACTCGATCACCAACAGGGAGCGCTGCACGCTGCTGGTGACTCAGGTGCCGCGTGTGCTTCTTTCAGGGCTGAAGCTGTCCGGCCCCCTGGCGGGCCAGACTGGCCACGACAATGCGGCAGGCCTGCATGGCGTATTCGGCACCTACCTGCGCGCGCTGAGTGAGCAATTGCCCGGCCTGCCAGACGGCGTCGGCCAGGCGATCAGCGAGTCTGTCATGGGGCTTCTCGGCTCAACTCTGGCCGAGAGCTTCCGACGGATCGGCGAGCCGGTGCCCCTGCCTTCTGTTCTGAAGCTGCGTGCGCGGCAGTACATTCACGCCCACCTTTGTGAGCCAGACCTGAGCATCCAGGGCATCGCCGATGCGTTGCGTTGTTCCAAGCGCTACCTGCACCGGGTCTTCGAAGACGATCCAATGGGCCTGGAGCGGCAAATCTGGAATGCGAGGCTCGAGCGCTGCCATGCAGCACTCATGCACGAGTGCAACGGTGGCCGATCCGCTGCGCAAATCGCCTACGCGTGGGGGTTCAAGAGCAGCGCCCACTTCTGCCGCCTCTTCAAGCAGCAATACGGCATGACACCGGGCGAATGCCAGCGCCTGGCCCTCGCTTCACGTCGCACTGCGGTTCTACAGTAAGCGACGCTCCCGCAGCGCGCCGCGAATCGAACCATCGACACGCCGGTTTTGGATGGCGACCCGCCCGCCATCGGGCTCTGGTTGCGCCATCGTCAGCGACCGTCGTCAGGTGCAGGTGAGACGGGCGAGCGCCTTACCCGCGCCGGCCACCGCGGGCAACTTCTGCTTCACGCAGGCCGGATCCTGCGCCGTGTACGCATAGGGAATGCCAACCGGGAAGGCGGCAGTCGTGATCCAGTCGGTGGCGTCGCGCGACGGAGAGGATCCGCTGGCCACCCAGGTGATGCCGAAGACGCTGAAGTCGGCCTGGGTTTTGATGTTGTTGTTGCGCAGTTCCCAGTAGCCGATTGCCGAGCTGTCGCGCGAGGTCACGGGGTTCTGCGAATTCTCGAAGTAGTTGCTTTCGATCAGCGAGAAGCCGCCCATGCGAATGTTGGCGCCCGTCGTGATCACGCCGCTGTACAGGTTGTTGTAGAGGTGGGTGTAGCCGCCGCGCTGCAGCGGTAGGCGCGAGCCGAGGTTCTCGTAGAAGTTGTGGTGGAAGGTGATGAAGCGATCGCTGGAATCGGTGTCGCTCGAGCCGATGAGGCCGACCTTGTGGTGATCGTGGATGTAGTTGTAGGAGTAGGTGAGGTGGTGCGCGCCGGCCTTGTTGTCGAGCAGGCCGTCGAACTCCAGGTCGCCCGCGCCCGAGCACTCCTTCAGGCTGCTGAACAGCGTGTTGTGGTCTATCCAGATGTAGCCCGGGAACTTGCCCCCCTGGCCCTCGATGCCAATCGCATCGATCGAACCTGGCAGCAGGCCGATCGTCATGTTGCGGATGACGATGTTCGTGGCATCCGCCTTGATGGCCAGCCCGAAGTTGGCCGATGAGCCATCGACGCCCTCGATGGTGACGTTGCTCTTGTCCTTGATCTCGACGATGGCGCCAGCGGGCAACTTCCACTGCGTGCAGGCGTCGGTGATGCTGGCGAAGTCGAACGTTCCGTTGTAGCGGATCACGAGCCCGCCGTTGCCGGTGTAGGCGTTGATGGCGACCTGCATCTGCGCCGCGGTCGAGACCGTCACCGCCGCGACGTTGCCGCCGCCTGTGACCTGGCCGGCGAAGCCGCCGCTATCGCTGGTCGTGGCCGGTGCCGCTGCCGGCGCAGGCGCAGGCGCAGGAGCAGGAGCAGGAGCAGGAGCAGGAGCAGGTGCAGGAGCAGGTGCAGGTGCAGGTGCCGGTGCCGGTGCAGGTGCAGGTGCAGGTGCAGGTGCCGGTGCCGGTGCAGGTGCAGGTGCCGGTGCAGGTGCAGGTGCGGGTGCGGGTGCGGGCGCAGGCGCAGATGCAGGTGCCGCTGCAGGCGCAGATGCAGATGGAGGCGCCGGTGCCGGTGCCAGTGCAGGCGCCTGGGCCACCGATGGCGAGCCCGACTCGCCGCCGCCGCAGGCCACCAGCAGGAGCGATGTCAACAGAGCACCCGCAGCGCGCGAACGGTGCAGTTTCTGGTTTGTTTGCTTCATTTTTCTCATGAGGTTGTTTTTGTGTCGATGCCCCGGCATTGAAGGACGAATTGTCCGAACCGGGAGCAACACCGATACGCACGCTGCGTGCCGGAGTTGCGATTCGATCTCTTCTCTCCAATGTGAGCGCACTTTGTCGGAAGTGACCGAGATTCCCGCGCACAAGGCAGTTAACTCGGCATCAGGATGACAATATTTGTTCTAGTTGTGACGGTTGTTGGATCCTGAGGGTCGGCGCGTAACGCTTGCCTGATATCAAGCGCAGGCAGCGTGCGCGATGCACCAATCTGAGAGCGTGCGCCGAAGGAACAGAGCGTGAAGCAATGGCTCTCGGTAGGCGAGGATGCCCTTGCAAGATCCTTCAACAACGACCGCGGCGCTGGGATGCGGTCCGCCCTGCCAACTGAGCTGCCTGGCTGTGAGCGTCCGCGCGCGTTCGTTGAGCCGCCGTTTTGCGTATCCCGCCTCGATGCATCAGGACTCCGCCGTAAAGCCGATGATCTTGATCAATCGGCGCCACTCTTCGGTATCGGCCTTGATGAGGTTTGCCAAGTCCTGTGGGGTACTGGATCTCGCAGTCATGCCGACGGCGCCCAGCGCAGCGACCACTTCTTCCTGCGCCAGGATTGGTTGAAGGTAGGCAGCTGCGCGGCGCACGATATGTTGCGGGGTCCTTCCCGGAAGGAACAAGCCAAACGATTCCGTTGCTGTGATCGGATATCCCTGCTCACGGTATGTCGGCACGTCACGCACGAACGCGTTTCGCCCGTTCCCTGAGACAGCAATGAGACGAAGCCTGCCGCTTTTGAGGTGCGGCAGGAAGCTCCCCACCGTCGATGAATAGGCGGACACTTGGCCACCCATCAGATCCTGCAATCCCGGGGCGTCTCCGCGATATCCGATGTGGGTCAACTCCGTGTTTGAAAGCTTCGACAGCAGGATGCCAAGCAGATGGGGCGTGGAACCCGCGGCTGGCGATCCAAAGTTGGCGTTGCCCGGATTTGCCTTGCACCACGCGATGTAGTCATTGATCCCGCGCACGCTGGGAGGCACCGCCGCCCCCACGGCGAACCCGAATGCGAACGAGCAAACTGATGAGACCGGCGCCACGTCCTCTATGGCGTAGGGGAGCTTGCGGTAGGTAAAGGGATAGATGGAAAACGGCGCGGTGGGCGACAACAGCAAGGTTCTTCCATCCGGCGCACTGTCCTTAAGCGCTGAGATGGAGATCTGCATCGCCGCGCCCGGCTTGTTGTCCACCACAACAGTATTCGCGTAGTCGCCTCGCATCTTTTCGGCCAATCGCCGAGCAACCGTATCCGTAGGTCCGCCGGGCGGAAAGCCGACCAGTATCTTTGCGAGCTCAATGCTCTGCGAATGCGCGTAGCGCAACGGGGCAGCGGTCAATGCTGCGATCCCGGCGAGCTGGCTTGTGAATTTCCGGCGTGTAGGCATCTCTCGGTCTCGTGGTGGTTGGTGTGTTGTCGTTGGTGATCCGGGCGGCTCGAGAACGGATCTCTCGTTCAGGCCAGATAGCTCGCTTGCAGAATTTCAGGCGATTCGCGCAGCGTTTGCGCCGGGCCGCGCCAAGCGACTCTGCCCCTTTGCAGGACGACGGCGCGTTGAGCGAGCCTCAGCGCCAGTGTGGTGAACTGCTCGATCAGCAGTACGCCAACACCGTCCGCCGCGACGCTCTGCACGACGTCGGCCAGTCGCTTCACAACCAAAGGGGCGAGCCCGAGCGACAGTTCATCCACCACCAGGACGCGAGGCCGTGCCAGCAGCGCCTGCGCCATGCAGACCATCTGCTTTTGCCCCCCGGAAAGGGAGCGCCCCAGATGTTCGAGCCTGGGCGTCAGTTCGGGAAAGGTCATCAGCACGCGCTCGATCGCCGTCTCGACTTCGTTGGCGGGGAGCACCAGGGCCGCCGCACGCAAGTTGTCGCGGACCGACAGGCTGCCGAGCACGTGATGGCCCTCAGGCACGATGGCGAGCCCAGCCCGGCGCACCGCGTCGGGCGCAAGGCCGTCCAGGGCCACGTCGCCCATGCGGACCTGCCCCTGCGATCGCGCGATGGCGCCGGCCAGCGCGAGCACGATGCTCGACTTGCCAGCGCCGTTGGGACCGAGCAGCGCGACGATCTCGCCGGGTGCGACGTCGAGATCGACACCATGGACGACGGATTTGGCGCCGCGGGAAATGTGGAGCTGACGGACTTCGAGCATGGGTCAGCTTCCGAGATAGGCTTGGCGCACCACGGGGTCGTCAAGCACGGCGCGCGTCGGTCCCAGCGCAAGCCTCTTGCCGAAGTCGAGCACCAGCGTCTGCGTGCACAGGTTGGCGATCAGGTCCACGTCATGGTCGATCAGAAGTACCTGGGCGCCGAACTGTTCGGGGATGGCGGCTATCGCATCGCGAAGCACGCGCGATTCGCGCTCGTCCAGTCCCGCGCCTGGCTCGTCGAAGAGAATGAGCCGGGGCTTGCCCACCAGCGCCTTCGCCACTTCGACCATGCGGCGCCGGAACTGGTCCAACTCACCCCCGAGCGTGGCGGCGCAGTCCAGCAGGCCTGTGTGCTCCAGAGCGCGGTGGACCTGCCGCTGGGCGTCCCCGAGCGCGTGCGGCACGTGATCGAGCATGGCCTGCACGTTGTCCCACGTGCTGAGGTCTTCCACCACCTGCTCGGTCTGGAACGACCGACGCAGGCCGAGCCGCACGCGCCGCGCCGTGTCCAAACCCAGAAGCGATGTGCCGGCAATACACACCTCACCAGCCTTGGCACGGACAAAGCCGCTGAGAACATTGACCAGGGTCGTTTTTCCGGCGCCGTTGGGGCCGATCAGACCGCACACCGGCGCCTCCAACACGGCGTCCAGTCCATCGATGACTGTGACGGCCCCGAACGCGACGGTCAGGCCGCGAATGTCGATCATGCGCCGCTCCATCGTGCGCGCGTGCGGGCGATTGCCGCCATCCATTGGCCGACAAGTCCGCGCGGCGCAGTGATGAGCGCATGCAGAAGCGCCGCGCCAAAGAAGATCATGGCGAGGTAGCCGTTTACTCCCAGGTCGACCAGCAGCGACGGTACGGCTCGCAGGAGCAGCCCGGCGACCAGCGCGCCGGCCCAGTGATAGGCGCCGCCGATCAGCGTGAGCGCGAAGAGCATCACCGACTCGCTGGCCGCGAATGCGCGGCCGTCAAGCTGGCCCACCGCGCCCGCCAGCAGGGCGCCGGCCACGCCGGCGCAGACGCCCGCGAGACCGAAGGCCCAGGTCTGGTAGAGCAGCACATTGACTCCCGCACCCTCGGCCGCCGCCTCGCCTCGGCGGATCAGCGCCCAGGACCGGCCGGCGCGCGTGCGGCGATGCAGTTCGATGATGGCGAGCATCGCCGCCAGCCACGCGGCGACGTAGGCCAGGTAGGCGCCCTCGTCCTGCGCCAACGCAGGCCGTGGCATTACCAACCTTTCGCTGCCGGTGATGCGTCCAAGCCAGCCTGGGCCGCCATCGGGAAAGCCCGTCGCGCTGATCACCACCTGGAACCCTCCTGCGAGCATCAGCGTCACCAAGGCCAGGTAAAGGCCTTTCAAGCGCAGGGCCGGCAATCCGGCGAGCATTCCGAGGACACCGGCAGACAGCCCGCCTGCAAGCACGCAGGCTTCAAACGGCCACTGAAGCCCATGGCCGACACGCAGCGCCACCCAGCCTCCCGCACCCAGCAGGGCGTACTGGCACAAGCTCACCAATCCCAGTTGGCCGTAGAGCAAGGAAACGCCTGCGGCGGCGATGGCCAGTGCCAGGGAGGAGGTCAGCGTCTTGATCCAGTAGGCGTTCGCGACCCACGGCAGCAGCGCGCCCAAGGCCAGGACGATAAGCACCATGCGTGCAAGGCTGAGGCGGGCGGCACGCCGCTCACGCCGGACGGAGTCAGGAGTCATGCTTTGCGGGATGCGTCGCGCCACAGAACGATGGTGGCGAGCGCGATGAGAAAGGGGGTGGCCGCCCTGAATGGCGAGAATCCCGGCAGCAGGACGGCGACCGCCTCCAGGATTCCGATGGCCAGGCCAGCGGCGGCTGTCGCAGGCAGGGAAGAGAGGCGGCCGATGATGGCGGCGGCGAACGCGGGGATCACCAGAAAGGTCAGCACCGTCGCCTGCAGCCGCACGATGTTGGCCAGCAGCAGGCCGCACACGCCTGCGAAAGCGCCTGAAATCACCCAGGCCGCGGTATCGACTTGGAGCACCCGAATGCCGAGGATGGCGCTCAGTCCGCGCTGGTCGGCCAACGCACGCATCGCCAGGCCGATGCGGGTCCGCGCGAGCAGCAGGCCCACGGCGGTCATCATCGAGACGGCCAGCGCCAGGGCCACCACGCGCGTGTAGGTCAGGCGCACTTCGGCCAGCTCGATGGCATGGCTGTCCGTCGGGAGCACCAACCTGCGTGGCTGCTCTCCCCAAAACCATTCGGTGAAACCGAGCAGCACGAGCGCGAGGCCCAGCGTGCCGATCGATCGCACCGTGGGGTCGCTTGTGGCCAGGCGCGGAGCGAGCAGGCGTCCGTAGGCGAACGAGATCGCAATGGCGGTGAAGACGGCGGCAAGGGCGGCAAGCGCGAGCGGCCACCCGCGATCCAATGCCGACCACGCCACATAGGCGGCGACCGCACCGAATGCGCCGAACGCGAAGTTCAGCACACCCGAAGAGCGGTACAGGACGACAAGGCCCACGCCGGACATTGCGTACACCGCGCCGACGCCGAGGCCAGAGACCAGGAATGGCAGCATTTCAGACATAGCGGCCCCGGGGGGTTAAAGGCCCAGCTGCTTTTCCTGCGCGCGCACGTCAGCCAGTTCAGGGTCCGCGGCCATCAGGCAGCCGTTGCTCACCTGCTTGAAGCCGCTGCCGCTCACCTGGGCGATGGGACCGCTGCTGTTCGCGTTGTGGCGTGCGCCCGCGCCGACGTAGAACGGGCGACACAGGATGTCGCTCTGGAAGCCCTTCACATCGCGCAGCGCGGCACTGGCAGAGGCGCGATCGATCTTTTTCGGATCGAGCTTGAGCAGGGCCTCGGTCGCGATGCGGGCTGCCAGATAGCCCGCCTGCGCGAAGGAGTCACGCGGGTCGTTCCTGCCACCGAAGGTCTCCATGGTTGCCTTCCAGTTCATGTTGTCCTTGCCGGCGGATTCGACGGGCATGAACTCCAGGTGGATGTCGAAGTTGCCACTCCACGCTGGGCCGATCGTCTTCGGCACGTCGAAGTTGTAGGCGGGCGTGCTGCTGACGAAGTGGATCTTCTTGGCGAGACCCTGCTGCTCGGCCGCTGCGAGCATCGGCACCATGATGCCCTTGGGCACGTTCAGGATGATGACCTCCGGCTTCTTGGCGGCGGCCTGCAGCATCGTGGAGGTGGAGTCAGGCGATCCTGGATCGATGGTGATCACGTCGACCTCGACACCGTTGGCCTTGCCCCAATCCTTCGCGCCGTCGCAGGCCCAGTTGCCCAGGCTCGGTATGTTCGGAATGACGCAGACCATCCGCTTGGCTTTGTATTTCTGCGCGGCGTGCATCGCGACCACTGTGGCGGACACGCGTGGTCCGGTATTCACCGGAACGTAGTTCTTCGCAAAGAAGCACTCGCGAGGCACGCCGACCCCGGCGATCACCATGACGTCCTCCTGGGCGTACATCTTGGCGTTGACGCCGCACTCGACGAAGCTGGAGCTGCCCACCATCGCGACCACCTTGCGGTCCTTCACGAGCTTGGCTGCGACCTGGGCGGCCACCTCGGGATTCCATTGGTCATCGGCGATCGTGAACTCAATCGGACGACCGTTGATGCCGCCGTTGGCATTGACGCACTTGAAGTACGCCTGGGCCGCCAGCGCCGAGGCGCTGAAGTCGTCGGGCCCGGTCTTGCCGACCACGGCGCCGATCGCGATCGGCTCGCCCGTCGCAGCCTTGCCGTTGTTCAGCCCGCAAACGGGCTTGCCTTGCGCCATTGCGCTGCTGCCTGCCACGAAGGCCGCGGCAACGAGGATTCGCTGAAAAGTTTGCTTCATGTGATCTCCCCGGTTTGAACGGCGCGTTCCTGTCTTCCTCATGGTTGTCCCCTTGGTTGTAGATGGGTCGGTGCGTCAGACCGCCATGCAGACGCTCTTCTGTTCGGTATAGGACTCGACCGCAGCGCGACCGAGGTCGCGGCCGAAGCCGCTTTGCTTGTAGCCACCGAAGGGCAGGTTGGCGTCGAGCAGGTTGTGGGTGTTGACCCAGACCGTTCCCGCCTTGATGCGTGGGACGATCCGGTGCACGGCCGACAGGTCGTTCGACCACACGCTGGCCGCCAAGCCGAAGGGGGTGTCATTGGCCTGGCGGATGGCGTCCTCCACGTCGTCGAAGGGCATGGCGACGAGCACAGGGCCAAAGATCTCTTCACGCACGACCTGCATGCCGGGATTCACGTCCACGAGCACGGTGGGCTGGATGAAGCAGCCCGCATCGCGCGCGCGTTCCCCGCCGGTCAGAGCCGTGGCTCCGTCGCGGCGTGCGCCATCAATGAAACCCATGACCCGGTCGAAGTGCCGGCGCGACACGACCGGCCCCAGCTGTGCGGTGGCATCGAACCCGGAGCCGATGCGCATTCCCTCTGCCTGGCGTGCCACCTCGTTCACGACCTGGTCGAACAGGGTGCGGTGAACATACAGCCGCGAACTCGCGGCGCAGACCTGACCCTGGTGGAAAAAGATGCCCATGGCGGCGCCTGCGGCAGCTGCGACAGGATCGGCATCCGGCAACACGATCATGGGGGACTTGCCGCCCAGCTCCAACGTGAAACGTGCCATGCGGTCGACCGCGGCGTGACCGATGGCGCGCCCGGTCGGCGTGCTGCCGGTAAAGCTGATCTTGTCGACGCCGGGGTGCGCGCACAAGGCCGCGCCGGCCGTGCTTCCGCCGCAAACCACGTTCAGCGCACCGGCGGGGATGCCTGCCTCCAGCGCGAGTGCGGCCAGGCGCAGCGCGGTCAACGGCGTTTCAGGCGATGGCTTGAGCACCACCGTGCAACCCGCCGCCAGCGCCGGAGCGATCTTCCACAGGGCGATGGCCAGGGGGAAGTTCCATGGCACCACCGCGCCGACCACGCCCACCGGTTCGCGCTGCGTGTAGGTGTGGTAGCGAGCCTCCGGAGGAAACGCAATCGAAGGCTGCAACGTGCTGCCTTCGAGCTTGGTGGCCCAGCCGGCCATGTAGCGCACGAACTCGGCGGAAAAGCCCACGTCGATCATTCGCGCGACGCCCTGCAGCTTGCCGCTTTGCAGGGTCTCCATGGCGCTCAGTTCGTCCGCGTGGTCTTCGATCAGCTGCGAAAGGCGAAACAGCGCGCGCTCGCGATCGGCCGGCCGCATGCGTGACCAGGCCGAGTCCTCCAGTGCCCTGCGCGCCGCGGCGACAGCGGCATCCACATCGCCCTGGTCGCTGTCGGGCGTGTCGGCCACGATCATTTCCGAAGCTGGATCGACGACATCGATGCGCTTGCCGCTGCGGGATTCGCGGAACTCGCCGTCAATGAAATTGCCGAAGCTGCGCCGCGAGAGGAAGCCGATGCGTGCCAGCTCCTGTTGGGAAAGGTCTTTGGGGTTCATGGTGCGGGTTGGTTGGGGGAAGAAGAAAGTTCGCACCGCTTTAGCGGCCGAGCATGAACTCGGCACCGCGCTCGGCGATCATGATGGTGGGCGCATTGGTGTTGCCGCTGCAGATGGTGGGCATCACCGACGCATCGCACACACGCAGGCGGCCGACGCCGCGCACGCGGAGTTGGGAATCGACGACAGCCATCGGATCATTCCCCATCCGGCAGGTGCCCACGGGGTGGTAGACGGTCTTGGCGTACTGGCGCACGAACTGCTCAAGCTCGCTGTCGGGAATGTGCTCCTGAGGGCCCGGG
This sequence comes from Variovorax sp. LjRoot84, assembly GCF_964254305.1. NCBI lineage: Bacteria > Pseudomonadati > Pseudomonadota > Betaproteobacteria > Burkholderiales > Comamonadaceae > Variovorax > Variovorax sp. LjRoot84. The sequence continues at coordinate 399,227 of NZ_CAXUTE020000002.1, forward strand.
TAGAGCTCTTCGGCGACGACCTTGCGCAGCGAGGGCATGCGCAGAATACGTCGTGCCAATTTGAGGCCGCGCACGAGCGTATCCACATCTTCCTGCTCCGACAGGAAGCCTCCATCGAACTGCGCCGGATCGAGGGCGTTCGCGCTGACGGCCCGCACGCGTCCGCGCGACTTCGGGCGCAGGAAACAGGGGTCGATCGAAATGCCGTGCACCTCCGGCATCGGGCGGTCCACGTCGCCCACCAGCACGGGCAGCACATGGAACTGCACATCTGGGCGCCCGGTACCGGCTGTGTCGACGAAGCCGCCGCTCTCCACCACGTTGGAGGTGAGAAGGCCTGTCTTGAACAGCTCCCACTGCACGCCGTGCTTCAACGCCGTGAGGCCCTTGTCCTGGCCGAGCAGGCTGATCGGTTCCTTGCAGCGGCCGTGCGCAATGATCTCCAAGTGGTCCTGGAAGTTCTCGCCTACGCCGGGCAGATCGCTTTGCACCGGGACGCCAAGCTGTCGGAGCAGTTCGCCGGGGCCGATACCGGACACCTGCAGCAGCTTCGGCGACGCGAGCGCACCAGCGCTCAGCACGACCTCGCGGTTGGCGAGCGCCTTCACGGTCCCGCCGCCATCGCGGCGGTACTCGACACCGGTCGCATTGCCGCTCTCTATGGTCACGCGCAGCACGTGGGCGCCGTTGACCACGGTGAGCTTTGCGTCGTCGAGAACCGCGGCGAGGTACGTCGCGGCCGTGCTGCCGCGCGAGCCGTCGATCGTCGTGGTTTGGTAGAAGCCCACGCCCCCCTGGGCGCCGCTGTTGAAATCATCGTTGTACGGAAGGCCCGCCTCCTGCGCGGCCTTCACGAATGCCAGACTCAGAGGGTGCCGGTACTTCGTGTCGCTGACATGCAGCGGCCCGTCGGTACCATGCATCTCGCCGGAGAAGCGCATGTTGTTCTCGGCGCGCTTGAACGCGGGCAGAACATCCTTCCAGGCCCAGTCGTTGCAGCCTGCCTCAGCCCATCCATCGTAGTCGGCGGCCGCGCCGCGGATGTAGATCATCGCGTTGAGCGAACTGCCGCCACCGTTCATGCGTCCCTGCGGTACGTACATCTTGCGGCCGTTGGCGTGCGGCTGAGCGACGGTTTCGTAAACCCACGAACGCTCGGTCCCGATGACACGAACGAACGTCGCTGGCATCTTCACGAACTTGATCCTATCGGTCGGGCCTGCCTCGAGCAGAAGCACCGAATGACCCGCCTTGATGAGGCGGTGCGCGATCACACATCCGGCCGAGCCGGCGCCGACCACGATGTAGTCGACAACTTGAGTCTCCACGTCTGTCTCCGTACTTGCTTTACTGGGAAGTGATGGTCGACCGATTGCCGCGTTGCTTCAAGGCAAACCGCGTCGAGTGCGCTCTGAATCAATTCGTAGTGCCCGCTCGGGCAGCCAAGGAAATGCGTCACCAGCGTTGCGTCAAACTTCAAGCCTTGGCCGGAACTCGATAGCTGGAATGGCGCAACCAAATTTGCGGCACCAAAGCTCGTACTCAGATGCGTCGCCATGGCCGGCGAACAACGGATTCCATACGAAGACGCGCGCGTAGATGCGGCAGCGCAAGGTGGCAGGCTCGGCCTCTGAGTCAGTCTTCAGCATCTGCTTGACCGCTGCCATGTCTGTGCTGAGCCTCGCCATGCGAATGTCGCCATCACGTGCAGTGTCGAAAAGCAGGCAATCGGGACGTTCCTTCTCGATCCTGCGGCGCGACCACTCATGGCTTGGCAACGTCGGCATCCCGCCGCGTGCGAAGCTGGTCCAGGCATCGCCCATCGCCTGGGTGGGCGAGCACGGCCCTGCCGGCGCGATTGAACGGCGTGTTGACGCCAAAGATGTCGAGTTCGCCGGCCGTGTCACGGAAGGCGAAGGCCATCTCCATGGCGTGAGCCGCGCCGAGAAGCAGGTCCGGGCGCACGAAAGGCATCGCAGGCGCCTCGTCCCAATCGAAGCGATAGGCCCACACTTCGGTGTGCCCACCCGCCAGCATCGCGTCGCGGGTACGCCGGGCGGCGTCGGCGCGAAGCGCAATCCGCCGGTCTGGATGAAGCCGGGTGACGTCGTGGAGATCGAGGTCGACGCCATCGGCATCCTGCGCAATGGCATCCGCGCCGAATAGGACGAAGGCGCCTGCAATGGTCGACTCGATCGCCGGCCAAGTGCTGGCGCTCGAGCCGGCAAGTTCGAGTACGAGCGCTCCCACCGAAGCCCTGACCTCTGCAACTCAGGCAGCTTCGATGCTGAACTTCCAGCCTGCGTTTTCGAGTTCTGACGCCTGTCGCTGCGCTGGCGTGCGCGCCTGCAGAGGGGGCAGGTGCGCGCCCATTCGGGATCGTCATAGCGCAGAGCCAGCGCGGCCTTCACGCTCGACACGAGTGCCTCCTTTGCCAGGAGGCTGCGCTGTGCCGCCGCGCGCGCGCAGATTTCTGCCTGGGCCGCATCTGCAAAGTTGCCTTCGTGTGATGAACATTTCAGCCTCGCGCCTGTGGCCAAGCAAGGTCCTAACGCGAGCCAATCTCGATCAGATGATTCGGAAAGCTAGACCGCAGCAGCACGTTCTCGCGATGGAACTCCAGGAAGCGTCGCTGCCCCGTCGAGAAGCTGCCCACATTCGGCGGTCGCTCGGACTCTATCCCCATCCGCACCATGACTCGCGGTGCGAGATCGGCGACACGGTAAGTCCGATCGCGCGCTCTTGAGTGCGGCGTGAGTGCGACGTTCAGAACGAACACGACAAGCGATTGAGGCGTAGCGCCTTGCCGCTACGCTTCAGCGAGCGCAGAATCCCGCCTCAGCAATGGCAATTGTGGCCGTAAGGCCAGTCGAAAAAAAGGGGCGCGAGCGCTGAGATGCTGAACAGCACCGGCGACTCGCCCGCCCGTTGCGCTCCCGGATCATCAGCGGTTGGTAGATTGTGTGCGGCGGCGCACTGGCGGGTCACCTAGGGCAAGTCTGATCAAGTCCCCTGGCCCGTGGCTTGCTGTGTTGAAGGCATAGTCATAGCGAGAGTGCCGAACATGAAGCAGCAGACATTGGCGATGGCGGCGGACCAGGGTGCGGGATTCGAACGATTTCGTCGTCGCACCAAGCGCGAGGACTTTCTGAAGGCCATGGACGCGATCGTTCCGTGGGCCGCGTTGTGCGCAGTGATCGAGCCGCACTATCCCAAGGCTGGCAATGGGCGCCCTCCAATCGGACTGGAGCGCATGCTGCGCATCCACCTGCTGCAGCACTGGTTCAACCTGGCTGACAACGCGGTTGAGGAGGCGTTGTATGACATCGCCAGCCTGCGCAGCTTTGTGGGCATCGACCTGGGTGTCGAGCGGGTGCCTGACGAGACCACGGTGCTGAAGTTCCGCCATCTGCTGGACAAACACGACCTGGGCAAGAAGCTGTTTGACGAAGTGGGCAAGGTGCTGCAGTCCAGCGGCTTCCAGATCAAGACCGGCACCATCGTGGATGCAACACTCATTGGCGCACCGAGTTCGACCAAGAACGCAGACAAGGCGCGAGACCCCGAGATGCACCAGACGCGCAAGGGGATGCAATGGCACTTCGGCATGAAATTGCACATTGGCGTGGACAGCCAGAGCGGGCTGGTACACAGCGCCGTGGTGACGGCTGCCAACGTGCATGACAAGCATCCACTGCCCGACTTGCTGCACGGCAACGAGCGCCGCGTCTACGGCGACAGCGCCTACGCGAGCCAGAAGGACCTGATTCGGGGCAAGGCGCCGAACGCGCTGGACTTCACCAACCAGCGCACGCGCAAGGCGGGGTGCGAGGTCGACGAGGTGAAGAAGGCGAAGAACCGCAACAAGTCGAAGATTCGCTCGCGGGTCGAACATGTCTTCGCGGTGGTCAAGCGCTTGTGGGGTTTCAACAAGGTGCGATATCGAGGCCTCGCGAAGAACGCGACCCGGGCGTTCGTGGCGCTGGCGATGGCCAACATCTATCTGGCGAGGCAACCACTGTTGGCACAAATGCGTGCAAAGTGAACCAGGAGTGGGCCAATGGCCCCCAGCCAGAGTCCGAACGGGCCAATTCGCCTTTGAATGCGCCCCACAATCGATCAGACAGCAGTGAAATCGCCGGATTTCACGTCGCCCGCAAGCCATCACCACTGTTCAACGAAAACAGTGGCTTGATCAGCGTTGCCCTAAATCGCCGTTGGGACCAAAGACCGCCGCCCGGCCTCCAGCTCCGCCTACGCCCCCGCCCGTTGCGGCTAGTGAAGTTGCCAACTCGATCGCTTTCTCAGTGACACCGGGCTGCAGGACAATTACACCGTCTGGTCTGCCCCCAAAACCCCGGCCTGGAACAAAAGAAGTCCCGCCGAAGCTCACGGTGACGTTGCGCTCCCCCAGCGCCGCGATGTTGCACCGGATATGGATGGTACCAAGGGCTTTCACGCCGATGCCCATGGCATCGTCTCTCAAAGCAGTCCTGATGGGGGTACGAGCCGAAGAATCCTTGGAAGTTGGGAAACTTCGTTGAGGGGCCGGCTGCTGACTACCGGTCGCCGTCTAAGAAGTTCGAGCTTGTAATGCTCACACTCGTTCGAAGATTGCCGCAACGCCCTGTCCGCCACCGATACACATCGTAGCCAGCGCGTACCTTCCGCCAATGCGCCGCAGCTCATGGACGGCTTTGGTGGCGATGATGGACCCGGTCGCTCCCACAGGATGTCCAAGCGAAATGCCGGATCCATTGGGATTGACCTTAGCCGGGTCGAAATGAAGCGCCCGACTCACCGCACATGCCTGCGCCGCAAACGCCTCATTCGATTCAATCACGTCAAGTTCGTCTACGGTCAATCCCGCCCGCTGCAGCGCCAGGTGAGTCGCAGGGACGGGGCCGAGCCCCATGTATCTGGGATCCACGCCCGCATGCGCATAGCTCACGAGCCGTGCCAACGGCTTCAGCTTTCCCTGCCGGAGGGCATCCTCTGTAGCCAGCACCACGGCGGAGGCACCGTCATTGATACCGGAGGCGTTCCCCGCCGTGACCGTCCCGTTCTCCTTGAACGCGGGTTTCATCTTCGCAAGTTGCTCCAGGGTGGTGCCGCCGCGCACGTGTTCGTCAGTATCGAAGATCACTGTTCCCTTCCGGCTTGGGACGTCGATGGCAACGATCTGTGACCTGAACCAACCTTCGGCGACGGCGCGGGTAGCCCGCACCTGGCTTTCCAACGCCAGTTCGTCCTGCATCTCGCGTGTGATCGCAGCTCGGTCAGCAACGTTCTCCGCCGTGATCCCCATGTGGATCCGATGGAACGGGTCGTGCAGGATGCCCATCATGTAGTCCGTCGCCTGGATGTCTCCCATCCGGCTGCCCCAGCGGGCAGCAGCCAGCAGGTAGGGCCCTCGGCTCATGGATTCGGCGCCGCCGGCTACGGCAATCGACGCTTCCCCAAGCAAAAGCGTCTGCGCGGCCGAGATGATGGCCTGCAAGCCGGATCCGCAGAGACGATTGACATTGAACGCCGGAGTCTGATGCGGGATGCCGGCTTCGACCGCGGCAACACGCGAAAGATAAGCGTCGCGAGGTTCAGTGGGTATGACGTTGCCCACTACGACATGGCCGACGCTTGCAGGATCGACCCCGCTACGCTCCAGTGCGGCCTTGACCGCCGTGGTCGCCAAGTGCGAAAGCGGAATCTCCTTTAGCGATCCGCCGAAGGTGCCGATGGCGGTACGGACAGCACCAACCACGAATACATCTTGGTTCTTCATGTCATTCCCTCAGACAACCTGGACTTCACGGTCCTGGACTTGTGCATCCTTGGCTGCGACCGGCTTATGCAGCTGTTCAAGAAGGTAAGCCTCGCGCTTGCGCGCAGCGTTCACGTTCGCCTCTTTCACATGCCCATAGCCGCGCATGGTTTGCGGCAGCCTCGCGAGTTCCAGAAGAGTTGCAGTCTGCTCGGGCCGCGCCTCGGCGAGCACCTGCCGCATCTGCTCGAGGTAACGCTCGATCTCGGCACGCTCGCTGCGGCGCTCCGCCGTGTAGCCGAATATGTCGAAAACGGTGCCCCGCAGAACCTTGCCCTTGGCGAGCCATCGGAAAGCCTTGGCCAACCAGGGCCCGTAGGCCTTCTTCAGCAAACGCCCATTGCCGTCTCGCTTGGCCAAGAGCGGCGGTGCCAGGTGGAAGTGCAGCTTGTAGTCGCCCTCGAACTCGCGGTCGAGGCGCTCGAAGAACCCGCTCTCCGTATAGAGGCGGGCCACCTCGTACTCGTCCTTGTACGCCATCAACTTGTAGAGGCTGATGGCGACCTCGCGAGCCACGCGCTCGCTCCCCAACCTCGAGTTCTCGAGGGCGGCCAGTTCACGAACAAGATCCTCGAAATGCTGTGCGTACTTTTCACTCTGGAAGCCGGCAAGCCGCTTCTTTCGATCGGCAACGACCGTGTCCAGTGCAGGTACGCGCTGCGGCAGCAGCATCACTTGCGGCGTGTCGACGCCGGCCGCTGCACGCACCTTGTCCGGCTCCAGGGCGGCCTGACGTCCCCAGGCGAACGCCGCGGTGTTCATCTCTACGGCGGTATCGTTGAGTTCGATGGCCCGCAGCAGCGCTGCCTCCGACAGGGGGACCCGCCCTAACTGCCAGGCAAACCCGAGCATGAAGACGTTCGTCGCCACTGCGTCGCCCAGTAGCCTGGTGGCAAGCCGCGAAGCGTCGACCGTCGTGGTCTGCTTGACCCCCGACTTCAACTGCTCCAACAGGTCGTCGGGACGCGCCTGCCAATCCGGGCTCTTCGTGAAGCCGCCGGTGGGCGCGACTTGGGTGTTCACGACCGCGGCAGTCCGCTCGATGCCGGATGCGGCCATCGCCTCCTTTCCTGCCGCGACCATGAGATCGCAGGCCAGCAGCAGGTCCGCCTGCTTCTGTCCGATTCGTGCGCCATGCAATGCTTCGGGCCGCGCAGCCAGGCGCACATGCGACATCACCGCGCCGCCCTTCTGCGCCAGACCCGCCATGTCCAAGATGATGACGCCCTTGCCTTCGAGGTGCGCGGCCATGCCCATGAGCGCACCGATGGTGACCACGCCGGTGCCGCCGACGCCGGTGATCAGCACGTTGTACGGCTCCTCCAGCGCCGGAATGATGGGCTGGGGCAGGTTGGCAGGAAGCGCATTCTTGGTTCTGGCAGCCTTGCGAAGAGCACCGCCTTCGACGGTCACGAAGCTGGGACAGAAGCCTTTGACGCAGGAGTAGTCCTTGTTGCACGAGCTCTGGTCGATCGCTCGCTTGCGGCCGAGCGGCGTTTCCAGCGGCACGATGGAGACGCAGTTCGACTGCGCCCCGCAGTCGCCGCAGCCTTCGCACACTTCCTCGTTGATCACGACGCGCTTCGGCAGATCAACCATCTCCTTCTTCTTGCGCCGGCGGCGTTTCTCGGCGGCGCACGTTTGCGCGTAGACGATGACGGAAACTCCGGACGTTTCCCGCAGCTGCCGCTGCACCTCGTCGAGCTGGTCACGATGGTTGATGACCGATCCGGCGGGCAGCCCGCCCAGCGCCTGCCACGACGCGGGGTCGTCGGACACCAGGTGCAGGTTCTTGACACCCTCGGCAGCAACCTGCTGCAAGATTTGAACGGCGCTCAGGCTCCCCTCGATCGGCTGTCCGCCGGTCATCGCGACTGCGTCATTGGCCAAAATCTTGTAGGTGATGTTGACGCCTGCGGCGATGGCGGCGCGCAGCGCCAGCGAACCAGAGTGGCTGTAGGTGCCATCGCCAAGGTTCTGGAAGATGTGGCCCTCGGAGGTGAACGGTGCATGGCCGATCCAGGCAGCGCCTTCACCGCCCATCTGCGTGATGTTGCCCGTGTTGCGATCCATCCAGGTCGCCATCCCGTGACAGCCGATCCCCGCGCCTGCTCGCGAGCCCTCGGGGACCTTGGTCGAAGTGTTGTGCGGACAGCCAGAGCAGAAGAACGGCAGTCGCTGTGGCAGCGTCGGATCGAGGGCCGCGGCGCAGCCGGCGTCCGCCAGAACTGCTGTCGCCGACTGCGGCAGTGCGCCAGCGCCGAGCACCTGAAGCAGGCGCTGCGCAATGACCTTAGCGATCAGCGCCGGCGTGAGTTCGCCGTTCGGAGGCAGCAAGAACCCGTTCGGCGACCGGACCCATTCCCCCCCACCATCCGCCTTGCCGACAACGCGGGGGCGGGAATCAGAGGGCGCGTTGTACAGCTGTTCCTTGATCTGCGGCTCGAGCACACCTCGCTTCTCTTCCACGACGAGGATCTCGTGCAACCCCTGGGCGAACTCCGTCACGCAGTCAGGTTCGAGCGGCCAGGTTACGCCGATCTTCAGCACGCGCAGTCCGAGGGATTTGGCGCCGGCTTCGTCAATGCCGAGCAGCGACAGGGCTTCACGCGTATCCAGGTAGCTCTTGCCCGTGGTCACGATGCCCAGTTTTGCGTTCGGGACCTTCCACTCCTGCCGGTTCAATCCGTTCAGCCGGACGTACTCGAGCACGGCTTGAAGCTTGTCGCGCAGCAGCCGCGCCTCTTGCTCCATCGGCGGATCCGGCCAACGGATCGATAGCGAACCCGCCGGCAACTGCTGGTTGTCGGGAATCCTTATCTCGATCGCCATCGGGTCGATCTCGAAGGACGAGGTGGTCTCGATGGTTTCGCTGATGGCCTTGAAGCCGATCCAGCAGCCCGAGTAGCGCGACATCGCCCAGCCGTGAAGCCCGAACTCAAGGAATTCGCGTACGCCGGAAGGGTTGAGCACGGGGATCGCGGCGGCGATGAAGGCCTGTTCACTTTGGTGCGGCAGCGTCGATGACTTGCACGTGTGGTCGTCGCCGGCGATGGCCAACACGCCGCCGAACTTCGATGTGCCCGCGATATTCCCGTGCTTGAAGACGTCGCCGCTGCGATCCACGCCCGGGCCCTTGCCATACCACATGGCGAACACGCCATCGACTGTGGCCTTCGGGTCCATGCCGGCCATCTGGGATCCCCATACGGAGGTGGCGGCAAGCTCCTCGTTGAGGCCAGGATTGAAAGTGACCTTGTTCTGCTCGAGATGCTTCCTGGCCTTCCAGAGCTCCTGATCGACGGAACCCAGCGGTGAGCCGCGGTATCCAGACACGAAGCCGCCGGTATTCAGGCCCGCTGCTTCGTCGCGCGCCTTCTGCGCTACAAGCAGACGCACGAGCGCTTGCGTGCCAGTCATGAACACGCGGCCCTTCGGCAACTCGTATTTGTCGTTGAGGGAAACCACCGTGCTCATGCCTTCTTCTCCGTTGGATCAGGGATCAGGATTGCGGGAGATCAGTCAGCCGTGGCGCCAGACCGCTTCACTAGCTTGCCGTGCTTCTCCAGCTCGGACACCAGCAAAAGCTGCGTCTGCTCGGGTGTGGTCGTCATCGGCGTGAAGCCTTGCGCCACGAAGCTGTCATGAATCTCTTTCGTCGCCAACGCGTCCCTGAGTTTCTGGTACGTGCTCGCGATCACGGCGGGTGGCAAGCCTGCAGGGCCGATAATCGCGACCCAGCTGTCGAACTCGAAGTTCGGAATGCCGCTTTCAGCCACTGTTGGGACGTCGGGCAGTGCCGGGCTGCGCGATGAAGTACTCACCGCAAGAGCGCGGAGCTTCCCGGCCTTGATCTGAGGGGCCGCGACCGCCAGCGGCAACATGCCGAAATGGACCTGCCCGCCGATGATGTCGGTGATCATGTTGCCTGTGCCCTTGTACGGGATGTGCTGGGCCTGGACTCCTGCCTCGCCGAGGAAATACTCCGCAGCCAAGTGCAGGACTGTCCCGTTGCCGGCCGAACCATAGGAGAACTTCTTGGGGCTGGCCTTCAGCTCGGCAATGAACTCGCGCGTGGTCCTGGCCTTGACCGTGTCCGGGTTCACCGCCAGCACAAGAGCGGATGACGCGATCACGGAAATCGGCGTGATGTCCTTGATGGCGTCGAACGGTACGTGCTTGTAGATGAAGGGATTGATGACGTGATTGGAGGACACCATGCCCAGGACCGAACCGTCCTTCGGGGCCCGCACGATCTGCTGCGTCCCGATCAACCCGCCACTGCCGGGCAGGTTCTCGATGACGATCGGCCGCCCGAAGGCAGTAGCCAGGCCGTTGCTCATGGAACGAGCCACGGCGTCCACGCCGGAACCTGCCTGATTGGGAACGATCAGGCGCAGGGGCCTGCTATCGGCCGTTTGCGCCTGCGCCGGCGAGAACGCGCCGGCGATGCTCAACAGTGAAAGGGCGACGGCGGCTCTGCGGCCGAGAAGCAATGAAAGGCGCATGGATGTCTCCGTGGGATTGGCGGAAAGTGCCGCTGCCTCAGCGGCCGCGCCGCCTGGCAGTTCTTGTAGAGCGATGCTCGCTCGAGGGGACTGTAGGTGGGATGCCGTCGATGGGCGAAGTGCTCTTGCGTCAGAAGGGATATGTCCGTACGCGATACCCTTGCACGAAGCCGCTGGGCGACCCGGCCCCAGATGGTTCGGGCCGAGCAGAAAGCGCGCGCGAGGATCAGCTGTGTAGAGCAGCGATCATGGCGTCGACGGCCCGCAGCCGGCTTGATTTCTTGAGCGCAAACACGCGCAGTTCCCGGTCCTTCCAAGGCTCGTCGAGCGGTCGTCGCACGAAGCGTTTCGTGCCGGCGAGCGCTCGCAACGCACTGCCGGTCATGATTGCGACGCCCAGGCCGACCTCCACCATGCGGCAGGCGGCCTCGTAACTGCTGACCGCAACAACCGGTGTGTACGGCATCCGGAGCTTTTCAGCCTGCTCTTGTATAAAGCTGTCGCCCGCTCCACCGGACTGGATGCGTACGATCGGGTGACGCAGCAATTCCTCGAAACGAATCGCGCGCTGCTTGGTCAATGGATGATTCGGCGGCAGGATCACGATCAGCGGGTCGTCAGCGAAATGCCAGGACTCAAGCGCAGGCGGTGCCGCCACGCCTGCGAGGCAGATCGCCACATCCGCACGGTCGTCCAGGCAGGCTCGGATGCACTCGCTTGACGAGCGCTCCTGCAGCACGATTTCCACGCCCGGGTGCTCGACCCGAAACGCATGCAGCCGCTCAGGGAGAAATCCAACTATCGAGGAGAGGTTGGCAAACAGGCGTACCGTGCCGGCGACCTCCCCGCTCAACGCCTGCACCTCTCGCGCGAACGATTGAATATCGGCGTCGAGTTTTTCGCCGAGGGCATACGCTCGTTGCCCCGCTTCCGTGAGGGTGACACCGAGGGGGGAGCGGCTCAGGAGCTGCACTCCCAGCGCGTGCTCCAGGTCGGCAATGCGCCGGCTGAGCGCAGATTGCGCAATGTGCTCGGCATCCGCTGCGCGCTTGATCGAGCCTTCGCGCGCGGCGGCGAGGAACAATTGAAGGCTGACGGGATCGACGCGACGCATGTTCCTGGGTCAGGGCTGGGGGGACTGGATTGTCGCCCAGGGTCGGTAGTTATAAAGCCCGTTCGTAGATCTGCCGCAGCGCCTGGTCGTTGCACACGACGACGCCGCCGGGTTCGATGCGGATCGTTCGGTCCCGCTCTATCAGCTTCAGCTCCTGGTTCAGCCTCTGCCGCGAGCAACCTACCAAGTCGGCAAGTTCGTTCTGCCGTAGACGCAAGGCGATCCGTACCCCCGGACCGCTTGCACCCGCCGGTTCTCCGTAGGTGCGTGCGAGTTGCGAAAGCTGTCGTGCGATTCGAGCCCGCAATGACTTGGTCTTCAGATCCTCCGCGAGACGATATAGCTGCCGCGCGCGTTGCGATTGAAGACGCAACAGCGCAAGACAGAACTCGGGATGATCGACCAGAAGCTGCTGCACGTCCTCCCGCCCGACACGCAGCAGAGTGGTTTTCCCGTGCGCCAGGACGTCGTAGGGGCGACCCTTCAGATCGAACATCTCGACTTCCCCGAACCACACGCCCGGTTCGACATAGCGCAGCGTGATCTGCCTATCCTCGGGTGTATGGGATCCGATGCGTACGGCGCCGGCCAACACCGCCAGCCAGGCATCGGCGGGATCACCACGCCGGCAAATCACATCGGCGTCAGGATGGCGTCGCACCCGGGCACGTCGCAGGATGTCGTGACGAAGGCTCGCCGAGAGCGCAGAGAACCAAGGATCGGTGGTGATCGCTTCGCGCTCTTGATTGCGGAGGCTCAGCTTGGCCCCCGGGCGCCGAGGGCATGCCTGCTCAGCCGGCATGCAAGGATCCTTCGTCAGCACGGGCCTGCACCTCCGAAAAAGCCGCGATCTCGCCCGCAATCGCGCTCGCCGCTACCGTGGCGGGACTCGCGAGCCAGACTTTTCCCGGACCGCATCGCCCAGGAAAGTTGCGATTGATGGCGCTGATCGTGATCTCGTCCGCTCGCCCCGACGTTCCGGGCCCCCCGTTGACGCAGGCGCCGCAGGACGGCTGCAGCATCTCGGCGCCCGCGCGTTCGAAGACATGGAGATAGCCCTTCTTCACGCAGTAATCGCGAACATCGATCGTTCCGAACTGGAGATAGAGCTTCACGCCCGGATGCGCGCGCAAGCCCCGCGCCACAGCCCACGAAAGCACCTGGTGATACGCGTCGAAGTCCTCGCGCTTGCCGCCCGTGCACGAGCCGCCGTAGGCGATGTCGACCTTGGGGCGCTCCGGCAACTCGGTGACAGGCACGCCGTTGCCAGGATCGCCGGGGCGAGCCACCATCGGCGCGAGCGTAGAACAGTCGACCTGGATGAGTTCCGCATATGAAGCCCCCGCGTCGCTGTACATCCAATCCTGCAGCTGAAAGTCGATGCCCCGGCGTTCGCGCAAGAAGCGCACGGTTTCCTGGTCGGGAGCAACGATGCCGGTGAAGCCGCCGAGCTCTGCGGTCATGTTCGTCAGGGTCGCCCGCTCGTCGGTGGAAAGCTGGGCGATCACCGGACCGGTGAATTCAAACACCTTGCCGACACCAGAACCGGCTCGAATGCGAGGGTCGGCCAGCAAGTGCAGGACGACGTCCTTGGCACTCACCCCCGTTGCCAGTCGTCCCGCGAGTTCGATTCGCAGAGACGCAGGAACGGTGATCCGAACCAATCCGGTGACGAGCGCGTTTGCCATCTCGGTGCTGCCGACGCCGAAGGCAATGCAGCCGAGCGCGCCGCTGTGGGTGGTGTGCGAGTCGGTGCCGACAATCATCTGGCCGGGCAATGCATAGCGCTCGGACATCATCGGGTGCGAGATGCCTTCGCTACCAATACCATCCGCCAGCAGGCCATGGGCAATCAAGCCGTACTCCTCGACGAATTTGCGATGCTCGCGAACAACGTTCTGAACGGCAGGTATCAATCCGGCGCGCGTGTGGGCAATGCTGCGATGAACATAGGAGGTGTGGTCCTCGAACAGCCGCACACTCTGCGCATCGTGCAACTGCAGTGGCCGGCCGAACTCCGCGTGAAGCATGTGCGCGCACATGGGTGTGTAGTACTCGATAAGAAAGCGCCAGTCGGGCCGAACGAAGGCTCCGCTGCCCGGCTTCAGACCGGAGCCGCTGTCGCCGGTCACGGCCAAGTGCCTCGCGATGATCTTCTCGACCAGCGTTAGGGCGCCGTTGCTGGCGGCATCCATGGGCGGCAGGCTGATCTGCTTCATCCGCTCGCGCCCATAGCGCAGCAACCCTCCATGGCGCAGGATTGCTGCCGCCTGAGCGTCACGCGAAGCCACCAGTTCCTCGATGTCGATCGGCTCGCCATGCTGGATTCGCTCGATGAGGCTGAAGTCGGTGGAGGTGAACAGGCCGAGGTTGTCCGCATTCTGGCGGTAGATCCGCTCGAAGCTTTCCGCGATCACTAAACGAATGCCGGCGGTTCGCTCTGATCTCGGACTGTGCTCGCGCGAAGAGCCCTTGCCGTAACGCTTGCCGGCGACGGTGACCGCGAAACCGCCGTTCCTGACCGCATCGATCCCGATCGGACAACGCCCCCCCGATACGAACCCCGTGTAGGGATAGCGGCCGAGTCGCTCGTCCCAGACTGTGCCTACCGTCGCCGGGGTGATCTCGTCCGTTGAAATGCTGTCCCGGAGCGCGCCAGCCTCGACCAACGCCAGGTTTGCACCCTGGAGCTGCCGCTCGACGACCTCAGGGTCATCGCTCAAGAAAAGGATGCGCGAATTGAGTTGGATGGTCGTCATGGGCTGAACCTTGTGGCGGCACTTTAAGGGGCACAGGACCTGCGCATGTAGTGCTGATGCGCCACAGGGGCTATCGCAGCTTGGCATAGCATTTGGATGCCAGCCGCAGTGTCCAGTGCGGCAAGCACTGGTGCTCAGACGGCATTGGGGCTATCGCGGAATGCGCTATCCGCTAGCAATTGCGCGCACCTACCATGTGCGCATGCGCTTCAAAACAACCGATCTATGCGACGCCTGCGATGGCGCGCAGGTATGCGAGGTTCCCTTTGTGGGATTCGGCCTGAGACGCGCTTTCGCGGGCGACATCCGCACGGCGCGCTACACGGATGGGATCAGCGCGCTTCGCGTCCTGATCAATCAAGCCGGAAATGGACAGGTGCTCGTCATTGACGCCGGCGGTTTAGAGTGGCGTGCGCTGTTTGGAGATGTCATGGCCGGTCTCGTGGCGCGCAACGGATGGGCCGGCGTGATCGTCAACGGCATGATCCGCGATCGGGCCGAGATCGACGAGATGGACATCGGAGTAAAAGCGCTCGGAACGATTCCGCGCCGGGCCGACATCGGTGGCAGGGGCGAGATCGACCTCCCGGTCCACTTCGGTGGGATCACATTCACTCCTGGCGCCCGGCTGGTCGCCGATGACGACGGCGTGATCGTGCTTCCGCAGGGTCTGACGGAATCGAACATCGTCGTTGTCGATGCAATTGCCGCGACCGCAGAGTACGCAGCTGGACCAAACTCGAGGTGAGAATGCTCGTCCTGATTCACTGAGTTGGCGAAGCAGTGGCTGCTCAACGCGGCTCGCGCCCGCAAATCGTCCCTTGCATTCCAGCTGCTGGCACGAACGGCCACTCGTGTTCGAAGCCTGCTCGTCGCACTTTTGGTCCAAGTCGTCGGTGCAGACCAAGGGGGTAGAAGTCGAGTGGTCGGTCTTTGAGCGGTACCTTGCCGTCTACGAAGAGGACGCGACTGCCGAGCCACCCCATCCGGCATCTATCGCCAACCGACCAAAAGGCTACGAGTCAATAGTTGGCGTGCCTGCGAATATTCAGTTCGGAATCGCTTCCCAACGGCCGAGGATTGTCCTGCCGGCGAACTCTGAGCACCAGCTAGCCATTCGATGCCACCCTTGGCATCTCATCGGAGCGGTACCACCACATCCTCGACGACATTGGCGCGGTGGAACGTCGCGCGTAGTAGGCACCGAGCGACCGCTTCTGGGCAAATTGGGAACCACCGCCGAACGACGGGTTCTGGCCGCGTCCGGCCCATCATGTGCGCCGGCGGCAGGCAATCACTTTCGGAGACATCTCACAGCTACCAATCCGCCTTCTCAATCTGGAGTTCCCGTCGCTCTCCGTTGACGAGCAGCGACAACTTTCCGTCCAGAAAGCCAAGCAACTCCACGCCAGCTAGACCAGCATTCCCAAGGAAGCGGCGATGCTGCCCGTCGCATAGACGCTGCACCACCACTCGGGAAGTCATCCCCTCCGAACCTTTGCGGTTGGGCATGTCTTCAATGTGCCATTCGACGAAGGCTACGAACTTGGAGTCGTCAGACCAAACGACATCGGAGGAGAAACACCGAAATTCGGCTCCGCCATTGACGGAGAGGTAGTCCCATTGAGGGCCGCTCATGGCGAGTTCGCCGCCCCGACGGCGCTTCAACTGGTGCCTACCGTCTGGGCTGGTGCTTTGCTGTTCCATAGCTGGGTCGTGTACCTCTCGAACGAATTCTGCCGTAGCAACGAAGGTCCGCAATTAGCCGACTGTAGCCCGACGCGCCGGCGCGGTGCATGGGCGCGCTCACCGTGCTACCGCTTCTGGCCGTATCGTTTCGCCTAGTCCGCGGCCAGCTCACGGGCTTGCGTTTTCTGCGACGCGTTGAGGATCGTGAGGAGTTGATCGCGATTCTTGACAGACTGAGGATTCCCCGCGGAAGCCGGCATATCGATCCACGCAAAGGCTTGCAAGTCACGCGGCCCTCGATTGCGGCAAAGCCGCCCTCTACCTGAGCTCGGCGCGCCATTCCCTCACGCGCTCCTCCGCGGGCGCAGCCGCGCACCTGGAGCATTCGTGACTTCCACCACGTAGTGGGGCGTCGATGTGGTGGATACCCGCAGCAGAACTGTCATGTTGGCCCGCTACATTGGCCGGAGCACAAAGCGCAAGCTACCGAGCAAAAACATGTCCTCTCAAGAGTGGGTTGAAACTCTGTACATCGCCCCCGGCCGGCCTCCGTCGCGGGTTTACGCGATGCCCTACCCCATGGCTCCCAACCAGACACCGGCTGACCTCACGTCGACGCACCAGCAGCAGGATTGGCGCGAGGTCGCGAAGCTGAACAGTGACCTCGAGCTCGTCTACATCGAGCCCGGCTACGCGGATTTCGCGTCAGACATCGTCGGCCGGCAGGGTGGCACGCATTTCGAGGTGACTCGGCACGCTGCGTGAGCCGCCGCTCCTTCGGCGTTCGCGCGTCTCGGGCGTCTCGCAGGACAGCTACCGCCGGCGACAATCTGCGCCAAGGGCACGCTCTTTGGCCGAACCACCCACGCCATGGACAGAACAAGCCAACTCATCCAAATCTTCGACGAATCAGGTCTGAAGGCCCACCTTGTGAGCAATGGGCCTGGTCTACGAAGCAAAGCAGGACTTCTCCAAGCTCAAGTTCTTGCCGAACGACTTCGGCGTTCGGTCGATAGAACTCTGGGACCTCCAGAGCGGCGGCACCTTCTTTCGGGTTCATCACCGAGAAACTGCGCCAGCCTGGCTCCCGGAAGCGATGAGGGGGTGGAGGGGGCTGAGGACCTCGGCGCGGATGGGCTCCAACTTCGATGGGGACCCAGTGGCGCACGCCACGGCACTGGCACAGCTCCTGGCGACTTGGCGATAAGCAGACCGCATGTCGTCCGCTCGACAGTGGCCATTTGGCTTGTTGTCGGCATAGGATGTCCGCGCCGAAGTAGAACTGAGCCACCGTGCCGACTGAATCGTGAGCCAGGGGTGGAAGCCGACGCTGTGATGGTCGGCTGTGGATAAGTGTATGTCTTGCCACGCGCGGCGGCCGTCAGTCGGCGGCGTCTGTTGGATCGGCCTTGGCGCCTGCCCTGCGGTTCCGCTCCCTGGCCCTGATGCGCTTCTTGGCTGTCGCGCTGCTGTGCAGGAAGCGATGGCTCTCGTTGCCCGTCTCCACGATGTGGCGCGCATAGGAGCGATTCCGTAGGATTCCTCGTCGCTGCCACTGCGAGGAGCCTGTCGATGAGCCGCTGAGGCTTGTCCATAATCAGGTGCGTGTTCAAGCGGCCTTGGGGCCTGTTGTGCTGAAAGAGGTGTTTCCGATGAATGAGCTTGAACGACTGGAAGCCATGTTTCGTGCGCAGCCGGCGTCCCTCACCATTGAGCAACGTCGGGCAGCGTCCGACGCTCTGGGAGATGTCTTCCCGCTGGCAGCGGATGTCCGTGTGGAACAGGTGGAGGCGCACGGCGTTCCCGCTGAATGGACGTCCACGCCTGTCGCGAGCACGAGCGAAGTCATCCTCTATCTGCACAGCGGGGGATATGTTTGGGGCTCGCTGAAGAGCCACCGGCACCTCGTGAGCGAGTTGGGCCGCGCGGCGACGATGAGAACGCTCGCCCTCGACTACAGGCGTGCCCCTGAGTTCCCGTTTCCGCATGCCCTGGAAGATGCGGTCAGTGGATACAGATTCCTCCTGGGTTCCGGCTTCAAACCTCGTCAGATCGCGGTCGCCGGCGATAGCGCGGGAGCGGGCCTGGCCGTGGCCTTGCTTGTCCGGCTGAAAGAACTGGGCATGCAGCAGCCGGCCTGCGCATTGCTTCTCTCGCCCTGGGCCGATATGACAGCGACCGCGGACAGCTACAGCCGCAACGCGAAGCGAGATCCGGTCCTCAACCGCGAGATCATGCAGTTTTTGGCCGAGCAGTACCTTGGAATGCGACCACGAGAGACACCTCTCGCGTCGCCGGTTTTCGCCGATCTCAGCGCCATCGCGCCTCTCACGATCTTCGTGGGGGCCACGGAGGCCTTGCTGGATGACGCGGTCGCACTTGCCCGCGCGGCGGGACTCGCCGATGTGAGCGTGCGGCTGGAGATTTGGCCGAAGATGTTCCACGTCTGGCCCACCTACCATCAGGTGTTGGCGCAAGGCAGGCAAGGTGTCGCCAGAGCTGGAAGGCTGCTGCGTGAAGCCGTGGAAGCGCCTTCGAGCGACCAAGGCTGATGCATCGGTACGGCGAGAAGATCGCTTCTCAGACTGCGGCCTGCTGTATTGGGTCATTGCTGTTTGGCGTATGCGTGGGAGGCAGCGGTTCAATGCACCGTTGGCTCACCGTGTCTGTCGCCGCGCGCCCGGTCGCTTCGACCTTTGGGCCAGCGCACGCAACGCGAGTCCGACCGTCATCGACGAGCCCGACAAGTGACCGTCGCGACCGGCAGGTCATGGCCCTCTTTTGACCACGCCCTTGTGCCTAGATGACCGTTGGGGTAAGGGACCGACGGGTGGTTAGGATGTCGGTCAGCGGCGCGCCGAGGGCGAGAATCTCGGTCGTACCGGCATCCCACATTCAATCGATGACCACCCCATTTGCCCCGTTGTCCGAGGACGAGTTCCACGAACTTGACCAGTTCCTGCTCTATGACGTCGACACGGAAGAGGTCATGACGCTGGACATGGTGGATGGGTTCTTGCACGCCCTTGCGGTCGGTCCGACAACCATGCATCCGAAGCAGTGGCTCCCCAAGATCTGGGGCACCAAGGAGATGATGCCTCCGATGAATTCAATCGAGCAGTTGAATCATATTTTGGGGTTGGTCATGCGTCACTTCAACAGCATCATTGCCGGGCTGGAGGATGACCCACGAGTGATCAGTCCTAGCTGGTCAACGATGACCTACGACGGCGACGAGCAGGAATATGACGACGCTGAGGCGTGGGCCTACGGCTTTGTTGAGGGAATGAGGCTTTGCTGGAATGACTGGCAGCCGTTGTTGTCGACACCGCAAGGGCATGCCTGGTTCAGGCCGATCGCCCTGCTCGGCGAAGGCGACTTCTCCGTGGATCAGGACGAGCTCACTAAGACGCCTGCCATGAGGGCGGAGCTGGCACTTCAAATCCCGCAAGCTGTCCTGGACATGCATGCTCACTGGCTACCGCTGAGACTCGCTGTCTATCAGCGCGAGGTGGCCAAGTCGATGCAACCCAAGGTGGGGCGCAACGAGCCTTGCCCCTGCGGCAGCGGCAAGAAGTTCAAGAGGTGCTGCGGAGCAGCGGGTGACCTGCATTGAGGCAGATCGTGGACCCTCAGGCCAATCGAACGCGCTGCCCGTCGACGGACAAGACGAGGTAGCCGTCATCGATTCCAACGCAAAGAGCGGTGCAACCTCCGGCAGGCGCGAGTTTCTGCGCGTCGGCAGGATGAGGGCCGCCCTGGCCAGCAACTGCGTTCCAACGGCACAAGACCCAGTGGCCGACAAAGCCGTTGGGGTCAACCGACAGTTCGTTTTTCATCAGATTGGGAAGGCGATGGGAATGTCCGGTGTTGGCCGGTAGCCGAAGGCGGCTGGGCAGCGCGGGGCCCCTAGGTCCCTGTGCCGGCAACCGTCACTCGGGCTCGCCACGCGCCACACAACCCTGCGGAACCGGTCGCGAAGATCCCGACCATCTGCCACCAGGAGTTGTACGCCCAGGCGTTGTACATTCACAGCGCGGCTACAAGGACCATAGCCAAGCGAAGGGCGGTACCGCGCAAGTAGAACATCGCCCAGGTACCCACCAAGGAGCCAGCAGCTGTGTACACAGAGGTCCAGCCTTCCCACGTCAGAGCACTGGCTACGAGACTGATGGCCACGATGAAGAGGAAAGCCAGCAGCCGTGTCCTCGAGCTGCGCGACTGAACAACTTCTGCCGAGGCCTGCCGACCGATCGCCACGGGCGCGTCTCTAGGCAATCTTCTGTTTGTCCGACCACGCGGACTGAGCAGGCAGCGGGTGACGACCGGCCGACTATCGCGGCATCGAGTTCGCCGGGGCGTGCTTCGACCAGCAGGGGTTGGCACTGTTCGTCGGCATCCTTAGGCCGGGCATCACGTTCGCAATCAAGGGGCCCTGGAAGCGCGGCAATCTCTGAGGCGTAAGCGCGCAGGGCCTGCTGGTTCGGGTGCTTCACCCCGTATCCGAATCAGCGCTTCGCGTCATGACTCAAGGCAGGAGCCGTAACCGCCGCCTCGGAGTGCGCGATCTGGATGCGCGTTGCTCCCTTGCGACCCGGATCAGACTAAATAGCGCAGAAGCCGGCGCAAAGGGATTTCCGAGGCCGCTGTGGACGCGCGTCGAATGCCTTCGCTCCGGCACTGTGGCAGGGTTAACCTTTTTGACGGTGCCGTTGACTTGGTAACTCGCCATTCCGCATCAGATAATGTCGTTGTCCTGACGGCAACACCAATGGTGTGCTTACACCGAGCTTGAGGAGATGAATACATGATTCCTGTTCTTGTCTCCGTGTTGCTGACTGTATTCCTTGCCGGTTGTGGAGGAGGGGGCGAAGGGGGCGGAGGGAATGCCGCACCCTCCACCGTCGGCCAGTTCGTGGCGACGCCTGGTGCCGGTTCCTCAAAGGGGCAAGATGCTGCGACCCCAAGCAAGTCTGCCGATGCATCTCTCTGCTCGGTCGAGATTTATGGCGACTCGATCATGCTAACCAACGGGACCGCGGTAACCCCCGCCATGACGCTGCAGCTCGTCAGGCCCAACCTTCTGGTGGTCGCCGATCATTCGGTCGGGGGCATGAGCCTTGGCGAACTGGCGGCTAACTTTGCCGGCCTGACCCGCAGCGCGCACTACGTGATCATCGAAAACGGTGTAATCGATGCGTGGCAAGGGAGAAACATTAACACGGTGATCGGCGAGTACTACGCCATCATCCAGAAGGTTCGGGATGAGGGACGCGTTCCGGTGCTGACCGGCTTTTCCCGCCAGTCCAGGGGAGAACTTAATTACTTCCAACTCCAGCTCCGGGACTTTTACGACACAGTCGTTCAAGCGATCGCCACGAACACGAACACAACCTTTGCGGACTGGGGATCGGTGCCTTTCTATGGCTCCTGGGATCTGGTCGACACCGTGCATCCAAACAAGAACTACAGCGACCGTCTGATCGGGCGACTCGCGTTGACACTCGACGCGATCACGACGAGCTGCACGAAAACTCTATTTCCTCCGGCCTGATCGGGGGTATGCGTCCTGCGCGCGCAGGCTGCGAGCGATGCGGCAACAGGTCCTGGATGCGGTTTGCAGGCCGAGTAGGCAGCCGCTCAAGTACGGAGCCGCCGGCGCGATCGTCCGGCCGACAAGTCCCGGACCTCGTCTCCCGTATCCGCCCCCACTGCCATGAACTCTCCACCCCCGGGGGATGCCATAGTTGGTTTAGGGAGTTCATCTCGAAGGTCGGGTTGTGGCCGGCTGCCGAAGTTCAACATTTTGCTGGCAACGACCGCTTCCGCTGCGAAGCAGCATGTACCGTGGCTATCATCTTGGTGTCAACTGCCGTTCTTCAGCGGCAGTTCCCGCTCGCCTCCGCCGATTTGACATAACGGCGAGAGATGCGCTGGAGCGGGATATCG
Organism: Variovorax sp. LjRoot84; assembly: GCF_964254305.1. Lineage (NCBI taxonomy): Bacteria > Pseudomonadati > Pseudomonadota > Betaproteobacteria > Burkholderiales > Comamonadaceae > Variovorax > Variovorax sp. LjRoot84. The sequence continues at coordinate 421,067 of NZ_CAXUTE020000002.1, forward strand.
CCCTCGCCCGCTGCAAGGGTCAAATGCTGCGCCGACGGCAGCTTGCCGAGGTCGCGCAACTACCGAAGGTGCTATCTACATCGATAGACGCGGGCGGCCACCCGCCCGACTAAACTGATCGCAAGTCCTTGCTTTCGATCCAGAGGACACATCGGATCGTTACCTGCTGCCATCTTTGCAGGCGCCGGCGCTTGCCTGCCGACAATCCCTCGGTGGTGCTAAGCCGTGGCTGCTTGCGGGAGTCGACCCATGCTCAGGCTGTTCCTCTCGCTCTTCATCCTGTTCGGCGTTTGCGCCATCGGCTCGGCCCAGCCCAGGGCGACATCGCCTGCGACCGACCGGAGCGGCGCCAGGGACACCGCCCTGCTGAAGCGCTACCAGGGCTCTTTCATCGTGGGGTACGAGCGCAAGAGCTTTGCCGAGTTCACGCTTCCGTTGTCGAAGCTGGAACTCGTCGAGGGAAGGCGGGGTGCGACAAACAACCGCCTGCACGAGCCCACGAACAAAAAGGTTTTGGAAGGCGCGTACACGCGGCTCGTGTACCTGATTCCGCCCAACCGCTCGCCCCTAGAGGTCTTGCGCAACTACCGGGACGAGATTCAAGGCAAGGGCGGGCAGATCCTTTTTGAATGCACGGGCGCTGAATGCGGGGGCGATCCAGGGCGTGGCATTTCCGGCGGCGGTGGGAACATGAGCCTGAGCATGTATCTGTACCCCAAGGCTCGGCTGACCGATGCCCATGGGTCGGCCGGCTACTGCGCAGTCTCCGAGAAGATCGTCGATCAGCGTTATGTGGCAGCAGAGATACCCGATCGCGCTGCGCATGTCTCCGTCCTCGCCTACACGCTGGTCTCACCCGATCGCAGTGACTCGTGTCATGGCCTCAATGAGCGCACCGTTGCGGTGGTCGACATCGTCGAGACCAAAGAGCGAGAGCAGAGAATGGTCACGGTCCAGGCTGCTGAAATGGGCGCCGCGATCGAGGGCATGGGGCGAATCGCTCTGTACGGCATCTATTTCGATTTCAACAAGGCCGACGTCAAGCCCGAGTCTGGCCCCACCCTGGAGCAGATTGCCAAGCTGATGAGCGACAACCCGGCGTTGAAGCTGCTTGTTGTGGGCCATACCGACAACGTGGGCGGATTCGCGTTCAACAGGGACTTGTCGCAGCGTCGCGCGGCGGCGGTGGTCGCGGCGCTGGTGAAGCATGGCGTACGCAATGACCGCCTGACACCCCATGGCGTAGCTTTTGCGAGCCCGGTGGCTTCCAACAAGTCCGAGGAGGGTCGCGCAAAGAACCGGCGGGTTGAACTGGTGGAGATCTGAGTACGATGTAGAACGTATGGCGATCGTGCGAATCGAAAGCCAGCCTCCATCGCACGTGAAACTTCCTCCCGCTCTGCCAATGTCAGCGCCAAGCGGGAACGGTGACGCTCCGGCGGCTTCGCCTGACTCGGCCCGAATCTGTTGGATCGACGAATGCGATCGACCGAACAGCTGCGCAATCTGGTGAAGTTGTCTCACCTTGCTTCCAGCGCTCCCACATCAGAGCCTTCTGACTGTCCGTGTAGTAGGTCCGCGTTCGATACTTCATCTGCAACACTCCTTCTGCCTACAAAAGGGGCGGCACCTCGAACGCCTCGCACGCAACCCGTCGCTTGCGCGTTCGTTCCGCGGCTTCATCATCTGGGTCGAACTTTTGCACCGGTCAGAGCAGGTTCAAAGAATGACGAATGCATTTGGGATGGGATTCACCTGTGCATCAACGGCATCGCAGCAGGACTGAGAAGCACAGGGCGAGCGAGTGACATTCTTCCGAATCAGCAGCGCGGTCTCGGGGATCTCTTCTCCCCATCGCCTGAAATCCTTGTCATTCGAGATGGAAGCTTCTCAAAGGCTCATCACACGGGCGGAGTCAGCGAGCCACGGCAGCTGACCGCGGTCGATGTGTTCACCGGGCTGCGCCAACGCGGTTCGGTCTACGCCTGCCACGGCGCGCGCCACTCTCCCGCGCTGATCGCCTGAGGCAGACCGCCCGCAGCCATCTCGCTGGGCCCGATCCCCGATGCGCTCGGCGATCCCGCCCATGCCGGTTTTCCGCCGCATCGCAGCCGGTGCGGGCATGCAGGCCATCGCTGCGTAGCTGCTCGACGCCGGGACATCGATGCGCACTCGCAATTCACGACGCGCGGGGGACGCTGGCGGCCACTTGTTCCGCGGCCGTGCCTTTCTCATCGCAGTCGAGCGTAGCGCAGCGAACCTGCGACATCCGGGAGGCCCGCGCGCTCGCAGGTATGTTCGAGTTCCTCGATCAACAAGTCGATCTGGCTCAGAAACGCAGCTTTGTCCAGCGGCAGGCCTTGTGTGCACAAGGCCCACGACAGTTCGGCCAAGTGCCGCTCGTCCGCACAACGAGCCCACGGACGAATTTCACAATAGCAAAGCGTCGCAAGGTGTGGCAGATCGAGCTTGCGCCGCGCCTGCAACACCTCCGCGGCGAGATCCTCGAGAGCGAGAAGAAGGCTGTCAGACCAGGGGGGCGCAGTAGTCATGTTGCAATGCAGCATTTTGGGCGCCTGCGGCCCAAGGTCAAGCGTAAAATTAGGGTTCCGCCTCCAGCCCGCTGAGGTCGATTGCGCCGTACTTCGAAACGAGGAGGGAATCCTGCGGACCGCGGCAGTGTGCGGGGCTGCTCGGCCTAATGGCAGATGGCGGGCAGGTCGAGCTTCCGCTTAGGGGCGCAAAGCAATCGTTCTGATCGGCCTGGAGCGATGTCCGCAACCGTTTAGGTTTGTTCGACACCTGCCCGCGCGACACACCGATGACGTGATGCCCCTGAATGGAGGGCAGGTGTCGAACAAACCTCGAGGGAGGAAACCGCGGCGCACGTGGCGGTGCCGGTTGACGCTATGGCGATTGCATGCGTGCGGTGGCGCGGGGATGGTGCGCTCGATCGGCACGCAGACTCTCGGCGACGAGGCGAATGCAGGCAATGGTGCGCAAGGTCGCGTCAGACAAGATTGTGTGCAGGCATGGACGTAAGGGTACAGCGCGCTGAACACGAGCTGACCGTGCCGACGCGTGAAGCGTCGACGAACTTGAGTGGCGCTGGCAGCCAGGAGCGTTCATGGCGTGGGCCGATGAGGTGGCGCGCGGATCGTCTCGCCGCGCGTGAAGGTCAGCACGATGATCATCGCGTGGCCGCAGTGCGGGCAGACGAAGGTCGGTCGCGCTGTGTCCTGCGAATCGTCGCAGGGTTGCGGATCCTGTAGTGGCACTTGCAGCGACTGACGTGCGAGCGCCAGGCAGGCGGTTCGCTTGCAGTTGGCCAGCAGCCCGTAGTGGCGGATGCGGTGGAAGCCGCCGGGTAGCACGTGCAACAGAAAGCGGCGCATGAACTCGCCCGCGTCGAGCGTCATGGCCTTGTGGCGGGTGCTGCCCTTGGCGCGGTAGTCCTTCCATCGGAAGGTCACACCGCGCTCATCAAGCGCGATGAGACGGCTGTTGGAGATGGCCACACGGTGCGTGTAGCGCGACAGGTACGCCAGCACTGCCCCGGGTCCGGCGAACGGGCGCTTGGCGTAGACCACCCACTCGCATTGACGCAGCGGTGCCAGCCAGCGGGCGAACGCCTTGGCTGTTCACCCTCTATGACAAAGGATGAGGCGACCGACTTGAGGCCCGACGAAAAGAAGGCGCTCAAGAGCATGCTGAAACGCGAACTGGAGTCCAGAAAATGACGAAGCGAAACCTCTTTGCCGAGATTTCTGAGGGCTTCGAGGCCCTCGCAGAGCATCGCGCCGGCAAGCGCACGCTGCGCACGCATGAAGTTCAGGACATGCCGGCGCCAGCGATCCCGGCGAGCGAGTTGATCGCCCTGCGCGAAAGCCTCCATTTGTCCCGTCCTGTATTCGCCCGCTACTTGCGCACCAATCCGAGGACGCTGGAGAACTGGGAACAGGGCCGCGCCAGGCCGAATGCGCAGGCTGCACTTTTGATCCGTCTTGTCCAGCGCTTCCCTGATACGGTGGATCGGCTCGCATCCGTTTGAGTCTTGTCGATAAACGATGGCTGATGTCCGTCGCCGGCCGGCCAACAGCGGACATCGACTCACCTCTATTAGCACACCCTGCGCTGCTCAACTGCGTTCAAGCGGCAACCCGCCCTCTCGTCGACGCTTCCGCCTCGTGTAGATACGTCGTGAAGCCATCCTTGGCCGGTGGAACTGAATTGAGCAGCATCACTGCGCTGATCTGTCCACGATGACCTGTTCCGTGCGTGACAACATGCATGAGCATCTCCTCGCGAGACATACGCCCCAGTGCGCCGTCAGTGAACGCGAAATCGATTCGTTCGGCCAATTGGGCAAGATCGAGCGTCGATACATAGTCGATGTATTCCTGATCGCTTCTTCTGAGATCAGTGGCTAGAGCTTCAAGCGTTGGCATCTCACTTAAGTTGGCCGATGGGTACGCGTGAGCTTCTCGTCTAATGTGCGCGGCGAATATGCGGTCGACCACATACGTGTGGCTCAAAGCCTTGATGGCCAATGCGGTGATTGGGGAGTTATCGCCAAGCCGGGCAAGCGCCGTCAATAGCTGGTCGTTCGCCCAGGCTTTGTATCTGAAGAGGTGGTGCAATGTGTCGTCCATGTCATGGGTCTCCTGAGGTACTTGCGCGCTACGGGCCTCACATGCAAGATGCCGCGCTGCCTTTCCGCGTCTGCTTAGAATATGAGCGATCATTCGCTTTTGCTACTCGCATTGACGGCATAAAAAAATGGCGCAAAAACCGGTCACTAAGCCCAGAAAAATCGCGACTCAGGAACGATCGCGCGCGACTGTCGACAACCTGATTGAGGCAACTGCTCGCATTCTGGTCAAGGACGGCTTCGACAAAGCGAGCACCAACCGCATCGCGGAAGTTGCGGGGGTGAGCATCGGCTCGCTCTATCAATATTTCCCCAGCAAGGAGGCACTCGTCGCCGCCGTGATTGAGCGCCACCAGCAGCAGATCATGCAAACGGTCCGGAGCGAGTTGACGCAGGTCTCGACCCAGTCGCTGGACGAGGCGATGCGCAAATTCGTCGCGATCGCGGTAGAAGCGCATCGTCTCGATCCACAACTGCATCGAGTGCTCGCCGAGCAGATCCCGCGCGTGGGAAAGCTCGAGAAGCTGGAAGCCTTCAGTCGTGAAAATTTCAGTCTGTTCAGGGCCTATCTCGAAGGAGCTCAGGACGAACTCGGCGTCGATGACCTCGAGCTCGCATCATTTGTATGTGTCACCACAATCGAGGCGTTGACGCATAACGCGGTACTGCACCATTCCAAAGTGCTGACCGACGATCGAATGGAAGCGCTCATCGACGAGGGCGCGCGCCTCGTGACCGGATATCTCAAAGGCTAGCGCGGAAACCATCTTCGTGGGGCCCGCGCAGATCAGCAAAAGCCCGTTTACTGAGATCGCTCCTGTGAGGGTCCGCATAGGTCCAAGTCCCTCAATCGTCTGCTTAGCTTGAGGCTTTCGTTTCTTGGTGCGCTCGCCGGCGATCACGGCCCAGTCCTCGCTCCAGTCGGTTTTCACGCTTCACCGCCAACTGGGCGCTGATGGTTGAGCTCGACACCGCCTTGCCGAAGCCGATCCTAGAAGGAGCCTGGCGGCGCCTTTGCTTGGAGCTTGACGCCGCGCAACGGGGCGATCATCCGTGACAGCGAAGAACGAGCCATGCCAACGAACATGCCCACTGGCGCCTTGAGCGCGTCCGCGGCGGCCGATTCGCCAGGGAATGCGGGTGACATCTGCATCTTCCGCATGAGCCTGTTGACCTGATGGACACACGCCATCCTGCGCGTCACCGAGGTGTAGAAGGTAACTCCGATCGAGATCGATACGCCGTCCCCAGGCCGCGCCCAGCCAGGGCCGGAACTCGTCATGTGCGGTGAGGTGCTCGGGAAATAGACGCCGTCGCCCGGCTGGGTCTCGAACTGGTGGCTGCGCTGGCGAAACTCTTCCTTGAAGCGGACTTTTCTCAGCGAATGCCCGACGATGAAATCCTCCACGGCTTCGGCCGGCACTACGACCCGATCCGTGTGGTCCCATACGTTCATGGTCTTGCGGCCATGCAACTGAAGCCAGAAATTGTTCTCGCGGTCGATGTGGAAAGGGGTCACCGAAGGCGGCGCCGAAATGAATACGAAGCCATTGACATTGAAGATGCCAGGCTGCTCGCGCTCGACATAGGGCCGCATGGTGTCGACGATGCTGGCGAGCAAGTCCGCGTAGCGAGGAATGACCTCGATGTTGTAGAGGGCGACCCAAGAGCCAGGCTCCTCGATGTGTCGAAACACTTCGTTGATGCCACGGCCGTCAGGATGCTCGCTGTCGTGCGTGAAACTGGAAGCCTGCGAGATGCCTGGCCGGATGAACCGGCACTTTTTGAAGGGGACGAGCTCCTTTGCCAGCTGTGCGAGTTTAGCCACTTGAAAGAGCGGGTGTTCGTGGAAATTGTGACGCAACGCCGCGATCTTGTTCACAGAAAAGCGATCGGAGTCGTCCGTCCACACGCGGCAACTCTTGGTCTGCTCCCCACTCAAACTGCTGTTGCTGTTGTTCATGTCCACGAACGCTCTTACTGTTGTGTCGTACAAGTTGATGGTGCCCGCAACAGGTCCGCGATACCCTGGGTGTTTGAAGGTCGGGGCCTCGTCTCGCCCGGACACCTCGTCAATCGCGATGGCTTCATCCGTGCCGGCCCTTCCTTGCGTGGGTCAGCTTCCTTCGCTCGTGGTCGAGCACGGTACTGCCCATCCAACCGCTCATCTGCAGACGTTTGCCTTTGAGTCAAGACGTAGGCGCCCCTAACTCGCAATGAGGACGCGAACAAGAACGACGAGGAACCCAACAGCAACGAGGGCGGTGACCGCCGTCGTCACGAGGTCGGGCGATCCGTCGTCCGCGTTCTGTCTTGTCGACGTGGCGTAGGCGTGAGGTGTTGACGCGGCCGTGTCAAAAGCGGTGCTGAACGGGCTGTAGAGCGCGCCGCCATGGCTTACCAAGCCAGACTCGTCGGCCTGGAGATCGACGCCGACTGATTGTTCGATCGGGACGACGTCGACGGAGGACGGCTTTTGAGCTTCGGCTGCGAACAGCGGTGCCCCCGCGGTTGCCGACAGGGCTGCCAGGCAAATACCTGCAAGCGCTAGGCGCGCTCCACATTGTCTAAGCACCACGACGGCGTCCTTGCTGCAGTTGGTATCGTCACGATGTCAGTTTTTGGTTTTGGGCGCCATTCCACAAAAGGGGAACACGTGCAACCGGTGGGTAAGCGCGGCCCGTCGCCCTCGATCGCTGTGGCCCTTCGCAGCCGCATCCTCAACTCACGGTCTCGGCCACATGTCGACCCGGGACAACGTGTAGCTCTTGCGGGTTGCTTCCGCACTCTCGAGGGGCCGCTACCTCGGGTCGCGCTCGAACTCGCCCCTTGATGCCTTCTATGGCGCTAGTACATAGTACCCATGCGCCTTCATGACAAAGCGCCTATGGAGCGACGGGGACTTGCGGCGTAGCCTCGTCTCCATGATATGGATCCCGCGTGTTCATCGGGGTCGAGGTTTTGCGACGAACGAAGGAACCACTGAACATTTTGAAGGACTGGCATGCTTTTACCGAGAGAGGGGCACGATGAACGGAGAGAAAGCAGCACGCCTCAGTTGCCTCGTCCAATCACGGTCATGATCGCGTCAGACCGCCAAGCGTTGCTTCTGGCAAAGATGGCGAGGCTGATGCACGAGCCGGGAATCGAATTGCACGCCGAGTCGCTCACTGACCCAGCGCGCCTGGGCTACAGCATTGAGCAGAAGTCGCCAGCTGTCCTGCTGCTCGACAAGGCCATGCTAGACCGCCTGGATGGTGAGTCCATTCAAACTATACGCGTGCTGGCGAATGCAATTGCGGACCTGCTGTCGGCCTCCCCCTGCATCGTCGCAGCCAAGCCACTCCATTCGGCACGCAGCAGCACCACGCTCACGCACCGCGAGCAACAGATCGTCGACCTGCTGCGCTGCGGGTGCACCAACAAGGAAATCGCCAACCAGCTGGGGGTCATGGAAGACACGGTCAAGAAGCACTTGCAAAGCGTGTTTCGCAAGCTCGGGGTGCGCCGACGCGCCTTGGTAGCGCTGCGTTCGCATCCCGCGGCCTCGAGCTGCAACTGAGGATGCAATGACCGGGACGCCTCGTGCGCAGATCCGTCATGCGCACCTCTTGTTGCCATTCCTTATTCCGTCACAGTAAATGCCTTGGGCAGCACTCCACCCGGACCGACACGAACATCCCATACCGGGTTGCGGCCACCACGTTTCTTGAACGGCACCGTCACCGTGGCGGTGATCATGTCGAGCGTCGAGGTATCGCTGGCCAAGCGGACATTGCTCGCGATCGGTCGCGGACCATTGCCGCCCTCGAAGGTCACCGTCATGCCGTCGCTGAATCCATAGCCCGTGATGGTGACCTGAACGGACGTTCCGGCCTGCGCCGTGTTCGGAGTGATCGACACCGCCGTTGAACAGCTTCCGCTGCTGTCCAGCACGGTGACCGTGCTCGGCTTCTTGATATCCAAGAGAACACAGGAGACGTTGTCGTTCTCTTCGGATTCGATGATGACCTTCTTCGGATCGATCTCGATCTTCAGCTGATAGATGCCATCCGCGTTGTCCGTGAAGTCGATCTCTTGACCGGCGAGATGGCTTCCGTAGGTGTCGCCCCAGCCGACGGACATGCCTTGAATAGACCGGCCGCAGGTGTTGTACACCGCTTGCCCGGGCGCCCCGGGCAACGTCGTGTCCATCTTGGTGGTGTCCATCACGCAGAAGGTCATCTTGCTTCCGGTTCGCACTGAGCCGCCCGGAGCGTTGACGGGTTGCAGCGTGTACAGCGCATAGTCGTCGAAGTGGAAGTGGCTGTGGGCGGGGTGCCACTCGAAGTAGCCGGCGAGACGGAGAAACGATGTGCCATCGCTCAGGAAGACGCGCTGAAACACTTGCTGCTTACCCGACCCTGTGTCGACGGATCCTGCCTCGAGTTGAAGCGGCCCGGTTCCGTTGTTCCAACTCGTCGTGCTGAAGCGCAAGATGGAGCTAGCGGACGCGTCGGCTACGAGCGAGAGGCTCGAAGCGGGCAGAGGTTTCAGGTTGGGCGGCCGGTCAACCACCGTCTGAGCCATCGCACTGCTGGCAAGCGCCACAACACAAGCCGCCAGCGAGCCAAAGGCGACCGACCGAAAGTGGGAAGGGTTCGTGCTCATCGGCGCGGCTTTCCAGGTTATGAGAGACAAGTCTTCGTTGGGGCTCGGACCCGCAAGTCGAGCCATTCGTCATGCACTCGACACGCCAGTCTCCGACGCAGCGTGCGGCGCGGATGGCGGGCAACCGCGCGAATCGGGGGGAGTTCCCCCTCCCTCCGAGCGCGCGCGAGATCGAAATCGGCTACTTGCAGATCTCCTTCTTCGGGTCGCACGGGGGCGGCTCTTTGGTCTCGCAGCTGAAGTCGGACAGCACCAGCCTGCCAGGCAGGTTCGTCGAGGCACTGAGCAGCGTGCCAGCACCCGTGCAGTTGAAATGCTGGGTGCTCTGGAGCACCTTCGAGGGACTGACGCTGCAGGAATTCCCCGATGACCAGGTCGCGCTGAGCGTGCCGGCGCCGGCGCCTCCCGTCTGGTTGTTGACGAAGTGCCAGGTGCCCGTGGAGTCCCCGCAAGACTGCCCGCTCAGGTTTTCGAGTTGCGCAGCCAGTGCCGTTCCGGCGTAAACACCCAGAGCCACTACGACCGGCCTCAGCCAATACCGCTTCTTCATGCTTGTCTCCTCGTGGACTTCCGTCATGTCGGCCACCTTCGATTTGCCGCGCCTGAGCGGGACGATGACGCCATGACGGAACAATCGACAGCTGGTGCGGCTGTCACGCGTGGTCACCAAAGGTCGCCCTCACCAGATCCTGTATTCGAATCTGCAGTTGGCATCGTCACGATGTCAGCTTTTAGTACTAAGCGCCATTCCACGAAAGGGGAACAGCGTGCAACCCCGGGCGATGGCTGTCAGCATCTGAAAGTTCGTCGCTGCCAGATGAAGTTGGGGCAGGCCACGCCGGGCGCCTCAGCCTGACTGACTCGCCAAAGCTTCCTTCGACACTGTCAGATCCGGCTGCAGCAGGAGCGGACCTTCGAACCCGGACCCCGAACTGGAGCTGTCGGCCAGAACCCGACACTCACAACCCGGCCCCAGTTCGCTCATCAGCAGTCCTATGATCAAGCTCACATATGCCCGGTGCGAAGGTAATAGTTCAGTTCGTTGCCGCGGACGTTGGCGGTCGGACGAGGCCCGTCTACTTGACCCACAAGTACAGACCTCACTTTCGCGTCGGGAGTGGAGAGTACTTGGGGGTAGTCTTTTCGGGCGATGAATCCAGCGCGCCGATTCAGCCCGGAATATGTATGGATGCTGAGGTCGCGTTCATCTATGCACCCAATGTCGACTACGGGGATCAGGTCGTTGGATCACAATTTCAGATCCTAGAAGGTGCAAGGATTGTCGGAATCGGCGTAGTCAGGGAGGCCACAGTTCTGACTTTGTGCTGGTAGGCCGCCCCCGGCCAATAGGAGACCTTCAAGATGTCCCTCGAATCGACACTAAAAATACTCACGGCGATGGGCGCAGTGGTTGCCTTCTGCTGGGGCGCATACCAGTTCCTCCTTACGCAACGCGGCCAAGCTGAAACGCGAAGAGTCGAGGCCACAAGGCCGTTTCTTGACAGACAACTGAAGCTTTACACTGATGCCACTCAGGCTGCTTCGACGATGGCAACATCAAAATCACCGGAGGAGGTAGCCGCAGCGAGGAGCAGATTCCTCCTGCTGTTTTGGGGAGAACTTGTGATGGTGGAAGACCGCCACGTCGAATCGGCGATGGTGGAGTTCAGGGACGCGCTCAACGCAGGCAAGAAGGGACCAGAGCTCGAACAATTGTCGCTGCGACTCGCGCGCGCATGTCGTGATTCCTTGGCCGAATCATGGGGCGTCAAGCAGTGGCAAGACCCGCACAACGCGCCAGAGCTCGGAAAGTAAGTCAGAATCCGGGCCACAAGCTGCCGTTCGGGGCCGCCACAGCCGGAAGGTCCGGCCTTTGTCTGCCTAGTAACATTACAGCGCCTGACGAGTAGTGTGAATATGCAATCAGCCGGTGCCGCCACCTTCGACGAAGCCTATTACCAGCGCTACTACTTCGACAAGAAGACCAAAGTGGTGGACCCCCAGCATGTCGAGCGGTTGGGCGCGTTTGTCTGCGCCTACCTGCGATACCTGCGCGTGCCCATAAGGCGGGTGCTGGACGTGGGTTGCGGCATCGGGCTCTGGCGTGACATCGTGGCGCGGCAATTCCCCTTGGCGAGTTACCACGGAGTGGAGTTCAGCGAATACCTGTGCGGGCGCTACGGGTGGGAGCGCGGCTCGGTGGTGGATTACCAAGTCAGGAAGCCCTTTGACTTCGTCATCTGCCAGGGCGTGCTGCCTTATCTCAGCCCGCCAGATGTGAAGCGCGCTCTGCGCAACCTGAGCCTACTGTGTCAGGGCGCCCTGTATGTGGAGGCCGTGACGCGCGAGGACTACGCGCGCGACATCGTGGATGAGGGCGTGACCGACCCGCACATCTTTCGCCACCGCGCCGAGGTGTACCGGCACGGGCTGTCGCGGCATTTTCAGGAGGTGGGCGGCGGCGTGTGGCTGAGCCGGCAAGCCGAGGTGCCACTGTTCTCACTGGAGTACGTCGCAGAGTGACGTCTCCCCCCGGAAAGCCCTCCAGGCAAAAGTGCGACTGTGTCGGGCCGCTTGGCGAGCGGGCGCCGTCCGCAACGGTTACTTTGAGGCCACTCACGCGAACCAAGAGGCAACAGTGTGGTTGATGCCACCGGCAACGACCACGATATTGTGTCTAGTCACTGATTCCTGGCCATCCGTACGTCTGCAATGGGCCCGAAGCTCCGAAGACAGCAACCGCCTACAGTCGGCCAAATGCGGACCTTCGCAGGCACCCGGAACTTGTAAGTGCGCATCGCGCACGCCGCTTTAGCGCCAGTGCCATCCCATTGACACCACGAAAACGTGTCCAAATCCGCCCAGAAATTCACAATCTCCACCTGCGGCCGCTCGGTAGACTCTCAGATGGGAAAAATCAAAAACAACTGAGGAGTGAGCATGATTTGTCGCTTTGCCCGCGTCGCCGCGGGAATCCTGATCGCGTGGTCCGCCGTTGCCGGCGCCGGCGCTGCACCCAACACCACTTCGGCCAATTCACTCGAAGCTGAGCGCCAGGCTGCTTTCGCTGCCGCGCAGGCCGCCAAGCAGCTCGGGCCGGTCGATGTTCCTGTACGCGACCAAGCATATCTGAGGTTGCCCGCCGGGTATGTCTGGATTCCGAATCCTGCTGCGACACAGTTGTTGGCAGCGATGGGAAATCGCGTTGGCGACGGGTTCGTTGGGGCGATCGTTCCCGCAAGCGATGCGCCTTGGTTCGCTGTCGTGAACGTCGTCAAGGAGGGCTACATCAAGGACGACGACGCCAAGGATTGGAATGCCGACGATCTGCTGAAGAGCCTGAAGGAGGGAACTGCGGCAGCGAACGAAGAACGCACCAAGCGCGGCATACCGGCCATGGACGTCGTCGGCTGGGCGCAGAAGCCGCACTACGACGCGTCGAGCCATCGCCTCGTGTGGTCCGCTCTCACGATCGACAAGGGCGCTCCGGCGGGCGAGCAAGGCGTCAACTACAACACGTACGCACTGGGACGCGATGGATACATCAGCCTGAACCTGGTGACCGACGCGAAGGCCATCGAGACATACAAGCCAGACGCACTCAGGCTGCTTTCAGCGCTCGAGTACAACGACGGCAAGAAGTACGCGGACTTCAACAGCTCAACAGACAAGGTCGCGGCCTACGGTCTCGCGGCGCTGGTGGCGGGGGCGGCGGCGAAGAAGCTTGGCCTGTTCGCAATACTTCTCGCTTTCCTCGCGAAGTTTGCAAAGGTCGGCGTTCTTGCAGCTGCCGCCGCTGCGTGGGGCGCGACCAAGATTTTTAAGAAGAAGACAAACGTTCCTGCCACGACGGCACAGCTCCCTGAGGATGCGACTGCTCCGATCAGCAACAACCCGACATCTCCTAAGGGCTAAGCCTCCGGCAATGAAGCTGGTTCTCCTGCTGCTGACGGCGGGCAAGTTCAGCAAGATGCTGCTCACCGGCGGCTCGATGCTGCTGTCGGTCGTTGCATACGCTCTCATCTTCGGCTGGCGGTACGCCGTCGGCTTCGTGGGACTCATCTTCGTCCACGAGATGGGCCACTACCTTGCCGCGCGCCAGCGCGGACTCGATGTTGGGCTGCCAACTTTCATCCCGTTCGTGGGCGCCTGGATCGAGCTGAAGGATCAGCCGCACGACGTCGAGACGGAGGCATGGGTCGGTTTTTCCGGGCCGCTGTTGGGTAGCCTGGCCGCGCTCGGCTGTTATTTCGCTGCACGCGAAGGGGGCAGCACCTTGTTGCTTGCGCTGGCATACGCGGGGTTCTTCATCAACCTCTTCAACCTGATTCCCATCTCTCCGCTGGATGGTGGTCGGATCACCGCAGTTCTTACGCCGCGCGTGTGGCTAGTCGGAGTTCCCGTTCTTGTAGCGGTCTTTCTCTGGCGACCGAGTCCGCTGCTCATTCTCGTCGCCGTGCTCGCGGCGCCCCAGGTGATCCGCGCCTGGAAATACGATCCGGAGGATCCTGCTAACCAGGCGTACTACGCGGTCACGGCCGAGACCCGTTTGACCTACTGCGTCTACTATCTGGGCCTTCTGGCGTTTCTCGCGGTCATGGCTCATGACACTCACGAGATGTTGGGCGCAGTCCGTAGTCTGCATGGCTAGCCCAAGTCGATCTGATCGGTCTGGATTCTTGCGTACCCGGTAACGGCCAGGAGCCGACTTTGAAGGCCGGGCAGAATCGGCCGCCTCCGCAACATCGTGAGCCTCTCAATGACAGCCTGGACCATCATCGAAGCGACACAAGAGGAGGTGAGGTCGGGCGAGCTCGGTCGACGGCTGCGCTACTTCAACTACGGTTTCGTGGGCGAGTATCCCGAATCGCAACCGGTGTGGCTCAGCGCCAGGGATGAAGAAGGTCGAATGGTCGGAGGGCTTCGCGGGTACGTCTTCCTGTACTGGCTCCACATCGACGTGCTTTGGGTCGACGAGGAAGTCAGGGCTACCGGGCTTGGCAGCAAACTGCTTGAGCAGGCCGAGGCGAAGGCGAAGACCTTGGGTGCGCGCAGCGCCAAGCTCGACACGTTTGAGTGGCAGGCCCCCGACTTCTATGCGAGGCGCGGCTACCATGAGTTTGGCCGCATCGACAACCACACCAATGGGTTCTACCTAGCGTTCATGATGAAGAAGCTTTGAGGACCCAGGGCAGATTGCGGCCACGAGCACGCGTCAGCCAGGCGTTTCTGGCCCATTGCAAGCAGCCAAATATACTGAGCGGAGCCTCGCCGCATCGGCTTTGGCGGGGCATGAAGATCGTCCGATACGGAGGCCCATTTTGGTGAATAACAAGTTACTACATTGCGCCGCGGCGGCACTGCTGTGCGTCACTTCCTGGGCTGGCGCCCAAACAGAAGCGCAGACGCCGCCGCTGACACCCGAGCAGCAGCGTTTCCACGACATCTACAAGGAACTCGTCGAGATCAACACGACCCATCTGACGGGCAACAACACCGAGGCGGCGCAGGCCATGCGCAAGCACCTATTGGATGCGGGCTTCAAGGCCGACGAGATTCAACTCTTCGAGCCCTACCCCAATAAGGGCAATCTGGTCGTTCGCTACAAGGGCACGGGCGGGAAGAAGCCGCTCCTGCTGTTGGCCCACCTCGACGTGGTCGAGGCTCGCCGTCAGGACTGGAAGACGGATCCGTTCAAGCTCAAGGAAGACGACGGTTACTTCACCGCGCGCGGCGCATCGGATGACAAGGCCATGGCGGCTTCGTTCGTCTCTATCCTGGGCCAACTCAAGCGCGAGGGGTTTACTCAGCAGTCGGAAATATAGGCGACAGAGGGCGCTTCGAAGAATGATCGAACAAGCCGGCGATTCTTCTGCATGTTGCGCAGTTGCTGGTCGACGCGGATTTCGAGTTTCTCGCCAGCTCGCAATGGGTTGCGAGCCACGCCGGTACGTTTGACGTGACTCCAGACCAGTTCGTCCGGGTTCAGGTCCGGTGCGTAGCCCGGCAGAATGTGCATGCTCAGCTTGCCCTGAGTGGATTCGATGTACTCGCGCACGTTGGCTTTCTTGTGGGCCGGCAATCCGTCGACCACCAAGTGCACCGGCTTGCTGCGACCCTTCATCATCTTCTTGAGCAATTCGATGAACAGTTCGGCATTGAGCGCACCCTGGTAAGTCGCAAACCAGAATCCACCCCTGGCGTTGACGGCCGATGCCGCGGAGATCGACTGGCGTTGGCCGGGCCGCTCGATAACCGGGGTCTTGCCCATGGGCGCCCAGGTCTTGCCGTGCACGGTGTCAGCCCGAAAGCCCGATTCGTCCCAGAAGTAGACGTCGGCACCACTTTGCCTCGCAGCCGTGGCGATGCCGGGGTAGGTTTCACGCTGCCAGCGCTCGATGGCTTGAGGATCGCGTTGGTAGGCGCGTTGCAGCGGCTTTTGCGGGGTCAGTCCGAGCTTGGCCAGCAACGCACCGACTGCGGTCACCCCCATATTCACGCCGAACTTCTGCTCGATCAGCGCCACGACAATGGCGCGTGTCCACAGCCCAAAGTCCAGTCCGTACTGTCGCGGGTCGCGCCCATTGATCCAACGAAATATTTGGCGCTCTTGCGCGGCACTCAGCGTCCGTGGTCGCCCGGTGCCGCGCGTGCCGCGCAATGCCTTGAGTCCCTTGCCTCGACCCGACGAGGCCTTCAGCCATTTGTAGATGGTTGTGCGGCTGAAACCGTAGGCGGCAATCACTGCAGATGGCTTCTCCCCGTCGCGAACTCGCTCCACCGCCATCAGGCGAATCTCTTCAAGCGTTTTGTGATCCAGCGTGCGGCCATCTCGCTTCATGCACTATTGGATCATCAAACCGATCGCCGCGGTGAATTTTGTAGCCTAAATTATCGACTACTGAGTAAGCCCAATCGCGACATCGTGCTGGCGCTCACGGCAGACGAGGAACTCGGTGACGTGCCCACCAACGGTGTTTTCTGGCTCGTGAACAACCAGCGCGCGCTGCTCGACGCGGAGTTCGGTATCAACGAGGGCGGCGGCGGCCAGCTCAACAACGGCAAGCCCGTGCTGCACCGCATGCAGGTAGCCGAGAAGATGTACACGACCTATAAGCTCGAGGTGCGCGATGTCGGCGGCCACAGCTCCTTGCCTACTCCCGCCAACCCGATCTACGAGCTCAGCGCGTCACTGGATCGACTCGGTGCGTTCCGCTTCCCCGTGAAACTGGCCGACGTCACGCGCAGCTACTTCGAAAAAAGCGCCCAGTTCGAAACCGGTCAGATGGCTCAGGACATGCGCGCGGTCGCGTCTGGAACGCCGGACGAGGCCGCGATCGATCGCCTGTCGCGCTCAGCGCTGTACAACGCCACCCTGCGCACCACCTGCGTGGCGACGCAACTCGTGGCCGGCCATGCGGAGAACGCGCTGCCGCAGTCGGCAAAAGCGACGGTGAACTGCCGCATCCTGCCGCACGACGATCCCGCTGAGGTTGATGCCACTCTGCGCAAGGTACTGGGCAGCAGTCGCATCAAGATTGAAGCAAGCAATCCGCCGCTCAAGAGCCCGCCGTCGCCGCTGCGCGCCGACGTGCTGGAAGTCGTCGATTCCATCACTCAACAGATGTGGCCCGGCATCCCGGTGGTCCCGACGATGAGCACGGGCGCAACCGACAGCCGCTTCATGCGCAACGTCGGCATCCCGATGTACGGCGTTTCCGGCATCTTCTCGGAGCCCAGCGACGCTCGCGCCCACGGCCTGGACGAGCGTGTTGCTATTCCGCGGCTCTATGATGGCCGCGAGTTCATGTACCGGATGGTTAAGCAGCTTTCTCAGTAATTCGCCATCGGGCGAGCCCGACCCCGGGGCATGAAGCGGGGGACGTGGCTGGCGACAGATGGCGCGTGGTTGTAGGATGAATTTGGGCGCTGCTGACGAGGTCGGCTTTCCCTTGGTGCGACAAGCCCGTTCAGTAGTTGGACCCGCAGTCCTGCGAGCACCCCGGAATGTGGCAGAGGGCGGCGACGCCCCGAAGCACGCTTCTAAGTAGGCGCATGCTGGGTGCGGCTCGCGCCGCACCTCTCAGCGGACGCGGAAGATCGAAGAAGGAAACTCCGCGAGCCATCGCGCCCACTCGATCACCGATGCTTTCGGCTGCCACGTGAGAAATAGATCTCTTTTCGCGTAGTCATGCAAGACGAGACCCGTGAGCAAGGGCCGAACGCGGCCCGAAGCCGTCCTTCGGCGAGTCGCACTTGGCGCCGCAAAACGGTCGTCCAACGGGGGGCTCGATGGTGTCGGCTGCCTGCTGTCCGCTGCTACACAACGTTGGAGAATGTCATTTCAATGGCGCGACGGCTACGCCATGCAGGCTGGCTCTATCGATTGCGGTCTTGACCAGGTGGACTGCTTTTGCATCCTCGACGAACTTGCCGACGTACGAAGCAGCGATGGGCTTGCGCCCCTTGGGCACGCCCATGCCGACTGGTTCGACGAGGAACCGGCCGTCGAGCACTCGCGAGCCCGGGTGACTGCCGGACCGCTCGAAGAGGGCTGACTTGGTCGCGGCGATGACGTCCGCCTGCGTCGATACGAACACAGCATCGAACAACTCATCGATACTCTTTGCGCGGACAAGCGTCGCATTCTTCAGGGTGTTCGAATGGTACAGATCGGCGCCGGACTTTTCGAACACCGCAATTCGGACTCCGGGCTTGTCCACGTCCGCCATCGTGGAAATAGGTACGCCGGTGCGGACGAGATACCCCTGCTCGACTTCAAGGTAGGGCGCGGAAAATTCGATGGCAGCCGCGCGCTACGCATTGATGCCCATCAGCGCGACATACCATTCTGCGGACTCCGCTGCGCTGAGTATTGCTGCGGCGTTTGCATAGGGGACCGGCTCGAACGGCACGCCAACGCGGCGTGCCAGTTCCTTCCCGAGATCGACAGCCTGGCCTTTGAACTCGCCTGTCGCAGGGTCCTTGATCGCGTAGAGCGGCGCCGAGAGAATTGCCACCCGAAGCTTACCGGTCGGCGCCAGCGCATGTTGCGCTTCAGAGGTGGGTGTTTGCGTACTTGCACAGCCACCCAAAAGCGAAGCAAGTACGCCAATGATGGACCAGCGAGCAATACGCATAGCATCCTCCTCCGAACTCGAGTGGCTCACTAACCTGGATGTCCGGCAACAGACTCGCACCCCGCGGCTTGCGCCGCCTCGGCACTCATGGGCCCCTTCACGAACTGGTCAATCAGCTCCTTGGGGATCGACGGCAACGCCGCCGCGGCGGCCGCTGCCGCCTTCGTCGTCTTCCTGCTTGGCATACATGCTCCTGGTCGTCATGCCATGCCTCGCACAAAAAATTACGGAAAGGCTCGCGTTGCCGCAGCCAGTAGTGGCCCGCCCCTATTTCTTGGGGACCATGATGCCGAGCATCAGCTCCGTATTGAGCGAGGCCAATTGCTGCACCAGCCCCCACTGCTTCGTCATGAGAGCCACGAATTCAGGGTTGGCCGGTACAGCTCTGGCCGAGAGCGCCAGCTGCGACATCGACTGCGCGAGGCTCTGCTGCTCCGCATAGATTTTCTTCGCTGCTTCCGTGTACTCATCGAGCGTCATGCAATGTCTCCATGTGGTGGTGTGCAATCTTAGCCGCATGGAAGCTTGGTCCGACCGCCCCTCCGCAAATCCGTAGGCTCACGTCCGAAAGCGCACCTCCACCTCGAGCTCGAAACCCGATGGAGACGGGCTTTGTTGGTGTTGCGGCATGTCGTGCCAGCTGCGCAAGACCTTCTCGCTCTCGGAAAGCGCGCCTTGATAGGTCAGAAACTGCTGGTGTCCCTTTGTCTTCTCAGCGGCCTCTTCATAGAACTTGAAGGAGCGCTCTCGGAGTGAGTGAACCCCACCGGCATGCCGGGGCACTGCGGCGCCTCAACCTGAGCAGGACCAAACCGCTGACACCGAAGTGGACCGAACCCCGGCCCAGCACCGAAAGCGGGCGGACGCCGTACGGGTCCGGCTCCAGGCCCAGTGCCCATTGCATCGCGTCGATGAGCCAGATCAGCGTGACGAAACCGAAGGCGATCTTGAGGGCAAGGCGGAAGTGGGCTCGGGCCTGCTCGGAGCCTGCGTACGCCGGGTCGGGGGCCTGGAGCTGCACGAGGAACACAATAGAGGCGAGGACGCTGATATCGTGCCCGCGAATCTTTCGCCCGACTACAAGGCGGCCGAAGCCGCCTTCCGCAAGAGCCGCGACCCGTGCGAACGTATGGAGTGGTTGCGCGAGATGCTGCGCACGATTCCCAAGCACAAGGGCACGGAGCACCTGCAGGCAGATATCAAGGCCCGCATCAAGGGACTCGCCGAACAGCTGGAAGGTGCTACGAAGGGCGCAGGGCACGGCGGCCCGGCGCTGGTGATCCGCGCCGAAGGCGCGGCGCAGATCGCGCTGATAGGGCCACCGAACGCAGGAAAGTCCTCGCTGCACGCGCGGCTGACGGGTTCCGCGGCGCACGTCGGTCTGTATCCGTTCACGACGCAGTACCCGGAAGCCGGGATGATGCCGCACGAGGATGTGCACTTCCAACTGATCGACCTGCCGCCGATCGCCCCGGAGCATCCTGTGCCATGGCTGGTCAACACCTTGCAGACGGCCGACGCGGCGCTGCTGGTCGTGGATCTGGGCGAGCCCTCGTGCATAGAGCAGCTGCAGGCCGTGCGGTCAATGCTGGGGCAGCAGCGCGTGACGCTTACAGAGCGTCTGGAGGCGACCGCGGACGAGGACCCCTTCGCGCTGCGGCTGCCAACCCTAATGCTCGCGAACAAGGCGGATGGCGTGGCCGACCTCGATGCGGAACTCCTCGCACTGCGCGAGCTGTCGGGCTCGCGCCTGCCGGTGTTCGCCGTTTCCGCGGCCACGGGTCACGGCCTGGGGGACATCGGCCCGTGGCTATTCCAGAACCTCGGCATCGTGCGCGTCTACACCAAGACTCCGGGGCATCCCGCCGACAAGCACCGGCCATTTACGCTTCGCCGCGGCCAGACTGTGGGCGACGTCGCGCGGCTGGTGCATCAGGATCTGGCGCGCTCGTTGCGCTACGCGCGCGTCTGGGGCAGGTCAGGGTTCGAAGGGCAGCAGGTCGGGCACGACCACTGCGTCGCGGATGGCGAAATCGTCGAGCTGCACACATGAGCCGTGTCAGCCCTCGGTCCCGCCGTTCGCCACTCGTTTGCCATTCACTTGCTCGATATCTTCCCGAAGCCGGCTTCCGCCAGGGGCCGGTATGCCGGTGGCCACATTCCGCAGGATGGTCTGGCGAAGGTCATCCCTGAGGAGGAGCAATTCCCACCTGGCCCCTCACATCCTGGCTCTGGCTACTCAAAGCCGCCTTGCGACGAGGACGGCTCCTGGCCGGCTCCGCCCTTCGCCAAGGCGACAGATGGAGCCCAAAGCGGCTGTCTGATGGCAAGGTCAGGACGACGCGAAGCGGATGGATCGCGGGCAGGCGTGACTTGACCGACCGACCTTTTCACCACGAGGGCAGAGCGCCGAAGTCTGTCAAGCCCCGCGCTGTTACTCGCATTGAGCAAGCCGAGCCCAAGAATCTTCGAGCAACCGGACGTCCACGTCGGCTTCGATGCCGTTGCGAAGTCTTCGTTATCGACGCGAAAAAGGCATAGACTGGAAGACGCTCGGGCGAACTCTTGACGCCCTAAGGAGCCGGTCATGACCAAGTCGTCGTTCGTCCTCGTTGCGATGCTTGCAACCGGCGTGTCGCTTGCCCTACCGGCCTTTGGACAAGTGGGTGACGAAAAGCTTGGCAAGGTGCATTTCGAGGCGTCGTGCACGCCGGACGCACAGAAGCTTTTCGACCGCGGGATGCTGTATCAGCACTCGTTCTGGTACCGGGGCTCGCAAAGTGTCTTCGAGGATGTATTGAAAGCCGATCCCGCTTGCGGGATCGCCTATTGGGGCATTGCTCTGAGCCTGCTTTGGAATCCCCACAGCCCGCCGCCCGCGAAGAATCTCGCCGAGGGCGCCGCCGCGCTGACGAAGGGAAAGAGCGTTGGCGCCAACACCCGGCGGGAACGCGACTACCTCGATGCGCTGAGCGCCATGTACGCTGACTACGACAAGGTCGATCACCGCACGCGCATGCAGGCCTATGCCAAGGCGATGGAACAGATGGCGCAGCGCTATCCAAATGATGATGAAGCTCAAATTTTCTATGCGCTTGCCCTCAACACCTCGGCTTCGCCAGCTGACAAGACGTACGCCAACCAGCTAAGAGGTGCGGCCATCCTGGAGGAGATCGCGAAGCGACAGCCACAGCACCCGGGAGTGACGCACTATCTGATTCATCTTTACGACTCTCCGGCGCTCGCAGAAAAAGGACTTGATGCCGCCAGGCGTTATTCCCAGATCGCGCCCGCGGCGGCTCACGCTCAGCACATGCCGTCGCACGTCTTCACGCGCGTCGGCTACTGGAAGGACTCGATTGCCTCCAACGTGGAATCGGCACGTGTCGCGGCGCAGGGCAAGGAGGGCCATGATCAACTGCACGCCATGGACTACCTGGTCTATGCCAATTTGCAGCTCGGGCAGGACAAGAATGCCAGCGCCGTCATCGACGAGATGAACAGGGTCACCGGTTTCACCGAGACTTCCCTCGCTGGGCCCTATGCGCTGGCCGCTTCGCCGGCGCGCTACGCGGTGGAACGCGGCGACTGGAAGGCCGCGGCTGACCTCCATATCCGTCCCAGCCCGCTGGCCAACGTACAAGCGATCACGCATTTTGCGCGGGCGCTCGGCGCTGCCCGTTCGGGTGACACTGCAGCCGCCAATGCGGACATCGCCAAGCTCGCCGAATTGCGAGACAAGTTGCGCGAAGCCAAGGATGCATATTGGTCCGAGCAGGTCGATATTCAGCGCCAGGTTGCAACCGCGTGGGTCTTGTACGCCGAAGGCAAGCATGACGACGCGCTGAAAGCGATGAGTGCAGCCGCCGATGCCGAGGACGGGACCGACAAGCATCCGGTGACGCCGGGCGTCCTCAAGCCCGCGCGCGAACTCTACGGCGTCATGCTGCTCGAGCGCGGAATGGCCAAGGAAGCGCTCGTTGCTTTCGAAGCGACACTGAAGAAGGAACCCAATCGGCTGGGCGCCTATGTTGGTGCGGCAAAAGCCGCCGAAAAGGTCGGCGATTCGGCCAGGGCTCGGGAGTATTTTGGCAAGGTCATCACGATCGCCGATGGCGCTGACAAGACCCGAACCGAGGTTAACGACGCGCGCGCGTTCTTGGCGAAGCGGCCATGAGATTTTGGTGCCCTGGGGAGAATCTGATGAGGACGTGCTTGGGTCTGATCCTACTGGTCGCTGTAGTGACGCGAGCGGAGGCCCAATCGCTGCAAGTTATCGGATATTCCGGCGAGTTCGGGCAGTGGGAGTTAAGCGCCAGCGTTACCGAACGGACCGTGAATCGAACTAAGGAATTCTCGGGGCCGTTGACGATGCGGCACGTGGGTATCTGCACGCAGGATGGACCGGAGGAAAGAACAGGTGAAATCCGTTTTCAGTTGTCGAAGTTTCGGTCTGCAATCGAGGCAACCATATTGTTTGATGGCGTCGAATGCAGGTACAGCGGACGACTATCAGATCGTTATAGCGGATCGATGAACTGCCCGGACCGGCCGGCGGTTCCGGTGATCATTTGGCTGAAATAGTTGCGCGTGAGCGATGAGCCACCTCAGTGCGTCCTCGCGGCAAGCGAAGATGCCATTCTCATTGGACGACGTGAGAAGCCACGCACCCTGGTCTTCCGGGTCGCGCGAAATTCCTTGTAGCCCCAGCTGCCGCAGGCCCAGCGACGAAGATCAGGAACAAGGACTCGACCTCGCCGATCACGGCGAAAAAGCCCACAACTTCTGATTCGTCGACCCGGGGCCGCGATCTCAGAGAGGTTCCTACAAGGTCTTCAGCCCCAGCCAAGCCGCCGCGATCACCGCATTCACCGACACGCTCAAGGCGCTCGGCACATAGAACAGCGCCGATACCGCCGGCGCGCCAATCAGGATTTCGACAATCCCCCCCAACCCGTACAACAGCACGGCGCACCACAGCCAGCGTCGCATGTAAGTGGGAAGCCAGTGAGCTTGAGATTGGTTGTGCCGCCAGGCCGCTGAGCGCTCGATGAGGCTGCCTTGTGTGGCGTCCCGGAAGAGCCACTCGAAAAAGAAGTAGCGGTACAGGAGAGTGTGGAAGGTCAGCTCATGCACGATTCATTTCCTTCTGGTGGCGGTGGTTCGTCGCAGTCGTTTCTGACAGCGTATCGGGAAGACTGATACCTCTTGCGGGCCGGCGACTTTGCCAAGATGGACATCATCGACTGCGGCGCTGACTCTTAGACAATCTATGCAATGCTGGGTTCCATGGCAGCGCCTTCGCACAGGACCATCAACGCGCATGTGTGGCCGAGACTCTCAAGAGGCACCGACCCGGACATCGGCTGAGTCGGTCGTCGGCCGACTTCGCTGGCTGTACCGGCCGCGTTGGTACGCTCGTGATAGCGCAGCACCGCTTCGACCTTGTCGGCGTCGTGGATCTCAGCGCCGCCACATTCCCGTGGAGGTGTAGCGTACTTTCTTTCCTTGATCATGACCGCGCCTTCGATAAGGCATAGGCTAAAACAATGGCGAACGTTCCCAGACAAACTCCGAGGCCGGGGCCGCTGTCCATGACGCCTCGCAGTTCGCAACCCGCGGACCGCCCCACCAACCGCCTTGCTCGCGAGACGAGTCCCTACCTGCTGCAGCACGCGCACAACCCGGTGGACTGGTTTCCATGGGGCGAGGAGGCGTTCGCCAAGGCGCGCGCCGAGGACAAGCCCATCTTGCTGTCAGTGGGCTACGCCACCTGCCACTGGTGCCATGTGATGGAGCGCGAGAGCTTCGAGGACGTGGGGCTGGCGCGCCAGTTGGCCGATGCCTTCGTTGCGATCAAGGTCGACCGCGAGGAACTGCCCGACGTCGACCACGTCTACATGAGCGCGCTGCAGGCGCTCACGGGCCGCGGCGGCTGGCCGATGAGCATGTTCCTCACGCCGCAACTTCGCGCTTTCTTCGGCGGCACGTACTTCCCGCCGCGATCGCGCCAAGGAATCCCCAGCTTTTCCGAGGTGCTCGCCGCCGTGCGCGAGGCCTGGGTCCACCGGCGGGGTGACATCGAGCGGGAGGCCCAAACGCTGCTCGATCTCGTGCGCCGCGGCACGACCCTCTCGGCCCGTACATCGGCCGATGACATGCACCGGCGAGCCGTGGCCCAGATCGCCCTGCGCTTCGACGAAACGCGCGGGGGCTTCGGCAGCGCGCCCAAGTTCCCGCAGACTCCGCTGCTGCAGTATCTGCTGGCGCTGGCCGCCAGCGGCGACGGGAACGCGCGCACGATGCTCGTTGCGACGCTGCACCACATGGCCGCAGGCGGAATGTATGACCACGTCAGTGGTGGCTTCGCTCGCTACTCGACCGACGAGCGCTGGCATGTGCCGCACTTCGAAAAGATGCTGTACGACAACGCCCAGCTCGCGCGCGTGTATGCCGGCGCCTTCAGGCTGACCGGCGAAGAGAGGCTGCGCCTTGTCGCCGAGGGCACATTGACGTACCTGCTGCGCGAGATGCACCCCGCGGCTGCGCCGGCAGCCTACGCTTGCGCGCAGGACGCCGACGCTGAGGGCGTCGAGGGCAAATTCCACGTCTGGACGCTGGCCGAGTTCCGCGCCGTGCTCGGCGCCGATGCACAGGCCGCGGCGCGTCTGCATGGCGTGACGGTGCAGGGCAACTGGGAGCACGGCACGAACGTGCTCGAGCGCCGCGATCCGGAAGGCGTACGCGCCGAACTCGACCAGGAACCCGAGGCCTTCGCGTCCTGGGAACGCTCGGTGCGCGAGCGCCTCTACGCCGCGCGTGCCCAGCGCGCCTGGCCGATTACCGACGACAAGGTGCTGGCCGACTGGAACGGCATGGCGCTGCGCGCATTTGCTGAAGGAGGGCGTCTGCTCGGGCGAGACGACTTCGTGCAGGCTGCGCGAGAGCTCGCGCGCTTCCTGCTGGCCGCCATGGTCCGGGATGGGCGGGTCCACCACGCCTGGCGCGACGGCACGCTGCGCGATGAGGGGTACCTAGCCGACCATGCGCAACTCGGGCTCGGCCTCGTGGAACTGCATGCAGCCACCGGCGAGCTGGAGTGGCTAAACGCCGCGCTCGACCTGTGCGGCGGAATGGTCGAGCGCTTCCACGATGCGGTCGAAGGCTTCTTCGATAGCACGTCGACGCAGCTGCCGATGCGGGCGCACAGCCTCTACGACGGCGCAGTGCCCTCGGGTACTGCGGCGGCGTGCGAGCTGTTGCTGCGACTGGCGGGCCCCTATGAACGCAACGACTGGACCGACATCGCAAGCGCGACGCTCGAGGGCCGCGGCGCGTTGATGGAGGGAGCGCCGATGGCCGCGCCAGCGTTGCTGCACGCACAGCTGCTGGCTGAGCGGGGGGCTAATCTTGCGATCCCGGCGGGACCGGGCAGCGAACGCCTGTGGGCGGCGGCGCAGCCGGCGTTTGCGCCACTGGTCACGCTCTTCCGTGGCTTTCCGGGGTCGGTGCCGCTGCTCGAAGGACGGATTGCGGGCGAGGCCTACCTGTGTCGGAATGGAAGCTGTGAGCTGCCGGCGCGATCGGTCGAAGCGCTGCGAGAGCAACTGGCAAAGGGGTTCTCTGGCACGGCCGGCAAGTTCGCAGCATCGGACGGCACTGCTTGAGGGCTTGCGGCCGAGCCATCGGTTCAAGAGAAGGCCGGCGATCGTTCAACACGCGGAAATTGGCCGACGGTGCCCTTGCGCCGACGGTTGCACGCGGCTTCGACCCGCTCAGGCGCGCGCCCTCTTGGTCGGCCCGAGGTCGACCGGCAGGCTTCCTTCGGACTTCACTTCCCTCAGCACGATCGCCGAACGCACGTGCGTGACGCCGGCCTGCTCGAACAAGGTGGTGTGCAGGAATTTCTCGTAGTGCTTGATGTCGGGCACCAGCACGGTGAGGATGTAGTCGGCCGGACCCGTCGCCGAGACGCAGCGCACGATCTGCGGGCTCGCCTCCACCGCCTTCTCGAAATCGCGCACTTTCGATTCGCTGTGCCGGTCGAGGTTGACCTCGGTCACGGCCGCGAGGTTGAGGCCGACCTTCTCGCGATCGACGACGACCGTGTAGCCGCGGATCACGCCGGAAGCTTCCATCTCCTTGATGCGGCGCCAGCAGGGCGTGGACGAAAGCCCGACCTTGTCCGCAATCTGCTGCACCGTCTGGCGCGCGTCGCGCTGCAGCTCGAGCAGGATCTGGAGCGAGTGGTTGTCAAGGGGAATGAAAACGTCGTTCATGGAGGATAAGGAGAACAAAATTCTCAGAACTAGGGTCGGTTCCGGTGCATTGCAGAGGATATTCCTCCGAATGGCGAAGAACAATCCTCCAATGCACTTGATCACGACGCCCCCTGCGCTGCAGCGCCCGGACTACCAGCTTTCAGACAGCCTCTGGGCGCGCTCGGGCGCCGTCTTCCTGACCGGCACGCAAGCCCTGGTGCGCGTGCTCCTGATGCAGCGCTGGCGCGACGCGGCCCGAGGGCTGAACACCCAGGGCTTCGTGAGCGGCTACCGCGGCTCGCCACTGGGCATGGTCGACCAGGCGATCTGGAAGGCCGGGCCGGGCTTCAAGGACGCGGGCATCCGCTTCGTACCCGCGATCAACGAGGAATTGGCGGCCACGCAGGTGCTGGGCACGCAGCGCGTGGAGTCGGACCCCGAGCGCACCGTCGAGGGCGTCTTCGCGCTGTGGTACGGCAAGGGCCCGGGCGTGGACCGCGCCGGCGATGCGCTCAAGCACGGCAATGCCTATGGCTCGTCGCCGCATGGCGGCGTGCTGGTGGTCGCCGGCGACGACCACGGCTGCGTCTCCTCGTCGATGCCGCACCAGAGCGACCACGCCTTCGTGGCGTGGAGCATGCCGATCGTGCAGCCGGCCTGCGTGGCCGAGTACCTGGAGTTCGGCCTGTACGGCTACGAGCTGTCGCGTTTCTCCGGCGCGTGGGTCGGCATGGCGGCCCTGTCCGAAGTGGTCGAGAGCGCGGGCACGGTGGACCTCGACCTGGTCGAGTCCCGCGTCGCCGCCTGGGCCGATGCCGACGCAGTTCGCGCAGCCACCGGTCACGTCGCGCCGCTCGACGGGCTGCACTATCGCTGGCCCGACTTGCCGTCGCTGCGCATCGAGTCGCGCCTGGTCGACAAGCTGCAGGCGGTGGCCGCCTTTGCGCGCGTGAACAGCATCGACCGCCAGGTGATCGAGAGCCCGCATGCGAAGGTCGGCATCGTGACCTGCGGCAAGGCGCACTACGACCTGATGGAGGTGCTGCGCCGTCTCGAGGTGACGCCGGAGAGCCTGACTCGCGTGGGCGTGCGCCTCTACAAGGTCGGGTTGAGCTTTCCGATCGAGCCCACGCGCATCCGGGCGTTCGCACAAGGTCTGGACGAGATCCTGATCGTCGAGGAGAAGGGCGCAATCGTCGAGAGCCAGTTGCGCGACCTGTTCTACAACGCACCGGCCGATGCGCGGCCGGCACTGGTGGGCAAGCACGATCGCGACGGCCGGCCACTGGTGTCGGCGCTCGGCGAGCTTCGGCCTTCGCGGCTGATCGAGCTGGTGGCCCATTGGCTGTCGGAGCACTTCCCGGATAACGCCGAGTTGGGCGACCACTTCCAGCATGTGCGCGACTTCACGCCGCCCGAACTGCTGAGCAACGGTGGCGACAGCGTCAAGCGCCTGCCTTACTTCTGTGCCGGTTGCCCGCACAACACCAGCACCAAGGTGCCCGAAGGCTCGACCGCACGCGCCGGCATCGGCTGCCACTTCATGGCCAATTGGATGGACCGCAGCACGGCGGGCCTGATCCAGATGGGCGGCGAAGGCGTCGACTGGGTCTCGCACTCGATGTTCACGCGCACGCCGCACGTGTTCCAGAACCTCGGCGACGGCACCTACTATCACTCGGGCTACCTCGCGATCCGGCAGGCGGTCGCGGCCAAGGCGACGCTCACCTACAAGATCCTCTTCAACGACGCGGTCGCGATGACCGGCGGGCAACCGGTCGATGGCGTCATCAGTGTCGATGCCATCGCGCGGCAGGTGGAATCGGAAGGCGTGAAGCAGGTCGTCGTCGTCAGCGACGCGATCGACAAGTACGCGCAGATCAAGGGCAAATTCCCGGCCGGCACCGAGTTCCACGACCGCAGCGAGCTCGACGCGGTACAGCGCCGACTGCGCGAGCTGCCCGGCGTCACCGTGCTGATCTACGAACAGACCTGCGCGGCCGAGAAGCGCCGCCGCCGCAAGAAAGGCGAGATGGTCGATCCTGCCAAGCGCCTCTTCATCAACGAGGCCGTCTGCGAGGGCTGCGGCGACTGCACCGTGCAGAGCAACTGCGTGGCGGTGCTGCCGCACGAAACCGACCTTGGGCGCAAGCGCAAGATCGACCAGACCAGCTGCAACAAGGACTATTCGTGCGCCAAGGGCTTCTGCCCGAGCTTCGTTGGCGTGACTGGCGGGGCGTTGCGCAAGAAGAGCGGGACGCTGGCCGCGGGCCGCGATGCCTTCCTGCGACACGTGGCCGCATTGCCACGGCCTGCGCAGCGAGCCTGGGACGCGCCCTACGACTTGCTCGTCACCGGCGTCGGCGGCACCGGCGTAGTGACCGTCGGTGCGGTGGTCGCGATGGCCGCGCATCTCGAAGGCAAATCGGCCAGCGTGCTGGACTTCATGGGCTTCGCCCAGAAGGGCGGGGCGGTGCTGAGCTTCGTGCGCCTCGCCGATGTGCCCGAGCGATTGAACCAGGTGCGCATCGACACCCAACAGGCCGACGCGATCCTGGCCTGCGACATCGTGGTGGGAGCCTCGCCCGACGCACTACAGACCGTGCGCCATGGCCGCACCCGCATCCTCGCGAACACGCACGAGATCCCGGTAGCCGAATCGCTGCGCAATCCGGATGCCGACCTCAAGGTGGAGCTGCTGCTCGAGAAGATGCGCTTCGTCGCCGGCAGCGACCAGGTCGAGACCTTCGATGCGCAGACGCTCGCGGAGGAATTCCTCGGTGACACGCTGGCGTCGAACATCCTCGCAACCGGCTACGCCTGGCAGCGCGGCCTGATACCGCTGAGCCTGGAGGCGCTGACGCGCGCGATCGAGCTCAACGGTGTCGCCATCGCATCCAACCAGATGGCTTTCTCGCTGGGCCGGCTGGCCGCAGGCGCGCCGCAGGCGATCGAAGGACTGCGCAGCACCTCGCCTGAGACGCAGGATGAATCGCTGGAGGCGCTGATCGCGCGCGGCCGCAGCCATCTCACCGGCTATCAGAACGGGGCCTGGGCGGGTCGTTTCGAGGCGCGCGTGCGCGGCGTGCAGCAGCGCGAGGCGGCGCTGGCGGGGGGCGATCCATCCGTGCCTTTCAGTCGCAACGCTGCACGCAGCCTGCTCAAGCTCATGAGCTACAAGGACGAGTACGAGGTCGCGCGCCTGTACAGCGACGGCAATTTCCGCGAGAAGCTCGCGCAGCAGTTCGAAGGCGACGTCAAGCTGGAATTCCACATGGCCCCGCCGTTCCTGTCGCGGCCGAGGAACGGACAGCCGCCGGCGAAGATCCGCCTCGGCGGCTGGATGCTGCCCGCCATGAGGTGGCTGGCCCATGGCAAGCGTTTGCGCGGAACAGCCTTCGATCTGTTCGGCTACACGGCCGAACGCCGGCTCGAGCGCTCGCTGATCGAACAGTTCGATGCGCGACTCGACGAGTTGCTGGCTGAACTGTCCACGGACAACCAGAAGCTCGCGGCGCAGATCGCCGCCGTTCCCATGACGATCCGCGGTTTCGGCCACGTGAAGCTGGCCAACCTCGCGTTGGCGCGCGCCCGCGAGGCCGAGTTGATGCACCGCTTCGCGCCAGGGCGCTACCCGAGGCCGGCGGCGGGGGTGCAGGCGGGGCAGTTCCGGGGGATCGCGGTCGTTGCGAACTGAAACCCATCGAGTCCGGCCTCGAGCGAGCCGGCGCGCTTGAACGCGATCTGGCGCAGATGCGCAGAGAGGCCGTCAAGCTCGGCGAGGGGACGAGGTTCACAGTCGACATCAGCCGGCATGAGTACACCGAAGACAAGCAGGAACACGAGCTCCTTGGCTATCGCATCTACGTCTACTCGCCGGCCATGATTGTCAGCTCTCAGCGTTTCGTCAAGACAAATCAAGCCCCGCCGGGGCACTGCGCGCGACGCGGTTGAGCAGGTGTCGGCATGCTTGCCGCCGCCCTTGGGGCGCTGTCGACAGATCGGATCTCTGGCTCGATGATTCGGCCGCATGACGCGATACGCTCCAAAACCCGACGTTCGCCGCCGCTCCAACTTGACGGGCAGAATGCAGCCAAGACCCAGCTGTCAGGTCTGTCGTTCGGAGGCTTCATGTTCAAGGTCGCGAGCGCAGTACTTTCATGCGTCCTGGCCGGCTGCGCAAGCACCGCGCCTGTGGGCTATTCGGTATGCTCGACGCAGCCTGGGAGCTACGCCTGTCAGATCGAGCAGTACCAACGTGTCAACGACTGAGGTCATTTCCAATGAGAGCGACAGACAGAGTTCTGCCCAAGAGCTCAACTTCCAGGCTCCTATCAGATGAACCTGTCCATTGAACCTCTTTCGACGCAGCATTTCGAGGGACTACGGCTTGCGTCGACACAGCGGCGCGAGAGAAGCGATTTCTCTCGTTCACGGAGGCGCCGCCAGAGGAGGATTCATGGGCGTTGTACTCGTCGTTCGTCGCGAACCGGTGGCGCCAGATGATTGCTGCTCTGGAGGGTGTAGCGGTTGGCTGGTGCGACGTGCTGCCGACTCACGGCCAAACGCGGTCACACGTCGGCACGCACGGCATTGGGCTCATGCCTTCGACGCGCCATCGGGCCTGGGGCTAGTGCCATGGGCAGCCAGGCGTCCTATTGCGCCGCCAAGGCCGGCATGGACCACTTCTCGCGCGTCGTGGCGCTCGAGGAAGCAGGGGCGCCGAACGGCGCACGCATCGTCTCGCTCGCGCCTGGCGTGATCGACACCGACATGCAGGTGCAATTGCGCGGCGCATCGGCCGAGAAGTTTCCGGACCGAACGCGCTTCGTAAGCATGAAAGAGGAGGGCCGGCTCGACAGCCCTGCCACCGCGGCGGCCAAGGTGCTCAAGTATCTGGCGCGCGAGGACTTCGGCAACAACCCCGTGGCCGACGTGCGCGACCCCGCCTGAACGCAGAAGAAGCGAGCACGCCATGGCCACCGCAAAGTCGATCGACACCGGCGACTACAAGCTCTTTCCTTCGCCCAGGAACGTGCACCGCGTCATCTTCGAGCACCAGGTCTTCGTGCCGTATCCGTACGCGCTGATCGTGATGGACGAGTTCTACTTCAAGGGCTGCTACAGCCTGTTCTCCGCCTGCCGCCTCAGCGACGGGAAGATGGGGCAGGTGGCGACGTTCGAGTTGGCATCGGATGTCGACATCTTCAACAAGAAGTTCACGCCAGATTGAGCCGGCCCTACTGCAGCGCGAACCGATCGCGCTGCGCCTGAGCGCATTCGCCCATCACGTTCAATGCGCGCTCCACGGCGGGCGTGCCGATCACGAACGGGTTGGCCGCGCCGGCCGGCTGCTGGCGCAGCGCAGCCAGCTTGGCCTGCGAGCCGTCGATGCCCGAGTGGTTCGACAGTAGCACGTCGATGCGCTGCGCCTGTGCCACCGCGCCCATGCGCCGCGTTGAATCGATGTAGCTGTCCAGCCGCGGCACGTCCTTGCCGAAGTTGAAGCCCGTGCCGCCCCAGAGCATGGCGCGGTGCTTCCTGCCGCCAGACGTCACGTCGAACACTGGCGAGATCGTGCCCATGGTGTGGCCCGGCGTGATGTACAGCGAGACGGTGGTATCGCCGAGCGTGATGCGGTCGCCGTCCTTCACGGAAACGTCGCGCTTCGGCGGCGCGCCCCAGATCGGCGTTGCGAATTCGAGCTTGGTTTCGGTCATGGTCCAATCGGTCTCGCTCATCACCACGCGCGCACGGTACTTCTGCGAGAGGTACGGCGCGCCGCCGTAGTGGTCGCCGTGGCCGTGCGTCGCGATCACGTACTTGATCTGCGCCGGAACGAGGCCCAGCTTGCGCATGCCGCCTTCGATCAGTGCCGCGGCCTCCGCCTGGTTGTTGAGCGCATCGATGAGGATGATGCCGTCCGAGGTCTTGATCGCCCAGGCGCTGACCCAGTCGGCGCCCACGAAATACAGGTTGTCGAAAGCCTGGCCCGGCGGCGGTGCGGGCTTGGCGATGAAGGCGGCAAGGCCCTTGTCCAGCTCGGCCTGGGGCGGCCGCGCGGCGGGAGCGGGTTTGCAGAGAGTCAACAGCGCCGTCAGATCGGAACCGGCGGCACCCGTGGCTGCTGCAACATGTGCGGCGACGGTGGCGCCTGACGGCGCCGGCCGCTGTGCCGTGGTCTGCGCGCAGCCCTGCGCCAGGGCGACAACCGCTGCGAGGGCGGTTGTCTTCAGCAGAAGGGTGCCTGTTCGATTCTTGCGTTGTGCCATTGCTGTCTCCGTGCCGTCGGTGCGGCCTATTGTGGAGACGTCATTCTGCGACACGGGCACCTATTCGATTGTCGCGCCAGAGGCTTGCACGATGCCCTTCCACTTCTCGTAGGCGTCATCGAGATGTTCACCGTCTACGTGACCGGCATCGCCACTGGCGAGGAGCTCGATGCTCTCGTGCGCTACGACACGCTCGACACCATACGCTCGATCGTGAACCGGCTGGAGACCATCGTTGCGAGCGGCATCTATTGCGCAACCCCTGCATTTGACGAGTCCGCGCCGATATGGCGCTACAACCTCACAGCGCTATCTCAGTCAGGGCAAAGGCTGCTTGTTTGGACGCATCGGCGCGGCCCGCAGCGCCCCCGAAGAAGCAGACCTTGGCACTTTTCGTCGCCAACAGCCGGTCTACCTCGGAACTTGACCTCCTCCGACATCGTCGAGGAAACCCGAGTTCGGCGACAGCAGACGGATCGCGGATGGCAGCGGACGACCACGACGAAATCGCGCGTGAACGGCTGCTTCTGCATGTCGAGAACCGACGCTCCGGGCGCTGAACGGACCTTGAGCTCCCGAAGTCTTGGCCAGTCGCAGGATCCGCACCGCGCCTGACAGCACTACCAAGGCGATCGCCGCACCGACCATAAGGTCCGCCAGGTGCGAGCCAGTCCATACACGTCATTGATGGAAAAAATCCAGTGCGCGAGCTCAACGGTCCAGATGGGCGAGCGCATACATCAGCGGATCCGGCGAGGCCCTGATCAATCCATCGAACGGTCCATCCATCTCCTGGCGGGGCGACGACGGCTGGATGCCGCCGCGCACGTCCCATTTCGCCATGATGCAGATGAAGCGCGGGTCGGTTCGCGCCCAATGAAGGATTGGGTCCGTGTGCAGTCTCGATCGAAACAGGGGACTACATAGCATCTTGTGGCCACCGAAGTCGGTAGTTTGAAACCTCAAGCTCGACGTCCGCTCCCGCCGCCGCGAAGCGGAAGTTCGGGTTGAGTGAAGCGAGGAGCTTGCTAGACTTTGGGCTGCGGTGTCGCTGCGAAGAAGTCCATGGCCGCCGCGACGCCGCTGCCGGCCAGTGGCACGCCTGCCAGCTTCAGGCCCATCTCAACCCCCGTCAGCGCGGCCATCAGCGTCAGGTCGTTGCAGTCGCCCAGGTGGCCGATGCGGAACATGCGACCCTTGAGCTTGCCGAGTCCCGCGCCAAGCGAGAGATCGAAGCGTTCGTGGATCAGCCGGCGCAGCGAATCGGCATCCACGCCTTGCGGCGTGATGACGCCGGTGAGCACCGGCGAGTGGACGCGCTCGTCCGCACATTGCGTCGGCAGGCCCCACGCACGGACCGCGGCGCGCACGCCTTCGCCCCAGCGCTGGTGGCGCGCGAACACCACCGGCAGTCCCTGTCCGAGCACCATGTCGAGCGCCTCGCTGAGGCCGTAGAGCAGGTTCGTGCTCGGCGTGTAGGGCCAGTAGCCGCTCTGGTTCATCTCGACGATCTCGTCCCAGGCCCAGAAGGCCTTGGGCAGGCGCGCCGTCCTGCTGACCTCGATGGCCTTGGGCGACAGGGCGTTGAAGCTGA
Source organism: Variovorax sp. LjRoot84 (assembly GCF_964254305.1). Classification (NCBI taxonomy): domain Bacteria; kingdom Pseudomonadati; phylum Pseudomonadota; class Betaproteobacteria; order Burkholderiales; family Comamonadaceae; genus Variovorax; species Variovorax sp. LjRoot84. Next base: position 455,635 of record NZ_CAXUTE020000002.1, read on the forward strand.
TGCCGGGCGGCAGCATCAGGCCCTTCTGCGAGCCGCTGACGGTCACGTCGACGCCCCATTCGTCGTGACGGAAATCGGCGCTCGCGAGGCCCGAGATGGTGTCGACCATCAGCAGCGCGGGATGCCCGGCCGCATCGATGGCGCGGCGCACCGCGGCGATGTCGGAGGTGACGCCGGTGGAGGTCTCGTTGTGCACCACGCACACGGCCTTGATCTTCTTCTCGGTGTCCTTGCGCAGGCGCGCCTCGATCAGGTCGGGCTGCACGCCGTGGCGCCAGCTGCGCGGCAAGCCGGTGTCGTCGACGCCGGGCAGGCCGATGAACTCGGGCTCCAGGCCGAGGCGCTGCGCCATCCGCTGCCACAGCGTCGCGAAGTGGCCCGTCTCGTACATCAGGACCGCATCGCCGGGGCTCATCACGTTGACGAGCGCCGCCTCCCAGGCGCCGGTGCCCGACGCGGGGTAGATGACCACCGGATGCTGCGTCCGGAACACCTGCTGCAGGCCGGCGATCACCTTCTTGCCGAGCGTCGCGAACTCGGGGCCGCGATGATCGATGGTCGGCAGGCTGATGGCGCGCAGGATGCGGTCGGGTACCGGGCTCGGGCCGGGGATCTGCAGGAAGTGGCGGCCGCTGGGATGGTTGTCGAGAGCGATCATGGGTCTCCTTTTCTGTGGCGAGTCGATGGAACTACAACTGCACGGACGCGCGTCCGATGCCCGGAAACTCGGCCGTGACGAGATCGCCCGCGGCCGCGTGAAGAATCCCCACCCAGGTGCCGGTGGTCACGACGGTGCCCGCCGGCAGGCTGCGGCCGTCCTGCGTGGCGTGACGCAGCCACGCCGTCAGCAGGAAGGTGGGGTCGCCGAGTGAGTGGGTGCCGCGGCGTTCGACCGGCGGTTGTGCGCCGATCTGCACGCGGCACGTCTGCGCGCGCCAGTCACGCGCCGCGAACGGTATCCAGGGGCCGAGCACCAGCGCGCCATGCGACTGCAGGTCGGCCAGCTTGAACAGCGCCCGCGCGCCCAGTGCTTCGCGCCAGCGCGAGTCGACGAGCTCGATCGAGACGGTCATCGCATCGACCAGTGCGCTCGCGCTGCCTGCGTCCAGCGTTTCGGCGAGCGTGGCATCGACATCGCGCGCGAGCCGCAGCGCAACCTCGGCCTCGATGCCGCGCATGTGAAACGGCCAGGTGCCGCTCTGCGCCGGACTGGTCCATACGCCGGCCGGCGGCAGCCGCGCATGGGTGAGTACCGCGCCGCGGGACGGGCTGCCCGATTTCCAGTACTGCGGCGCTGCAGCTTCGAACCCGCCGAGTTCGCGCGCCACGCGCTGCTGCACTGCGTAGGCATCGGCTGTGTCGGTCAGCGCATCGGCCAGCGGCGTGGCATCCGCCAGGTTCCTGGTGCGACGCGCATGAATCAGCGCGTCGGCCACGGCATCGATTTTCGAAAGGGGCACTTCCATTCCTTTTGACTGGGGTCAGAACGACACGCTCAACGGCGCGAGACCCGCGATCTCGACGCGCACGGCAGTGCCTTGGGACGCGAACAGCATGCCGGTGCACGAGCCGCTGGTGATGACCTGGCCTGCCTTGAGCCCGACGCCGCGCGCCGAGCAATGGTTGGCCAGCCATTCGAGCAGCGTGCCGGCATCGGGGCTCGGGTGCTCGCCCACCGTATGGGCCACGATCTGCTCGCCGAAGCGAAGCACGGCCTCGACCTTCGCCAGATCGAACCACGCCGGCTCGAAGGGCTGGCGTCGCCCCAGCACCAGTGCGCCGTGGCTCAGCAGGTCTGCCAATTGCGCATCGGAGCCGGCGCCGAGCCAGTCGGCGAGGCGGGTCTCCACGACTTCGATCACCGGCAGCACCGATTCGATGGCGAACGCCAGCTCGTCCAGGGTATAGGGCGCCGCGCGGGACGGCAGGTCGACGCCGAGTTGGAAGCCGACCTCGACTTCGACGCCGCGCAGCCGCCAAGCCGGGCCTTTCAGCAGCGCACCGTCGGACCGCAGCCCTTCGGCCGGCAATGGCGCACAGGTCGGCTCCAGTCCCGGCGCACGCGCGCCGACCTTCCAGCCGCCGACGGTGCCGAGAGCGGCCAGCGTCGCGTCCTGGATCGCATAGGCCTCGTGGCGGTCCGCAGGCTGCACCAGTGCCGAGGGCACGCGCCGGCCGTCGCGACGCGCGATGTACAGGGCGCGCGCTGCGGTGTCCGGCGTGACCGTGGCGGCCACCGGCGTCAGAGCTCGGGAAAGCGCTGCCACGGATGAGCTCGCTCGAACGCGCGGGCCAGCGCGAGCAACGCGTCGTCGTCGCCTTCGCGCGCGACCAGCTGCAGGCCGACCGGCATGCCTTGGGCGAAGCCGCAGGGCAGCGCGATCGCCGGCAGGCCGACCGCATTGGCGAAGCCAGCAAAGACGGCGTGACCGCGCGCGCCGACCTCGCGGCCATCGATTCGGGGTGGATGCGTTTCGCCGGCCGGCCAGGGAAGCGCCGCCGCCGCCGGCGTCAAGAGGAAGTCGTAGCGCTCGAACAGGATGGCCAGTTCGGTGCGCAACCGCTCGGCTTCGAGCAGCAGGTCGAACAGCGCGAGGGCCGACGCGCTGCGCCCGGCTTGCGCGTTGGCCTGCATCGTGGGGGCGAACAAGGCCGGATCGAACGGGCGCGTCGGCGACAGCGCCTGCGGATGCTCGACCAGCCACGCCAGCCCCACCTGCGCCAGCAGCGGCCAGCGCTGGTTGACCGCCTCTGCCAGATCGAAGCCCTCTGCTGTCGTCACTTCATGGCCCAGCATGGAAAGATTCCGGGCCGCCGCATCGGCGAGATGCGCGATCTGCGGATCGAGCGGGTGATCGGCGAAGCGCGGGATGTACAGGATGCGCGCCGGCAGCGCGGCATCCGGCTGAACCGCGCCGCGACCGATGACCTGCATCACCGCGGCCACGTCGTCCACGCAACGCGCGAGCGGCCCTGCGACCTCGAAGTCAAGAAAGATCGGCGGCAGTCCGCCGCTGCGCGGCACGCGGCCGCGCGAGGGCTTGAGGCCGACCAGGTTGGTGTGCGATGCGGGTCGCCGGATCGAGCCGCCGCCGTCGGTGCCAAGCGCGATGGGGCATCCGCCCGCAGCGACCAGCGCGGCCGCGCCGCCCGATGAGCCGCCGGGCGTCAGGGCCGGGTTCCACGGATTGCCGGTGGGGCCGAACACCGGGTTGTCCGTGTAGCCCTGCATCGTGAACTCGGGCACGTTGGTCTTGCCGAAGATCAGGGCGCCGGCTTCGCGCAGCTTCGCCACCGGAAGCTCGTCGCGTTCGGCCACGAAGCCGGCGAGCGCGCGGCTTCCCCAGTGAGTGGGCAGGCCTCGCACCTGCAGGTTGTCCTTGATCGTGATCGGCACGCCGTCCAACGCGCCGATCGCCCGGCCCGTGCGCCAGCGCGCGCTGCTTTGCTCGGCGGCGTGGGTCGCGCCCTCGGCGTCGAGCGCGATCAGCGCGTTGAGCCGCGGGTTGACCTCGGCACTGCGCGCCAGACAGGCCTCGAGCGCCTGGGTCGGCGTGAACGCGGCGTCGCGAAAACCGGCGGCGAGCTGCGTTGCCGTAAGTTGCCAGAGCAATTTCATTTCAGTCGATCCACAGGCCGGACGCCACCCGCGACGCAAGACGGCCGGCGCAGCCGGGCCCGTTCGGGAAACACCGCGGAACCGGCTTTGCCGGGCCGCTGGTGTTGCCCCCGGCTAGGGGGTTGGCGGCCACACGAAGCGGGCAAGCCTGGGGGTGAGCTCATTTCAGTCCCACCACCGGGCCGACGACCTGCTTCCAAGTGGCCGAGCACTTGTCGTAGGACTTGTCGCAGAGCTCGCTCCAGATCGGCAGCGACACCGTCGTCAGCGCGTCGCGAATCATCTGCTGGTCGCCCGGCTTGACCGGGACATCCTTCATCGCGAACTTCTTGACCGTCTTGCACGGTTCCTTGCCGACGTTGCAGCGCGATGCGTCCTCGAAGAGTTCCTTGGAGTAGGCCCAGACGTCGGTCTCGAACCTCTTGAACGCCTCGGTGATCTTCGCCTTCTGATCGGCCGGCAGCGCGTTCCACTTCGTGAGGTTCATCGCATACGCGTTGAGCGCGATCTGGAAGCCGATCGGCATGAAATGCGTCGTGACTTCGGGCCAGCCGGCCGAGTTGGCCGAGCTCGGGCCGGTGATGGCGCAGTCGGTCACGCCGCGTTCGAGCGCCTGCTGCGTCTCGCCGAACGGGATCGTGACCGGGATGCCGCCGAGCTTCTCGATGAACTTGGCGAGCGACTGGTCGTAGACCCGCACCTTCTTGCCCTTCAGGTCCGCGAGGCCGGTGATCGCCACCTTGCAGAACACGACCTGCGGGCCAAAGGGATAGATGCCGAGCAGCTTGCCGCCATGGCGCTCCTGCAGGCGCTTGTCGAAGGCATCCCGGTAGGCGTCGACCACCTTGCGCGCGACTTCGTAGTCGGTCGACAGGCCGACGATGTCAGGGCCGAGGAAGAAGGGTTCGTCGCGCGACACCTGCGCGAGGCGCAGCGTGACGATGTCGAACAGGCCCGACTTCAGCACGCGCAGGCCGTCAGCGTCCTTCACGCCGAGCACGTCCATCGGCTTGTAGTCCGCGTCGATGGGCAGGCCGGTGTTCTTCGCGAAGTTCTCGAAGAAGGGCTGCTCCTTCGTCTGCTGGATCAGCCCGGTGGCGACCAGGTTGCCGGCCACGCGCAGCTTTGGGTTTTCGGCATGTGCCGGCAGGGCCAGCGCGAGGACGGCGGCAAGCGAGGGGAGAACGAATTTCAGTTTCACGGCATCACTCCTTTAAGAACTTGTTCATCGAATTCCGACCAGCGGACCAACCGCCTGCTTCCAGGTGGCCGAGCACTTGTCGTAGGACTTGTCGCAAACCTCGGCCCACAGCGGCAATGAGACGGCGCCGACCGCGTCGCGCACGAGCTTCTGGTCGGCGGGCTTCACCGGCACGTCCTTCATCGCGTACTTCTTGCCGTACTTGCAGGGTTCCTGGCCGACGTTGCAACGTGACGCGTCGTCCCACAGTTCCCGCGAATAGGCCCAGGCCTCGGTCTCGAACCTGGCGAAGGCCTCGCTCATCCTTGTCTGCTGGGCGGGCGGCAGTGCGTTCCACTTCTTCAGGTTGATCGCGTAAGCGACGAGGTGAATCTGGAAGCCGATCGGCATCACGTGCGTCGCCACTTCGGGCCAGCCGGCCGAGTTGGCCGAACTCGGGCCGGTGATGGCGCAGTCGGTCACGCCGCGCTCGAGCGCCTGCTGCGTCTCGTTGAAGGCGAGGGCGACCGGGATGCCGTCGAGCTTTTCGATGAACTTCGCGAGCGACTGGTCGCTCACGCGCACCTTCTTGCCCTTGAGGTCGGCCAGACCCGAGATCGCCGACTTGCAGAACAGGATCTGCGGCCCGAAGGGATAGGTGCCGAGCAGCTTGGCGTTGTGCCTTTCCTGCAGTCGCTTGTCGAATGCGCCGCGGTAGGCGTCGACCACCTTGCGTGCGGTGTCGTAGTCGGTCGACAGGCCGACGATGTCGGGGCCCAGCAGGAAGGGGTCGTCGCGCGACACCTGCGCGAGCCGCAAGGTCACGATGTCGAACAGGCCCGACTTGACGACGCGCAGGCCGTCGGCGTCCTTCACGCCCAGCACGTCCATCGGCTTGTAGTCGACGTCGATGGGCAGGCCGGTGTTCTTCGCGAAGTTCTCGAAGAAGGGTTGTTCCTTGTTCTGCTGGATCAGGCCGCCGGAGACCAGGCTGCCGGCGGCGCGAAGCTTGGTGTTCTGGGCGTGGACGGGCAGCGCGAACGCGAGCGCGGCCGCGATGAGGGCGAGCTTGAGCTTCATGGGTTCTTTTGTGGGAGGGACCGTCATTTGCCGAACATCAGGTTCGGCAGGTAGGTGGCGATCCAGGGGGTGTGGATCAGGATCGCGGTCATCACGATCATGGCGGCGAAGAAGGGCAGGGTGCCCTGGAACACGTCGTTGATCGAGCCTTCGCCGCGCACGCCCTGGATCACGTACAGCGTCATGCCGATGGGCGGGCTGATCAGCGAGATCTCGCACATCAGCACCATGAAGACGCCGAAGAACACCGGGTCGATGCCGGCCGCCTGGATGATCGGGAACACCACCGGCAGCGTGCCCACGAGCATCGGCATGGTCTCGAGCGCGATGCCGAGGATGAGATACATCACCGCCAGCATCCACAGCAGCATGATCGGCGAGACGTCGGCCGACTTGATGAGGCTGGCGAGCGCCTGCGGCACGCCGAGCATCGACAGCACGAAGTTCAGGTACAGCGCCGCGACGAGGATCAGCGCGGTCATCGCGGTGAGCCGCATGGTCGAGCGGAAGCACTCGTGCAGCATGCCGACCTTGAGCTTGCCGTAGGCCGCCGCGATCGGGAGGCACACGATCACGCCGAGCGCCGCGCTTTCGGTCACCGTGGCCCAGCCGGTGTAGATGCCGCCCATCACGACCGAGAACACGGCCAGCGGGCCCAGCAGGTGCACCGAGTGCCGCAGCTTCTCGCGCATCGCCGTGCCGGCTTCGCGAGTGCCGGCGACCGAGGGCTTCCAGACGCAGATTGCGAGGATGGTGAGCAGGAACAGCACCGTCATGATCGCGCCGGGCAGGATGCCGGCCATGTACAGCCGCGCTGCCGAGGTGTTGGTCATCGAGCCGTAGATGATGAAAGCCACGCCGGGCGGTATCAGGTTGCCCAGGCTGGCGCCAGCGGCGATGGTGCCGAGCACCATGCGCTGGTCGTACTTGCGGTTCTTGAAGGCCGGCAGCGCGACGGTCGAGATCGTCGCCGCGGTCGCGACCGACGAGCCCGACACCGCGGAGAACAGCGCCGAGGCGCCGATGTTGGTGTGCAGCAGGCCGCCGGGCATGCGGTTGAGCCACTGGCCGAGCGACTGGTACATCTTGTCGGTGGCGCCGCCGCGCATCAGGATCTCGCCGAGCAGGATGTACAGCGGGATCGACAGCAGCAGGTAGTCTTCGCCGGCGGCCCAGAGCTGCTCGCCTACGGCGTTGATCGCCGGCATGCCGAAGTGGATCAGTGACCCGAGCAGGCCGACGACCAGCATCGTCGTCGCGACGTGGAAGCCGAGGAACATCAGGCCCAGCATGATGGCCAGGCCGGCCAGGATTTCGAGCGGTCCGATCATGATGTGGCTCCGGCGGGGGTCGTGTGGATGGACGCGGTTTCCGAGGGTGTCTTCACGTGGATGTCGGTCTCGGCCTCGATCTCTTCCTCGAGCGTCTGCGGGCCGAAGCGCGTGTTGAGCTCCTGCGTGCGGCGCGCCAGGAAGAGGCGCAGCGCATCGATCGCGGCCCAGCCCGCGACCAGCGCGAACATCAGATAGCCGCCGAGCCAGATCGATTGCGGGATCCACATCGGCGTGGCCAGCGGCGTGGCCGCGGTGCTGTGCAGCTCGATGCTTTCGACGACCACGTGCCAGCCGCGCCAGAGGCACAGCATCGACAGGGCAGCGAGGCTCAGCATCGCGAGCAGGTTGAGCAGCGCGCGCGTCTTCGCGGGGAAGCGCGACAGCAGGAAGTCGACGCGGGTGTGGCTGCGTGTGATGAGCGTGTAGGCGAAGCCGAACGCGCCGACGATGCCGTAGGTATACGAGCCGATCTCGTCGATGCCCTGCAAGCTGAACGAGAAGACCTTGCGGCCGAGCATCTCGATGCAGGTCATCACCGATAGAGCGATGAGCCACCAGCCGCAGGCGATGACGGTCCAGTCACAGACGCGCGTCAGCCCGCGGCTCACGGGGTCCGGTGGGAGCAGTGTTTTCATGGGTTTTCGTGGCTGTGCAGTGAAGGGGAACGTGCACGCATTGAAGCGCGCGGCAGGGCGCGCCTGCAGACTTTTCCGCGGAGCGGGAGAGGCGGGAAAACTCTTTTCGAATCAAGCACTTGGCGCTGCGCGCCCGTGGAACAAGCGCGCTACCTGATGCGCCCGCCGTAGGCTGCGGTGATGTCGTCGGCCGCGGCGCGCACGGCCGCGCCGAGCTGCGCGAAGTCGGCGCTCTTGATGCGCTGCGTCGGCCCGACGAGCGAGATCGCGCCGAAGGGTTGGCCATGCTCGTCGCGGATCGCGGCGGCGATGCAGCGCAGGCCGACCGCGTTCTGTTCGTCGTCGATCGCGAAGCCGGCGCGGCGGACCTCGCCGAGGGTCTCGTGCAGCCGCGAAGCGCGCGCGATGGTGTTGGCCGTGAGCTTCGGCAGGCCGTAGGTGCGCAGGTACTGCAGCACATCGTCCTCCGCCATCGCGGCGAGGATCGCCTGTCCCATCGCCGTGCCGTGCAGCGGCGCGCGAAAGCCCGGCTTGCCCATGGCGCGCATCTGCTCGCGGCTTTCGACTTGGGTCACGAACACGATGTCGCCCAGGTCGGCGATGCCGAGGTTGATGCTCTCGCCGGAGCTGTCGCGCAGGCGTCGCATCACCGGCAGCGCGACTGGCGCGATGCGGCGCCGCCGCGCGAACGCGGCGCCGACCGAGAAGCAGCGCACGCCCACATACCAGAGGTTGGTCTCGCGGTCGAACTGGACGAACTGGCGCTGCTCCAGCGTGGTGAGCAGGCGGTGCGCGGTGGAGGAAGAGAGGCCGCTGTGCGCGGCGATGTCGACGAGGCGGTAGCCTTCGTCATCGTCGGCAAGCAGCTCCAGCAACTGCATTGCCCGCGTGAGCGACTGCACGGTGCTGTCGCTGTCGCGGTCGATGCGGGTGATCTTGGCGGTCTTGGAGGGGCGGCGGGGCGAGCTTGCTGTCATGGCGTGCCTCTTGCAAGTTGCGCGCCATCGGGTGGTGGCCGGCGCCCCCTCAGCCGTCGATGGAGACCTTGGCGTCCTTCGCCACCTTGGCCCACTTGGCGATCTCGCTGTGCGTGAAGCTGCTGTAGGCGTCGACCGGGCCGCCGCCGTCCTCGACCCCGAAGCCTTCGAACTTTTCCTGCACGTCGGCCATCGCGAGCACGGCGTTGACGTCCTGGTTGATCTTGCGCGCCAGCGCCGCGGGCAGCTTGGCCGGGCCGGAGATGCCGTACCAGTTCATGGTCTCGAACTGGGGGAAGCCCTGTTCCTGCATGGTGGGCACTCCGGGGTAGGCCTTCGAGCGCTTGGCGCGCGTCTGCGCGAGCGCGACGACGCGGCCGTTCTTCACGTGCGGCGTGGCGGCCGTCATGGTCTCGAAGGTGTACTGGATCTGGCCGCCAATCAGGTCGGTGAGCAACGGCCCGCTGCCCTTGTATGGCACGTGCAGCACGTCGACGCCGGCCTGCAGCTTGAACATCTCGATGGCGAAGTGCTGGATGGTGCCGGGCCCGGCGGAGCCGAAGCTGATCTTGCCGGGCTGCGCCTTGCACTGCGCGACGACTTCCTTCACCGACTTCACGGGGTTCGTCGCGCTCGTGATCAGCAGGTTGGGCGTGACGCCGAGCAGCACCACGGGCACGAAGTCGCGCTCGGCGTTGTAGCGCAGGTTGGAGCGCACGGCCGGCGCGAGCGCGTGGCTGTTGATGGTGGACAGGAGCAGCACGCTGCCGTCGGACGGCTGCTGAAGCATGTAGTCGGCCGCGAGCGTGCCCGAGGCACCGGCCTTGTTCTCGACCACGACCTGCTGGTTCCACAGGCCGCCGAGCTTCTGCGCCACCACCCGTGCCAGCGCATCGGCGCCACCGCCGGGCGGAAAGCCGACGACCAGGCGGATCGGCGTAGCCGGCAAGGCCTGAGCGAACATGGAGGGCGCGGCCAGTGATGCGGCGGCCGCGCCGGCGGCCTGGAGGATGTGACGTCTTTGCATGGTTCAGGGTCTCCGCGGGTGGTGGGTGAAGAGTTCGGATCACTGGCGGCGCAGCAGCGCCTCGATGGCGGGCGGCAGCCCGCGGTTCGGCTTCTGGGGCGGCGGCGCGAAGCTGCCGCGGCGGGCCGTGCCGGACTGCAGCGCCACCAGCGTCTCGGCGTGGCGAACCGCGCTCGACACGCCATCGACCACCGGCACCGGCAGGCGGCTTTTGAGGCTGCGCGCCAGGCCCGCGAGTGGTGCGCCGGCCAGCACGATGACGTCTGCGCCGTCTTCGTCGACGGCTCGCTCGCACAGCGCTGCCAGATGCGCGGCGTGGTCGTCCTGCACGCGGCCGATGTCCGCGAGCGGCTGGTCGAGGTGGTGGATGCTGGCGAGCCGATCGGCCAGCCCGTTCGCCGCCACGCATTCGCGGTACCAGGCGGTGATGCGGCGCGAAATCGCGATGATCGAGAAGCGCTGGCCGAGCATGCAGGCGCTCATCAGCGCGCTTTCGGTGAGGCCGAGCACCGGGATGTCGAGCGCCTCGCGCAGGCCCGCCAGGCCGGGATCGCCGAAGGCGGCGACCACCACGGCGTCGTGCAGCGCGCCGTGCTCGGCCGCCAGCGTCGCCGCGGCATAGGCGCCGATCAGCGCCTCGAAGCGGGTCTCGATGTAGGCCACGCCGAAGGGCGCGGTCAGCGTCGTGATGCGCGTTTCGGGCGAGGCCGCGCAGCGCGCCTCGCTGTCGATCAGCGCCGTGACGCTGTCGGAGATGTTGGGGTTGATCAGGAGCAGCTTCATGGTCAGGCGCGCCGCGGCAGCAGCGAAGGTGCGTCGCAGGCCAGAAAGCGCCCGCGTCCGGCGCGGCCGTGGAACTGGCCGTCCCACAGCAGCTCGCCGCCGGCGATCGTCAGTGCCGGCCAGGCGCGCAGCCGCTGGCCCTCGTAGGGCGTGTAGTCGACGTTGTGGTGCAGGTCGGTGTTGCGCAGCACGAACTCGCGCTCCTCCCAGACCACCAGGTCGGCGTCGCTGCCGACCGCGATCGTGCCCTTGCGCGGATGCAGGCCATAGGCCTTAGCGGGGTTGGTCGAGGTCAGCTCGACGAAGCGGTTCAGCGTCATGCGGCCGCCCAGCACGCCTTCGGAGTACAGCAGCGGCAGGCGCGTCTCGAGGCCGGGGATGCCGTTCGGGATGTGGCGGAACGCGACTTCCTCGCCGCCCGGCTTCTTGCCTTCCGGCGCGTCGTAGCGAAAGGGCGCGTGGTCGGAAGAGAACACGGTGAACAGGCCGTCGTTCAGGCCGTTCCAGATCACCTCCTGGTTCGCCTTGTCGCGCGGTGGCGGGCTGCAGACGCAGCGAGCGCCCTGGTAGCTGTCGTCCAGCCCGAGGTCGGCCGCAGTCAGGAACAGGTACTGCGGGCAGGTCTCGGCGAACACCGACAGGCCGTGGGCGCGCGCCCAGCGGATCTGCTCCACCGCTTCGCGACCCGAGACGTGCACGATCAGGATCGGCACGTCGACCAGCTGCGACAGCGCGATCGCGCGATGCGTCGCCTCACGCTCGACCAGCATCGGCCGCGAATGGGCATGGAAGCGTGGTGCGGTGCGGCCGGCGGCCTCGAGCTTCCTGGTCAGCCATTCGATGCAGTCTGCGTTCTCGGCGTGGATCATCGCCATCGCGCCGTGATCGCGCGCGACCGACAACACGTCGAGGATCTGGCCGTCGTCGAGCTTCAGGTCGTCATAGGTCATGTAGATCTTGAACGAGGTGTAGCCCTCTCGGATCAACGCCGGCAGTTCCTCGTTCAGCACCTTGGGCGTGGGGTCGCTGACGATCAGGTGAAAGGCGTAGTCCACGTGGGCGCGGCCCTCGGCACGCTGGTGGTAGTCGGCGACGGCGGCGCGCAGCGACTGGCCCTTTTCCTGTGCGGCGAAAGGGATCACGGTGGTCGTGCCGCCGCAAGCCGCGCTTCGGGTGCCGCTTTCGAAGTCGTCGGCCATGCGCAGCGGCGACGCCATCGGCTGGTCGAGGTGGCAGTGCGCGTCCACACCGCCGGGCGTCACGACGCGGCCGGCTGCGTCGATCTCGCGCGCACCGCCGGCCAGCCCGGTGCCGAGTTGGACGATGCGCCCGCCAACAACGGCGATGTCTGCGTCGAAGGTGTCGCTGGCGGTTGCCACGCGGGCGTTGCGCAGCACGAAGTCGAAGGGGTGGGGGGTGTTCATTTTGTCGACATCATCGTCGACAATCTGTTTGTCGATCTCGGTGATTACACTAATGTCGACAATATGGTTCGCGACGAAGCTCACCCGAAAGGATTCCCATGCCCCAGACCCTTCGTCTCGGCGTGCTCACGCCCTCATCCAACACCGCGCTGGAGCCGCTGACCAGTGCGCTGGCGGCGGCCGTGCCCGGCTGCAGCGCCCACTTCTCACGCTTCAAGGTAACCGAGATCTCGCTGTCGGCGCAGGCGCTCGGCCAGTTCGACGACAGCAAGATCCTCGCGGCCGCCGAGCTGCTGGCCGACGCCAAAGTGGACGTGATCGGCTGGAGCGGCACCTCCTCGGGCTGGCTGGGCTTCGACGCCGACCGGCGCTTGGTCGAACGCATCCGCGAGCGCACCGGCATCGTCGCCACCACCGCGGTGCTGGCGCTGAATGAACTGCTCGCGTTGCGAGGCGTGAAGCGGCTCGCGCTGGTGACGCCGTACACCGCAGATGTCCAGCAGAAAATTGTCGACAACTACCGCAGCATCGGCATCGAAGTGGTGGCCGAGCGTCACCTCGGCATCAGCGTCAACCACGACTTCGCATCGGTCGCGCCGCAACGGCTGATGGCCTTGATGCGCGAGGTGGCGCCGGCACGGCCGGAGGCCATCACCACCTTCTGCACCAACCTGCGGGCGGCACCGCTGGCCGAGGCGGTGGAGGCCGAACTCGACATTCCGTTGCTCGACACCGTCAGCACCACGGTATGGGGGCAACTGCGCGCCGCCGGCGCCGATCCGGCGCAGGTGAGCGGCTGGGGCCGCATGTTCGGCTGGCGATAATGGACCGCCATCCCGCCGCCTGCCGCCATGCACGCGTGCTGCTGGCGTCCGATCCGCTCGCCAAGCTCAACCCAGACATGCCAACCAAAAGCGCGCGCAAGCCTGCCTCGCAAGCCCGACTCGAACGCGAGAACACGCAGGACGAAATCTACGAAAAGATCTATGTCGCCATTCTCGAGCACCGCCTGCATCCCGGCACCAAGCTCGGCGAGGAGCGCTTGGCCGAGATCTTCGGCGCCAGTCGGGCGCGCATTCGCGAAGTGCTGGCGCGGCTCGCGCACGAGCAGATCGTCGAGCTCTATCCGCAGCGCGGCGCCTACGTTGCCAAGCCCTCGATCGAGCAAGCGCTCGATGTGTTCGAAGCCCGCCGGCTCATCGAGCCGGCCGTGCTGCGCCGGCTGATCGAGACACTCACGCCCGAGAAGCTGGCGCGCCTGCGCCAGCACCAGGAACTCGAGCTCGATGCCCGCCGACGCGATGACAAGCGCGCTGTGATCCGGCTGTCCGGTGAATTCCATTCGCTGGCGGCCGACCTGGCGGGCAACACGGCGCTGGCGCGCAGCATGCGCGAGCTGTCGATATTGACCTGCCTGATGATCTTTCTATACGACGCACCGACCAGCTCGAGCTGCCGCGCCGACGAGCACTCGCAGATCATCGAGGCCATCGCCAAGCGCGATCCGGCGCGCGCCGAGCGGCTGATGCGCGAGCACCTCGACCATATCGAGAGCAGCATGAAGCTGGAGCATGCGACCGAGGAGGTGGACCTGGAAGCGATCTTCAGAGGCGAGGTCTGACCCGCGACGCCTAGCGCCGGTTGCCCCGGGCGCTCGCGCGCATGCAGTTGCGATCAGCACTGCATTCGACTGGTGCGTGAAAGCGGCCGGTGCGAGATCTTTCGGCTTCGACTGCCAGTCGGAAGAGTTTGCGAGCAGGCTGCGTATCAACGTCTGCTCGCCGCGCGGCGGCGGCAGCGATCACTCTTCGTATTTGAATGACAGCGAAACCCGCGCGCGAAAGGCGACGACTTTGCCCTCTTCGATCTTCATGTCTAGCTTGCAGACTTCGGCGACACGCAGATCGCGCAGCGATCTAGCTGCGGTCTCCACCGCGCTCTTCGCGGCGGCCTCCCAGGAATCCGGACTTGTCCCGATAATCTCCGTGACGCGGTAAACGCCGGACTCAGACTTCTTCTTGGCCATGTCTCTCTCCTGATTGCTTGAAGGCGCAGGACCCATTCCCTTGCCTCGGGAATGGCATCATAGGCGCGTCGCCTCTCAGCGCGAATCAAAGAGAAGCTTCGAGAGGCATTGTCGCGAAGAAGCGTCAGCGCGCCTCGCGCGCCAGCTTCGCGCGCCTTTCGACTTCCTTCGCGCTCGGCTCGGCCTGCGCAAACGATCCGAGCGGGACGTCGCCGGCCGGCACGTAGGTGCTCATCACGACGCCGGTGGTCGAGGCTTGCGAAGCGACGAGCCGCAGCGCGCCGGGCTTCGCGCCGGCTTCGAGCAGCCGCTTGCCGCGCCCGAGCACGACGGGGAAGGTCCACACGTTGTACTCGTCGATCAGCGACGCGGCCTGCAGCGTCTGGATCAGGTTGCCGCTGCCGATGATCTGCAGGTCGTGTCCCGCCTCTGACTTGAGCGCCGCGACCGCCGCGATGACGTCGCCGCGCAGGAGCGTCGAGTTGTTCCAAAGCAGCTTCTTCAGCGTGCGCGAGGCCACGTGCTTCTTGGCCGCATTGAGCGTCTGCGCAATCGGCTTGTCGGCCGGCTGGTACGGCCAGTGCGCCTCGAAGATCTCATAGGTCCTGCGGCCGAGCACGAGCTCGCGGTCCTTGCCGTCGAAGCCGTTCATGGAGCGGCCCATGACCTCGTCCCAGTAGTTGAACGTCCAGCCGCCGAAGGCGAAACCGCCGGTAGGATCTTCTTCGGGGCCGCCCGGCGCCTGCATGACGCCGTCGAGCGAGACGAAGGTAGATGCGATGAGCTTTCTCATGGGGCGACTCCGTGGGTTGGGAGGTTAGGCATGGACGAGGGCTGTCTCATCTCCACGACGAGCGAGGTCGGCTGATTTCGAAGAGTGACCGCTTCTATGGGGACTCCTTTGTCAAGACTTTTTTGATCAACGTATCAATGAGCGGTAGTTCATGGCGGCACCTGTGTGTTGCTGAACGGGTGAGACAGATGGCGTGGCGTGGGTGATGCACCCTGATCCGAGGTCGGGGTATGGCGAGCGCTCGAGCCAGTGCTCAGGCGAACTTCTATCCGTGCAAGACGTGAATGCCCTGCACCTCATGCTGCATGCGCGCGAAGCGCACTGGCAAACCCCGGTTACCGACGCGCCCCATCTATTTGGACGGTCACTGAGCAGTGACCCGCGGACACTGCGGGCGCGTCGACCTTTGATCATGATGATGCGTTCCTTGGCCACCCGTGCGTTAGAGCGGGGTTGCTCCGGACTTCAAGCGGGGGTCGGCTTGAGCGTGGCCCCAGCCGGGATCTCGCCGTCCTGCAGATAGCGCCACAGCGCGATCGCCAGTTTTCTCGCCAAGGCGACGATGCCCACTCTGCGCATGCGCTTGCCCCCGCCTGCGAAGCGCCGGTTGAACCACTGGGTCAACGCGCTGTCGGGCTGCAGGCGCAGCCAGCTCCAGGCGAGTTCGACCAGCAACACGCGCGCTCGCTTGTTGCCCGCCTTGCTGATGCCTTGCTCGATCTGGCTGTCGCCGCTGGCATAGGGCGTGGGCGCCAACCCCAGGCAGCCGGCCAGTTCGCGTCGGTTGGCGAAGCGCCGCCAGCCGAACAACTCCTTGACCAGCACCCAGGCGCCCTTGGGCCCGATGGCGCGCAGCTGCGCCAGGTGCGCCACCATTGGCTGCTTGCCATCGGCCAGCTCCTGGCGCCGCTCGGCCTCCATCGCCTTCACCTGCTGCTTGACCAACGCCAGCCGCGCGCTCTCGCGCTCGATCTCGGAGCGCAACACAGGTGGCACCTGCTCGCCATGGCGTTCCCACCAGCGCGCCCAGTCGCGCCCGCCGATGATGACGTGCGGGCGCAGGTTGTGCAGCACCAGCAGCGAGCCGATGCGATTCGTGTGTGAGGTCCTCTCCTGCGTCAGCCGGGCAAGCTCGCGGTGCGTGCGGCGCGCGTCTTCGTCCTCGGGCGTGGGCTCGTGCACCACCGACCACACACGCTCGCCGTGATGATGGCGCAGCAGCATCGCCAACAGCTTGTCGCCATCGATCCGGTCGCTCTTGGCCCGCCGGGCGTGCCGGTTCACCTCGATGCTGGAGGAGTCGACTACGATGTTGTCGACACCCTGCTCGATCAGCCAGCGATGCAGCCACCAGCCGTCGCGCCCGGCTTCGTAGCAGGAGTGCACCCGGGCCTGCGCCTCGAGCTTGCAGCGCTCCCGGGCCTTATCGATGCAGTGCGCGACGGCGGCTGTGTCGCCAGCGTCCACGTTGTACCGGCTCGGGCCGCGGTGGCCATCGCTCGCTGTCACCTTCCAGGACTTGTCGCCGAGCTCGAAGCTCATGTACAGCTCGCCCGAGATCGCCGTATCCTCACGTTGTGGGACTGCTTGGGTTGTCGACATTTCCATCTCCTTTGCCAAGAAGTTAAGGAAATCCCGTTTTAGCTAAACGGGCCTCGCTCAGGTAGTCCCACATAGCATCTACTGTTGATTGCCACCGAAAACTGACCCGCGTACAAGCTCTACCCTGCTACTTTTTAGGGCAGGGGATCCAGGAGTGATAGTCGTGGCGACATTGAGCAGAAACCCAGCACCTATCGGTATATCGAGTATCCATTCACGAGAATGGCTCGACGCTCTTGCGTTCTTTTCCCTTCAGTACTGAGAACCACCACCTGTCGACCCGCCCGTCGGTCGATTCGAAGTACCCGCTTAGTTCAATGGCTCGCGGCTCGCCGTTTCTGCTTCGAAGGACCCGTCGATGGGGTGGTGCAAAGCACGGACGGAGGATGGAAAACTGCAGGAAGCCACCGGGGCGAAGGACTCGACTGACTTCGCGCAGGGCGCGGCCCGGGTCTGGCATGTCCATCAGGGACATAAAGGCCGATGCAAAGTCGAACGAGCTCGGCTCGAAGGGGAGCGCCATCGCATCGGCGAGCCGGTAGTCGACGCCGAGTGGCTCCGTCTTCTCGAGCTCCGCGGCATGCCGGATGAACGTGGGTGCAACGTCAATCGCGACCATCCTGGCGCCCAGCCGCGCGAGCTGGCGGGTGTTGGCGCCCTCACCGCATCCCACGTCCAATCCGTGGAGCCCGCGCACTGATGGCAGCATTGCGAAGAATGCCGGGCTGTTCAGCGCATCGCAAAACACGTCACGACCGCGGCGTACCTGACGCGTCCAAGCTTCTGCGTTCGCTTCCCAGTGCTTGGCAACCTCGCTTGCATCCACTCTCACCTCGCTCGTTCTTGGCCCAACTCGCGCGCTGATGACGCGCACCAGGATCAGGCAATTTGGAGCCATGGGTTGGCAGAGGTCATCCCCAATGGAGAGGAGATGCGCGCCTCTTCAGGGAGAACCGCCTTGAGGGATCGAAGCCTACTTGCGCCACCACCACCAGAGGACGAGGCTCAGGACGATCGACACGATCAGCGAGGTCATCAGCGGAAAATGGAAGCTGAAGCTTTCACGCTCGATCGAGAAATCCCCCGGCAGGCGCCCCCACGGCAGCCGCGACAGCCAGGGCCAGGCAAGGCCCGCGACGACGAGGAGCACGCCCAGCGCAATGAGCAAGCGTTGCATGCGGCAATACTAGCGCCGGGCGGCGCCGAGCGGTAGCGGCCCGGCCGGGCCGCGGGCATGGTCAGCCCGCGGTGTCTTTCATCGGATTCAGGCTCCTCGAGGAGTGCGACATGACTCACGGCCCGCTGGTCTGGGAAGTGACGATCGCCCTGATCGTCGCCCTGCTGCTGTTCGACTACTTCTTCCACATCCGCACGGCGCACGTGCCCATGCTCGCCGAAGCCGCCCGCCGGTCGGCCGCCTACATCGGCGTGGCCGTCCTGTTCGGTGTCATGGTGTGGGTGCTCGGCGGCACCGAGCCCGGCACCCAGTATTTCGCCGGCTACTGACGGAGAAGGCGCTGTCGGTCGACAACGTGTTCGTCTTCCTGGTGATCATGTCCAGCTTCAAGGTACCGCGCGAGGCGCAACAGAAGGCGCTGCTGATCGGCATCGTGTTCGCGCTGGTGGCGCGCACCGGCTTCATCCTGCGGGGCGCGGCGCTGATCGAGCGCTCATCGAAACCTAGCTCCTGCGGCCGGCGTCGCTGACGGTACTTGCTGCCGGAGCCATTGCCATCGCTGAACAATCGCGTAGCGGCCGAATGTAAGTACGATTTCGTAACATCTGGTCCGCAAGAGTGCGAAAGTCCGCGTTTTAGTCGCCCTGGCCGTACGATCTGCGTCACGCATACCTCACTACGGCAAACCGGTCCGGGAGGCACAGATGACGGAATCGAATACGGCAGAGGCAATTCAGCCAGACATCGTCGTCGTTGGCGCCGGCATGGCCGGTCTGTACTTCGCTTGGCGGATGCTCAGGCACAAGCCTACGACGAAGATCGTCATCCTGGAAATGCTCGATCGCCCCGGCGGACGGTTGGATACCGATCTCGTCGTCATCGACGGCACCTTGGTCAAGAACGAAGAAGGCGGCATGCGCTTTGTCGATAGCATGAAGAACTTGATGTGGCTGCTCAAGGCGCTGTCGCTCGACAAGGACATCATGCCGTTCAACATGGGGGACGACAACAACATCTACTACCTGCGTGGCCGCCGCTTCACCTTTGGCGACATGGCGGGCAATCCCGACCTCTGGAGCAGCCGCTACTTCCTGCGTGACCAGGAGAAACAGCGCCAGCCGAACAAGATTCTTCAAGAGGTTTTCGACACGGTGCTGACACAGAATGGTGTCGATCCGAAGCAGTGGTATCCGCAAACTCCCGAGGACTGGCAGAAGATTCGCCTCGAATTCCGCTATCGCGGCGTGCCCTTGTATGAATGGGGCTTTTGGGCATTGCTCGTCGACTTCGGTCTTTCTCAGGAATGCCTGCAGATGATCGAGGACTCGATGGGGTTCCTCGCGTTCTATGACCAAAAGGTCAACGCCGGCGTCGGCTTCCAGACCATGGGTGACTTCGACAAGTTGCCCAACTATCTAACGCTACGGCCCGGCTACGAAACGCTGTCGGACACGCTTGCGCAGCAGATCAAGGAAATGGGAGGAAGGATTCTCCTGGGACATCACGTCGATGCCTTCGACTTCGACGTCACTGACAAGAACCTGCTCAACGTGAGAGCCCATACTGACAACGGCTGGACGACGCACTTTCTTTGTCCGCAACTCGTCCTCGGGCTGCCCAGTCGTCCGCTCGAGCTCCTTTGCTCGCAATGTCCGGCGCTGCGCGACAACGGTCAGCTCATGGCTGACATCCGCAGCGTCACCACCATGCCGCTCACGAAGATCAACCTGTACTTCAAGGAGCGGTGGTGGTTCGACCGCTACAAGATTGCCGCAGGCGGTTCTTTCACCGACCTGCCGATGGCCCAGTTCTACTGCTATTGGCCCATTGCGGCCAATGACGACAAAGGGCCGGCGTCGATGACGATCTACTGCGATTTCGATCGCACCACATATTGGGAGGAGTTGCAGAAGATGGGCAAGCCCTTCGCGCCTACCGATGGATTGACGCAACCCAAGCACACGACACCGGCCGGCACGTTCGTGGTCGAGCAGGCGATGCGGCAGCTTGCCGAGTTCTTCGGGGACAACGCCTTGCCGGATCCAGTGTTGGCGACCTATGTGCGTTGGGGCTCGCCGGAGTTCGGGGACGGCGATCACTCCTGGGTGATCGGCGCGGACGACAAGGCCATCGCAGCGCGGCTGCAGAACCCGATCAAGGGCAAGGTCTACATTTGCGGTGAAGCGTATTCGGACGAGCAAGCTTGGGTTGACGGTGCATTGCGCTCCACGGAAACCGTCTTGCAAGAGTGTTTTGGCCTGCCCGCTTACGATCGTCCTGTGTGACGGTGCTGCATTGTCGTTTCTCAGCTTTTTGCGCCACCAGATCACTGGGAGCCGCGGATGCAGTGTCCCCTCTGCCAATGTGAGAATCTGGCCGATGCCAGCTTTTGCCAGGATTGCGGTGCCAAGCTCGAGTTGATTTGCAGCGGATGCCATGCCGCGAATGCGGCAGCCAGCAGGTTTTGTCGAAAGTGCGGAACGCCGCTGACTCCGAAGCCGGCGGTCGTTGCCGCAGCGACCATTGAATCTTCGCAGGCTGCGCGTACCGGCGTGTCGGCCGAGGCTGCCACGGCGGATCCGTACGTTCCGGCGCATCTGGCTGAGCGATTCCGGCTTGGCCATGCGGCACACCTCACGAAGCACGCCGGCGAGCGCAAGATCATCACCGCGCTGTTCGCGGACATCAAGGGCTCGATGGCGCTGCTCGACGGCATGGACCCGGAAGTCGCGCAGCAGGTGATCGATCCGGCACTGCGCCTGATGATGAGTGCCGTGTACCGCTACGAAGGCTATGTTGCCCAGGCGCTGGGTGACGGCATCTTCGCCTTCTTCGGCGCTCCGATCGCGCGCGAGGATCACGCCCGCCGGGCTCTCTATGCGGCGCTCAGCATGCAGGAGCAGATGAAAGGGTACGGCGCCCGGCTGCTGCGGGAATACGGGCTGCCCGCCATGCAGATCAGGGTGGGGATCCATACCGGTGAAGTGGTCGTGCGTTCGATCCCGACCGACGACCAGCGTGCGGACTATGTGCCGATCGGGCACTCGACGGGATTGGCAGCTCGCATTGAGCACGTCGCGGCACCCGGCTCAGTGGTCGTCAGCGAATCCACCCATCGCCTGACGGAGGGCTACTTCGAGTTTCGCAGGCTGGGCAGCGTCCCTTTGAAAGGCGTCAGTGCGAACGTCAACCTCTTCGAAGTCACCGGCGTCGGCCCATTGCATACCCGCCTCGAAGTGTCCGCCAGCCACGGTTTGGCACGGTTCGTCGGTCGCCAGCACGAGCTCGAACGGATGCAGGCGATGCTGCGGTTGGCCAAGGCGGGCGAAGGACAAATCATCGCGGTCATCGGCGAGGCGGGCGTGGGCAAGTCGCGCCTGTGTCACGAGTTCAAGCTGCTGGCGAAAGAGGGCTGCCTGATCTTGGAATGCAGTTCGGACTCCTACGGCAAGGCGTTTCCCTACCTGCCGTTGATCGACATGCTGAAGAGCTATCTGCAGATTGCGCCGGGCGACGACGACCGCCGTAAGCTGGAGAAGGTGACCGGCCGCGTGCTGGGGCTCGATCGCAGCCTCGATGACACGATCCCCTTCCTGTTGACCCTGTTGGGCGTCAGGGATCCTGCCGCGCCGATCGACAAGATGGATCCGCAGATTCGGCGCCGCCGAACGTTCGACGCAATTCAGCGACTGGTGCTGCGCGAAGCCGTCAACCAGCCGGTCTTGATGGTGATGGAGGACTTGCACTGGCTGGACGCCGAGAGTCAGAGCTTCCTGACGATGTTCGGCCGCGCCGTGGAAGGTGCGCGCATCCTGCTGCTCGTCAACTATCGTCCCGAGTACCAACCCAGCTGGGACGCTGCCACGTCGCACAGCCAATTGCGCTTGAAAGCGTTCGGCCGTGAGGATGCCGAAGCGTTGCTGATCGCCTTGCTCGGAATAGCTCCCGCGCTCGCCGAGCTGAAATCGCTCATTGTAGAGAAGACGCAGGGAAATCCATTCTTCATGGAGGAGTACGTTCAGACCCTGTTCGATCATGGTGTTCTGATGCGACGCGGTGAAGAGATCGTGCTCACCCGCGCATTGGCGACGATCGAGATGCCCGCAACGGTGCAGGGCGTGTTGGCGGCCCGCATCGACCGCTTGGAGCCCGAGCACAAGGCGTTTCTACAGATGCTTGCGGTGCTCGGCAATGCGTCCCCGCTGCGTCTCATCGAGCGTGTGGCGCAGAGTTCCGAAACGCAGCTCCAGGAGATGCTCGACCGCCTGCAGAGTGCCGAATTCATCTTCGAGCGAACGGTGTTCCCCGATGTGGAATACGTGTTCAAGCACGCACTCACCCGGGAGGCGGCCTACGGCGAGCTGCTGGCTGACACCAGGCGCATCTTGCATTCGCGTGTGGCGCAAGCGATGGAAGCGCATTTCAGCGATCACCTGGACGATCACTGCAGCGAGCTTGCCCATCACTATGCTTGCAGCGACAACGTGCCGAAGGCGGTCGATTTCCTGATGCGCGCCGGATCGCAAGCGATGCAACGCTCCGCCTACGCCACGGCAATCGATCATCTCAGTTCGTCGCTGACCATGCTGCCGGGACTTGCCGATCCGGCGGGGCGCGGCTCGCGCGAGTTGCAGATTCAATCGATGCTCGGGTCCGCATGGATGGCGACGCGCGGCTTCGCGGTGCCGGAGGTCGCCCAAGCCTACGAGCGGGCCCGCGAACTATGCCAGGACACCACCGATAGCGCCGACCTCGTTCGGGTGCTTTCAGGATTGGGGTTGCTGTACATCAATCGGGGTGAACTGCGGTTGGCGCGCGATATCGGCGAGCAACTTCTGGGCTTGGCCGAGCGCAGGCTGGAAACCGAGCTGTTTGTGGGCGGCCACGAATTGCTCGGACTCACGTTGCTTCGGGTCGGCGACCTGATCGATTGCAGGTCGCATATGGAGCTGGCGGTTCAGCGCTACGAGGACGTGCGCGATCGCGCACTGCGCGACAGCCTGGGCCGGGATCCGAGGATCTCCTGTCTTGCCTTCGGGGCGCTGGCGCTGTGGCTGTTGGGATACCCGGATCAGGCGGTTGCGGGCGTTGCGCAAGCGCAGCGGGCGGCGCATGCGGCAACGCCTCGGCACCCGTTCAGCCTCGCGTACGCGATGGCTTCATTGGCATGGGTCCATCAATTCCGCGGCGAAGCGTCGCTGGCTCTGCAAGCGGCCGAAGCGACGACCGATTTCGCCACCGAGCAGGGTTTCCCGAGCTGGCTCGTCCACGGCCTGATCGTCCAAGGATGGGCCGAGGCCGAGCTAGGCAATACCGAAAGCGGATTCACCCACATCGAGCAGGCGCTGTTAGCGTACAAGGCTACCGGTGCCAAGGTCTGGCAGCCGCTATTCCTGCTGTTGCAGGTTCAGGCGCTCTCGCGTGCCGGACAAATCGCCGAGGGACTGGAATCGGTCACCAAGGCGCTGGGCCTCGCCAGCGAGATGGGTACGTATTGGTGGGAGGCTGAGCTCTTTCGCGTCAGGGGAGAATTGCTTCTTGCCCTCTCCACGGAAAATGCCGCCGAGGCGCAGACCTGCTTCGAGCGCGCTCTTTCCATCGCCAGGAAGCAAGGCGCCAAGTCTCTTGAATTGCGCACATGCGTCAGCATGGTCCGGTTGGCGCGTCTCCATGGCGGGCACGCGCAGGCCTTGCTCGAACTTGCCTCCGTGTATGAATGGTTTACCGAAGGCTTCGATGCGGCTGACTTGATCGAGGCGCGCGAGTTGCTTGGGAGGGCGGGGCAAGGCTGAGCCTTCACTGATACTCGTCGCTCACGTTGCGTGCGGAATGGAAAGCCACGACACCCCAGTTCCGCGCTCCGGGGGCGGTGGATTTGTGCCAAACCCCGGGCGGAACGACGTGCCATCGATTTTCCAGTACGGCTGGGTTGCCTTGCCCATAACGATCCACGCGCCAGCCGTCCGTTGTCTGGACGTGCGTTTCCATGGCGCCATCCAGGGCAAACAGATACTGCGTGCTATTCACATGCCGCTCGATGCTTGCGCCGCCGGCGCCGCGATTCACCACGACTCTGACGCTACCAATCGCCGCGGGCACTGGGCACCCAAGACACGAGAGATCCAATGCTGCAAAGGCTTCGGCAATGTTCGGGTTCTGCCGCAATTTCTCGCGGGCATCGGCGGCCGCCTGCCGCAGGACGCACAACACGTCGGGACGGCTCGCGAAGCGGTCCAGTTCTTCGGTGACCGGTCGTACCTCCGGGGTGATGCTCTGGTTGTTGGTCGGCTGCGCCATGGGGGATCTGTTTCTGACTTCGATGATATGCCCAAGTTCTTGAAGGACAGCAGGTGCGAAGCCCATATTGAGCAGATGCCTCGCACGTGCAGTCCGCCATATTCGGCAAGCTCCGTCGGTAGGCGCTCGAGCACCGGCGACTGAGTATCAAGGTTGGGGCCGGTGAAGGAGACCTGCGTCAAATCCATTTCTACACTCATTGTTGCGCGCGGCGACGCGGATTCAGGTGGCGGCGGCGTCCGCTTCTGGCTGCGAGTCCGGCCCTACCGGTGGGGAAGACTGTGCCGCGGCACCAGACCCGTTGCCGCCTTTCGAGCTGTCAGTCTGAAGGTCCGCAATGTCGACGAGAGAGGTCTGCGGTTCAAGATCTTCAATGGACGATGAGGCGCCTGGGTTATTGCGAGTGTCTTGAGAAAACGGTGCAATGTCATTTCGTTCCCTCACTAGCCCGCGCGCCCGGGGGCACGGTCCGCGGTCCATTGCCGGCTCAGCTACCGCCGTCTACAGGCCTCGTTCCCAGGCGCGTAGCCCCCGATTCCATGCGCGAAGGCGGTCGTCCAATGCTTCTCCGCCAGCGCCCGAGCTGGTGGCCGAGAGCTGGTCGAGCAGGATCTGCTGATCGGTGCTGAGCTGTTGCGGAAATATCGGCGCCAGCGTGACCAGATGGTCGCCACGCGTGCCGCGGCACTGCACCGGGAAGCCCTGGCCCTTCAAGCGGTAAGACAGCCGGTCGCGGCTCAGCTGCAGCGCTTGGAAGCCGGTGACGGTCGGCACCTTGACCTGCCGATTGGCGATCCACGCGAATCCATCGACCGGCATCTCGCATCGAATGGTGCCGTCGTCGTCGAGCTTGAAGAACGCGTGCTCCGACACCTCGACGCGAATCTCGACGTCGGTGGGAGGGCCTTCGGCTCGCACGCGCCGTCCGTCGACATGGAGCAGATCGCCATCGCGCACGCCGTGCGGAATGCGCACGTTCATCTTGTAGCCGCGCGGCTCCTTCTTGCCGACCCCGCCGCACGCCGCGCACGGCTGCCTCGCGATGCCGCCGCCCAAGCAAGCCTCGCACTCGGTCACACCGGCGGGCCAACCGAAAAATGAGCGCTTCGGGATCGCGCCCGACCCCCCGCACCGAGCGCAATTCCCGCCCATCACCTGGTGCCCGGCGCCCGCGCAGGTGGCGCAGATGTCGGTGACCTTGCCCCGCAGCACCTTGATGCAACCGACGGCCGCTTCCTCCAGAGTCATCCTGACCTTGCGGTGCAGGGGCCGGCGCTGCCGTTCCGTGCCGGCCGCGCGGGATGCCGTCGTAGCTTGGTCGGCGTCGAATCCGCCGGGGGTGTTGTTGTCCGGCGCGTCGGGCGTGTCGACGTCGGCGTTCGCCCGGGCACCGAATCCGGCGCGGCGGATCTCTTCGAATGCCTGGTTGATGCGCTGCATCTTGGCAACAGCACCGGCGCTGTCATTGCGGTCCGGATGCCATTGCGAGGCGAGCCGGCGCCATGCCGCCTTCACCTCGCGCTCGGTCGCGTCAGGTGCCAATCCCAGTTCGGCGAAAGCGTTCTCGGTGCCCAAATCCAAAGACCTTGTTCAGGGAAGCCGTCCAAGATGGAAGCCCATGGAGGCGGCGGCCTGTTAGCGTGAATGTTATCCGAGGGAGCGGCATGCAAGCCGTGTGCCACGCGCGGCGAGGCCACGCTGCGCTGAACAGTCGCGGTTCAAAATACGTGCGGCGCGCCACGTTGGTTTGTGCAACGTGCGAACGCCGCCCCGGGAGGTCCGAGCGGGCCGCGGCCCGTTGGTCCCGCGCATCGACGACACCGACTTGCGTCTCCATGGGGCGGCCGACAAAGGGCCGCATAAAGCTCGGAAGCACCCTCTCGTGCCGTGCTCTTGCGGTCGAACCCGGAGCATTGGAGGCGAGGGCGCTCACACGCCCGCACCTTGGATGGTTTCCTGCGCATCCGACGGACAGGTTTTCGGATTCGATGCGTTTGCGCGGATGACGGTCGGCCTGTAGGCCGGAGTCTGAACTGAAGCTGGAACTATCGAATGACCGCCTGCATCGCAAGGGGACATTCGAGTCAGCGGGATGAAGGTCCGCAAGTGGGCCGACGTTCCAGTTCGCGGTCCAGGCTCGAAGGTCAGCTTCTATGGGGACTCTTTAGTCAAGTCTTTTTTAGCATCGCATCGATAGGAAGCGTTATTTCATGGCGGCCCCGGGTGTTGCTGAGCGGATGAGACAGTGGCGTGGCATGGGTGATGCGTCCACCTGATCCGAGGTCGGGGTATGGCGAGCGTTCGAGCCAGTGCCCGGACGAACTTCTATCCGTGCAGGGCGTGCAAGCCCTGCACCTCATGCTGCATGCGCGCGAAGCGCACTGGCAAACCCCGGTTACCGACGCGCCCCTTCTTTCGCATCGGTCACTTCTGTGCAGTGACCCGCTGACCTTGCGGGCGCGTCGACCTTTGATCATGATGATGCGTTCCTTGGCAAGCCGTGCTTCAGTGTGAGGGCTGGCAGGGCCTCAAGCGGTGGCTGGCTTGAGCGTCGCCCCGGCCGGAATCTCGCCGTTCTGCAGATAGCGCCACAAGACGATCACCAGTTTTCTGGCCATGGCCACGATGCCAACGCGTCGCATGCGCTTGCCTGCGCCAGCGAAGCGCCGGTTGAACCACTGGGTCAATGCGCTTTCGGGCTGCAGGCGCAGCCAGCTCCAGGCGAGTTCGATCAGCATCGTGCGCGCTCGCTTGTTGCCTGCCTTGCTGATGCCTTGCTCGATCTGGCTGTCGCCGCTGGCGTAGGGCGTGGGAGTCAGCCCCAGGCAGCCGGCCAGCTCGCGCCGGTTGGCGAAGCGCCGCCAGCCGAACAACTCCTTGACCAACACCCAGGCGCCCTTGGGTCCGATGGCGCGCAGCTGCGCCAGTTGCGCCACCAGCGGTTGCTTGCCGTCGGCCAGTTCCAAGCGCCGCGCAGCCTCCAGCGCCTTCACTTGCTGCTTGACCAGAGTCAGCCGCGCGCTCTCCCGCTCGATCTCGGCGCGCAAGACAGGCGGCACCTGCTCGCCATGGCGTTCCCACCAGCGCGCCCAGTCGCGTCCGCCGATGATGACGTGCGGGCGCAGGTTGTGCAGCACCAGCAGCGAGCCGATGCGGTTCATGTGTGAGGTGCGCTCCTGCGTCAGTCGGGCGAGCTCGCGGTGCGTGCGGCGCGCGTCTTCGTCCTCGGGCGTGGGCTCATGCACCACCGACCACACCCGCTCGCCGCGATGATGGCGCAGCAGCATCGCCAGCAGCTTGTCGCCATCGATCCGGTCGGTCTTGGCCCGCCTGGCGTGCCGGTTCACCTCGATGCTGGAGGAGTCGACCACGATGTTGTCGACACCCTGCTCGATCAGCCAGCGGTGCAGCCACCAGCCGTCGCGGCCGGCTTCGTAGCACGAGTGCACCCGGGCCTGCGGCTCGAGCTTGCAGCGCTCCCGGGCCTTGCGGATGCAGTCCGCAACTGCGGCCGTGTCGCCGGCGTCCACGTTGTACCGGCTCGGGCCCCGGCCGCCATCGCTTGCCGTCAACTTCCACTTCTTGTCGCCGAGCTCGAAGCTCATGTACAGATCGCCCGCGATCGCCGTATCCTTGCCTTGTGGGACTGTCTGGGTTGTCGACATTTCCATCTCCTTCGCACAAAGAGGTTGGGAAGTTCCGTTCTAGCTCAACGGGTCTACCTCGGGGAGTCCCACATAGCATCTTCCGCTTGCACATCAGACTTGCAGCGACCACCGCCGAGACTGCGCGGGGCCGACGCACACGATGCCTACGCATCGCCAAGGTAACGCCGCGCTGCCGACTGGCCAACGCCCTGACGAGGAGGCGAGCGCGATTTTTCAGGCCTCAGCGTTAATGCCGTGCTCGCGCACATTCATCTTCAATCCCACCGGCGCCATGGCCAGTTGCAGCAGTTCGCGCGGCTCCTTGCCGTCGGCCGTGCTCACGTTTTGGATGTCGAAGCGACTCAACAGAACCGCCATCGCCATCTTCATTTCAACCAAGGCCAGGTAGCGCCCGGGGCAGATGCGCGGGCCAGCACCGAAGGGCATGGAGATACGCTTGGCGGCGCTGGCGTTCTGCCCGGGGTGGCCGTCGGCCAACCAGCGTTCGGGGTTGAAGCGGCCGGCATCGCGAATGTGGGATTCACTCACCGCGTCGCGCCGCATGACCGCGATCACCACCATGCCGGCCGGGATGTGCACGTCACCCAGCGTGGTGTCGCGCAGGGCTTGCATGGCGTTCTGCGGAGCCACGGGCTTCAGGCGCATGGTTTCGTGGGCGCAGGCTTCCACATAGTCCAGTTGACCAATCTGGTCGACGGTGGGCGGCTCGCCATCGGCGCACACGCGGCGCACCTCCGCGGTGGCCTCGGCCAGAGCCTGCGGGTTTTGCCATAGCAAGTGGATCATCCAAGCCAGCGTGTTTGCGGTGGTGTCTTCTCCGGCCAGTAGCATGGTGAGCACGTTGCCTGCCACTTGCTTGTCGTCCATCCCACTG
This sequence comes from Variovorax sp. LjRoot84, assembly GCF_964254305.1. Lineage (NCBI taxonomy): Bacteria > Pseudomonadati > Pseudomonadota > Betaproteobacteria > Burkholderiales > Comamonadaceae > Variovorax > Variovorax sp. LjRoot84. The sequence goes on from NZ_CAXUTE020000002.1 coordinate 484,131, forward strand.
TCGGGTTCGTCAGCGGCAACCAGCATGGCCTCCAGCAGGTTGGATGGGTGCTCGCGCAGGGCCGGGTTCGCCTGTAGTCGCCTGCGCCCTTGCGCAATGAAGCCGTCGACCGCCGCATTCACCTCGGCCACGCTGCGCACCAGAGCGCGATCTTCGACCGACGGGAACCAGCGCCACAGCGGAAGTGGCGCGAAGATGCGCTTGAACACGGCCGGAAAGATGCGGTTCAGGTGTTTCTGAATCACATCTTCGTCGCTTTGCAGCGTGTTGACCTCGGCGCCGAACGCCAAACCGGCAATCGCGTCCACTGTGAAGCGCATCAGATCGGCCTGCAGATCAATGGTGGTGCCATGACGCGCGGCCTGCTGCCAGCGTTGGGCCAGGCGCAGTCCAACGCGCTGCAGTGCGGGGTGATAGCGCTTCACGTGACCGGGATCGAAGGCGGCCATCACCATGCGTCGCTGGCGCCGCCAAGTGTCGCCGTTGGCACCAAACACACCACCCATAAGACCGAGTTCCGTCCAAACCTGTTCGAGCTTGGTGGTACGGCGAAAGCCGTCGGGGCGGTCACGCAGGGCTGTGGCGATCAGTTCATGGTCTCCCACCACCACCGCGCGGCGAGGGCCCAGGCGCAGTTTGAAGATCGGCCCGTGCTCCTCGCACCACTGCTCAAGTTGCAGGTGCAGCCGAGTGGAGTCGATCTGAAGCAGGTTGCCGAACACCGGCACACCGTGTGGGCCGGGCAAGTCGTCGAACTGGCGCAGCCGGCTCGCCGCGGTGGGCGTATTCATAGCGTTGCTGGCCGCCACGAGCGGTGCAAAGAGCGAAGGTCGTGCAAGATGGCCATCCTTAATCGGATTGATCAAGTATTGGGCAGTTTTGAGAGCTCGGCAATCGACAATTGTGATGATAGAGGTAGCGCATGCGCCCGGTCACGCGAGAATCTGGTTGGGCCCGACTATCAGCCGCCAAGGCCTTGAACGCTCCAGGCAGACAGTCCGCTTCCGCTGCATAGCTGTCTTCAGACTGGCAGCGGTCATTGACGATCATCTACCCGTGCAAGTCCAGAGCCAAGGCTAAAGCGTAGGCTTAAGAATGATGTTTTGTACGAGGCCAGCAATGACCTCGTCTGCCGTCACAGGCATGACGATTGTCGAAGACGGATGCGCGGCGGTGTTCCGCTTATCGATCTTCTCGATCAATGTCTTGGCGGCGGACACTAAAGATCTGAGCGCTCTTTGCAACCTCAACAACCTGACCTTCTTTCAAGTCCTCGAAGTCCGACTGCTTGTTGACGTGGTTTTTCTTCGGGTACGTGATCTTGAGCTGCTTTGCCCAGCGCTGACATCCCGACGCGGCAGCTGCCGCGAATACCAACAGCTTCGAGCGGGGGGCATGCGAGATGACTTCGTGCTTCACGCTGTGTTCAGGCGGTTACGCGCCAGTGCACTCCGGCGCGGCTTGACCGGAAGCTCGACGCCGACAAGCCGAGACACGACCAGCCGAACGTTCGCCTGCATCGCCGCCACCGCCTTCTTGTCCCCCGACAGGTATTTCAACAGGCTCTGCTGGAACAACCCGTCGAACGACGCATAGGCCACGCTGCTCGGCACCCGCACCGGTTCGCCGGTGATCTCGGCAAAGCGTGACATCACGCGCCAGATCATCTTCTCCAGGCTCTTGTCGATCTCGGCCACGTCGGCGCGGAACGCTTCCTCGAACAGCGACTGCGCGCGCAGGTCGTACCAGAGGCGGTGCATCGGCGCTTCCTTGCGCAGCGTGTCACCCAGCGCAGCGACGAAGCCGTCGAGCAGTTCGTCGTAGGTCGTCGCCGTGGCCGTGACCTCGTCATAGCGCTTCACGCAGCGCGCCTTGTACTGGCGCACGCTGCACAGGATCAGGTCGAGCTTGTCTGTGAAGTAGTAGTGCAGCACGCCGTGCGAGAACTCGGAGTTCTGCGCGATCTCGCGCAGGCTGGTACGGGCATAGCCGAGTTCGGCGAGCGTCTGCAGCGCGGCTTCGCCGAGCTCGGCGCGGCGCTCGGCGAACTTGTGGTCGCGGGGCTGGGGAACGGTGGCCATGCGGCGATTGTAAGGAGCACTTCGCGCGTCGCACCAGTGTCGCAATCCGCGCGTCTTGACACTTGTCCAAAACCAGCTTGACAGTTGTCAAGACGACTCCTAGGATCAGTTTCCATTTTCTTGACGACTGTCCAAATCAAACAGGAGACATCCATGAACAAGTTCGACCTGAGCGGCCGAAAGGCCCTGGTCACCGGTGGCGCGCGCGGCCTCGGCGAAGGCATGGCGCAGGCGCTCGCAGCCGCAGGCGCGTCGGTGATGATCGGCGACGTGCTCGCGTCGCTCGGCCGAGATGCGGCGGGCAAGCTGTCAGCCAGCGGCGCAAAAGCCGGCTTCGTGCAGCTCGACGTGACGAAGGAAGACGATTGGCTCGCCGCGGTGAAGGCCACCGTCGACACGCTCGGCGGCTTCGACATCCTGATCAACAACGCCGGCATCGAGGTCACTGCGCTGGTGACCGAAATAGACCCCGCCGACCTGCGCCGCATGCTCGACGTGAACATCGTCGGCACCGCCCTCGGCCTGAAGCATGCGTTCCGCGCAATGCGGCCTGGCGGCACGGCGGGCCAAGGCGGTGCGGTCGTCAACATCTCGTCGGTCGCGGCGACGATCGCGTTCCCGGCGATCGCCGGCTACTCGGCCACCAAGGCGGCCGTGGACCGGCTCACGCGCGTGGCCGAGATGGAGTCCGGCAAGCTTGGCTACGGCGTGCGCGTGAACTGCATCTATCCGGGCCTGGTGCCAACCGAGATGGGCATGAAGCTGGCCGCCGACGTGGTCGCCGCGGGCCTGTTCGCATCCCCCGAAGCGGCGGTGGGCTCGATCATCGAGCAGACGCCGGCAGGCCGCCTCGGCGAGGTCGCCGACATGGCCGATGCGGTGGTGTTCCTGTGCTCCGACGCGTCGCGCTTCATCACCGGCGCGGGCCTGCCGGTCGACGGCGGCATGGGCATGTAAGACCAACCAACCAGGAGCGAGACAATCATGAGCAAGCCCAAGAAACCCGTCGTGGTCTACGGCGCCTCCGGCTACACCGGACGGCTTGTGTGCGAGTACCTGCGCGAGTACGGCATTCCGTTCATCGCCGCCGGTCGCAGTGCCGACAAGATCCAGGCCGCGATGAAGTCCAACGTCGCCGGCATCGAGACCGCGAGCTACGAAGTGGTCGAGGTGATCCACACCGTCGAGGCGCTGACCCAGCTGTTCAAGGGGGCCTCGGTCGTGCTGAACACCGTGGGCCCGTTCGCCAAGTTCGGCCCCGAGGTCGTCGAGGCCTGTCTGGCCGCCAAGTGCCACTACACCGACACGACCGGCGAGCAGGACTGGCTGATCACGCTGGACCAGGAGTACGGCGCGAGGTTTGCCGCCGCCGGCCTGCTGCTGTCGCCGGGCCTGGCGCAGATGTACACCACCGGCGAGATCGCCGCGCAGCTGTGTCTCGAGACGCCGGGCCTGGACACGCTGGACATCGCGGTTTTCTGGGGCGGCAGCCCGACGATCGCGTCGACGCAGACGATCCTTGTCAATGCGGCGATGGCCAAGGCCTACTACCTCGAGCAGAACCAGTTCGTCGAGCATCAAGCCGATGCAGGCTTGTACAGCCTGACGATCCCGGGCCAGCACGAGGCCGCACTCGCGCTGCCCTGGGGCGGGACCTCGCACCCGGTGTGGTTCAAGAAAGACCCGCGCGTGTCCAACGTCAAGGTGCTGGGCGGCGTGTTCAACAAGCCGCTGATGCTGGGCGTGCCGCAGATCGTGGCCGCCGCGTTGAAGGCCACCGAAGACATGAACGCCGACGATCGCTACGCCGCGTTGGCGAAGACGGCCGCCGGTGTGATGAACACGATGCCGCCGCGCGAGAACCCGCGCATCAACAAGTCCGTCGACTCGGTGCATGCCTCGGGCCCGCTGGCGCGCGCGCACTGTGTCATCTTCGGCAACTGCAACTACAAGCAGACCGGCATGCTGCAGGCCTTCGCGGCGGCCTCGCTGCTGCAGCAAGTGCCGAAGCGCGTGGGCTTCGCGTCGGGCTGCCAGGCCTTCGGTCACCACGAGCTGCTCGGGGCCTTGCGCAGTTTCGGCCTGGTGCAGGCGCCTGTTCTGACAGTGCACACCTGACGTTGCAATGCGTTTGATCGATTACCTCGACAAAGGGGCGATGCTGGGCGAGGACTCGCCGTGCCTGACGATGGGCACGGCGGATCTGTCGTACCGCAACGTGCAGCGCATCAGCCACCGCGTTGCGCACGGCCTGCAGCGCTCCGGCATTGCCGCCGGCGACAAGGTCGCGGTGCTGTCGAGCAACGACGCGACCGCCTTCGCCTGCGTCTTCGGCATCTCGCGTGCGGCGGCCGTGTGGTGCCCGGTGAACCCGCGCAACGAGGCGGCCGAGAACTGTTTCGTGCTCGATGCCTTCGATTGCGCGGCGCTGATCTTCCACAGCGCCTACGCGCCGATGGTCGAGCAGATGCGTGTCGACTTGTCCAAGCTTCGCGTGCTCGTCTGCATCGACCAGCCCTGCGCGTTCGCGCCGTCGCTGGCGCAATGGCTGGAAGGCGTCAGCGACGCGGCCATCGACATCCCGCCCATCGACGACCTCGCGATGATCGCCGGAACCGGTGGCACCACCGGCGCACCCAAAGGCGTGATGCTGTCGGGCCGCAACCTCGAGACCATGAGCGCGCTGACGCTGATGGGCTACCCGTTCGACGGCCGGCCCTCGTACCTGGCGCTCGCGCCGCTGACGCACGCGGCCGGCGTGCTTTGCCTGCCGGTGATGGCGCTCGGCGGGCGCGTCATCATCATGCCCAAGCCTGACCTCGGCGAGTTTCTCGCGCTGATCGAGCGCCACCGCATCACCCACACCTTCCTGCCGCCGACGCTGATCTACATGCTGCTCGAACATCCGCAGCTCGCGCAGACGAAGCGCGATTCGCTGCAGTGCTTCTGGTACGGTGCTGCGCCGATTTCCCCCGCGCGACTCGAGGACGCGCTGACGAAGATCGGCCCGGTGATGGCGCAGCTCTTCGGCCAGACCGAGGCGCCGATGATGATCTCGATGATGGCGCCGCGCGAGCACTTCAACGCCAACGGTTCGGTGGCCAAGCAACGCCTGGCGTCCGCCGGCCGGCCCGGGCCGCTGGTGCAGGTGGCGACGATGAACAGCGAAGGAGCGCTGCTGCCGCGCGGCGAGACCGGCGAGATCGTGATCCGCAGCTCGCTGGTGATGATGGGCTACTACAAGGACGCGGCCGCGACCGCCGAAGCCGGGCGCTTCGGCTGGCACCACACCGGCGACATCGGCCGCATTGACGACGATGGCTATCTCTACATCGTCGACCGCGCGAAGGACATGATCATCACCGGCGGCTTCAACGTCTATTCGGTCGAGGTCGAGCAAGCGCTGATGCGGCACCCTGACGTCCAGGACAGCGCGGTGATCGGCCTGCCTGACGACAAGTGGGGCGAGAAGGTCGTCGCGGTCGTGCAGCTGTACGCCGGGCGCAGCGTGCGGCCCGACGAACTCGTCGCGTTCGTGAAGGCACGCATCGGCAGCGTCAAGGCGCCCAAGCTTGTCGACATCTGGCCCGACCTGCCGCGCTCCAAGGTCGGGAAGGTTTTGAAGAAGGACATCCGCACCGAGATGCTGAAACGCGTGACCGAGGCGGCTCGATGAGCAAGGCGTTCGTCGCGGGTGTCGGGATGATTCCGTTCGCGAAGCCGGGAGGCAGCGATCCGTACGACGTGATGGCCGCGAAGGCGGGCCGGCTCGCGCTGGCCGACGCCGGCATCGTCTTCGAGGCGCTGCAGCAGGCCTACGTCGGCTACGTCTACGGCGACTCGACCAGCGGCCAGAAGGCGGTCTACGCACTGGGCATGACCGGCATCCCGATCTTCAACGTCAACAACAACTGCTCGACCGGCTCGACCGCTCTGTTCCTCGCGCGCCAGGCGATAGAGAGCGGTGCGGCCGAGTGCGTGCTGGCGCTCGGCTTCGAGCAGATGAGCCCGGGTGCGCTTGGCACCGTGTTCAACGACAGGCCCAGCCCGTTCGAGGACTTCGACCGCGAGGCCGAGGCGCTGGTCGGCATGCCCGAGCTGCCGCTCGCGCTGCGCTATTTCGGCGGCGCGGGGCTCGCCCACATGCAGAAGTACGGCACGCCGCTCGAGGCCTTCGCCCAAGTGCGCGCGAAGGCCAGCCGCCACGCGGCGCGCAACCCGCTCGCGCTGCTGCGCAAGGAGTTGTCGGTCGACGATGTGATGGACGCACCGATGCTGTGGCCCGGCGTGCTGACGCGCCTGATGGCGTGCCCGCCGACCTGCGGCGCGGCGGCTGCGGTGCTGGTCTCGGAGAAGTACGCGAAGTCGCACGGCTTGCGCACCGATGTGTTCATCGCCGCGCAGGCGATGACGACCGACCGGCCCGACTCGCTCGAGAGCCACGACATGATGAACCTCGTCGGCTACGGCATGAGCCGAGCAGCGGCGCGCAGTGTCTACGAGCAGGCCGGCATCGGCCCCGAAGACCTCGACGTGGTCGAGCTGCACGACTGTTTCGCACAGAACGAGTTGATCAGCTACGAAGCGCTGGGTCTGTGTGCCGAGGGCGGAGCCGCGGCATTCATCGCCGCGGGCGACAACAGCTACGGGGGCCGGGTCGTGACGAATCCGTCCGGCGGCCTGTTGTCCAAAGGCCATCCGCTGGGTGCGACCGGCCTGGCGCAATGCTTCGAGCTGACCCATCAGCTGCGAGGCAGCGCAGAACAGCGTCAAGTGCCCCGCGCTCGTATTGCCTTGCAGCACAATCTGGGCCTCGGGGGCGCTTGCGTTGTGACACTGTATCGGTCACGGTCACCCCCGTGATAGAGCTGGCGTGATGGGCTGGCAGACCTTCGTGCGGCACGCGTGTTGACGGATCGGCATCTTCCGAGTGCTGATGTTGACCAGCATGTACTGGCGGCCTCAGTACGAGTAGGTGCCAATCACCTGCTTCACTTTTTCCAGCGCTTCCTGGAGAGTGTCCAGAGCTACAGACCCGAGTGCCAAGCGGATCGCATGGGGCACGTGGACAGACGTCGCAAACGGTTCGGCAGTCGACACCGCTACGTGCTCGCGCATGAGCGCCATCGCTATCTGGTCGGCTCGAACCTCTTCTGCCAGCGGAAGCCAGAGAAAATGGGAAGCCGGATGGCGAACGCATCGGAGCCTGGCAAGCACTTCGCTGGCCATGGATTGCCGAATCCTCGCATCGTGGCGTTTCTCTGCCTCCAGCCGGGTGACCGTACCGTCGTCGAGCCAGCCGCAGGCGATCGCCGTCATCACGCCGGGGGTGTTCCAGATGGAAGCCCTGATCGTTCGCTCTATGGCAGCACCCACTGCGCGGGTGCAGCGACGAATCCGAAGCGCAGCCCGGTGGCTACGCGCTTGGAAAGCCTACGCGTTCTAGCGCACCTTGCGTCGAGCCCGCTTGTTCGATGTTGGTTGCTGCGCTGCCCGCGGCGCGCTGGCCATGGGCCGAAACGCGCCCCACGAATGCGCGATCGTCGTGTTGTGTGCCGGGGAGTCCGACGCACGGGATGGAAAGCTCCCTGTGAGGACGATTCGTGGGGACGACATGGATCTGGCACCTGGTGATCTGGTCCTCCTTGCGGGAGTCGACACGCAGGAGTTCGGGCCGGGGCTCCATGATCTGCTGAGGTTCATCGACACCGCCGCTGCCGGCTCCTGAGCCCTATTGGCGAGCGGTATCCAGCCGCAACGCGGTATTCGAAGCCTTGCCCTCTAGCCCACACAGCTCGTGCAGGGGGATGGCGTCGCGGAAGCGGGAGCGGCCGGACGCCGCGGAATCCGCGCTCAGGCCGCGAACGCTTCGCCGTCGGCGGCCTGCACCGGAATGTGGGCGCGCTCTTCCTTGATGAAATTGGCTTCGTCCACGAACACCAGCTTGGGCCGGTGGCCACGCACCTGCTCCTCGGGCACCAGGCCGAAGGCGGCGATGATGACCAGGTCGCCCAGCGAGGCGCGGCGCGCGGCCGAGCCGTTGAGCGAGATGATGCCGCTGCCGCGCTGGCCGCGGATCGCGTAAGTCACGAAGCGCTCGCCGTTGTTGATGTTCCAGACATGGATCTGCTCGTTCTCCGCCAGGTTGGCGGCCTCCAGCAGGTCTTCGTCGATGGCGCAGGAGCCCTCGTAGTGAAGCTCGCAATCGGTGACGGTGGCGCGGTGGATCTTGGACTTGAGCAGGGTACGGAACATGGTGGGAGATCTTTCTCTGCGAAAAGGATGGGGTTGAACTGGCGTCACGCGGCGGGCGGCACCAGGATGGTCGGCGCTGCGTCCAGGTAAGCCGAACACGAGCGAGGCGGTGAGCAGCGCATCTCTCTTCTCTTATATTTACGTGCGTCTTTTTGTAAGACGATGGCTGATGTCACTGTCCCCAGTTCGTAACCGGGCGTTCCCCCTCTTCATCATCTTCTGCACCGAGGAGCATCGTGTCGCACAAGACATTGCGCGTGTTGTACGAGATCAGGCCGTGCTGGTTCGACAAGGTATCTCCTGATGAAACGTGACCAATTAGATGCCGCAGACGCCGCACAACAGAGACAAGCTCGATCACGCCGCGCCAACGGGAAACATGTTCTTTGGGGCATGAGACGCACTGGGTCGAGAGGCGCCCGGCATGAAGCGGACATAACCGTGCCCGTCGGCGAGAAGGGCAACGAGGCCGAAAGCCGCGTGGGCTGGGTGCTTGAGGCGTCGACCTCGTCCTGTCGATGGGGCTAGGCTTTGATGAGCTCGAGGCCCTGCCGATGACGGAAACGAGCGAGGAGGAGGGCGGTTGAGCCCCAGATCAGCGCCGTGTTCGCAGTCAGGCCCAAGGAAACGATCACTGCGGCGCGATCCGCGAATCCTTGCCCGAAATCAAGGAGAAGAAGAGCCAGGGACCACGGGAGCGCACACAAGATCGCTACGAACAGCATGACGCCATGTTCGGCTGGCCTCTGCGTCGCGGCCACCAGAGCGGCCACCAGGACGACCGCCAGCGCAGTGACGGTGCCCGGCAACCACCAGGCGTGGCGATACCAGAGGGGCAAGCGAGGACTGTTCATGAGCAGAAATTGTGGGATCTGCGCAGCAGAACGCGCTGCGCAATTTCGCACATTGCAGCTCAAAGCTCTTATGTGTCGCACGCCGCCCACACTCAGCGGCGCATTGGGCTATTGGGACTGAGGAACGGCGCGGAGGACCTCGACCGGCCCGATGCCCGAATACACCGTCTCTCCAGTTTTCAGAGCGCTGACGGTCCAGCGTTCCCCGGGCGTGATCTCGTACTCGCCAGGCTCAAGCGGGAGTTCACGTTCCTCATGCACCCCCGGGCCGAGCCAGGACGGCATGCGAAGCAGAGACGGCGAGCGGGCGAATAGATCTTGAGAGTCGGTCATGCGTCGATCCTAACGGTGCAGAGGAGCGCCGCCGGCGACGATCTGCGGCTGCCCGGGATGAACACATCGACGCGGCTTCAACCCTTGGCGGGACGACCGCACCTGAATGCCACGAAGCCAAGGGGCTGCCGTTGGAGCTGAACCCGCTACCCCTGTTGACGGCGTTGTAGGTCAAAGGGCTTAATCTGACCATTCGCGGCCGGTCGGCGGCGATCGCAATCCCCGGGAGCTGCTGTGGACGCCGATGGTGAGTTCGAAGTGAAGCGCTTCGATCACGAGGGATGGTCTGTCCGAGTTTATTTGACCAAGCTTGAGGCGGACGGCTTCGTCGCTGGCCATGCGGACCTGTACCAAGGCCAAACCCATCAGTGCCGCATCGCCTTGGCGGGCCAGCAGCACGACCAGGCCGCAGCGATCGTCATGCTTGAGGAAGAAGGGAGGGCGTTCATTGGGGAGTGGATGGCCGGGATCATGCGGGGTGACGCTGGAGCCGCGGAACCGTAGGCTGAATCAGCGTTGGTTTAGCTGAATGGGTGGTGGATCTTCTCCGCATGAATTGCGACGGCGAAGGGATGTCACGCCAATATTGGGTATTGAGGGTTTGCCCGTGTGATGAGCCGTCCTACGTTGGAGTCTGGCCGCGCGCTATTCCCATCTGGATAGTGGTCCGCTCAAACTGGCTTGCCTGAGGAAGCTCGTGCTCGTTGGAAAGGTGGTCTTGATCCAATACTGTTCGGATAGAGAAATCTGATGTAAAATGACTGCCGTCGCAACGACGGAGTCGAGCATGGCGCGAACCAAGGCGGTCCTGGGCAGCGGGGCGAGGCTGGCTGACTTTCTGAGCGCCAGCCTGCTGGCGCGGGTGGTGCCGGCCGAGGTCGTCAACGCCGTGCTCGACGCCCACGGCTGCAACTCTCAGCGCATGCGCAGCTTTCCGGCGGTGGCAGGGGCGTACTACTGCATGGCCCTGAGCCTGTACCCCGAGGCCGCCTATGAGGAAGTGTTCGCCGCCGTGTCGCAGGGCCTGGCGTGGGCCGCCGGCGCTGCCGAGCCACCCCGGGTGACCAAGTCCTCGATCAGCGGCTTGCGCAGCAAGATCGGCGCGGCGCCGATGCGTGAATTGGTCGAGCGCTGCTGTGTGCCCATGGCCGACGCCCAGGCGCACCCCCGCGCCTTCTATGCCGGCCTGAGGCTGGTGGCCATTGACGGCAGCACCTTCGAGCTGCCTGACGAGGCGGAGAACGCGGCGCAGTTCGGCTACCCGGGCAGCCGCATCGGCCACGCTGGCTACCCGCAGGCACGATGCATGGTCCTGGTGGAGTGCGCCACGCACGCGATCCTGGGCGCCAACCTGGGGCCCTACCGCAGCGGCGAATGGGAGCTGTTCCAGCCGCTCTTGCCCCGGCTCGAGCCGGGCATGCTGTGCATGGCGGACCGGGGGTTCAATGGCTTCGAGCACTGGCAGCAGGCGCAAGCCACCGGGGCGCAGTTGCTCTGGCGCTGCGTGGGCAACCGCCAGTTGCCCGTGCATCGCATGCTCGACGACGGTTCGTACCTCAGTGCCATCCATCCCACCGGTGTGAGCCGCAGCGAGGCGATGAGCCAAGCCATCGTGGTGCGTGTCATCGAATACGCCTTGCCGGGACTGACCGATGCACAACCGCGCTACCGACTGCTGACCACGTTGCTGGACCCGCAGATCGCCCCGGCGCTGGAACTGGCAGCGCTGTACCACCAGCGCTGGGAAATCGAGGGCGTGTTCGACGAGCTCAAGACGCACCTGCGGCAGAGCCGGCGCGTGCTGCGCAGCAAGACCGCGGAGCTCGTACGCCAGGAGTTCTATGGCTGGGTGCTGGCGCACTACTCGGTGCGCTGGCTGTTGCATCAGGGCGCAACGCGGCACCGAATACCGCACGCCGAGCTGTCCTTCACAGGGCATGTGCAGCTGCTACGCCGCGCACAGCCCCGCTCCGGGGCCTTTCCCCCCAGCGCGCCCGAGGCGTCGACGACGATGGTTCGATGAACTGCTCGAAGCTTGCGCCCGGATCCGCGCCACGCGAACGCTGAATAAGCGCTCGCCGCGGATGCTCAAGCGGCGCCACTCGCCCTACGCATCATTCGACCACCACGCGCCGACGCGCGTGCCCATGGATTGCACGCCCGAGATCATCGGCCCGCCTGGACCCCGACCCAAACCAGCCGATTCCCACATACCGCGTCGATTCCGGAGCTTTATGCCATAAACGAACAGTATTGGGTCTTGATCCTTCTGTCCGGACCGGTCGTGGCGATGACGGCCATCCTGGTAGGGCAGCTATATGCCCTGATCCTCTTCTTGCTCTTCCGTTTCTCTTGGCGTTCGAAGTCATTGCGTTGCCACCCTTCCACAGCATCCGCAGCCCGCCTGCGCGGCGAGCGGGTGCGAGGTCGAGACAACGTTGCGCGCGAAGACGGGCAGGCGCGTGCTGGGGTAGGGATTGTGGAAGTCGAAGTGCATGACGCAGCGGCGTGGTGTCGGCCTACGACTTGAAGGCCTTCGCCATCTCCACCACCGCCTGTTTGTCGAACGCATTGATCTCGTCGATCAGTTCGTTGGTGAACAAGCGGTTGGGATCGCCCAGTTCCTCGGCCAGCTTGGGGTTCTTGCTGCTCTCGGCGGCCATCTCGATATTGGCCTTCCACTCGGCCAGCGACGACGCGCCGATGCGCTGGTCCGGGTCGTCCGGGCGACGCATCCAGCTGTTCTTGCGGTCCTTCAAAATGAACGCCAGCTCCTTGCGCGCCTCTTCCTCGCTGCGGCCCTTGGGGCGGCTCTCGGGGTACACGGCCCAATGCAGGTCGATGCCGGCGTCGAGATTATGGTGCGCAAAGACCGTGGACTTGGCGATGCCGCGGAACAGCGCCACCAGCCCCTTGCGCTCCTCCTGCAGCAGCTTGCGCGGCACGCAGATCCAGCCGGAGCCCACCTGGGCGAATTTCGGCGTGATCGGCACATAGCGCAGCTTGGTGCCCACCAGCTCGATGCGCGCTGCCGCGGTGTCGAAGCTCACCATCGCATCGACGCGATCGTTGTCGATCGCCGCGCCGGCGGGCGCGCCGTCGCCGATGGCGATGTATTCGCACTTGTCGTCCTTCAGCCCCAGCTCGGCGAGCATGGTCTTGGTGACGACGATCCCGCTGTCGCCCTGGCTGCGCACGCCGATACGCTTGCCCGCCAGGTCAGCCGCCGACTTGATCGGGCTGCCCGGCTTCACCACGATCACGTTGGCATTGCGCGGCAACCATTTGTACACGCTCACCAGGTCCAACGAAGAGTCCTTCGCCATCGCCGGCAGCAGGATGCCGGGCACCGCAGGCCCGAAATCCACGTGGCCGGCGCGCAGGCTTTGCAGCGCCTGCGTCATGCTCGACATGTTGACGTACTCCACGTCCACGCCGTTGGGCTTGTAGAAGTTCAGCTTCGGGTGCTGGCCCGAGGTCACGAAGCACTGCTGCGGGTCGTTGACCGCCGCGGTGTTCGCCACCTTCATCACGCGCAGCTTCTGCGCCAGGGCCGGCAGCCCGCCGGCGAGTCCGAGGGCACCCAGGCCCAGCCCGAAATCACGTCGCGTCAACATGGTCCACTCCTTGCCGGCACCGCGCCGGCCGCGTTGGAAGAAAGCAGTCGTGCGGCTGGAAGCGCCCGCCGCACAAGGGCGGATTCAGACGTTCACGGTGCGTTGCGAGGTGTCGGCGGGCATCCAGTGCAGCACGCGCCGCTGCACGCGGCGCAGCAGTCCGGTCAGCAGGATGCCGATCACGGAGAGCACGACGCACACCGCGAAGCTGCCGCCGGTGTCGGCCTGCGCCTCCATCTGCAGGATCAGCACGCCCAGGCCTGCCTGGGCGCCGACGAACTCCCCCACCACGGCGCCCACCACGCTGAAAGCGGCGGCCATGTTCAAGCCGGCGAAGATGTAGGGCAGGGCGCTCGGGAACTTGGCCTTGCGAAAGATTTGCCAGCGCGTGGCGGACAACGAGCGCAGCAGGTCGATGCGGTCCGGGTCCACCGCCTTGAAGCCCGCGATGCTGGTCACCAGCACGGGGAAGAAGGTGAGCAGGCAGATGATCATCACCTTGGAGCTGATCCCGAAGCCGAGCCAGACCACGATGATCGGGGCCACCGCCACCTTGGGCACGCTCTGCAGCGCGGCCACATAGGGTTCCAGCAGCGCCTCCAGCTTCGGCATCTGCGAGACCAGGATGCCGATCGCCAGGCCGACGCCGCCGCCGATGAAGAAGCCCAGCAGGATCTCGGAGAGGGTGACGCCGCCGTGGTACCAGAAGCCGTCCTTCGCCATCGGCCCGGTGGCGAGGCCGCGCCAGAGCGCGACCGCGATGTCGCTGACCGGCGGGACCAGGTGCCTGGGCACCTTGAACAGCCGCACGGCCGCTTCCCACGAACCGAGCAGCGTGATCAGCAGCAGGATGGATTGCACGCGGGTGGACGCCAGCGGGTTGGCGCGGCGGTGGCGCTGCGCCTTCATCGGTCTGGCGTTGGTGTCGTCGGGCTGCGCGGCGGAACTGGAGGTCAACATGGCGGTCGTCATGGCAAGCACCTTTTCAGTCGAACGAAGCGGCATGCGAGAAGCGCTCGCGGATCGAAGCGGCCGCGGACGCGAACGCCGGGTGCGACATCGCTTCCATCGTTCGCGGCCGCGGCAGGTCGATGGGCAGCACGCGCTCCAGCGTGCCCGGGCGAGGCGACATCACGAACACCTTGTCGCCGAGGAACACGGCCTCGGGGATGGAGTGCGTGATCAGCACCACTGTCTTGCCGCTTTCCATCCAAATGCGTTGCAGCTCGAGGTTCATGCGCTCGCGCGTCATCGCGTCCAAGGCGCCGAACGGCTCGTCCATCAGCAGGATCTTGGGGTCGTGCAGCAGCGCCCGCGCGATCGAGGCGCGCTGCTGCATGCCGCCGCTTAGCTGGCGCGGCAGCTTGTGCTCGAAGCCTTCGAGGCGGACCATGTGCAGCAGCTGCATGGCGCGCTCGCGCGCCTGCTTCTTGTCCAGCCCGAGCACCTCGGCCGGCAGCATCACGTTCTCGAGCACGCTTCGCCAGGGCAGCAGGATGGAGCTCTGGAACACGACGCCCACGTCGCGCCGGGTGCCATGGATCGGCTGGCCGTCGAGCGCCACGCGGCCGACTTCGTAGTCGAGCAGCCCTGCCAGGATGCGCAGCAGCGTGCTCTTGCCGCAGCCGCTGGGGCCGACGATGGTGACGAAGCTGCCCTGCTGGATGCTGCAGTCGATCTGCTGGAGCGCGAGCACGCCGTCAGCGCCGCCGCCGAAGGTCTTGGACAGCCCTTCGATGCGGATGTAGTCGGCTCTTGCTCCCGCGGATTTCGCGGGCGCAGCCTGTGGGAAGGTCGTGTTCATGCTTTGACTCCTGCAGGATTCAGGAAGCGAACGATGTGGTGGGCGAGAACTTCCGGTGCCTGCATCGCCGCCACATGCCCGATGGCCGGCAGCAGCACGGCATCGGCCCCGCGGATGCGCCCCGCCATCGCCAGCGTCACCGTCGGCGGCACCACGCGGTCCAGCTCGCCGGCCAGCACCAGCGTCGGCGCCACGATGTCCGCCACCCCGTTCTCCAGCGTCGTCGCCACGGTCGCGGCCCGCCGTGCCGACCGCGCCGATTCCGGCCGGGCATTCGCGAACACGCGCCGCAGCTCCGAGCGCTGGCGCAGGAAGTCTTCCGGAAAGAACCACGTCGCCAGCTCCTGCGCCGTCCCAGGCAGGCCGTGCCGCAACTCGGCCAAGCGGCGCGCGTCCGGGCACAGCTCCTCGTACGGCCGCGGCAGTGGCCAGGTGCTGGCCAGCACGAGTCGATCGATCGACCGCGGATACAGCAGCGCCAAGGCCTGCGCCACCCTTCCGCCGAACGACGACCCGAACACATGCGTTCGCTTGAACCCCTGCGCCCTGATGAACTGGTGCGCGTCGTTCGCCAGGTCCGTCAACGTCGCCGCGCGCTCGGGTCCCTGCGTGTCGCCGCAGTCTCGCTGGTCGTACGAGATCACGGTGAAGTGCTTCGTCAGGTGCGGCACCAGCGCGGCGAACATCTGGCGCGAGGCCTCCGCGCCGTGCATCAGCACCAGTGCCGGGCCCTGGCCCTCGCGATCGAAGGCGACGCGCAGCTCGCCGGCTTGCACGAAGTCCGTCATGCCGCACCTCCCTCTTCCTGGTCCATCCAGAACGTCATCTCGATCTTCAGCCCGCGCGGGTCGTGGAGGAACAGCTGGTGGATGGCCCACCCGGGAATCGGCGCCTCGGTGAACGGCACGCCCAGCGCACCGAGGTGTTCGCGCGTCTCCTTCAGCCCGCGCGATCGGAACGAAATGTGGTCCACGTGGCCGGTGACCGGCTGCATCGGCGCGTCCGGCTTCGAGAGATGCGCATACAGGTGCACGATCGGCTGACCCTCCGCATAGAGCCATGCACCGGGCGCGGGGATCTCCGGCCGCGCCCCGAGCTGCAGACGCATCACGCGCGTGTAGAAATCGACCAGCGGCGGCAACTCGTCCGGGGTACAGCGGATCGTGTAGTGGTGAAGAGCGGTGACAGGCATGGCATCAATCCAGCAGCCTGGCGAGAACGGCGGAGAGCTCGGCGGCCGGATCCGACGGCGTCCATGGCATGCGGAATGCCACGTGCCCGTCCGGCCGCACGAGCACCGCGCCGCGCAGGCCGAGCAGCAGTCCGTCCTTCTCGTGAGAGTCCTCCAGCTGATGTGCCTGCACCACGCGCCCGTTCTTGCCCGAAACGGCATGCGCCGCCTCCATCCATCCATCGGCCTTCGGCCCCGCGACCAGCACGAACTCCCGGTCGAACCAATCGAGCGTGGTGTGGCGCCGTGCCAGGTCCAGCCACAGGTGCGGAAAGCGCACGCCCGGTCGGTCGCCGGGCTCGTACCAGCGTGCCCGCATCACGTGCCTGCCCGTGCCGTCGGGGATGACCGCCCCGTCCTCGTAGCAGAAGCCAAGCGATTGCCCGATGCTGTGGATGTGGTTGTCGCTGTCGCGGATCCAGAAGTCGATACGGTCCGGGTTGCCGGAACGCAGCGCCTCGTCGCACTGGATGAAGCGCGTCGCGTTGTGCAGGCTGAAGTCGGCGTTCGACTCGGCGACGGGGCGGCGTTCGCGCTCGTAGCTGTCCAGCAGCCGCGCGCCGGCGCGCCCCGTGAGCACGAAGGCCAGCTTCCACGCGAGGTTGTGCGCGTCCTGGATGCCCGAGTTCATGCCATAGCCGCCGTTCGGCGGGAAGCGATGAGCCGAGTCGCCCACCAGCAGGACGCGGCCCTTGCGGAAGCTCGCGGCCACCTGGCGGCTCATGCGCCACACCGAGCGGTTGATCACCTTCACGTCCAGGTTGGGGGCACCTGCGACGGTGCGGGCGAGCCGCACCACTTCGTCGTCGGTGCGCTCGCCGATGCGCTCGTCCACCTCGCGCCCGACCGGCAGGAGGCTCAGCCACCGGTCCTTGCCGTTGGTGTTGAGCACGGTCGTGATTGGGTATGGCGAGTCCTTCGCGTACACGCGCCAGCCGGCGCAGGTGGCGGCGTCGCGAACGTGCGAGAGATCGGCCTGCCAGAACTCGTTGGCCATCACGGCCAGCGTGGCCGGCCCGCGCATCTCGATGTCGGCCTGCCTGCGCACCGAACTCGCGGCCCCGTCCGCGGCGATCAGGTACTGGGCCTGCCAGGTAGTGGTCTCGCCGGTGTCGAGTTTGCGGCCGGTCACCGCGATGCCGCTGGCGCCTTCGTCGTAGTGCAGGAACTCGTGGCCGAACAGGAAGCGGCCGACCTCGCTCTTGCGCGCGTGGTCCAGCAGTTCCATCTCCACCGTGTCCTGCGACTGGATGATCTTCCAGCACGGCGAGTGGCCCACGTTCGGCTCGGGGTTGGTACGGCCCCATTCGTGGCCGGTCATGGATTCGCAGAAGGCGAAGAAGTCGGCGCCGTCCGGCAGCGCATGGCGCTTCATCAGGCCGTCGATGCCCCACTGGCGGAAGATCTCCATCGTGCGCGTGTAGGTACCGCGCGCCTTGGGATGGTCCGTTGTTGTCGGGCTGCGTTCGAGCAGCACGAAATCGATGCGGAAGCGCTGCAGCAGGATCGCCATCGACAGGCCCACCGGGCCGCCGCCGACGATCACGACAGGGACTTTGCTTTGCATGGTCAAGCCTCCATGGGAGCGGTGAGGGACACGCCATTGAAGCGGTACGCCAGGCCGGGCGCGGTCGGCACCCAGCGCGCCGCGGCCAGGGCCAGCAGGCGGATACCCAGGACTTCCTGCGGCAGCCACTGCGGGCGGGTGCCGAAGACGTTGAACGTGGCGTAGCAGAGGTTGCCCTGGAGCAGCGGCACGTTGATCACGCTTTGCAGGCCATGGGGGCGCATCTGCTCGAAGTCGTCGAAATGGCGTGCCAGCGCCTCCTCGCCCTCGCCGACGAACACGCGGCCCTGCAGGAAGAGGCACTCGGTCCACGGCGTGAGCGTCTTGCGCTTGGCGCCGTTCACCGGGTAGCGCTGCGCCTCGGACGAATAGAAGCGGCGCAGCCGGATCTCGTCAACCGGGTCGCGCGCGGTCGTCACGTTCTGCTGGATGCTGAACACGCTGTCGCCGGCAATCAGGCGTCGGCAAAGGTCCACCTGGCGCAGGGCGGCGTCGGTACTGCGCGCCTCGGCGAGCACGTCCAGGAGGTTGGCCGTGAGGGCCGTGAGCGTCGATGCGGTGGCTGCGGGCATGGAGAAAGTCTAGGCGCCCAAATTCACCAAAGTGCATTAAATTCTGATGACCCGATAACCCTGGAGTTATGGCCTTGCTGACCGCCCGCGACCCTGCCGCCGACTTGCAGCACGCGCTGCTCTCGCGCCTGAAGCTGCGGCAGCTTTCGCTGCTGCAGGCCATCAACCGCCATCGCACGCTCGGCCGCGTGGCCGCCGAGATGCGACTGAGCCAGCCGGCGATCACCAAGGCGCTGCGCGAGGTGGAAGACATTTTCGGCAGCAGGCTCTTCGAACGCACCAGCCGGGGTCTGCTGCCCACGCCGTCCGGAGAGGCCGTGCTGCATTACGCGCAGCGCTGGCTCGCGGAACTGGAGGCCACCACGCGCGTGCTCACGTCACTGGAGGCAGGCCGCAGCGGCCGCCTGCGTCTGGGCCTGACGCAGCAGGTGCCGCAACAGTTGCTGTCCGCCGCGCTCACCCATTTACTGGATCGCACCCCACGCATGGCGGTGATGACGCGCGAGGGCACGACGGACGAACTCGTCGCCGGCCTCGTCGCGCGCGAGCTCGACTGCGCGATCGGCCGCTCGTACGACGGGGATGCGACGGGATTGGTGCAGGAGGCGATCTACCAGCAGGAGCCCTGCCTGGTGGTGGCCGCGAAGAGCGTCAAGCGGCTGTCGCGCGGGCCGTTAGACTGGGCGCGGTTGGCGCAACTCGACTGGATCCTGCCGCCGCCGAACACGCCCATGCGCAGAACCTACAACGCGATCTTCGTGGGCGCCGGCGTGCAGCCTCCGGTGCCGATGCTGGAGACGACGTCGATCCGCAGCATGGAGATGGTGCTGAGGACGGAGCCGAACGCGATCGCCATCCTGGCCCGGGACGTCGTGGCCGAGATGGAGCGCGCGGGACACTTGGCGGCGCTGCCCTATCGGTTGAGCTGGAACTTGCCGCCGGTGAGCTTCTTCACGCTGAAGGAGCTGGAGGGGCATCCGGTGGTGCAGTCGTTGAGGGGCGTTGTGGGGGAGACTGCGCGGGAGATGCAGCGCAGCGCGGGATGAGGGGCGTCTCGCGAAGGTGCTGAGAGCCCGGGAACCAGTGACCTGTGTGCAGAGCCGCACGTCGCTGCGCCGTCTCCGACGGCCACGTCGCCGAGCGTGTGCGCTGCGTCGCCGCAGGCGAAGACACCCGGGAACCCGGGTCTCTGACAACGCGTTTCTGCGGATGAACGGGCGCCGAGCGGCTCGGGGAGGTCTCCGACAAACGCTGTTGCAGGCGTTGAAGCAACCGAGCGGGTTTACTGCGGCAGGCCGTCGGCCGAACCCGTCGACTGTTCGAGGAAATCGAGCATCGCGCGCATCGCGGCGCTATTGTGGCGGGGCTGCGAATAGGCCGCGTAGACCCAGTGGTCGCTGCGCATGTGCTCGTGCGGCACCGGTACCAGCGCGCCGCGCTCCAGATGCGACTGCGCCAGCGGCTCCGGCACGTAGGCCACGCCAGCACCGCGCAGCGCCAGCTCGATCAGCGCGATCGGATCGTTGGCTTCCATGCGGCTGTGCACCGCCACCTCATACTGCCGACCCGTGGTCTCGAAGGGGCAGGTGCGTGGTGGGCATGGCCGCGAAGCTCAGCACCTCGTACCGGCTCAGGTCTTTCGGCGTCTGCGGAATGCCGCGCTTGGCCCAGTAGGCGGGGCGAGGCGCAGACCACCATGTCGAACTGCGCCAGCCGCCGAACGATGAGGTTCATGTCATCGATGCGTCCGCCGGTCAGGTGGATATCGATACCTTCCGCGATCAGATCGACGGCATTGTTGGTGAATGAAAGGCTGACGTATACGTCGGGGTAGCGCTTGATGAATTCGGCGATCACGTTCGATAGCCATCCCGCGATCAGGCCATGCGGCGCGCTGATGCCCAACGTGAAGTGCTTGTGGCCCGCCATCTCTGATCCTCGGTCCCAGGGCGGCAGTGGCGAGGTCGATCCGTGCACCTTTCCTTGAGTCCATATAAAGACTATATTTGGTCCTATCCGATCAAGGTAAGGACATGCGGTACTCATCTCAAGTGAAACCAATAAGCTACCTCAAGGCCAACGCTGCCGAGGTTTTGACACATCTCGCCGAGCAACGTGAGCCGCTGGTCATCACCCAGAATGGTGAAGCCAAGGCTGTCCTGCAGGACGTGGCCTCGTTTGAGGAGACCCAAGAGACGCTAGCGTTGCTGAAAGTCCTCGCCTTGGGCAATCAGGAAGTGGCGGCCGGCAAGCTGAAGCCTGTGGTTGATGTCGTTGCCCGTCTACGTGCTAAGCGTGCCCCCGACTGATGGCAGGTGCGCCGTCGAAGTTCGAAGTCCTGCTCACCAAGGGCGCCGAGCAGGACTTGGAATCGATATACGACTACATCGCAGAGTTCGATTGCGTTGCCAACGCAAACTACGTGTTGGACCAGTTGATGAAGGTTGTGGAGAGCTTGTCGCGATTGCCACAACGTGGCAGCTATCCTAAGGAACTGATCGCGCTGGGCATCAAAGAGTACCGCCAAGCCTCTTTCAAGCCCTACCGCGTGATCTACCGCGTCACCGGCGGTCAGGTCGTCATCTACCTGACAGATGGTCGGAGGGACATGCAGTCGGTGCTTGCGCGCCGGCTGCTCGGTGCGTAGGCCTCAGCAACTTGCTCCCCTGCTCACCAGTCGGCGCGAAATCATTCACCGGGGGAGAGGCGCGAAACGCCCGGCGGGTAGACCTCACGGCGCGAAGTCGACCGGAATCGCGACCGCATCGCGTCGTGATGTCCTCAGATGCGATGGCGTCGTTCATTGATCAGCATCTCCTTGGGCATGAAGCGGTCGGCGCGCTGGCCATTCCGCACGCTCGACGTGGCAGCAGCCCACAACGCGGAAAAGGCTCACGCGAACAAGGGGAGCGTACCTACAACTTACCAGTGCGCTCAGCACGTTGCGCATCGCGCCCAAGCTCAGCGAGCTTGCTCTCAATAACACCCGCGCGCATCAGGTCTGCGGTGCGGGAACACAAAGCTGAAGATAGCGTTCAGCTTGCTTTCACAAGCGCCCCCTAGAGTGGCGCCATGCCGATCACGCGCTCTCGTCATTTCGTTGCGACACGCAGCGTGGAGTGGTGTTTTCTCGCTGTGCTGCTCGCTGCCATCCAGCCCTTCATCGCCGTTCACTTTCGCCACGACGGGTGGGAGGACGAGCCCGGATTCCGCATCCGCAGCGCGAGCGCGTCGACGCAATTCGAACCGGACAACCGCCCAGACCATCCGACCGACCGGGAGACCACGCTGTTCGTGTCCTCGGCGGCGAACATCGATCTGCCGGATGCGCTGCAGCACGGCATCAACAACCTGAGAGCGCGGCTGCTCCTCCTGTTGCCCTTGACGGTGGCCGCGGTCCTGGTCGTCGAACCGGCCCAGCGCCTCGTTCCCGAACCGGTGCCCAACGTCAGCGGTGCGCCCCCGCCCACCACGCTCTGGCTGAGAAGGCCGCCGGAGACTGCGCCTCCCCTTGCGAGCTGAGAGCGACGCCGCGCGGCGCCGTGCGTTCGGCTGTGCGTCGTCGCACAGCCGCTTCTTGTTTCGCCGATTGCGGGAGCTCGTATGAAGGCGCTGAATTTCGCTCTGTTTCAATGGATGGCTGCAGGCTACGAGCCCAGTTCGTGGCTCCTGCCCCTGGCGTCGGCGATCGCGCTCGGCGGGGCCTGGGCCGGCATGGCCCTCATGGGATGGGCCGCCTGGCGGCGGCCGTCGGAACGCGGCTACGTGATGGCGACGCTGGCCTTTGCGGCGGCCACCGCGGTGATCGCGCACGCCATCGCTGCGTCGCTGAATCTGCCGCGTCCTTTCATGCTGGGATTGAGCCCGGCCTACTTCCCCCATGGCGCACGCGGGTCGCTGCCGAGTGCGCACGCCGCGGTGATGTTCACGGTCGCCCTGATGTTTCTGCTGCGTCCCCGGCTTCGTGACCTGGGCATCGGCATGGCGGCCGTGGCCGCGATCACCGGCTGGGCACGTGTCTACGTCGGGGTTCATTTCCCGGCCGACATCGTGGCCGGGCTCTTGCTGGCCGTCGTGATGGCGGGCGTCTTCGTCGGGGTCCAGCGGCTCTGGCGGCGCCATGTCGCGCCGAGGATCGCGCGCGACGACCTGCACGCGCGGGCGCCGGCCTCCAAGGCCGACCAGCCGCTCGCCTGAGAGGAGACGCGCCATGAACGGCCCCGTGCAGACGACGGGGGACATTCTCGACATCGAGCGTCCCCAGCAAGACGAGAGCACCGCGCGCGGCGAGCGCCGGGTGCGTGTGCCGACGGGTCGCAGCATCTCCTGCGTGATCCCCTGTTTCAACGAGGCAGGCAATCTCAACGAACTGCTTGCGAGGCTCGAAGAGGCCTTGTGGGCCACGCATCTGGCCTGGGAAATCATCGTGGTCGACGATGGCAGCACCGACGGCACGGTCGCGGTGGCCGAGGGTTGGTGCCAGCTCTCGGGCTTCCGGTGCATCAGCCTGTCGCGCAACTTCGGCAAGGAAGCCGCGCTCACCGCCGGGCTGGAGGCGGCCTGCGGCGACGCCGTCGTCGTGCTCGACGGCGACTTGCAGCATTCGCCGTCGCTGATTGCAGACATGCTGGCCCGGTGGCAGGGCGGCGCCGACGTGGTCTACACGGTGCGGCAGGAGCGCAGCGACGAGCACAGGCTCAAGCGCTGGGGCGCAAGCCTGTTCTACAAGCTGGTGAATTCGTCCCATCGCTTCGAACTGCCCCGGGACGCCGGAGACTTCCGCCTGATGGACCGCAAGGTGGTGGACGCCTTGCTGAGCCTGCCGGAGCGCACCCGCTTCATGAAAGGTCTGTATGCCTGGGTCGGTTTCAATGCGGTCGCGTTGCCCTACACGCCCGGCCCGCGGGGGCAGGGAGAGAGCAGCTTCAACGCGATGCGCCTGTTCAATCTTGCCGTCGACGGGTTGACCTCGTTCACCACCTGGCCCCTGCGGGTGGTCAGCGTGGTCGGTCTCATGCTGGCCGTACCGGCTTTCGCCTACGGCATTTACCTGGTCGTCGAACACCTGCTGATAGGCAATGCCGTCTCGGGCTGGACGACGATCGTGGTGAGCCTGATGTTCTTCATCGGCATCCAGATGATCTCGACCGGCATCGTCGGCGAATACGTCGCGCGCATCTTCGAGGAAGTGAAGGGACGGCCGCTCTACGTGGTGAAGAAGGATCTGGGCCACGGCCTGGACGGGCAGCAGTCATGAGGCTGTCCCGTGACTCCAGGGCCCTTCTGCACGCCGCTGCCGGCCTCGCGGCCTTCGTCCTGTGGTTGGCGGTCACGGCCGGGTTCCGGCCGTTGATGGCGCCCGACGAAGGGCGCTACGCAGGCGTGGCTTTCGAGATGCTGCGCAGCGGCGACTGGCTGGTGCCGCGGCTCGACGGCTTACCCTTCTTTCACAAGCCGCCGCTCTTCTACTGGATCGGCGCCGCGGCGATGGCGGTGCTGGGCCCCTCCGAATGGCCGGCACGGCTGCCTTCGATCCTCGGCGCGGCCGTCGCGGCGCTCGGCCTGCTGCTGTTCCTGCGCCGCTGGGCGGATGCGGCGAGCGCGAAGCTTTCCGTGCTGGTGCTGGTCACGATGCCCTTCTTCTATGTCGCAGCGCAGTTCGCCAACCTCGACATGCTGGTGGCGGGCTGCATCAGCGCCACTGTGCTGCTGGCGGCGCATGCGAGCTTGTCCAAGGCGCAGGGCGAGGCATGGCGCGGGGCGCTGGCCGGCGCCTTCTTCTTTGCAGCGCTCGGCGTGCTCGCCAAGGGCCTGATCGGCATGGTGCTGCCCGGCGCGGTCTTCCTTGCCTGGTGCGTGGCAACGCGCCGAACCCGTGCCGCCTGGCTGATGGCCTGGCCGCCCGGGTGGGCCTTGTTCCTGACGACCGCCGGCCCCTGGTTCGTGGTGATGCAGATGCGCTATCCGGCCTTCTTCGACTACTTCGTCGTGACGCAGCATTTCAGGCGCTTCGCCGCCTCGGGCTTCAACAACGAGCACCCGTTCTGGTTCTACCTGCCGGTGATCGCGGGGCTGTCGCTGCCGTGGATCGGCTGGCTGGCGCTGGCCCGCCGCGGCGCGCGAGACGGCAGGACGCTGCTGTCCGACGTGGACTGGCTCATGCTGATCTGGTGCGTCTGCATCGTCCTGTTCTTTTCCATCCCGCGCTCCAAGCTGATCGGGTATGTGCTGCCCGCTTTGCCGCCGTTGGCGTACCTGATCGCGCGGGCCGTGCCGGCCGCGATGAAGGGCCCGGGCCCGCTGTCGCGGCCCTTGGGCTGGACGGCCGCGCTGTCCGGCCTTCTTTGCCTGGCATCCATCGCCTTCGTGGGTGTGTATGTCGTGCAGCCCGGCCATCGCCTGCGCCTTCCCGCAGGTGTTGCCGTGGCGCCGGGCGACCAGGTGCTGATGCTCGATGCCTACTACTACGAACTGCCCTTCAACTGGGCACTGCGACAACCGGTCATGGTTGCGACCGACTGGACGCCGGCCGTCGTGGAGCGGCGCGACGATTGGCGCAAGGAACTCCACGACGCCGCCCGCTTCGAGCCCGAACGCGGGTCGACGCTGCTGGTCGACACCTTCCGTCTTCATGATGCGCTGTGCGTGCCTCGCGCCACCTGGCTGATCGGGCCGTCCAACGCCGTGCTGGCCCACCCATGGCTGGCGCAGGCCCGCCTGGTCGCCGTGAGCAGGGAGGCGGCCGTGTGGCGATTTGCCGGAAGCGCAACGCGCGACCGGCGCTGCCTTGACGAACCCGGAGCCGCCGCGCCGCAATGACTGAACATGCACTTCGATACCTTTGCGTCTGTGCCGACGACTTCGGCATGACCGAGGGCATCAACTCGGCTGTGCTCGAACTGGCGGGGCGACACAAGATTTCCGCCATCTCCTGCATGGTTCGCCGCGATGCATGGGCCGTGGGCCTGCGCGGCCTGCGCGGCATCGAGCCGTCCTGCATCGAGGTCGGACTCCATCTCGATCTGAGCCCTCCGCCAGAAGGCCGGCAGTCCGAGCCTGGGCTGGGCGGATTGATTGTCCGAAGCCATCTGCGCCTGCTTCGCCCTTCGGCCGTGCGGGCCGAGATCAGGGACCAGCTGGCGCGCTTCGAAGACGGGCTCGGCCGTCCGCCTGCCTTCGTGGACGGGCACCGGCATGTCCATCAACTGCCGGTGGTGAGCGATGTGCTGACCGAGGAGATCGCGAGCCGCTACGGCACGGAGGCGCCATGGGTCCGCAGCACGGCGCCGGCCGCACCGCGACGCTTCGCGAAGACCAAGGCCGACATCGTCTTCGCGCTCGGCGGCGCGAGGCTGCTCGCGCTCGCGGCGCGCCGAGGCATCCCGACCAGTCGCGCCTTGCTCGGCGTCTACGATTTCACGGGCACTTCCGACGTCTACCGCGGGCGGCTGCAGCAGTGGATCGACTGTTGCCGCACGGGCGACGTGCTGGTGTGCCATCCCTCGCTCGGCGATGCGCCTTGGGTTCCCGCCGGCCCGGCGCGGCGCAACGAATACGCGGTGCTGAGCGCGATCGCCTTTCCGATGATGACCGCGGCCGGGGTCGTGTTCCTGCGTCCTCTTTCGCACTTGTCGCGTGCCGCCGATCCGGTCCATGCGTAGGGCGCAGCTCGTCAAGGCCGCGGTTTTTCTGTGGGCGCTGGTGGTCTTCATGCCGGTCGGCGCCAACTACCTCGGGGCCGCGATGCCGAGCTCGTTGAAATTGGACTCCGCGAAGCGCGGGTGAAAGTGGTCAAATGGCGACGCTCCTGCGGAGGCGAAGTCGATATGGATGCCTTGTCCGAGGTCTTGAAGATCCTGCAGTTCAACAGCGCGATCTTCTTCAACGCCAGATTCACCGCACCATGGTGTTTTGCTTCCCCGGAAGCGGAGGCGGTGGCCAAGCAGGTCAACGCGGGATCCCAGCGTCTGCTCTTCTACCATCTCTTTGTGGACGGTTCGTGCACCGTGAAACTCGACGGCATGCCGCCGCTTCACCTGCAAGCCGGAGACATCATCCTGTTTCCGCATGGCGATGCCCACACGATGGCCTCGTCCGGGATGGACGAGCCCGGGCCGCTGCTCGATGTGCGAGCGCTGTTGCGCGAGAGGCCCGACGAACTGCAGCTGGGCGGCGGCGGCGAGCCAACCCGCTTCATCTGCGGCTATCTGTCATGCGATCCCATCCTGTGTCGGCCGGTCCTGGCAACGCTGCCCAGAGTGCTGACGGTCAGCCTCAGGAGGGACGAAAAGACCGACTGGGTGGAGCGTTCCTTCGTTTATGCGGTGGCGGAGGCCACTTCCACGCAACCCGGTGGCGAAGGCGTGCTGGCCAAGTTGTCCGAGGTGCTGGTGGTCGAGACATTGCGCCGGTACATCTCCCAGATGTCCGAGGGCCAGACTGGTTGGTTCGCGGGCTTGCGTGATCGCGTCGTCGGTAAATGCCTCGCCCTCATGCACGAGAAGCCGGCGTATCCATGGACGCTCGAAAGCCTTGCGCGCGAGGCCGGAACATCGCGCTCGGTTCTCGCCGAGAAATTTACCCACTATGTCGGACAGCCCCCTATCCAATATCTCGGCAAGTGGCGCATGGCGCTCGCGTCGAACCTGCTGCGGCGCAACGCCTTGAGCATGATGCATATCGCGCTGGAAGTCGGCTACGAAACCGATGCCGCCTTCAGCCGCGCCTTCAAGCGCGAGTTCGGCATGCCCCCGGCATCCTGGCGCCGCGAGAACAGCCTTCAGAGTCCGACTGAGGTCAACGACGGAAAACGATCAGTGCGATCAGCACGCAGAAGCTGAGGAACTGAACAAGAAAGAATGCGAAGCGCACCGACACGACTCGATCCGTCTGGGCGAAGCAGACGTGGACCAGCGACTGGGGGATCCGCGCCGCCAGGATGACGACGCACAGGGGATCCACCGTCGGATCGGCGATGCCGAAGGTGCGCAATGCATAGACCAGCACTGCGAAAGCCGGCAGGTTCTCGACGCAGTTCGCATGTGCGCGCATCGAGCGCAGGTACCAGTCCTGCCCCTCGACATGGTCGGCCCTGAATTCGCTCATTCCCGCCCGACCACGAAGGACCCGGCTCAATCGGTAGGCGCCCACGGTGGCGAGCAGGAGGACCAGGGTCCAGGCGGCGAAACCCAGCAGCATCAGCTCGGGCAGCATGTTCTCGGCCTCCACTTGCATGCCCTGGTGGGCATGGCGATGCCCTACTGGCGGGGCAGCGCGGGCGATCGGGCGGGCACCGCATAGAGCAGCGGCTGGAGCGCATCCCTCACCCGGGCAGCCTGCCTGTCATCGAGAACGCGGAAGAAGACCTTCTGAAAGCGCGGCTCCGTCACGCCCGACACGATGTACTGCCAGCGATACGCCTTCAGGATCCCCTCGCCGATGACGGTGCGTTGCGCATCGGCGTAGCGCTTGCCCGCGATCGACTCGAAGTAGGTCGCATCGGCGCGCGCCTGAGCCAGGAGAATGCCGTCGACCGCCACGACCAGGTCGATCAGGTCGCCGACGGCCGCGTCGCGTTCGGCGGCGTTCAGGCGCGCGTCCTCGCGAAGGAACTCGAGCTCGTCCAGCACCGCGTGCTGCGACTCCTCTTTCCAGTGGGCCAGGAAGACGTCTTTCCACAGCTCGCACAGGTCGTCCTGCGGCTCGATGCTGGCGCGATAGTGGGCCAACGTGAAGAGCTCGATGTCCAGTGTCAGCGCAAGGACCGACCAGGTGCTCTTGCTCAGCACGGCTGTCGCGACGGCGTTGGGTTCGGCCGTTGCCACGTATCCCGCCGGCATGGCGGCGGCCATCATCGTTTCCATGCGCCGGAACAGCTCCTGGTGCTTCAGCTCCTCGTCGGCCATGCGGACCAGGGCCTCCAGGGCCACCTGGTTGCCGAGCGCGTGCTGCCGGCTGATCTCGAGCACCTTGGCGCCGATGAAACGCTCCACCAGGCCGAAGATGTAGGCGTAGCTTCGACCCTGCACCTGGCTCAGCAGGCGCCGGTCATCGGACGTCATGAAATCCAGCTCGTTCACCAGAGACAGGCCGGCGGGCAGGAACGTCTTTTCGAGATCGAATCGCCGGCGACGGATGACGTCGTTGTCGATGTCCCAGCGGACGCGTTTGGAATTCGCGATGACCTTCGAGTAATGGTTCGCGGAGGGGGCGCTTTGCATGATGGCCTCTTTCAATGTTCGTTGAAGGAGCGTCAATGATCGAAGCGCGACGTGAATCAAGTCGGGCCATCCGTCCGCAAATCTTGCCCGGCGATCCGAGCATGCACGTACCGGCGCACACGCGATTCGCCGCGCAGTCCTCCCTCGGGCGGGGTTCGCCGGGAAGGAGCCGGTCCTGAAGGACTCTTTCCTGGCCGGGTCGGTGATTCGCAGACCAGAGGCGATTGACTGCTCTCGCACTGCAAAGCCGCCTTCGGTCGGCGTGACGGCGCGCGAACTGCCTTGCATCTGCGGAACTCGCGATTCGATCCTGCAAACGGCAACGCGCAGACGCGATCACAGAGCTCCGCGCAACCCCGTTCGGTCCGAGCCGCAGCAGCCGTCGGCGCATTGAAGCTCAGCGAGATCGAGTCACAAGGCCCGACTCACCAGTTTGAAGTCCGGATCTTCGGCAAAGGACTTGATCGAAAAACCCAACCTCTTCACGAGCTTCAGCATGTCGGCGTTGTTGCTCAGCACCAGCCCATCGATCTCCGAAAGGCCCTTGTCGCGGGCCACATCGATGATTGCCTCCAACAGGCGTGATCCCAGTCCCTTGCCGCTGTAGTCGTCTGCAACCACCAACGAGAACTCGCAACTCGATTGATCTGGATTGGTGATGTAGCGCGACACGCCCACGATGCGTTCGGTCTCGAGGACCGCGCCATCGTCCGCGACGCCACGCTCCCGCACCACTGCGACCAGCGCCATCTCGCGGTCGTAGTCGATCAAGGTGAAGCGCGAAAGCATGGACGGCGGCAACTCGTGGAAGCGCGAGACAAACCGGAACCAGCGGCTTTCGGGTGAGAGCTGCTGCACCAGGGCTTGAAGCATCTGCGCGTCGTCGGGATGAACGGCTCGCACGGTGTAGGTGCTCCCACCGGGCAAAGGCCACTCGCGTTGGTAGCGCGCAGGGTAGGGCAGGATGGCCAGGTGCTGGTAGCTGTTGATGAGGCCGCTCGCGCCTTGCGGCGTGCTGTCGACGACGATGCGAGCATCGACCGCCACTGCGCCCGTTTCGTCGACGATGATCGGGTTGATGTCCATCTCCCGCAGTTCGGGAAGTTCGCACACCATCTCGGAAACCCGCAGCAGCACCTGTTCCAGCGCCTCCATGTCCACGGCTGCGGCCCCGCGCCATTCGTGCAGGGTTTCGGCGACCCGCGAGCGTTCGATCAGCCGGCGCGCCAGGAACTGGTTGAGCGGCGGCAGCTCCATGGCACGGTCGTCCAGCAGCTCGATCATGGTGCCGCCTGCGCCGAACACGATGACGGGGCCGAAGGGATCGTCCGTCACCAGGCCCACGTGGATTTCGCGCCCGCGCCGGGCCGTGGCCATCTTCTGAACGGTCACGCCGTTGATGCGCGCGTCGGGCGCCAGGCGCGCCACGCGTTCCATCATGTCGCTGTACGTGTCGCGTGCACCGGCGCCGTTCATGACGTTCAGCGCCACGCCCTCCACATCTGACTTGTGGCTGATGTCGGGCGAATCGATCTTGAGCGCGACGGGGAAGCCCAGCTGGGCGGCGATCATCATCGCTTCGTTGGCGCTGCGCGCCAGCAAGGTGCGGGTGATCGGGATATGGAAGGAAGACAGCAAGGTCTTCGACTCCATCTCGGTCAGTACCTTGCGCCGTTCTGCCAGCACGCTCTCGATCAGCAGCCGCGCACCCTCGATATCCGGCTTGGCAAGCGCCGACAGCGGCGGCGGGGTCTGCTGGAGTAGCGCCTGGTTCCGATAGAAAGCCGCGATGTTGCCGAATGCGCCAACCGCCGCTTCCGGCGTGCGGAAGCTCGGGATGGTGGCCTCCCCCAGCACCGCACGCGCGGGGCCGACCGAGGCGTCGCCCATCCAGCATGACAGCAGCGGTTTGCTCATCGGCCGCGGGATGTCGGCCAGCACGCGCGCCACCGCGACCGCATCGGCCCCTGTCTTGGGCGAGAAGATTGCCAGGACGCCGTCGATCTGCGGGTCGGCGGCGGCCGCATCGACCGCGGCCCGGAAGTGCGCCGGCTCGGCTTCCTCCGAAAGGTCGATCAGATCGGTGAGCGAAGCCGACGCGGGCAGCCGGGGCTGCAGCGTCTTGAGCGAGTCGGGTGACAGCTTGCCGAGTTGCAGGCCGATCTCGTTGACCCAGTCCGCCGCCAGAACACCCGGGCCGCCGCCATTGGTGACGATGGCCAGGCGCCGGCCGACCGGGCGATAGCGCGAGGCCAGGCATTTGGCGGCCGAGAACAGTTCGACGAACGAGCGCACCCGCACCGCACCGGCGCGTCGCAGCGCAGCGTCGAAGACATCGTCGCTGCCGACGGTCGAGCCACTGTGCGTGTGCGCAGCTTCGTTGCCGGCGGGCTTGCGACCGGCCTTGAGCACCACCACCGGCTTGGCATGCGAGGCCGACCGCAGGGCGCTCATGAAGCGACGTGCGCTGGAGATCCCTTCGAGGTAGACGATGATGCTGTGGGTGGCGGCATCGTTGGCCAGGAAGTCCAGCACCTGGGCGATGTCCACCGCCGTATGGCGGCCGAGCGAAACGACGCTGGAGAACCCGACCGCGTTCTCGCGCGCCCAATCGAGCATCGATGCCGTCAGGGCGCCCGACTGCGACACCAGCGCGAGCGGGCCGGCCTTGGCCAGCGGGCCGGCCGTGCTGGCATTGAGCGTCAACAGGGGGCGCTGAAAGCCGAGCGAATTCGGACCGAGGAGGTGAACGCCGTCGCGGCGCGCGATCTTTCGCAGCTGCGCAGCCTGCTCGGCGGCGATGCCGTTGGAGATGACGAGCGCGGCGCGGCAGCCGATGCGGCCGACGACCTCCAGCGCAGAGGCGATCTCCTGAGGGGGCAGCGCGATGATCGCGAGATCGGAGCGCGTCTGCGCCAGATCCCCCAGCGTGCCGCTGGTGCGGACGTCCAGAAACTGCAGCGTTCCGTTGAACCGGTCTGCGCGAAGCGCTTCGCGCACGGCCCGGGCGTGCGAAGTCTGGCCTACCGGGTCTTCGGCGTGGCCCGCGAAGACAACGACTGAGCCCGGCGCCAGCAGCGGCGTGAGGTAGTGCATGTCCATGACCTTAGTCTGCACCCATCAGGACCTTGACATGCGCCGCGGCACTGCGCGCCAGCGCGCTCAGTGCATAGCCGCCTTCGAGACAGGAGATGACCCGGCCCCGGCAGTGGCGCTGCGCGACGGCCATGATCTGCTGCGTCACCCATGTGTAGTCGCCTTCCACCAGCGCCAGATTTCCCATGTCGTCCTCCCGGTGGCCATCGAAGCCGGCGGAGATGTAGATGAGCTCGGGGGCGAAGGCCTCGAGCGCCGGCAGCCATTGGTGGATGACCGCTGCGCGGAAAGCGTCGCTGCCCGAGCGCGAATGCAGGCCGACGTTGATCATGTTCGGACCCTCGTCTTCCTCGCCCGAGAAAGGATAGATCCCTTTTTCGAATATGGAACACATGAGCACACGCTCGTCGCCCTTGAAGATGTCGGCGCTGCCATTGCCATGGTGGACGTCGAAGTCGATCAGCGCCACGCGCTGCAGGCCGTGCACATCGAGCGCGTGCCGAATGCCGACGGCCACGTTGTTGAAGAAGCAGAAGCCCATGGCGGCGGCGCGCCCGGCATGATGGCCCGGGGGCCGGACGCAACAGAACGCCGCGGGCGCCTTGCCCGAAAGAACCAGGTCGCAAGCCAGAACCGAGGCGCCCGCCGCGCGCCGTGCAGCCTGTATGGTGTATCGGTTCATGCTGGTGTCGGGGTCAACCTGGTGATGCCCTTCGTCCGGCGAAGCCGCAGCAAGTTCGCGCACATGGGCGAGCGAGTGTGCCCGCCCCAGTTGATCATCGGTGGCGAGCGGAGCGTCGTACGGGACCATGTAGTCGAGCAGACCGCTGATCAGAAGCCGGTCGTGGATGGCCGAAAGCCGTTCCGGACATTCCGGATGGCCGGCGCCCATCTCATGGCGTGCGCAGTCGGGGTGAGTGATGTAAGCGGTCAGCAAATTCGGCTCCTGGGCCATCCCGCGCCGCGCGGCGGAGGTCTGCGCGCAGTCTAGGCGCGGTCGATCCGATATTTCATGAGCTGCATCAAGGCAAGGGCGCCGGTGCAGTCGCTGGCGATCGTTGTCGGGGGGCGCGACAAGTGCCCACGAGATGGCGGGCTCGTCTGCCGCAGAGGCGATGGCGATCGAGCTGGTCACAGAGCGGCAGGCAGGGAACCGTGCCGGTGGGTTGGTCAATGCGCGAGCGGGGACCGCGGCCACTGGTGCCAGAAAATGGCGACTGAGCCACCTGACGCACGGACATGAGCTAGCGACACTTCTTCGCGTTGCCCGAGGGCTTATGGCGCGTGGACCAGCACGTAGCCACGGTTCTCCACCGTGTCGAAAGTGCGCATGCCTTTCACCAGCGTGGCCGTCGGCATCCAGACCCAGCCCGCTACAGCCGGGTTGACATCGAGCACGAGAAACGAGTCTGACGCAGCGTCGTAGGCGCCGAGCGGCGAGATGTGGCCACCCCCCTTCTGGCCCACGGCCTCACGCCTGTAGTTCACGATCACGTAGTCGCCGCCGCGCGCGAGGTTGTTTGCCAGGTCAGCGCGGATGGCCTGCTCGGAAAGCGCATCGTCAACGACGACAACTCTGGTGACGAGCGCGTTTGCGCGCAGCATTGCGTCAAACTGGCGCAGCTGGTAGCCGAAATCCTTGACCTGCTTGCCGCCAATGGTGATCGGCTCGCCAAGCACCTGCGCACGTGTCTTGGGGCCCCTGTCGATCACGCTGTCCTGCGTGAACCGCGGGACGATCGGATCGGCGCCGGCTCGCATGAACTGCACATCGTCCTTGCGCAGCCGCGTGTGGTCGCGTGGCAGGTCGGCACTGCTGCTGTGCACGGCGTTGAGCACGATCGCGGCCGAGGTGGGCCCGCAGAAAGTGCCGTTGTACTGGGCTTCAAATTGGTTGGCGAGCGCCGCGAAATCAATCTTTGCGCCCGAGCGGCCAAGACGTGCCAGGCCTTCATCGGACGCAAACGGCACGAGCGCAGGAGACGCTTTCGCCTCTACGCTCGTCGTCGCCGGGCTCGTTGCCGCGCCATGCGTGGCACAGGCCGACAGGAGCGTTGCGGTGGCGAGCAGCGCGGCGCAGACGAGGCTTCTGATCGGCGACATGAGTGACTCCAGGGGTTGCGGAGGGCGGCCCATTGTCGACTACGCCGCACCGCCGTAGAAGTGGGGGCTGTCGATCGTCAGCTCGCCGCAGAATTCTGTTGAAAAACTCGAAGCGGTCCCAGAGGCGACCGTGTGGCTTTTTCGCTTTCAGCGCAGGTCGCCGCTGGACGGCGACGGGCTGATGACCATCTTCGGCGCCCCGCTGCCGCTGCCGCCGCCCGACCACAGCGCGGCCGCGGTGCGCGCGGCGCTCGACATGGTCGAGATGATCGAGCTGCTGAACACAGAGCGCATCGCTGCGGACAAGCCTGCGATCCGCATCGGCGTGGGAATCGCCAGCGGCGAAATGGTGGCGGGCTACACCGGCACGCAGCAGCGCGCGACCTACACCTGCATCGGCGACACGGTGAACCTTGCCGCGCGGCTCGAGGCGCACACCAAGCTTGCGAAGCGGACGATCCTGATCGACCCGGCAACCTGCATGGCACTCGGTGGACGCATTCCGGTCGAGCCCCTCGGGGCGGCGTCGTTCCGGGGCAAGGCGGCGCCCTTGCCGGAGCTCGGGCTCCAATCTTGGGCGTGACGCTCGATATAGTGGATCACCTCCTCCTGGCGGATCTTGCCGAGGTCGGTAGCGCCGGCGGGGCAAACCTCACGCAGGAACCGGCGGATCGCAGGCAGATGGCGCACGATAGTCCTCGCTGCCAGACCGCGCTCGCTTCGCAGATAGTCGCAGTCGCTGAACTCGGCAAAGATCTGCTCTTGCGGGGTGTTCGCTGGTAGCGCCGCCGGCGCGATCGTGCCGGCGGTGCGCAGAATCAACAGCCACCGCTTCAGCGCTGCCCGGTCGCCCGGCTGGATGGTCTGCTTGCCTCCTCGGTGCAGCAGGTAGCGCTCCACCACGCGCTCATCGAGGTTGGTCAGCCTGGTCCGGCGGCTTGCCATCCAAGCCAGGAGATCGCCGACCACGTTGAGGCAGCGCCAAGTGCCGTGGCCAGCGAGCCCGACCTCGACGAGACGCGCCGCGTAAAGCTCAACGAGCTGTCCGTGAGCGCCGCTCTTGAGGCGCCGGAACAGCCGGCTCCTGTTCAAGTACTCTTCCGCAATGATCATCTTGTTCTCCGTTGTTGTGGACGGAGCACACGATGAACTATGCCGAACCGATCACAGGCCGGCTACGGAGAAACCTGGGGCAAACGAGCCCGCTCGGCATAGTTCCGCGGGCGGCATAAACGGCGAAGCTGAACGGGCTCGATCCGCAGGGGTATCTGCGCGACGTGCTCGCACGCATTGCCGATCATCCGATCAACCGCATCGACGAGTTGCTGCCGTGGAACATCGGCGGGCACCACGTTGAGCAACGACTGGCAGCCTGAACCACGCCACCAGGCTGCGCAACGAAGGAAGACGAGAGTGATCCTGCAAGGCACCGACCCGAAGCTGATCGATGCGCTCAACCGCGCGAGCAGCCTGGAGCTGTTCCAGCTGAGCACCATCATCGAGCGCCTGCTGGCCGATCCGCGCCGGATCATCGCCGTGCGCACGAACATGAACCTGGGACAGACCGTGCGCTTCCTCGACTGGCGCGACGGTCAGATGCGCAACGGCAAGGTCGTGGCGATGAAGGACACGCAGGTCACGCTGCATGAAGAAGGCACGCGGCGCGAGTGGAAGCTGCCCTATACGGCTATCGAACCGCCGCTCGTGACCCCGCAAGCGACAGCGGCAGCAGCACCGGCGACGCCGCCGCCGATCAAAGCCTCCCGCAGCGACTTCCGCGGCGGCGAGAAGGTCTCGTTCGACGACAAGTACCTCCAACCCCAAGTGGGCACCGTCGTTCGCATCAACCAACGAACGGCCACTGTCGACACCGGAAACGGCCAATCGTGGCGCGTGCCGTTCCACATGCTGCGCCACGTGCTCGACATCTGAGCGCCGTCTCGATCAGACGGGAGTTGCCGTCAAGAGGGTGCTGAGCCGACGCTGACTTACAAAGATGCGATAGACATCTCAGAAGCTCTTGGGTTGATTCCTGGCTTCCATGATTGCTGAT
Source organism: Variovorax sp. LjRoot84 (assembly GCF_964254305.1). Lineage (NCBI taxonomy): Bacteria > Pseudomonadati > Pseudomonadota > Betaproteobacteria > Burkholderiales > Comamonadaceae > Variovorax > Variovorax sp. LjRoot84. The sequence continues at coordinate 519,917 of NZ_CAXUTE020000002.1, forward strand.
TGAAGCTTGCGCTTCACTATGGCATCCTGAAGGTCAAGCCGCCCGCGCCGAGGGTATCTTGGCGTCTTGCCGGGCGCGGGCGCGAACCAGGCGTCATCAAAGGAAAGCCGGTGATGATTGACCAGGTCAAACTTGGTTGCCTTGGTTAAGCCCGTTTTTGCGCTGGCCTCAATGACGAACTCTCCCGGGTACACCGCTGTGGTGTTCTGGGATGTGGCGTATGCGACTACCACAACAGAACCGGCCGGGTCATCGGTCGCCTCTTCGACTTGAAGCACTAAGGCCGGGCGGTTCTTGGGGCCTGGCACGCCCATTTCCTGCGGAAAGCTGCACTCAACAATGTCGCCGAGTTTGGGCCGCGGTTTCCAGTAGTTCCTGCTCACAGCAGCGAGTCGATGACCTTACCTCTCCTTTTTGGTTCGGCCTTCGCGATGGCTTGGTGCTGTGTCTTGGTGAGTGGCATCAATTTCTCAGTGTCCTGTTCGAAGAAAACCTCGTCTCGCAGTCTAGCGAGTGCGTACAGGACGGTTTGGGTTTCGTTGAAGCCCAATTTTTTGGCCAGCGCCCGCAGCGCGTCTCTCGACACGGTAGTCAGCGTGTCGTCTTTGAAATTCAGCTTAAGTGGCTGATGGCTGGTGGTGGCAGGCATGGCGGCTCCGCGGATGGGTCTCGTGTATATATATTATACATACAGCGTAGCTATATTGCAAGCTGACGTGCAACGCTGTTCATAAGGCGACCGAGGCGCCGAACAGAACCGTTCCCCTTGAGCTGCTGTCCCACAGGGCGGTTGAGGCGGTCGGTTTGCCCCCGCCGGCGATGACGCGCATGTGGCAGGATGCGGCCAGGCCCTTCGGCGGCGCAGCCCGCAGGCTCAGGTCCAGGGCTGCATCGCCCTGGCGAAGTCAACGAAGGCACGCAGCGGCGCCGGCAGGTGCTGGCGGCCGGGGAAATAGAGAAAGGGTCCTGAGAAGCTCGGCCACCAGCGTTCGAGCACGGGCTCCAGTTCGCCGCGGTCGACGTAGGGACGCAGCCAGTCCTCGAACAGGTAGACGATCCCGCTGCCGGCCACGGCCGCGTCCACCGCGAGGTCGGTGGTCGCGCCAATGCCGACGATCAACGGCCCCTTCGGATCGACCTTGACTGACTCGCCGTCGCGTTCGAATTCCCACGCGTTCATCGCCCCGCTTGCGAAGCGCCCGCGTAGGCAGGCGTGTTCGAGCAGCTCGCGTGGATGCGCGGGGCGGCCACAGCGGGTGAGGTAGGCCGGCGAGGCAGCGGCCGCGAAGCGCTGCACACGCGGGCCGATCGGAACGGCGACCATGTCCTGCTCGAGCCGTTCCTCGTAGCGGATGCCCGCGTCGCAGCCTTCGGCCAGCACATCGACGAAGCGGTCCTCCGCGACCACCTCGAGGCAGATGTCCGGGTATTTCGCCAGGAAGGGCGGCACGATCCGTGGCAGCACGAGCCGCGCGGCGCTCACCGGCACATTCAGCCGCAGGCGACCGGCCGGCCGGTCGCGGAACCCGTTGACCGCGTCCAGCGCCGCGCGCACCTCGCCGAGCGCCGGCGTGAGCCGCTCCAGCAGGCGCGCTCCGGCCTCCGTCGGCGCGACGGTGCGCGTGGTGCGATGGAGCAGCCGAACGCCCAGCCGGGCTTCGAGCCGGCGGACCGCGTCGCTCATGCGCGATGCGCTGGTGCCGGCCACGCGCGCGGCGCCGCGGAATCCGCCCTCGCGGGCGACCGCCAGGAAGGCGTTGAGGTCTGCGAGATCGTCCATCGACTGTCCAGATTTCCGCACGGCCTGTGCAGATTGCGATGGATTGTCGCGCAGTGCCCGCAATCCTAGATTCGAGGCATTCCACTATTTTGAAGGACTTGCTCCATGATCGACATCCACATCGCAGGCACCTACCGCGTGGGCCATCGCACCGTCAATCGCCTGGGCTACGGCGCCATGCAACTCGCCGGTCCCGGCGTCTTCGGCCCGCCCAAGGACCGCAACGCCGCACTCGCAGTACTGCGCGAGGCCCTGGCCCAGGGCGTCAACCATCTCGACACCAGCGACTTCTATGGGCCGCACGTCACCAACCAGCTGATCCGCGAGGCGCTGCATCCCTATCGCGACGACCTGGTCATCGTCACCAAGGTCGGCGCCGTGCGTGGGGACGACGGATCGTGGAACCCAGCCTTTTCCGCCCGCGACCTGGAACGCGCGGTGCACGACAATCTGCGCAACCTCGGCCTGGACGTACTCGAGGTCGTGAACCTGCGCGCCATGTTCGACGTCCATGGCCCGGCCGAAGGATCGATCGAGGCGCCACTGAGTGCGCTGGCCGAACTGCAGCACCGCGGACTGATCCGCCACATCGGCCTGAGCAACGTCACGCCCGCGCAGATCGCGCAGGGCCGCACGATCACGCAGATCGTCTGCGTGCAGAACCACTACAACCTCGTGCACCGCGACGACGACGCCTTGATAGACCAGCTCGCCGCCAGCGGCACGGCCTATGTGCCCTACTTCCCGCTGGGTGGGTTCACGCCGCTGCAGTCGAGCGCGCTGAGCGACGTGGCCGCGCGGCTCGGCGCGACGCCTATGCAGGTCGCCCTCGCGTGGCTGCTGCGCCGCTCGCCGAACGTGCTGCTCATTCCGGGCACGTCCTCGATCGTGCATCTCGGGGAGAACCTCGCAGGTGCGGCGCTCGTCCTGACCGCCGAGGATCTGGACACCTTGGACCGGCTCGCTGAGCGCCACTGAAGGACGACCTGCTGGACCCAGCGGTGCCGGCTGGCCATTCACGCTGGTGCCAAAATCTGTCACCAGTGCTGACTGCATTGGGACGGCAGTCGGCCACTTCCGGTCGCTCACCCAGCAAGAAAATCGTGTCGCCAACGACCGGTCCCAAGGTACAGCAGACGTCGCTCGGTGACCGAGCGCAGTGACAAAATCTCCGAAGCGGTCGTTCGCGCCTTGCGATGCCGGCAGGCATGGAGGGCCGACCCTGTGTCTGCTGTTCAAAGGATCGAACTGGCGCTGCTTTCAAAGCTGGACCGCCACACGAGGAGCCATATGCCGGGTGACACGAGCGGGGTCGGTGGCGAACGGCCGACGCGGTTACAGGTCCGACTTCTTGGTGCAGTCGAGATCATCCTGGACGGCCGGCGTCTTCGCGCCTTCAACTCTCTTCGCTTGCAACGGTTTCTGGGGTTGATCGCGTTACGCAGAGACGCGCAGCAGCGCTCACGACTCGCGTTCGAGCTCTGGCCAGACTCCGACGAACGTCAGGCGCGCACCAACCTCAGAAAGCTGCTGCACGACTTCCGTCATTCCCTTCCCGACATCGGTAAGTTCGTCGAGATCGACAACGAGACTGTGCGGTGGATTCCGAGTGGACCGGGCGAGGTCGACGTGCTGAGGTTCCAGGATGCCATGGCGGCCGGTGATTTCGAGCTCGCCGCGCGCCTCTATTCGGGCGATCTCCTTCCGGCTTGTTATGACGACTGGGTTCTGGATGAGCGAGCGAAACTTCGAGCGCAGGCGTATGGGGCCCTCGTGCGGCTGACAGAAGAGGCTGCCAGGCGCGACGACCACAACGCCGCGATCAGGCATGCCCAACGCATCATCGACCTGGAGCCGACCGACGAAGCGGCCGTTCGAATTCAGATGGAAGCACATCTCGCGCTCGGCGATAGAGCCGCGGCGCTGCGCTCCTACCATCGGTACGCGGAGGTGCTCGAGCGCGATCTCGCGGTGGCACCGGGCGAGGCGATCGGGGCCATGGTCCGAGCGCTGCGGGCTGGCACACTCAACCGTGACGAAGTGCAGGGCAAGGACCTACCCGTCGCCGAATCGCCTTTCGTCGGCCGCGACCTCGAGTGGAACCAGCTCTACGAGGCATGGAACACCGCGCGGCAGGGTCGCGCACATCTCTTGTTGGTGACCGGGGAACCGGGGATCGGAAAGTCCCGTCTCGCACTGGAACTCGGCCGCCGAGTTCGAGCAGAGGGACACGTGGTGGCATCGGCTCGTGCGTACGAGGCTGCGGGCAGACTGCCGTGGGGTCCCGTCGTCGACCTGCTCCGATCGGATGCTCTGCGAAGCGACATCGACACGCTCGACACGGTTTGGAGTGCCGAGCTCGCTCGTCTCCTGCCCGAGCTCCGCGACGTTTCGGAGCCCTCTGAACGGAGCCCGTCGGGCGACCCGGCTCAGCGCCATCGGTTGTTCGATGCCGTGACCCGAGCCATCGTCGTCGGCGACCGCCCGCGCCTGCTGATCATCGACGATCTGCAGTGGTGTGACGCCGAGACCATCGAGTTGATCGGTTTCATCATCCGTTCCCGACAGACGGCACCGGTCCTCATCGTCGGTTCTGTCCGCTCGGAGGAGATCCCACAGCATCATCCCCTCGTTGGACTCGTCGACGCGTTGGGCCACGACCAGGCAGTGACGACAGTGCCACTCGACCGACTCGACGAAGCGACCACGGCGACGCTCGCTGCCCGGCTGCGCGCCGAGGACACGATCGATCCGAAGCTGGCGGCACGACTGTGGAGCGAGACCGAAGGCAATCCACTCTTTGTCATCGAGGCTCTTCGGGCCGGGATCTCCTCTGATGGAAGTCAAGCCGTGCTCACACAGACGATGCGGGCGGTGCTGCGCGCCCGGCTGGGCCAACTCACTGACGGCGCTCGGCGACTGGCCGAAGTGGCGGCCGTCATCGGCCGGCCCTTCTCGGTCGGCCTGATGGTCTCGACCACTGGCATCGATGAGCGCGATCTCATCGATCACGTCGACGAACTCTGGCGTCGACGGATCATCCGCGATCAGGGGCTCACGTACGATTTCAGTCACGACAAGCTTCGTGCGGTCGCGCTGGAGATGCTCAGCCCGGCTCGTCGACGCCAACTCCACCGGGCTGTCGCCGAGGCGATTGCGGTCGAGCCCCACGGCGACATCGACGCGGCCAGCCCGCAGCTGGCCGCACACTACGACCAGGCCGGCATGGTGGATGCGGCCATCGATGCCTACCGCGTGGCGGGGCGCCGAGCGGTGGCCGTGTCGGCCCTCGAAGAAGCGGTCACCATGTTTCAGCGAGCGCTCGCACTGCTCGCCGACCTGCCACCGTCACCCGACCGCGACGCGCTCGAGCTCGATATCCGGATCGCCCTCGGATCCCCGCTTGTTGCCCTCGACGGCTACGGCTCCAAGGGTGCGCACCAACTCTACGAGCGAGCCCTTTCGCTATGCCGCAAGCTTCACAGACCCGTGGCGCCGCCGATCCTGCGTGGTCTCGGCCTCGCCCGGCTGCAGGGCTGCCGCTTCGACGATTGCGATGAACTCGCCCGGGCCCTTCTCGAGCATGAGAGTCATGATCCGATCGCCAGGACAGAGGGCCGATATCTCCTCGGCGTGAGCGCGTTCTGGCGGGGCGATCTGGCCGGAGCCCGCCACCATCTCGATGGCGCTATCGAAGCCTATGACGTGTCCCGTCGCGACGAGCATCTGGCGTTGTACGCCCAGGACCCGAAGGCGGTTTGCCTGGTACGGCTGGCCCTCGTCGAGCTGTGGGCCGGAGATGCCGGCAGGGCCGGCCACACAGCTCGATCTGCACTTGAGATCGCGGTGGATCTCGATCATCTGATGACGTTGGCGTACGTCATCACTTACGCGGCGATCCTCGCGGCCGAATCCGAAGATCTCTCCCGCCTCGCCGAGCTGCTCGCGGAGGCCGACCTTCTGTGGAAGCGTCTTTCGGAGCGCTACCTCATGGCCGTCCTGGAGGCGCTTCGGGGCTGGCTGGACGTGTGCGAGGGATCGGCTGAGGGCATCGAGAAGATCGTGCGGTCGGCGGCGCGCTCGCGTGCCGAAGGGGAGACCCTCCACCTGACCTACACACTCCTTCTCCTCGCCCGCGCTCGCGGCATGCTCGGCGAGTTCCACCAGGGACGAGCCGCCACACGCGAGGCGCTCTTGTGGTCACACCGCTGCAACCAGCGCTATCTCGAGGCCGAGCTGTGGCGAGTCGACGGTGAGCTGGCTTATCGCAGCGGAGAAAGCGAAACCGCCGCCGCTTCTCTGCGCCGTGCCATCGAGATCGGCAGCGCTCAAGGGGCGGGCTGGCTGGAGCTTCGAGCGCTGCACTCCTTGGCCAGTCGATTTCCCGATCAGGCGCTGCGGGAGCAGCTCGCGGACCTCGTTGAGACCATTCCATCGGGCCACGATCTCCCGGCGTTCCGGGCAGCCACCAGTCTTCTGCGCGAGTCCGGTTGAGTTCTAGAGTGGAAGATCTCCAGCCATTACATTTCCTACGTTGCGGTCGCGCCCTGGGGGTAGGCTGCGGCGACCCGGGCCGTGTCGTACATGCAGAGGAAGTTCCGGATCTTGCCCTCGCGTACGACGAACGTCTCGACCAGGCGCGTCCGCCACTCGCGTCCGGTCGCTTTGCAACGGCAGTGTTCGTGGGCAAGAACGGTCACGAAGTCGCCGTCCGCGTGGAATTCGTCGGGACCGAACTCGATAATCTCGCAGGTGTCGGCGAATTTCTGAAGCGCTTCGCCCATACCTCGGGCTCCCATGTACTTACCGGCGAACGGGATGTTGTTGGCACCCAAGAACTCGACCTCGCAGTCGTTTCCAAAATTGGCGAGGACACCCTGGATGTCGCCACTACGGAAGAGGTCGTAAACGTTGCGGACGATGTCGACACTGGTACTCATGGCAATCCTCCTTTCTAAATCGGTAGCACGAACGACACTGCCGGATGTGGTCCGCGCTGTCGTTCCTCTACCGACCAAATCTGCCACCATGCCCGCCGTGGTGCTTCGGCGAAATCACCCAACTCCGCCCGATTCCTCGGGTGGGTAATTTGCGCCAGGACTGTCGGCGATCAAAAGAGCTTGTGGTCGTAGGCGTAGGCGGTGGCGGCCGCACGCGAGGGAACGCCGAGCTTGGTGAGGATGTTGCTCACGTGTCGGTCGATTGTCCGCTCGCTCAGCGACAGTTCGCACGCGATGCCTTTGTTGGTTTTCCCGGCGGCGATCAGCCGAAGCACCTGAAGCTCGCGGGACGTCAGCAAGGGCCGATGGTTGCGTGTCTGTTTCTCGATTGCATCGAGCCGGACGAGATCGGGTAAGGCCCCGAGCTGGTGGAAGACCGCCCTGGCGGCACCAAGCTCGAGTCCAGCTGTCTCGGCGTCGCCCAGCGACAGGCACACTCCTCCGAGAAGCACGCGAACGCGAGCAGCGGCGTACGGCACCCCGAGCTGCTGCCACATTTGGAACGCGCGACGTAGAGGGGCGATCGCTGTCCGGGCATCGCCGTCGGCCAACTCGACGGCACCGCGGGCATGCGCGGCGAGCGCGTGCAGGACGTCTGTGTCGATGGTCTCGGCGAGCTCCTCCAACTCAGCACATGCGGAGCTGGCCTCCTTTACTGCAGACCCGGACAGCATGATTTCGATGTAGGCGGGTAGCAGCTTCGCCCGCTCGAATGGATCGGTCGTCGCGTCTACGACGCGGCGAATCGTCGCGCACGCAGCGTCCCACCGCCCCTGGGCCATGAGGAGCAGCGCCAGTCCGGGTTGCGGTTCGCATCCCCACCGACTTGCGTTGCGGTACGCCTCTTCGGCCGCGGGAACGTTGCCTTGCAACCGAAGAATCTCACCTTGCAAGTAGAACGCTGCGGCAGGCGGTTGTCGGTCGGTCGGCGCGCGACGCTCACAAGCGCGGGTGGCTTCCGACAGTGCGTCCGGCCAGGCTCCTTCGAACTCCAGGATCTCGGCTCGGTGAACCAGACACGTGCCCGTGAACGCCAGCATGTCCGGCTGCTGCTCGCACCATTTGGAGAGCGCGGCGGTCCACTCGCGAGCACGGCTCAGAGCGCACACTTTCTGGCAGGCGTCGAGCACGCTGCAATAGATCAAACCGGTGAAGATGGGCGATAGTTCTCCGGTCATTGCCGCAAGCATCGCCTCGTCGAGCAACGCGAGGCCAGCATTGACCGTTCCTTTGTCGAGGAGAGCACGTCCCTGCAGGTGACGGGCGCAAGCAACCAGATCAGCATCGCCAAAACGCTGACCAACGGCGGCGGCGCGGCTCGCGGCGGCGTGGGCGGCGGCGCCGTTGCGTTCGGCGAGATGCTGCTCGGCGAGCGGCAGCAGCAAGTACCCCTGCTCCACGCAGTCGCGTGATTCGATCAATCGTCCCGCGCGCGAGAGCCATCCGGTCGCGATCCCCTTGTCGCCCCGGAGGAGAGCTGTCAGGGCCAACCAGAATGCCGCGCGTGCCGCTCGTGCCTGGTTGCCGGCGGACAGGTTCAGGTGATGTGCCCGCTCCAGGACTCTCTGGAAATCCTGGTCGCGACCGGTCAAGTAGGCACAGGTCCCCAGCAGCTCGAGGTCGTCGTGATCGAGCGGCCGGGCTTGATCCGCAAGCGAGAGTGCCCCATAGGCCTCACTCCACGCGCGACGGCGATACGCCGCGCGACCCTGTTCGAGCGTGTTGAGCATGGCGCGATCCGTACTCCCATTTGGTGATCTTCACCGATTTGAAGCTTACCGCCCGAAGCATGCCCGATCGCTGAGCTCCTGGGGAAGCGTCTCCCGATGCGTGATCTCCCGGCGTTCCGGGCAGCCACCGGCCTTCTGAGCGAGTCCGGCTGAGAGGGAACGATTCGGGAACGCCTGCGGGCGCAACCTCGGTAAGACGAAGCTGCAGGAGCGCCCAATGAGCGACACGATCAAGGCATTGACCGAAGCGGTACGCGGCCTCGTCATCACCCCGTCCGATTCTGACTACGACGACGCCCGTGCTGTCCACAACGCCATGCACGACCGCAGGCCCCGCGCCGTCATCCGCTGCGTGGATTCGGCCGACGTGATGGCCGCGGTCGCTGCCGCCCGCGACGGCGGCTTGGACCCGGCCATTCGCGGTGGGGGCCACAGCGTTCCCGGATTCGGCACGGTGGACGACGGCCTGGTCATCGACCTGTCGAGGATGAACAACGTGCGGGTCGACCCGGTCAAGAAGATCGCCCGGGTCGGGGGCGGCGCGACGTGGGGCGATGTCGACCACGCGACCTACCCGTTCGGCCTGGCCGCGCCCGGCGGGGTCATCTCCACGACCGGGGTGGGCGGCCTGACGCTGGGCGGCGGCATCGGCTACCTGACCCGCGGCGCCGGTCTCTCCATCGACAACCTGCTGGCAGCCGATGTCGTTCTCGCCGACGGCCGGCAGGTCACCGCGAGCGATTACCAGAACGAAGACCTGTTCTGGGCCCTGCGCGGGGGCAGCGGCAATTTCGGTGTCGTCACCAGCTTCGTGTTTCAGCTCCACGAGGTGGGCGACATCGTGGGCGGCCCGCTGTTCTACGAGTTCGACGATGCCGCGGCGGTCCTGGAGTGCTACCGCGAATACATTGCGGATGCGCCCGAACAGCTCGGCTGCTTCTTCGGCTGGCAGATTGCCCCTGACCTGCCGTTTATCCCCAAGAACCGGGTCGGGGATCTGTTCTGTGTACTGGTCACGTGCTGGAACGGTCCACACGAGGAGGCCGAGCGAGTACTCAAGCCACTGCGCGACGCTGCCGAAGTGAAGGCGGAGCAGTTCGGCGTGATGCCGTACCCGGCCCTGCAAAGCGCCTTCGACTTCTTGGTCCCGAAGGGCATGCAGTACTACTGGAAAGCAGACTTCATCACCGAGCTCACCGACGCGGCGATCGCTGCTCACGTCGAGCATGGGAAAAGGACACCGCACATCAGCTCGAGCATGCATCTCCAGCCGATCAACGGTGCGGCGCAACGGGTCGGCGCCAACGAGACCGCGTTCGGTCACCGGGACAAGAGCTTTGTCCCGCTGATCCTGGGAATCTGGTCGGACCCGGCCGACAACGAGGCCAACATCAAGTGGGTGAAAGACTACTACGCAGCGATTCATCCCCACTCGGGCGGCGACGGGGGCTACGTCAACTTCATGTCGGGCGACGACGATCACCGTGCGCCCGCAAACTATGGCGCCAACTACGAGCGGCTCGCCGCAGTGAAGGCGACCTATGACCCGGACAACCTCTTCCACATCAACCAGAACATCGCTCCGGCGAACGGGAGCTGAGCATCATGGCTTTCGAGATGACCCATCAATGGCTATTCAAGAGCGAAACCTATGACAACTGCAATTGCGCCGTGAATTGCGGTTGCCAATTCAACTTGCCGAGTACACATGGATATTGCCAGTCGGCCTTCGTCGGCAAAGTCGTTGAAGGCCATTTCAACGATACGCCGCTCGCGGGGCTGCATTGGGCGGCGCTGTACAAGTGGCCCGGCGAGATCAAGGACGGAAACGGAAAACGCCAGATCGTCATCGACGAACGTGCGGATGAAGCTCAACGGGCAGCACTTGAAACGATCATCTCGGGTGGGGCATGCGAACTGTCGAGCAATCTATTCGCCGTGTTTGCGTCCACATGCTCGGAATTTTGCAGGACATTGTTCCTGCCGATCAGTCTCGAAGCGAACCTGGAACTCAGAACTGCAAGGGTCGACATCCCGGGCGTCATGCAGAGCAGTGGCAGACCGATCATCAACGAGTTCAACGGTGAACCGTTCCACATTGCGTTGGCGCGTCCGAGTGGCAGCTTCGAGTTCACCTACGCAGAGATCGGGCTGGGGACGACCTCGGTGACGGGCGACATGGAGATGGCGTTCGAAGATTCATGGGCGCACTATTGTGTTCACCACTTCAACCAGCATGGCTTGGTCCGCGAAAGATCAAGGCTCACAGCATGGCTTGACGCGTGACCTCCATACGATCGGGTGAAGAGTAAGGACGGCCCCATCAACGCCACACTCGAGGCATTGGTCAGGCGCGATCGCCTGGTCGTCGTTACCGCGCTGACTGCGGTTATCGCTCTGTCGTGGGCGTATCTGCTGGCCGGCGCCGGCATGGGCATGTCGGCTTTCGAGATGACCCGCGTGTCGCAGCTCGGGATGGCAAGGGGCATGTCCGAAGGGGGTATGGCCGGCATGGCGATGATGACGCGCGCGGCCTGGACGCCCGGCTATGCAGTCCTGATGTTCTTCATGTGGTGGGTCATGATGGTCGCGATGATGCTGCCTAGCGCGGCGCCGGTGATCCTCTTGTTTGCGACGGTCAATCGCAGGCAGCGCGACACCGGCCATCCCTACGTCGCGACGAGCATTTTCGCGTTTGGCTATCTCGCCGCCTGGGCTGGCTTCAGCCTGGTCGCGGTCATCGTGCAGTGGGGGTTCGAGCTCACCGGTGTCCTTTCACCGACGCTCGTCGCGACCAACGCGACCTTGGGCGGCTTCCTGCTGTTCGCCGCCGGCGTTTACCAACTCACCCCGATCAAGCATGCCTGCCTTCGCCAATGCCGATCGCCGCTTGCATTCCTCAGTACCCATTGGCGGCGGGGCGCCCGTGGCGCGCTATGCATGGGTCTTTTGCACGGCGCCTTCTGCGTCGGCTGCTGCTGGCTCCTGATGGGGCTGATGTTTTTCGGCGGCGTGATGAACCTCTACTGGATTGCGGGCCTCGCGCTGTTCGTACTGTGCGAAAAGACTGTCCCTGCGGGACACTGGTTCGGCTACGCGATCGGCGTCGCTCTGCTCGTCTGCGGTGCCGGGATGCTAGCGCTCGCGTTTTAAGAAGGGGCATACAGGCATCACGCGGCCTGTTGGATCACAGGAGAGCAGTTCGATAGTTGAATCGTGTCGCCAACGACCGGTTCCAAGGTGGAGCTGTCGGTCGATCAGAAAATCGCCACGGGCTCCTTTGGGCCCCAACCGGCGGTTGCGACCTAACCGGCGGCGGCTCGTGATCCCCTCGCGGCCCCGGAAAATTCAAAGATGGGTGAAAAACCCACCGGAAAATTCAAAGTGTGTTGCCCAGCGCGTTCAAAGTAGCTTGGCAGAGCTGCTCCAAAGTCCTTGATGCGCAACGCCACGGCCTTCGATCCTTGCCGCCGATCGACAGCTTGAGCCATGGAGGGTTGCGGCACCCGCCATCCTTGAGTCAGATCTGCACCCAAGCACCTGCTGGGCCGCTACGCCTTCGACGCGGTGACCCGGTCCGCGAGCTCCCTGATGCGGAGGTCGACCAGCGAACGCCAGCCCTTGAGGTCCGAGCTTCGCCCGTATTGCGCTTCAACCTCTTTCTCCGCCTGCGCACCAAACTGGCGTCTGGTCCAAATGGGCAAGCGAGGAGTTCGCGCGCGCGGGGTGGCCTCGCGCGGGCTCGGACGCGCCGAGAGAGCACCGAAGGCGGATGCGTGTCCCGCGTCGAACTCCGCCATCAGCTGAGCTGGATTCTCCGCGAGCAAGCTGCACTCCCGCTCGGTGAGACGGCGGACATCAGGCGTCCCATGCAGCGGCCGAGCTGAGACTTCGGTGCCGAGCATCTTTCGATAGCAGCCTGCGCCCAGGACGATGATTCCCTCGCTGTGGACGACGTAAAGCTGCCGAAAAACAGTGCGGCCACAGCCTGCGGCCTGACATGCAAACCGTCTGGCTTGTGCAACCTCCACAATCGCGAGCAGCTTTCCAGTTTCCATCCGCCGGCCCGATCAGGACTTGGATAGGAAAGTATGTTTCGAGCGATGGTGTTTGTCCGCTGCACTTCCGGCCTAGGTCAGTACATCCTTTGCCAGCTAGCTGGTGCGAACCGCTTGCGGAATATCTCGTTTGGAGAATGGCGGAAGGCTGGGGCAAACTACGCTCATGACGGCCACCAGTGATGAGATCGCAGCCCTGCGAGTCGAGTTCGAACGTTCCCATCGCCGGCCTGCTCGCGCGCTGGCAGAGCTGCTGTTGCTTGGAAATGTGATCCTCGAAGATCACCAGTTGCTTGAGGGAAAGACCGGCGACGCCTTTGAGCAGTTCGTGCTACAGAGCTTGAGCGATCAGGGCGTGGAAGTGGGCGAGTTCGCTGCCGCCGTGAAAGCGTTGGGCACCCTGCGAGCGACGCTGGCCGAACTCCAGCAATTGCCTGACTAAGTAGGCAGTTTCATAAATGCGGCCACGTATATTCTTGATAAGTTCGGCCGCGTATGGCGTCTTGTGCAATCCTTCGACCAGGGGTTGCATATGCCAAGGAAGAGTCCGTTCCATATCGAGTTGACGCTGGATGAGTCGGCCGAGTTGAATCGTCGTGCAACCAGATATGCGTTGCCGTATTTCGAAGTTGTTCGAGCCAAGATGATCCTGATGGCCGCCAACGGCTTGGACAACGACGAGATCGCCGCGCGGCTGGACACCCGGCGCGAGGTGGTCAGTCAGTGGCGCCAGCGCTTCTTCAAGGAGCGATTGGCGGGCCTCGAAGAGAGAGCCCGCCCGCCCTCGGGTCTTTCCTCCCAGAGGTCACGGTTGAGATCAAGGCGCTCGCCTGCGAGTTGCCGGCCACCTTGGGCTTGCCGCTGTCGCGCCTGAGCGTCGCCGACGTGGCGCGACACGCGCAGCGCTCGGGCCTGGTGGCGCGCATCAGCGACAGCACGGTCTGGCGTTGGTTGCACGAGGACGCGATTCGCCCTTGGCGGCACCGTTGCTGGATCTTTGCGCGGGACCCGGACTTCCATGCCAAGGCCGGCCGCATCCTGGATCTGTACGAGCGACGCTGGCAAGGGCAGTCACTGCGCAAGGACGAGTTCGTCATCTCTACCGACGAGAAGACCAGTATCCAGGCTCGGCTGCGCATGCATCCGAGCCTGCCTACCGAGGCGGGAAAGTCAATGCGCGTGGAGCACGAGTACGAACGCGCCGGCGCCTGGGCGTACTTGGCGGCGTTGGGCGTGCATCGCGCCAAGGTGTTCGGCCGCTGCGAAGCAACCACAGGCATCGCGCCCTTCGAGCGTTTGGTCGATCAGGTCATGAGCCAGCCGCCATACGTAAGCGGCTGCGGCGACGACGGAGGGGTGTTGATCGGCCGCATTCTGTGCCGGATGTGCCAGCAGCGAAATCCGACGATGCGCGATTTTTAGACAAGAACGCTGCAACGCCTGGACAAGCGTCAAAGCCGAAGCCGCCCTAGTCTTCGGTCAACCTGCTGACAAGGCGGGGACAACCCCTCAGCCCTTGGGCACCACGCACGAAATCCACCGGAGTTCTCCATCATGGCAAGCAAGACCCACCCCAGGCTACGCGTCGCCGCGGTCCAGGCCGCCCCCGTGTTCCTCGACCTCGACGCGACGATCGACAAGACCATCGACCTGATGGGCCGTGCGGCGAAGGATGGCATCCAGCTGCTGGCATTCCCCGAGACCTGGTTGCCGGGCTACCCCTGGTGGATCTGGCTGGATTCGCCGGCCTGGGGCATGCAGTTCGTGCAGCGCTACCACGACAACTCGCTGGTGATCGGATCGCCCGAGTTCGAGCGCATCAGGGACGCCGCGCGCAAGCATCGCATCTGGATCTCGTCGGGCTTCAGCGAGAAGGCCGGAGGCAGCCTCTACATCGCTCAGTTCCTGATCGACGACAAGGGCAACGTCGTGCAGACGCGCCGCAAGCTCAAGCCCACCCACGTCGAGCGCACCGTCTTCGGCGAGGGCGACGGCTCCGACCTCAGCGTGTGCGAAACAGAGATCGGCAACATCGGGTCACTGTGCTGCTGGGAGCATCTGCAGCCGCTTTCCAAGTACGCCATGTACTCGCAGAACGAGCAGATCCATTGCGCCGCCTGGCCGAGCTTCTCCCTCTATCGGGGCGGCGCCTACGCGCTCGGCCCGGAGGTCAACAACGGCGCCAGCCAGCTCTATGCCGCCGAGGGCCAGTGCTTCGTGATCGCGCCATGCGCCACGGTATCGAGCCCCATGGTCGACCTGCTGTGCACCGACCCGACGAAGAAGCAGCTGCTGCTCGCCGGTGGTGGCTTCGCGCGCATCTACGGGCCGGACGGCTCTCCGCTCGGCACGAACCTGGCCGAGACCGAGGAGGGTTTCGTCGTCGCGGACATCGACCTCGGGCTGATCTCACTGGCCAAGGCGGCCGCCGACCCCAGCGGCCACTACGCGCGGCCCGACGTGACGCAGCTGCTCTTGAACAAGACTCGGCGGGAAGCCGTCGTGGTCCAGACTTCTCCCGCGGCTGAGATGACGGAGGCCACCCCCGTGGCGGAACCCGCCGCGGCGCAGGCCCTGTCCGCCTGAGCGGAGTACCGCATGAGCATCTATCACGACCAACAGCGCCAGTTGCAGGACGCGTTCGACACGCGCCGGCTGGCGGATGTCATCGAGACCCACAACCTGCACGACACCTTCAACCCGCTGGACACCGCGTTCATCGCGACGAAGGATTTCTTCTTTCTCGCGACGGCCGATGGCTCGGGAAAGCCAAGCTGCTCCTTCAAGGCCGGTCCGGCGGGCTTCGTCAAGGTGGTCGACGAACGGACTCTGGCCTTCCCTTGCTACGATGGGAACGGCATGTACCTGTCCATGGGCAACGTGTTGGCCAATCCAAAGGTCGGCATCCTGTTCATCGACTTCGAGAAGCCCAACCGCCTGCGGATCAGCGGAGAGGCGTCCGTGATGAGGGATGACCTGTTGATCTCCGAGTACCCGGAAGCCCAGTTCGTGGTCCGGGTTGCCGTCAGCGAGATCTTCCTGAACTGTCCTCGATACATCCCCAAGCTTCAGCGAGTCTCGAGTTCGCCGTTCGTGCCCGCGCCAGGGCGGGAAACGCCGTTTCCCAACTGGAAGCAGATCGACTTCGTGCGCGATACCTTGCCGGAGCGAGATCGTCGCAAGGCATTGGAGATGCCGGCGATTGACATCATGGACTACATCAAGGCGATCGAAGAATCGTGAATTAAGGGGCGAGTATGAGAAGTCGTCCATGACGTGGCTCGCGCGGGGCAAGGTGCTGCGCGGTGGCATTTTCGATGTCTTCGGCTACACGCAGGAGCGTCGCCTGCAACGCAGCCTGATCGCCCAGTTCGAGGCGCGGCTGGACGAGCTGGTGGCCGAGCTCTCACCCGAGAATCAGGCGCTCGCAGCGCAGATTGCCGCCATACCGCTCGCAATCCGGGGATTCGGCCATGTGAAGCTCGCCAACCTGGCGTCGGCGCGCGGACGCGAGGCGCGGCTGCTGCAGCGCTTTGCGCCTGCGCGCTATCCTCGACCGGTGTCCGCGGCGAGGGCAGGGCAGATCCGCGGCATCGCTGTCGCCGCACAGTGATCGCGTGAGCGCCACGAAGCTCACGAGGACTCGCGAGAACTGGCGAATTTCTGCGATGCGCCTTTTACATTTGCACTCCATAGGTCGCGACAGTCGCCGGCATCGAGGACCCACCCATCAATGGGTGGGCGCCGAAGCATCCTCTACCAGCGCCGATCGACTGTCACCTCCAAGCATGAGGCACCGGTGTTACGCCAGGATCAAGAGCCGACGCCCCATCGCCCTGGCTCGCTCAACCGTGCGCCAGCAGCATCTTCAGGAAAGTGAGCCCGTTGCGCTGGCCCTTGTCCTCGTCGCAGTTGTTGAAGATCAGGTGCGTGTTTCGCACCTTGTAGGCCAGCCGCACCACCTCGATCACGATCTCGCGCAGTTCCTGGTCCGGATAGTCGTAGTCGAAGCGCTCGGCTGCTGAAGACGCCCCCTTGATGTTGTAGGTGTCCACGTTGCGGCCGTGCAAGCGCACCAGCGCGTAGTCGGGGTTCGTGGTTTCCGCCAGCAGCGGCACGCTGTTGGCGAAGCCCTGCGGCCCGTCGACGATGGTGTGCACGGCGCCGAGCGCGCGCAAGAAGTCGATCGTGCCGGCGCGGCTCGCCTCGTCGAACCAGGACTTGTGCCGGAACTCGACGCTGCAGGTGTGCCCCTCCATCTGCTCGATGCAGTGCTCGACATGCGCATGCCCTTCGCGGTTGCACATCAGCCAGGGCGGGAACTGGAAGTGGACCAGGCCGAGCTTGCCTGCCGCCTTGAGCGGCGTGATTGCATCGACGAACCGGCGCCAGAGCTCGGCGCGGATCTCCGGCGGCGTGCTACGGTAGTACAGCGTCTGGCTCGTGCCCAGCGCCTCCTTGATGTCCTTGTGCAGCACCTTCGGGTCGGTCTGGTGGCCGGTGAACAGGCGAAAGGCCTTCACGTTGAATACGAAGCCCTCGGGCGTGCGCTCGGCCCAGTTGTGGGCGTTGGTCGGCGTGGGGATCCCGTAGTAGCTCGAATCGACTTCGACCAAAGGAAAGAGCGACGCGTAGTAGCGCAGACGCGCCTCGGGCGTCTTCGCTTCCTTCGGGTAGAAGCGCCCGCAGTCGATCAGCGTCTTGTCAGTCCAGGAGGCTGTGCCGACGAGGATGGCCATCGGCACATGCTACCGGCTCGAGCCAGTTTTCGGCAGCTTCGGCCGGCGTCATGGCGCGCAGACGGGCGTCGCGCCAAAGGTCCGCGGCAATGTCCTCCAGCTGCAGCGGGTCGACGCAGCTTGCGCTCACCAGCCCGTGACAAGATGCGGTTTCGCCTGTGTTTATTCACGCACCTCTGCAAAAGCACGGACCGGGAAGGCTGCCGCGTCCCTCGCCTTCAGCGGGATGGAGAAAAAGCGGAACGCCGCGCCGTGCAGGCGCGACAGTCCGGTGAGGTTTTCCACGATGAGGATGCCTTGCCTTAGAAACCGGGTATGTGCTGGACGTTCTGGATCCTGCGTGGAGTCGACGTTCGCGCAGTCCACCCCAAAAAGGGCAATTCCCGCATCGCAGAGCCAGGTCACCACTTCATGCGAGACGAACGGATGCAATCGGTAGGTCTCCGTTCCCCAATGGCGATCCCAGTCGAAGTTCACCAGCACTGCCCGGCCTGCGAGATGCTCGGGAAACTGCAGGTCTGTCAACCTCAGCTGCTGCCTGGGACCCGTGTGCCGGGCGTCGATGACTACGCCGTCCAGAATCAGGCGGCTGAGTTCGATGGAAGCGACATCGTTCGCGCCTTCGAAACGGTGACGCGGGGCATCCATCTTCGTGCCGACGGAGCTTTGGAATGCCACGTCAGAGATCTCGAACGAGGCCTTGTTCTCGTAGTGGGGGAGCGACTGCGCATGCGTCATGTAGGGTCGAATGTGCGCCGTGAGTTCGACTGTTTCGCCGTTCTCACCCTTGAAGAGGACGCCGGGCATCCCGTCGTGGAATACGTGAGAGAGGTCGACAAACATTTGTTCATCCCCCGCTTGCTTTCAGCGCAGACACCTCCGACCTGCTGGTGCGGCTCGCGCTCAGTGCCGGTCGCGAGCGCACCATAGTATGCAAGGGGCGGGCGGTCAATGGCGGTCGTTTCCATCCGCATCCGACTTGCGTTTGGCGCTGAAGCATGGATGCGCATCCAGTTCTTGTCCGTTCACTGGAGCTAACCGGAAACCCCATGCGCCCATACAGTATGTTCCGCATGTGTTCGCCATCATTTGCCGCTGCCGGCGAGAGCGACAAAAGACGCACCCCGAGGACATCGAGGCTGACCCTGTGCCAGGCGAGCTGCTGGTGTATCAGAAGGGGATGAAGCGCGTGGCCGTGCTGGGGGGCTGCGCCCACGTGCGCCGCCCTGAAACTCACAGAACCTCCCATCCTCGCGCAGATGAGCTGCAACGAGCGGGGTGCGGCTTTGTTCTGCAGATTCGCGCAGCCCTGAGCCTTCCGGTGGGTTAGCAGCGCGGCAGCTCCGACGCTGCGAGCATGCGTTGCCACAAGCCCAGCCACGGCTTCCAGTCATGCCCGCCCGGTGCGGTGAAGACTCGGCCAGGCGGCAACACCTGCGCAAGCACGCGGTGACTGGGCGCGAGGCTGTCGGAGAGCCCGTAGCCAAGGTAGAGGGGAGGTCGTGCGGATGCTTCACCCCGTAGCAAGACGCTCCGTACGCTGCGCCAGGCCTGCGGAGCGATTTCCCCGTCGAGGAGCGGGCCGACCGGTGCCTTCCACTGCATCAGACCGCCGGCGTCGACGATCGCCTGGGTCATTTCCGGCTCACCGAGGTAGGGCGCGAGCGCCAGGATCCCGGCCACGTCTGCAGGGTGCGCCTCGGCATATCGCAGTGCGCCAAGACCGCCCATCGAGATGCCCGCCAGCCAGATTGACCGGTAGCCCTTCGCCTGCGCGGGCGCGATGACGTCGGTGCGCAGGCGCTCGCGGATGCTGCGGTCCCTGTAATAGCCCAGATGTGCGTCGGCGCGCAGTACATCGACTGCGAGCCCGAGCGAGCGGGCCGCCGCGACGAAGCCCTCCCTCTCCAACTCGCGCAAGTTCATGCCGCGCCCCGGCAGGATGACCAGGAGAGTCCGGGCATCCGCCGTGCAATTGCTCTTGTCCAGTCGCGTGGACATGGGGACCACGGTGGCGCGCGGGAGATAGCTGCAGCTGGCCATGCCGGAAGCGGCGAGAGCTGCGCAGACCGCAGTCCACATGCCGAATCGCCGCCGAGTTGGACAAGGTCCATCCATCGCCCTCAGGCTAGCAGAAGGTGATCGGTGAGGTTGCCCGACGGCGAGCGCTTGAACGAGTGACACCCATGTACCAGGCCAAGACGGAGAACCGCTTCGAAGGCCTCAATGAAGCGCAGCTGTACGCGCGCAGCCCTGCTGGCAATTCGACCGGGTCAGACCGCATGCTCGCTGAAGCGCAGTGCGGTCGCCGCAAGCCGAGGGGCGTCCTTGGCGCGGTCGGCGCGGCAGGCACGCGGGTGCCGTGTCGCGCCATTTGCTCAGGGATATCAAAGACCCCAATGCTTTTTTGGAACGCATGCCGCCATCGAGGCGCGCGATCACGGATCTGTCGGCCTTCTTTGCGCGCGGCGGCAAGCTGATCATTCGCGAGAACGCGGCCGATCGGGCCCGAGCGCCTTGATGGGCATCGAGTACTACAAGGCGGTGGTGGCCCGGTTGGGCCAGTCGGCCGTGGACCAGTCAAGCTATGCGTGTCGCGTCTCGCAGCCATAGCGCTGACAGTACGGGGTGATGCCGGAGGCATGGCCGTTCAAGCGGCCATCGCCGCGGGGAAAGGGACGAGGCTTCGGCCAAATTGGAGATTGGCTGGGTTCGCACGAATGCGGATTTCAACAAGATCGGCGTCGGCGGCCCGGTGCATATTGCTAAACCGAGGCGGCTCGTTGGCGTTGCCGGTGCTTATGCTCTATAACGATCTCGGCCCGAACGTGAAGTGGGGCACATTGTCCGCCTTGATCACCGAAACGCGCGATACCTGCCCGAGAGAGGATGTGTCATCCTCGGTTTGACCTTCAGCCGCCGGATGACTTGAAATCGACCCTGATGAATTTTGATCTTTGAGAAACTGCACCTCGCGGGCCCGGACCTGTCGAACTATGAACTGGGCGAACCCGTGTTCGTCTATGACCGGGGTCGCTTTCTTGGCTCGCTCGATCCGATCGAAGTCAGCGCCGACAGGTCGGATGTTCACGTCAGTCGCTTCTTGGCTTCGCCGGCTTTGGGCAGCGAGCAACGCAACTTCGGCCCGCTCTTGCTGGTCGAGGTCACCATGTTTCTGGCTGAGCGCTTCCCTAGCATCCAGACCGTGTGCTTTACCTTGACGCGGGAGATAGAGATGTATGGCGAGGGCATGATGGTTGCCGCAGCCCGATCCGACCTGTTGCGAAGCATCGGCGCCACGGACGTCCATGTTCGACCGAAGCCGGACTCGAGCAAGCCCGGCAACTTCGTGCTCCAAGGCGTTTGGCTGTACACAGAGGACAATCTTGGCGCGCTCCGGGCAGCACTGACTACCCAGCGTGCGCTCTATCGCGAGCACCTGAGCCGCGTTCGAGCGGACAAGCGTCCGGTTCAGCTGCTGCGCCGCTTGAAGCAGTGGTGGGCGCACGATAGTCACAGATGAGGTGGCGCGCCTTTCGGGCAGTCAATCCGCCTTCGTGATGTCTCGTGCGCGCCGCTCAACTGCAAGGCCCGGATCGTCGCCTGAGCACTGGCGGGACCCCTGCGGATCTGCGTCCAGGACCCCTGCGGGCGGACGCGCTGCGCCTGTGCACCGGATCTGACCATGGCGGCCGCACAGGCCGCGCGCCATGGTCGCGAAGGTCATACTTGTGGGCTCAATCCCGTGGAGGAGCCCATGGCGGAGCTGGAGACCGAGTTCCACTACAACGGTCACGACGTTGCGATCACATTGGTCGAGTGAGAAGGAAGCCTGGCATTGGTCGTATGTCATGGACGCCACGTCGCGCTTCGAGCTGCAACAACCAGGGTTGCCGTCGAGCGAAATGGCACACCTGGACGCGATCAGAGATGCGCGTTCGATGGAGAATCCGTCAATGGACCTCACCGACCACAGCCTCCCGAACCTGTTTCGTCAGCTTGGGTTGCCAAGCACTCAGCCCGAGATTGATTCATTCATCTCAAGGCATCGGCCCTTGCGCGGCGAGATCGAGTTGGCGGACGCTCCGTTCTGGACTCCTGGGCAAGCGCAGTTCCTGCGGGAAGAGATCGGCGAGGACGCCGATTGGGCCGAGATTGTGGATCAGCTGAACGTGTTGCTGCGCGCGTAGCCGTTCGGCCCGTCGAACGCCGCGGGTGCAGCGGAGAGCGGCACGACACCGTAGGCGGACGGGGGATGCCACAGCTGCCACCATATGCAATGATGCTGCGCCGGCGCAGGTTTTGTTCCGGCCCCATCACCAGGAGAGACGCTATGGCAACAGAGATCAATCCGTTTGGCGATATGAAGAAAATGCTCGAGCAGTTGAAGATGCCGGGCGTCGACATGACGGCCATCGTCGAGGCGCGACGCAAGGATGTGGAAGCATTGGTTGAGGCCAACAAGGCCGCTTATGAATCCATGCAGGCCATGGTCCGCAAGCAAAGCGAAATGATGGCCGAGGCGATGCAAGTCGTGCAGGAAGTTGCCAAGGGCGCTACCAGCGGGGGCATAGACCCGGCAAAGCAAACTGAAGTGGTTCGCAGCGCATTCGAAAAGACGATCGCCGATATGAAAGAACTCGCCGAGATGGCGCGCCGCTCTCAGTCCGATGCGATGGCCCATATCACGCAGCGTGCCGCCGAGCACGTGGACGAGATCAAGAAAATGATGCAGCCCAAGTAGCGACAAGAACCCATGTATTTGTCTGTGACCCGTGAAATTCGCGATGAAGTCGATCGGGTTCCGGGTACGGATAGGGCCGAAGGGGCTCGGGGTGCGCATTTGCGCGGCACCATGGCGTCCCGCTAGAATGGCTACGCGATACAACGCGTCTGACCCAAACTCATCGCCCGATTTCACCGTGTCCAAGCACTGGTCCATGCCGATTATTCCGACCTCCGCTGCCAACGAGCACCGGGGGCGAATTACGTTGGGCGGTTAGCCCCACTTTCGACCTCGACCTCCCAAGGCAGCGACTCACCCTCGCTGCCTTTTTGCTTTTCTGGACCCGAAATCATGTACAGCCTCAATCTTTTCAAGTCGTCGTTCGAGCTCGCGCAAGTGCACTCGGACAAATCCTCCTATCTCGCCCTGTGGGGCGCGCCCGCCACCGTCGATGCGCTACATCGCAGCCCCGGGGAGCGGCCGACCTTCCTCTTGCACGACGGGCCGCCCTATGCCAACGGTGCCCTGCACCTTGGTCACTTCGTCAACAAGACACTCAAGGATGCCCTGGTGAAGTTCAAGCGCCTGGATGGCTACTTCGCGCCCTATGTGCCGGGCTTCGACTGCCACGGGCTCCCCGTGGAGCTCGAAGTGGAGAAGCTCGGGCACTCCAAAGCCGACACGCGCGACTTTGTCGAGTCGTGCCGAGCCTACGCCGAGGGCCAGGTGGCCAGCCAGACGGCCGAGTTCCGCACCTTCGGCGTCGCAGCCGATTGGGAGCAGCCGTACCTCACGCTCGACCCCGAATTCGAAGCCGGCGCGTCGCGCCTCTTCAGCGCGCTGCCGTCGGTGGTGAAGCGTCTGCGTCCGGTGCACTGGTGCCCGGACTGCGCATCGTCATTGGCCGAAGCGGAGGTCGAGTACAAGGAGCGGACATCAGACAGCGTGGTGGTCCTCTTCGCCCTGGAGGGACAGGAAAACACGTTCTTGCAGGTGTGGACCACCACGCCCTACACCCTGCCTGCCAACAAGGCGGTGGCCTTCAATCCCGCGCTCGACTACGCAGCGGTCGAGGAGGGCGGCAGGACCCTTGTCCGAGCACAGCCGCCAGGTGAAGCAATGACGGGCGTGGCCGTCGACCTGCACGGCCTTCGCGCGCGCAGCCCTTACACGGGCGACCTCGTGCCCCTGCTGGCGGCGGACTATGTGACGTCGAGCGGAACCGGCCTGGTGCACTTGGCGCCAGCCTTTGGGATGGACGACTTCCGAGTCGGAGAAGCTCACGGGCTGGGCGTTGAGCACTACGTCGACGAGGGTGGCCGCTTCCTGCACGGCGACATGGCGGGCATGACTTTGCGCGAAGGGTCGGACCACGTCCTCGCGCGTGTGGGCGATCTGGTGCACTCCCGCACGAGCCTCCAGCACGAGTACCCGCACTGCTGGCGGCACAAGCGGCCCGTCTTCTTCAAGGCATCAGAGGAATGGTTTCTTGAACTGGCGGAAGTGGGGCCACGCGCCCTCGCGGCGTTGAAGGAGGTGCAGTTCGTACCGGAGACGGCGCGCGAGCGGCTTGGGAGCATGCTGCGGTCGCGGACGTCCTGGTGCTTGTCGCGCAATCGCCTGTGGGGCACACCCCTTGCAGACCCGGGCAACGCAGTGGACGCCGCGCTGCTCGCGCGGGTGGTGGAGGAGGGCGTCGAGGCCTGGCAGGCGGACGGACCACGTCGCACCCTCGATGTCTGGTTCGACAGTGGCGTGACTCACGAGCTCGTGATGCGCAAACGCTTTGGCAGGACGGCGGACGTCTACTTGGAGGGCTCTGACCAGCACCGCGGCTGGTTCCAGTCGTCCTTGCTCACAGCGGTGGCCGCAGGCGGGCCGGCGCCTTACAAGGCGCTGCTCACCCATAGCTTTGTCGTGGATGAGCACGGCCGCAAGTATTCGAAGTCGAGCAAGAACTATCTGCCGATGGACGAGATGTTCAAGCGATACAGCCCTGACGTGCTCAGGCTCTGGACCCTGCAGCAAGACTTCACCAAGGAGCTGAAGCTATCCCCGCAGTCGCTCGAACGTACCGTGGAGCGCTATCGCAAGCTGCGTAACACGCTGCGGTTCTGCCTGCAGAACCTGGTCGACTTCGAGTTCAAAGCGCCGGTCGAGCTCACGCACTCGATGCATCGGCTGCAGCTCGTCAAACTCCAACAGCTCGTGGCCACGGTGCAGGCCGCCGCGGGACGCTACGACTTCGCAGGTGCAACGGCTGCCCTGATGCAGTACGCCGACGCGGTCTCAAGCGACTACTTCACGGCCGTCAAGGATGCGCTCTACTGTGACGCCGCGAACTCTGCCCGCCGGCGTGAAGCGCAGTTTGTGCTCGGCCGGGTGCTGGACACGCTCATGCGGCTGTTGGTGCCGGTGCTGCCATTCACGGCTGAAGAGGTCTTCCAGTTGGTCCGCAAGCCCATGGGCTGTGCCGAGGCCTCGGCCTTGCTTCTGACGCTCGAGGGACTGCAAATGCCGAAGGTGGAGCGAGCTGTCGAGTTGCGGGCGGCCTACGAACAGCTGAGCGGTGTCAAACACCGGGTCCACCAACATGTGGAGGCGGGTCTGGCCAACGGTTTGAAGAGCGCAGCCCAGCTTGAGCTGGAGGTCACACTGCCTTGCTCAGAGGAGCTCTTCCTGGTGATGCCGGACGAGATGAGGGATTTCTTCGGTGTCGCACGCGTCGGGGTGGCTGCGGGCGCGTCGGTCGGAGTCCGTGTTCGCCGAACGAGCCGCGGTCTCTGCCCGCGATGCCGTCTACATGACCGGTTGTCGCTCTTGTCGGCGTTGTGCCGTCGGTGCGAGGAGGTTGGGCAGGAGCTCAAGGGCACTGCCGTCGAGCAAGGGAACTGAACGCTCGACCGTCAACCAGCCGTGTACCCGGGCTGCTATTGAGCGAGTCGCCGCGCAGGAATTAACCCGTGCACTTCTCTGCGCACACCAGCATGTTCTTGCCGAGAAATCGCTTGGAGACCAGAAGGTTACGCAGCTTGAACTTGCCGCAGCGGAAGCACGACATCATGGATTCGGCGCGGGGGGTGTCGATGATGGTCCCGACGGTCTTCTTGACATAGCGGAAGCCGTCGTTGGAAAGCTTGTTCGTGGTCACGGAGGTCGTCATCACCAACTATTTTATCCGGGTCGTTCCAGAGTACCGACTGAGGCCTGCGACCCGCCCGGACATCAGGCTGTCGACTTCAGGGCCAGCTGTCCTAGGGCACCTTGACACCGGCCTACGCTGCGAGCCGATGGATGAGCGCCACGACCCTTTCCTGGGCATCCTTGCTGACCGGCAACAACGAAGCCCGTTGGACCGCTTCATCGAACTTCACGATGCCCGACGCAAGCAGCGCACGATTGAAATTCCGGTCTTTCTCTCGGTTCGCAACGCACTTGGCCAAGAAGAGGTCAAGGGGGGCCAAGCGTCACGCCCGAGTCATCGACCACCAACTGCAAGCGGCGCGAGGGCCCGGTGGGCAGGATCCGCGGCTAGGGCGACAGCGTTGCGGCCTGGCTCCATCCTTCGCTCGCCGCCCGGCTCGAGCGCGCCGGCGTGTCGACGCTTTTCGCTGTGGTCGAACGCATCAGGTGCCGGGTGTCGGCGAACTCAAGGCCGCCCGGATCCTGGACTGGCCAATAGGCCTTCCGCACGCCCCAAGCAGTAGTCAAACGATCGGTCGTACGCGAGCCGGTCGATCTTGTCGAACTCGTCATTCGCCAAGTCCTTGTAATCCCGCAGGCGCTGCAGGAATGCTTTCCCGTGCTTCACAAAGAACGGTCGCGCGACTTCAATCGCCTCCGGCTCCATGTCTGCGACGGCGCAGAGGTCGAAAAGGTCTCGCGCCTTGGCCAAGTTTCCGCGGTGATGCATCTTCTTGGCGACGATTTCCGCGCAGGATTCCACGCGTATGGTTCGGCCCTGGTACTGCACGGCGTCCCAGGCGTTGTCGGTCAGCGAAGTGCCCACGACGATGTCGATCTCGCCCGCCGGCAGGAACAGCTTTGTGTACTCTGCAGCCTCCTCGTACTCCGTGGTCAGGGCTTCGGCGACGTCTGTGAGGCGAGGGGAGAAGTGACCAAGGTACTGCGGGTCGGGCACAAACAGGTCGATGTCCTTGCTGAAGCGGTGATTCAGACGCAGCATGAGAACGGTGCCGCCACCGAAACTCCAGGTTGGGTTGCGCACTACATCGGCCAGGTGATCGGTAAGTTGCAGCGCTTGCGCGAGCAACTCTTGCCAGACTCCCGGGCGCGTGAAGTCTGGGGCACTCACGACCAGATTCCTCGTGTGCAACCCAGGGCAGCCGCCAACTGGCGCATTTTTTGCCACGTCGACCGGGGGCGCACACCGTCTTCTCGCTCGAGTTGCCTCGTGATGTCCGAAAGCACGCCCACCGGGGCCTCGTCCAGGAGCACCCTCAACTGCGGAATGTAATTCGGAGCAACAACCCCATGCAGGATGGCCAATCGAAGCGTTTCTGGCGGGATTGGATCGGTGTAGCTGACGCTTGCCGTCTTCGCAGCGATTTCCAATGCTTGGGAAACGTCATCCTTGGCCTTGCGCACACCGATCACACCCAACCCATAGCCAACAACGTTGGCGAGCTGCTCTGCGTTGATAAGGCTCAGGTTGCCAATTTTTCCGGTTTCGAGTTGGTTGATGGTTACCCTGGAAAGACCGGCAAGCTCGGCCAGGCGCTCCTGCGTCAGGCCCATCTCGGCGCGCTGGCGTTTCACCAGTGTGGCGAGTTCGTTGAGGATAGGCATGGTGCAGAAAGTATAATTTACTTTACTAAATTATGGTCAATATATTGATCAGAGTATAGTTCAGGATAGTAAACATATCTGTCGCCGCGTCGTGTGCGTGACAATCATCTTCGCGCATCCCAACCTCGACCGGAAGGTCAAGGTCAGTCTGCTAAGACGAGGGCGCACGGACTTAACGGGACGCTTCCTGGTAGCACCGCACAGCTTTCGCGGACTTGCTACGAAAGAGGAACTACGCGACCCCTTGAGCGCCTACGACAGCCATCACAGACATGAATTCCCCAGCGGGAGCGACCTCTGCTATAGCCGGCTCTTTCGACCCAAGGCGTTTCGCCAAGGATGGTGCCAGCCGAGGCAGATGCCGCTTGGGCGATCTTCACCGCAATTTCTAAACCGGCGGAGCGCTCGCCCGTGTCGCTGGGCATGCAATGGGTCAGCGGTGCTGTGAGAAACGTTCGCAACAAGCGAGCTTGCTGACCCTTTCCCGACAACTCGCTTCTGGGAGGAGGCCATTTGATCGGGCACCCGGAAAGCTGCTGTTCGACTTCGAGCTCATCCCGGCCGATGCAACGCCCTCGCCAACGACCGCTGTAGGCCAGAAGGCCGCCACAGGCTCCTTTGGGTCGGTCTCGACCGCTCGATCAAGATCACTGAGGGGCGCCCTACCATCAATAGCCGCCCTTGGCGCATGAGCGGCAGCCATGCGCTGCTGAGTCGATGCTTGTCCGCGTCAGAGGGACAGTGGTTGGCGGCAATCAACGGTCGGCGACAGGCGGCTGCTTTGCGGTAAGCAGATTCAATTCGCTCGCCGTTTTCAATCGAGGCTCGTGCATCGTCTGTGTTCACCATGTTGTTCTTCTGGTCGATCGTGCCGACGCCGCTGATGGCGCGGTACTTCGGCGCTGCGGCCGGGTCCGCCTTGGCCCAGGCCGAGTAGTAGTCGACCAACGGCCGGGTCTGCTGGCTGTAGACCTCGAGCCGCTTGCGCACGGTTTCTTCCTTGTCGTCCTCGCGCTGGATCAGGTCTTCGCCCGTGAGGTCGTCCTTGCCTTCGGTCTTCGGCGGGTTGAACTTGACGTGGTAGATGCGCCCCGACGCCGGATGCGAGCGGCGCCCGCTCATGCGTTCGATGATGTCGGCAAAAGGCACGTCGATCTCGAGTACGTAGTCGATCTTGACGCCCGCCGAGCGCATGGCCTCGGCCTGCGGAATGGTGCGCGGGAAGCCATCGAACAGAAAGCCCTGGGCGCATCCGGCAACGCGATGCGTTCCTTGACGAGGTCGATGATCAGGTCGTCGCTCACCAGGGCGCCGGCATCCATCACGGCCTTGGCCTGGAGCCCGAGCGGTGTACCGGCCTTGACGGCGGCGCGCAGCATGTCGCCGGTCGAGATTTGAGGAATGCCGTACTTCCGGCAAATGAAGGCCGCTTGCGTGCCTTTGCCTGCCCCGGGGGCGCCCAACAAAATCAGTCTCATGGTGTCTCCGGCGTGCGTTGGATGTTTCGGGAAATGCCGTCCATGATTTCCTTCCTGGCGGCGTCGATGCCTTCCCAGCCCAGCACCTTGACCCACTTGCCGGCTTCGAGGTCCTTGTAGTGCTCGAAGAAGTGCGTGATGGCCTTCAGGCGCATCGGGTTCACGTCTTCGACCTTCTTCCAGTGGCTGTAGATCGGCAGCACCTTGTCGGTCGGCACCGCGAGCACCTTGCCGTCGACGCCGGCCTCGTCTTCCATCATCAGGATGCCGATCGGGCGGCACGGCACCACGACGCCCGGCACCAGCGCCCACGGGGTGATGACCAGCACGTCGACCGGATCGCCGTCGCCCGAGAGCGTCTGCGGCACGTAGCCGTAGTTGGTCGGGTAGTGCATCGCGGTCGTCATGAAGCGGTCGACGAAGATCGCGCCGGATTCCTTGTCGACTTCGTACTTGATCGGGTCGGCATTCATCGGGATTTCGATGATGACGTTGAAGGCTTCAGGAGCGTCTTTGCCGGGGGAGACTTTGTCGAAGGGCATGGGATGTTGATTGATGGGTTGGCGAACTTCCACGCAGGGTCGAGGTGAAGTCGCGCCATATGGTCGAGAGGTACATCGGTCGGGCCGAAGGCCACATCGACCGTCTCAGTTCCCTCAGTTCCTCGTGGCCAACTGCTCCAGAATCGCCGGGTTCTCCAGCGTCGACGTGTCCTGCGTGATGGTTTCGCCCTTGGCGACCGAGCGCAGCAGCCTGCGCATGATCTTGCCGCTGCGCGTCTTCGGCAGGTTGTCGCCGAAGCGGATGTCCTTGGGCTTGGCGATCGGGCCGATCCCCCTGGCGACCCAGTTGCGCAGTTCATTGGCGATTTTCTTCGCCTCCTCGCCGCTCGGGCGGGGACCCTTCAGCACGACGAAGGCACAGATCGCCTCGCCCGTGGTTTCGTCGGGACGGCCGACCACCGCGGCTTCCGCCACCAGATCGGTGCAAGACACCAGCGCCGATTCGATCTCCATCGTGCCCATCCGATGCCCCGAGACGTTGAGCACATCGTCGATGCGGCCGGTGATCGTGAAGTAGCCGGTCGTTGCATCGCGAATCGCGCCGTCGCCCGCGAGGTAGTAGCCCTTGAGTTCGGGCGGGTAGTAGCTCGTCTTGAAGCGCTCCGGGTCGCCCCAGATCGTCCGGATCATGCTCGGCCAAGGCTTCTTCACCACCAGGATGCCTCCCTGGCCATTGGGCACGTCAGTGCCCGTCTCGTCGACGATGGCCGCAGCGATGCCCGGGAAGGGCAGGGTGCAGGAACCCGGGACCAGCGGTGTGGCTCCCGGCAGCGGCGTGATCATATGGCCGCCGGTCTCCGTCTGCCAGAAGGTGTCGACGATCGGGCAGCGGCCGCCGCCGATGTGCTGGTGGAACCACTCCCAGGCCGCGGGGTTGATCGGCTCACCGACAGAACCCAGGATCCGCAGGCTCGACAGGTCGTAGCGCTTCGGATGCACCGCCTCGTCGGCCTCCGCCGCCTTGATCAGCGAGCGGATCGCAGTGGGCGCGGTGTAGAACACGCTGACCTTGTGATCCTGGATCGTTTTCCAGAAGCGGCCCGCATCGGGATAGGTGGGCACGCCCTCGAATACGACCTCGGTCGCGCCCAGTGCGAGAGGGCCGTAGGTGATGTAGGTGTGGCCCGTGACCCAGCCGATGTCGGCGGTGCACCAGAACACGTCCTGTGGCTTCAGGTCGAACGTCCACTTCGTGGTCAGCACCGCATGCAGCAGGTAGCCGCCGCTGGAATGCTGCACGCCCTTGGGCTTGCCGGTCGAGCCCGATGTGTAGAGCACGAACAGCGGATGCTCGGCGCCCACCCATTCGGGGTCGCAGGTCTCTGCCTGGTTCTGCATCTCCTCGTGCAGCCAGCGGTCACGCGACGGATCCCAGCCGATCTTGCCGCCGGTGCGCCGATGGACGACGACGTTCTTCACGCTCTCGCAGCCGCCCAGTGCGATGGCGTCATCGACGATGGCCTTGAGCGGCAGCTGTTTGCCGCCGCGCAGCTGCTCGTCGGCGGTGATGACCATCACCGCGCCGACATCCTGCATGCGGTCGCGCAGGCTTTGCGCCGAGAAGCCGCCGAAGACCACCGAATGCGTGGCGCCGATGCGCGCACAGGCCTGCATCGCGACCACGCCTTCGATGCCCATCGACATGTAGATGACGACGCGATCGCCCTTCCTGACGCCGAGCGCCTTCAGGGCATTGGCCATGCGGCAGGTGCGCGCGAGAAGCTCGCGGTAGCTGGCCCGCATCACCTGTCCGTCGTCGGCTTCGAAGATGATGGCGGTCTTGTCGCCCAGGCCGCGCTCGACGTGGCGGTCGAGGCAGTTGTACGACACGTTCAACGTGCCGTCCTCGAACCAGGTGAAGAAGGGCGCCTGGCTGTCGTCGAGTCCTTGGGTGAACGGCGTTCTCCAGTGCAGGAATTCACGGGCGAGGCGCGACCAGTAGCCGCTGTAGTCGGCCTCGGCCTCGGCCACCAGCTTGTCGTAGGCGGCCATGCCGCACACATGGGCATCCTTCATGTCTGGGACTGGAAACAGACGGGTCTTTGCATCGTTCTCGTTCACGGTAGATCTCCTATGGCCTCGATTCAAGAAGTCGGGCGGACTGGCCAATTTATCGGTCCGCATGGCTGTTCAGCCAAGCTGCAATCGCTGAAGCACTGCGGAAGTCGTCGCAAGCGCGAGCCGGGACGCTGGGGTAGCGCTGATTCCACATGCGCGCCAGCGCCTGGCCAGGACCAATTTCCAGCACGCAACGAACCTGACGCGCCATGACGTTTTCCATGCATTCGTCCCAGCGAACAGTTCTGGCGATCTGGGCGGCCAACGCAGCCCGGGCCGACGCTGCATCCCGGATGCGGTCTCCCGCATTGCTGAACAACACGACTTGAGGTGCGCGAAACGGCACGTCCGCCAGCGTGGGCGAGAAACTCTCTGCTGCATCGCGCATCCAGGACGTGTGCGATGCCACATTGACCCGCAAGCGCGTGCACTGCGCGCCGGCGGCCAGGGCCATGCGTTCGGCGTTTTCCAACGCGACCAGCGGGCCGCCGAGGATCGCGTTCGGGCCGCCATTGCGGATGGCGAGCTCAAGGCCGGCCTCGACGCGCAGCCGCTCGAGCTCCGGCTCGGAAATACCGCTGACGGCGAGGAGCCCGCCGGGCACGCGAGCAGCGCACCGATCCATGGCCTCGGCCCGCAGGGGCGCCAGGGCCGCAGCCGTGGCGGGCTCGATCACGCCGGCCGCACTGAAGGCCGCCAACTCGCCGACGCTGTAGCCGGCCACTGCCGCCGGCGACGAAATGAGTGGCGCCAATTGACCCCAGGCCGCCAAGGCGAGGCCCGTCAGCAGCGTCTGCGCGTTGTCGTTGCGCTCTGCCCAGTCAGGATCCGCGAGGGCGCGCCGCCAGTCGTCGACGCCGAGGCGCGCGCACGTGTCGCGCACGTGTTCATCGTCCGCCAACCAGGGCAGCATCGCAGGATGCTGGGTTCCCTGGCCGGAAAAAACCAGAGCAAAGCTCATTGGCTTGAACACACGCGAGTGATCCAGCAGGCCGCGGCGAGCGTGTCTGCCGCGCCACCGGGCGACAGTCGCCTCGCGACAAAGGCTTTTGCAATGGCTCTCGCCTCCTGAATGCCGTCCGGCCGCGCAATGCCCCCTCGATCCAGAAAGCCGCGCGCAGCACGCTGGGCGTGGCGCAGGCCGTCGAGGCCGCCGCGGTGCGCGAGATTGCTGTCGTCCAGGACGGCCATGATGTGGAACAAGGTGTCGAGCCGAGCCTGTTGCGACGTCAGGCCGCGGGCCAGCGCGGCCCTCAGCGCGGGTAGCGCCGTCTCGAACAGCACCGGGAACGCCAGCGCCGCCTCTTCGGACGCGCTGCGCAGGCCGTGACGGCGTGCGGCGATGCCCCCGGGCAGGGTGGGCGGGCGTCGGCTGCGCGTGGCCAGGGCATCGCCCCAGTCCCGGCGCAACGCATCACGCAGTTGAAGTGGATGCAATGCGCCGCCGTGCTCACGCAGGGCGGCGCCCGCCGCGGCGCACAGCAGGCCGAGCATGAAGATCGCGCCGCGATGCGTGTTGATGCCACCGGTGGCGGCGAGCATGCGTGCTTCCGCGGCAATACCGTACCGCTCCAGCAGGGCGAAATCTGCGCCGCCGAAGCCGGCTTCGGCGATCTGGGCGAAGTAGCGGCGCAGCGCGAACAGGCTGCGCATGAAGGTGTGCGCGTCCATGTCTTCGTGGCTGCCGCGGTCGATCAATGTCACCAGTCCGGGCTTGGGTGTCAGCGACAGCTCGTCATACAGCGCAAGCGTGGCCGCGCGCCCGATCGCCGCGGGCGTGAGCCGCGGATCCGGTTGCAATGAAAGCGCAACGGTCGTCATTCGTCCAACTCCGGCAATGCGACACGTTGGCACCATGCGGTGTCGCGCTGCAGGGTCACGCCGTCCATTCGCTTGACCATCACCGCCCGCGTGCGTCCGGCGCGCCATGCGGCCCATTCGCGCCACGCCACCGCCGCGCCGTCGCCGAACACGAGCTCGCCGTCCAGCCGGGGCCGTGTGGTGCCGAAGGACTGGAGCGCACGCGTCACAGCATCCCCGTGCGCCGCTCCGTCGACCGCCAAACACATGTCGAGATCGGAGTCTGGCCGCACGTGATCGAGACCGCTGATCGCTTGCCAGCCGTAGCTTCCGAAGACGCGCGCTGCCGCATGGCACGCGTCGAGCTCGTCACCAAGATCGCTCACCGCGCGTCGCGCCGACGGCGGCAGCAGCCCTTGGATTTCGGCAAGGCGCGGGAACTCGTCAAGGCCAAGCACCGCAGCGCGCGGCACCTGCAGCGCCAGCCGACGCTTTTCCCAACGCGCAGGCGACGGCAGACCCAGTGCGATCCATCCGTTGGCGGCGGCGTCGATTGACTGACGTGTCACCACCAGCGGCAGTCGATGCGTCGCCCAATGCGTCAGGCAGTC
This sequence comes from Variovorax sp. LjRoot84, assembly GCF_964254305.1. Taxonomy (NCBI): domain Bacteria; kingdom Pseudomonadati; phylum Pseudomonadota; class Betaproteobacteria; order Burkholderiales; family Comamonadaceae; genus Variovorax; species Variovorax sp. LjRoot84. The sequence goes on from NZ_CAXUTE020000002.1 coordinate 553,269, forward strand.
GCGCGCATGCCTGTCCCAGGGCCGGGCGAGGACGGCGGTCCACCCAGCCTCCGAGAGCCGGGCGAGTTGGTGGCGGCGCAGGAAGACCATGGCGCTTGCGACGGTCAGGCGGCGTCCAGCACCCGCTTAACGACTGCGGCGGCAAGCTGGCGTCCACCGCGCTCGGCGCCGTCCTGCGCGCGCCGATCTTGCGTCGGCGTATGGGCCAGCGCATCGTGCAGCGCGGCCTGCAAGTCTCCCTCCCACAGCGCACGCACGCCCCCCATCGCCACGTAGTTCCGCACGCCCGGTGCGAACACCGGGTTGGATTGAGACAGCGCCGTAAGCTTGTCCTCCGGCAGCTTGGTCACGCGTGCCATGGCGGGAATGCGCATCACCCGGATCTCGGCATCCGGCAGCGCGTAGCAGGCGTCGGCAATCAACCCCGAGGTGATGAAGCCGCCGGAGAGGGCCTGGTCGTACACCAGGCCGATCACCCGATGGCCGCGGCGCCGCGCCAGGTCGATGCTCGCGCCGAGGTGCGCCATCGCACGGTTGATGCCGAGCAATTCATCGCGTCGGCGCAGTTGCTGACCCTGGGTGTCGATCAGTAGCAGGATCGGCCGACCTGCGTGCTGCGTGATGGTGTCGAGCACCACGCGGGCCTGCGCAAGCGCGAGACGGACCCCGATCGGCGCATGATTCGTGGTGCCGATCACTGTGAGCGGTTCGCCTTCGAATATCACCTCGCCCTGTAGAAAGTCGCCGTCCGCGCGCATGCCGTGGTAGGAGCCGAAGAGCTGGGTGACAAGGGAATTCCATTGCATGTGATGCGCCTCGGTTAGTAAGCGCGCAGCGCGCGCACGGCTTCCACCGGAAGCTCCGGGACCCGCTGCGCGTCGGCGATGCCGAGTGCGCTCCAGAGCAGCGTCGCTTCATCGCGGCCGACCGTGTCAGAGGGCAGTGCGTGCAGGCGCTCCGTGAGCAACGCGTGCTCCTCCTCCAGCGCCGCGAGGGTCAATGGCTTCGACGCATCGATCGCTGCGACAGCCGCCGCGCGAAAGTCCGCGACGTCATCCTCGACCAGCGCGTCACAGTCGCCGGTCAGCCAGCGGTGCTTGCCGCCGGTCGTGCGCCAGACCAGCGCACGGTCGCGCGAATCGAATTCCTCCACGCCGTGGGATGCCTCGATCACCTCGGGCCCCGACATCGCCAGGCGCCCCGCATCGCTCATCACGATGTGGTCGGCACAGCGCGCCACGATGCCCATGCCGCCGAAGCAGCCGTTGGCGCCGCCGATCAGCACGATCACCGGGATGCCGGCGGCACGCACATCGAGCAGTGCGCGCATTACTTCCGACACCGCGATCAGTCCGGCATTGGCCTCGTGCAATCGCACGCCGCCCGATTCGGCCAGCAACAGCACCGCGGCCGGCCGGTCGCGCAGGGCGCGCTGCAGCAGTCCGACCAGCTTGGCGCCATGGACTTCGCCGACGCCGCCGCCCATGAACGCGCCTTCCTGCGCGGCCACGAAGACCTCGCGGCCGTCGAGCGTCGCGCGGCCGATCGCCACACCGTCGTCGAAGGCCGAGGGCACGCCGAGCTGCGCCAGGTGCGGGCTGGTGACCCGTTCGCTCGGTGGCAGCCACTCATGAAAACTGCCGGGATCGAGCAGCAGCGCCAGCCGCTCGCGCGCCGAGCATTCGGCATAGCTGATCATGGCTTGCCTCCGGTGATCTCGGCTACGGCCTGGTCGAGCCGCAGGCTCACCACCGCGGGCGTGGCGCCCATGTCGTTGATCGAGACGCGCACGCCTGCCAGCGGATGGCGCGCGTGGAAGTCGTTCATCACGGCCTGCCAGATCGGCCCGAAGCCGCGCGCCGAGGTCTCGACACGCACGGCGCAGTCGTTGCCGTCGGCGGCCTCGAGCATCACCTCGAGGTTGCCGGAGCCGACGACGCCGACCAGCACCGGCGCGAAGGCGCCGGCCGGCCGGCCGCCGGAGAAGAAAAAGTCCAGGGTTTCGAGCCCTGCGGGAACGTCGCTCATGGTCGGATCTCCTGCTACCAGTTTCTGAAGCGCTTGGGTGGTTGGTACAACCCGCCCGAGGCGCGCACCAGGTCGCGCATGCTGCGGGCGGCCAGCAGGTTGCGCGTGGCCTGGCGAGGGTCGATCCCCAGGTCCTGCGGCCGGCGGATGACGCCGCGGTCGCGCAGGTTCTCCACTGCGCGCCTGTCGCGCGCCAGACCGACCGCGGTGTAGCCGGCCACGCCGCGGATCGCCTGCTCGCGCTCCGCGTCGCTGCGGCACAGCAGCAGGTTGGCGATGCCTTCCTCGGTCAGGATGTGCGAGACGTCGTCGCCGTAGATCATGATCGGCGGCAGCGCCATGCCGGCCTGCTCCTGGAGCGTCCAGGCGTCGAGCTTTTCAACGAAGGCCGGCTGCATGTGCTCGCGGAAGGTCTCGACCATCTGCACGACCAGCTTCTGGCCGCGCGGCGTGCCGGCGGCGCCGGTACGCCCGGCACGCGCCTCGCGCCCGGCCTTGAGCCAAGCCGGGCTGGCATGGCGCCGGCCGCGCGCATCGGCGCCCATGTTGGGCGCACCGCCGAAGCCGGCGATGCGGCCCAGCGTCGCGGTGGAGCTGTTGCCGTCGAGATCGATCTGTAAGGTCGAGCCGATGAACATGTCGCAGGCGTAGTGGCCGGCCGCCTGGCAGAACGCCCGGTTGCTGCGCAGGCTGCCGTCGGGGCCGGTAAAAAACACGTCGGAGCGCGCGCGGATGTAGTCCTCCATGCCGAGCTCGGAGCCGAAGGAGTGCACCGATTCGACCCATCCCGCCTCGATCGCCGGGATCAGCGCCGGATGCGGGTTCAACGCCCAGTGCTTGCCGATCTTGCCCTTGAGGCCGAGCGACTCGGCATAGGTCGGCAGCAGCAGCTCGATGGCCGCGGTGTCGAAGCCGATGCCGTGGTTCAGACGCTGCACGCCGTACTCGGCGTAGATGCCCTTGATCGCCATCATCGCCATCAGGATCTGGACTTCGCTGATCTGCGCGGGGTCGCGTGTGAACAGCGGCTCGATGAAATTGGGGCGAGGCGCCTTCACGACGAAGCTCACCCAGTCGGCCGGGATGTCGATGCGCGGCAGCGTCGTGGTCTTGCCGTCGACCAGTTCGTTGACCTGGGCGATCACGATGCCGCCCGAGAACGCCGTGGCCTCGACGATGGCCGGCGTGTCCTCGGTGTTGGGGCCGGTGTAGAGATTGCCTTCGGCGTCCGCCGCTTGCGCCGCGACCAGCGCGACCTTGGGTGTCAGGTCGACGAAGTAGCGCGCAAAAAGCTCGAGGTAGGTATGAATGGCGCCGATCTCGATCCGGCCGGCCGACACCAGCTTGGCCAGGCGTGCACCCTGCGGCCCCGAGAAGCTGAAGTCCAGCCGGGCGGCCACGCCGTTCTCGAAGATGTCCAGATGCTCGGGCAGTGCCAGCACCGACTGCACCATGTGCAGGCCATGGACCCGCTGGGGATCGACCTGCACCAGCGCTTGCGCCAGGAAGTCGGCCTGTTTCTGGTTGTTGCCCTCGAGGCAGACGCGGTCGCCGGGCGAGAGCACCGCTTCGAGCAGGGTGGCGATCGCTTGCGTTTCGACGCGTTTGCCGGTGAGCCGAGTCCCGAGGGCAGCGGCCGCGCGCGCCAACCGGGCGGCGCGGTCGTCGGCCTTGGAGGTCCAGGATCTGGAGTTCATTGGAGTCCGATGGGGTTGAATGGATGTCGGCCGAATGAGAGCGCCGCCTCACAGCACCACGAAGAGCAGCCACACCACCACGGGGGCCACCAGGGTCACGATGGCGCCGTACACCATCAGCTGCCGGAAGAACACGTCGCGGTCCACGCCCTTGGCATTGGCGAGCACCAGCGCGCCATTGGTAGAGAACGGACTGACGTCGACGATGGTCGAGGACACGGCCATCGCCGCGATGAAGCCGACCGCGCTGACGCCAGCGTCGCCCTGCAGGAACGGCACCGCCAGCGGGATCAGCGAGCCGAGCACCGCGGTCGACGAGGCGAAGGCCGAGACCACGGCGCCGACGAAACACAGCAGCAACGCGGCCACCATGGGCGAGGTAAGACCGGCCACGCTGTGGCCGACGAAATCGATCGTGCCCATCTTGTCCATCACGCCCACGTAGGTGCTGACACCCACGATCAGCATGATCTCGGGCCATGACACCTGGCCCAGGGCGCGCTTCTGCAGATTGGGCGCCATCAGCGTCAGCAAGAGGCCGATGGTGATCGAGACGAAGCCGATGTCCTGCTTGAAGAACAGCGTCAGCACGGCCAGCGCCAGCAGACCCAGCACGGTGACGATCTGGTAGAGGCGCGAACCCTGGTCGGCCGGGACCGCCGGCGCCGCGTCCATGAGCGACTCGCCAGCCGCAGTCGCGACGCGCCGCTCTTCCGCGAACGATTCGGCCTCTGCGCCGCCGAACACTTGCGCTCCGCCCTGTGCATGCGCCGTGCGGCGCGTTGCCGGCACTGCGCCGGTCACGTCGGCCTTCTGGCGCAGCAGTTTCATGCCGCCCATGAGGAAGAACAGCAGCAGCGACACGGACAGGTTGACACCGAGGCTGGCGAGCATGGTCGCCAACTCGTTGAGCGGCAGGCCGGCCTTGGCGACGATCTTGTTGGTGATGCCGCCGTAGATGCTGATCGGCGAGAAGCCGCCGCCTTGCGCGCCGTGCACGACCATGAGTCCCATGAGCAGTGGATTGATGCCGTACTTGGCGGCAAAGCCCAGCGCGATCGGCGCGATGATGGCCACCGCCGCGGGGCTGACCGCTCCCACCGAAGTGAGCAGCGCGGCGATGAAGAACATGATCCAAGGAATCGCGGCGATGCGCCCGCGCACCGCACGCACCGCCAGCTTGACGAGCCAATCGATGGTGCCGTTGTTCTGCGCCAGCGCAAACAGGTAGGTGATGCCGACCAGGGTGAGGAACAGGTCGGCGGGGAAGCCGCCCATGATCGCCTTGGCGTTCATGCCGGCCACCAGCGTGCCGACCAGGAAGGCACCGACGAAGGCGATCACGCCCATGTTGATCGGTAGCACCGTGGCGAGCACGAACATGCCAACCAGGGCGTAGATCGAGATCCAATGAGAACTCATCAATGCGTCTCCGGGGGTTTTGGGGTTCGACGCATCGGCTGTGCATCTGGGTGCGTAAGGTACGCACCCCCTCCGGGACGATCAATGAAGCTGTCGCGTCGATCCTTACGCGAAGTGAAACGATCGAGGGTTAACCCGAGCCCAGTCGATGGCTCCCGTTCAGCCGAGTTCCGCTTTCGCCAGGCGGCACACTGACAGCAACGCGAGCAGGTTGGGATCGCGTTCGCGCGTGCGCAGGAAGTTGAGCGCGATGGTCTGGCGCATCAGGTACCTGGGCTGCAACGGGATCAACTGCACCTTCTGGGGCATGGCGCCGCGCACACGGCCTGGCAACAGCGTGTAGCCGACGCCACCGCTGACCAGGTTCATGAGGGAGAAGATGTCCCCGGTCTTCATCACCACGTTCGGTGTGAAGCCGGCAACACGAAACGACTCCATGAAACCGCTGTAGGTGACGAAGCCTTCGCTCAGGCTCACGAAGCGTTCGCTGGCGCAGGCGCTCAGGTCGATCTCCTTCTGCGCCGAATAAGGAGAATCCACTGGCGCGGCGAACTGGATGTCGTCCTGGAACAGCGGCTCCGATTCGACGTCGGAAGCATCCTCGGGGATCGCCATGAGGGCGGCATCGATCGCGCCGTCCCGCAACTTCAGCAGCAGGTCGGCATTGGACCCCAGGACGAGCTCGGTGTGCAGTTCCGGCTTGCGCAGCTTCATTCCCATGATCAGCTGCGGCACCGTGCGACTCGTCAGGGAATAGAGCGAGCCGATGCGGATCCGATCGGCCGAGTAGCCGGCGACTTCTCGCGTGGCGCGGATGCCCGCGGACATCGTGCGAAGCACCTCGCGGGCCACCTCGGCCAGCGCATGAGCGGCTTCAGTCGGGTGCAGGTTGCGGCCTTCGTGCCGGAACAGCGCGCAGCGCAGCCCAGTTTCCAGCGAATGCAAGGCGCGGTGCACGCTGACGGCGCTGATCTCGAGCTTTTCGGCCGCGCGGGCGAGATTGCCGGCCTCCATGAAGGCCAGAAGAATCTCCAACTTGCGGAATGTGACTTCTTCGTCAACGCGGGGAAGCATGGCGGCCTGTGGATCAAAATCGAATCGTAGCCGCAGCCAGGATGGCTGCACGCCGTCCGCGTGCGCCATCAGGGTACGGCTGCTGGCTTACGCTTGGTGAACTTCCTGGCGCCCAGGTAGGCGCCGGCAGTGGCGGCCCGGGCGAACAGCTCGTCGCCCATTTCCTTCCACCACGCTTGGTGACCGCTACAGAGGTCGGCGACCACTGCGACGCATGCGCGCAGATCGCTGCCACCCGCGCGCCCAGGGCCGGCGTCGTCCACGACCTCTTGGACCAAGCCGAGCGTCAGGTACTGCGCCGCCGGCACGATCTCGGCGAGCAGCACCAGCGGCTCCATTGCAGCCTCGCCGCTGATCGAGCACGGCAGTGCGCTGCCGTTGTGCATTGGAACCGTCACTTAATCCCGGCGTCATACGAATGCGTCATGCTTCAGACTGACAGTCGGCCGGCGCTGGTAGAGGTCGCTTCGGCACCCGCCCAGATTGGCCGGCATCCTCGATGCCGGCGGCTGTCTCAATTTCAGGGGGCGCGATGCCGCTTTTGCAGGCAGAGCATGGTGACGCCCGCGTGACAACAGTCTGCCGCGATGTGCACGTCGTTTTCCACAGCCTTGTCCACCGGCACGGTGGAGAACTTGTCTACTGAAGATGTGCTGCGCCAGGGCGAAGCTAACGCGTCTCAGGCTCTGCGCCTTGATCAAATCGCCCAGGAATCAAGCAAAGCCATCGGTGTTGCGACCGCGATGCAATACAAGCCCTGCGGAATCGAGCGCGGCCATAAGCACCTGACCATGCGTCGAATCGGTGACGAAAACAGTCGACCTTCCACTGCCGCCAAAGGCCAGATTCGTCGTCGAAGCGCCTGTCGGGCCGCGAAACACGATCACGGGTTCGCCACGCGCATTGAGCACCCAGACATAGCCAAGCCCAGGGTTCGCAACCAGCAGGCGCCCCTGTGCGTCCACGGCAAGGCCGTCCGGGCCGCTCGGACCGTACGACGTGAAGAACTGACTTACCTTCGCCACGCTCCCGTCGGTCAGAAGCGGCACGCGCCACACACAGTTGCCGCGGGTTACGGCGAGGTAGAGCAGCTTGCCATCCGGTGACAGTGCCACGCCGTTCGGGCTGGGCACGTTGGCCAGCAACAGGTCGAGTTGGCCGTCCGGTCGCAACCGGTAAAGACGCCCGGTCGGGTCGTGCAACCCGGTCTGGCCCTGGTCAGTGAAGTAGATGTTCCCCTGTTCGTCGAGCACCAAGTCGTTGACGCCCTTGAAGCCTTCGCTATTGCGCCGCTGCAGATACGGTGTGACGGCGCCATCCCGCACGTCGATGCACATGAGACCGTTCTTGTAGTCGGTGACGAGCAGGGTGTGCGCATCCAGAAACTTCATCCCGTTGGGCTCGCCGTCGTACTCGGTCACCTGTGTCCATGCACCCGCGGGGTCGATGCGGAAGATGCGCCCAAAGGGAATATCGGCTACGTAAAGGTTTCCGGCGTCATCGAAAACCGGTCCTTCGAGAAACGAGTCCGTGACTTGGCCGCCACGGTTGGCGTCGGCCCACGCGCTTGTCTTGCGCCGCCGGAAGATTTCGGGCATTCGCGAGAACACCTCGAGCTCGTGAACTTGGGGAGCTTGCAGAAAGAACACCGTGGATCTCCGTCGCGGCTTCGATGCCGCCGCAGTTGTGAAGGCAGGCTTGACCGCGTGTGGTCAGGCGCCGTCGAAGCCGTAGAGTCGTGCCGGGTTGTCGATGAGGATACGGTCCATCACCCCGTCGTCGCCACACCAGCCGCGCAGCACATTGACCAGGTCTGCGTCGTCAACGGAGCCTGATGCCTCGGTGGTATGCGGCCAGTCGCTGCCCCACACCATGCGCTGCGGCGCGGCCTGCACCAATGCACACCCGAGCGCTTGGGCGTCGCGGTATGCGGGAGCGCCTTCGCGCGAGCGCATGTAGACACCGGACAGCTTCACCCATGTGTTGCCCCGGTCGAGCAGCCGACGCAACGTGGTGAAGGCGACGCTGTCCAGACCTTCGGCGGGATCGATGCGGGCCATGTGGTCAACCACGAGTGGGGTCGGCAACGCCTCGAGCACCGGCGCGAGTTCAACCAGTTGTTCGGGGTGCACGAAGACCTGGATGTGCCAGCCAAGATGGGCGACCCTGCGCGCAAGCGTCCTCAGCATTTTCGTCGTGGTGATGCCCCAGGATTGCGGCGTCACGAAGTTCACGCGCAGTCCACATACGCGTTGCGCGTTGAGTCGCTCGAGTTCGGCGTCATCCACGTCGACGCCTACCACCGCAACACCACGCGCGTCCTCACCAAGCTGCTCAAGTGCGTCGAGCATGCAGGCGTTGTCGGTGCCGTAGGTCGACGGGTTGACGACCACCGTTCGCGACGTCCCGAGCCGTTGCTGGAGCTGGCGGTAGGCGGCCACCTCTGCGCAGGGTTGCTGGCGCTTCCAGTGCGGCGACGGCGTGAACCGCGGATCGAAGATATGCATGTGGCTGTCGCACGCACCGGCGGGCAGCGCGCGCGACGGTCGTTCAAGACCAACCGAATGCGGGACGGGACGCGTGGGCGGGAGGGCAGCCATCGGCAATTCAGTCGAGCTTGATGTTGCCCTTGCGGATCACTTCGGCCCACTTCGCGTCTTCCTTCTTCAGGAAAGTGGCGAACTCGGCTGGCGTGGACCCGAGGGCTTGCACGCCGACGTCGGTGAAACGCTGCTTCACCTCGTCTTCCTTCAGCACGTCGACCAGGGCCTTGTGCAACTTCGCAGCGACGGGCTCGGGCGTGCCGGCCGGCAGCAGCAAACCATTCCACTCGAATGCCTCATAGCCAGGCACCAGCGATTCGGCCACCGTCGGCACGTCGGGCAGGCGCTTCGAACGCTCGGGCGACGACACGGCCAGCGCGCGCAGCTTGCCCGATGAGACCAGCGGGTATGACGCCGCGATGGTGCTGAACATGAAGTCGACCTGACCGCCGGTCACGTCGACGATGGCAGGACCCCCGCTCTTGTAGCCAACATGCACCATGTCGAGATCGAGCTTCTGGCGCAGCAGTTCTGCCGCCAGACGTTGCACCGTGCCGCTACCGCCGGAGGCGTAGTTCAGCTTGCCGGGTGTCGCCTTGGCCTTGGCCACCAGGTCCTTTACATCCTTGATCGGCGACTCGGCCTTGACGATGATGATGTTCGGCGCCAGCGAGACGAGCGACAGCGGCTGCAGGGCGTTGCTCGCGAAGGGCATGCGCGGAAACAGGTGCGGATTGATCGAATAGGGCGTGGCGTCGTAGAGCATGGTGTAGCCATCGGCCGGCGCCTTGGCGGCATAGCTTGCGCCGATGGTGCCACTCGCCCCGGGGCGGTTGTCAACAATCACGCTGGTGCCGAGCTTCGCGCCCATGCGTACCGCGAGCACGCGCGCCAGCGCATCAGCCGAGCCTCCGGGTGCGTAGGGCACGACTAGCGTGATTGGTCGGTCCGGAAACGCCGCCTGTGCGGAAGCGGCGACAAAGAGGCATGCAGCGAGCACGCGACGGATCAAGGTTTTCATGGGTTGGTTCTCGAAGAATGTCGGACGGGAATCTGGCGAACGGCGAGCGCTCATTCAGGTTTGAGGTCAAGCGCACGGGCCAGCTCACCGTAAGCCTTCACCTCGCGCGTCAGTTGCGTGCCGAAGGCTTCAGCGCAGGTACTCTGCGCTTCCATACCCAGGAGCCTGAACTTCTCTGCCATGGCAGGTGACTGGGCGAACTCGGTCGCAACCCGACGCAGCACCGCCAAGGTCGCTGCCGGCGTGTTTGCGGGCGCGAGCAGGCCATACCACGCATCGGCGGAATACCCTTTCACGCCGGCCTCCTCGAAAGTCGGCACGTTCGGCAGCAGCGCCGAACGTTTGGGCGCGGCGACGGCCAGCGCGTTCAGCTTGCCTGCCTGCACCTGAGGCAGCACCGACCCCAGCGTGGCAAAAGAGCTGTCCACCTGCCCGCCGATCATGTCGGTCGTGGCTTGGGCCGCGCCCTTGTAGGGGATGTGATTCATCGAGGTTCCGGTCAGCCGCGTGAACTGCTCACTTGCAAAATGGCCGGAACTGCCGCTGCCCGGTGTGCCGTAGGTGCGCTTGCCGGGGGCGGCCTTGACCTCCTTCAGGAAGCCTCCAAGCGTCTTGACCGGCATCGATGGGCCGACGACCAGCACCGTCGGGCTGACGGCCAGCGAGCACACCGGCGCAAAAGAGCGCACAGCGTCGAACTTCACCCGCTGGCTGTAAAGCGCGGGAATCATCGTGTGGTTGGTTGCACCGAGCAGGAGCGTGTAGCCGTCCGCTGGCGCAGACGCCACCGCCTCGGCCGCCAGGATGGTATTGGCGCCGGGCTTGTTGTCCACCACGAAAGGCTGGCCCAGCGTGCGAGAGGCATAGTCGGCGAATGCACGCGCGACGACATCGGTCGGCCCACCCGCCGAGAAACCGACGAGGACGTGCACTGGCTTGGCTGGCCAGGTCGACTGCGCCTGGGCGGACAGCGTGACGAACAGACCAGTCGTTCCCATCAGCCATGCGATGGCGAAGTATCGTTTCACGGATGTCTCCTTCTTGTTCTGCATCACTGGGCCATCAGGTCGTGGCTGGCTGGCGTGTCAGCACCTGCAACACATTCCTGGCGGCGCCGACGCCCATGTTCACGTAGGCATCGCTGGTCACGCCACCAATGTGGGGACTCAGTACGAAGTTCTTTTCACCCTGGAACGGATGGCCGGCAGTCATCGGCTCTACCGCGAAGCTGTCGAGACCGGCCATTGCAACCTGACCGGAACGTACTGCGCTCAGCAGCGGGACCTCGTCGATCAACCCGCCGCGCGCCGTGTTGACCAGGACGACGCCGCGCTTGCACTGGGCCAGCGTGGTGGCATTGAGCAGACCGCGGTTGTCTTCTGTCAGAGGGCAGTGCAGCGAGATCGCATCGGACTCGCGCCAGATCGTCGGCAAGTCGACGCATTCCACGTACGACGGCAAGTCTTTCGCAAATGGATCGAACCCGATCACGCGCATTCCGAGGGCATCGGCCATGCGCGCAAAGCGCAGTCCGATCGCGCCCAAGCCGACCAGACCGATGGTGCGGCCACCGAGCTCGAGGCTCTTGTGCGTGGCTTTGTCCCAATGACCGGCGTGCATGCGTGCATCCAGGGCCACCACCGACTTGGCGCACGCCAGCAAGAGGGCCAGTGCCTGCTCGGCCACTGCCGCGGCATTGGCACCGGCTGCCGCGACCACGTCGATGCCGCGGGCCTGCGCCGCCACCTTGTCGATGGTATCGGTGCCGCTGCCGTGCTTGGAGATCACGCGCAGCGACGGCGCTGCGTCCATCACGACGCTGCCGACCTTGCCGTAGCGCACGATGATGGCCACCGGATCATGCGTACGGCAAAGTGCCACCAGGTCGTCTTCGGTCGGCGTCTTGCCGGCATAGATGACATCGTGACCCACTAGCAGCGCGAGCGCCTGCGGCGCGAGGTCAGCACCCGTGACGAGGATCGTGCTCACAACGCCTCCCCTTCCTTGAGCACACCGGCTGTTCGGAGAGCAGCGTTCAGCCATTTCGCAGCGGTATCGCCAGTTTTGATGGCGGAGATGCGTGAGGCTTCATCCTTCACCTTTTTGGCCGCGAGCGGCAACAGCCCTTCGATCTTCTCGCGCTCGACCACCACGACGCCATCGCCATCGGCGATCACGAAGTCGCCGGCGTGCACGGTCACACCGCCGATGGAAATCGGATGGCCAATGCGGCCGCCGATGTTCTTGGTAGGACCGTTCGGGTTGGTGCCGACGCTGAACACCGGGTAGTCCATTTCGTCGATCTCGATGCTGTCGCGACAGGCGCCATCCATCACCACGCCGGCGATGCCCAGTTGCTTGCAGGCCGTCATCATGATGGTGCCCATCAGCGCCGAGGTCTGGTCACCCTTGCCGTCGATGACGAGAACGTCGCCTGGCTTGGCCATTGCAATGGCGGCGTGAATCATCAGGTTGTCACCCGGCCGCACTTCGACGGTCAAAGCGGTGCCGGCGAGCTTCATGCGCGGACGAAGAGCCTTGATGCGGCCATCCACGGCGCCGCGGCGGCCGGCCACATCGGCCAGGATGGCCGGCTGCAATTCAGCGGCCTGCGCCACGATGTGCGCAGGCACGCGTTCGAAGTCGCGAATGATGTCGGGAAGATTGGAAGGCATGGGATTCTTTCGGATGTAAGAGGAGGAATGGAAGTGGGTCGGTCGGCCCTGAGGTCAGCGTCCTTGATGACCTTGACCCACTTGGCAAGGTCTGCTTTCTGGGTTTCTGCCAGTTGCTGCGGCGTGCTGCCCACAAGCGTGACGCCGAGCTTGTCCGCCATGGCGACGACCTCGGCGTCCTTGAGGATGCGCACGATCTCCTGGTTCAGCCGCTGCACCACGGCCGAAGGCGTGCCGGCCGGCGCGTAGGCTGCCTGCCACTGCTCCACCACGAAATCCTTGAAGCCGGCCTGACCCATCGTGGGCACCTCGGGCATGGATTTCAGCCGGACCGCAGAGGTCACGGCCAGCGCGTGCAGCCGGCCGCTCTGGATGTGCGGCAGCGCCGCAGCCACCGGCGCAAACATGAAGGTCGCATGGCCGGCCAGCACGTCCTGGATGGCCGGGGTATCGCCCTTGTAGGGCACATGAGTCATTCGGGTGCCGGTTTGCAAGCGCAGCAGTTCGCCCTGCATCTGGAGGATCGTGCCTTTGCCACCGGAGGCGAACGAAACCGCTTCCGGATGGGCCTTCGCCTCCGCGGCGAGTTCGGCCACCGTGCGAAAGGGCTGGGCCGCGCCGACGATGAGGACATGGGGGATCGTGCCGATCAGAACAACTGGCTCGAATGCTTTGACCGGGTCGTACTGCATCTTCGGCATGAGGCTCGGCACGATGGCCTGAGGGCCAATCGATGTGCCCAGCAAGGTGTAGCCGTCCGGTGCCGCCTTGGCGACGGACGCTGAGCCGATCGTGCCGGTGGCACCAGCCTTGTTGTCGACGATCACCGTGGCGCCGAGCGAGTTGCCCAACCGAAATGCAATGGCGCGGCCCAAAATGTCGGTGGTGCCACCCGGGGGGTAGGGCACGACCCAGGTGATGGGTTTCCCGGTCGGCCAGGTGACCTGCGCCGTGGAGGGCATGGCAGCAAGCCCAAGAAGTGGAATGGCTATCGTCAGGGCGGTGCGCCGGTCAAGCTTGGTCATGGCTGTCCTTGTCAAGAATCAGGTTTGGTAGTCGTAGAGCGCGGCCGGGTTGTCGACCAGCACGCGCCGCAGGGCGGTCGAATCGCCAGCCCATTGCGCGAGCAGGTCCATTTGCTGCGCGTCGTCGGGCAGGGGCTGGTGACCCGCAGTGGCAGACGCATGGGGCCAGTCACTTCCCCACACCACGCGTTCGGGTGCGGCCAGCAGGTAGCCCCGCGCCAGCAGCGCGATGTCGGTGTAGGCCGGCGGGCCTTCTTCGCTCACGATGTAGCCGCCCGACAACTTGACCCAGGCGCGACCTGAGTCGATCAGGCGAAGAATCAATCGGTGGGCTGCATGTCGTTTCGCCAGCGATGGTGCGATGCGGCCCATGTGATCGAAGACCACAGGAACCGGGAGTTGCAGAAGGCGGGCCTCGAGGGCAGCGAGCGTGTCCGGAGCTGCCAGCAATTGCAGATGCCATCCGTAGGGCGCGACACGCGCGGCCAACACGTCGATCTGCTGCGCTGAGTTCGTGACACCCAGCGAGAGATTGAGGCGGACGCCACGTACGCCTTTGGCATGCAACGCTTCAAGTTCGGCATCGCGTATCTGCTCGTCGACAACGGCGATTCCCCGCGCGCCCTCGCCGTAGGCAACAAGCGCCTCGCACATCGGCCGGTTGTCGGTGCCGTAGCTCGATGGCGTGACGAACACCACGCGGTCGGTCCCGGTGCGCTGCTGCAGTTGCCGGTAATCGTCGACGCTCGCATCAGGCGGCAGGAGGCGCGCGCCCGGCACGGGCGCAAAGCGGGCGTCGTACACATGCACATGGCAATCGCAGGCGCCCGCCGGCACCTCGACGTTCGTGCGGCCCTGCCCCGAAGAGAAAGGCGCGACCGCCTTCTCCTTGTCCAACGTCTGCATCGCGCGCTCGCTCTGCTGCTGAATGCGTCAGTCGACCTTGGCGCCGGACTCTTTGACGATCTTGCCCCAGCGGCCGATATCGTCGTGGATCAGCTTGGCGAACTGCTCAGGAGTTCCACCGAGCGCATCGGCGCCCTGGCTGGCTAGCTTCTTCTTGACTTCCGGATCCTGTAGCGCCTTGTTGAATGCGCCGTTCAGCTTGGCGACCACGTCCTTCGACAAGCCCGCCGGCCCGGCAACGCCGAACCAAGTGACGGCTTCAAAACCCTTGAAGCCGGATTCCGCAATGGTGGGCACCGACGGCAGGTCGGCAGTGCGCTTGGGCGAGGTCACGGCGATGGCGCGCATCTTCCCGTTTTTGACGTAACCGATCAGCGTAGGCACCGACGACATATACATCTGGATCTGGCCGCCAATCAGGTCGGTCGAACCTTGCGCAGCGCCCTTGTACGGAACGTGCGTGAACTTGACTGCTGCCGTCTTCTGGAACAACTCGGTCGCGAGATGCGCCACCGTGCCGCTGCCGGAACTGGCGTAGTTCAGCGAGTCGGGCTTGGCCTTGGCAGCGGTCACGACATCGGCGAGCGTCTTGTACGGCGAGTCCGCCGCCACCACGAGGACGAGCGGCGCACTTGCAACCTCGACAATCGGAGTCAGGTCCTTCTCCGGGTTGTAAGGCAGCTTGGCGTAAAGCGTGGGGTTGATGGCCAGGTTGCTGGTCTGGCCCAGCACCAGTGTGTAGCCGTCGGCCGGAGCCTTGGCCGTGGCATCCACTCCCAAGTTGCCGCCGGAGCCGGGCTTGTTGTCGATGACGATCGACCATCCGTTGGCGACGGCCACCTTGTTGGCAACTTCACGCGCAATCAGGTCGGTGCCGCCGCCGGCCGGAAAGGGAACGATCAGCTTGATCGGGCGCGATGGATAGGCCTGTGCGGACGCCGTTGCGTGGGCCATGAGCGTCGCACCGGCAACGAGCGTGGTGGCGGCGACGCCGATGAGGCGGCGCGAAGCCGCAGCGGCGAGGGCACGATGTTGCATGAACTTGTCTCCTGTTTAGCCCACCCTGCTCGATTGCGGGCGGTGCGTTCAGTGGAGGCAAGTATTCGGCGCGGGGCTTATTCAGTCCAATCGATACTTTTTGAAGATCGATAGATTTGACTTTGGGTATTACCTTGGTGGCGAATCGGCATATTTCGCCAACAGATGGATCAGCCGTTGCGCTGCCGGGGAGATGTAGCCGCTGTCGCGATAGGTCACGACCATGCGCCGGCGCATGGTCGTGGCCGGCAGCTTCACTTCGCGCAACGCCGCGCCGGAACGCCCGGCCTGCAGGTGAAGACGCGAGATGAAGCTCAGCAGGCCGGTCTCACCGATCAGCGTCGGCAGCATCAGCAGCATCGTGCTTTCGACCTGCACCACGGGCCGGGGAACTCGATGGCGATCAAAGGTCTGGTCGAGCCAGTCCCGCGTCGGTGCCCCAGGGGGCTGAAGCACCCATCGATAGCCCGCCAGGTCCTTCAGGGCCGGCTTCGGCTTGTCGAAGATCGCGTGCGTGTCGGCGGCGGCGACCACGATCACGTCCTCGGCCAGGTTCTGCGAAGCGAACCCCGGTTCAGTAGCGCCCTCGGTGCCGACCATCAGATCGATATCACCGGCGCGCAGCAGCGGCTTCAGGATGTCAACCAGCGCCACGGTGGTCTGCAAAGTGACTTCGGGTGCCTCGCGCATCAGGTCGCGCGCGGCTGGCGGCAAAAGGAACTGCGCGGCCGTCGGCACGATGCCGATCTTGATGTTTCCAGTCAGGCCTCTGCCGATGTCGCCGATCTCGCGGCGCGCGCTTTCCACGTCGAAGCGTGTGCGCTGGGCCCACTTGAGAAGCGCCTTCCCCGCACTGGTCAGGCGGATGCCGCGGCCTGTTTTCTCGAAGAGCAGGGCGCCGCACGCCTCTTCCAGCCGCCGTACGCAGCTTGTCAACGCGGGTTGCGTCCGGTGCAGCCGTTCGGCCGCGCGCCCCATGTGCTCGAGCTCGGCAATAACTTCAAAGTACTGGAGATCGCGCAGATCCAGGATGAACTCCACAAGTTTGTTTAAAGCACTGATCCAAGACTTTAGGGCAACAGCGTGGTGCCACTGGCGGCCTAGTAGCGGTAGTCCGCAGCTCGAAGCGGACGCTCAATGTGCTGGCGAATGCTCATACTCGTGGCTTCTATTGATGGAGGTGGGCATGGCGCTCGCAGGCATGCACGACGCGTTGGTGGATCACCTGAAGGCGAAGGGGGCGCTGCAGTGCACCTTGACACCGGCCTCTGCTGCGAGCAGATGGCGTCATTTAACACAATCAATCTTGCCAAGGCTCCGAATGTAGCGGCTGAATAGTAATGTCGCGTTTTGGCAAGGCAGAGGTAGAAATGTCGCAAAGTCTGCCGTCCCAGTTCCTGGGTCTGGGGTACGGCGCGAGCGCTCGATTCCGTTTTTTTTACGGCGTGCCAGAGATCAGACTCCGTGCCGCGCTATCTACCAACGCTGTGGCAGACGGCGAGATGTATGAAAGACGCGCAGAATCTCGACCGCGTCTCCGCGCACGCGATAGGGCACGATGTAACGCGTTTTTGGCACGATCAATTCACGTGTCCCGGGCATACGCCCAGGGCGGCCAAGGCCAGGCTGATGAGCGAGCTGGGCCACAGAGTCGAGAATGCGCCCGACGACCAGTCGCGCCGCAGCCGCATCGTCGGTGGCGATGTACGCGGCCTCTTCGTCCAAATTGAGCAGCGCCTTACGCAGCCACCTAACCCGCATTCACCTTCCATTTTCTTGCGAAGGCCGCGACCTCCTTGTCGCTGGCGAAATCGCCAGCGTCAGCTTCCTTCAACGCAGCCTGGACTTCGCCGATCTGCCATTCGTTGTTTTCAACATAGGCACGAATTGCTTCGGCTGCCAAGAACGATTTGCTGCGCTGCGTCGCTTCGGCCAGATGGTCGAGACGATCCTTGACTTCGTCGTCAAGTCGAACAGTCATGGTGGTAGACATGGGAGATCTGGAGCGGTGGCACGAGAATGGTGGTCGGATGTACACATCCTACTACAATATCGCATGTATGCGCCTACCATAGCTGTCTCAGAGCACGCTGCAGAGCGGACTCGACAAGAAAGTCTTCGGGACGCAGCAGATCCTCAAGCGCCTCACGCGTCAGGGTGCTCGTGTAAGTCACGAACGAGCGGTGCTCAGCGTGTTCTCCTGGGTCACTATGCAAACAAATGAGTACCGCCGTGAGTTGATCCGCAGAGATCAGGAGGAGCAGGCAAAGAGGCGCTTTCGCGAGCGAATCGAAGAGGGGTTGAGCTCGGGCCAGGGGCGCGTCATGACGCGCGAGGTCGTTGCAGAGTTGAGGCACAAGGCGGTGGGTAATTTGCCATGAAGCGGCCCGCCTTCAGCCATCCGCCGTCATTTCACATAAGGCATATTGTTGTTGTATGTTCTTCTATGACCGCTCGATGGCCGCCCAACTTCACGCGATCGAGGCTGCGGCTGGCATGAGCTCGGCCTGTCGGCTGTCTGTTCTTCCCATGACTTTGCCGGTGAGGGTCTCAATCCCGGAGGCTTGTCAAAAACTCACGCGCCACCGAAACGCAGTGGCCAAATGTCGGGCGGTATGAGAGCGCGGCAATTGCCTCGAAACCAGCAATCAAGCCGGGCCGGGGCTGCTCAAGTTGGTCAAGGAAGGTTTGCCGGTGGCGCAGAAGGAACGTGGCCGCTCGCCTCAACTGTTGCGGCTCTCGTTCGATCACCAACGAGAGATCGAAAAGGTCGCGCGCAGTGGCACGATTACCCCGGTGATATATCTTCTTTGCGATGATTTCTGCTGCCGTTTCAACCCTTATGCTGCGTCCTGCAATCTCCCAGATTTCCCAGGCCTGGTCGAGAAGATTCGGTGCGGCGACGAAGTCGATTTCGCCCTCCTCGAACTGGAGCTTCACAAACGAGCCAGGCAGCTCCGTGTAGTCGTTCGTTAGTTCAGCGGCCGTGTCGCTCAGGCGAGGCGTCACGAAACCGAGGTACTGCGGGTCGGGAACAAAAATGTCGATGTCCTTGCTGAGACGATGCTCGTATCGGAACATCAGGACCGTGCCACCGCCAAGCGTCCAAAACGGGTCAGCGAGCCCACCATGCTTTTGAATGTCGTCGATGAGCGCCAACGCCCGTGGGAACAGTACCTCCCACGGACCTCGAGGAAGGCTCTTCGTCATCACGCCGGCAGCCCCTGGCGGTGCACCGCCAGCGACTTCGCGAGCTTCGCCACGTTGCGCCAGACTTGTCGCGGCAGTACGTGTTCACGAGAAGCCGCTTCTTCGACTGCCATCACGATGATTGGCAATGGCGCTTCATCCAACAGGTGAGTCAGGTGTGCCACGTAGGGTTCGGGAACATCGCCGCTAGCCAGTGCGTGGCCCAGGGTTTCAGGCGCCAGTTCGCTGGAATAGCTGACGCTGGCCGTTTTGGCAGCCATCCAAAGGCCGCGTTTCTTCTCGCGCGCCGCTGTTGTCGGCCCGGATACGTCCAAGCCCAGTACTGAAAGCACTTGGGCGACTCGCTGAAAGCCTAAGTCGCTCAACGTCCCATTCTCCAGCCCGACCAGTGTCTGGCGCGACAGTCCGCTCAGTTGCGCGAGCTGCGCCTGCGTGAGCCCCAACGCCTCGCGGCGAGCTCGCACGGCATGGCCTATCTGAGTGAGATTCATAAGCGCGACAAGTGTCTGTTATTTTGGACATTTTAACAGATCATGGGTTCGGGACCCTTCCATCTCTGACACATCAGTTCGGTTTCCGTCTCTACGTAGCGCCTGGAAATGTCCAAAATATTGGACATAGGATTGTCGAAATCTTCGGCTGATTTCGATGGCTCATCAAACCCAGTTCTCAACAGCCAGGTCGTCGACTCGGCTGAACTCACGCTCGTTGTTGGTGACCAGCACCCAGCCTTCGGCACGGGCGTGGGCGGCGATCCAAAGGTCGTTGTTGCCTATGGACTGGCCTTTGCGCTCAAGGACGCTGCGGATCTGGCCGTAGTGCTGGCCCACCGCCTGTGTGAGTGGTTCGACCTGGATGGCGCTCTGCAGTTGCCGCAGCGCAGCCAGGGCCTTGGAACGGGCCTGGCTTTTTTCCGCGCCGTGTTGCAGTTCGCCCAGCGTAATGACCGACATGACCAGGACGTCGGCGCTCAGTTGCTCAAAGCGCGCTCGAACGGTGGCCGGATTGTGCTTGGCGATGTAGATGCAGATGTTGGTGTCGAGAAGATAGCGAATGGCCATTCAGAACGACTCCCGCTCCTGGGGAGGGCTGTCGCTGCGGCCATCGGCCATGAAGTCGGCAGGCATGCCGACGAGGGCGTCAAAGATGGCGGCTGCACTGGCGGGCCGCTCACGCAAAACGATGTCGTTGCCTTGGCGGAAGATCTCCACCTGCTCGGCTGTGAATCGAAACTCCTTCGGCAAGCGCACAGCCTGGCTGTTGCCGGACTGGAAAACACGGGCGTAAGTCATCGGGTCTCCTGCGTATATACAAACAGTATATACATTCACGCTGACCGCGTCAACGGGGCGCAGGGGATTCCCTCGGGGAAATGCACATCGGTCACGATGTCGGCCAGCGTCAGCCGGCGCCCGGCCCTCAGCAGGCGTGCGGCTTCGCGGAAGACCGCGCCCTTGTCGGGCGCGAGGTTGGGGACCAACCACGTCTGCGGCCAGCAGTTCCACTCGCTGGCCTTTTGAGCGGCGACTGCCGTCGCGCCTTCCCACGCCTTCGGCGGCTTGTTGCGACGGAGCCTGCGTGTGCGCCGCGTGCTCAGATTGAGGCCAAGCTCTTGCTGCTTCACGCCGATATTGTCTTGCCTGCAAGCGATGACACCGCACTGGCGTGGGGAGAGTCTTGAACACCATCCCGCTGCTGCTCGTCAAAGGCCAGTTGGGCGTTGACGCCTGCTGAGGGGATCCGATAACCCATGGCTTGGTAGCCGCGCTGGCGCTTGTCCCACATGCGCAGCAAGGCCGGGTGTCCGGCATCGATGAAGTCGATGATGCGAACGCGGGTCTTCTCGGCATGTTCGCGGTGTAGGCGTCCGGCATACTGCTGCAACGTGCCTTTCCATGAGATGGGCATGGCCAGCACCAGCGTGTCCAACGGTGGATGGTCAAAGCCTTCGCCAACCAGTTTGCCGGTGGACAGCAGCACGCGCGGCGCATCAGGCGGCAGAGCATCCAGTGCACCGATCAGTGCAACGCGCTGTTTCTTTGACATGCGGCCGTGCAGCGTGAACAGCGTTGGCACGCGGCCTGCCAAGGTAGTGCCGATGGCGTCGAGGTGGTCGGTCCGTTCGGTCAGTACCAGCACCTTGTGCCCCTGCTCGAAAGCGCTCGCGATCTCATCTGCGATGGCTTCGGTACGGCTGGCGTCGTTGGCAACGTGCCGGAACACGTCCTGTATGCCGGCGTCGGCGGCAAGGGCGATGTGCGCTGACAAATAGCGGGGAATTGCCTCCAGGGTTTGCGGGGCTCCCGTCGGGCGTGCAGCTGTGTGTCGCGTGGGGCCACATTGCATGAAGATGATCGGCTGTCGCCCGTCGCGTCGGATCGGCGTAGCGGTGAGCCCGAGCACGTACCTCGCCCGCGTTCGCTTCATGATGGCTTCGAACGAAAACGCCGACAGGTGGTGGCATTCATCGGCAATGACCTGGCCGTAATTCTCGACAATCTCGTTGGTTTCCCCCTGCCGAGACAATGACTGCATCAACGCGATGTCGATCCAGCCCGTAGGCTTGGCCTTACCGCCCCCGATGGTGCCGATCACGCCTTTGCCAACGCCCAGGAAAGCCTGAAGCCGCTCCTGCCATTGCTTGAGGAGTTCGGCACGGTGCACCAACACCAGCGTGTTCACGCCCCGCCGTGCGATCAACGCCGCCGCTGTGACCGTCTTGCCAAATGCTGTTGGCGCGCACAGGATGCCGGTGTCGTGACGAAGCATCGCCGCGACTGCTTCCTCTTGGTCCGACCGTAGCGTGCCGGCGAAGCTCACCTCCAGCGGTTCACCGCTGAATCGCTCATCCTGCAGGTCGCAGCGAATGCCGTTCTCGCGCAGAAGCTCCCGGACGGCATCCAGGCAGCCTCGCGGCAGGGCGATGTGGTTCGGGAAATTCTCGGCGCAGCCGATCACGCGTGGCTCATTCCATACCGACAGGCGCATCGCCTGCGCCTTGTAGAACTCTGGGTTCTGGAACGCGGCCAAGCGGATCAGACGGTTCGCAAGCGCTTGAGGCAGGGATGCCTTGCCGAAATACAGCAGGTTGGCCAGAGTCACGGTCAGAGATGCAGGCATGGCGCCGGGCAGGCGCTGCTTGGCAGGTACTGTGCGCTTCCATGGCTCTTGTTGTTCTTCCTCGGTGATGAAGGTGACGTCGAGCGGATGCGAGCCGCCGGTGGCGCGCAGGATCGTTGGCTCGATGTCGTGCGGTGCCATCGGCTGCACCGATGCAAGGAAGGCCCATTGGTCCACGTGGGGTTGCAGCGTATCGTCCACGAACACGCTGCCACCGCGCTCGCGAGATGCCTTCTGCAGTGGCAGGGCAATCAGGTTGCCGAATCCACCCTTCGGCATCGTGTCCTGGTTCGGGAACAGGCGGTCATAGGACGAGAGCTTCAATTGCCGGGTGCGGGCACAGGTATGGCTGATGAGGGAGGTTCCAAGCCGTCGTGCATCCCGCGCCGCGACCTTCGATGAGAAGAACACCCACGCATGGGCGCCGTTGCCGGAGCGCGAGATTTCCAGCGTGGCCGGTACGCCCAATTCACGGCAGGATTGAACGAAGGCCTGGGCATCGCTGCGCCAATCGGCATCATCGAAGTCCACGGCAAGGAAGTGGCAGTCGTCGTCTGCCAGTAGCGGATACACGCCGACGGTATGACGACCGGCGAGGTGGTCGTAGATGGTCTGGTCGACCAAAGGCATCAGCAGTCGATGGCCGCAATCCGAGCATTTGATGCGGGGCTTCTCGCATACGCCCACACGCCATTCATTGGCGCACGCTGGCGAGTAGCCTGTCTTACCCGCCTTGCTCTCCCAGCGCACGGGATAGACATCGGTGCGTCCTCGGAACAGCCGGCGAAAGAGCGCGACTTTCTCGTCTATGGTCAGCGGCATCATCGCAGCCGGCGCGTCCGCGGCTTCGGGCACGCGCCAGGCTATGCCATGGGCCTCGAGCAGCCCGGCCAGCCGAGCGTTCTCGGCGCGCAACCGCGCGAGTTCGTCGCCGCTGTGTGCAGTCATGACGAATTCATCCTGACCACAGACCTGCTTCGGCCAGACGGCGCAACAATGCGCCACGCGTTGCATGACGAATCAGAAAGCGCCGCAGCGCGCGGTCGAACTCGTTGCGGCTAGACGTGAGTGCATAGCCCTCCGCCAAGTCGACCAATGTCCGCACCGCATGCTCGTAACCCGATGCCGAACCACGCCTTGCCTGTGCGTCGATGGCAGCCCAGCGCTTGTCCACATCGGTCATCAACAACTGAAGGGCCGCTTCGCGTTGCTGCCGGTGCTTCGTCTCCTGCTTCGCGCGTTCCTTTGTCTCGCGCTCCAAGCGAGCGCCAGAGGCCGATTGGGCGAGTGCACGCAGTTGGCCCACGCTGCGCCGCGATGCGGAAGATGCGGACGAAGGGCGTCGTGCCTTCAGCCAAGCTGCGTGGCGGGATCTGACCTGGCGCTCCGCTTCGTGCCCACGGCCCTGTGCGATCAGCTTCAACATGTTTGCCATCTCGTCATGCGACCATTCACTCAGCCATGCATCGATGCGATCGCCTTGCGCTGAATCAGCCTCAGAAGCGCATCCACTGCCTGCCATCGCCGCCGCGAGCATGTCGGGATCGACTTCCAGGAATTCGACCAAGGCCTGCTGAGGAGGTGACAACGCCGACAGGCTGGGCGGCACTTCCGGTTCCAGCGCGCCGTCCGCGAGTTCGCCGCCAGCGGCTCCGGCCAGCCACCCGAGGTAGAGCGGCCGCAGGTCGCCGCGCAATAGTTCATCGCGCAGCGGCGCCAGGCGCCGCATCCAGCCGCTTCCGTCTTCCATGCCGAAGCGATCGTAGTTTTCGCTCTCGTCGAGCGACCAGTCGATGATCCAGTGCGTGTCGCTGGTCTCGATTGTCAGCGCATGCCGGGAAGAGAAGGGCGCCAGTTCGGCTTTGCGGAAGGTGGCCAGCGGCACGCGCAAGGCCAGCCGGCAACTGCACCAGTTGGCGGTGTAGACGAAGGCATCGAAGTAGCGACGCATCCATTCGGCTGGATCGGCCTTCAGGTCTCCCCACTCGTAGTGGTTGACGAAGCCCGAAGGCGTGATCTCCGCGCGTGTGGAGACGGCGCGCAGTTCGGCCATCTCGGTGCGGGTCAGCGGCCGGTCGATGGCCGCGAATTCGTAGTATTGGTACTCGCTCATGTGATTGCATCAGCGTAGGCTCAGCCCGTTCGCTTGCGGGCGGACTTGCGCTTGGCGGTCGGTTCCCCGACCGCGCGGAACGCGGAATCGTCGCCGAGGTGGATGTAGAGGTGACCGTGCAACTCGCCGTCAACGATCTCAGCATGCCCGCGCCCAGTCAGTTCATCGCCCTCGTCGAAGCCGTGCCAGGTGAACTCGATGCGTTGGCCCTGCCGCTTGTCGATCTTGCAGTCCATCTGTGCTTGTACCAGTCCGAACTGGAAGCTGCCGGACCGGTCTGCGCTGAAGATGATGTGGCCGGGCACTTCTATGTCCACATAGTTCTGGTCCCAGCCGGACATCCAGACGATGCGCCAAGGACCGGAAAAGGGGTTCTGCTTCATGATCGTCATCTTGGCACCGTCCTCACCTTGGCGACTTGAACCGCGACGACGATCCATGGGCTGCTTTCATCGGTCGACTCGGCGAAGCCGAAATGGGTCCAAGCAGTTTCGGCCTCGGGCAGCTTTTTTGCTACCCTTTCGAGGCGGCCGACAAGAAGATGTCCGGTACGGATCTGCACACGCTGCAGGACTGGACGAACTTGCGGCGGGCATGTTGTGCTCCGCATAAGGCGCACGCGCGCCGCGAATTCATGGAGCTGCGCGCCGCTAACAAGAGCACGATCGCCGCCACGGCCATCGACTTCAGCGGGCAGTTGTACGGCATCGAACGAGAGATCAAGGAGCTGAGACCCGAGCAAGAAGCAGCGAAGCAAGGCCCTGTCGCGCGCAATCGCAAGGGGCCGGCACTCCTCATCAAAACGGTGAAACCGTACCAATCACGAAAAGTACGATCACCCCAACTTGCCATGTTTTTCCTGTCGGCGCTAGAGGCGGAATTCGTCCACATTCCGCGCCCGGGAACTTCGCATAGCATGCGTCACATGGAGCCCAGAAAATTGTACAGATGGTCTCAACACCGGCTGGTTGTAGGGTCCCCATGAGCGCTACCGAAACCATCCCCTTCGTCTACGCCCCCGAGGACTTCGAAGTCAACGACGCGCGGATCCTGCGCGCGGTGCGCACCCCTGGCGTCGAGGGGACGGCAGTCTTCGGGAGAACTACCGACGGCTGGACCAGGGTTGTCGTCACGATCTCTGGCGAGCCCGAGCCGATGCGAATCGCGCGCGCCGGCCTGCCGATGGAGGCCCAGGACTTTGGAGGCGATAGGCCAAAGGCGATCAAGCCGCGTCCGAAGAAGTGACCGGCGTGGCCGCGCACTCGCGCATTCCGCCTGAGGTCGTACCCTGGATGCTCAGGTGGGTCGCAGACGCCGGCGCGCCAGCTCGGCACTCGTGACCTTCCTCCCCCGCCGGAGCCACCAGCCTCCGAGCGCGGCGATTACCATCATCAGACCCACGCCGACCCATCCCAGGTGCCTCGTAGCGAACGGCAACCGGGCGCCCGAGGTCGCCGCTAGGACCTGTGCAGACGTAGTTCCACCGCCGCTCGCGCCTTCTGCGGCAACTGGTCCGCTGGCGGGCGCGCTCTCCGCCATGGGCGCCGGCGCCGGCGGCGGCGCAGCATCCGATGGCCTGCTTACCTCGGGTCCAACAAGGGGCGCGACGCTCAGGCTCGGCAGTTGCTGGGAGGCTTGCCGCCGAGGCCTGCTCGGCGTGGAAGACGCCCTCTGCCGTTCCGTGGCTGTGGGGAGCTGCGGAAGCTCAGCGACTGCAGGCAAGTCGACCATCTCGGGACCTCCAGCACTCTCGCTGCCCGAAGCAGCCTTCGGGCGGCCCAACGCGGTGAAGTGTTGCCATAGCGCCGAGATCGCGTGCGCGCGGCATTCCGGCCCGGCCGGCAGACCCTGCAGGCGCGTGTCGAACCCGTTGATCGATGCCTGCCCATAGCCAAGGCTTTTGAACACCAACTCTGCGTCGTTCAAGCGGCTTCGAGACGTCGGCGACGGCTGAGCCAGGTCAGCATCCGCGGGACGGGCGCTCTTGCCGCACAGCTCGGCAGCGACGTCACGCAGCAGGATCGACGCGGATGCTTCAAGCTGGCCTCGATTCACGGCTTGCGACCACGAGGGAGCAGATAAGGAAGCGAGGAGGAACAACCAAGAAGCGGTGAGAGGCGCAGACATCCAGCCTATCTTCGCCGCAGGTGCGCTCCTTACACCACGAGAGTTACTCGCCGACACGCCGAGCACCGAGAGCGCCAGCAGGCGAGCGGCCCTGAAGCAGGCGCCTAGGGCGAGGGCCCCGACGGACCGCGTCCGATGCGCGCCAGCAACTCGCTCATCGCTCAGCTTGCTCGGGTAAAGATTGCTCCCGTACATCCGGACTTTGGTCGTGGCTTTTGGCCACTGTCCCTGATGGGATCTGCTGGTTGACGCCTCGCTTTGCGTTGCTTGGCCACCGCGCTGGAGATGCCGTGGACCTAAGCCCAGTCGGCCATCTCGTCAATCCACGTTCTCCGCGGTCTCCGGGGTGGATACGACGCCGAGAATCTGCGTCCAACGACCGGAGGGGACTATGTTGATCTTCACGAATCGGGAAATGAATGACGGTACGAACGAATCGGCGTTCGGTACCAGCTTCAAGCAAGGCTCTGAGCGGCTCGGGATGGCGACCGTGAGTAGAGCCGACAAGCGATGGGCGGTCTCGGCCACTGACGTCGACGTCGACGACGCCGATTCCAAGAAGGAACTCTTGCCGCTCTTCAAAGGCGATCGACCGGTCTTGGTCTATGTCCACGGCAACAACAACACCCCGTCGAAATGCTTCGAGCGATGCGCAAAGCTGGAGTTGCTCTATGACGTCGAGGTCATCGGCTTCTCTTGGCCCTCGGAGGGATACCTTCCCGACGGGAAGCCAGTGCCGGACGTCGATCCCAGGGAGGTGGACGGCGACGAGGACGAACTCGGCGCGGTGAAAGGGAAAAATCGGAAAGAATCAAAGATTCAGTCGAAGATCTACCGCTACCACCAGGCGGGACTCAACGGCAAGCATTCAGCCGATGCTCTTGCACGGTTTTTTCGGATGATCGGTGCCGCGCGCCTGACGCGAACAAGCAGCTCTACACCGTCGCGGCACACAGCCTTGGCGCACAGTTTTGCAGTACACACTGGACGTTCCAGGGGCGGCCGAGTCGATCGCTACAGCACAGAACGTCGCACTCCTGGCGCCGTGTGTTCGGGCGGTCATCGCGAATGGCTCGCCAAGATCCGGCCCAACAGCCAGCTCTTCGTGACATTCAACGACGGCGACTCGGTCTTGGCCGGAGCGAGCATCGCAGACAACGGTCTGACGGGCGACACACAGTTGAAGCTCGGGACAGACCCTACACCCGATCGGCTTCGAGTTCCGTACATGCGCTACATCAGCTGCACCAATGCAAGGGATGGTGGCGGTGGCCATGGGTACTTTGTCCAAGACAAGATGCCCAAGAAGATGTTGAACGTGTTCGGTCGCATCCTTCGCTCTCGACGCGATCTGGAGGCCGGAGAGATTGACCGGAAGATCTACGGAATCAAGGGTGACGAGGACGGTCTGACTTGCTAGTTCAACGCGCCGGATCAATGAGCGCCATGGACTTGGCTTGTTTGGATGCTCAACGCGCCACCGGCGTGCAAGACACGGGGGGCACGCGTTGAGCGCACACAAGCACCACGCTGCGCAGCTAGCCATCGGTCAGTCCACTAGCGTGTGCGTGCCGAGCGCCTCCCGCTACGTTCCGACCGGCGTGGTCCTCAAGCGTGGTGCGAAATACGTGATCGTCGCTGACAAGAGCCACTGGCAGGACTGGAAGCTCGACTCTGATGCCGATGGGCGGGATAGACCCACTTTCGTGCAGTCAATGGTGAGTTGGGCCTTGCGCTGTGAGTCGGGAAGGTGGTTCCAGCTGATCGGTTCGGTGGGACGATCCGGTGAACACCTTTTCCCAGTTGGGAAGCACCTTCAGTGGACCTATGAAGGGCAGGGCGGCAGCCGCGATGAAGAGCTGCACCTATTCGCCAACGATGTCTGGTTTGCGTACTGGAACAATCGCGGCGAGATAAACGTCACTATCACGCGCGTCGCTTAGCGGAGTTGAGCCAGTCGCATGCTCTTCAACTTCATGCCAGGACGATTCCAAGGTCGAACAGGTTCTCTTCCTTCACGAAAGGCATCCGCAAACCCGATCCAACTTCGACATAGCGCATGTGCGGACTGGCGTCCTCCGCAATAATCAATCCCTCATCCAACGCGTTCACTGCGATGGAGATCATGCAATTGTCCTCGCCAAACTCCGGGTCGCCGAATTGGACGCCGTCCGTGCATTGCTGTACCAATCGGTCAGGGGTGGCGCCGTACCACAGCGATGCCAGGTACAGCTCCCGGCCGGGGAGCTGCAAGATCGTCGTGTAAGCATTCCCGCCGACTCTACGAAGTAAGCCTTCCGACAAAGCAAGAAGAAGCCGTCGGGATGGATTCTTCTGCGCCTGCGCCGCAATGGAGCGAACGAGTTCGAGTCCGCTGTCCCTGCGGAATACATGATCGTGGACCACGAGCAAGGGAAATTTCGCCTTGCGTTGGAGCTCCACGTGGAGAAGGCCCACACGGCGGCTGCGGCCACGAGCTCGCCGCGCAAACGGTGCCTCGTACCGTTCAACCGAGATCTCTGCATCGATCAGCCAGCCGAGAGCCGTCGAGCCGGAATTGCATGAAGTGAACAACAAAACCTAGCTTTCGGATACATAAAAACCTAGCGCTCGAAAGACAATGAAACCTAGCTATGGGTTACAATAAACCCTAGCTGCCGGTTGTCGGAGAAACCTAGCCACCGGTGACTTTTGGATCTGGACCCAAGTAACGAGGGCGAAGCATGGCAACGAATCAGGCGACCGCCAGCCGAACAGCCACCCCTGCTCAGAGGCGACTCGCCGCCGGCCTCGGGGCGTTGCACGCCTTGCAGCAACAGGGCTTGAGCGTCTTCAGCACGAATCAATTCTCGCGCGCGGACCGTGAGGCGTTGCTCCATGCCGGGTATATCCAACCAGTGATCCAGGGCTGGTACATGTCCGCCAACCCTTCGGCGAAGGCCGGCGACACCACGCCATGGATTGCGGGCATGAAGGACTTTATCGCCGCCTATTGCAACGCCAGGTTCGGCGCGGACTGGTGCGTTGCCGCGGACTATTCGCTGAAACTTCACGCCGGCACGACCCTGTTGCCCAATCAGGTCGTCGTTCACGCGCCACTGGGCAAGAACAGCGTGCTTGCCTTGCCGAACGGGTTCTCCCTCATGGACTACCAGGCCAAAGACTTTCCGGGCTCGGACCGGCGCGACAGCGTCGGCAATATTCGCACGATGACGCTGGCCCAGGCACTCCTGAAGGCGCCAGAGCACTTCTTCAGAGCCTCCGCCCAGGACGCGCAAGTTGCATTGCTGTCAATCAGCGACGCGTCGGAGCTCAGCCGTCTGCTCGCAGAAGGAAACCACCGCACAATTGCCGGCCGCCTCGCGGGCGCCTTCCGCGCTGTGGGCCGAGACGCGATTGCGGACGATATCGTCGGATTCATGCGCACCTTGGGCAACCAGGTCACCGAATCCAACCCGTTCGAGACCCCGCCGCGAATCGTGCCAGGCGACCGCATCGAGTCCCCCTACGTCTCCAGATTGCGGCTCATGTGGGCGTCCATGCGCGACGACGTGGCCAACACCTTCCCGCGCGAGGAGCCGGGCCTTCCGAGGGACGTTCCCGCGTTCATGAAGGCGATCGAAGACGTCTACGTCACCGATGCCTACCACTCTCTGTCCATCGAGGGCTATCGAGTCACGCCTGAACTGATCCGTCGCGTGGCAGCCGGAGACTGGAACGAGGACATCCATGAGCAGGACCGGCAGTCGAGAGATGGGATGGCGGCACACGGCTACTGGCTAGCGCACAACGAAGTCAAGGCCTCCATTCAAAAGATCTTCGCGGGTGCGAACGCTGGCGACGTCCTCAAAAGCGATCATGGCGCTTGGTTCCGAGCAATGTTCTCGCCGAGCGTCACAGCCGGACTCCTCGCGCCAAGCGACCTCGCGGGCTACCGAGGCCATCAGGTCTACATTCGCAACGCCCAGCACGTACCACCGCCGCGTGAAGCGGTGCGGGTCATGATGCCCGTGCTTTTCGAGCTGCTACGCGACGAGCCATCGGCAGGAGTGCGCGCGGTCTTGGGCCACTTCATGTTCGTCTTCATTCATCCGTACATGGACGGCAACGGTCGTCTTGGGCGATTCGTCATGAACGCGATGCTGGCCTCCGGCGGGTTCCCATGGACGGTGCTGCGTCTTGAAGAACGCGACCGGTACATGGCGGCGCTCAACGCGGCAAGCGGCCAGAGCGACATCAGGCCGTTTGCGACGTTCGTCGCCCAGAGCCTGGCCGCAGCGAGGGAGGCGCAGGCCAACACGCGCCGCAACGATGGCGCCTCAGACGCCAACATTGACGAAGACGATCCCCAACGCCCGCGCGGCTGAGCGCCACACGGACCCTGTCGGAAGGACCTCGCGCGCGGCAAGGTGCGCCGAGTTCTGAGTGCGCGTTCGAGATTGGCAGCTCCCATCGGGTGCAAGCGGGCGAGAGCATTCGAACCTTCGAACCAGGCCGCGGCGCAATGGGGCGCCCCGCTGCAAGGGCCCGCAAGTGGTTCCAGACAAGGCGCACAGAGAGATGCAAAAAACGTGCTGGCGACGTCTCAAGGCGACATAAGCGGGATTTCGCCAAGGACTTCCTTGGTCTCCATGTTAC
This sequence comes from Variovorax sp. LjRoot84, assembly GCF_964254305.1. Taxonomy (NCBI): domain Bacteria; kingdom Pseudomonadati; phylum Pseudomonadota; class Betaproteobacteria; order Burkholderiales; family Comamonadaceae; genus Variovorax; species Variovorax sp. LjRoot84. The sequence goes on from NZ_CAXUTE020000002.1 coordinate 583,906, forward strand.
TCAGCAGTCGGAAATATAGGCGACAGAGGGCGCTTCGAAGAATGATCGAACAAGCCGGCGATTCTTCTGCATGTTGCGCAGTTGCTGGTCGACGCGGATTTCGAGTTTCTCGCCAGCTCGCAATGGGTTGCGAGCCACGCCGGTACGTTTGACGTGACTCCAGACCAGTTCGTCCGGGTTCAGGTCCGGTGCGTAGCCCGGCAGAATGTGCATGCTCAGCTTGCCCTGAGTGGATTCGATGTACTCGCGCACGTTGGCTTTCTTGTGGGCCGGCAATCCGTCGACCACCAAGTGCACCGGCTTGCTGCGACCCTTCATCATCTTCTTGAGCAATTCGATGAACAGTTCGGCATTGAGCGCACCCTGGTAAGTCGCAAACCAGAATCCACCCCTGGCGTTGACGGCCGATGCCGCGGAGATCGACTGGCGTTGGCCGGGCCGCTCGATAACCGGGGTCTTGCCCATGGGCGCCCAGGTCTTGCCGTGCACGGTGTCAGCCCGAAAGCCCGATTCGTCCCAGAAGTAGACGTCGGCACCACTTTGCCTCGCAGCCGTGGCGATGCCGGGGTAGGTTTCACGCTGCCAGCGCTCGATGGCTTGAGGATCGCGTTGGTAGGCGCGTTGCAGCGGCTTTTGCGGGGTCAGTCCGAGCTTGGCCAGCAACGCACCGACTGCGGTCACCCCCATATTCACGCCGAACTTCTGCTCGATCAGCGCCACGACAATGGCGCGTGTCCACAGCCCAAAGTCCAGTCCGTACTGTCGCGGGTCGCGCCCATTGATCCAACGAAATATTTGGCGCTCTTGCGCGGCACTCAGCGTCCGTGGTCGCCCGGTGCCGCGCGTGCCGCGCAATGCCTTGAGTCCCTTGCCTCGACCCGACGAGGCCTTCAGCCATTTGTAGATGGTTGTGCGGCTGAAACCGTAGGCGGCAATCACTGCAGATGGCTTCTCCCCGTCGCGAACTCGCTCCACCGCCATCAGGCGAATCTCTTCAAGCGTTTTGTGATCCAGCGTGCGGCCATCTCGCTTCATGCACTATTGGATCATCAAACCGATCGCCGCGGTGACTTTTGTAGCCTAAATTATCGACTACTGAGTAAGGAGCTCGATTTTCCTCACTAGGACAGATGCAAGATACGTAATCGTCGTGTACCCGCTTGGCCAATCTAAGGTCGGCTCCTTGATGAAGTAATCGCGAAACGCCCATTCGGGAGATGAGCTGGCCCTGGGCATTGCCCAGACACTGACCTACGGGTGTCGTTCCACAAAAACGCCATCTCAATTTGTCAATCATGCGTTTTGCAACTTCCGGACCAACATTTAGACCAACCTGCGGCTTGTTTAAGTCTGGCGCTACTCTGTTTAAAACCACGATTCCAAATTGCTCTCTCATGTGCTCGGTAAGGTGCAAGGACCTATGGGCGAGTGAACCCGAACGCGTAAGCCTGGTCCATCCGCTCCTGGCGCGCCTTCGCATCGAGGTCCGTCATCGGACTCGCGATGCCTGCACCCATCGCGCGAGTCATCCCGGCCTTGGCATGCTGCCGATGGTGCTTCGTTCTCGCATGCTTCTGTGCCTCGTCGCACCGCCGGTGGTGCCCCTGGCAAGGGGCGTCACACCCGAGTCACGTTCGGTCAACAGACTCGCATGATCGGGCGCCGTCGAACCACCGAAGCTGGCGCCGGTGCTCCAGCCGATGGGCTCGGCGCCCTTCCGCAAATTCACGAGACGAGGGTCAACTTGAAGAAACTGCCAATGTGGATTGTCCTGGCCAGCCTGATCGGCGGCCTTTCGTCTGCCGCCTCGGCGCAGGACGGTGACCGGTCCGGGCATGCGGCAAACGCCCACGCGGCTAAGCCCGGTGCGCGGGACAACGAGACGACGCAACTGTTTCGCCTGATGGGCAAGAACACGATCTGGACGCAGGTCGCCTCCGTGCCGATGAATTGGCAGACCTTCCACACGCAGGGCATGGTCAAGATCGATCGGACCTTGTACGTCACGGCGGTCGAGATACTCCAGCCCACGCAGCGCAATACCGCCGTCACCACCGACGCGCTCTACGACTTCTCGATCGACCGCAGTGCCGGCACGGGCCGAGGCTGGCTCTTCCAGTTCACGCTCGAGGGTCAACTGATCGCGAAGACTGAGCTGACCGACGGGCTGCGCTATCACCCTGGTGGCATCGACTACGACGGCACGAACCTGTGGGTTCCGGTTGCCGAGTATCGACCCAACAGCAGTGCGACCGTCTACCGCGTCGATCCCAGAACCTTGGCGGCCGAGCGCGTGTTCGGCGAGAACGATCACATCGGCGGCCTCGTGTTCAACCGCGCCAAGGGCACGCTGCACGGCGTGAGCTGGGGCTCTCGGCGCCTCTACACCTGGGACCTGGGCAACAAGAATCAACAAGGCAAGGCCGGTGCCTCGACCTGGGTGCCTAATCCGCAGTTCTCCATCGACTACCAGGACTGCCACTACCAGGGCGTGCAATACATGCTCTGCGGCGGCGTCGGCGGCTATTCGAGCCCGCTGGGCAATATCGCATTCGGTGGACTCGAGCTTCTGGACCTGCGCAGCAACCGCCTGGAGCACCAGATTCCGGTCAACCTGTTCATCGATGAAGGCAGTGGCATGAAGGCCACACTGGCGCTGACCCACAACGCGTTCTGGCTCGAGCCGAACGCCGATGGCAAGTCGATGCGCGGTTACTTCATGGCCGAGTCCGACAATCAGGCCGAACTGCTGATCTACGACGCGATTCCTTGGGTGAACCGCTGATCCGCCGTCGTGGCGTCCAAGCGGTCCACGGCACCGCAGGCACTTCCTCTCGCCGGCGACCTCGGCGCAGGTCTCGTCGCTGCGCCAGCCCGAGCCCACCGGTCGTTTGCACCGCCGAGCCGCGCCTTGTAGCCGTTGGCCACCAGCGCCTGGTCGATGTCCGGCGGCAGCTCGCTCACCAGGTCGGCCTTGGAAGCCGCATCCGCCTTGCGCGCGGCGTGGTCGACGATGAACTGGATGGCGACCGGTACCGGAACGGGCATTCGCAGCGCCTGGGCATAGCGCGCGGCGTACCAGGCGCACCAGTAGCGCATTGCCGAGGCGTAAGAGGCGCGCGTGTTGGCCGATTCGCCCTCGCGCAGAAGCGCGCGCGCTGCGTCTTCGGCGGTTTGCGTCAGGCGCGCCGGATCCAGCTGTTGAGGTCAGTTACTGGAAGCGCCCCCTGAATTTGGCCACTCCCTCGCCCGTGTCGATGGTCCCCGCGGCCCTTGTTCAGGCTGCAAAGACTTCTTGCAGCGTCGCCAATGTCGCCGCCAGTGTCTTCGCTGATACCGCGCCAAGTTTTTTGGCCAAGCGAGCTTTGTCGACCGTGCGCACCTGATCCAGCAGGATCAAACCCTTGGTGCCGCCGTGCGTCAGCGCAACCCGAAACGGCGCTGCGAACCCCTTGGAGGTCATCGGCGCCACAATCACGGTGCGCAGATGGTCGTTCAGCTCAGCCGGGGACACTACCACGCAAGGGCGGGATTTCTTGATCTCGCTACCGACCGTGGGGTCCAGGTTCACAAGCCAGATCTCCCCACGCCTCACCAAGCCAACTCCGCATCGGCTTCGTTGCTGAATTCACCCATGACCAACTCGTCGCCGCCGTTGGCGGCCAGCGCCATAGCGGCCTCGGCCCAACCGGCTCGCGCCGGACGCGCCGCTTTGCGCAAGACGATGGCCCCCTCCTCGACGGTCATCTCAGCAGCATCCTCATCGCCCAGTCCCGCCTGCGCCAGAAGTGGCTTGGGAAGGACAACGCCCTTGCTGTTTCCGAATGGTCGAATGGTGACTTGCATTGGCTTCCTCCAGTGACAACAATGTTATTCCGTGCATCGCGACCTGTCAAGCGGGTTGTTATTATTTTGTGGTAACGCCTTGTCCTGTGCCTCCGCTGTCCTCGGTGGTCATGCGCGTCTTGCGCAGAGGCTCGATCGCGAAGCTCTAGCGCACTGTCGCGCATCGGCAAGACCCGCGCGAGCGGACATCTGCGGCTCTTGCTGGCGCAGACGCAGCCGAAGATCACCACTTGTGCTGTGCGGCAGCGGCAGCGACGGGATTCTCAGAGTCTGAGGCTTGTCGGCCTGCGACGCCCTGAGCGACCGCGGCGGCACGTGAACTCCGTCGATCGGCACGGCCATGGCTTGCGGCGTCGATGAAGCCGAGCGCGGATACCAGGAACGCCTCACTCCTCATCGAGCATCCGGCTGGTCCTGCTGTTGAGTGAGCTTTCAGAGCGGAAATAGCCCATCACGGTCGCGACGCTGTGATGCCCGGTCATGGCCATCGTCTCGGCAGCGACATGTTCTGTGGGCCGGCTTCCGTCACGAACCCGGCCCTCAGCGAGTGCGCGCTAAAACTTCCCGCCACCCCGCCACCCCGCCATGGCATATCGCTCCTTCACGATGTCGCGCAGGGCCGCTGGCGCGAGTAGCTCCCCTAGATGCGCCCCCTTGCGAATGCGGCGGAGGAGGGCGCCTTCCTTGATGCCGCTCTCGGCGAGACGTAGCTCAGCATTCCCCGTCGTGACGACGCATGTTCACGCAGCGACCTCGCGAGTGCGGGGTGAGATCGTCGGGCGCACCGGTGCTCGGCGCAAGACCTGCTCCCACAGGGCGACGGCGAGAAAGGTGTGCTTGCACTGGGAGCCACATGGCAATCACTGCGTCGACGTTTAGCGAGCAATGTCATCGCGCGCGCCTCACCGCAGTTCATCGGCTACCGCCGCTCGCGGCGAAGGCCTCGGCGAGCTGGCGGCCGTCGGCGTAGTCCGGCCCGCGCTCGTCGACCAGCGTGACAACGCGTCGGTGACGGAGGGGTAGATCTGGCCGCCCGCGCTGCGCCGCTCGTCGAGCACTATGACACTGGCGGCGCATTTCGAGACGAAGGCAGTCCTGGGCTTCGAACCCGTGGCCGCCAGTCGTACCTAGTCGAAACTACGGCGGATCGCGCGAGCTCAGTGCAGTGCTGGCCGATGCATGACGCCCAAGCGCACGGCAAGGGCGCCAAGGCTTTTGTCGAGCGTCCAGAGTTCGGCGGGCCGCATGAGCATCGTGGATGCGAGCAATGAGAGATCCACCAGACCGCAACCGAGCCCGTAGAGGCGTTCCCGTTCGATGAAGTCCCTGACCTCGGTGAGAGTCGCCTGTTGAACCTTCTGCAAAAGGTCCAGATCGCCCAGGGTTCGCCGTCGCGGTTCCGGTGGCGTCCCGCATGCCAGCTCGGCAACGATCATCGGATGTGTCAGAACGAGATCCGCCTGCAACAGCGCCATCAGGGCTTTGTTCCGGTGGCGGAAGTGACTGACCCACACGGAGGTGTCGACAAGAACGGGCCCCATCAGGAGTGCGTTGCTGGGCGCCGAGGGCGCCGGCGAGGAACACTTCGCATGCTAGGTGCAGACGAACCCAGCGCGGCGAGGCGCTTGGCAGCCCGGACGCGAACAAAGGTCTCAACAGCCTCGCGAAACAGATCGGCTTTGTCCATCCCGGGATCTGCCACCTCAAGGGCTTTAGCGTAAAGCGCATCGTCGAGTGTCACGGTCGTTCGCATGTCAGCCGCCTGAAATGATGCAATTGTGCATCAATCTGGATGCGAGTGGGTGGGCTACCTGAGCTTCTCAGCTACGGAATCCGGTGGAACGTCTTCACTGTTCATCCAGCATCCGGCTCACTTTGCTGCCCAGCGCGCTCTCGGCGCGGAAGTAGCCCATGACGGTCGCGACGCTGTGATGACCGGTCATCGCCATCGTCTCGGGCAGCGACATGTTCTGTCGGCCGGCTTCCGTCACGAACCCGGCCCTGAGCGAGTGCGCGCTAAAACTTCCCTCCACCCCCGCCAACGCACATCGCTCCTTCACGATGTCGCGCACGGCCGCTGGCGCGAGTGGCTCCCCGAGATGACCACCCTTGCGAATGCGGCGGAAGAGGGCGCCTTCCTTGATGCCGCTGGCGGCGAGCCACGCCTGCATGGCCTGCGCTGCGCTGCCCACCAGGGGTTTCACATCCTCGGGGCGCTGGGCGCCTGCCTGGTTGGTCTTGGAATGCGCGAGCGTGTAGAGATAGGAGCTGGCATCGACACGTTGAAGGTTCTCGAGCGTGGCCGCGGCCACCTCCGAGCGCCGTCGTCCGCCGCTCGCCCATGCAAACAGGAGGAGGGCGCGATCGCGTTTTCCGCGCAGGGTGTCGTCGCAGGTCGCCAGCACCGCTTGCAGCGGATCCTTGGTGAGCGCGCGCTGCTTGCGCGGGCGCGCGCCGCGCTTGGCGTACGCGCGGCGCGTCTGGGCACGTCCGGCGGCAGCTCGCTCACCAGGCCGGCCTGGGAAGCCGCATCCGCCTTGCGCGCGGCGTGGTCGGCTGGCGCACCGCTTCCACCGTCACATTCAGAATCTTGGCGATGTCGGGAATGCCGAGCGCGCCCCGAGTCTTGAGTGTGAACATGACACCGGCTACGAGGCCATGCGCCTCATCGCCCGCGCCCGCGGACTGCCACTCCATAACGTTTAACGTTTAACGTTTAACGTTTAACGTTAGGCGTTATATAATCTGGCACGTGGCAATCAAATCCTTCTCTGACGCAGACACCGAGGAACTCTTCCGCAAAGGGAAGAACAAGAGGTTTGCAGCCATCGTGAGAGTGGCAACCCGCAAGCTGATGCAGCTTGACGGGGCTGTCACGAACGACGACATGGGCTCGCCGCCGGGCAATGACCTGAAGTTCTACGATGGCTTCTGGCACATCAGGATCAATGACCAGTGGCGTCTAGCTTGGCAGTGGACCGGCGACGGGCCCGAGAACGTGCAGGCCGGGCGGCGCCAAACGCCCAGCGACTTATCTTCGCAAGATGCGAATCGCCCTTTGGGCAGAAAGGCAAGAGCCATGTTTAAGAACGGAATGCGCCCGGTTCACCCCGGCGAGACGCTCCGGGAGGACTTTCTGGAGCCCCTCAAGATGAGCGCCAGCGCGCTCGCAAAGGAACTGCACGTCGCCGCGCCGACCGTGAACGACATCGTGCGCGAAAAGCGCGGCGTTTCCCCTCTGATGGCCCTGCGCCTGTCCCGCTACTTCGGCGGCTCGGCGCAATGGTGGCTCAACATGCAGAGCGTCTACGACCTCAAGATGGCCGAGAAGGAGGCCGCGAAGCAGATCGAGAAAGAGGTGCGTCCGCGCGAGCATGCAATCTCCGCCTGAGCTCTCTGTACACAGAGTGCTTTTCTCCCTTGGCATCCACAAAGTCGACCAATCCGCTTCCGCTGTGCCCTCGATCCGTGTCAAGTCGCAAGCGAGCAGATCTAAGGAAACGCTGATCAATAGGTCGCGGCGGGCACGGCCCGTGCATGCGTGAAGACAGAGCAACTCACAGCACCACCGAGATGAACCAACGCAGTTTTGCCAGCGCCGAGTACGCGATGAAGAAGAAGCGCACGCGACGCGAGAAGTTTCTGGCCGACATGGGGCGCGTCGTGCCGTGGTCTCGTTTGATCGCCGTGATCGAGCCCCTGTACCCCACGAGCGGGCGCGTCGGCCGGCAGCCGATCGGTGTTCCCAGGATGCTGCGCATGTACTGCCTCCAGCAGTGGTACGGGCTGGCCGACGAAGCGTTGGAAGATGCGCTGTACGACAGCCAGGCGCTGCGCGACTTCGTGGGCATTGACTTGTCGCGCGAGTCGGTGCCCGACGCCACCACGCTGCTGAAGTTCAGGCGACTGCTGCTGGACAACGACCTCACCAAAGCGCTGTTCGAAGAGATCAACGCCCATCTTGCCGAGCAGGGGCTTCTGATGCGCGCGGGCACCATCGTGGACGCGACCATCATCGCGGCGCCCAGCTCGACCAAGAACGAGGGCAACACGCGCGATCCCGAGATGCACCAGACCAAGAAGGGCAACGCCTGGCACTTCGGCATGAAGGCCCACATCGGCGTGGATGCCGAATCGGGCCTCGTGCATACGGTGGTGGGCACGGCGGCCAACGTCAACGACGTGACGCAAGCCGGCGCGCTGCTGCACGGCAAGGAGACGGTGGCCTTCGGCGATGCCGGCTACCGGGGCGTGCACAAGCGCGAAGAAGCGCAGGGCCCGCAGTGGCACGTCGCGATGCAGCCGGGCAAGCGCCGGCAGCTGGATCTGACGCGCAACTGGGCGCGCCTGCTGGAGAAGGCCGAGCAGCTGAAGGCGAGCATCCGGGCCAAGGTCGAGCATCCGTTCCACGTGATCAAGAATCTGTTCCGGCACAGGAAGACCCGCTACAAGGGACTGGCCAAGAACGAGGCACAGCTGTTCAGCCTGTTCGGGCTGGCCAATCTGGTCATCGCCAAGAGGTCGTTGCTGGGCGCGCATGCCCGAGGTGCGTCTTGAACACCGAAAGTGGCCTCGCAAGAGGCGCAAAACCCCCGGCGGGCAGGACTCTCGGCGCGAAGTCGACCGAAATCGCGACCGCATCGCTTCGTGATGTCCTCAGATCCGCCGGCCTCGTTCATTGATCAGCATCTCCCTAACGGACCAACTTTTTCAGGGAATTTTCAGAACTGAAAGGAGAGGGCGGTGGCGCTCATCGGGTCGGCTTGGACCAACTTGGCCGACCTCCCTATGGACTCGACGTTCGGACTCAACGTTCGCGACTGTGACGTTCGGCGGGTGAACTCGAACTCGCGGCTATTTCGCAACCCTGCGTGTCGGCGCTGTGGCTGCGCGCTTGATGATTGATTTCGCTGCGCCTGAGGGCTTAGCCACACTCGTCGAAGACCGTGTGGCGCGCTTGGCGGGCTTTCTGGGCGCCCCACTCAACGCATCGAGGAGGTGACGTCTGGCGACCTCGTACGAGACCGGTTTTTCACGCATGGCAACCTCGACTTGGTAGGTACTCGCACAGAGCTGTCAGTCAGGGCCGTGCCAATGGCCGCAACCGTCACCCTGATCGAACGCTTTTGTGACGCTGCGATGTTCTGTCGTGAAGGCGTGATCAGAGGTTCTTTCGATGCTACGAGGTGGTGGCTTTAAACGCGTAAACCTGCCCGCAAACCACGAACTCCTCATGGGCATAGCGCAGGGCAACGGCGCTAGACTCACTTCGCGTGCGCGAACGCTCGCCGCTCTGCCGTTGTGCGACGTTCCGTCTACGAACTGCAAGGCTGCCCCGGATCGGTCGGCCCCTGGAGGTCCGGCGGCTGGCAACGAGAACTGGAGATCAACGAGATCTCAAGGTAGGACACGGGAGATGCGTTCCTGCTCCTTGCCTCCGACCACGCGGTTGTCATGACCTTGGAAGACGTGCAGTTGGCAGGCTTGCTCGCCCGCTCGAGCAATTGGGGCGAGCACGGGCATCTCTGGCGCTTTACCCCGTCTCCAGGGACGGTGACCCGTTGGACGCCGCCGGCAGGTCCAGGTGTGCGTGTGGAATCGCATCACCAGGCGGTATGGGCACGCCTTCGCGCGCCGCGATCCCGCCCCACAAGAAAAGGTCACGGCGCGCGAGTTGTCTGAGCGTCTCCGCGCTGCCTTGCCTGCGCGCCAGCTGGCTGCACCTCAGGCGATGCGTTGGCATCCATCAGCTGTTGGGACGCCCAGACACGCAGCCTTTGCTTGCTGGCCGAGAGTTCCAGCAGCTCCGACAAGATGTCGCTGGCCAGCCGGCTGTGCTGCGCGTAGTCGTTGACTCGGTTCGATCCCCAGTAGACGAAACCGGCCTGGATGAAAACCAGCGCGACAAAAATGGCAAATGCGAGTGAAAGGCGGAGGCGAAACATGCGACGACGTTAGCGTTGCAGCACGCGCTGGAGGAGCTTGAGCGGCTGGTCCAGCGGTACAAGGATGAAGGCGTTGCGGGCCTGGTCTCGCGCAAGCGAGGCTGGCCCAGATATCACCAGGGCCCGGGATCGCGGAACGCGCGATAAATCTGATCCAGGAACGCCACGCAGCCTTCGGCGCTGACGCGTTGGCCGCCGGTAGCAGCTTCGGACGCACTTCGCAGCAGTTCCGTCATGACGACACTCTGTGCGTCGGCTCAGCGGAGTTCACGGGGTGTCAGACGAACCGGCCTACAGCGCAGAAGCCGCCGAGGAAGGAAAGTCTAACTGCAGGGTCCGTGCATTACTACACAGTTGCTTCCCCGCCGTGACCGAAGACTTGGAGGGCTCGCCCTTTAAGATGAACTGATAAACGGTTTGTTACCATGAAACATAAAAAGATTCATCTGGCTTCGGTCCTGTTTGCCTTCGTACTGGGATTTTCGCCGGCGGCACAGGCCCAGACCCAGCCGCTCGTGATCGGGCAAACCTACGTGCAGACCGGCCCCCTGGCGTCTTTGTCGACCGAGCCCCTGGTCGGCATCCGTGCCATGTTCACGACGCTGAATGCGAATGGCGGCATCAACGGCCGGCCGGTCGAGCTGCGCCAGCTCGACGACGCCTACGACCCCGCCAAGGGCTCCCAGAACGTCAAGACCTTGGTCAAAGATGGCGCCGTCGGCATCCTCATGCCCATTGGCACATCGTCGACGGTCGGTGCCCTGAAGGCGGCCAACGAACTCAGGGTTCCCGTCATCGGCCCTTACACCGGCGCGGGCCCGGTCGCGAAGTTCTCCGAATACGGCTTCCCCGTGCGCATCAGCTTCGACGAGGAATACAGCCGCATCGTGAACCACCTGTTCACGATCGGCATCTCAAGCATCGCCTTCGCGCACAACGACAACCCGGGCGCCCGCTCGGCGCGGGACAGTACGGAAAAGTTCATTGCCGAGCGTGGCGAGAAAATGGCCGGCAGCGTGGCAATCAAGAACGATGGCTCCGACGCCGCCGAGCGCGCGGCGGAGTTGGCCAAGCTCAAGCCCAAGGCGGTGGTGCTGGCGGCGACCAACGAAGTGGCGGCGAAGTTCATCACGGCCTACCGCGCGGCTGGCGGCCAGACGGCCTTCTACTCGTTCTCGTTCCTGAACGGGCAGAAGCTGTATCAGGACATCCAGAAGGACGTGGCCGGCGTGGTCATCTCCCAGGTCGTGCCTTCCCCATGGAACAGCGCAATGCCGGTGATTGCCGAGTACCAGGCGGCCATGAAGAAGATCGGCGCGATCGAGTTCAGCTATGCCAGCCTTGAGGGCTATGTAGCGGCCAAGGTCATGGTCGAGGGGCTGAAGCGAGCCGGACCGAAACCAACGGCGGAGTCGCTGCAAAAGGGCCTCGAGTCGTTCAAGACGCTCGACATCGGCGGCATTGCGGTGTCGTACCGGCCGGGCGAGCACCGCGGCCTGACATTCTCCGAACTGTCGATGCTCAAGGCTGACGGGCGTTACCTTCGCTGAGCCTTTTCGGTTGGAAAGCTGACGCTCATTCAGCCTCCGGCCGGCTGCAGCACGCTGCCTGCAGCCAGCGAGCCCAACGCTGCGGCCATTCGCTCCTGCTCCCGCAGACGAACATGCAGGCTGTCGGCGATTCTGGACGCGGGAACGAAAATGTTGATGTTCCTTGCTGAGACGATGCTCGTATCGGAACATTAGGACTGATGCTTTTTGAATGTTTTCGATGAGCGCCAACCTCCATGGGAACAGTACTTTCCATGGACCTCCAGGAAGGCTCTTCATCATCACCCCGGCAGCCCTTTGCGGTGCACCGCCAGCGACTTCGCGAGCTTCGCCACGTTGCGCCAGACTTGTCGCGGCAGTACGTGTTCATGAGAAGCCGCTTCTTTGACTGCCATCACGATGATCGGCAATGGCGCTTCATCCAACAGGTGAGTCAGGTGCGCCATGAAGGGTTCGGCAACATCGCCGCTCGCCAGTGCGTGCCTAGAGCTTCAGGCGCCAGTTCGCTGGAATAGCTGACGCTGGCCGTTTTGGCCGCCATCCAAAGGCCGCGTTTCTTCTCACGCGCAGCTGTTGTCGGCCCGGATACGTCCAGCCCAATACCGAAAGCACTTGGGCGACTCGCTGGAAGCCCAGGCAACTGCTCAAGGGCGTACAGGCTGACGTATGGGCAGCAGTGCTTGCGCCTGCGAAATTGCCTGCGCATGTCCATGGACGCCTCACTGCCGCGGTTCGCGACACGATGCGTGACCCTGCGTACAGGGAGGCCGAACTCAGCTTCGGATCCGTGATCTCGGATTTCGAGGAGCCCGCAGCTTTCCGAAGCTTCCTCGCGAACGAACAGGTCCGCCTGAAGGCAGTGATCGAAAACGTGAAGACGGAATGAGCACCCATGAATATTGAAGATTGCGAATTGCGGCGGGAGCACGCTGCAGAGCGGACTCGACAAGAAAGTCTTCGGGACGCAGCAGATCCTCAAGCGCCTCACGCGTCGGGGTGCTCGTGTAAGTTACGAACGAGCGGTGCTACCGCGCTTTTCCTGCGCGAGCTGCGAAACGCGCGTATCGAGGCGTGCTTGCATCGCGACGAGCGCGTCCTTGGCAGAGTAGTATTCGCCGCTCTTCTTCGCACGCTTCAATGAATCGCGGCCACGCGCAAGGAGTTCTTGCTGAGATCGGCGGCGCTGGGCGGCCTGCACCACCGCGTTTTCCACGAACTGCGACAGAGTTTCGCCTTGGCGTAGCACGCTCTCGATTTCATCGCGCACGGATGGCTCGACGCGTACGGGAGGCAACCGGGCGGTCTTCATAGAAGCAAATGTAGGGCAGCTGCTATGCGCGACTAAGATTCCGCTCGACGGCCAGGCGAGTCGGCCGACCGCTCAGGTGATCGGCAACGCGGAAGATAAGACTTTGGCCCAGAATGATGCCGTGCGCAAGGATTGCGCCGAGAACTGGCTCCTCGGCCGTGGCGCGGGCGCCGCGCTCCTTCACGATGTGATGTGGCCAGCCCTGGCGACGAACTTGCATCGCGCATCACCAATAGGTAAGGACCATCGTGATCGAATCCACCATCACCTCGAAGGGTCAGACAACCGTTCCCGCAGAAGTGCGAGAGCAGATTGGCGCCGCGCCAGGCACTCGCTTGGTCTGGCACGTGATGCCGGACGGAAGCATTGTCGTTCGGGCCAAAACCAAGTCCATCCTCGACCTGGCTGGAGCATTCAAGCCACCCAGAGGAAAGCACGTCTCGATCGCAGAAATGAACCCCTATGGAAGCAAATGAGTGCCGCCGTCGTGGGTTGATCCGCAGGGATCGGGAGGAGCGGGCAAAGAGGCACCTTCGCGAGCGAATCGAAGAGGGGTTGAACTCGGGTCAGGGGCGCGTCATGACGCGCGAGGTCGCCGCAGAGCTGAGGCACAAGGCATTGGGCAATTTGCCATGAACAGGCCCGCCTTCAACCGCCCGTCGACATACTATTCAACATAAGCAATTGCCATCTCTAGTATGACAAGGCCCTTGGCGCTGTTCAGCCTCAGTACTACAATACAGAAATCTGTACTCGAGTCCTGCGATAGAGCCAACCCATGAAGACAACGCTCAACCTCAACGATACATTGCTGACCGAAGCGAAGGCGCTAGCGGTGCAGCAGCGTACGAGCCTGACGCGCTTGATTGAAGAAGGGCTCCAACTGCGCCTGCGCTCGCGCCCGCCTCAAAAGAAATCCGTGCGCCTTCCCATCTACCGAGGCAAGGGTGGCTTGGCCGCGGGGCTCGACGGATTGAGCAACAAGGCAATGTTGGACGCCGCCGACAGTGACGCCTGATGTTAACGTGCTCGTCGCTGCGTCACGTAGCGATCATCCGCACCATGCCGTGGCCCGCAGCTGGCTGGAAGAAGCCGTCGCGAGTGCAACCCACGGGAAGCCGCTGAACCTGCAGCCTATGGTGATCGCAAGCTTCCTTCGGCTTGTGACGCATCCAAAGATATTCGTGAACCCGACGCCGACGACCGAAGCCTTGCGCTTCGTGGACGTGCTGTTGGCCGCGCCGGGTGTGGAGCAATCCGCGCTCGGTGAGGAGTGGACCACGCTCCGCAAACTGTGCGCTGACAAGGCGCTCGTTGCGAATGACATACCTGACGCTTGGTTGGCTGCCGCGGTTATCCATCAAGGCGAGCATTTGGTCACTTTCGACGGCGACTTCAAGCGGCTGCTTTCGAGAGCGCAGTTCACACGGCTCGCGGCGTAGCCGGAGACCGCAAAGCGGTCTTGCTATGTCGCAAGAATGCGAGGATGTTTCTTTGCGTTGACACGCCATCGAGACGACCGCTTTATCGGGTGCTTGATGTTTGGAGATCCCGTGCGGGCAACGTCGATCAAGAGCGAGCAGACTGTTCAACAGTGGGGAAACGGATTGGCTGTTCGGCTAACGGCGCCGGTGGCGCGCGCGGCGCGTCTGGTGCGAGGAATGCCGGTGAGGTTGAGGTGGTCGAGGGTGGAATTTTCCTGCGCATTGTCGGTTCGCCAAGGCTGACGTTGGCGCAGAAATTGAAGGCGTTCGATCGTTCGAAGCACGGCGGAGAGATGGGGGCACCTGGGCACTGAGTTGCTCCGATGACGCGGGGACTCATCGGCCTGCGCGCAGCCATCTGCTCTACATGTGATTTAACATAAGATGGATTGTAGATTCGAAATCGTTGGGCTGATTTCGATAGCTTATTGGTCCGACCACTGAAAAATGCGAAATGTGAATTCCTCCATAGGTTCGACCTATGGTTCGCCGCCGCATACGCATGACTGGGGTCTGGATACAGGGGTCGCGCCCGGGAGTGACGAACGCCGATCATTTCCAGCTCCTTCGCACCATGCTTGACTCGTTCGCAAAGGTCGGATATCTTAAAGATATCTTCAAAGGCCCCCATGGCTGCACGCACCCTCGCCAATCAAATCGCATTTCGCTACCGCGCGGTCGATAGCGCCACTGGCGTCACGCGCGAAACCGCCAAGCGCCTGGCTGAACAACTGGGTGTGGATGAAACCCAGGCCATTCACCGGGCGCTGCACGAACTGGCCGTCAGGATGCTGCCCCAGTACGAAGCGGACGACGCTCCGCTGACGGCTGTCCAGGTGCGTCAGATAAAGAAGCGCGTCCCGCAAGGCGGCAAGCGCTCGCTGCGGTCAAGCCTGTTTGACACAGAGACCGCATAATGCCGGCATGGTGGGCCGAACCCACCGCCGGCGAGATCGTCTGGTGTCACTTCCCTGACGACATTCACCCGCGTCCCAAACCACGGCCGGCGCTGGTCCTGGCTGTTTTCGACGATGACGCGCCGCAGTTCCACGTGCGGGTCGCCTACGGCACCAGCCAGCGAACCACGACGCTGCACCGGGGCGAGTTTTCGATCCTGCGTGAACGCAACCCATCCGCTTACGAAGCAGCAGGGTTGAGCTACGACACCAAGTTCGATCTGAAGCAGGCCATCGACCTTCCCTACACCAGCGACTGGTTTTCGGTGCCGCCCGCGGCGCCCCACGGCCAGGTACCCAAGCTCGGTATGCTGCATCCGTCCCTGGTGCGCGCCGTACAGGCAGCATTTCGTGCGGTGGCCGAATGACACGAGGCCTGACCGCGCTGGCGATCGGCAACGGCGCATGGGAAGACGCTGGCCCACACCATAGCGGGTCCGCTCCCGGCTGCGTCGGCGGCTGCGGGTATCGTCGAAGGAGGTTTATCAGGGCATCTCCCTGCCATGAAGTACGAGAACCCGATCAACCGCCCGGCGCTGTCAATCCTCATCGAGCATCCGGCTGACCTTGCTGCCCAGCGCGCTCTCTGCCCTGAAATAGCCCATCACCGTCGCGACGCTGTGATGCCCGGTCATGGCCATCGTCTCGGGCAGCGACATGTTCTGCCGGCCGGCTTCCGTCACGAACCCGGCCCTCAGCGAGTGCGCGCTGAAACTTCCCTCCACCCCCGCCACCGCACACCGCTCCTTCACGATGTCGCGCACGGCCGCAGGCGCGAGCGGCTCCCCGAGATGCCCGCCCTTGCGAATGCGGCGGAAGAGGGCGCCTTCCTTGATCCCTTTTTCGTTCAACACGGCGAGCCACGCCTGCATGGCCTGCGCCGCGCTGCCCACCAGGGGTTTCACATCCTCGGGGCGCTGGGCGCCGGCCTGGTTGGTCTTGGAGTGCGCGAGCGTGTAGAGGTATGACTTCGCGCTCTCTCCACCAATGCGCTGAAGGTTCTCGAGCGTGGCCGAGGCGACCTCGGAGCGCCGCCGCCCGCCGGTCGCCCACGCGAACAGGAGCAGGGCGCGGTCGCGCTTGCCCCGCAGGGTGTCGTCGCAGGTCGCCAGCACCGCTTGCAGCGGATCCTTGGTGAGTGCGCGCTGCTTGCGCGGCCGCGCGCCGCGCTTGGCGTAGGCGCGGCGCGTCTGGGCCAGCAGCTCGCGCACCAGCGGGTCTGCGCAAGGATTCGGCTCCTCGGCCAACTGGTGCGCCTTGGACAGCACCGCGATACGGTGCACGAGCGTGTTGAGCGCGGGCGCGCCGAGCCGCGTCTTGTAGCCGTTGGCCACCAGTGCCTGGTCGATGTCCGGCGGCAGCTCGGTTACGAGTCCCGTCAACAGGCCGGCCCCGGAACCCGCATCCGCCTTGCGCGCGGCGTGGTCGACGATGAACTGGATGGCGACCGGCACTGGAACCGGCATGCGCAGCGCCTGGCCATAGCGCGCGGCGTACCAGGCGCACCAGTAGCGCATCGCCGAGGCGTAGGAGGCACGCGTGTTGGCCGATTCGCCCTCGCGCAGCAGCGCGCGCGCCGCGTCCTCGGTCGTCTGCGCGAGGCGCGCCGGATCCAGCGCCAGGCTGCGCTCGGGCAGGTTGGCCAGCGGGTGCGTTTCGGCTGTTTTCATGGAGTCTATATGCGGTTCTAGTAATTCCTTTGCATTGTGGTCGCCTCGACGGGCCGTCGCCGCTCGAAGGCCCGCTGAGAAGGATTTTCGCTAAGCCGTGTCCCAAGCAAATCCATTGCGGCAACGGCAAGCAATCCATTTGACGTTCTTCGGCTCGAAGCAATCCCTTTGACGAACGTACCGCAGCATCAGGCAGGCGGCCCGCGGGACAGCAGACCGCTCACTCCGGGGGACACGCTTGCACTGCACAGGGCACATCGGGGCTGGCCACCAAGCTGGCCGAACCGTTCGAAGGAATCACCGTCGTCGTTACACATCACGCTCCACACCGGCTGTCGCTCGCATCGCGCTACGCGGATGACTGGTGCTCGGGCGCGTTCATCAGCGAGTTGCCAGACGAGGTCTTCACGGTTCCAGTGCTTTGGGTGCACGAACATACGCACGCAAGCTTTGACTACCAAGTCGGCAACTGCCGTGTGCTGTGCAATCCACGCGGCTATGCGAACAGGCTGGGGGAAATCGAGAACGGGGAATTCAACCCAGCACTGATCGTGGACGTCCTCGATCGCGCTCACCATGATGTAGGCAGCCTACGAACTTGATGACCGACCACTCAGGGAGGGCGGTGGAAGCCTACGCGGAGGATCCACTCCCTTACCGGCTACGCGCCCGAAAATCCATTGCCCTCAGGTTGCAGCGCAAGCCGCACTTCTTGCGGCCATGCGGAAGCGCGTCGGGCAGCTTCGGCCAAGGAAAAGGCCAAATAGGCGACGTCATTTGACGGTAGCTACCGCTGGCGGGAACGGCGTAGGCGTCAGAACCCGACGTTCTCGCCACCTTTGAGCGAAAGGATCTCGCGCGCCTGCGCCGGCGTGGCGATCTGGAGGCCAAGCCCTTCCAGAATCTCCCGCACCTTGTGGACCTGTTGGGCATTCGACTCGGCCAGCTTTCCCGGACCGATCCACAGGCTGTCCTCCAGCCCGACGCGAACATTCCCGCCCATGGACGCAGCCATGGCCGCCACCTTCATCTGATTGCGGCCCGCTCCAAGCACCGACCATCGGTAGTCGTCGCCGAACAGGCGGTCCGCCGTGCGCTTCATGTGCATGACGTCGTCCGGGTGCGCACCGATGCCGCCGAGGATGCCGAAGACCGTCTGGACGAAGAAGGGCGGCTTGACGAGCCCGCGATCGATGAAGTGAGCGAGGTTGTAGAGGTGCGAGGTGTCGTAGCACTCGAACTCGTAGCGCGTGCCGCTGGCGGAAAGCTCCGAGAGCGCGGTCTGGATGTCGCCGTAGGTATTGCGGAAGATGAGGTCCTTGCTGCCCTCGAGATAGGGGCGCTCCCAGTCGTGCTTGAACTCCTTGAATCGCTCCAGCATCGGGAACAGGCCGAAGTTCATCGAACCCATGTTCATCGAGGCCACCTCCGGGCGCAGTTCGACGGCGGGGCGAATGCGTTCCTGCACGGGCATGTAGGGCGATCCGCCGGTGGTGAGGTTGATCACCGCGTCGCACTCGCTCTTGATGCGCCCTAGAAAGGGCGTGAAGGCCTCGGGGCGCTGGTCCGGCTTGCCGGTCACCGGGTCGCGCGCGTGCAAATGGATGATGGCTGCGCCTGCCTTTGCCGCCGCGATCGAAGACTCTGCGATCTCCTCCGGCGTCACCGGCAGGTGCGGCGACATCGAAGGCGTGTGGATCGCGCCTGTCACAGCGCAACTGATGATGACGACCTTTTGCTGGTACATGCATTGCTCCTTTGTGTTGCTGTAAAGTACTATACGCTAGAGTACGATATGCCGACAATGCCGGAGAACTCGGAGACAAGCGCATGCTGACACCGCAGGATGACCTCATCGGGCACCAGCTCCCGACCACCTTTGACCAGATCGACAACAGCGATCCGGCGTGGATGGAGCGGCTCTGGTACACCGGCCACCCCTCGCCGGCGGGAGACCTCATCTTCGACATCGGCCTCGGCTATCACCCCAACCGGAACGTGATGGATGCGTTCGCCGGCGTCGCCGTGCCGGGGCGGCAATGGAACTTCCGTGCATCGCGCCACCTGCGACCCGATCCGCTGACCACGTGCGTCGGTCCGCTGGAGATCCAGGTGGTCGAAGGCCTGCGCAGGCATCGCCTGACCCTGGGCAGCAACGCGTCGGGGATTCGCTTCGAGCTGGAGTTCATCGGGACGATGAACCCGCACGAGGAGAAGGCGCACCTGCGCCGCCGCGACGGACGCATCACCGAGAACATGGCGCGTGCGCAGCAGCTCGGGCGCTATGAAGGCTGGATCGAATTCGACGGGCGGCGCGTCGAACTGGACGGTGCACAGTGGCTCGGGCAGCGTGACCATTCATGGGGCGTGCGCGCCGAGATGCGCACGGACGAAAGCCATCCCCCGCTGACCTTCTACCCGCCGTTCTTCTACGCCTGGACCACCGCGCAGTTCAAAGACCGCGGCCTGCATGTCTTCTTCAAGGAGCGCGCCCCAGGCGAGAAGATCTATTTGTCCGGTGAAGAGGTGTTCGCGCTGGGCAGCAAGGTGACTTCACGCAATCAGCTGGTGGACGTGCGTCACGAGGTCGAGTGGCACGACGACCCGCACGGCCAGAGCGTGAAGTCCGCCGTGTTCCATCTGCGTTATGCAGATGGCCGAGAGCGGCCGATCACGATCCGTACCCTGCCCACGCGCTACTTCCTCAAGGGCGGACTCTACGGCGGGCTCAACGGCTGGTTCCATGGCGATGACCGCGGCAAGTCCTACGTCGAAGCCGATCAGTGGGATCTGAGCGATCCCGCCACGCGCCAGTTGGTACGCACGCTGGGCGATCAGGTGATCGAGGTGCGCGACGGCGACGAGATCGGCTGGGGCATCATGGAATACGGCGTCGGCAAGGACTACGCGCTCTACAAGGCCGTGCAGAAGCATCCGCCGATCTAGGTCGCAGCACCGCGGCGCTTGTCGAGCATCGCGCCGGCCGCCGCCTGGAGCTCCCCGGTACTGCGGCACAGGATCTGCGTCCGGTTCTCCAGCTCCATCGCGGCCTGCAGGCTCGACGCCTCGACGTTGGCCCACATCCCGCGCTTGGTCATCCAGGCGCCGAAGGCGCTGTTGGCGACGATGAGCGATGCGATCTCGCAGACGCGCGCCATCAACTGCCCGTCGTCCACGACCTCGCTCACCAGGCCGATGCGGTCCGCCTCCTCGGCCTTCACCATGCGGCCGGTCAGCATCATCTCGAACGCGCGCGACAGGCCGATGCATCGCGGCAGCAGCCAGCTCACGCCCATGTCGCAACTCGACATGCCGACGCGCACGAAAGCCGAATTGAACCGGGCCGACGAGGCGGCGATCCGGATGTCGCAAGCCAGGGCGATGCCCAGACCGGCGCCGCTGGCAGCGCCGTTGACGGCGGCGATGACCGGTTGGGGCAGGGCGCGCAGGCGCTGGATCAATCCCGCGAACGCCTCCTGGCGCCGCATCCAGAGCGCGGTCTCCTCGGGTCCGTTGCCTGGCGCATCGCTGGCCGACGCCAGATCGAAGCCGGCACAGAAGCCGCGTCCCGAACCGCTGATCACGAGCACCCTGCAGCGGGTGTCCGCGCCGACCGAATCGAGCAGCCGGCCTGCATCGGCCACCATCGCATCGCTGAGCGCATTGAGTTTTGCGGGCCGGTCGAGCCGCAGAAGGCTGACGCCGTCAGACAGCGTCTCGAGCCGAACATCAGGCATAGATCGCCTCGATCACGTCCGCATACTTCTCGCCAACGCTCTTGCGCCTCACCTTCATCGTGGCGGTGACTTCGCCATCGTCGTGGTCCAGCTCCTTGGTCAGCAGATGGAACTTGCGCACCTGCTGCACCTGCGGCATGCGCGCATTCACGGCGTCGACCTCCTTCTGGATCAGGGCCTGGACCTGCGGCTGTTCGACCAGATGCCTGAAGGTGGTGTAGGCCAGGCCGTTCTCCTCCGCCCACTTGCCCACGCCTTCGAAGTCGATCTGGATCAGGGCCGACACGAAGCGCCGGCGGTCCGCCACCACGATCGCTTCGCGGATGTAGGGCGAGAAGCGCAGCGCGTTCTCGATCTCCGACGGCGTGATGTTCTTGCCGCCGGCGGTGATCATGATGTCCTTCTTGCGATCGACGATGCGCAGCTCCTGGCCCGCCGGACCGTCGACCCAGCGGGCCACGTCGCCGGAGTGCAGCCAGCCTTCGGCGTCGACGGCCTCCAGCGTGGCGGCCTCGTTCCGGAAGTAGCCGCGAAAGACGACGTCGCCGCGGATCAGGATCTCGCCGTCGTCGGCGAGCTTCACCTCGACGCCCGGATAGGGCACGCCGACCGTGCCGACGGGCGATGCGTCGGTGGTCTGCATCGTGGTGGCGCCCGAAGCCTCGGTCAATCCGTAGGCCTCGCGAATCGGCACGCCCAGCGTGCGGAAGAAATGAAGGATGTCCGGCGCGATCGGGGCGCCCGACGAGATGGCAATGCGGCAACGGCGCAGCCCGACGAAGTTGAGCAGCGCGCGCAGGATCACGGCATACCAGAACGCCCAGAGCACGCGCTGGCCGAGGCGCCACGTCGAACGCGGCGCTGAGCCGAAGCCGGTCAGCGAGCGCATGGCCAGTTCGTAAAGTGCGAGGCGCAGGCCGCCGGCTTCCCGAAGCTTGAACTGGATGGAGGCGTGGAACTTCTCCCAGATGCGCGGCACGCCGAAGAACACCTGCGGGGACAGCTCGCGCAGGTCTTCCTGCACCGTGCGCAGGCTCTCGGCGAAGTTCACCACAGCGCCGGTCGCCATCGGCACGTGGACCGAAAACATCTGCTCGGCCACGTGGCACAGGGGGAGGTAGGAGACCAGCGCGTCCTCGGGCCGGCAGCGCAGCGCAGTGTTGAGCCCGCGCGCGGCGCAGCCGAGGCCGCGCCAGCTCATCATCGCGGCCTTGGGCCGGCCGGTGGATCCGGAAGTGAAGACGATCAGGCCGATGTCGTCGAGCCCTGACTTTGCAAGGCTCTCGGCAATCAGCCCGGGCTGTTCCTTCTGCAGCCGCTGGCCCAGCGCCAGTACGTGCTCGAAATCATGGATGCCGCTGCGGTCGTAGTGCCGCAGGCCGCGCGGGTCCATCACCACGATGGCGCGCAGGAAGGGCAGGTTGTGCCGGATGGAGAGCACCTTGTCGAGCTGCTCCTGGTCCTCGCAGACGATGACCGGCGCTTCGGAGAGCACCAGCAGGTACTCGACCTCCGGCGCCGGCGAGGTGGGATAGACGCCGGCCGTGATGCAGCCGACCAGCGCGACCCCCAGTTGCGCGAACACCCATTCGCGGCAGTTCTCGCCGAGGATCGCTACGTTCTCGCCGCGCTGCAACCCGAGCGAGAGCAGCCCGAGCCCGAAATGGCTGGCGGTGTCGGCGAAGGCCGACCAGCTCACCGGCTGCCAGACGCCGCCTTCCTTCTGGCGCAGCGCGACCGCATCGGGCCTTTGCTGCGCCCACCGCATCAACTGGGAAGGCAGGGTGAGCTGCTCCATGCCCGCGGCGATCGTGCTCATCGCGCCTCCCTCATGAAAGCCAGCGTTTTCGCCGCTTGTAGTGTTTGGTATCGCGGAAGCTGACGCGCTCCTGGCCATCGTCGCTGCTTCCCAGGTAGAAGCGTTGTACATCGGGATCGCCAAGCAGCACCTCCTTTGCACCGTTGATGACGATGCGGCCGTTTTCCATGATGTAGCCGTAGTCGGCCACGCCGAGCGCGACGCGCGCGTTCTGCTCCACCAGCAGCATCGCGACGCCTTGCTCGCGGTTGATGCGCGCGATGATGCCGAAGATGTCCTGCACCACCAGCGGCGCCAGCCCGAGAGAGGGTTCGTCGAGCAGGATCAGCCTTGGCTGGCCGACCAGCGCGCGGCCGATGGCGAGCATCTGCTGCTCGCCGCCCGACAGGTAGCCCGCCAACTGCTTGCGGCGCTCCTTCAGGCGCGGGAAGTAGTCGTACACCATCTCGGTGTCGGGCTTCGCGTTGGGCCGGCCGGTCAGCGCGTTGGCGGCGGCGACCAGGTTCTCGTCGACGGTGAGTTCGCCGAAGACATGCCGGCCCTCGCGCACGTGTGCGAGCCCGCGCCGCGGCAACTGATGAGGCGCCCAGCGCGCGATGTCCTCGCCGAAGAAGTGGATGCTGCCGCTCGCCACCCGTCCGTTCTCGAGCGGCAGGATGCCGGATGCCGCCTTCAGCGTTGTCGTCTTGCCGGCGCCGTTGGAGCCGAGCAGGGCGACGATCTGCCGGTCGGGCACGTCGATCGACAGGCCGCGCAGCGCCTGGATGCTGTGGTGATAGACCACCTCGACGTTGGATACCGTCAAAGCGGCGCTGCCGGCGCAGTTCACGCCTTGATCCATCCGCTCGCAGGCTCCATCGCCTTTTTCACCGGGTCGTACCGATACATGCGGCCCGAGGGAATCTGATGCTTGCTGAGGTCGACAAGAAGCCCCGTCACGCCGCCCGAGTCCCAGTCTTTCATCGATTCCAATGCGGCCTTCATGTTGGGCAGCGTCAGCGGCTTGTTGGCCTTGATGCAGCGCTCTGCCACTTCCGCGAACACCATGCCCGATAGCCATGCGCTCACGTAGAACATCGAAATGTGCTTCATGTCGGGCCGGTTCTTGGCGGTGAACTCGCGCATCGTGTTGATCGTCGGCGAATCGGTCTCGTGGCCATAGCGGTAGGGTGCAACGCCGGTGAGGCTTTCGCCCATCGCGCCCAGCGCGTCGTAGGCCGGCTTGTTCAAGCCCCACGCAGTTCCCATCACCTGGCTGTTCAGACCCGCTTCGCGCATCTGGCGAACGAACTCGGGTATCGGCGCCAGGATGTAGCCCTGGAAGATCACGATGTCGGGCCGGGCGCGGCGCAGCTTCGCCACCTCCGGGCCGACGTCGATGCCGGCCTGCTTGGTCACGATCTCCGTGACGATCGGAAGACCGAGCTTCTCGGCCCGCGCCTTGCCGGCAGGAATGCCGTCGCGTCCGAACTCGGTGTCGGCGTAGACGTAGGCGATCTTCGGCTTGTTGGCGGCGCCCTGCGACGTGCGCGCGATGTACTCCATGAGAATCTCGTGCATCGCGCCGTAGATCGGGCCCGGCACGAAGTGCTGCGGCATGTTCACCGGATCGGCCATCGAACTCGCGAGCGAGGTGGAGGAGGTCAGGATCGAATTGGAGGCGATGGCGTCCTGCGCCACCGCCTTGGCCCACTGGGTGCTGTCGCCGTAGAAGAACGATGGCTTCTCCGCGGCCATGATCTTCTTGAAGATGGCGACACCCTGGTCGAGCTTGAAGCCGCTGTCCTCGTACACGTAGCGCAGCTTGCGGCCGGCGACACCACCGGTGCTGTTCTTCCAGGCGATGAAGTCGTTCAGCCCGTAATGCATGTCGGTGCCCGCGAACGAGAAGATGCCGGTGATCGGCTGGGAAGCGCCGATCACGATATCGCCCTTCGCCGCTTGCGCCCAGGCGGGATGTGAACCCAGCGCGCCGAGCGTCGCGGCGGCTCCGAGCGATTGGATGAGTTGGCGCCTGCGAATGTCTGTCATGTCGTCTCCTCTTGTGATGTGCCGGGTCGGCGGATGGTTCAGGTCTTGAAAGGCCACACGTGGAAAGTGCGGCGCACCCGCGCCCACACGGCCGAGAGCCCACGCGGCTCGAAGATAAGGAAGACGATGATCAGCATGCCGAAGACGATCTGTCCCATCGGCAGCAGAAGGGCGGCGATGCCCGGAAACCATTGGGAGCTGACATGGGATGTCAGGCGCAGCAGTTCGGGCACGAAGGTCATGAACATCGCGCCCAGGATGCTGCCCAGCACGGTGCTGCCGCCGACGATGATGGCGGCGAGATAGAAAATCGACAGCGTGAGCACGAAGTACTCGGGCGTGATGGAGCCATAGAAGTAGCCCAGCAAGCCGCCCGCGACGCCCGCATAGAAGGCGCCGAGCGCGAAGGCCAAGAGCTTGGTGCGCAGCAGGCTTACGCCCAGGATCTCGGCCGAGATATCGCGGTCGCGCACGGCGATGAAGGCACGGCCGATGTGCGTGCGCGAGAGGTTGCGCACCGCCAGCGCCATCAGGAAGGCGCAGCCGAAGATCAGGTAGAAGTTGGCGCGGTCGCCGACCAGCTCGAAGCCGAAGAGGCGCGCGCGCGGGATCGACGTGCCCGGCACGCCGCCGGTCACCGGCTCCCACTCGCGAAAGATGAAGGTCAGGATGAAGTGTGCGGCCAGCGTGGCGATGGCCAGGTAGAGCCCCTTGACGCGCAGGCTCGGCAGCCCCACGAGCACGCCGATGAGCGCCGCCAGCATCCCGGCTGCGGGCAGTGCGACGAAGAAGGGAATGCCGTGCTTCGCGAGCCAGGCCACGGTATAGCAGCCCACGCCCATGAAAGCCGCGTGCGCGAGCGAGATCTGGCCCGTGCTGCCGGTCGTGATGTTCAGGCCCAGCGTGGCGATGACGTGGATGCCGATGATGCAGCTCATCGCGAGCACATAGTCGCTGCCGTAGAAGGGCAGCGCGAACAGCGCCACCGTGAAGGCCAGCATCCAGCGGCGCGCGGTGGAGGAGTCCCACAGCTGCTCCTCGGCGGCAAAGTTCTCGTGAAAAACGCCGGTGCGCATGGTCAGAGCCTTTCGATCGTGCGGGTGCCGAAGATGCCGTAGGGACGCACGACCAGGATGGCCAGCACCACGACGTAGGGCACGACGTCGCGCGCCTTGCCGCCGAGATAGCCAGCGGTCACCGCATCGATCCACCCGATGATCAGGCTGGCGACGATGGCGCCGAGGATGCTGTCGAGGCCGCCGAGGATGATCACCGCGAAGGCGCTCAGGGCCGTGGCGGCCAGCAGGGGCGAGAGATTGGCCGAGGAGGCGATGAGGACGCCGGCCACCGTGCCGACCACGCCCGACAGCACCCAGGTCAAACGCTGCGCGAAGCGGATGTTGATGCCCAGCGTGCAGGCCGTGACCGGATCGCTCGCCGTCGCGCGCATCGCGATGCCGGTCTTCGAATAGCGGAAGAACAGGATGAAGGCGATGATCAGCGCCGCGGCGACCGCGAAGTTGCCGATCGCCGTGCCCGGGATCATCACCTCGCTGAAGTTCAGCGGCCGGCGGGGAAGGAGCGGCGGCACGGAGTAGGTGTCGCTGCCCCAGAAGGACTCGACCACGCCGTGCAGGATGCTGGCCATGCCGATCGTGGCCATCAGCACCGATACCGCCGACTGGCCGGCCAGCGGCCGCAGCACCAGGCGCTCGATCAGCACCGCGAGCAGCGCGATCAGGAGCAGCGACAGCACGAAGGCAGGCACCGGCGAGAGGCCGAAGAGCACGTTGCCGGTGTAGTAGAGGTAGGCCCCCAGCATCATGACTTCGCCGACCGCGAAGTTGACGACGCCGGTGCCCTTGTAGACCAGCACGAAGCTCAGCGCGATCAGCGCCAGCACGCCGCCCGACAGCAGGCCGATCAGGCTGTATTCCAGCAGCTCGTAGAGGGCGGGTGCGTTCATGCGATCGCCTCTTCGGCCTCTTCGGCTTCGGCGCCGAGGTAGGCCCGGATCACCTCGGGGTGCCGACGCACCTCGGCCGGCGATCCGCTGGCGATGACCTCGCCGAAGTTCAGCACCACCACGTGGCTGGAGATGTCCATCACCATGCCCATGTCGTGTTCCACTAGCAGCACCGTCACGCCCCAGTCCTCCTGCACGTCGAGGATGAAGCGCGCCATGTCTTCCGTCTCCTCGCGGTTCATGCCCGCAACGGGCTCGTCGAGCAGCAGCACACGCGGCCGCATCGCCAGTGCGCGCGCCAGCTCGACGCGCTTCTGCAGGCCGTAGGAGAGAGCGTCGACCGGCTTGTGGCGGATGTGGTCGATCTCGAGGAAGTCGATCACCCGGCGTTCGATCTCCGCGCGCAGCGCCAGCTCCTCCTGCTGCGCGCTTCTCGCGTAGAGCAGGCTCGACATCAGGCCCGACCGCATCAGGTGATGGCCGCCCAGCTTGATGTTCTCGAGCACGCTGAGGCCATGGAACAGCGCGATGTTCTGGAAGGTGCGCGCCAGCCCGAGGCCGGCGCGGCCGTAGACCGGCGTGTCGGTGATGTCGTCGCTGCCCAGCAGCACGCGGCCGGAGGCGGGGCGGTAGAAGCCCGAGATGGTGTTGAAGACGCTGGTCTTGCCGGCGCCGTTGGGCCCGATCACGGCCGTGATTTCGCCCGCGCCGGCCGCGAAGGAAACGCCGCGCAGCGCACGGATGCCGCCGAACCGCAGTTCGACCTGCTCGACCGAAAGAGAAAGGCCGCCCCAATCAGAGGGGCGCTGGCCTTCGGGGGACTCGGAGGTCATGGCGTGCGTGTCCTTGCAGTGTCGCGGATATTCGTACACTACTGCACAATAAGGATACGCACATAAGGAATTTCCCTGTGTGCCGGCGCCGGCGAGCCGGGATTCAGGCTTCGACCGGCTCCTGTAGATAGGACAGCAGGTTGCGCTTCATCGTGTCGAGCGTCTTGGCCGTGGTCTCGAGCTGGGTTTCGGGAAGGCCCGCCAGGATCTGCTGGTTGAGCTGGTGGCTGACCTTGCGCATGCGGTTGATGAGCTGCTTGCTCTTGGGCTCGAGAAAGACGCGGTTGACGCGGCGGTCGCTGGCATCGGCGTCGCGGCGTACCAGCCCCGACTTCTGGAGGCGATCGATCAGGCCGCCGATGGCGACCTTGCCCAGATCGAGTTCTTCGGCGAGCTGCGACTGGGTCATGCCGTCCTGCCGCGACAGATAGGCCAGAACCCACCACTGGGAGCGGGTGACGTTCAGCGGCTTCAGGCAGCGGTCGAAGGCGCTGCGGCGCAGCCGTGACGCGTCGTGGATCAGAAACCCGAGCCTGAGCTCCCAGTCGGTGCTTGTCGTCGGTTCAGCGGCCATATGTGCTCCTTGGGCGATTCATTACTATACGCATGCGAACATTTTATGACCGGGCCTCGGTCGTCCTCAATCGAGCTCCGCGATCCGGACCAGTCGTTTGCCCAGGTTCTCGCCGCGGTAGAGCCCCGCGATCGCATCGGGCGCCTGCTCGATGCCCTCCAGGATTTCCTCCTGGTACTGGAGCCTGCCTTCGCGCAGCCATTGCGCCAGCTCGCGGCGCGCAAGAGCGCCGTGTTCAGGATGATCGAAGATGACGAAGCCCCGCATGGATGCGCGGTTGACGAGCAAGTGCCGCTCCACGCGCGGGCCTTGCGGCGGCGGATCCCAGTTCGCCACCGAGGCGGTGCCGCAGATCACGACCCGGGCACCCACGTTCAGGCGCTCCATCACGGCGTCGCTGATCGCGCCGGCCGTGTTGTCGTAGTAGACGTCGACGCCGTCGGGGCAGGCGGCCGCAAGCTGCGGGGCGAGCGCGCCGGCCTTGTAGTCGACGGCCGCGTCGTAGCCGAACAGCCCAGTGCACAAGGCCGTCTTTTGGGCGCCGCCGGCGATCCCGACGCTGCGGCAACCCTTGATCTTTGCGATCTGCCCCACGCAGGAGCCGACGGCGCCGGCCGCGGTCGACACGACCACCGTCTCGCCGGGCTTTGGCCGGCCGATCTCGAGCAATCCGTAGTGCGCGGTGACCCCGTTGATGCCTAGCACGCCGAGCGAGGCGGACAAGGGCAGGCCGTCGTCCTCCACCTTGCGCTGGATCGCCGCGCCGTCGACCGCCGCATAGTCCTGCCAGCCGAACATGCCTGTGACGTATTCGCCGGGCCGGAAGCCGGGATGCCGGGAGGCCTCCACGCGCCCCGTGGCGAAAGACCGCATCACCGCGCCGACGGCCACCGGCTCCGAATAGTTGCCGACGGCATTGACCCAGCCGCGCATCGCGGGCTCGACCGACAGGTAGATGTTGCGCACCAGCACCTGGCCGTCGTGCACCGGCGGCAGCGCCGCTTCGACGATCTCGAAGTGTTCGGCCTGCGGCACGCCCTGGGGTCTTGATTTCAGCCGCACCTGGCGGTTCATGGCGAGGGGCATTTTTCTGTCTCCGATCAAGGTTCCTACCGAGTTGCATCGCAACGGGATTTGTTATAGTACACATGCGTACCATGTACATGCGCATGCTACGCCACTGCATATTGTGAGGGGAAATACCGATGGCAGGTCTTTGGTTCGAGGAATTCAGCGTCGACCAGGTGTTCGAGCACGAGATACGCCGCACCGTCACCGAAGCCGACAACGTGTGGTTCTGCGGCGCGACCTACAACCCGGCGGCGATCCACATCGATGCCGAGTACTGCAAGGGCACCGAGTTCGGCCGCCCGCTGATGAACAGCATCTTCACGCTCGGGCTGGTCATCGGCCTGTCGGTGCAGGACACGACGCTGGGCACCACGGTCGCCAACC
Organism: Variovorax sp. LjRoot84; assembly: GCF_964254305.1. NCBI lineage: Bacteria > Pseudomonadati > Pseudomonadota > Betaproteobacteria > Burkholderiales > Comamonadaceae > Variovorax > Variovorax sp. LjRoot84. The sequence continues at coordinate 613,081 of NZ_CAXUTE020000002.1, forward strand.
TCGGAATGACCGACGTGCGTTTTCCTTCTCCCGTGTTTGCGGGCGACACGATCCGCTCGACGACGAAGGTGCTGGAAGTGCGTGACAGCAAATCGCGGCCCAACGCCGGCATCGTCACCTTTCTGCACCAGGGCTTCAACCAGAAGGGGCAGGAGGTCTCGACCTGCAAGCGCCAGGCCCTGATGTTGCGAAAGGTTCCTGCATGAGGCTGCGTTCGATGCTCTTCGTGCCGGCCGACAGCGAGCGAAAGCTCGCCAAGGCGACGGGCAGTTCGGCCGACGTGCTGATCCTCGACCTGGAGGACGCGGTGGCTGCGGCGCAGAAGCCCGCGGCGCGCGCCGCGGCGACGAGCTTCATTGCCAAGGAGGCCGGGCGCCTGTCGTCGCGTCTTTTTGTCCGCATCAACCCGCTGGATTCGGGGCTGGCGCTGGAGGATCTCGCAGCCGTTGTGATGCCGGGCCTCGCCGGCATCATGCTTCCGAAGACCTTCAGCGCGGCCGACGTGCTGCGCCTGGGCCACTACCTCGATGCGCTGGAGGCGCGCTGCGGCATGCCGGGCGGCGAGGTGCGCATCGTGCCGGTGGCAACGGAGACCGCGCAGGCGATGCTGACCATGGCTTCCTTCGTGCCCGGCATCCCGCGCCTGGCCGGCATCACCTGGGGTGCCGAAGACCTGTCGGCCGCGATCGGTGCCGTCTCGAACCGCGAGGCCGACGGCAGCCTGTCGCCGCTCTACGTGATGGCCAATTCGCTGTGTCTCTGCGCGGCCGCTTCTGCGGGCGTCGCCGCCATCGACACGCTGCACGCCGACTTCCGCGACGCGGCGGGTCTCGCGGCTTCGTGCGCCACCGCGCGTCGCCGCGGATTCCGCGGAAAGATCGCGATTCATCCCGACCAGGTCGACATCATCAATGCGGCCTTCACACCGTCCGAGGCCGAACTGGCTGCCGCGCAGAGGGTGGTGGATGCCTTCGCGGCGCAACCCGATGCGGGAACGCTCAGCATCGACGGGGTGATGGTCGACATGCCCCACCTGAAGCAGGCCCGGCGCACGCTGGGCCTCGGCGACTAGACGAGAAACGGAGAACTGGCATGGATTTTTCGATCACCGAGGATCATCGCGCGATCCGCGACGGCGTCGGCGCGGTCGTGCGTTCGTTCGACGACGAATACTGGCTCGCGCGCGACGACGACGGCGAGTTCCCGCGCGAGTTCCATCAGGCGATGGCCAAGGCCGGGTGGCTCGGCATCACCATGCCGCCCGAGTACGGCGGCGCCGGACTGGGCGTCACCGAGGCCGTCATCATGCTGCACGAGGTGGCCAGCCACGGTGGCGGCATGGCGGCGGCCTCGACGGTGCATATCAACCTGTTCGGGCCGCATCCGATCGTGGTGTTCGGCACGCCTGCGCAGCGCGAGCGCTGGCTGCCGGCGCTGGTCGAGGGGCGCGACCAGTGCTGCTTCGGCTTCACCGAACCCGATGCGGGGCTCAACACCACCGCCATCAAGACCTTTGCGCAAAAGGTGGAGGGCGGCTACCTCGTCCACGGCCAGAAAGTGTGGACCTCGACCGCGCAGGTCGCCAACAAGATCATGCTGCTCACGCGCACCACCAAGCTGGAGGATTGCGCGCGGCCGACCGATGGCATCACCATCTTCTACACCGAGCTCGACCGCAGCAAGATCGAGGTGCGCCGCATCCCGAAGATGGGCCGCAAGGCCGTCGATTCGAACGCGATCTTCATCGACGGCCTCTTCATCCCCGATTCCGACCGCATCGGGGAGGAGGGCAAGGGCTTCGGCTACATCCTGCACAGCCTGAATCCCGAGCGGCTGCTGGTCGCGGCCGAAGCCGTCGCGATCGGCCAGGATGCCCTGCGCCGCGCGACGCGCTATGCGCGAGAGCGCGTGGTGTTCGGACGTCCCATCGGCCAGAACCAGGGCATTCAGCATCCGCTGGCCGAGCGCTGGATGGCGCTGGAGGCCGCCTGGTGCATGGTGATGAAGGGCGCCTGGCTCTACGACCAGCATCTTCCCTGCGGCGCCGAGGCCAACAGCGCCAAATTTCTCGGCGCGCGTGCAGGCTACGAGGCGGCGATGCAATCCGTGCTCACGCACGGTGGCTTCGGCTACGCCAAGGAGTACCACGTCGAGCGACTGCTGCGCGAGGTGGTGGTGACACGCATCGCGCCCATCACCGAGCAGCTGATCCTGTCCTTCATCGCCGAGAAGGTGCTGGACCTTCCCAAGTCGTATTGATGCACTGAACAACGGAGCTCATCGTGATCAAGAGAGAACTATTCCAGCAGGAACACGAGGCCTTCCGCGACACCGTGCGGCGCTTCATCGCAAAGGAGATCGCGCCGCACCATGCCGAATGGGAAAGAGACGGCGTCGTGCCGCGCGAACTGTGGCGCAAGGCGGGCGATGCGGGCCTCTTGTGCTGCACGATCCCCGAGGAATACGGCGGGCTCGGCGCCGACTACCTGTTCGACGTGGTGGTGTTCGAGGAAATCGGCGCTGCCGGCTACACCGGCCCCGGCTTCCTGATCCACTGCGACCTGGTCGCCACCTACATCAAGTCCTTCGGCACCGAGGCGCAGAAGAAGCACTGGCTGCCGAAGATGGTGGCGGGGGAGGCCATCGGCTCGCTGGGCATGACCGAGCCGCACGCCGGCTCCGACCTCAAGGCCATCCGCACCAAGGCCGTTCGCGACGGCGACGACTACCTGATCAACGGGCAGAAGGTCTTCATCTCCAACGGCCAGATGTGCGATGTGCTCGTGCTCGCCACCAAGACCGATTCGGCCGCAGGCGCCAAGGGCATCACGCTGTTCCTGGTCGACACCAGCCTGCCGGGATTCCGGCGTGGCAAGAACCTCGACAAGCTGGGCATGAAGGCGCAGGACACCTCCGAACTGTTCTTCGACGACCTGCGCGTGCCGGCCTCCGCGATGCTGGGCGAGGAGGGCAAGGGCTTCGAACTGATGATGACCAAGCTCGCGCAGGAACGGCTTGCGCAGGCGATCCGTTCGGCGGCGGTAGCCGAGCGGGTGATCGAGTACACGGTCCAGTACACCGGCGAGCGCAAGGCCTTCGGCAGGACCATCGGCGACTTCCAGAACACCCAGTTCAAGCTGGCGGAGCTCGCCACCGACACGGCCGTGGGCCGCCAGTTCACCGACAAGTGCATCCAGCTTTTCATGGAAGGCAGGCTCGACCCCATCGATGCCGCGATGGCGAAGATGTTTCTGAGCAACCTGCACTGCCGCGTGGTCGACGAGTGCCTGCAGCTCTTCGGCGGCTGGGGCTACATGTGGGAATACCCGATTGCCCGCGCCTACGCCGATGCCCGTATCGTCAAGATTGCCGGCGGCTCGATCGAGATCATGAAACACATCATCGGGCGCAACCTCTTTGCCGGCTTCCGGCCGCGCCACGGCGAACGCGAAGGCGTGGTCGGCGTGAATCCGACCTGACAGGAGACATGCAAGTGACGGACGCCATTTCGAACGACCCTTTCCGCCCCGACGTGCTGAGCGGCAAGCGCATCCTCATCACCGGCGGCGGCACGGGTCTGGGCAAGGAGCTGGCACGTGCCTTCGTCGCGCACGGTGCGGCCGTGTATGTGTGCGGCAGGCGGCAGGGCGTGCTCGACGAGGCCGTGGCCGAGCTCGCCGGTTTCGCAGCGCACGGCGGCTCGATCGAATCGCATGTCTGCGACGTGCGCGACGCTTCGCAGATCGACGCCATGGTCGAGAGGATCTGGCAGGGCGGACCGCTGACCGGCTTGGTCAACAACGCCGCGGCGAACTTCATTGCACCATCCACCGAGATCAGCCCGCGCGGCTTCGAGGCTGTTCGCTCGACCGTGATGGACGGCGCGCTCCATTCCACCCTGGCCTGCGGCCGGCGCTGGATCGCGCAGGGCCTGCCCGGCTCGGTGGTCAGCATGCTCGTGACCTGGGTATGGACCGGCTCGGCCTACGTGCTCCCTTCGGTGATGGCCAAGACCGCCGTGCATGCGATGACGATGTCGCTCGCGGTCGAGTGGGGGCGCCACCGCATCCGCGTGAACGCCGTCGCGCCGGGGCCGTTCCCGACCGAGAGTGCGTGGGAAAAACTGGCACCGATCCCGAAGGCCAATGTCGGCGCGGCATCGTCCGAGCAGGTGCCCATGGGGCGCTTCGGCAGAATGAGCGAGCTGCAGCACCTGCTGACCTTCCTGCAGGCCGACGGCTGCGAATACCTCACCGGCCAGAACATCGCGATCGACGGCGGCCACCATCTGGCCGCGCCCAGCACCTTTGCGGAGCTCGGCAAGCTCACGCCGGAAGACTGGGCCGAGGCCAAGGCGCTGGTGCGCGGCCGGGCCGAGGCCGAGAAGGCCCAGCGAAGCGCGGGCGGCGCGGCATCATGAGCTTCGCGATCCTCCGGTGGGCCGGCCTGTTGGCCATCGGGCTCGCGCTTTCCACGCAGGCTGCTGCGCAGAAGTTTCCCTCCCGGCCGATCACGCTGCTCGCGCCCGCCGCGCCGGGCGGATCCACCGATGCGGTATGCCGCGCGCTGGCCGATGCCGTCTCGCGCCAGCTCGGCGCGCCGGTGGTGGTGGAGAACCGCCCCGGTGCCGGCGGTGCCCTGGCCACCGTGTCCCTGGCTTCGGCCAAGCCCGACGGCTACACCGCGGCGCTGATGCCGCTGGCGGTCTTTCGCATCGCCTTCATGCAGAAGACCAGCTTCGACCCCTTGCGCGACATCGCGTACGTCGTCGGGCTGGGCGGTTTCGTCTTCGGCGTGGCAGTGCCGGCCGACGCGCCGTACCGGACGCTGGCTGAGCTGCTGGCCTACGGCAAGAGCCATCCAGGCACATTGAGCTACGGCCATGCAGGCATCGGTACCACTCCTCATCTGGCGATGGAGGAACTCGCGATGAAGACCGGCGTCCCGCTGACGGCCGTCGCGTACAAGGGTTCGATCGAGGCCTTGGGTGCGCTGCTCGGCAAACAGGTTTCCATGATGGCCGGAACCACCGAGTTCGCGCCGCATGTGGAGGCTGGAAAATTGCGTGTGCTGGCAACGATGGGCGCCCAGCGTGCCAGGGCCTTTCCCGAGGTGCCGACGCTGCGCGAGGCCGGCGTCGACATCGTCAACGAATCGCCTTTCGGTATCGGCGTGCCGCGCGGCACCGACCCGGCGGTGGTGAAAATCCTGCACGACGCTTTCAAGGCAGCGCTCGAGGATCCGAAGGTGCTGGCCGCCTTCGACCGCTACATGCTGCCTGTGATCTATATGAACTCGCAAGACTACGAGTCCTTTGCGCGGCGCACCGTCGCCACCGAACGCGCGATGCTCGGACGCCTCGGCCTGCTGCGCAAGGACTGAGCGGCCATGGACCCGACGGACTTGCGCCGGTGCGCAGCGCGCGCGCCCGATCACCCGGCCGTGGTGTGCGGTGATGCGCGGCTTTCCTATGCCGAGCTGGAGGCGATGGCGAACCGGTATGCACGCGTGCTCGCAGACAAGGGTCTGCGTCGCGGCGATCACATCGCCAGCCTGATCGGCAACCGGCCGGAGGCACTGGCGATGGCGTGGGCCGCATATCGCTGCGGTCTCTATCTCACGCCGATGCCGACCACGCTGGCCGTGGGCGAGGCCGCGTACATGGTCCGGAATGCCGAAGCCCGGCTCGTGGTACTGGATGCGAGCCTCGGCGAACCGGCCGCACGGCTGGCCGATATGGTGGCGGGCGATGTCGAATGGTTGTCGATCGGCGGCGCGATCGCGAATTGCCGGTCCCTCGAATCGCTGGCCGAGGTGCAGCCGCCCACGGCGCGGGAGCACGAACCGCCCGGCGCATTGATGGTCTACACCTCCGGCACCACCGGCGCGCCCAAGGGGGTGTGGCGGCCGCTGCCGCCAGAAGACTTTCGCGGCACACCTGCGTTCGCTGCCGATCTGCTGAAGCTGTTCGGGCTGGGCGAGCCGGGCGTGCGCTACCTCTCGACCGCGCCGCTCTACCACGCTGCGCCGCTGCGTTTCGCGCTGGCGGTGACGGCAGCGCGCGGCACTGTGCACGTGATGGAGCGCTTCGATGCCGCGCTTGCACTCGACATGCTCGAGCGCGAGGCCATCACCCACAGCCAGTGGGTGCCAGCCATGTTCCAGCGCATGTTGGCGTTGCCCGAACCGCGGCGCCAGGCGTTCTCGAGCCCCTCGCATCGCGTGGCCGTGCATGGCGCGGCACCCTGCAGCGTGGCGCTCAAGCGCCGGATGATCGATTGGTGGGGGCCGATCTTGCTCGAGTACTACTCGGGCAGCGAAGGCGTGGGCCTCACGCTGATCGATTCGCAGGACTCGCTGCGCAAGCCGGGTTCGGTGGGGCGGTGCCGCAAGGGCGAGATTCATGTGCTCGGCGCAGACGGCCGCGAACTCCCACCCGGCGAGAACGGTGCCGTCCATTTCTCGGGCACCACGCCCTTCGCCTACTTCAACGAGCCCGCCAAGACAGCGGCGCGAACCAGTCCGCAGGGTTGGCAGACCTTCGGCGACCTCGGCCATGTCGATGCCGAGGGCTATCTCTACCTCACCGAACGCCAGGACGACATGATCATCTCGGGCGGCGTGAACATCTATCCGCAGGAGATCGAGCAAGCCATTCTCGAGGTCCCTGGCGTGTGGGAATGCGCGGTGGTCGGGATGAGCGACGAGCGCTTCGGCGAGCGTCCCATCGCCTTTGTCGTTCCCGACCGCAGCCGCTCGACTGATCCGCAAGCGCTGGTGGCCGAGATCGAGGCACACAACCGCGGATGCCTGGGCAAGTTCAAGCAGCCATCCGCCATCCGCGTCGTCGAGCAGCTGCCGCGCTCGCCCACCGGCAAGCTCTTGCGGCGCGTCCTGCGCGACATGCTCGCTACTCCGCCTGGATCCCTGCCTCCTTGACCTTCCGGCCCCACACCTGGAGTTGCTGGATCATGGTGCTGCGAAGCTCGTTCGCATCGCCCGGTGCGACCTCGGCTCCGAGCGCGGTGAGCTTGTCGAGGGTCTTCTTGTCGGCGAGCGCGCGGTTGATCTCCACGCTGAGCCGATCGCCGATGTCCTTGGGCAAGCCGGCTGGCGCCAGCACACCGACCCAGGCCGCGAGGTCGAAGCCCGGGAGTCTTGCGCTCTCCGCGAGCGTCGGCAGCTCGGGCGCCATCTTGCTGCGACGCTCGGTCGTGACGGCGAGCGCACGCAGGCGATTCGACTTGAGATGCGCTTGGCTGGATGCCAAGTCGACGAATAGAAAGCCGATCTGGTTGCCGATCAGGTCCGTCAGCGCCTGCGGCGTGCTCTTGTAGGGCACTGCGGTCGCATCGAGCTTCGCGAGCGTGTTGAAGGCTGCTCCCGCCACCTGGCCCGTGCTGTTGCCATAGCCGTAGCTCAGCTTGTGCGCGGGGTCACGTGCGTAGGAGATCAGGTCCTGCACGGACGTCACCGGCAGCGAGGCATTGACCGCCAGCACGAAAGGGAAATAGCACACGCGCGCGATCGGCGTGAAATCCTTGAGGGGCTCGTAAGGGAGCTTCTTGAACAGGAAGGGGTTCGCGGAATGCGCCGTGTTCGTGCTCAGGAACAGCGTGTAGCCGTCGGGTGCCGCCTTGGCCACCTGCTCGGCCGCGATGATGCCCGAGGCCCCGGGCTTGTTGTCGACGATGAAAGGCTGGCCGAAGGCCTTCTGCAGCTCGTCGGCAAGCGTGCGCGCCACGATGTCGCTGGCGCTGCCGGCGCCGAAGGCGGTGACGATGCGCACCGGCTTGGTGGGCCAGGTCTGGGCAGCGGCGCCCAGGCACCATAGGGCGAGTACGGCAACGCTGGCCCATGCGCGCATCTTCATCTCGTGTCTCCTGTTTTCATGCTACACAGTTTGCTCGCGTATCGTACGCTACATTACAATAAAGATGAATACTTCGAAGGAGACGTACATGAATCCGGCACCTGTCGCAGGCTTGAAGGTACTGGACTTGTCGAAGGTGCTGGCCGGGCCCTTGTGCGCGCAGTACCTGGGCGACATGGGCGCCGACGTGATCAAGGTCGAGACCACCGGCGCGGGTGACGAGACGCGGGGCTGGCCGCCGTTTCGCAGCAGCGCGACGGGCCAGCAGACCGGCACCGTATTCCTGAGCGCCAACCGCAACAAGCGCAGCCTGGCCATCGACCTGCGCAGCGAGACGGGACTGGCGGCGGTGCTTCGCCTGGTGGACCAGTCGGACGTGGTGATCGAGAGCTTCGGCCCGGGCGTGGCGAAGCGGCTGGGTGTCGACGCGGCCGCGTTGCGCGCGCGCAATCCGCGGCTCGTGTGCTGCAGCATCTCGGGCTTCGGCAGCGTCGGGCCGATGTGCGAGGGCAAGGGCTACGACGTGATCCTGCAGGCCTTCTGCGGCATGCTAGCGATCACCGGCGAGCGCGACGGTCCCCCCGTGCGCAGCCCCTTCTCGCCGGTCGACCAGGCGACCGGCTTGCATGCGTTGATCGGCATCCTCGCGGCGCTCCTCGAGCGTTCGCGCACTGGCGTCGGCGGCACGGTCGAGGCCTCGCTGTTCGACACGGCAACCGGCTTCCTCGGCTACTTTTTGCAGGGCTACTGGGAGCGCGGCACGGAGCCGGAGCGGCCCGGCTCGGGACATGAATCGCTGTGCCCCTACGAAGTCTTCGAGGCGCGCGACAAGCCGCTGATCCTGGGCGTGGCAAACGATGGCCTGTGGCGTTCCTTCTGCGCGGTCGCCGGCCTGCAGGACATCGTGGACGATCCTCACTTCGCCACCAATGCGGCGCGCGTGGCGCATCGCGACGAAACGGTGGCGCTGGTGCGGCGCGTGCTCGCCACGCGCGATCGCGACGAATGGATCGAGGCGCTCGGTGCCGTCGGCATTCCCTGTTCGCCGCTGCACACGCTGGGCGAGTTGTCGGCGCATCCCCACACCGCCGCGAGCGGCATGGTCTACGAGTATGCGGACGCGCGCTTGGGTCGCCTGCGCACCGTCGCGCAGCCGCTGCGTTTCGGCGGCGAGCGCACCGCGCTGCGGCGGCCGCCACCCGCGCTCGGCGAACATGGCCGCGCGGTGCTGCGCGAAGTGGGCTATGACGACGCGCAGATCGACGAGATGCGCGCCGCCGGCGTCATTGCGCTGCCTGCACAGTGATCGGCATGCCGGGCAGCTGCAATCCGGCATCGTCCTTATCGAACGGCGTGGGTGGCCCGATCTTGAACACGCCGCTGGCGCGCAAGATCGGCGCGCCATCGACCGTGAGCAGGCCTTGGGAGAACAGCAGGTTGCGCGTGGTGCGCAGGATGTCGGCGCGTCCCTCGACCCAGTCGCCGAGCTTCGCGCCCGCGAGATAGTCGATCTGCAGGCTGATGGTCGGCAGGAAGCGCCGCCCGAGCGGGGTCTGGTACTGTGCGGCGGTCGACAGCAGGATGTCGGCCACTGTCGCCAGCATGCCGCCGTGACAGGCATTCATCGGATTCACGTGGGGTGGGCCGACGCGAAAGCCGACGAGCAGATGGCCGCCGTGCCAGCGCGCGTGCAGGGGGCCGTTTCGGCTGGCGAAGTGGCCACCGATGCTCGCCGGTTCGAAGCCTTCGGGAACATCGTCCATGTTCTTCCTCAAAGTCGGTTGCGGATCGCGCGCCAGGCTTCTTCCAGCCCGGCACGATGTTCCGGTGCCGCGATGGCGATCAAGGCTTCGGCGCGCGCATCGAGCCCGAGCTCGCGCACCTGCGCCACGCCATGCTCGGTGATGAACACATCGGCCATGTGGCGCGGCAGGGTACACAGGCCCTGCGCGTCGAGCGAGGGCACGATGCGCGACAGCGTGCCACGTTTGGCAGTGGCTGCCATGCAGATCAGAAGGCGGCCGCCGGGCGAGCGCAACGCGCCCTGGGCGAACACGGGAAGGCCGCCGGATCCGGCCTGGAGCACGCCGTCGCTGCGCTCGGCGTTGACCTGGCCGAACAGGTCGACCTCCATCGCCGAGTTGATGGCGACGAAGCGCGGAAGCGCCGCGAGGCCTGTCGGATCGTGCGTGCTTCGCACGTCGGCGAAGCGGATGTTCGGATGGCGGCCGGCCCATTCGTAGAGAGAGGCGTCGCCGAGCGCAACGCCGGTCGTGATCGGCGCATCGGGGTCGAGCGCCCCGGCTTCGTCGAGTGCGCGCGCCGCCTGCGACACCATGCCCGTGTGCAGCCGGAGCCCGCGATGCGAGGTGAGCGAGCCGGCCAGCGCCAGGGGGACGGAGCCGATGCCGAATTGCAGCGTGTCGCCGTCGCGCACCAGCTCCGCTGCGAGGCGGCCGATCCGCAGCTCCGTCTCGCTGCCGCTGCCGGCTTCCGAGAACGAGGTCAACGGGATGTCGGCCTCGATCGCTGCATCGAGTTCCGACAGATGAACTCGGAATGCGCTGACGGTGCGAGGCATCGAGGGATTGAGCTGAGCCACGCGCCGCTTCGCGCGCGCCCAGGCGATGGGCAGGAAATCGCTGCACACACCAGCGCTGCACCAGCCGTCCGCATCGGGCGAGCTGAAGTGGCCGATGGCGAGATCGAAGGGCGGGCACTGCTGCAGATGCCGTGCGATGCCGGGGTAGTCCAGGCTCAGCAGCTCTGCGCGGCGTTCACGCAGCCCTTGCCGAATGGAAGGCGACATGAAAAAGGCCGTCTGCTGCGCCTCGGGGTGGATGGCCAGGTAGTCGGCGTTGCCGATGCCTGGAAACTGCACGCCGACGAACCGGGCGCCACGCGCACGTTCGGGGTCTTGTGCCAACTCGCGCAACAGCAAGGTGGGCTCGCCGCACAGCCCCGGGACGAAGACCCGTGCACCGGGCTGCAGATGGTCGGCAAGGCGTTTCATGGGGCGACGCGCACCGATGCGCTTCCCGTGATCAACGGTCGGCCCTCGTCGTTGCGCGCATCGAGCGCATAGCTGGCGATGCCGTCTTTCGTGCCCTGGAGCGTGCCGGTCAGCACGATGCGCTGGCCGCGCAACGCGACATTGACGAAGCGGCTTTCGAGCGAACGAAGCGCGTGCGGCCCGAAATGGCTCGTCATCAGGCGGGCGGCCATCGCCATGGTCAGCATGCCGTGAACCACAGGGCGATCGAAGCCCGCAGCGCGTGCCGTGTCTTCGTCCAGGTGCAGCGGGTTGTGGTCTGACGATGCCGCGGCATAGAGCGTCAGGTCCACCGCGGTGATCGGCCCGCATTCGAGGCGGATCTGTTCGAGTGGCTGGGTCGCAGAAGCGTTCACGCGGCCTGCTCCGTCGGCGCGAGCTCGTTGCGCGTCACGATGGTCTGGCAACTGCTGCCGACCGCGACGCCGTCGCGCCGGTACTGCGTGTCGATCACGATGAAGCTCAGCGCGCCGTCGCGCTTGTCGTACGTGTCGCGGATCCGACGGCTGATCTCGATCCGGTCGCCCACATGCAGCGGCGCGAGGCAGTCGAAGCTTTGCGCCGCATGCAGCACGGTGCGCAGCGGCACGCCGAGCCGCTCCATCAGCAAGGCGCTGTTGAAGTGCTCGGTCTCCATCGCCTTGAGAAAGGTGGGCGGCACCGGGCAGGCCTTGTATCCGGCCTTGGCCGCGACTTCCGCATCCCAGTACACGGCGTCGCATTCGCCGGTGGCCTGGCAGAAGAGCTTGACGCGCCAGGCATCGATCGTGACCGAGCTCGGCGGCGTGCTGAAGCCGATGTGTGTGCGATCTATCACGGATAGGCCCTTGCGAGCTTCTGTTCCGCGGCGGGCCACGCATCGGCAGCCGGGCCGCTCAGGCGCGCCGCCAGTCGGCCGCGCTGCTGCCACAGGTGCGTGAACGGGCCGCCGCTGAACGCGGGTGCGATGCCGGCGGTGCAGGCCGCAACATCCAAGAGCTCGGGATCTGTCGCATCGCCTTCGGCGAAGAGTTGCATCGCAGCCAGCGACTGTGCATCCAGCGCAGGGCCGCCGTTGCGTGCATCGCCCGCCGCGACGAGATGAAGCAGGGTGCTTCTGTTGCCACGACTGCGACAGGGAAGGGCGCCCAGGCGCGCGGCGACGGCGGCGAGCGCCTGCGCCGTCTCGTCGCCTGCCGCCACGATCTCCAGCACACGGCCGTAAGGGCCGGCTGGCGAGAGCACCGCGGCGGCTTCGTCGAAAGACTGCGCGGCCTCTGCGGCGTCGAGCGTGCGCAAGGCGACGCGGTGGGTGCGACCTTGGGTGTCGGTGATCGACGCGGTATCGGCGGGCAGCGCGGGGTCGTTCGCATGCACAAGCTTCGACGTTGCGACCGCCTCTTGCCAGGCCCGGCGTGTGGCGGACAGCGGCCCGAGGACGATCCGCTCGATGCGAAGCTCGCGCGGCGCGGCCAGCTCGCGGTCGGCCCGCTGCCGGTTCAGGAACAGCGTGCGCACCATGTTGCCGGCGACCGGATCGAACATCAGCCGCAGGAACTGTCGCATCTCGATATCGGTGGCCTCGGCCAGCGGCTTGCGCGCGCCGAGCAGGACGCTGTCGATGATCGCGCCGTAGGCCGGATAGCGGTCGAAATCGGCATCGGGCACACCGTGCGCGCGGGCGACGCGGCGTGCCTCTTCCTGCGAATGCACAGGCACTTCGCTTTGGGCGCCATGAGCGAACTTGGATGTCTTGTCCGGCGCCTGGCCCTGCAGGCTGCGCGCAAGCAGGCGTGCCTCGGCCAGCAGTTCCGGCGGGGCCACGGCGCGGTCGAAGATCTTCAGTTCGGCGGCACGCTTCGGCGAGATGGCGCGGCCGGTCAGCAGCATCGACATGCCTTCCTCGAAGCCGACGAAGCGCGGCAGCCGTTGCGTCCCGCCCGCGCCAGGCAGCAGGCCCCATCGCACCTCGGGCAGGCCGATGAGGGTGCGCGGGTCGTCGGCCACGAGCCGAGCGCGGCAGGCCATGGCCAGTTCGAGGCCGCCGCCGAGCGCCGTGCCGTTGACGGCCGCCACCCACGGCTTGGCCGACGCCTCGACCCGAAGGAACAGGCGCCCGAGCCGGCCGCAGCGCTCGAACATCGCTTCCGGCGTGTCGCCCGGCCCGGGCTCGGTGAAGCCGCGCACCATCACGAGGTCGGCCCCGGCCAGAAAGGACGACTTGCCCGAGGTGATCACGACGCTCTGCACATCGGGAGTCGTGTTCACGTCGTCGATGAGCGCCTCGAGCGCATCCATCAATGCGAACGAGAACACGTTCATCGTTCGCTCGGGCATGTCGATCGTGGCCAGCAGAACCCCATCGACGCCCAGCTCGCTGCGAATCAGCATCGGCAACCTCCGCGGCCGGTCAGCCGGCGTATTTCTTGAAGTCGGGCTTGCGCTTCTCATTGAATGCGCGCACGCCCTCCCTGGATTCCTCGCTCTGATAGTAGTGCTTGACGGCCTGGATGCCGAGGAAGCCGATGCCGCGGATGTTCTCGCTGTCGGCGTTGAAGGAGCGCTTGGCGATGGTCAGCGCCGTCGGGCTCATCTCGTTGATCTCCCTGCACCACTGGTCGACCTCGGCGTCGAGCTGGTCATGCGGCACGACCTTGTTGACCAGGCCCATGTCGCAGGCCTCCTGCGCCGTGTAGCGGCGGCACAGGAACCAGATCTCGCGCGCCTTCTTCTCTCCGACGATGCGCGAGAGGTAAGCGGTGCCCCAGCCCGGATCGACCGAACCGACCTTGGGGCCGACCTGGCCAAAGGTGGCCTTCTCGGAAGCGATGGTCAGATCGCACAGGGTGGCGAAGACGTTGCCGCCGCCGATGGCGAAGCCCTGCACCTTGGCGATCGTGACCTTGCGCACGTCGCGCAGCGCGGTCTGGAATTCCTCGATCGGCATGCCCACGGTGCCGCGTGGCCCGTAGAGGCCGTCTTCGCTCAGGTGAACCTTCTGGTCGCCGCCGGTGCAGAAGGCCTTGTCGCCGGCGCCGGCGAAGACGATCACGTTGGCTGACTTCTCCTCGCCGCCGCGCTGGAAGGCGTCGATCAGCTCCTCCAGCGTCTGCAGCCGGAAGGCGTTGTAGACCTCGGGCCGGTTGATGGTGATGCGCACCACGCCGTCGCGAAGCTCGTAGAGGATGTCCTTGTATTCCTTGCTCATCGCCTGTCTCCTTAGCCGTGCATGGTGAGACCGCCCGAGACGCTGATGGTCTGGCCGGTCATGAAAGCCGCATCGTCGCTCGCGAGGAAGGCGACGAGGCCGGGGTAGTCCTCGGGCACGCCGATGCGGCCCAGCGGTACGCCGCGCACCATGGCGTCGCGGATCTTCTGGCCCTGCTCGCCGGTGCCGACGAACGCCTCCATCGCCGGTGTGTCGGTCGGGCCGGGGCAGACGTTGTTGATGGTGACGTTGCTGCGGGCCAGCTCGCGCGCCAGCGCCTTGGCGAAGGCAATGGTTGCGCCCTTGCAGCCGGAATAGATGACCTCGCCGCTGGAGCCGACGCGGCCCGCGTCGGAGGCGATGTTGACGATGCGTCCGGACTTGCGTGCCGCCATGCCCTGCGCCACGGCATGCGTCACGTGCAGCGGGCCGAACCAGTTGATCGCGACCACCTTCTTCCAGAACGCCTCGTCGGTCTTGAGGAAGGGCATTGGCGTGTCCCAGCCGGCGTTGTTCACCAGGATGTCGGTGCCCGCGCCCGTCGATGACTCGAAGGCCTGGACCGCGGCGACCACGGCCGTGTAGTCGGTGATGTCGGCCACGGCGACGACGGCCTTGCCGCCGGCGGCCTCGATGGCGGCGACGGTTTCGCCCGCACCCTTCTCGCTGACGTCGAACACGCCGACCGTGACGCCCTCGGCCGCCAGCCGCAGTGCGATGGCGCGGCCGATGCCGCTGCCGGCGCCGGTCACGATGGCGGTCTTTCCCTTGAGTCCTCTCATGCGCTGTGTCTCCTGGAGATGTGGATGGTGAAGTCGAACTGCCTCAGGCACCGTGGCGTCCGACGATGGCCACGGCGCTCACGTTCTGGTGGGGATGGCCGCCGAGGTTCTGCGTGAGTCCCAGGTCGACGCGTTTCAGCTGGCGCTCGCCCGCCCGTCCGTGGATCTGCTGGTAGATCTCGTAGACCATCCGCAGCCCCGACGCGCCGACCGGATGACCGAAGCACTTGAGCCCGCCGTCGGCCTGCACCGGCAGTTTGCCGTTCAGGTCGAACACGCCGTCCAGCACGTCGTGGATCACCCGGCCCGGTGCGCTGAAGCCCAGGTCTTCCATCAGCACCGCCTCGGTGATGGAGAAGCAGTCGTGCACCTCCGCCAGATGGATCTGCTCGCGCGGCGCGGTGATGCCGGCGCTGCGGTAGGCGCGCTCGCCGGCCGTGCGTGCGGTCGCGATGTGGGCGCCGTCCCAGTTGTTGAACGCCGACTCCTCGCCGTTGCTGACCGAGATCTCCACCGCCTTGATGCTCACGAGTTCCGCATCGGGCCTGAGACGCCGTGCGATCGCCGGCGTGGTGAGGATGGCGCAGGCCGCGCCGTCGCTGACACCGCAGCAGTCGAAGAGACCGAGCGGCTCGGCGATCATCGGGGCCTTGAGCACATCGTCCTCAGTGATGCGGTTGCGCAGGTGCGCCTTGGGGTTGAGCGCGCCGTTGGCGTGGCTTTTGACTGAGATGTGCGCCATCGCGCGCTTGAGCTCGCGCTTGTCGACGCCGTGCTTGGCCGCATAGGCCGCCGCCAGCTGGGCGAATGCGCCCGGCGCGGTGGCGTTGGGCAGCCACAGGTCGTTGCTGACGCCGCGCGTGCGGACCGGCAGGCCGCCGTAGCCCGTGTCCTTGAGTTTCTCGACGCCGAGCGCAAGCACGATGTCGTAGGCGCCGGCGGCCACGGCATAGGCCGCACCGCGCAGCGCTTCGGTGCCGGTGGCGCAGGCGTTCTCGACGCGGGTGGCGGCGATGCGCGGCAGGCGCAGCGCCTGAGCCAGCGGGCCGGCGGTCTTGCCGACGTTGTTCTCCTCGAGGCAGACGCCGAGCCACGCTGCTTCGATCTGCGCGACCTCGATGCCCGCGTCGGCCATCGCCTCGTTGAAGGCTTCGAGCATCAGGTCTTCGGGGCCGCTGTCCCAGCGCTCGCCGAAGCGCGAGCAGCCCATCCCCAGGATGGCGACCTTGTCGCGGATGCCTTCAGCCATGGGGTGCTCCTTGCGCCGCATTCCGAACGGGCGTCGCTTTCCAGAAGTAGCGGCGGAAGCCGCGCCTGGTGTCGAAGTCCTTGACGCGGAAGACCATGCGCAACGGCAGGCCGACGCTCAACTCGCCCGTGTCGGTGTCCGCGAACTCCATCAGCACGCGGCCACCGCCGTCGAAGTCGACGTGGCCGAACTGGAAGGGTGGCGCCGGCGTGTAGGCCAGCCAGTCGCTGGTGTGCGAGAGCACGCGGGCGCCGGTGTCGGCCAGGCTCGTGGCTTCTTGCGTGTCCTGCGCGCGGCAGGCCGGGTTGACGCACAGGCGCGAGAACGGGAACTGCACGGTGCCGCAGGCCGAACACCTGCCGCCCTCGAAGTGGGCGATGTGCGCGCCTTCGCGCCAAGCCGCGGTCAGGACTGATTTGTTGTCCATCTCTGCGCGCATGCCCCATTCAAGCGCGATCTGGCCGGTGAACGACAGGTACTTTATGTAGCTTGTCTCGGGCCGGCCCTCGGCGGGCTCGACGCCGGGGCAGGGCAAGGCCGTGCGCCGAAGCAGCAGAGCATCGCAGCCGCTGCCGAAGGCGACGGCCAGGATCAGCTCGCCTGGCGCGGCCGCGCGCAGCGCGGTGTCGAGCATCGCGAGCGGCTGCGCGCCGCCGAGGTCGCCGGCCGATTCGGCATGCGTCGTCACCAGCGCCTCGGGGCGGATGCCGACGCGCTTGGCCACGGCTTCGTTGATGCGGGGCAACGGCGCCGGAAGCACGAAGCGTGCGATCTCGGCGGCCGTGGTGCCGGACTTCGCCAGGCATTGCCGGATCGCGTCGACGGCGATCTTCATATAGCCTTCGTCACGCACCCAGCGCTCTTCCCATCCGTAGTCGTGCTCGTTGCCGGCTTCCCGGAAGTGATCGACCAGATCGGCATGCACGCCATGGTGGACGACGAAGGTCGCGATCGCGGGCCCGTTGCCGATCAGAACGCCGGCGGCGCCGTCGCCGAAGATCATCTCCTGCGCGCTCGCCGGCCGCGGCCTGCGGCGCTCGGCGGCCAGCAGCAGGCGCGCGGCAGGAAGCCCATCGGCCAACGCTGAGGCCAGTTCGGTCGTTGCCGCGCGCGGGCTGGAGGCGAGGTCGCGCAGGACCACGTCGCTCGGCAGCCCGAGTGCGGCCGCCACCACGCCGGCGTTCAGGCGGTCGGCAAAAGGCAGGGTGGTGGAGACCAGCGTCAGTTGGGACGGCGGTTGCGAAGGCAGCGAGGCCAGCAACTGCCGCGCCGCTTCGACGCTCATGGTGATGCTGTCCTCATCCCACGAGGCCATGGCGCGATGCCCCCGCGCATGCGCCTTCAGACCGGCGGCCATCCAGCGGTGCTGGGCGAAAAGCTCGGCCCGATCGAGCCGCAGCCGCGGCAGGTAGCGGGTGGTGGCGAGCACGCCGAATTCGTTCGTCGGATGGACCATGAAAACGTTGCCTGGCTGGTCTTGCGAGATATCGTGATGTGATGGATGATACGCTAGCGCACGAAATTCGGGCAAGCCAATTCTGGCGTTGATGATCCGGGTTTTCCCCGGGGTGCGTAGGTGGCGTTTTCCAAGAGGAGACAGATGATGCGATTCAATTGGGGAGCAAGCGAATGACCAGGTTGCTCGAGGGCAAGGTGGCATTGGTGACCGGCGGCGGCCGTGGTGTGGGACGCGGCATTGCGCTGGCATTGGCCGAGGCGGGCGCGAGCGTGGTAGTCAACGATCTCGGCGCGGGGCTCGACGGCAAGCCGGAAGCGGAACAGCCGGCGCTGGAGGTTGTTTCCGCCATCCAGGCGGTGGGCGGGAAGGCCATCGCGGACGGGGGTTCCGTCGCCGAGTGGAATGCCGCCCACAACATGGTGAAGGCGGCGGTCGATACCTTCGGCCGTATCGACATCGTGATCAACAACGCCGGCATCCTGCGCGACGCGATCTTCCACCGCATGAGCGAGCAGGAGTTCGACGACGTGATCGCCGTGCACCTGAAGGGCTGCTTCAACGTGAGCCGCGCAGCAGCGACTCATTTCAAGGCGCAGGGCAGCGGCAGCTTCGTGCACATGACCTCCACTTCGGGCCTGATAGGCAACTTCGGTCAGGCCAACTACAGCGCCGCCAAGCTGGGCATCGCAGCGCTGTCGAAATCGATCGCGCTGGACATGCAGAAGTTCGGCGTGCGCTCGAACGCGGTGGCGCCCTTCGCGTGGACACGCATGATCGACTCGATTCCTGACGAGACGCCCGAGCAGAAGAAGCGCGTCGATTCGCTCAAGAAGCTTGTCCCCGAGCGCGTGGCACCATTCGTGGTGGGCCTGTGTGCCGACGCGGCCAGCGATGTCACGGGCCAGATCTTCGGCGTGCGCAACAACGAGATCTATCTCTTCAGCCAGCCGCGGCCGGTGCGCAATGCGCATCGTGGGGAAGGCTGGACGCCGGAAAGCGTGATCGAAACGGCATTGCCGATGCTGCGCGCGGGCTTCTTTCCACTGGACCGCTCGGGAGATGTATTCACCTGGGACCCCGTCTGAGCTGTGTGCGGCGCGAAATCAGGGTAATCCCAGTAGGTACTCATATAGATCGTACGCTACCGTACGAGTAGTTCCAGGGGGCTAGATCATGCGATTCGAGACAACGCTCACACCATCTCGAGCCGCCGCCATGCGAGCGCATGGTTGGTGGAAGGACAAGACCATCAACGACTGTTTCAGGGACGCGGTCCAGGCTTTTCCGGACAAGGTTGCGCTTGTGGCCCACGTTCAGGGCGCCGGCGCTGCGCGGCGCATCAGCTATCGCGAGCTGGACGATCTCGCAGCGAGGGCGGCGGGTTCGTTGCGTTCGATCGGAATCGGGCCGGGGGACGTCGTCTCGATGCAGCTCCCGAATGTCTGGGAGTTCGTGGTCGTTGCGCTTGCCGCGTCGCGCATCGGCGCGGTGGTGAACCCCCTGATGCCGATCCTGCGGGAGCGCGAGCTGGGCTACATGCTCGACTTCTGCGAAGCCAAGATCCTGATCGTGCCGGCACGCTATCGAGGGCATGACCACGCGGCCATGGCACGCGGCCTTGTGCCGCAGCTTTCCCATCTGAAGCGACTGGTGGTGGTGGGAGAGAGCGGCGCCGATGGGTTCGACACAGTATTGCTAGGCAGCGGTACGCCGGCTCCGGAGGCCAGCCCCTTGCAACCCGACGATGTGACGCTGCTCATGTTCAGTTCGGGGACCACGGGTGCGCCCAAGGGCGTGATGCACACCTCCAACACCTTGCTTTCCACCTTGCTGACTTCCATCGAGGATCTGCATCTGACGCCGGACGACGTGGTGCTCGCCGCGTCGCCGGTCGGCCACCTGATGGGCTATGCCTACCTCACGATGATGCCGCTGATGTTGGGTGCCACCATCGTGCTGATGGATGTGTGGGAGCCGCTCGCCGCGCTGGCGCTGATGCGCAGCGAGCAGGTGAGCTACAGCTCTGCGGCGACGCCGTTCTTGAACGATCTCGTCGCTGCCGTGGAGGGTGGCGATCCGGGCGCGCCCAGCTTTCGCCTGTTCGGCTGCGCCGGCGCGCCGGTGCCGCCGGTGCTGATCGAGCGCGCCGCCAAGGCCATGAACCTGACGGTGTGCTCGATCTGGGGCATGACGGAAGTCGTGGCCGGTACCTTGACCGAGGTCGAGCGCTCGCGCGAACTGTCGGCGCTGGCCGATGGCCGGGCAGTGCGCGGCAACGAGACCAAGGTGGTCGACGAGAGTGGCGCGCCTGCAGCAATTGGCGTGACCGGCCGCCTGCTCTTCCGGGGCAGTTCACTGTTCGTGGGCTATCTCAAACGGCCGGATCTGAACGCGCTCGACGCCGAAGGCTGGTTCGACACGGGTGACCTGGCCTACGTGCTGAACGACGAGGGCTACATCCGGATCAACGGCCGCAGCAAGGACATCATCATCCGCGGCGGAGAGAACGTCCCCGTGGTCGAGATAGAAGGCCTCCTGCTTCGCCATCCGGCCGTCGCGGGTGCAGCCATCGTCGGCTACCCGGACGAGCGCCTCGGGGAACGGGCGTGCGCTTTCGTCGTCACCAAGCCGGGTCAGGTTTTCGAGATGAACGAACTGACCCGCTACATGGCGTCGTCGCAGACGGCCAAGCAGTACTGGCCGGAGAAGGTGGTGCTGTGCGACGAGTTGCCCAGGACCGCCACCGGCAAGGTGCAGAAGTTCAGGCTGCGCGAGCTGGCGGCTTCCGTCGATGGCGTTGCGGCGGTCCATTGAACCCTAGGAGACACTTCCCATGGTCCTGAGCGACGATCAAAAGGCCTTGCAGGAGACTGCCCGGCGCTTCGCGCGCCAGCGTCTGCTTCCGGATTATCAGAAGCGCGAGAAGATCGGCGTGCTCGATCGCGACCTGATCGCCGAAATGGGCCGCCTGGGCCTCCTCGGCGTCGATCTGCCCGAGGAGTTCGGCGGGCTCGGTGCCGACGCGGTCACCACTGGCCTGATCGCCGAAGAACTTGCATATGGCGACTTCAACGTCAGCGCCGTTCCGGTGGGCATTTCGCTCAACGCTGCGATCCTGATGCGCCATGCGCAGCCCGAGCTCGTCCATGACTGGGTGCCGCGCATGACGCGCGGCGAGGCGGTGGTGGCGATCTGCCTGACCGAACCGCGCGGCGGTTCCGACGCCAGCAACCTGCAACTGAAGGCGCGGCGCGATGGCGACCACTATGTCCTCAACGGCGAGAAGACCTCGATCACCTTTGCCGACTGCGCCGATGCCTATCTGATCTTCGCGCGCACCGGGCGGCCGGAAGAGGGCGCCAAGGGGGTCACGGCCTTTTTCATTCCAGCGAGCGCGAAAGGCATCTCGCGCACCCGCTTCGATGACGTCGGCAGCATCATCATCGGCCGCGGCTCGGTCTTCTTCGACGACGTGCGCGTGCCTGTAGATCATCGGCTCGGCGACGAGGGCAAGGGCTTCACGCAGGTGATGCAAGGCTTCGACTACAGCCGGGCGCTGATCGGACTGCAGTGCTGCGGCGCCGCGCAAGCCTCGCTCGACGAGGCTTGGGCCTATGCGAAGGAACGCGAGGCCTTCGGCCGGCCGATCGGCCAGTTCCAGGGGGTCAGCTTCCCGCTTGCGGAAGGCGAGTCGCAGATCGCCGCCGTGCGCCAGTTGTGCTATCACGCGCTGGCGTTGCGCGACGCGGGCCAGCCGCACACCTCGGAGGCGGCGATGTGCAAATGGATGGGGCCGCGCAATGCCTTCGACGTCATCCACCAGTGCCTGCTGACCTTCGGCCACTATGGCTGGAGCAAGGACCTGCCGCATCAGCAGCGCATGCGCGACGTGATGGGCCTGGAGATCGGTGACGGCACCGCCGGCATCATGAAACTCATCATTGCCCGCGAGCGCATCGGGCGCGCGGCCGTCCAATATTGAAGCGGAGGATCGACATGCCCTATCAGTCCGTGTTTCGCGACGGCTTGTTTGCCGGCCGGATCGTCATCGTGACCGGTGGCGGCAGCGGTATTGGCCGTTGCACCGCGCACGAGCTCGCATCGCTGGGTGCAACGGTTGCCATCTGGGGCCGCACGGCGGAGAAGCTCGAGGCCGTGCGAGGGGAAATCGAGGCGGACGGGGGCCGGTGCAGTACGCATGTCTGCGACATCCGGGATGAAACCCAGGTCATGGCCTCCATCGACGCCGTGCTGGCGCAGCATGGCCGCATCGACGGCCTGGTGAACAACGCGGGCGGGCAGTACCGGGCGCCGATGGAAAGCCTTTCGACCAAGGGCTTCGAAGCTGTGGTGCGAAACAACCTGACCGGCGGCTTCATCGTGATGCGCGAGACCTACCTTCGCTGGATGAAGGCGCACGGTGGCGCGATCGTCAACATCATCGCCGACATCTGGCACGGTTGGCCCGACTACGCGCACTCGGGCGCGGCGCGCGGCGGCATGCTCACGCTCAGCGAAACGGCGGCCTGTGAGTGGGCCTCGTCGGGCGTGCGCGTGAACACCGTGGCGCCTGGCGGCATCGCCTCCAGCGGGTTCGACACCTACACGCCCGAAGCCAAGGCGAAGATCCGCGAGTACCCGCCCACCGTGCCGCTGCAGCGCTACGGCACCGAAGCCGAGCTGTCGGCGGCCATCGTTTTTCTGCTGTCGCCCGCGGCGGCGTACATCACAGGCTCCTGCATCCGCGTGGACGGCGGAACACCCAACGCACGCGGGACCTGGAAGCTGCAGGCGCACCAGAACAGCCAGCCCTTCGAAGGCTTCCACCGGGCCCGGATGCCGGAGATGCTGCAAGCGCAGAAAGAGACGGATGCATGAGCACGATCGGCGACGAATCCGCGCTCGCAGAGCGGATCGCGCACTACCTCGCGCAGCAGGTGGGATCTGCCGTTCAAGTGGGGACGGTCCGGCGCTTTCCGGTCGGCTTCTCGTGGCTGACTTTCTCGGTTCCCGTGACCGGTCTTCCCGACCATGAAGACACGCAAGAGCTGATCCTGCGGCTCGGCCCCGACTACGGCCTCTTCGCCCCCTACAGCGCCGGCCCGCAGGTTCAGGCCATGCGCTCGCTGGGGGGCAGTGCCGTGCCGTTGCCGCGCGCCTACTGGAGCAGCGATGACCCGAGCATCCTCGGAGCGCCGTTCCTGTTCTGCGAGAAGGTGGAGGGTGAGGCCGTCGTGCCATGGGTTTCCGCCGGTCAACCCGGACTGGAGGAGGGTTACCGCAGGCAATTGGCAGAGCAGTTCATCGATGTGCTGGCCGCCCTGCACCGCGTGCCGTGGCAGGACAAGCCGATCGCTGCGATGGCGCAGGGCATCACGCCCGCAACTGCTGCCCGGGTGAACGTCGAGTATTGGGAAAAGCAGATCGAACGGTGGGCGATGCGCCCCTATCCGCTGGTCGACTGGGGCATCCGCTGGCTGAAGGCGCACTGCCCGGTGGCGCCGCATGTGGCGATCGTGCACGGCGACTACCGGACCGGCAACTTCCTCGAGAAGAACGGGCGCATCACCTCGATCCTCGACTGGGAACTCGTGCATCTGGGCGACCCACATGAAGACCTGGGCTGGGCCAGCCTGCCGATGTACATGGGCGGCAGCAAGCTGATCAGCCGGCTGGCCGAGCCCGACTGGTTCTATGCGCGCTACGGCGAGAAGGCCGGCTTCGATGTCTCGATGGCGTCGGTGCGCTACTACCAGGCGCTGTCGCTGCTCAAGCTCGCCGCCACGCACATGGCGGCTGCGCGCTGCTTCGAGGAAGGGCGCTTCAACGACATGCGCATGCCGGCGATGGGCAGCCAGATCGCTACCTGCTTGCGCCAGATGGAAAAAACGATCGAGGCCGCCTCATGAACAACTCCTTCGTCCGTTTGATCGATGGCATGTGCGCGACCTTGCGCGGCGAAGTGTTGACGCGGCTGGAAGATGAGTTCGCGCGCGGTCAGGTCTTCGGCGTCATCAACCTGCTCAACACCTTCAAGGTTCGCGCGGACTGGTCGACGAACTTCCTGTGGGCTCAGGTCGACGCGCAGCGCCACACCTTTGCCCGGATCGGCGCGTTGCTGCAGGAGAGCGGCGCGGCGGCCGCGCCGACGCTGCCGATCGACGAAGTCCCGCAACCGATCACACCCACCGAGCTCGCATCTCTCCGCGATGGCGGGAATCGCGCAATCGTGGAACTGCTGGCATGGCTCGCCGCCGAGCGTGAGAGCCTGGAACCGACGCTCGTGGCCGATGTCGAGCAGCTGGCCCGCGCTTGCATGCGCACCGAACTCGACCTCGAGCTGAAGTATTCGCCCAGGCCCATGTTTGCGGAGATGTCCAGCGGCGTAGAGGTGCAGGCAAAGCCATGAGCGATTCCGAACCTGGAGAACCCGAATGACAACGAATCTCTCCTCGCTGCGACTCGACATCGAAAACGGCCTTGCGACGGTGACGTTAACCCAGCCCGCGCGCGGCAACCCGATCGACGGCGATTTCACGCGAGACTTCAAGGAAGTCTTTCTCGAACTCTGGGACACGCAGGGCCTGCGCGCTGTGCTGTTGCGCGCGGAGGGCTCGAATTTCAGCTTCGGCGGCGATCTCAAGACCTTTCATCCGGTTCGCCATGCGCTGCCTGCAATGGTGCGGCGGCTGACCAGCGATCTTCATGTGGGACTGTCGCGCGCCTGGCAGCTGCCGGTGCCGATCGTGGCCGAGGTGCAGGGCTGGGCGATGGGCGGCGCGGTGGGTTTGCTGGCCGGGTGCGACGTGGTGGTGGCGGCCGAGTCGACGCGCTTCGGCTCGGCGTTCTCCCACCTCGGCTTCAGCTGTGACTCCGGCTCCAGCGTCACGCTGACGTTTCGTATGGGAGCGGCGCGCGCACGACGCTTCGTGCTCATGGGAGAGGTTCTGTCCAGCGCTGAAGCGTTGGCTGCGGGCTTGGCCGACCAGGTCGTGCCCGATGCGCAGCTGACGGATTCGGCCCGTGAGATCGCTGTGCGCCTGGCCACTGGGCCGACCCTGGCCTATGGCGAAATCAAGCGGCTCTTCCTGCGTGCGGGTCATGCGCAGCTGGAGGCACAGCTGGAAGACGAGGCACTGACGCTGGCGCGCATCTCGTCCACGGAGGATGCCCAGGAGGGCGTGGCGGCGATGTTCGAGCGGCGCAAGGCGTCCTTTCGGGGACGCTGAGCATGTATCAGAACCTGCTCGTGGAACATCCGGTCGCCGGCGTCGCGATCCTGCGCTTCAATCGGCCTGACAAGCTCAATGCCCTGTCGCTCGCGCTGCGGGCCGAGTTGCTGGAGGCAGTCGACATGCTGGAGGCCGACGCCGATGTCCGGGTGCTGGTGCTCACGGGGACTGGTCGCGCGTTCAGCTGCGGACTCGACCTCGACGAATGGGGCGCCGAAGGTCTGCCCGCGGCGGCGGGTGCTTATGAAGCTGATGCGGTGGCTGCGCTGGCGCGCTTCAGCGGGCCGGTCATTGGTGCGGTCAACGGTTTCGCGATCACCGGCGGGCTGGAGATCGCACTCGCATGCGATGTTTTGATCGCCTCGAGCGAAGCGCGCTTCGCCGATACGCACGTTCAGGTCGGGCTGCTGCCGGGCTGGGGAGGCTCGGTCCGGCTCGCGCGCCGCGTGGGACTGCACCGGGCGAAGGAGCTCGCCTTCTCGGGTCGCTTCTTCGATGCGAACGAGGCATACAGCTGGGGAATGGTGAACCAGGTTGTACCGGCCGCGCAGTTGCTGCCGACCGCGGTGACGCTGGCCACCCTGATGCTCAGCGGCGTGCCGGAGACTCTCAAGCTTTACAAGCGCCTGCTGGAGCAGGAGGACGAGCGCTCGCTGCCGGACGCGTTGATCCTGGAGCGCGAGGCCTCTGTTTCCAACAATACGGGTGTGACGCGTGCGCAAATCGAAGAGCGCCGCTTGGCGATGCGGAACAGGAAGGTTCAATCCTGAGTGCGTCGAGAGAACAGGCTCGCCTCTGCGATGTGGGGCGGGCCTTCATCGCTGAACGACTCGCTTGAAGCACTGGAAGGCCAGCTTGGGTGGGAGATGCATGCCTCCTGTTCCCACATGGACGCCGGATATTCGATCGCGCATGCATCGAGATCTCCTTGCTTGGCGCGGAGCTCGAGAAGGCAGTGTCGAAGAAGAGCCATGGAGATTCCGTGGGGCAGTAGGCAGGGCTGAAGCTATAACTCTTTCACCAGTTCCGGCACGGCCGTGAACAGGTCGGCTTCCAGCCCGTAGTCGGCCACCGAGAAGATCGGCGCTTCCGGGTCCTTGTTGATCGCCACGATCACCTTGGAATCCTTCATGCCCGCCAGGTGCTGGATCGCGCCCGAGATGCCGCAGGCTATGTAGAGCTGCGGCGCCACGATCTTGCCGGTCTGGCCCACCTGCCAGTCGTTGGGCGCGTAGCCCGCGTCCACTGCGGCGCGGCTGGCGCCCAGGCCGGCGTTGAGCTTGTCGGCCAGCGGCGCCATCACTTCGGTGAACTTCTCGGCGCTGCCGAGTGCCCGGCCGCCCGAGACGATGATCTTGGCGGCCGTGAGTTCGGGACGCTCGCTCTTGGTGATTTCGCGTCCGACGAAGCTCGACTTGCCGCTGTCGGCCACGCCCTCGGCGCTCTCGACCGTGGCGCTGCCGCCGGTGGCTGCCGCCGGATCGAAGCCGGTGGTGCGCACCGTGACCACCTTGATCGCATCGCTGCTTTGCACGATGGCGATCGCATTGCCCGCATAGATCGGGCGCTCGAAGGTGTCGGGGCTGTCGACCTTGGTGACGTCGCTGATCTGCGCCACATCGAGCTTGGCCGCCACACGCGGCGCCACGTTCTTGCCGTTGGCCGTGGCCGGGAACAGGATGTGGCTGTAGTTCTTGGCGATGGCCAGAACCTGGGCTGCGACGTTCTCGGCCAGGTTCTCGGCCAGCGACGGGCTGTCGGCCGCGATCACCTTGGCGACGCCCGCGATCTTGGCGGCAGCAGCCGCGGCTTCGGCGGCGTTGGCGCCGGCCACCAGCACGTGCACGTCGCCGCTCTGGCAGGCGATGCCCGCGGTCACGGTGTTGAGGGTCGCCGGCTTGACGGTGGCGTGGTCGTGTTCGGCAATAACAAGTACGGTCATGGTCAGATCACCTTCGCTTCGTTCTTGAGCTTGTCCACCAGGGTGGCGACATCGGGCACCTTGATGCCGGCGCCGCGCTTCGGCGGCTCGCTGACCTTCAGGGTCTTCAGGCGCGGCTTGACGTCCACGCCCAGGTCTTCGGGCTTGAAGGTGTCGAGCTGCTTCTTCTTGGCCTTCATGATGGATCGGGCAATGCAGCCATCGCTGCCGCATGCTTATTTTGATGCGTTGCAGTACTATACACTACGGTATTATATTGTCATGCGAGCCGAGTTTGGACTCGAACGTTAAGGCATCGGATGATCGGGAAGGGACAACCGTGTGGGCGATGGATGCGCGCGGCTCTCGACGGGAATGGAGGCATGGGGTCGCCGTTTGAAACATTTCGAGTCCCTCCGCTTTCTATGTCAGCCACCGCTTTCTCCGGCGGTAGTGCTTCACGGCGTGGTAGTCCTTCTGCTGACCCTGCGCGCCCCCAAGATAGAACTCCTGCACGTCCGGATTGCTGCTCAGGGATTCGGCGCTGCCGGTCATGACGACCCGTCCGTTCTCGATCAGGTAGGCGCGCTGTGCGATGCCGAGCGCCGCAACGGCGTTCTGTTCCACCAGCAGCACCGACAGCCTCGCGTCCGCATTGATGCGCCGCACGATGTCGAAGATCTCGTCGACCAGCAGCGGCGCCAGGCCGAGACTGGGTTCGTCGAGCATCAGCAGGCGCGGTTCGGTCATCAGGGCGCGGCCGATGGCGAGCATCTGCTGCTCGCCGCCGGAGAGGTAGCCCGCCGGCGATCCCGCCCGTTGCGCCAGGCGCGGGAACCAGGCCATCACCTTGTCCATCAATTCGCGGACATGGCCGCGGTCGCGGTGCATCGACGATGCGGCGAACAGGTTCTCGGCCGGTGTCAAATGCTCGAAGACGCGCCGGCCTTCCAGCACGTGGGCGATGCCCCGGCGAACGCGCTCGGGTGCGCCGAGGCCCAGCAGATCGCCGCCGTCGAAGGTGATGCTCCCTCCGCTCACCTTGCCGCGCTCTGCGCTCAACAAGCCGCTGATTGCCTTGAGCACGGTGCTCTTGCCGGCGCCATTCGCGCCGAGCAACGCGACCAGCCCGCCCGCCTCGATGTCGATGGAGACGCCCTTGACGGCCAGCGACACGCTGTCGTAGACGACCTCGACGTTGTTGAGCGCCAGGAGGGGCATCTCAGGTTCCCGTCTTCTTGAACTCTTCCGACGAGGCGCGGATCAGTTGCCAGACCACGTCCTGGTCGCTCGCAAGCCAGTCGCTCTTGGGTACCCAGCGGCTGCCGTCCCATTGGGCGACGCGGCCCATGCCGCCGCCCTGGTGATCGGTCTTGCTCGTCGTCAGCGGCGGAATCAGTCCGTCGGCGGTGAAGTTCTTGATGCTGCGCAGCCCTTCGTTGAGGGCCTCCGCGGTGACCGGCCCGCCCTTGGTCACTTCGAGCGCCCGGCGCACGCCCTCGACCATGACCGCGGCGGCCATCACGCCGATGTTGTAGTAGGCGGTGCCGACCATCTCCTTCGGCCCCGCACCTTTGCCCTTGCCGACGACGTCGCGAATGATGTCCTGGATCACCTTGGGTTCGCTGCCTGCGGCGGCGCCTTCGAACTTGAGGACACCCTTGACTTGATCGGGTCCGACCACCTTCATGTCCGACTCCGACAGCCACACGACGGACGCGATGCGATCGGGCGAGATGCCATTGCGCAAGGCCTCCTTGAGCGACACCGTCTGGCCGACGCCGCCGCCCCAGATCAAAGTCCAGTCCGGCCGCGCGCGCCGCAGCTGCGTCCATACGGCCGACTGCTCGTTGCCGGGCGGTGCATAGGGGAAGGGCAGCAGTTCGAAGCCGCGGCGCTTGGCCAACGCCTGCAGGAGGGGCAGAGGTTCCCGGCCGTAGGGCGTGTCGATGTGGACGAACGCGATCTTCTTGCCCTTGAGGTCCTTGTCCTGGCGCGCCATGTACTCGATCAGGATCGCGGCCTGTGACCAGTAGCTGGCCGATAGCGGCAGGACGTAGGGGAAGGTGGCACCGTCGGCCGCGTCGCTGCGTCCCGAGAAGGTCGTCACCAGGTTGATCTTGTCCTGCAGCGCGCGCGAGACGAGTGCCCGGCTCACCGGCGTGGACAACGGGTCGACCAGCACGACACCGTTGCGCTTGAAGCGCTCGTAGGCCTCGATGCCGCGCTGGGGCGCGTTGCCCGTGTCCACGATATCGGCCGCGATCTTCCAGCCGCTCACGCCACCGCGCTCGTTGACCAGCGAGAAGTAGTCGCGCTGGCCCTGACTGTATTCGGCGGTCACGAAGGTGTAGACCACCGTGAAGTCCTGCGCCATGCCGAACTTGATGATCTTTTCCTGGGCCTGGGCGAGGGGCAGGGTGGTGATGAGTGCGGTTGCTGCGCCCGCAGCCACGAACTGTCGTCTGTCTACCTTCATGGTGTCTCCTGGGTGTTTGCCCGCTCAGAGGTGCCAGAGCGCCGCACGAGGGCGTTCGAACCGTCCCGGCGGGCGCCCGTGCGACGGTTGGCTTTTCGCTTTGTCGAAATCGCCGTGTTTCATGCTCACTGGCGCCGCGTGTGGCGGAAGGGCCAGACCAGGAGGCTCTTGCGCACGTTGTCGTAGATCTTGGCCAGCCCCAGCGGCTCGAAGAGCAGGAAGCCGACGATCAGCGCTCCGTAGAGGATCAGCGGTGCGTGCGTCAGCAGGTCGCTGCCGATTGCGCCGCCGTACTGGCGCGACAGCGCCGCCAGCGCGTTGTTGAGCAGGGGCGGCGCGAGCAGGATCAGCGCCGCGCCGAAGTAGCAGCCCAGCACGCTGCCCAGGCCGCCGACGATGACGGTAGCGAGCAGTTGGATCGACAACTCGATGTGGAACTGCTCGGGCGACACCGCCTTGTAGTAGCAGAAGGCGTACAGCGCGCCGACGATGCCGCCGATGAAGGAGCTGACCCAGAAGGCCAGCAGCTTGTAGCGGAAGGCACTCACGCCGAGGATCTCCGCCGCGTAGTCCTTCTCGCGGATCGCCGCAAGCGCGCGGCCGAAGCTGGTGCGCCGGATGTTGAGCATCCAGACCGTCAGCAGCGCGCAGACGCCCAGCGCGACGAAGTACATCCCGGCGTCGGACGTGACCGGCATGCCCAGCAGCCGCAGCACCGGCACCTGCAGCGAGGCTTGCGAGCCGCCGCTGATCGCTGGCACGTGCACGATGACGAAGTCGGTCAGGTACTGCAGCGCCAGCGTGGACACCGCGAGGTACAGACCCTTGACCCGCAGCGCCGCCGCACCGAACACGGTGCCCACCAGCGCCGCCAGCGTGCCGCCCAGCAGCAGCGCCAGCTCGAAGGGCAGGCCGGCGCGCGTCATGTGCACGGTGCCGTAGGCGCCGATCGCCATCACCGCGCCGTAGCCCAGGTGGACCTGGCCCGCGCCGCCCATCAGCAGGTTCAGGCCCAGTGCCGCGCTGGTCCACAGCAGCAGCGGCGTCAGGTAGGAGTTTAGGTACAGGGCGCTCAACAGCCAGGGCGCCGTGAGGAACAGCGCCGCGATGATGCCGAGCGTCGCTCGGTCGGCCGGCAGCGGCCAGAGCTTGCGCGTCTGCAGGTAGTTGACGTGGCGGATGCCGGCGGCGCGGTAGAACATGGTGTCAGACCCGTTCGATGTGCTCGCTGCCGAACAGGCCGTGCGGACGCACCAGCACCGTCAGCAGAATGAAGACCGAGGCGACGATGTCGCGCGTGCCTCCGCCCACGAGCGGGTCCAGCACGCCGGCCGCGACGCTTTCCGCGATGCCGATCACGAGGCCGGCGACCAGCACGCCCGGCACGCTATCGAGCCCGCCGAGGATCGCGATCGCGAGCGCCTTGAGCAGCAGCAGAGACAACGTCCAGTCGACGCCCTGCACCGAGCCCCACAGGATGCCCGCGGCCCCGGCGGACACGCCCGCCAGCCCCCAGGCGACCGCGATCACGTGCTCGACCCGGATGCCGACCGACCAGGCCGCGATCTTGTCGTCCGACACGGCGCGCATGCGCACGCCCAGCGGCGAGTTGAAGAAGGCCATCGAGCCAACGATCAGCACCAGGGCGATCACGCCGCCCGCGAGATAGGCGCGGTTGACCAGGATGTCGCCCAGCAGCACCGGCGCCTGCGGGATCCCCAGGTCCAGCCGCTTCACCGAGGAGCCCAGCAACCCAGGAACCAGTCCGCGCAACAGGATCTCGAGACCGAGCGTGAGCATGATGACCATCACCACGGGCTGGCCGATCATGCGACGCAGCAGAAGGCGCTCGACCAGCATGCCCGCCAAGAACAGCACCACCAGCGACAGCAGGGCTGCGGCCCAGACCGGCAGCCCGAGTGCCGTCGTGATCAGCAGGCAGGCGTAGCCGCCCGCCATCGCGAAGGCCCCCTGCGCCAGGTTGGCATAGCCCGAGGCCTTGTAGACCAGCACGATGCCCAGCGCCACGAGCGCGTACATCAGGCCCACCAGGGCGCCATTGATCGTGAGTTCCGCATACAGCAGGATGTCCATCAGTCGACCCTCTTGAGTTGCAAGGTGCGGCGCATCGCGCTGGTCTGGCCGCTTTCGTAGGTGATGGCGGTGTCGAAATCGACCGTCTCGGCAGCGCCGTACAGTGCCTCGATCACCACCGCATAGCGCTCCTCGACCGTGCCGCGGCGCAGCTTGCGGGTGCGCGTGATCTCGCCGTCGTCGGCATCGAAATCCTTGGGCAGGTTGACGAAGCGGCGCAGGGCCAGCTCCGGCTTGAGCACGCGGTTGACGCGCTCGAACACGCCTGCGATCAGCGCCACCACCTCCGGGCGCTGGGAAAGATCCGCATAGGAGGTGTAGGGCAGGGCGCGTTCTTCGGCCCAGTGGCCCACTGCCTCGAAGTCGATGCATACCAGCGCGCCGAGCCGGTCGCGCCCCGCGCCGACCACGGCCGCATTGCGGATGTAGGGGCTGAACTTGAGCCGGTTCTCGATGTAGTTCGGAACGAAGCGTTCGCCGCCCGCGGTGTGCTTGACCTCGCTGACGCGGCCCAGCACGACCAGTTGCCCATCCGGCTCGAAGTAGCCGGTGTCGCCCGTGGAGAGCCAGCCTTCGTGCAATGCCTCGGCCGTAGCGTCGGGGTTCTCGTAGTAACCGTCGAACACCGAGGCCGAACGCACCAGAATCTCGCCGCGTTCGTCGATGCGCATCTCGACGTTGGGCATCGGCCGGCCGACCGTGTGCAGCTTGACATCGCCATCGCCCTGGGCGGCCGTGAGCGCCGCTGTTTCGGTCTGTCCGTAGAACTGGCGCAGGTTGATGCCCAGTGCGCGAAAGGTCAGGAAGGTGTCTTCGCCGAGCGCCTCGCCCCCCGTGTAGGCGCGCCGCGCGCGCGAGAGGCCCAGGATGTCCCGGATCGGTGCGAAGACCAGCCATTCGCCGAGCTGCCGCACGAAGCGTTCGCCGATGTTCGGCGCGTGCCCGTCCAGGCGCCGTCGCTCGACCTCGATGGCGCGGCCCATGAACCACTCGTAAAGAAAGCGCTTGAAGCGCGTCGACTCGGCCATGCCGACCTGCACGCGCGTGAGCATGTGGTCCCAGGCGCGCGGCGCCGCAAGATACATCGTGGGCGCCACCTCGCGCAGATCGTGCAGCACCGTCTCCTGGCGCTCGGGAATGTTGATCGTGAAGGCCAGCACCAGCCCCGCGCCGAGCGTGAAGACGAAGTCGCCGACCCAGGCCATCGGCAGGTAGGCGTAGTGCTCCTCGTGCAGCTGGAAGTAGCCCGCGGCGGCCGCGTTGCGTACGCCGCCGATGATGTTCGCCTGACTCAGCGGAATGCCCTTGGGCATGCCCGTGGTGCCCGAGGAATGAAGCAGCACGGCCGTGTCCCGCGGCGTCGCCTGCATCATCAGTGCGTCGATGAGCGCCGGCTCGCGGCCCAGCCGTGCGCGTCCACGCTCGAGCAGCGCCTCCAGCGAGACAAGCCCCGGCTCGTTGCAAGCCTTGAGACCGCGCGGGTCGTGGTAGACGATGGTGCGCGGCTGGCCGTCGCTGTGCTTGCGCAGCTCCAGCAGCTTGTCGACCTGCTCCTGGTCTTCGACGATGGCCACCTCCGGGTGGCCCAACTGGCTGTAGTGCTTGAGCTCCGACGGCGGCACGTCGGGATAGATGGGGGCGGGGAAGGCGCACAGCGCCATGGTGGCGAGCATCGCCTCGTACAGTCGCAGACGGTTGTCGCCGATCACCATCACCGCGTGGCCGGGCCGCACGCCGGCTTCCTGGAGTCCGACGGCCAGGGCGATCACGTCGCCGAGGATCGCCGCCCAGTCGTGTTCGACCCAAATGCCGCGATCGCGCTCGCGCACCGCGACGCGCGCTGGATACGCGAGCACGTTGCGCGCCATGGCCGCGATCAGCGATGCGGGTTCGCCTTCGCTGCCGCCTTGCCAGCGTTCGCTGGCGGCAACGAGGCGCGTGCGCAGTTCGGTTGCACGGCCTTCTCCGCCAGACTGCGCCACTTCGTCTGCTGCCCCTGCCCCCTCCTGAAAGCGGAGGCGAGCGCCTTCGCTCGTTCGGGTGGCACTCATGCGATCGCCCCCGCGCGCTGCGCTGCTCGATGGCCCAGATAGGCTTCGACCACGGCCGGCGACGAGATCGCCTCGCGGGCCGGTCCCTGCGCGATGGCCTCGCCGTAGCTGAGGACCAGCACCTGGTCGCACAGCGACGTGACCACGTCCATGTGGTGCTCGATCAGGAGGATGGAAACGCCACGCTCGTCGCGAGCATCGAGGATGTAGCGCGCGAGGTATTCCTTCTCCTCCTGGTTCATGCCGGCCATCGGCTCATCGAGGATCAGGAACTTCGGCTCCGAGGCGAGGGCGCGCGCCAGTTCAACGCTCTTCTGCAGGCCCGGCGGGATCGACTCGATCGGTTCGTCGCGGATGCCCTGCAACTGCATGAAATCGATGATCTCCTCGACGATGCGGCGGTGCGCCGTTTCCTCGCGCGCCGCCCAGACCCAGTAGCAGAGCGAGGCCAGCGCGCTCGGGCGCATGTGGACGTGGCGACCGAGCAGGATGTTGTCGAGTACGCTCATGCCGCGAAAGAGTGCGAGGTTCTGGAAGGTGCGCGCCACGGCCTGCTGCGCGATGCGGTAGGGCCGCATGCCGGTGATGTCCTGGCCGAAGAGGTGCACGCGGCCTGCCTGCGGCGGGTAGAAGCCGGTAACGACGTTGATCATGGTCGTCTTGCCGCTGCCGTTCGGGCCCACGAGCCCGAAGATCTCGCCCTGGCGAACGGCGAAGCTCACGCCCTTGAGCGCCTTCAGGCCGCCGAACGAGCGTTCGATGCCCTCGCATTCGAGGACCACAGGGCTCCCGGATTCCGTTGCGCTCACGCTGTCTCCGTTCCAGTATCCGCCCGTGTCAGGGCGCGGTTGTTTGAGTCGAGCTCGTTTTGGCTTCGAAGACTTTCAACAGCCATCGGCCGGCTTCGGCTCGCGATAATTTGAGTCTAGGTCAAATAAATGAATGAGCCTTAGGTGCAAACACTTAGTTTTCCTGGGAGACTCTCAAATGAAAAAGGCCGCGGGCGATGTCGCCGGCGGCCTTTGAGTTTGATTCAGAAGAGGGTCAGGAAGATTTTCGCTGCGTGGCCTTGGCTGTTGTGACCAGTGCCTCGAGTCGCGCGAGGCGGGCCTCCACGTTGTCCTCGCGGAGCTCCTGCGCAGGTTGCAAGCCCCGCAGCATGAGATCGGTATAGCGGTCGGCGACGAGCTCCACGTCGACGCGCTGCGTGCCGAAGAGCACGGGCCACATCAGGTGCTCCAGCCCACCGTAGAGCATCGAACGCACGAATTCGACGTCGACGGAGGCGCCGAGTTCGCCGTCCCGGGCCGCATCCTCGAGCGCGAGCCTGACGTACTGCGTGTATCGCACGTGAAGCGCGTGCAGGCCGGAGCTCGTGTATTCGGGACCGGTGCGCACCTCGTGCAGGACCAGCTTGGCGAGGCCGGGCGTCTCGACGTAGACGCGCACGTGGCGCCAGATGATGAAGCGCAGGCGCGCGCGCAGGCCCTGGAGCCGCGCGTAGCCCTCGCCGACATCTCGGATCAGTGGCTCGTAGAGCTCGCGCAGCACTTCGTGGAGCAGGTCGCGCTTGGTCGGGAAGTAACTGAATACCAGGCCTTCGACGATGCCGACGCGGCTCGCGATCTCGCTGACGGAGGTGCCCTGGAAGCCTTTTTCCAGGAACACCTCGCGCGCGGCCGCGAGGATCTCGTTGGCGCGGCGCTGGCGCCGCTCCGACAGCGGGGCGAGCGCGCTGTCCGTGGCGCGCTTGTCGGCCTTCTCGCTCTTGCTGCGCGGTCGCTTTGTGCTGATCTTCATGGGGTGCGGGATTGCGCCTGTTGTCTTCGCACGGAGCTTACTATGCGGCGCGGGCCGGGCGTTCATGCCGCGAGCCCCAGCGTCTGCAGTGCCTGCGTGAGATGGGGCTTGTCCACCATCTGCCCGTCGATGCTGAGCGTGCCGGCCTCCGGCTGCGCGGCGAAGGCGTCGACGATGCTGCGCGCATGCGCCAGTTCGGCTTCGGTTGGTGAGTAGGCCGCGTTGATCGTCGCCACCTGGTCGGGATGGATCGCGATGCGCCCGCGGAAGCCGCGCCGGCGCGACACCCGGCAGGCAGCCTCCAGGCCTGCGACATCGCGGAAGTCGGCGTGCAGCGTATCGATCGCCGGCACGCCAGCGGCGGCCGCGGCGCACAGGCACAGCGAGTTGGCCAGTGTGTACAGCGGCGAATACCAGCCGTCTTCCTCGCGGTTGGAGACCGCGCCGATGGCCGTCGAGAGGTCCTCGGCGCCCCAGGTCAGGCCGGCCAGTCGGGGCAGGGGTGTGGTGAATGACTGCATGCCGAGCATCGCCTGTGGCGTCTCGGTTGCGACCGGCACGACGCGAATGGTGCCCGGCGCGATGCCGGCGCGCGCCTCCAGCGCATCCAAGCAATGGCCGAGGTGGATGATGTCCGCGGCGCTGCGGATCTTGGGCAGCAGGATGCCGGCCAGGCCCCGGGTGACAACGGCTGCCAGGTCATCCATCGCCAGCGCCGTGTCGAGCGGGTTGATGCGCACGAAGAGCCGCGAGGCCAGTGTGGTCGCCTGGGCGCCGACAAAGGAAGCCGCGGCGCCGCGCGCGCGGGACTTGCGCGAATCCGCGACCGAATCCTCGAGGTCCAGGATCAGCACGTCTGCCGCGCTCTCCACCGACTTGGCGAGCTTGCGTTCGCTGTCCGCCGGGACGAACAGCATCGAGCGAAGCTTGAAACCGCTCATGTCGGCCTCTTGAGCATCAGTGCCTGCCGCGTGCAGGTGCAGACCTCTTCGTTGCGCTGGTTGAAGCCTTGGTGCAGGAAGGTCGCTATGCCGGCGTTCGGGCGCGACTTGCTCTCGCGCAAATCCTTCACCGTGGTGCGCGAGCGGATCGTGTCGCCAGTGAACACCGGAAAAGGAAAGCGCGTGTCGGTCATGCCGAGATTCGCCACCGTCGTGCCCAGCGTCGTCTCCTGCACCGACAGGCCGATCACCAGCCCGAGCGTGAAGATGCTGTTGACCAAGGGGCGGCCGAACTCGGTGCCCTTG
This sequence comes from Variovorax sp. LjRoot84, assembly GCF_964254305.1. Taxonomy (NCBI): domain Bacteria; kingdom Pseudomonadati; phylum Pseudomonadota; class Betaproteobacteria; order Burkholderiales; family Comamonadaceae; genus Variovorax; species Variovorax sp. LjRoot84. The sequence goes on from NZ_CAXUTE020000002.1 coordinate 649,507, forward strand.
CAGTATTCGGCGTCGATGTGGATCGCGGCCGGATTGCAGGTCGCGTTGCTGAACCACATGTTGTCCGCTTCGGTGACGGTGCGGCGTATCTCGTGCTCGAACGCCTGTCCGACGCTGAACTCCTCGAACCAGTGGCCTGCCATCGTCTTGCTCCTTGAAAATGTTCAATGTGCGGCGCCGGTGGTGCGCTGCGCAAAGGCGCGCACGCGCTCGCGCAGCACCTCTGTGCGAGCGCAGCGGAGGAACCATTCCTTCTCGCGCCGCAGGCGTTCCTCAAGGGCCGGCAGTGCGCTGGCCTGGAGCAGGGCCTTCGCGCCGGCCACCGCCAGACGCGGCAGCGCGGCCAGGCGCCGGGCGGCCGCCAGGCCTGCATCATCGAGCCCCCCTTCATCGACCAGTTCGCTGACGATGCCAAGCCGATGCGCCAGCTCGGCCCCCAGGGGTGCCGGCGAAAGGCAGATCTCCAGCGCGCGGTGCGGACCGACCCGCGCCGCGAGCGAATGCGTGAAACCGGTGTCCGGCGTGGCGCCGAGCTGCGGATAGGCGACGACGAAGCGCGCCGAGCGCGACGCGATCACGCTGTCGCAAGCGAGCGCCAGCGAGAAGCCGCCGCCGGCGGCCACGGCGTGTACGCAAGCGATGACCGGCACCGGCAGGCCGCTGAGCGCCAGCACCGCCGCATGCGCCTGGTCGATCAACTCGCTGAGGTAGACCGGGAGGTCGTCCAGGCGGGCTCGCATCTGGTCGATGTCGGCGCCGACGCAGAAGGCCGGTCCCTCGGCACGCAGCAGCACCGCATGCAGGGTATCGTCTTTAGCGAAGGAGGCGCAGGCGCTGCTCAGCCCTTCGCAGAAGGCGCCGTCGATGACGTTCGGCCCTGCTTTGCGGCGCAGCGTCAGCACCGCCACGCCGGTTTCGGGCCGTGCGGCATGGACTCGCGCGTCGTCTTCGGACACCATCGGCCTCAAATGCGGAACACGCCGTAGCTGGGCGGCGCGATCGGTTGGTTCAGCGCCGCCGAGATCGCGATACCCAGTGCGTTGCGCGTGTCGACCGGGTCGAGGATGCCGTCGTCCCAGATCTTCGAGGTGGAATAGAGCGCGCTCGACTGGCGGCGGTAGTCCTCCAGCACCGGGTCGCGGATGGCCGCGACTTCCTCGAGGCTCAGGTTCGCGCCCGTGCGAGCCAGCTGCCGCAACTTCACGTCGGCCAGCACGTTGGCCGCCTGCTCGGCCCCCATCACCGAGATCTGGCTCTGCGGCCACATGAACAGGAAGCGTGGATCGAAGGCGCGGCCCGACATGCCGTAGTTGCCCGCGCCGAAGGAGCCGTTGCAGATCACGGTGAACTTGGGCACCTCGGAGCCCGCCACCGCCATGATCATCTTGGCGCCGTCCTTGGTGATGCCGCGGCGCTCGTAGTCGCGCCCGACCATGAAGCCGGTGATGTTCTGCAGGAAGATCAGCGGCGTGCGGTTCTGATTGCACAGCTCGATGAAGTGCGTGCCCTTTTGCGCGCTCTCGTTGAACAGCACGCCGTTGTTGGCCAGGATGCCGACCTTGTAGCCCCACAGGTTCGCGAAGCCGCACAGCAGCGTGGGCGCGTAGGCCGGCTGGTACTCGTGGAAGCGGCTGCCGTCGACCATGCGCGCGATGATCTCGCGCATGTCGAACTGCACCTTGATGTCGCGCGGGATGATGCCGTACAGCTCCTGCGGGTCGTAGAGGGGGGCCTCGGGCTCCTGCCATTGCACGTCGGCCTTGACCGGGCGCTTCCATTGCGCGACCACATCGCGCGCGATGGCGATGGCTTCGTATTCGTTGCTGGCCGGATAGTCGGCGGTCCCCGAGATCCGCGTGTGCACGTCGCAGCCGCCTAGCTCGTCGGCGCTGACTTCTTCGCCCGTGGCCGCCTTCACCAGCGGCGGGCCGCCGAGGAAGATGGCGCCGTTGCCGCGCACGATGACGCTGTAGTCCGACAGCGCCGGCACGTAGGCGCCGCCGGCCGTGCAATGGCCTAGCACGATGGAGACCTGCGGCACGCCCATCTTCGAGAGGATGGATTGGTTGCGGAAGATGCGCCCGGCGTTGTGGCGGTCCGGAAAGAGGTCGGCCTGCAGCGGCAGGAAGCCGCCGGCGCTGTCGCACAGGTGGACCATCGGCAGCCGGTTCTCGACCGCGATGTCGGTGGCGCGCACGATCTTCTTGACCGACAGCGGGTACCAGGCGCCGCCTTTGACGCTGGCGTCCGACGCATTCACCATCACCTCGCGGCCGCTGACGACGCCGATGCCGGTGACCACGCCGGCGCCCGGCACCTCGCCGTCGTAGTCCGCGTTGGCGGCGAGGGTGGAGAGTTCCAGGAAGGGCGTTCCGGGGTCGAGCAACTGCTGCAGCCGCTCGCGCACGAAGAGTTTGTTCTGCCGGGCCAGGCGCTCCATGTCACGCTCCGGGCGGACGTGGCGCACGCTGGCCTGTTGCTGCCGCAGCCCTTCCACCAGCGCCAGATTGTGCTGGCGGTTGGCCTGGAAGTCGGCAGAGCGCGTGTTGAGTGCAGAGTCGATGCGTTTCATGGCGCTGCTGTTCCTCGCTCCAGTGTCACCAGCGGAGCGTCACGTTCAAAGGTCTGGCCCAGGCCGACGTGCAGGGCCTGGACGACGCCATCGCAACTGGCGTTGATCGTCGTTTCCATCTTCATGCTCTCGATCACGAGCAGTGCCTGTCCGCGCTGCACGACTTCGCCTTGCTGTACGGCGACGGAGATCACCGAGCCGGGCATCGGCGCGCGCGCGACGGCCTCGCCTTCGTCGACCGTCTGGTCGGCGAAGCGCGCCAGGCTGTGCGAGTAGTGCAGCAGGTAGGTGTCGCCGTCGAGGTGGATGTGGACGTCGTCGCCGCGCCGTGCGACGAACACTCGGTGGCTGTCGTCGTGCAAGATCAGTTCGTGCGCATGGTCGCCGCGCGGCGACAGGGCCACGGCCAGACTCCCATCGCCGACGTGCAGCCGGTAGGTGGTGCCCGCGCGCGCGAGCCAGACTTCGTGTTCGGCGCCGAGCAGGTGGAATGCATGGGCCATCAATTCCTCCAGGCGCCGATGGCGGCATGCAAGGTGGGCACGGCATCGGCCGCGTCGCGCACGGGCCGCGAGGCCAGTGCTGCGACAGCCAGCAGCTTGTGCAGCTTGGCCGTGTCGAGTGCGGGCTCGGCGGCGACCTCCGGGTGTGCGTCGAGAAAGCCGGTGTGGATCTCGCCGGCTGCGAATGCGGGATGCGACAGCAGCCGCCGCAGGAAGCCGATGTTGGTCTTGCAGCCGAGCAGCACATAGTCGCGCAGGGCTTGCTGCGCACGTTCGATCGCTGCCGCGCGCGTCGCGCCGGAGACGATCAGCTTGGCCAGCATCGGGTCGAAGGCGGCCGTGACGTCCTGCCCGGCCGCGATGCCGGCGTCGATGCGCACACCAGGCCCGTCGGGCTCGTGCAACGCGAGGATCGCGCCGGTGGTCGGCAGGTAGCCGGCGGCGGGGTCTTCGGCATAGACGCGGAATTCGATTGCGTGGCCTTGGGGCCGCAGGTCGTCCTGCCCGAAGCCCAGCCGCTCTCCGGCCGCCACGCGGAGTTGCTGCTCGACCAGATCGAGACCCAGGAGTTCTTCGGTCACCGGATGCTCGACCTGCAGCCGCGTGTTCATCTCGAGGAAGTAGAAGACGCCGTCACCGTAGATGAACTCCACGGTGCCCGCGTTGCTGTACTTGGCGCTGCGCGCGATGCCGGCCGCTGTCGCGCAGATGTCGCGGCGCAGTTCGGGCGTCAGTGCCGGGGAGGGCGTCTCCTCCACGATCTTCTGGAAGCGCCGCTGGACCGAACATTCGCGCTCGAAGAGGTGGAGCACATTGCCGTGGCTGTCCCCGAGTACCTGGACCTCGATGTGGCGCGGGTTCTCGACGAAGCGCTCGACGTACAGGCGGCCGTCGCCGAAGTAGCGCTGGCCTTCGCTGCGCGCGCGTTCGATCTCCGGGGCCAGCAGCTTCGGATCGCGCACGATGCGCATGCCCTTGCCGCCGCCGCCGGCCGCCGGCTTGATGAGCAGGGGAAAACTCACCGCGCGGGCACGCTCGACGAAGCTGGCCGGGTCGTCGTCTTCGATGGCCGACGGCGCGACCGGAAAGCCGCTGCGCGCGACGAAGGCGCGGGCCGTGACCTTGTCGCCCATCAGGTCGATGACTTCCGGCGCGGGTCCCACAAACACCAGTCCGGCCGCCTGACAGGCGCGCGCGAAGCCGGCGTTCTCCGACAGGAAGCCGTAGCCGGGGTGGACGGCGCCGGCCCCCGACTGCCCGGCAGCCTCGATGATCTGCGCCCCGTCGAGGTAGGCGGCCACCGGCGTGCTGCCGTGGATCTCGACCGCCGCGTCGGCGTGGCGCACCGCGAGCGACGAGGCATCGACGGCGTGGTGGACCACCACCGCCTTGAGTCCCAGCCGCTGCACGCTGCGAACGATGCGAAGCGCGATCTCGCCCCGGTTGGCGATCAGTACCGAATCGAACGGCCAGTCTTTTTGCACTTGCACTCCATATTTGCGAGCCTTCGGCCCGTCGGATTTTCATTATTGAGTTCAACTCATTTAATCACATGATGGTTTTCCCCAGTCGAAGATGGCGCATATGGTGGTAACTTTATGAGGCTGACTCAATTAACGCTTCGCAGTGGAAGCTTGTGAACAAGGCGCCGTCTTCGGCCGCCGACCGTCTGGAGTACCGATGTCCGAGAGTGTTTTGTCCGCAGCCCAACGCCCGATCGCACAGGTCTTCAGTGGCCTGTCCGACGACGAGGTGGAAATGCTGTCGCAGGCCGACCGCTTCGCCAAGGCCGAGCTCTACCCGCTGGCACAGCGCATGGACGACGAGGAATGGTGGCCGGCCGAGGCGTTCGTGAAAATCGGTGCCAACGGCTACTTCGGCATCACCGCGCCGGAAGCGCTGGGTGGTGCCGGGCTGAGTCTGTTCACGAGCGGCCTCGTCCTGCAGGCCTTTGCGCGCTGGAACCACGCGCTGGCCCTGAGCTGGGTGGCGCACGAGAACCTGTGCCTGCACAACGTGCTGCGCAACGCCGACGAGCAGCAGAAGGCGCGCTACGTGCCCGGCATGTGCAGCGGTCAGCGGGTCGGTGCCCTCGGGCTGACCGAGCCGGGCGCAGGCTCCGACGCGCTGGGCTCGATGCGCACGACGGCGGTACGCGACGGCGACGACTACGTGCTCAACGGCACGAAGATCTTCATCACCAACGGGCCGGTCGCCGACGTGCTCTTGGTGTATGCCAAGACCGACAAGTCGCTTGGCTCGCGCGGCATCTCGGCCTTCCTGGTCGACAAGGACGCGCCGGGCTTCCGCGTGGCGCAGAAGCTCGAAAAGATGGGCTTTCGCGGCAGCCAGACCGGCGAGCTGGTGTTCGACAACTGCCGCGTGCCGGCCGCCAATCGCATCGGCGAGGAGAACGCCGGCGTCAAGGTGGTGATGAGCGGGCTTGACCTCGAGCGCGCCATGATCGCGCCGCTGTGCCTGGGCATCGCCGAGCGCGCGCTGGAGCTGAGCATCGAGTACGCGCGCACGCGCCAGCAGTTCGGCCAGCCGATCGGCAACTTCCAGATGATCCAGGACAAGCTGGCGAAGATGTACGTCGGGGTGGAGGCCATGCGGCTGTTCACCTATCAAACTCTGCGGGCGGTCAGTGCGCTGCACGGTGGCGACGCGGGCCGCGGCGAGATCCACAAGTTGACGGCCGCCTCCGTCATGTTCGCCGCCAACACCATGAATGCGGTGCTCGACGAAGCCGTGCAGGTGCACGGCGGCTATGGCTACATCTGGGAATCCGAGATCAATCGGCTCTACAGGTCAATCAAGCTGCTGGAGATCGGCGCCGGTACGACCGAAGTGCGCAAGCTGATCATCAGCGGCGAACTGCTGCGCGGGTGACGGCCATGAGCGCGAGCACCTCCACGCCGTCGGCTTCAAGCGCGAACTCGATCGCGGCATCGATGGCTGAATCGCTCTGGGCAGAGCCGACGGTCTATCACGCGAGCCTGTTCGAGGGCCGCAGCGTGCTCGTGTCGGGCGGCGGCAGCGGCATCGGCCGCGCCATCGCGCTGCTGTTCGCGCGGCTCGGCGCTCAGGTGATCGTCTGCGGGCGCACGCAGGAGAAACTGGACCAGGTGGCCGCCTTCGCGAAGGAGAGGGGTGCGCGCGTACTGCCCATCGCGGCCAATGTGCGCGACCCGCAGCAGGTGGAAGCGCTGTTCGCGCGCATTGCCTCGGAGTGCGGCACGCTGGCGGCTGTGGTGAACAACGCGGGCGGGCAGTTTCCGCAGCCGGCGATCGACTTCTCGCCCAAGGGCTGGAACGCCGTGGTCGACACCAACCTCAACGGCACCTGGTACATGATGCAGGCGGCCGCGCGCCACTGGCGCGACGCCGCCGCGCCCGGCGCGATCGTCAACGTGGTTGCCGTTGTCGAGCGCGGCATCCCGGGCATCGCGCATTCCATCGCGGCGCGTGCCGGCGTGATCGGCGCCACGCGCACGGTGGCCGTCGAATGGGCGCCGCTGGGCGTGCGCGTCAACTGCCTCGCGCCGGGGCTGACGGCCAGCGAAGGGCTGGAGGTCTATCCGCCCGAGGCGCGCCGCGAATTCCATCGCGCCAATCCGCTGCGCCGACCGGGCAGCCTGCGCGAGATCGCCGAGTCGGCCGTGTTCCTCGCGAGTCCGGCCGCCAGCTTCATGACCGGCGAGGTCATGACCGTCGACGGAGGCGGGCGCCTGTGGGGCGAACTCTGGACCGCTGGCCGCCCTGATCACTTCGGCGATTCAACGTCATCCGAAGGAAGCCCCCATGCCTGAGCGCAAAGTCATCATCACCTGTGCCGTCACGGGGTCGATCCACACGCCCTCGATGTCGCCGCACCTGCCGGTGACGGCCGAGGAGATCGCCGAGGCCGCCGTCGGCGCCGCCGAGGCTGGAGCGGCCATCGTGCACCTGCATGCGCGCAATCCGGTCAACGGTCGGCCAGACCAGTCGCCCGAGGCCTTCGAGCCCTTCCTGCGCGAGATCAAGCGCCGCTCCGACGTCGTGGTCAACCTCACGACCGGCGGCTCGCCCTTCATGTCGATGGAGGAGCGCATTCGCCCGGCCGCCGTCTGGAAGCCCGAGGTAGCGAGCCTGAACATGGGCTCGATGAATTTCGGCCTGTTTCCGATGCTCAAGCGCTTCAAGGACTTCAAGCACGCCTGGGAGTCGGAGATGCTGGAGAACTCGCGCGACCTGGTGTTCCGCAACTCCTTCAAGGACATCGGCTACGCGCTGCGCACGCTCAACGAGACCGGTACGCGCTACGAGTTCGAGTGCTACGACACCAGCCATCTCTACAACCTACAACACTTCTGGCAGGAGGGCCTGGTGCAGGCGCCGCTGTTCATCCAGACCGTGTTCGGGCTGCTGGGCGGCATCGGTGCGCATCCCGAGGACGTGCAGCACATGAAGCGTACGGCCGACCGGCTGTTCGGCGACAACTACCGCTGGTCGGTGCTCGGCGCCGGCCGCAGCCAGATGCCACTGGTGGCGATGGGCGCGGCGCAAGGCGGCAACGTGCGCGTTGGCCTGGAGGACTCGCTGTGGGCCGGCAAGGCGCGGCTCGCCGAGTCCAACGCGCAGCAGGTGCGCCAGGCGCGCGCCATCGTCGAAGGCCTGGGCCTCGAGGTCGCGACGCCGGACGAGGCGCGCGCGATCCTCGCGCTCAAGGGCGCGGACAAGGTTTCTTTTTGAGGACTGAGATGAAGCAAGTACTGGTCGCAGGGGTCGGCATGATCCCGTTCAAGAAGCCGGGCGACAGCCTGCCGTACCATGAGATGGGTGCGCAGGCAGCACGCCAGGCTCTCGCCGATGCGGGGCTGCACTACGACGAGGTGCAGCAGGCCTATGCCGGCTACGTGTACGGCGACTCGACCAGCGGCCAGCGTGCGCTGTACGAGGTCGGCATGAGCGGCATTCCGGTCGTCAACGTCAACAACAACTGCTCGACCGGTTCGACGGCGCTGTTCCTGGCCCGCCAGGCGGTGGCCAGCGGCGCGGTGGACTGCGCGATCGCCGTCGGCTTCGAGCAGATGCAGCCCGGCGCCCTGGCCATGCACTGGCAGGACCGCCCCAATGCCTTCGAGAATTTCGATGCGCTGTGCGACAGCCTGACGGACGGCGTGAAGCTGCCGTTGGCTCTGCGCTACTTCGGCGGTGCCGGCCGCGAGCACATGGCGAAATACGGCACGACGCTCGAGACCTTCGCGAAGATCCGCGCCAAGGCCAGCCGCCATGCGGCGCGCAATCCGCTCGCGCTGTTCCGCAAGGAGGTCACGCCCGAGGAGGTGCTGGCCTCGCCGGTGCTGTGGGAGGGCGTGCTGACGCGGCTCATGGCCTGTCCGCCGACCTGTGGCGGGGCTGCGGCCATTCTGGTCTCGAAGGAATTCGCGGCGCGCAAGGGGCTGACGCCGCGCGTGCAGATCCTCGGCCAGGCGATGACGACGGACCGCGCGAACAGCTTCGACTCGCGCTCGATGATCGATCTGGTCGGCTTCCACCTGAGCGAGGACGCGGCGGCCAAGGTCTACGCCGAAGCCGGCATCGGCCCGAAAGACGTCGACGTCTGCGAGCTGCACGACTGCTTCGCGCAGAACGAGCTGCTCAGCTACGAGGCGCTGGGCTTCTGCCCGGTCGGCGAGGGGGCGCGTTTCGTCGACGAGGCGCGCAACACCTATGGCGGCGACGTGGTCGTCAACCCATCGGGCGGCCTGCTGTCCAAGGGCCATCCGCTGGGCGCCACGGGTCTGGCGCAGTGCTACGAGCTGACGCGCCAGTTGCGCGGCACGGCCGAAGGCACGCAGGTGGAGCGCGCGCGCTTTGCGCTGCAACACAACCTGGGCCTCGGCGGCGCTGCCGTGGTCACCATGTACGGCCAGGCCTAGGAGTCGCGCATGCTGGATCGCACACACATCGGCCGCTCGCTGCGGCGCGTGACGCGCACGGTGGAGGCCGGGCAACTGCGCTTCTTCCTGAATGTCATCGGCGACAAGGACAAGGCGTTCGCGGCCAAGGAAGCGGGGCAGGCGCCGCAGGTGCCGCCGACCTACCTGTTCTGCTTGGAAATGATCGACGGCCCCGAACCGCTCGACTGGCTGACGGACCTGGGCGTCAACCTGCTGCACATCCTGCACGGGCAGCAGCGCTTCGACTACCACGCGCCGGCCTTCGCGGGCGACGTGCTGAGCTTCGACGCTTCCATCGAGGACATCCAGGAGAAGAAGGGCGGGGCGCTGCAGTTCATTTTCAAGAAGACCGAGGTCCGCAACCAGAGCGATGCGCGCATCGCCACGCTGTCCTCGACCGTGATCTACCGTGATCCTGCCTACGCGAAGGGCAAATGACATGAGCCGTCCATCGACTCCTTCCTTCGAGGTCGGCGCCGCATTGCCGGAACTCGTCGTCCCGCCGCTGACGCGGGCGACGCTGGCGCTCTACGCGGGCGCATCGGGCGATCACGTGCCGCTGCACATCGACACCGACGCAGCCCGCAAGGCCGGCGCGCCCGACGTCCTCGGTCACGGCATGCTGAGCGCCGCCTGGCTCGGCCGCCTGCTGACGAACTGGGTCGAGCAGGACCGCATCCGCAGCATCGAGCTGCGCTTCGTCGGCATCTTCCAACTCTACAACGAGGCCCATTGCAGCGGCCGCGTGGTCGAGCAGATCACGCTGGACGGCGGCGAGCGCGCCGTGCGGGTCGAGATCCACCTGAACAACCAGTATGGCGAGGCCAAGGTGCTTGGCGAAGCCGTCGTATCGATCGGAGAACTTCAATGACAACGGGAAATCTCAACGGCAAGGTCGCGCTGGTCAGCGGCTCGGGCCGCGGCATCGGCCGTGCACTGGCGCTGAAGCTGGCGGCCGAGGGCGCGCGGCTGGTCGTCAACGACCTGGACCGCGATGTCGCCGAGCAGGCGGCGCAGGAGATCAAGGCCGCCGGCGGCGAGGCTGTCGCGTGCTGGGGCAACGTGACCGCGCCGGACTTCGCCGACCGCTTCATCAAGTCAGCGGTCGATACCTACCAGGGCCTGGACATCATCGTCAACAACGCCGGCTACACCTGGGACAACGTGATCCAGAAGATGACCGACGAGCAGTGGTACGCCATGCTCGACTGCCACCTGACGGCACCGTTCCGCATCCTGCGCGCCGCACAGCCGGCGATCCGCTCGCTGGTCAAGGCCGATGCGGAGGCCGGTGTGCAGAACTACCGCAAGGTGGTCAACATCTCGTCCATCGCAGGGCTCGGCGGCAATGCCGGCCAGGCCAACTACGCGGCGGCAAAGGCCGGCGTGACGGGACTGACCAAGGCGCTGTCCAAGGAGTGGGGCCGTCTGCGCGTGAACGTGAACACGGTGGCCTTCGGGCTGATCCATACGCGCCTGACCGAGGCCACGGCCGACGCCAATGCGCAGATCGACATCGAGGGACGCGAGATCAAGGTCGGCGTGAACCCGGACCTGATGAAGGCGATGGAAGTGCAGATCCCGCTGGGCCGCGGCGGCACGCCCGAGGAGGCGGCTGGTGCGGTCTACCTGTTCTGCACGCCCGAGTCCAACTACATCTCCGGCCAGACCATCGTCTGCGGCGGTGGCTTCACGCTGTCGTAGGCGACGCGCGATGAACAGCACCCAGCAGGCGGCCGGCAACGTCATCGACGTGCGCGACGTCACGCTGCGCTTCGGCGGTGTGACCGCGCTCGAGAAGCTCTCGATCGAGGTGCACGCCGACGAGCTTGTGGCGCTGATCGGTCCGAACGGCGCCGGGAAGAGTTCCTTCCTCAACGTGCTGTCGGGCTTCTACCGGCCGCAGATCGGCAGCGTGCGCTACAAGGGCGCCGACATCGGCGGCTGGCCAGTGCACCGCGTGGCGGTGGCGGGCATGGCGCGCACTTTCCAGGGCACGCACCTGCTCGGGCGCATGAGCGTGATCGACAACATCATGGTCGGCCGGTTCGCGCACATGAACAGCAGCCTGCTGCAGGCCTTCGCCTATTTTCCGTTCGCGCACCGCGAAGAGGTCCGCCACCGCGAGAAGGCCGAGGAGATCATCGACTTCCTCGAGATCGAGCACATCCGCCACCAGCCGGTCGGCACGCTCGGCTACGGCATGCGCAAGCGCGTCGACCTTGGCCGCGCGCTGGCGACCGAGCCGCAGGTACTGTTGCTCGACGAGCCGATGGCCGGCATGAACGCCGAGGAGAAGGAAGATCTCGCGCGCTTCATCCTCGACGTGCGCGAATTCAAGAAGATTCCCGTGGTGCTCGTCGAGCACGACATGGGCGTGGTGATGGACATCGCCGACCGCGTGGTGGTGCTGAATTTCGGCCGCAAGATCGCCGAGGGCACACCCGCCGAGGTGCAGAACGACCCGGCGGTGATCTCCGCCTACTTGGGAGCCAAGGCATGAAGCCGCAGACCGTGCCGCAATGGCTGCTGTACAACAGCCGGGAGCGCGCCGAGCTCGTCGGCCATCGCTACAAGCAGCGTGGCATCTGGACGGAGTACAGCTGGCGCCGAATCTACGACAAAGTGCAAAGCACGGCGTTCGGCCTGCTGGCGCTGGGCATCGAGCGCGGGCAGACCGTGATGGTGATCGGCGAGAACCGTCCCGAGATCTACTGGGTCGAGTGGGCCGCGATGGCGATCGGCGCGAAGACCGTGACGCTGTACCCGGACTCGTCCGAGGATGAATTGCGCTACGTCGCGGACGATGCGGAGGTGGTGGCCATCTTCGCCGAGGACCAGGAGCAGGTCGACAAGTCGCTCTCGGCACTGGCGCACTGCCCGCGGGTGCGCACGATCTTCTATTGTGAGCCTGGCGGCCTTTGGGACTACCGGCAGCCGGCGCTGCAGAGCCTGGACGCCGTGATCGAAGGCGGCCGGTCGCTGGCGCGCGAATTCCCGCAGCGGGTCGAGCAGGAGATCGAGCGTGGGCAGACCGACGACATCGCGCTGCTCGCCTACACCTCGGGCACGACCGGCCACCCCAAAGGCGTGGTCACGACGCACCGCGCGCTGCTCGACTGCGCAGAGCGGTTGCGGCGTGCGCTGGAGATCCGGCCCCACAGCGAGTACCTGTCGTACATCCCGCTCTCGTGGGTGCCTGAGCAGTGGTTCGGCGTGACGCTGGGCATGTCGCTGCCGATGCGCGTCAACTTCGCCGAACGGCCGGACCAGGTACAGGAAGCGATCCGCGAGCTGGCCGTCGAGGTGATCGTGCTCGGCCCGCGCCAGTGGGAGAACCTGGCCTCGGGCGTGTTCAGCCGCATGATCGATGCAGGGTGGCTGCGGCGGAAGTGGGTCGACTGGGCCCTGGCCGCCGGCACAAAGGTGAACCTGGCGCGCATCGAAGGCCGCGAGTCGACGCCGATGGCGCGGCTGGCCAACGTCGTCGCGGAATGGAGCGTGCTGCGTGGGCTGCGCGACCAACTGGGCCTCAAGCGCGTCAAGGTTGCGATCACCGGCGGTGCGGCGATGTCGCCCGACGTGGTGCGCCTGTTCGCAGGCATGGGGATCGCGCTGCGGAACATCTACGCCTGCAGCGAGTTCGGCCTCGTGTCGGCACACACCGGCGCGCAGTACGACCCCGAAACGATCGGGCGGCCCCTGACCGAACCCACCGAGTGGGGCGAAGCGCTGCAATGGCGTATCTCCGACGCGGGCGAACTGCAGCTGCGCGGCGGCGCGGGCTTCACCGGCTACTGGAAGCGACCCGAGAAGACGGCCGAGAAGTTCGACGGCGATTGGTACCGCACGGGTGACGCGGTGGGCCGCTCGCCCGCCTCGGAGCTGATCTACTACGACCGCATCGAGCACATGAGCGAGCTGCGCTCGGGGGCCAAGTACCCGAAGCAGTTCATCGAGGTGCGCTTGCGCTTCTCGCCCTACATCAAGGAGGTGCTGGTCATCGGTGGCCCGCAGCACGACTTCGTGGTCGCGCTGGTCAACATCGACGAGGTGGTGTTCTCCCGCTGGGCCGAGCAGCGCAACATCGGCTTCACGACCTTCACTGACCTGTCGCAGCGGCCGGAGATCGTCGAGCAGGTGGCCGCGGAGATCCGCGCCGTCAACGCCAAGCTGGAACCGGCGGCCCGCGTGTTGCGCTTCGCGAACCTCCCCAAGGAGCTCGATGCCGACGAGGGCGAACTGACGCGCACGCGCAAGCTCAAGCGCGAGTTCATCGAGGAGCGCTACCGCGACGTGATCGAGGCGCTGTACGCCGGGATTTCGCAGGTCAACGTCGCGATCCCCGTGCGCTATCAGGACGGGCGCAGCGGCACGCTGCGCGCCGCGATGCGGCTCGGCACCGCCAGCCTGCCGGCGCAGCCAGCCACCCCCGTCCGGGCGCCTTCCCCGGTGCTGTCGGCCCTCGAGGCCCAAGAGGTGCAATGATGGAATTTCTCAACTACGTGCTCAACGGCGTGCTGATCGGGCAGCTCTATGCGCTGCTGGCGCTCGGCTTCGTCGTCATCTACCGGGCCAGCAAGGTCTTCAACTTCGCGCAGGGCGAGCTGATGCTGGTGGGCGCGTTCACCGTGTGGACGCTCACCATGGCCAGCGGGCTGCCGACGGTGGTGGCGCTGCCGCTGGCCTTCGTCGCCGCGCTGGCCTATGGCGTCATCATCGAGCGCCTTTTCTTCTCGCGACTGATCGGCGAGTCGGTGTTCTCGATGGTGATGGTCACGATCGGCCTCGTGATCCTGATCCGCGGGTTGATCCTCGTGATCTGGGGGCCGATGGACCGGCAGTTCCCGGCGCTGCTGCCGGCAGCGCCCATCATCGTCGGCGACCTGATCCTGCCGACCTCGCTCACGATCGGCGCCGTGCTGACCGTGGTCCTGGCGGCGGGGCTGTGGTGGTTTTTCAACCGCTCGCGCTTCGGTCTCACGCTCACGGCGGTGGCCGAGGATCCGGCCACCGCGATCTCGCTGGGCATCTCGGTCAAGCGCGCCACCACGCTGGCCTGGATGATGGGCGCGGCGATCTCCACGCTCGGCGCCATCGTCTACCTCAACGGCCGCTCGCTGACGCTGGTGTCCGCCGAGATCGGGCTGGCGGCGCTGCCGGTGGCGCTGTTCGCGGGCCTCGAGTCGATCTTCGGCCTGCTGCTGGCGGGCGCGGTGATGGGCATCCTGCAGTCGCTGGTGAGCGCCTACGTGGACTCGGCGGTCGGCGGCTCCGCATCGACCATCGTGCCCTACGTCTTCATGCTGTTCATGCTTTTCGTACGGCCGACCGGCCTGTTCGGATGGCGCGCGATCGAAAGGGTCTGAAATGGATGCCTCCGGTGTTTACTTCACAAGCTACGGCGGCGACCGTTCGCTGATCCGCACCCGCCCGCAGTGGGTGGCTCTTGCATTGTTCGTGTTCGCCCTGGTGGTGCTGCCCTGGGTGGCGCCCGAGCGTTGGATCAGCATGGGCTACACGATCTTCATCACCGCGGTGGCGGTAATCGGCCTGCAGATCTGCACCGGCTATGCCGGGCAGATCAACATCGGGCAGTCGGCCTTCATGGGCGTTGGCGCCTATGCCTGCGCGGTCGCAGTGGCGCACTGGTCCTTTCCGGTGCCGCTGGCGCTCGTCTTCGGCGGCGTGGCGGCGGCCATCTTCGGTTCGCTGTTCGGACTCTCCGCGGCGCGCATCAAGGGCTTCTACCTGGCCTTGACGACCATCGCCGCGCAGGCGCTGTTCCATTTCTTCGCGCTCAACCTGCCGCGTAACTGGTTCGGCGGGCCGGGCGGCGTGCACCTGGAGGGCGCGACGGCCTTCGGCATCAATCTGGCCAACGACACGGCGATCTACTACTTCGCGCTGATCGTGCTGGTGATCATGACCTTCGGTGCCTTCGGCATCGTGCGCTCCCGCCACGGCCGCGCTTTCGAGGCCGTGCGCGACGACGATGTCGCGGCCGGGATGATGGGCATCAACGTCATGATGACGAAGATGCGCGCCTTCCTCGTCGGCGCGTTCTATGCCGGCATCGCGGGCGGGCTGTGGGCAATCGCGCTGAGGCACGTGTCGGTCGAGCAGTTCACGCTGTTCAGCTCGATCTGGCTGATCTCCATGATGATCGTCGGCGGCCTCGGCTCCATCGTCGGCGCGTTGATCGGCACCGTGCTGATCCAGTTGGCGCGCGAAGGCGTCGCGAACCTCGGCTCGTCGCTGTCGCAGACCTTCCCGATCGTCGGGCAGGACATCGTCTTCGCCAGCATGAACGTACTGCTCGGAACGGTGGTGATCCTGTTCCTGCTGTTCGAGCCCAAGGGGCTGATGCACCGCGTGAACACGGCGAAGCAGGCCTGGCGGCGTTGGCCTTTCCCTTATTGACGGCGGATTTTTCCCTGCGCGACGGCGCCCCTGTTAGCCCACTACACCGGAGACACATCATGAGACTCACCGCATCCATCCGATACGCTGCGGCGCTCGCCACGGCCGCGCTGGCCTGCTCGATCGCACCGCGCACGGCCCATGCGCAGACGACCTACGTCGTGCCCTCGCTGTCCGACTTTTCAGGGCCGTTCTCGACCGTCATGCCTTCTATCGGCGGCGGCCGCGAGGCGGTCATCAACTGGTGGAACGCGGAAGTCGGCGCCAAGCAGGGCATCAAGCTGCAGATGAAGGCCTACGACACGCGCTTCGAAACCGCGCAGACGGCAAGCCTGTGGCCCGGCATCCTGGCCGAGAAGCCGTTGGTCGGCTTCGCGCTCGGGGGGCCCGACACCGCGGCGCTGCAGCAGCGTCTGCCCAATGACAAGGTGGTGATGTTCAGCGCCTCGGCCAGCAACGGCTTCGCGTGGCGGCCCAACCAGTGGATTCTGTCGCTGAGGCCCACCTTCGTGCATGAGTTCGTGGGCTTCATCGACTGGTACCAGAAGACCAAGGCGGAAGGCAAGCGCCCGATCAAGGTGGCATTGGTCACCTCCGAGTCGTCGCCGAGCTATGTCGATGTGGCCAAGGGCGTGACCGCGTTCGCGAAGGCGAATCCGAAGGTGGTCGAGTTGGTCGAGGTGGTGTTCGCCGAAGCGCAGCCGGCCGACCTGACGCTGCAGATGCGGCGCGTGACCAATTCGGGCGCCGAAGTCATCCTCGCACCGGCATCGATCCAGCAGGCGATCGCCATCAAGCGCGCGCTGCAGGCGCTCAACAAGAAGGTGCCGGTGGCCTTCGCGATGCACAACGCGCCGGGCTTCATCGCCAAGCCGATGGGCGGCATCGGCTCGATGGAAGGGGACTACGAGACCCAGGGCGGCGCCCTGGCCACGGACGACGACACCGAAGTCAAGCGCTTCTACGACATGCTGGCGACGAAGTACGGCCTCAAGGCACCGTGGAACGGCATCACGATCGGCGGCATCGCGCAAGCGCTGCTGCTGGTGCGAGCGGTCGAGGCGGGCGCGAAGAAGTACGGGCCCGACAAGCTGACCGGCGAGCTGATCCACAAGACGTTGCTGGAGACCACCTTCACGAGCGCCAGCCTGTTCGGGTACTCGAGCGATATCAAGTACGACATTTCCGCGCCGTTCCCGGTGCAGAACCCGAAGGTGAACATCGGCGTCGTCAAGGACGGCAAGCTGATGCCGGCAGTGCTGGGCTATTCGGTCCCGAAGATGGACCTCTGGTGAACGACATGGACGCGGCGGTTATGGAGCGGCCCGCGGCGACCGTGGCGCAGGAGGCTGCGCGGAGCGAACTGCTGGCGATCGAGAACCTCGAGGTGCTCTACGCCAAGGTGATTCTCGCGCTCAAGGGCGTGAACCTGCGCGTGGAGGAGGGCCGCTGCACGGTCCTGCTGGGGCCGAACGGCGCCGGCAAGAGCACGACGCTCAAGGCCATCTCGGGCATCCTGTCGATCGACGACGGCGCGGTGTCGGCCGGCAGCATCCGCTTCGGCGGCCAGGCCATCACCGGCCTGGCTGCGCTGGACACGGTGGCGCGCGGACTGATTCACGTCGTCGAGGGGCGCAAGGTGCTGCGCCACCTGAACGTGGAACAGAACCTGGTCATCGGTGGCCACCTGCTGCCCGGTATGGCGAGCGTGCGCGAGCGACTGGAATTCGTCTACGAGACGATCCCCCGGCTCGCCGAACTTCGCGACCGCACCTCCGGCTACCTTTCGGGCGGCGAGCAGCAGCAGCTCTTGATTGGGCGCGCGCTGATGGGTAAGCCGCGGCTGATGCTGATCGACGAGCCCTCGCTGGGTCTGGCGCCGAAGATGATCGAGGAGATCTTCGCGCTGCTCGCCAAGCTCAAGACCCAGGGGCTGTCGCTGCTCATCGTCGAGCAGAACGCGCAGGCTGCCTTGGGACTGGCCGACCATGGCTACGTCATGGAAGGCGGTCGCGTGGTGCTCGAAGCGCCGGCCGAACAGCTGCGCGCGAACGAGGACATCCAGGAGTTCTATCTCGGGGTCAGCGTCGCGGGCGAGCGCAAGAACTATCGCGCGACCAAGCACTATCGTCGCCGAAAACGGTGGCTCGGTTGATGCGCATTGGCCTTCTTTCAAGGGATCTTTCATGAGCGAACCCGTCATCCTGCAGCGCGAGGGCGCCGTCGCCCGCCTGCGCTTCAACCGCCCCGCGCAACTCAATGCGGTGGACGTGCCTACGGCCCGCGCCTTCCTCGCGTGCTGCCAGGCGATCGCGGCGTCCCCGGACATCCGCGCCGTCGTGCTCAGCGGGGAGGGCGATGTCTTCGGCGTCGGCGGTGACCTCAACGAGCTCGCCGGTGACGATGCGGCCTCGGCGGTGCCGGGCCTCATCGGGCCGGTGCACGAGGCGGTCAAGCTGATGGCCATGCTCGACGTGCCCTTCATCGCCCGCCTGCATGGCGTGGTCGCCGGCGGCAGCCTGAGCCTGGCCATGGCGTGCGACCTGGCGATCGCCGCCGAGGGCACGAAATTCAACCTGGCCTACGTAAACATCGGCGCCACCTGCGACGGGTCGGCCTCATGGTCGCTGCCGCGCGTCGCCGGGATGCGCAATGCGATGGCGATCGCGCTGCTCGGCGAAAGCTTCGATGCGACCGAGGCCTGGCGCTATGGCCTTGTCAACAAGGTGGTGCCGCTGGCGGAGCTCGACGCCGGCGTGGACGCGGTGGCGCAGCGCCTGGCCGCCGGCCCGACATTGGCCATCGGTCGCATGAAGCGGCTCATCCGCGCTTCCTTCGAAAACGACCTGCCCACGCAGCTCGATCTGGAGCAGGCGGAGTTCGTCGCCAATGCGCGCACGGAAGACTTCACCGGCGCGGTCGCGGCCTTCCTGCAGAAGCAGCGGCCGCGGTTCAACGGGCGTTGAGCCGATCACCGGTCCGCGTGAGGGGTCTGCGCGGGCCGGGGGTGCTACCCGTGAAGCTTGCGAATCTGTTCGCGATCCGCCGATCCGTCCGGCCTTTTCGGCAGCGAATCCGCGAACACCACGAAGCGGGGCCGCTTGTAGCGCGCGATGCGGCTGGCGACGAAATCGGCGACTTCTTCTTGCGCGGGTGGCGGTGTGCGCGCCGGCACGCAGATCGCCTTGATCGACTCGCCCCACTGGGCATCCGGCACGCCGATCACAGCGACCTCTGCAATGCCGGCGTGCTGGCGGATCACGGCCTCGACTTCGGAGGGGTAGACGTTCTCGCCCCCCGTCTTGATCAGTTCCTTGGCGGCCAGCCGGCCCGTATACCAGAGGCGGCCGTTCGCGTCGATGCGACCGCTGTCGCCCGTGTGCAGCCAGCCGCCGCGCAGCAGACGCGCGTTGTCCTCCGGACGCTGCCAGTAGCCCAGGCAGGCCGACGGCCCGCGCACGACGATTTCGCCAGCCTCGCCGTCCGGCACAAGCCGGCCGTCGTCGCCTTCGATGCCAATCGCGCACAGTGCCAACGGAAATCCGGCGGCACCGGGCGCATCGCGGAAACGCCCGAGTGTCGCCAGCCCCGACACCTCGGTTTGCCCGTAGCCGGCCCAGAAGGTGGCGTCAGGGCAGGCGGCTTCGAAGCGGCGAATCGTCTCGGGCGAGTCGAGGCCGCACACATGCCGGAGGCTGCGCAGCCGCGAAGGCGCGTCATCGCACGCGGAGAGCAGGCCGTCGAGCATGGGCGCGAACTCGCCGAGCACGGTGGCCCGGTGGAGCTCCACGAGCGAAGCCGCTTCCTGCGGTTCGTACTGGCGCGTCAGCACGCAGGCGCCGCCGGCCAACTGGACGGCGAGCGTCAGAGAGATGGACGTCGAATGGAACAAGGGCAGGCAGCACAGATGAACGTCGTCAGCTCCGAGCTTCCATGCGCCTTGCAGTTGGATGGCGTTAGAAATCAGGTTGGCGTGCGAGAGCGTGGCCGCTTTGGGGCGGCCGTCGGTCCAGGCGGTATGGATCAGCAGCAGCGGGGCGTCGGCAGATAGGGGCGTCGATGGGGGAGGGCCGTCGTCGATGTACAGATCGTCGAGGCATTGGAAGCCCTCGCGGCGAATTCCGACGGTGATCGGTTCCAGATCCGGGCCGGTACGCGCAAGGGCGAGATCGAGCAAGGGCCAGAATTCATCCTCGACCAGAACCGCCTTCGGCGTGTCGTTCTCCAGCACGGCCAGCACTTCGGCGGCGGACAGGCGCCAGTTGATCGCGGACATGATGGCGCCCAGTTGCGCGGCTGCGCCGAGCAACTCCACGTACTCGATGCGATTCTTCGACAGGATGGCGACGCGATCGCCTTGCGCGATCCCGAGCCGCTGCAAACCGGTGGCCAAATGCTGAACGCGCCGCCAATGCGCCTGGTGTGTGACCGCGCCGTCCTGCCCGCGAAACGCGATGCCTTCGCCATGGACCGTGGCGTTGCGGCGCAATACGTCGGCCAGCGTGTAGTCGCTCGCGCGCTCCATCACACCTTCCTTGCCTGGGCCTCGGCCAGCCGGCCCGTGGCCTCGAGAACGGGCTTGACGCTTTCCAATGCGCCGCCGCCATCGCAGGGGATCACGGCGCCCGAGATGTAGCTGGCGTAGGGTGAAGCGAGGAACAGCGTCAGGTTGGCGATGTCGTCCAGCGTTCCGAGCCGCTTCAGCGGAACCATGCTCGTGGCCTGCGCGAGTTCCTCGTCGCTTTGCGCCATGAGGCGCCTGACGCCTTCGGTGCCATCGATCGGGCCCGGCGAGATGGCGTTGATCCGAATGCCGTCTAGGCCCCACTCGAGCGCGAGCACGCGGGTCAGCTGATCGACCCCGGCCTTCGCGGCACAAGCGTGGGACTGATAGCGCATCGGGATCGTCGACTGGGGCGCCGTGATGTTGATGACCGAGGCGCCGGGCTTGCGCAGGTGCTCGTAAGCCTGGCGCATGACGTGAAAGGTGCCGAGCAGATCGATGTCGACGACGGCCTTGAATCCGTTGGCTGACATATGTCGCGCCTGGGCGAAGAAATTGCCTGCGGCACCCGACACCATCACATCGACAGCGCCGAACTTCGCGACCGCTTCGGCCATGGCTTGTCCGACCGCCTCGAAATCGCGCACATCAGCGCAAAAGCCCGCCACGCGATGCCCGTGCCCGGTCAATGCGGCGACGGCATTGTCGACGTTCTCGCGCCGGCGGCTCACCACGCTCACATCCGCGCCCTGCCGGGCAAAGGCGTCGGCAATGCCGAAGTTGATCCCGGTGGTACCCCCGAAGACAATGACATGACGTCCTTTGAACTGCAGATCGATACGCATCGACACCCCATGTTTGGATCGAGCTTGATATTTTGAGTGAAGCTCAATTTCACGCCAATGTCGTTTTCCCTATGATTGCTCGTGCATTTGGAAATTCATAATTGAGAGTAGCTCAAAGTAGATCAGAGATCGAGTCAAGAAGGGGCAAGAGCAGTATGAAATCGACCATGATGCCGGTGCAGCTCAGCACCAATCTGATCCTCGAGCGCGCGGGCACTTATTTCGGCGACCAGAGTGTGCTCGGCCGCTTGCCCGACAAGTCCACCTACCGACGCAGCTATGCGGAGATCTACCGGCGTGCCCGTCAGCTCGCACAGGCCTTGCGGGACAAGGCCGGGATCGCGAGGGGCGAGGCTGTCGCCACGATGAGCTGGAACCATGCCTGGCACCTGGAGTGCTACTTTGGCATCCCGGCAGCCGGCGCCGTGCTACACACGCTCAACCTGCGGCTGTCCCCCGAGGACATCGCCTACATCATGGAAGACGCCGGCGATCGCGTGCTCGTCATCGACGACGTGTTGTTGCCGATTTGGGAGCGTGTCCGGCCTTTGCTGAAGGATCCGCCGCGCGTCATCGTCGTGCCCTTTGGCGGCACGCCGCTGGCCGAGGGCGCGGAGAGCTACGACGACTTCATCGCTGGCGACGCCGCCGGCTACCAGTATCCGGAGCAGGACGAGAACGAAGCCGTCGGCATGTGCTACACCTCCGGCACCACCGGGCGGCCCAAAGGCGTGGTGTATTCGCACCGCTCGATGGTGCTCCACGCCATCACCGGCTGCATTCCCGACCTGTTCTCGCTGTCGGCGCGCGACCGGGTGATGATGGTCACGCCTATGTTCCACGCCAACGCATGGGCCGTGCCCTTCTCGGCCATGATGGTCGGTGCGAACCAGATCCTGCCCGGCCCACACCTTGGCGGTGAAGACCTGCTCGACCTGATGGAAGAAGGGCAGGCCACCATGGCCCTTGGCGTGCCGACCATCTGGATGATGATTTACCAGGCGCTCGATCAGCCAACCCGTCAGCGCAACCTGGTCAAGGGCATGCGCATGCTGATCGGCGGCGCGGCGGTGCCGCAGTCGATGATCGCCAACTTTGAGCGATACGACATGCACATCGTGCAAGGTTGGGGCATGACCGAGACCTCGCCGATGGGCAGCTTCCCGATCATGAAGCCGGAGCATGCCTTGCTGCCGGAGGAGAAGCAACACGCCATCCGCGCGATGCAGGGTGTGGCTGCGCCCATGGTCGAGATGCGCATCGTCGATGAGGTCGATGGCGAGCAGCCATGGGACGGCAAGGCCGCCGGCGAGGTGCAAGTGCGCGGGCCCTGGATCACGGGCAGCTACCACGCGACGCCCAATGACCCTGGCAAGTTCACCGCCGACGGCTGGCTGCGCACCGGCGACGTGGGCACCATCGATGCTCATGGCTACATGCACCTGGTTGATCGCAGCAAGGACCTCATAAAGTCGGGCGGCGAATGGATCAGTTCGGTCGACCTCGAAAATCTTGTGATGGGCCATCCCGCCGTGGCCGAAGCTGCGGTGGTGGCGATTCAGCATCCGAAGTGGGGCGAGCGTCCGCTGGTGGTGGTCGTGAAGCGCCCGGGAGCGGAGGTCGATGCGGCGGTGCTGCGCGAATTTCTGAGGCCCAAACTCGCGCGCTTCCAGCTGCCGGATGACTTTGAGTGGGTCGATGCGATTCCCAAGACCGCGACCGGTAAATTCCTGAAAACACGCATGCGCGAGATGTACCGCGACCGCGTGTCGGTGTCGCCGGGCTGACGCTTCGGGGCTTGTGCGGCACCCAGGATCTCTGGTCGTGAGCCCAAAGGTGAACTCGATCTGCCAGCACGCAATCGAAACGATCTGGAGAACCAGCATGCCGAAACCGAAGATCCTGACCTATATCGACGCCGGAACTTTCGACGGGACGTCACGCGTGATGAGAGCGATCGCACAGCAGCTTCTTCCCGCTGCCTACGAGATCCGAGCGGTCATGGCCGGCGACATCAAGGATGACGCGGCGCTCTTCGATGACACCGTTCTGTTTGTCATGCCGGGCGGTGCTGACCTTCCTTTTTGCGAAGCGTTGAACGGTGCCCCCAACCAGCGCATTCGGCGGTTCGTCGAGGAAGGTGGCCGCTATCTGGGCATTTGCGCAGGCGCGTACTACGCCTGCAGGGAACTCGCGTTCCATGCCGGAACCGATGGCGCGATCTGCGGCGCACGCGAACTGAGGTTCGTGGATGCCGTCGCAGTGGGCTCGCTGCCCCAACTCACCGGGGGTGTCTCCTACGACGCAACGCCGAGGAGCGCTGCAGCGGCTGAAATTCGGACGACAGATCGACTGACTGCCGCCCCAGTGACGCTTTACGCGCACTACCACGGCGGCTGTCGCTTCGATCTCGGCGACGCGACGAGCGATGTAGCGCAGATCCTGGCCGTATACACGGGCATCGAGGGCGCTCCGCCCGCCATCGTGAGCTCACGTGTGGGCAACGGGAGCGCGATCCTAACGGGTGTCCACTTGGAGATGTCGGAGCGGGAGTGCAAGGACGCACTGTGCGGACACAGCGACATGGCTGCACACATGCACGTGTGCCACAAGCTTGCAGAGACCGGAAAGGCGCGATTGGAGGTTTTCCGCCAGTTGCTTGTTCACGCCGGACTCACACTGCGCTGACCGTTCAAGGCGTCCAGTACCAGACCGCAGAGTTGGTGAGAAAGGTCTCCCACATCGCGTGCGGCTTGCTGGGATCATCGTCGCCGTAGAGGCGGGCAAGATGCCATTGGGCCTCGATCCGCTCTCTCGATGAGTCGCCGAAGCCATCCTGCTCACCCTGGGCCAGGTAGCGACCGGCAAAGCTTGCTAGCGAGGCATGCTGCTCCGATTGATTCTTCCAGAGCACCGTGAATCCGATGAGAGCGCCGTCTGTCATTCCGTGCGCGTCGAACCACGCTTCGGGGCTAGGCTTCCCCACCTTGGTCTGGTAGCGGCCGGTGAAGTGGGCACCTGGACCGATGGAAAGAATCTCGAGTCCGCCCCCGTTGCGGCCGAGCCATCGCCCAATACGGATTGTCATGGTGTCTCCTTTGCGTTGCGTGGATCGGAAGTCGATGCACTGAAGAACACGTCACCGACGACCAGATGTCTGACGCTCCCGTCACCAAGGCGCAGCAACAGGGCGCCGTCCTCATCGATGCCTTCGAACACGCCGCTGATGGACTCGCCCAGGTCGAGCGAGGCTCGTATCGTGATGCTTTCACCCAGACCATGTGCGTCAGACCTTCGCAATGCTGGACGGTCACTTTGCCATGAATTCGGTCGCGTAGCCATAGCGCCGGGCTTGCGCAACGGCCGCGCTGCGCAGACCTCTCTGCACCTCTTCATTTGCGACGTAGCTACCAAAAGGCGGCCTTGGAGAGCGGAGGACGCTGATAGGGCAGGCAATCCTCGTCGCCGATCAGCACGATGTTTCCTCCGAAGCCTTCCTGCCGCAGGGACGCGGCGCATTGGAAGCCGGCGTGGCCGGCGCCGATGATCACGACCTGCTGCATTGCGAGCTCCTCCAGAAGGGGGCCATTGCCGCGTAAACGCGCGCCCACGGGCCGGCGCCTTGTCCTGTCCGATGCAGCGCATGTCCCTCAGGTTCTGATTCAACGGTCTGGGGACACGCCTTCTGATGCCCACTGATCTGGGCTTCGTCAGTTTCCAACTTGTACGGGAGCAGCCATTCCATCAACGTACCTCCTAGCCAGGAATGGTCACTTCAAAGACGTGGGCTGTCTGTCCCTGCAAAGGGGACATTCACACTGGCGGAAGCGGACCAGCCCCTTTTGCGTAGCAGCCTATGTCAGGTTCGTTTCCGAGGCGGCGATGCCAGCGATCCTGCTGCCGCCCAGCGCATCCAGGTACGCGGCATGGGTGGTGAGCTGCACGTACTGACGCAGGTAGGCCGCGAAGTTCTCCGGCGCCGCGCTGTGCGCTCGTGCAGCCGCTCGGCCAGCCACGCCCGGTCGTCGCGCTCGCGCAGCGCCGGCATGCGCACGCCGACCACATTGAGCCGGTAGGACAGGTCGCCCCTGAACTGGCCGGCCTCCACGCGTCTGCAGGTCGCGGTGGGTGGCGCAGACGACGCGCGTGTCGATCGGGATCGGCGAGACGCCGCCCACCCGCACGATCTCCTGGTTCTGTACGGCGCAGGAGGCTGCCCTGCAGGTTGAGCGGCATGTCGCCGATCTCGTCGAGGAACAGCGTGCCACCGCTCGCCATCTCGAACTTGCCTGGCTTGCCGCGCGTCCGGGCGCCGGTGAACGCCGCCGTCGTAGCCGAAGAGCTCCGCATCAATCAGCGACTCCGGAATGGGGATACGAACGGCCTTCGCGCGCGCGGCGACATGGCGTGTACAGCATTCGCCGCCAGCTCCTTTCCGCTGCCCGCCCCGCCCTGAACGAGCACCGGCGACGACAGCGGCCTGGCCTGCTCGATGGCTGCCGATGGCTTCCAGCGCTACCTTGTCGGCGACGCGCTCGCCGCGGTGGGGTCGACCGCCGCCAAGGCCAGACAGAGGGCGAATTCGCCGCCGACCTCGATCCGCGGATGGCCACAGTTCCTTTCGTCGAACCCGTCGGGATTTTGAAACTCTCCGCGTCGTCGTTCGGGCCAAAACCAGGTCGATCCTCGACCTGGCTGGAGCCTTCAAGCCGCCCAGAGGAAAGCACGTCTCGATCGCAGAAATGAATCCCTGGCGCTGATGGCGGCGCTCGACACCAATGTCCTCGCCCGCTATATCGTCAGGGACGATGCCAAGCAATTGTTGGCCGCACGGCGCCTGTTCCAGAAGTGCATCGATGAGGGGCAAACGCTCTACGTCCCTGTGACGGTGTCCATCGAGCTCGAATGGGTCCTTCGTTCGGCCTTCGGTTTCGGCAAGGCCGAGATGATGGAGATCTTTTCGCAGCTTCTCTCGACGACCGAGCTTTGCTTCGCTTCGGAGGGAGCCTTGGAGCACGCGCTTTCCGCGTATTCAAAGGGCGCAGCGGATTTCGCCGATTGCCTTCATGTGGCGCTGGCTGCGTTGGCGGGCGAATCGCCGTTGTGGACCTTCGATAAAGGCGCATCGAAGGTCGATGGGGCCTCAAACCTCGTGTGACGATTTCTTGCCTGCTTCTGGATTGCAGGCTTGGTTTCTGGCAACGGTGATTGGCTCGGATGGCCGCAAGCCGATCGACTTGATTACCGCCCGCGCCGGTGCCGAGTCCACAGAGTCGTAGCACAGCCGGCGATCTTATGGTTTCGCTGGCAGTTCATCTCCGTCGAGCATCCGGCTGACCTTGCTGCCAAGCGCGCTCTCGCTGCGGAAATATCCCATCACCGTGGCGACGCTCTGGTGCCCCGTCATCGCCATGGTCTCGGGCAGCGACATGTTCTGCCGACCGGCCTCCGTCACGAACCCAGCCCTGAGCGAGTGCGCGCTAAAACCCCCCTCGACCCCCGCCATCGCACACCGCTCCTTCACGATGTCGCGCACCGCGGCTGGCGCCAGCGCCTCGCCCAGATGTCCGCCCTTGCGGATGCGCCGGAAGAGGGCGCCTTCCTTGATCCCTTTTCCCGTCAGCACGGCGAGCCACTCCTGCATGGCGAGAGCCGCACTGCCCACCAGCGGCTTGACGTCCTCGGGTCGCTCAGCGCCGGCCTGGTTGGTCTTGGAATGCGCGAGCGTATAGAGATATGACTTTGCGTCGACGCGCTGGAGGTTTTCGAGGGTGGCCGCGGCGACCTCCGAGCGGCGCCGCCCACCGCTTGCCCATGCAAAGAGCAGCAGGGCGCGATCGCGTTTGCCACGCAATGAGTCGTCGCAGGTCGCGAGCACGGCCTGCAATGGATCCTTGGTGAGCGCGCGCTGCTTGCGCGGCCGCGCGCCGCGCTTGGCGTAGGCACGGCGCGTGCGGCCGAGCAGCTCGCGCACCAGCGGGTCGGCGCAGGGGTTTGGCGCCTTGGCCAGCTGGTGCGCCTTGGACAGCACCGCGATGCGGTGCACCAGCGTGTTGAGCGCGGGCGCACCAAGGCGCGCCTTGTAGCGGTTGGCGACCAGGGCCTGGTCGATGTCGGCGGGCAACTCGGTGACCAGGCTGGCTTGGGACGCCGCGCCTTCGGCTGCGGCCGAGCGTGCGGCGTGGTCGACGATGAACTGGATGACCACGGGGACTGGAACCGCCAGGCGCAGCGCATGACCGTAGCGCGCGGCGTACCAGGCGCACCAGTAGCGCATCGCCGAGGCGTAAGACGCACGGGTATTGGCCGATTCACCTTCGCGCAGCAGCGCGCGCGCCGCGTCCTCGGTCGTCTGCGCGAGGCGCGCCGGATCCAGCGCCAAGCTGCGCTCGGCCAAGTTGGCCAGCGGGTGCGTTGCGGCTGTTTTCATGGTGATTATCTTACATACGACATATGATTCGCTACATCATACATCAATAAGTCCCGATAACATTCTCTTATCGATGGTAAATATTGGACGGGGCAGGGCGGTCGTTTTGCAAAAGTACGAGGGTCAAATGGCTGAAATTCGACAAACATTCTCCAGAGGCATCCAGGAAGACGACGTCTGGGGGGCGGCAGATGCGCTGCTGCATGAGGGCCTGCGGCCCACGATCGAGCGTGTGCGCCAGAAAATCGGGCGCGGCTCGCCCAACACCGTGAGCCCGATGCTCGAGCGATGGTTCGTCTCCTTGGGGCAGCGCATCGCCGGCGGCGCCGCCCCTTCGGCGAACCTCTCAGCGGGCAACGACGCGGACGGGGTGCCGGTGAGCGTGCGCAACGCGACGCGGCTCTTGTGGGAGACGGCGCGGCGCGAAGCTGAACAGGTGCAGCGGCAAGAAATGGACGGGGCCCGTGCTGAACTGCGTGAGAGCGAAGAGTCGCTGCGCAGTGGCCAGGCCGAGCTCGCGCAAAGAGAGGCCGCTTTCGAGCAGGCACGCGCCAGCCTTGACACCGCCCTGGCCTCGTCGCAACAGGCGCGCGAGGCGTTGGAGCGTCAGCTGGCGGAGCAGGCGGCCGAGGTACAGCGCCTTCGCGTCTCGACCGACCACGAAATCGCCAGGCTCAACACCCTGCTGCTGCAAACCAGCGCAAGCAAGGAACTACTGCGGCAGGAGCACGCCGCAGTATTGGCCGCGCGTGAGCAGGATCTGCGCGACGCCGAGGCGCGCCACGCCGCGCAGGACCGACGCATGCTCGCCGAAGTCGACCGCGCGCGCCAGGCGACGAAGTCGATGGAGGCGGAGCTTGCGCGCGAGCAGCAGCATCGGGTCCGGAGCGAGGAAGCTGCGGCACAGGCCCTTCAAGCCGAGCGTCAGGCGCTGCGCACGGCGCAGCAGGCAGGACAGGAGGCTGAACGGTCGCTCCGCGATCAGCTCGCCGCCGAGCGTATCGCCCTCGCGCGGTCCGAGGCGCAAGGTGCGGCACTCGCGCAGCGCCTGGACGCGCTGCAGCGCCACCTGGAGGACCTGCAGCAGCGGCTCGCCGAGGAGAGGAGCTCGCACGATGCCACCCGGGCGCTGCTGGCCGGCGCCGTCGCGGCCATGAAAAGGGCCGACGGCGAACGCAAGATGACCTCGGGAAAATCCAAGGCGCGTCGCGATGCGTCGTAGGGTGCCGCGTGGCATGGCGCTACCGCGACCAAGCGATGAGTGCGTGGTGAAGTTCTCCGCCGGCACGGGGTACAACGCCTGGCCGCCGCGCACAGACTTCACGTCGCCCACTCTATCGCAGGCATTGACGCGCGAGTTGCTTCTCGTTGCGCTCGTCGCGACAGAACCCGCACAGTTCATTCCGGCCCCTCTCTTCGGGATTCGATATCGCTGGCGAGCGCAGTGCGTAGCGCGCTGCAGCGGCTTCGTATGGTCTCGTAGTCTTCGACCGAGACAGGACCGGTCTTGTGAATCCGAAGCACTTCCGCGAGAGCGTCTTGCAGGGGACCGTATGCGCGCTTGTGAGTCGACCGGGATAAATACATTCCGCCCTTCTCGAAGTACCACTTGCGCAGTCCCTCGCTGAACAGAAGCAATTGCTCATATGTTACATCCGTTGCCTTGGGCCATTTGGGCAGGATGGCCGTTGACTTCCATAGTTCTTCGTAGACGCCAATTCGTTTTGTCCTAAGGTCTATGTCGATTTCTTGGAGCAACTTCTGAGTCTGCACGATCCGGTCGATCCACACTTTACCTAGCAAAGCGGCCAGGCCAGCAACGATTACGGCGCTGCCTCCGGCTGCAGTGATTAAGGTCATGATGATCTCAATGGATGACATCATCTCTCCTAGAATGTGTCACGATCGATATTTCTCAACGCTTTTTGTCCCAAGTTAAGGTTGCGTTGCATAATAGAAGAACCCCCCAAACAATCGCAAATATCACTGGGAGCGCAATTTCTGGGGCAAAGGCTGTGTAAGTTATCCAAGTCCTCACCCAAAACTCTTCGGTAGGATTTCCTGAGTTCTTAAAGTCCTGCCACGTGCAGTACTTAGCTGCGAACGCTGCAGCTATTCCGATAGCGCTAAGGACAGCAATCCCTTCTCCTGTGGTAGCCACGATTGTTAGAAACATTCGTTCCCCTCGCTCATCCAAAGCAATGCCGTAGGCGGCAAATAAAATCGTCTGCGAGGAGAGCAGCCACGAAAGGCGTCGATTTATTAACTCATGCTCGAATTTCATCCGCTCAGCATATTCGGATTTTTCCATCTCAACCTCCTATTTAAAAGAAACTGCGACGGTCACGAATCCCCGTAACCCCCAATGCACGATTCCTTCAGCTTGTAGGGCGAGACGATTCAGGCTTTCGGCCCTTCTTCGTTGGGATGTGCGGCTGCGCTGAGCTTCATCGCGCTATTGCGACGGATCTAACCGCGTGGCCGTAGTGCGACAGAACCTGCGGACCTTGCCGCCATGGCGGGAGCTGTACCGTGGATGTTCGTTCATGGAGCGTGCCTCTACTGCAGCGCCAGTCGCAGCGCCCAACGATTCAGCTTGCCCTCGTCCTGCGCCTCGAGGTCCGCCACGCGCAACCGCCATGTCCCCTGCGCGCTGCCAAGCAGCGCCTGCAGCGCCGGCACCGTCGCCGACGTGTACGGCCGCACCAGGTTGTCAGTCGATCCGCCCTGTCGATCGTGGAGCACGGCTTGCTGTCCGCCCGGCGCCATCAAGGTGACGACGAGGTCACCGATGTACGTGTGCGTGATGTCGGCATCGATCTGAATCGCGGTGACCTGCCCGGCTTGGCCGACGACCAGCGTGCGCTCGATCCCTGCCGAGGCGTTGTCGGGGATGCGCATGCCCGGAGCCTCCTCGACGACCACGGTGCTTCCGGCGCGGGTCGTCATGTCGATCTGCCATGCATTCAGCGTGCCGACGTCGGCTGCGGCGACGTCTTGCACCGTCAGTGCCCACGCCCCGGTCACGAGTTGGCCCGCCAGGGCGGCGAGGCCGGGCGTGTCAGCCGCGCCGTAGCTGCGCTGCAGGTTGTCGGCACTGCCGCCGTTGCGGTCGTGCAAAAGCACCTGGGTGCCGCTCGGCGTCCCGAGGGCCAGGCGCAGATCGCCGATGTAGGTGTGCGTGATGTCCACGCTCACGCTGATCGACGCGATCGTGGCCGCCTCGGTGAACGCGATCACGCTGTGGATGCCGGCGACGACGTTGTCGGGGATCGCCAGCGCGGGCGTCGCCCGCTTTGACAGCGCCGTCCCGGCGGGTCCCTGCCCCCGGCGCACTGCCTCCGTCACGGCCTTGAACGCATTGATGCGGCCGTGCCCGAACCATGGCGAGTGACCGTTGGCATCGTAGTTGCCGAACTGGTTGCCGAGCTGCGGGTCGGTGCCCGGGTCGAGAATCTTGTCGGCGGTCGATTGCAGGATTTCGCGCACTTCTTTCGCAGTGAGCTGGGGGTTGGCCGAGATCACCAGCGCCGCCGCGCCGGCCACCGTGGGGCAGGCGCTGGACGTGCCGCCGAAGTCGCGGGTGTAGTCCGTTGTCGAGTAGCCGCTGGGTCCGACCCGGTCGGTCGTGACCACGCCGCGGCCGGGCGCGGTCGTGGCGACCCGGGGGTAGGTGGCCGCTCGCACGTTGTTGCTGGGCGCACAGACCGAAATCTCGGCTCCCCAGCTGCTGTACAGCGACTTGGTCGCCACGCTGCTGGAGGCCGCAACGGCAATGACGTCGGGGTGCACCGCAAAGCCGTTCAGCCAGCGGGTCGGGCCGATGGGCTGGCCGTTGGGCCAGCCGGTTTCGTTGACAGTACCGTCGACCGGGCGGTTCTCGTTGCCGGCCGCGAACACCAGCACGCAGCCCTTGCCGCCGCGTCCCATGGTGGCGGCGCGGCCGAGGGCGGCACGCATGCGCAACGTGAGGGAGAAAGCACGCGCCGCCGCCGACCAACTGCATGACATCACGGCCGCGCCGTGGTCTATCACCCAGTCGCAGATGTCTTCAATCGAAGCATCGTCGATCGTGCCAGTGGTGCGGATCGGCATCAGCGCGCAACCCGGCGCAACACCCACCACACCCGTGCCGGTTTCTTCAGCCACCGCCACACCGCAGCAGGCGGTGCCGTGGTTGTCATCGACGAGTTCGGGCAGCGGGGCGAAGTCCTGCCCGGCGAAATCTCGCGGCGACAAGATCTTGCCCGCGCCCTGGAAGTCGCTGTGCCCGGTGTCGCAGGAGTCGTCTGCCACCGCGACGATGACGGCGCGGCTGCCACGGGTGATGTCCCAGGCGCGCGGCGCATCGATGTGCGCCGCGGTCGAGAGCATCGGCCCGCCGTTGTTGAACAGGTGCCATTGCTCCGGGTAGAGCGTGTCGGTCGGCGTGTACAGGCTCTTCGATGCGACGGCGATGTTCGGCTCGCTGGTGATGACCTTGTCACTCGCGGCAAGGCGATTCGCGATCTTGATCGGATTCTCCTTGGCATCGGGACCCACGCGGAACACAAAGGCGCGCGGCACGCCGGCCAGGTCCTTCAACGGCAGCAGCCCGTGCTCCGTCATCAGGCGTTCGATTTCGCCATCCGACACCTCGGGCCGGAACTGCACGGTGATCTGGTCTGTCAGGTAGAGCCTGGCCTCGGGTTCGTTGGCCGGCGCGTAGACATGCGACGCGAACTCCACGTCCGCGCCGCTACGCACTCGGCTCATCACCGCATCGCGCTCGTCGGCATCGACGGAGAACTCATCCATGTTCTGCCGCCGCAAGCGGTGGCGGTGCGCTGCACCGTAGCTGCGCTCCACCACTTCCGAGGTCACGCCGCGCTTGAGTCGGACGGTGAAGCGGTCCGGCACCTGGACGATGTTCATCCGCTCGCCGCCGCGCCAGAGATGGTCGTCGAGCTTGGGAGTATCTTGGGGGGCGGGCATCAGCGTCTCCTTCGGTGCAGGTGTCACTCGCGCGTCGGCGAGTGGAAGTTGGCGAGACCGGCGTGGACTGACGCGGCGATACGCTCGCCAAGGACGCCGACACCGGAGGGTTGTGGGAATTCGACGGCCGCGCCGCGCAGTGACCGCAGTGCGATCGAAGCGCTCGCCAAGTCCGGCAGGCCCTGTTCTTCCAGGCGCCGCGTCAGGTGGACTTGCAGCGCGGCCTGCAGGTGGGCAGCCTGGTGTGTGCCGAGATCCAGCCCGTCGATGATCAGCCGTGCGATGTGCACCTGGATGTTCATGCCCGGCCTCCTACGGCTTCCACCATGCGGGAATCGGCCTCAGCGCCACGCTCTGGATGTTGCCGCCGGTGAGGCCGCTTGCAACTTTCCGGTGCGCATTTCACTGCAGGGGAGGCTGGCGAAGGCATGGGGTTGCAGTTGATTGAATGCGCTGCGTGGCGATCGCGGAATCTACTAGGCTGGCGCCGAAGCGCAATATGACTGACGGCGTATCCGCGGGCGCACCAACTTGACAACTTCGGGTCAACGCCTGAGTAGGTCCTTTCCAGGCTTTTCCTTTACCGCGCCGCTGCACAGCATTTTGTGGGCTGCTGCCGGTTTCGTGGACACCGACCTAAGCTTTTAGAGCTTTCTCGAACTCTATCGGGCTGACGTAGCCGAGCGTCGAATGACGACGCGTCGGATTGTAGAAACGCTCGATGTAGTCGAACACGTCAGCGCGTGCCTGCTCCCTGGACCTGTACACCTTCCTGGCCGTGCGCTCGGTCTTCAATGAGCTGAAGAAGCTCTCCATCGCCGAGTTGTCCCAGACCTCGCCCGCGCGACTCATGCTGCAGGCGATGCCTTGCCCCTTGAGCAGCTCCTGGAAGTGCTCGCTGGTGTACTGGCTGTCCTGGTCGGAGTGATGCAGCAGCGCAACCGGCTTACCGCGGCGCCACACGGCCATCATCAACGCGTCGGCCACCAGCTGCGAGGTCATGCTCTCCTGCATCGACCAGCCGACGATGCGACGCGAGTACAGGTCCAGCACTGCGGCTGCATAGAGCCAGCCCTCGGCCGTCCAGATGTAGGTGAAGTCGGCCACCCACTTCTGGTTGGGCGCATCGGCCTGGAATTGACGGTCGAGCACGTTGCCGGCGATCGCGCTGCGTGCCCCACGGTCCTGCGGCAAGCCTCGCGTCGTGGCCGCGCGCGCAGCGCCTGTTCTCGCATGAGTCGTTCGATGCGTTGCAATCCGCAACGCTGACCCAACGCCAGCACGTCGTGCCAGACCCGTCGAGCACCATACGTGCGGTCGCTGCCCAGGAAGCTCTGACGCGCCTGGCTGCCGAGCACCTCGTCGTCCAGACTGCGTTGGCTTGGGGTGGCCTGCCCAGTCACGCGTAGAAACCGCTTCGCGAGACACCGAGCGCCTCGCACATCAATGACAGCGGCCAGCTTCCTCGATGCTTTGCCATGAAGCCGAACTTCACATCGACTCCTTGGCAAAGTAGGCCGCGGCTTTTTTCAACAGGTCACGCTCCATCCGCAGCTTGGCGTTCTCTTTCCTCAAACGCTCCAGCTCGGCCTGCTCGGGCTTCATCACCCCTTGCCCGGGGAACGCATGCTGCGGGTCGGCCGCCGCATCGCGTATCCACTTGCGCAGCACGTTCTCGTGCACATCGAGGTCGCGCGCAGCTTGCCCCACCGCCACACCCCGTTCCTTCACCAGCTTGACTGCTTCAAGCTTGAACTCTCGGCTGAATTGCCTTCTCGTTCCCATGAACCACCTCCGGTTTCATCTTCCACCTTAACAAGGTGTCTTTGAAACCGGCAGCAGCCCACACCCTACAGTGGACACAGCGGAGGAACTATCGGATGCCCCCGCTAGCAGTGGTCATGGAAGAACATCCTTAAAGTCCCTTTTTCTCCTTGCGTCCGCGAGGAATGCTGCACCGAGGTGTGTGATGTAGTACTCGCCCGTTGCGAACATGAAAAAGCCAGTTGCAACGAGATAGCGCAGCCGATACTCAAACTCTTCATCGAACGCGTCTTCTTCCGTGTGGTCTTTGAAGGTCACATTTGGGTAAAGGTGCGTTCGGAATTGCTTGACAGAGTGATAGGTACCGCCCTCCGCAAACTTGAGGAGCTTTACACACGGCGGAGTCACAAGTTTTTGGAGATCGGAGTACTTCCTTGAGACGAAATTTTGAATTTTTGCGTCGCTACTGGGGGTCCCACCAAAGACACGCTCGAAAATTGGGGGAGCGGCTTTGAATGCCGCGGTAATGATAGCTGCGATAATGACTGCATCCATAGTTTTTACCTCGCTACGCAATTTGCAATCTGAAGTGCTTGAATTCAAGCCGCCCTATGGTGAGCAAAGTGGCGCCTAACCCAAACCCTAGGCGCCCATCTTCCTTTGTAGGATTCGGTTATGCGCTATAAGATAAGCTGAGACCATCGACCTCCCCATCCGGACTACATGAGGGCAGCCACGGCCGGACCAGAGGACATTGAGAATGGTCAAATGTCTTGTGCCATTCGTTTCCCAATCAAATCGGCGACCCTCGCAGCTGCTTGGTACCCAATTACCGTCGAGAAAGCCTTGCCCGTCCAGTTCTGTAATGGCAATAGCATATGCCATCCACGAGCCTGGGAGCCCGGCGGCCGCCGCCAACACCTTCACAGCATCCACGTCAATACCGTTATCTCCGATCGGCCTAAAGCCGTTCTTGACAAATGGCCCGCGCAACTGGATTGATTCACCCTTTTTCTTTCCCAGTTTGATCGAATAAAAGACGCGATCATCCTTGCCAACATGTTCGTGTCTGAAGCATGACGTCTCGTCTCCTGTAACATACCTTTATTCTTGACCTAGAGAATGTAAAGCTCGTGTCCATCTATCTCACTTGTCCCAGGAGGGAACTCGCCTTTGAGGTTGAAAGGGCAATTAGCCTAGCGCTGCGGAAATTCATTAGCAATATCTCATCTGATATAGCGTCGCTTTGCGGCCAGGTACGCTTGCCGCACGACCTCGGGCCCCGTATCCGCTGCCGTCCTACACGACGCCCTGGTCGTTCATCGCCAGTAACTGCACCTTTTTGAGCACCGGGTCACGTAGGTCTGGCCGGCCCGATCAAGACGTACGAGAACGTCACGGTCAACTGTGGCCGCTTCGGCTCCGGCAAGGACTCGACGCAACGTGACATTGGCCGCGCCAAGGGCTTCAACCAACTCATGGTGAAGCAAGCTGTCGCGCAAGCGAAAGCGGACGACGAGTCCGTCCTGATCGTGACATTCAAGGACGACAGCGAGCGGAACTACGTCGCGACGCTGAAGCGGGCGCTCGGGCAAGCTGGCGACCGCCAAGACCTCGAAAGGCAAGCCGCTGGTTTGCTTCACGACTTGGGGCCGTCACGACTCGCTGAACGACTTCGCGCACTGTGGGCACGTTGTCCTCGCTGGTGTCCTGCACCTGCCCGACGACTACTTTGCCGCCGCGATGGCCGCTCAATTCGGCGTTCTGGAACGACCGGACCTGAAGAAGCTGCGCACCGTCAAGTACACCGAGGTCGCACATGCGATGTATCAAGCCATCGGGCGTGGTCGCGCTCGCTGGGGTCGACTTGTTTTCGGTGTCAAAACTGACGGTTCGCATCCCCAGCAACGGCGCGGGGTCAGTTCGCTAAGTCGTTGATTTCGCGAGCATTGCTGTTCACGTCGCTGCGGCGTATCGTGACCGGCCCCTGAATGGCGAAGGAGCGCGGCGATGCAAGGCTGGCAGACGTCCTATCTGGGCCTGCGCGACATGCCGGGCGAGATCAGCGAGTTCGAGCTGCAGGCCTTTTTCAGTTTCAGCCGCGCCGAACTCGAACTCATCGCGCGGCGGCGCAGCGACAGCCTCAAGCTGGGGTAATCGAATGAAAGGGGCCTCCCCCTCGGATTAAGCCGCTGGTATTGCGGCTGCCGGCAACTGAGTGCCACGATGGGGTTGCGAAGCTCCATCAACTCACTCTGAAGGGGAAGCCCCATGACGATTTTGTACGTTGGCGTCGATCTCGCCAAGAACGTATTCGCAGTCCACGCGGTGAACGAAGCCGGCAAGCCTGAGCTCGTACGCCCGAACGTCGCGCGTGCCAAGTTGCTCGAACTGATCGCGTCGCTGCCGCCCTGCATGATCGGCATGGAAGCGTGCTCAGGCGCACACCACTGGGCGCGCCAGTTCAAAAGCCATGGACACACGGTGCGGCTCATGGCGCCTAAATTCGTCAGCCCGTATCGACTTTCTGGCAAGCGCGGCAAGAATGACGCAGCCGACGCGGCGGCGATCTGCGAAGCAATGCAACGGCCGAACATGCGCTTCGTCCCGATCAAAAGCCTGGAGCAGCAATCGCAACTGAGTGTGCATCGCGTGCGCCAAGGATTCGTCGACCAGCGCACGGCAACCATCAACCGGATCCGCGGGTTGCTCAGCGAATTCGGTGTCGTGTTGCCGTTGAGGGCATCGACCGTGCGCAGCCAGGCCATGGCGTGCCTGGAGGATCTACCAGGATGGAGCAACACCGTCATCGGCGACTTGCTCAGCGAGTTGACGCGGCTGGACGAGCGGATCGCGCTCTACGACCAGCACGTCGCGCAGATGGCGCGCGAAGATGCCCGGGCCCAGCAACTCATGCGCTTGCGCGGGGTCGGACCAACCACCGCCACCGCGCTGCTGGCGATGATCGGTAACGGGCATGAGTTCAGATGTGGTCGTCAGTTTGCCGCTTGGCTCGGGTTGGTGCCCAGCCAGTACAGCTCGGGCGGAAAGGCACGGCTAGGGCACATCACGAAGGCTGGGGACCCGTACATGCGATCCTTACTGGTCTTGGGCGCCCGGGCTGTTCTCAACTCAGCCAAGAATAAAACTGATGCGATCAGCCAATGGGCCGCGGCGCTGGCCGAGCGCCGCGGCTACTGGCGTGCGATCGTGGCGATAGCTGCCAAGAATGCACGCATGGCGTGGGCAATACTGTCCCGAGGGGAACAGTTCACGATGCCGGCATGACCCAGTCACTAGAAAATCCGAACCGAGGAACTGAAACGAACCGATTTCCACCGCCGCTTGACGGCTCGCAGTGATGAAGCAAGGTTGGACCTGCGCGGGGTGTGCCTGAAAAAAATACGGAGATGACAATCGCCGTTCTCGTTAATGGGGTGGTCGTACTTATCGTGCAAATCGGTGCGCTTTGGGTCGAAAAGTCGCTATGCGACAAGGACTTGCGAGTTCGGACTTTCTGCGTACGACCGGGCTTCGTAAGTCGTGGATTTCAAAGGGAATTTCCGCCCTCACCGTGTCATTCCTCACCGAAAGTACGATCACCCCGTGTTCCAGTCCTTGACCAGCGTCCCGGCGCTGGCGTTGTCGGCGGTCCTGACCGATTGGTCTCCGGCGATGCCGCTTATGCCGCTTCGCGTCGTGCTGTTTTGGTTGTTGCCCGAGTCGCTGCCTACGCCGGCGCTGCCGCTGGGCGGCACGGCCCGCTGCCCCTCCTTGGGATCCCATGATGGATTCCCGTCCGCCTGCGTGGTGTAGCCCAGGCTGACCCCACCGCTGACCGCGTAGCTGCTGCCGCTGGAGCTGCTGACGTTCTGAAGATCGCTCATCGTCAGGCTGCCTCCAGTCGCGAAGCTGTTCTTGCCTGCGTCGATGGCCGCCTGGGTGCTCTCGATGACCGCGCCCGTCAGCGTCGTGTTGCCCCGAACGTTCACGTCGAAGCCGCCGTCGCCGGCCTTGATGCCGGCCTGGGTGTTCGGGCTCACGAACACACCATTGCTCTTGGCGCCGGCGGCGCTGCCGCTCACGGTGGCAACTGCCCCGTAGCAGATGGGCGGGATGCACAGGCTCACGTTCAAGCCGCTGCTCGATTGCCGGCTCTGGCCCACGCTCACGTCCTGCAGCGAGGCGATGCTCAGATCGCCGCCGACGTCGGCCGTGACACGGTTGGCCTCGACCACCGCACCGTTGAGGGTGAGATCGCCGCCGCTGGCGATGTTGACGGCCTTGCCGCCGCTCACCTGCGTGGCGTTGTAGCGGGTGTCGTCCTGGTTGTTGCTGCCCTTGCCTTGGCTCACACCCAGTTGGATGCTGAAGCCGTTCTGCGCCCCGGCGCCGAAGGTCACGCCGACGTTGGCGCCGCTGCTGCTGTTCTGGCCTACCATCACGCTGGTGTCTTTGCTGGCCTGCAGCGTGATGTCATTGTCCGCGGCGAGGTTGACGGTGTTGCCGGCGGCGATGGTGGAGCCGCTCGCGAGGATGTTGGAATCCTTGCCCCCGCCGGTGGCGACGATGTTGACTTTGTTGCTGCCCACAACGCTGGAGCCCACCGCCTGTTTGCTGGTGGTGACGCTGGTGCTCTGGCTCTCGTTGCGGCTCAGGTTGACGCTGACGCCGTAGCTCAATTGGCCGCCGCTGGCCAAGGCCTGAGCGCTGTCATACGCCTGCTTGCCGCTCATGGCGAGGTTGACCGCGCCCCCAATCAGCGCAGGCGTCGGCCTTCAGAACATCCGCTTGTCGAACCGGAACGGGTTGCGCTCGACCGTGATCGTGACCGCCGCGTACTGCGGATGGTCCGGGTTCAGCAAGATGTTGGACTCGTCCGGCTCGACGGCTGACGGCACCCACAGGCCCAGCGAGGCGCCCGAGGCGCGCCACGTGATCCCGGCGCTCTGTGTCCACAGCTCATCGGCGCGCCAGTTGTCCGGCAGTCCCGCCTCGCGGATGTCCATCAGCACCGCATCGTCAGGCAGGTCGAGCCGCAGGAGCGCCTGATTGAGCGGCTGCACGCCGTTGCAATGCACACGCTTTTCAAGCTGGCACAGCGCGCGGGTACCGCCCGCGTAGACCACCGGCTGGCCCTCGGGCGGCGTGCGGTGCCAGCGCCCGGACTCGAAGGTCGAGCCGAGCCACAGCGTCGAGAGCGTCAGGCCCTTGGTGCTGCCGATGCGCCAGACGGCGATGCTCAAACGACACCGCCGTACTCGATGGCGTTGAGCATCGCGCGCACCTTGGCACCGCCGAATTCGTTGCCAGCGAACTCCATCGGCGTTTTTCCCCCGAGCAGATCGTGTGGTTTGGTGAGCCAAGTCTTACCATCCTCGCCGAACACCTCGGCGGCGCGCACCAGCAGGTCGCTGTGGCGCAACATCCGCTCGGTCACCGAGGCGTCCATCTCGGTCTCCGGCCCGGCGCGAGAGAGCGTCGATGGATGCACGTGCAGGGCGAGGAACAGGTCCTTGCGCCGCTCCATGCCGGTCGCTTCGAACCATTGCCGGACCGCTGCTGCGGTGACTGGCTTCGCGGCGAGCGTCGCCGCAAGGTCGATATTGAAGTTCATGCGATGGTGGCCGGCCTCGTGCATCTCAACGAAGACCTTCGCTCGGGTCAGCGCGGCAGCGCCCTTGCGCTTGGCGGCGCGCAGATCGCTGAGCGAAGTGAAGACGCTCTCAAGTCGCGCGGTCAGCTCATGCACCGCCTTCGACTGCTCGACGGCGTCCTGAGCTGCTTCCTCGATGAACCCCGTGATGACGCCTGCGGCCGGCACGCCCTGCGGCGCGGGGATCAGCCGCTTGGCGACCGGGCTGGGTTGATGCTGGGGGGTTTGTCGTGTCATGGGGGAACATTACCATGAATTGCAAACGCAACGCTAGCACATTGCAATTGCACGCACGGCTGCCGAGGATTCCGGCCACCGTTGCGGATACCTGGGCGAACCACCGCGCCCACCGGCCGATGGGCGCCCCGACAGCGCCACCGCGTCGCCGCCCACTGCAATCGCCGCGCGCGGATCGTCTTGTTCGATGAAGTCGAAAATCCGCTCCCGGTCATCCATCGCCAACGGCGACCACTCCAGCCTCACGCCTCACCTTCACCCGCTTTGAGCAGCGCAGCTGCGCGGCGCTTGGCGAAATGCACTTCAACTTTCTCGTGCGGGACGGCGGGGCGCGGATCATCCAAGGCCTCCTGCACCTTGGCTCGGAACCAGGCGTCATGGGCCGCAGCGTCAACGGTAAAACCCGCCGGCAATGCGCCCTCCTTGGCCACACGTGTCAGAACTATCCTCATCACGTCCGAGACGGTGAGGCCGATGTTGTCGAGCACTGCGGTGGCGCGCTCCTTCACGTCAGCGTCGATGCGGGTCTGTACCAATGCGTTTGCGACCATGGCGGGCCTCCAAGTCAGGGAACAACGGATTTATTGTTGTTCAATTGAATGACATCGCAACGTGCAACGGTGCAGCGCCTGGTTGGGCTGGACGCAGCAGCAGGTGGGCTCAGCTCGCTGCTTGGCCTCTTCCTGCTGGCCCACAAGCCCCGACGCGGGCGCTTCAGGCTCACGAACCGACTCGTTGACAAAGCCGGGGAAGCCGCTCCGCCCTGGCCTCGACCTTGTCGCGTCCACTTCCCGCGCTCCTATGGGCGCGCCCCGAACAAGGGATTCCGCAGCGCAAGCAGATGACGGATACGGTGCAACCCCCCGGCTGCCTGGTACCCCTTTTCACTGGCGTCAGACCGCGGATTCCGGCTTGCGGAGGTGCGTCACCCGCTCGAGGTAGATGGTCCCTTGATGCAGGGGAAACTTGTCCATGTGCGCCAGCTTGCCGTTCCCCTTCATGAAGCGCATGCCCCAAGACACGATGACCGCAATACCCCGCGCACCGAGTTCGTCAAGCAGTTCCTGGATGTCGCGCGCCAAGCTCGCCTCATCCATCGCATGTCGACGCGACCATCAAAACCGTCGTGCAGCGTGCGAGCGTGCAATGCGCCGCCCCTTCACCAAGACGTCCTGATCATGCTGGAATTTGGTTCGGCGCAAGTTCACATATCCAATGCGGGCGCCGTTATCGCTGCCAATCATCGCGCAGCACCTACTACTACCGTGCAGCCTGAGCAGATTACCGATGGACGTCTGGTCGAACTCATCGGTGACATCCAGGACGAGCTGCCTGGGTACGGCTATCGACGCGCGTGACGCGTGAACTGCACGCGGGCGCCCGGTGAACCAATAAACGGGTTGCTCGCGTGATGAGGGCCAACGGACAGGGAATCGGAGTGAACGTACTTTTTGCGCAAACTGATACGGCCAGCGGCGATATTCCGTTGGAGATCAAGGCTTTACGGCGACCGGTGGTCACGACATGACCCGAGCTCGCAAGTCGTTGCCGCGCAAAGTGTTTTTGCCCCAAGCGCCCCAATTTCCGTGAAAAGTACGATCATTCCAAGTGGGGCGGTGCAAACCTTTAGCGTGGCCGAGTAACTTGCCAAAGCGCCGCGCAGGTCGGGCCGAAGCACGGCGTTCCAGATCGTGGGCGCACCTTGGCCTCGAACGGCAGCCGGGCGAGATCGAACTGGCCCTTGCGGATGCGATGCAACAACTCCACGCCAGCGATCGTCACCGCCGCGTGGTTGAAGACCTTGAAGTC
Source organism: Variovorax sp. LjRoot84 (assembly GCF_964254305.1). Classification (NCBI taxonomy): domain Bacteria; kingdom Pseudomonadati; phylum Pseudomonadota; class Betaproteobacteria; order Burkholderiales; family Comamonadaceae; genus Variovorax; species Variovorax sp. LjRoot84. Next base: position 691,169 of record NZ_CAXUTE020000002.1, read on the forward strand.
GAGCATGGGGTTGATGCGCGACTTCACGCCCCGATGGCTTTCTTGCCGGGGCCGTCGAGAACGGCGCAGGATGGTCTCGCCGATGGAAAGAACCTTGATGGCACCTCCACCAGAGGGGCCCCAAATGCAGCAACGGTAATCAGCCAATGAACGTAGACTCGCCTCCTCGCGCAGTGTCGGACGAGGCTGTACTGCGGATCGTGCGGGAGGTCTTGACCGAACTCCACCCAGGTCGCGCGGATATGGGCCCGGTGACGCTGGACAGCGCGCTCGAGGAAGACCTTGGCTTGGACAGCCTGGCGCGCGTGGAGCTGTTGATGCGCCTCGAGCGCGCGTTCGGCGTACGCCCGCCGGAGCATATGCTGAGCATGGCCGAAGCGCCACGGGACCTGCTGCGCGCGCTGCTGGCCGCACGTGGTCCACACCAGACGAAAGTGCTTCAGACACAGCGGCTGCCGGTGCCCGAACGCGTCTCGCAAGCGCCGTACGCGGCGGCGACCCTGCAGGAGGTGCTCGACTGGCACGTGCGGGCTCATCCGCAGCGCGAGCACGTTGTGATCGACAACGGCGACGACGGACTGACGCGCCTGCGCTATGCCGACTTGCAGCAGGGCGCCACCTGCGTCGCCGCGGGGCTGCTGGATCGCGGCTTTCTGCCGGGTCAGCCGGTGGCGCTCATGCTGCCGACCGGCCGTGAGTACTTCTTCAGCTTCGCCGGCATTCTGCTCGCCGGAGGCATCCCGGTACCGATCTACCCGCCGGCGCGGGCGGCGCAGATCGAGGAGCACCTGCGGCGTCACGTCGGCATCCTCACCAACGCGCTGGCCACGGTGTTGATCACCGTACTGCAGGCCAAGGCGCTGGCGACGCTGCTCAAGTCGCAGGTGCCGTCGCTGCGCGTTGTCTGCACCGTTGAAGAGCTGTCCTCGTGTACTGCCTCCTTGGAACACTTCACTGCCCATGCAAGCAATATCGCCTTGCTGCAGTACACCTCCGGCAGTACCAGCAGTCCCAAGGGAGTGGTCCTGACGCACGCCAACCTGCTCGCCAACTTGCGGGCCATGGGGCAGGTCCTGCAAGTCAGCTCCGAAGACGTCTTCGTCTCGTGGCTGCCGCTGTACCACGACATGGGGCTGATCGGGGCGTGGCTGGGCAGCCTGTACTACGCGTATCCGCTGGTGGTGATGTCGCCGCTGAGGTTTCTCGCGCGACCGGAACGCTGGCTGTGGGCAGTGCACCGGCACTCCGGCACGCTTTCGGGCGGGCCCAACTTCGGCTACGAGCTGTGCCTGCGCAAGCTGGACGAGGCCGCGCTGGACGGGCTCGACCTTTCCAGTTGGCGATTTGCGTTCAACGGCGCCGAACCGGTCAGCGCGACGACCATGCTGGAATTTCAGCAACGCTTCGCCCGCTACGGGCTGCGGCCGCAAGCCCTGGCACCAGTGTACGGACTGGCGGAGACTTCGCTGGGCCTGACCTTCCCGCCGCCAGGGCGGGGTCTGATAGTCGACCGCATCGACCGACAAGCGTTCTCGCGCTCGGGCCGCGCGCTGTCCGCGGCGACCGGCGCGTCTGACGTGCAACTGGTCGTGGCATGCGGCCAGCCGCTGCCGGGCCATGAGGTCCGCCTAGTCGACTCGACGGGACGTGAGGTGGCGGAACGCCAGGAAGGGCGTCTGCTGTTCAAGGGACCATCGGCCACCAGTGGCTACTTCCGCAACTCGAAAGAGACGCGCCGACTGTTCGATGGCGAGTGGCTGGACTCGGGCGACTACGCCTACATGGCACAAGGCGACGTCTACATCACCGGGCGGGCGAAGGACGTAATCATTCGGGGCGGCCGTCAGGTGTACCCGTATGACCTGGAGGAGGTCGTCGGCGCGATTCCCTCTATCCGCAAGGGCTGCGTCGCCGTGTTCGGCAGCCCGGACCCCGGGACCCGCAGCGAACGGGTCATTGTCATGGCGGAAACCCGCGGTATGCCCCCCGAGGCGCAGGCGCAACTGCGCCGCCAGATCAACACCGCCGCGGTCAGCGTCCTCGGTGCGCCGCCGGACGACGTGGTCCTGGTGCCGCCGCACACGGTCTTGAAGACATCGAGCGGCAAGATTCGTCGCGCGGCCAGCCGCGAACTGTACGAGAACGGTGGCGCTTCGGCCGCGCAGCCGGCGCCGTGGCGGCAGATCGCGCGGTTTGCATGGCAGGCGATACTGCCGCAACTACGGCGCGCTTGGCGCGTCGGTGCGACGGTGGCCTACGCTGGATATGTCTGGCTGGTGTTCTGGATGCTCGCGCCCATCACGTGGGCGCTGGCCGCATTGCTGCCCAAGTCGTCCTGGAGTTGGGCGCTGAGTCACCATGCGGCCCGGCTCTTCTTACGGTTGTCCGGGCTCCCGTTTGTGGTCGAGGGACTCGAGAATTTGCCGCGTGAAGCGACCTGTGTGGTCGTGGCGAATCACGCGAGCTATCTGGATGGAATCACTCTGGTCGCCGCACTGCCGCGCCATTTCCGCTTTGTCGCCAAGCGAGCGCTCCAGGAACAGTTCATCCCACGGGTGTACTTGCGAGGTCTCGGCGCCATTTTTGTAGACCGCGACGACGCGCAGCGCGGGGCGGAGGACGTCGCGCGGGTGACGCGCAGCGTTTGCGCCGGCACAGCCATGTTGTTCTTTCCGGAAGGCACGTTCCGGCGCGTGCCAGGCTTGCTGCCGTTCCGTGCGGGCGCGTTCTCTACGGCAGCGCAGGCCGGAGTGCCCGTGGTGCCGGTGACGATCCGCGGCACGCGCTCCGTGCTGCGCGAGGGCCAGTGGTTCCCACGCCGCGTGCCGATCAGCGTGAGGGTCAGTGCCCCGATCCGTGCGGATGGTGACGACTGGTCAGCGTCAATCCGGCTGCGCGACGCCGTGCGCACGGAGATCCTGAACCGGTGCGCAGAGCCGGATGCCGATGATAAAGGCTGCCTGCATTCGTAAAGTCGCGTATCAATCTACATGGAAAGCACGATCACCCAGGCCGCGCTGCTATGGCTTGTTGGGACGGGCCTTGATGGGCTGTGTCGCACGGCGCGTCGTCGCCGACTCAATATTCCGTCTTGAAGTGAAGTAGTGGGGGGAGCTTGGCGCTCAGCGGGCAGCTTGGCTCACCAAGCCGACGAGCAGACCAGCGGCATTCATCCGCGCGTGGAACCGTGCGGGCGCAGCCACTGCTCGCCGTGCCCACAGCAGAGTCGTCTCTTCTTGTGCGCCGGTCAAGGAGATGCGCGACTTGTCCCCTGAATCGAGGTGCACCCCAAAGGGAGCCCGGGTCGACTGTCTGCAGGAGCAGCTTTTCGACGTCGGCCTCCGACATCGGCGCGCGTTCAACATAACAAGCGCTTGGCCTCCTCCTCCATGTTGGAGCGATTTAGTAATGTCGCTACAAGGGCTCCCCCGTCAGTCAAGCGCGCCTTCCCCTCTGTCCAATAAGGCCGGTCAAGGTCGAAATACTTGTGGTCAACCGGTCCGCTGCTTTCGCGGGGTGCGGCCCGTCGTGGAATCAAGGTGCGGACTGGCGATGCTCTCGCGCTGAGAACGGCGGTGGCCCCGCTCGACGCGTCAGTGATCGACAATCATTTCCTCCTCCGCGGCGTCAACAAGTCGTTGATTTTTCGCCTGATCGGCAGCGAGGAATACTTAGTTGTGTGCGACTTCCACCGTCAGCTTAAAGCCCAAGGCCCGCATGACCTTGAACAGCGTTTCGCTGCTGGGCGCTCGATCGCCTGAGAGGCCCTTGTAGAGGCTCTCGCGCGAAAGGCCGGTGTCTTGTGCGAGTTGGGCCATCCCACGGGCTCGCGCGATCGCCCCGAGCGCGCCGGCGAGCTCGGCGGGATCGTTGTCTTCGATCACCTGCCGAAGGTATTCAGCCATGTCCTCATCGCTGGTGAGGTAGTTGGCGATGTCAAACTGACGGGTCTTGATCTTGCTCATTTCGCAACTCCTGAGCCATTCTTTTGGCTCGTTCAATGTCGCTCTCCTGGCTGGACTTGTCGCCGCCACCCAGCATAAAGATGATGGTCCCTGACCGTTCCACGTAGTACATGCGCCAGCCAGGGCCGAAGAACTCGCGCATTTCGAAGACGCCGCCGCCGACAGACTTGACGTCCCCCAGATTCCCGCGGCGCGCTTTGTCAAGCCTGCGCGCGAGCCGAATCCGCGTCGGGCCGTCCTTCAGCCCCGAGAGCCATTCCTCGAACTCCTCGGATTCGACGACTGTGTACATGCCTCAATTGTAGCCTAGTGGCTACAACAAGGCAAGCATAGCCCATGGCTTGCTTTAGACGTCGACTAGGCCCTGGTGGTCAAGGGGGCGATTTGTCTTCGGTGTCAAAAGTGACGGATCGAATCCCCAGCAACGACGCGGCCCGAGCACGCGCCGATGCTCATGGGTTGATGTGTCACTTTTTGCACTCAAAACAAATCGCAACTCCGGGAGCGGGGTCGGCCGCTTCCGTGCGGGCAGCGCCGCCGCGAGCCGGTCCGACGGGTGCGCGAAGAAATGCCCTGTCAGCTGTTCCAATTGCCTCTGGCGCTCGGCGATGGCCAGGGCGTTGGCCTGATTACCGTAACGGACGACGGAAGCCAATTCTGTACCTGCACCCCACGTTCAAGCAGGGTTTGCGCCATCCAGCGTGTCGGTGTTGAGCGTGAGGGTGCCCGACGCATTCACCGTGGTGCCGAACAGGGCGAGCGTGTCGGCGGCGCTGATGGTCCGCTTGGCGTTGATGCCGGTGGTCGGGTCGTGCCAGATGAACTGGTTGGCTGTCAGGCCCTCGCCCTGGTGCTGCTGGTGCCGGTGGCCGAACTGGTTGGTGGCAGCCTGGATGGTGACCTGGCCGCCGTTGATGACGATGTCCTTGGCGGCATCGACCTCGCGCCCACCATGTTCACGGTGCCGCCTTCGCTGCTCGCAACTGGATACCGTCGCTAAGAGTTCAGCTTGTTCTTGACCATCATCTTGAGAGCCTCCCACTTGGTGAGCTGGCGCGGCTCACCTGTGAACGGCGGTGCGGTTGAGGAGGAGCACCAATCGCAGCAGCCAACTCGGGCAAGAGGCGCGACATGTTGGGCGCAGTGACCACTTCGGGACGAAGAAGATCGCCAGGGTAATGAGGGTGGCCGACGCACAACCTGTCGTCCAGGCTGAAAGCCTTGACAGCCGCCACGGCCTCCACGCACCAGTAGCCGAAGTAGCCTCCTTCCAGGCGGTGGTAGTTGTGCCAATTTGGAGCCTTGAAAGCGCTGGCCTGCTTCTGCTGGCCGGACTTTGCAGCGTTGCCAACTTCCTTGTACCAGTGCTCAACGAATTGGCTCAACAGCAATGCCTGTCGGTCTTGCGGCGCATCAATCGCTTCCAACAGCCGAGCGTAGGGTTTCGGATAGCACAACGATGCGCCGATCTTGCGATTGGGCGTGCGCGTCGCGATGAGGCGGTCGAGCAACAAGTCTTCGCCCTCGTTGCCGACGAGAACGAGCAGCCGTTGCCACTGCATCTCGGAAATGTTCAGCGCCAGCGCAAGGCCTACGAGCCAGAAGCAGTCGATGTAGTGGTCAAGGTTGAGTGTCCAAGCGTGGCGGGCCTGCCATTGATCGCTCGACCAGACTCTCGATCCCAAGTCGTCGCTAGCCTGCCAATCCATGCTCCTCGCCGACGAGGACTGGGCCAGTTCCAAGGACCAGCACCACCAGATCCTCGGGCTGCCGTCACAGGCCAGCGACTTCCTGGCGCCGATCCTGGCCACGATGTCGGTAGGCGTGTCCGCGCTCGCGGAGGCGGTCGAACGTGGGAAGGTGAACATCGGCGCCGACGGGCTGGTGCATCTGCCGACGGTGAGCGCTTTGGACGAAGAGGTCGAACCTCGCAAGACCAGGGAGGCCGTCTTCAAGCACATCGGACATGTGCAACTGCCCGACCTGCTGATGGACGTCGATGCGGCGACGCACTTCAGCGAGGCGCTGCTGGCCCGCCGGCCCGCTTCAGGCCATGAGTTGCTGGGCGTCTACGGCGCGCTGCTGGCGCACGGAACCGGCACCGACGCAACGCGGGCCGCGCGGGGTCTGGCAGCGGGCCTGCAGCGCGCTCAACACTTCGGCAAGTTGCCGTCGCCCGACCTTTGGAGCGCGAGAGATCGATGTTCCGCTCGAGAGCGGCCTCTTCGACCTTGCGAATCGGATTCGCCTATCTGCCCGATCGGTCGCGCGAGCGCAACGACGGCCAATCCCAGCGGGACGATCATCAAGCTTGATTTCACGAACATGCCAGACGCAGACCTGATGCGGCCTGGAGTTTGCTAGCTTAGCTAATCCTGTTTCCGAGTCACAGTCACGAGCCCCTATGAAACGCCAACGGAATTGTCGTGCATGGACCAACGAGGCCCGGCCGCGGTGCAGTCCGACTCCAAGCGATCGTGTAGAAGAACGTCGATGAACCGCGAACCCGATTTCCTGCAGAACCTGCGCGCCGAGCTCTCCAGCGGCCGCGTCTGGCTCGACCGCGCTATCGTTCTTGGCTACGCGGTGGCCGCGGGCCTGTTCGTGGTGGCGTTCACGATCGCGAGCGACTGGGTCTTCGGGCTATTCCACAGCCTGCACCGCTCCCAACCCTGGGCAATCCTGCTCTGGACGCCGCTCGCCACGGCGGCGATCGTCTGGACAACGAGACGCTGGTTCCCGGGCGCTGCCGGCTCGGGCATCCCCCAGGTCAAGGCCGCGCTGCATCCGGCGCTGCCGCCTGAACGACGCAACCTGCTGGTGTCGCTGCGACTGACGGTCGCGAAGATCGGGCTCGCGGTGGCAGGGCTCTCCGCGGGCCTGTCGATCGGCCGCGAAGGCCCTTCAGTGCAGGTCGCGGCCGGCGTGATGCAACATGCAAGACGCTGGCTCTCGCCCGGTACGTTGATCGACGCACGCGCCCTGCTGGTCGCAGGCGGTGCGGCGGGCATCGCCGCCGCTTTCAATGCACCGCTCGCGGGCATCGTGTTCGCGATCGAGGAGTTGTCGGGCCGGCTCGAGGCGCGCGCGAGCGGCCTCATCATCACGGCGATTGTGCTGGCCGGCCTGGTTGCGGTGTCGGCCTTCGGCAACCTCAGTTACTTCGGCGTCATCAGGGTTCCCCACATCAGCTGGGACGCACTGGCGCCAGGCCTGCTGGTGGCGATGGCGACGGGAGTGGCAGGCGGCTTGTTCGCGCGGCTGCTGATCGCTTCGCTCACCGGCGCGCCCGAGCGGCTGAATCGCGTCCGCGCGCGCTGGCCGTTGCGCTTCGCTGCGGTTGGCGGCCTCACGGTGGCGGTGATCGGCCTGGTGACCGGTGGTGTGACTTTCGGCGCCGGGTCCGAAGCCGTGAAACGGATGCTGGCCGGGCACGACGAACTCTCGCCGCTCTATACGCTGCTCAAGTTCATCGCAACCTGGCTCACCGCCTGGTGTGGCGTGCCGGGCGGCATCTTCGCGCCCGCGTTGTCGATCGGAGCCGGGATCGGCAACGGGATCTCCCAGCTTGCCGGCCCCGGGCTCGGACCTGCGTTGATCGCCATGGGCATGGCCGGATTTCTCGCCGCCGTGACGCAGGCGCCGCTCACCGCTTTCATCATCGTGATGGAGATGGTCGATGGCCATTCGATGGTTTTGAGCCTGATGGCTTCAGCCATGCTGGCCAGCCTGGTCTCGCGGATGATCAGCCGGCCCCTCTATGAATCGCTGGCCGAGCACATGGTGGGTGGCGCGATAGGCTCGCCGGCGCCGGTTGTGACGGCGTCGCAGCCAGAGGCCAGCGAAGAGACGTCCGCTCCGGAGCGCCCGCTCGCGTAGTGCTGCCTTGCTTGGCGCGCGGCCCTACAGACCCTGTGCGGCGTGATTGCCAGTTGCACCAATGGAATTGGGCCGCAGGCTTTCGTGCGCTTCGCCGCCGCCTTCTCCTAGGTTAGACGGAAGGAAAACACCGCGCCCTTGTCGGGACGCGGAAGCAGCCGGATGTCACTGCCATGCAACTGCAGGATGCGTTGCACGATCACGAGCCCGAGGCCACCGGCGCGGCCTCCGCCCGAAGAGAATGCGGGGCGCGTGAAGAGCACCTTGCTCAGCTCGCTGGGAATGCCCGGGCCCGTGTCGCTGATCTCGACCTGCACACCCTCTTTCTGCTGCCGCAACTGGACCACGATTTCGCCTCCTTCCGGCGTGTGCCGGATCGCGTTGTCCAGCAGGTTGGTCAGCACACGCTCGATCATTCCCAGATCGGCGGTCACCACCGGCAAACCCGGCGCGATGTCCGGCACAAGCCGCTGGCGCCGCGCCTCCGCCGCCAGCTCGAATTTCTGGAACACGTCCTGCACGAGGTCGGCCAGTGCGAAGCTTTCCTTCTCGGGCTTGACGACGCCGTACTCGAGGCGTGCCAGTTCGAACAGCTCCTGAGCCAGCCGCGCGACCTTGCGGCTCTGTGCCAGAGCGATCTCGAGGTAGCGGCGGCTGTCGGCGGTGTCCAGCGAATCGGCCTTGACCAGCAGGGTCTCCAGGTAGCCGTGCAGCGAGGTGAGCGGCGTGCGCAGGTCGTGCGAGATGTTGGCGAAGAGCTCGCGCCGCTGCTGGTCCTGCAGGGTCAGCTCGCGCCACTGCTCGGCGATGCGCTGCGTCATCTGTGCGAAAGCCTGGCCGAGCGTCGCGATCTCGTCGCTGCCTTGGCGCGCCAGTCCGGGCGCTGGCACGGAGCTCTTCAACGCGTCGACGCCATCCGTTTCGAACCTGCGCACCGCGGCCGTCAGCTCGCGCAGCGGGCGGGTGATCAAGTGGAAGGCGGCCAACCCGGCGAGCAGGCCCAGCAGCGCCATGAGTCCCATCGACCACAGCGTGGTGCGCAGCACGCTGCTGGCGGCGACGTTGGCGGCCAGCGCCTCGCGTTCCTCACCAAACAGCACCACGTAGACATAGCCGGCGTCACGGCCGTCGACGCGCAATGGTGCAGCGCTGAACACCTTTCGGACGGCGTCGCTGCGCGGGTCGTCGCCCAGGATGGGCAGCGGCTCGCCGGCCAGCAGGCGCCGGATCGGCGCGATGTCCACCTGGTTGCGCTTCAGGTGTCCCGGCGGAGCTGCCTGTGCCTCGATGCGGCCGTCCGGTGCGAGCAGGTAGACCTCGACGCTCGGATTGACCGCCATCAGCTTGTCGAAGAGGTCGCGCACCGCGGCCTCGTTGAGTCCGCCGCGCTCCATCAATGCCGAATTGCTCGCGATGTGCGCGGCAAGGCCGCTGGAAAGGCGCTGCGTCACCTCCTGCTCGTGGCGCACGTTCGCTTCCATCTGCAGCCATGCCGAGGCGCCACAGCAGGCGAGCAGCAGCACCGCGAACACCACGGACAGCCGCTGCGACAGGTTGGCCCGAACACTCATGCGTCTCTCTCTTCCGCCTCGGAAGCGGACAACTTGTAGCCGCGTCCCCACACGGTGAGGATGCGCCGCGGCGCCGCCGGGTCGGTCTCGACCTTCATGCGCAGCCGGTTGATGTGCGTGTTGACGGTGTGCTCATAGCCGTCGTGCTGGTAGCCCCACACCTGGTTGAGCAGGTCCAGGCGCGAGAACACCTTTCCCGGGTGACGCGCAAAGAAGTACAGCAAGTCGAACTCGCGCGGCGTCAGCTCGACCGGCTTGCCGTCGACCTCCACCTCGCGTGCGACCGGGTCGATGCGCAGGTTGCCGAGATCGAGCCGGCCCGAGTCCAGGCGGGCATTGCGCGCCAGCGCGTCGGTGCGCCGCAGCAGCGCCCGCACCCGTGCCACCAGCTCCAGCACCGAAAAGGGCTTGGCGAGATAGTCGTCCGCACCGAGCTCCAGGCCCAGGATGCGGTGGACCTCGCTGGAGCGCGCGCTGGTGATGATGATCGGCGTGTAGCGTGTCATCGCGCGCGCCCTGCGGCAGATCTCGAGACCGTCGACGCCCGGCAGCATGAGGTCAAGGATCAGTGCGTCCCAGCTCCCGCGCTCGAGCTCGCGCAGGCCCGCATGCCCGTCGGCGGCGTGTTCCACCGCATAGCCCTCGTCGAGCAGGTGCATGCGCAGCAGTTCTGCGATGTGGGCGTCGTCTTCGACGATCAGGACGCGTTTAGAGGATTCCATCCCGGCGGATTGTCCCGCGATATCGCCGGTGCGGTTATCACGATTAATTGAACTCTTCGTGATGAATCGGCCACCCGGCGCGCCCAACAATGCGTCCATGAACCGCGACGCCATGCACCGCGCCAACGCTCCGATCCATCCGGTATGGATGCGGGTCACGCATTGGCTCAATGCCGTGGCCGTGCTGGTGCTGGTCACCAGCGGTTGGCAAATCTACAACGCCTCGCCGTTGTTTCCCTTTTCGTTCCCATCATCGATCACTCTCGGCGGCTGGCTCGCCGGCGCGCTGCAGTGGCACTTTGCCGCGATGTGGCTGCTGGCGGCGAACGGCCTCGTCTACCTGGCGCTGAACGTTGCGAGCGGGCGGTTGTTCCGCAAGTTTTTCCCCCTTTCGCCGGCCGGCATCTGGCGCGATGCGATCGCCGCGCTGAAGGGCAGGCTCTCGCACGCCGATCCCCGCCTGTACAACAGCGTCCAGCGCTTCGCCTACCTGTTCGTGATGCTCGACATCGCGCTGCTGGTCCTGTCGGGCCTCGTGCTGTGGAAATCGGTCCAGTTCTCATTCTTGCGCGAGCTGCTGGGCGGCTACGAATTCGCCCGCCGGATCCACTTCTTCGCGATGGCTGCGCTGGTCGCCTTCGTAGCCGTGCACCTGGTGATGGTCGCGCTGGTTCCGCGCACCTTGCTGACGATGCTGAGCGCCCACGGGGGAGAGAAGCAATGAAGGTCTTCAAGCGTCCGGCCCTGGTCGGTGTCGACGGCGAGGCAGCGCTTGCCGAAGCGAGAAAGCTGATCGGCCGCCGCATCGAAGCGCCCGAGCGCCGCGCCTTCCTGCAGCGCTCGCTGACTCTGGGTGGACTCTCGCTGCTCAGCGGGTGCAGCATCAGCGACAACAGCACGGTCGAAGCGGCCCTCATGCGCATCTCGCGCTTCAACGACGCCGCGCAAGCCTGGATCTTCGACCCGAACCAGCTCGCGCCGATCTATCCCGACTCGATGATCACGCGGCCGTTTCCGTTCAATGCGTACTACGGCGAGGACGAGGTTCGCGAGGTCGACGAGGCGAGCTACAGGCTCGAAGTCACCGGCCTAGTCGCCGACAAGCGCAACTGGGCCCTGGCCGACCTGCGCGCCATGCCGCAGCAGGACCAGGTCACGCGGCACATCTGCGTGGAAGGCTGGAGCGCCATCGGCAAGTGGGGCGGCGTGCCCTTTGCCGAGTTCCTGCGCAGGGTCGGCGCCGACACGAGCGCGAAGTACGTCGGCTTCAAGTGTGCCGACGACTACTTCACCAGCATCGACATGCCCACGGCGCTGCATGCGCAGACCCTCCTCACGCTGAGCTACGACGGCCAGCCGCTTCCGCCCAAGTACGGCTTCCCGATGAAGCTGCGCATGCCTACCAAGCTGGGCTACAAGAATCCGAAGCACATCAAGGCGATCTTCGTCACCAACACCTACCCTGGCGGCTACTGGGAAGACCAGGGCTACAACTGGTTCGGCGGCAGCTGAGTCCATGGCGGACTCGGCGTTGTTGAAACGCGCGGCCGTGTTCTCTTGAACCGTGCCATTTAAAACCTGACCCTAGAGGACACTGGAATGAACAAGCTCACCGCAACACTGTTGGCCGCCTGCATGGCCGCCGGCTCCGTCTCGGCCTTCGCCGCGGACGAGATGAAGAAGGATGGCATGGCCAAGGACGGCATGGCCAAGGATTCAATGGCCAAGGACGGCATGAAGAAAGACAGCATGGCGAAAGATGGCATGAAGAAGGACGGCATGAAGAAGGACGGGATGGCGAAGGACTCGATGGCCAAGGACGCCATGAAGAAGGACGAGATGAAGAAGTAGCCGCCACAGCGCTCCGACGGAGATCCATCGTGATCCTGTTCATCCTTCTGGCCGGCGTCACGGCGGTTGCGCTCGGCGCCGACACCGGCCTGCTCGCGCAGCGGTCGTCGGGCAGCGTCGGAGCGTCGGTCGGGAAGAGCCTGTTGCAGCGACTTCGCCCGCCCGAACGCGCGCCGGCTACAGCGCTGCGCCGGTCGGCGCTCGTGCGAGGCGGATTCATGACCGTCCAGGCCAACGCGTCCGGCGCGCGGCTCCCATCGCTTCCGATCAAGGGGGCGATGCCCCCGCTCACCGGCGCCGTCGAATGGCTCAACTCGCCACCGCTCACCGCCGAAGCGCTGCGCGGCAAGGTGGTGTTGGTCGACTTCTGGACCTACTCGTGCATCAACTGCCTGAATGCGCTGCCTCACGTGCGCGACTGGCATCGCAAGTACAAAGACCAGGGCCTGGTCGTGGTCGGCGTGCATTCACCCGAGTTCGCCTTCGAGAAAAACATCAACAATGTGAAGCGCGCGGTGGACAGGCTCGAGGTCGCGTTTCCGGTGGCGATCGACAACAACTTCACCATCTGGCGCGCCTTCGGCAACAGCTACTGGCCGGCGCACTACTTCGTCGACGCCAAGGGTCGCATCCGCTTTCATCACTTCGGCGAAGGCGAATATGAAAAATCGGAGCAGGTGATCCAGCAACTCCTGGAAGAAGCACGCAAGGAAGCAAAGCCGATATGAAGAATCCATCGAACCCCAGTTCGCCACGGCGTCTCGCACTTGCCGCGCTCGCGCTCCTCGGCGGCATGGCGGTGTGGCATGCCATGCCCTCGCTCGCAGCGGAGGCGGCCGTAGTCATTCCGGCGCCGGCGGAGGATCTGGCTGCCGCGCCAGGCGCGGCATCGGAGACGGCCGTGATTGCGGGCGGCTGCTTCTGGGGAGTGCAGGGTGTCTTCCAGCACGTGAAGGGCGTGACCAGCGCCGTGTCGGGCTATGCCGGCGGCGACGCAGCCATGGCCAAGTACGAGGCGATCGGCTCGGGACGGACCGGCCACGCCGAGGCCGTTCGCATCACCTACGATCCGCGACAGATCAGCTATGGACAACTGCTGCAGATCTACTTTTCGGTGGCGCACAACCCGACCGAGCTGAACCGCCAGGGGCCGGACAGCGGGACGCAGTACCGCTCGGCGATTTTTCCGGCGAATGCCGAGCAGGCGCGAGTGGCCAAGACCTACATTGCGCAGCTCGACAAGGCCAAGGTGTTCGGCAAGTCGATCGCCACCACCGTTGAGCCGTCGAGGACCTTCTACCCGGCGGAGGCGTATCACCAAGACTACATGACGCGCAACCCGCGGCAGCCCTACATCGTGATTAACGACCTGCCCAAGGTCGGCAACCTGAAACGCGTGTTCCCCGACCGCTATCGCGCCGAGCCTGTGCTAGTGGGCACCACCGGCACCTTGCAGTAGCGCAATCAACGCGTGAAGAAGATTCTCCTCCTCATCGTTTCGCACGCGGTCGTGGCGGCCCTGGGCTTCGGCGCGGGCATCTATGCCTTGCCCATCCTTGGGGTAGGCGTACCTTTTGTGTAAATCGGTGCGCTTTTCCTGGAAACCCAGCGTTCATGCGGGCTCCCCGCTCACGCCGCTTCGCCAAGCCATGATCGCCCTCCCCTGCCGGACGCCAAACCGCTACATTGACGCTCCGAACTGCCGACCCCAGCCATGCCGTCCTTCGCTCTGCGATTCGTCGGCCAGGAAGCCCTGCCTTCCAGGCTGAGCGAATTCGACCGCGAGCAATTTTTCGAACTCACGCCGGCGGACATTGCGGCGATCCGGGAGCAGTCCCGCAGCGACCACCGCCTGCCGTCGCGCTATTGGTCATGTTCATGCGCGTTGCAGGGCGCCCACTGGACGGCTTCAACGTACTTCCGCGAAATCTGCTGAGGTACACGGCGGCGATGGTGGGCGTCTCGCCGCCGTCGATCGCGGCGCTGCGCTCGATCTACAAACGCACCCAGACGCTGTTCAAGCACCAACTCTGGGCCAAGACTTACCTCGGCCTGCGCGACCTCGAGCAAGGCGAGGAGGACCGGCTGACCGACGCACTGCATGCTTACGCCCAGGAAGCGTCGCATGCGGACGACCTGGTCCAAACGGCGTGCCACTGGCTGTTCACCCGACGAATCCTGATTCCTGGACCACGCCGCCTGCTGGACTTGGCCCGTGACGCGTTCGCAGCCGTCGAGGCGCAAATCCTCGCCCACGTGAGCGCCGCGGTTCCGGCCGCGACGGTGCAGGAACTCAGCGCCCTCGCCTACAGCGTTCGGCCCGGGACGGATGCCACTCAACTTGAGTGGCTTAGGACCCCGTCTAAACGACATGGTCCGACGACCCTGGCCGAAACCCTCGAGAAGGTGCGCTTCCTCAAGGCGCTTGGAGCTCACACCTGGGACTTGAGCGGCGTCGCGCTGGCCAAACAGCAGGCCTACGCCCGGCAGGTGCAGTCGCGCCGCCCGGCCAAGACGCGTGAGATCAAGCCCACGCGCCAGTGGATCGAGCTCGTGTGCTTCATGCCATCTTGAGCAGTTCCGCGCCGCCGTATCGAGAATTTAGACGCGGCTTTGGCGGGCGCAGCGGAGTCGGCATTGCCCGCGGTTGCAGTTCGTCGTTGAGTACATGCACCCTGACCTGCGCCAGCAGGTGAGCTCCTTCATCAGACCAGCGCATTTGCCGCTGCTTGGCCATGCGGCTGCTGACGACCTGATTCACGGCGGACTCTGCGGTTGCACTGCTGATCGGCAGCCCCTTGCGATAGCGTCGTCCGTAGTTCACCAGGTAGCTCTTATTGGACCTGAGGTACCACCAGACCTTGCGTAGGTTCCACTGAAGAGCCAAGTACCGTTCCTCGGCCACCAAGCCGAATGCATCGTGAAGGCGCTTGAGGCGCGTCACCGCCTTTGGCGCCTTGCCGTGCCAAACCAACCACTTGGCTGACTTGATTTCCTGCATTATGGTCTCGCCATTCGGCGCAAGCAGGCCAGGATATTTGAGCGCTGTCTGCTCGATGGCACGAAACTTCATGGCGATATGGAACCAGTCCACGATGCGGCACAACGGCCGCCCCGTGCGCTGGACAGCCTTCTCGAATTCGCCGGCAGCATCGCAGAGGATCGTGACGCGCTCGTGCGCGCCGATACCGCTCGAGGACAGGAACCTATCCAGGCGCGCTGCCGCCGAGGGGACCTGGTTGTGCACGTAGGCGTAGAGCCGGGATCGACCATCTTCAAAGCACACCCGGCCCGCCACGAGATTGACGTGGCGAGCTTGGCGGGGTAGCGGATCGCAGTGCTTGAGCCATGCCGAATCCACTGCGACTGACGTCGGAGCCGCGCAAATTCGCGCAGCAAGCTGGTTCCCTGCTGCGGCCATGGCTGATGGAGCCTGCTCGGTTTCCAATGCCGCGCCGACGGCGCGAACCCGGCGCTTCATGCCACTGACGGAGATGACATCGGCAATAGGCAAGACCTCAGCCAGCAACGCCGTGGCCTGCGCATAGGGCAAGTGGGCGGCCCACTTGACTTGCAGGTATTCAAGTTCGGGCGTGACCCTCGTTGACAGCACTTCGACCATCGGACTGACAGACGCCCCAGGTCGCCGCCCTGCGCACGCGCAGCAGCGCAAGCGCGGACTTCTAACATCAACCAACCCGAAGACCGTGCGGATCTGGCGTTGATGCCATCCCTTGACTCCCAGTCTGACACCGCACCGCGAGCAATAGGAATGGGCACCGGCAATGGAAAGAGACTGCTCTGCAACGAAGTACTTCTGGGCGCTGGCGAGCAGCTCCTTACCCTCGGCCAGCGATAACCCAAGTGGGCTCGTGGTGGATTTACGTTCGATCACTGCGAGGCGAACAGGAGCGGTTTCCCCGAGATCGTCGATCAAACGGGCTTCGATAATCATTTGCATGGCAGCCTCCAGGCGAATGTGGCTTTGATTCTGCCGCCACTGCCCCAGTATGTGTGCTCCCGCTTTGGCCCGCTCTCGAGCACGCCGTCCGGCAGTTCCCATGTGGGCTCGACCGGACCATAGCTCGCATCGCCGAAGACGAACTCGGCTTCTACGAGATCCAAAAATTCGACCTTTTTATGGGGCTGAAACCCAGCATAAGGATTGTCGTAGCCGCACTCCAGCAGCGCTGCGCTAACTCCGTCTGGAGATACGCCATCCTTGCCCCATATGACCTCGCAACTCGTTCGCTGCTTGCCGTCGATGCGGTTTTCAGTTTTTAATTAACCACCAGCGGCAATGCACTTTTGGCTCGAGGCTCACAAACGCCTCCGATTCTGCCCCATTAAATCCCATAAGGACCCTCAAGCCACTCTCCCCGGAGATTCGGACGATCTCTATTTTTTTTACTCCTTCAGAGGAAAAATTTGCAATCTCCTCATCGCCATCCTTTATAGCGATTTGGAATGACTCAAGAACTGCACTGAATGAAAAATCTATTGATCGCGCATCCTCATCGTTTTTTTTCACATAGCGGCAGTGCGCCATCGTTGGATCGACGCTCGTCGGCTCCAACCCGAACTCTTCCAAAAATTCTTCAGAACTTGGAAAATCCATTTTTAACCTCCTCGACGGGGAATTACTGTACTAAGGGTCCGCGACCCGTCACTGCCCACTTGAAATGTCGTCTGAAAGTTCGCTGCCTTTCCTGACGGCCCCATGAACAATGAATCACGAACCTCAAAAGTACCGAATTGATTCGAAAATGTGCGTACGACGTTACCCTCGGTTTTCACAACTTGATTGAAATGCTGAATCAACAGACTGTACCCCTCAGGGGTGTCTGGCACACCTAGTCTCTTCATCTCAAGCGCAAGTTGGTTAGATCTTGCTTGGTTGTGTTCATTGCTGGTGACTCTGCCGAACAAATAGTCAAACTTACCGGGAGACACCTCAACCTTGATGGCCCCTCCTGCGTTCCCGGCATTGCTCGCAGTTGCTCCGATAGCCGCACTGCCGATGGCGTTCATCAGGCTGGGTACATCACCTGCCGCTGCAGAGGCCCGCGCAATATACGAATTGAGACCAATCAGATCAGCTTGGTCCGTGGTGACCCCTCTGGCCTTCATATCTGACCGCACTGCCTGCAGTTGCACCAACGAACCCACTGCGCACGTCGTATCGCCCGCCGCGCACTGATCGAAGGCCTTCATGGTGTTAATCGCAGTGATCGTCGTTTCCGCGCGATCGCTCACCAGCCGGTCGTAGCGATTGTTGACATCGTCAACGCAACTCTTCACCTTTCGACACACCTCGACGTTGCGATCCTTGGCCTCCTGCTCTTGCGGGTTCAATCCACCGAGATTCCGTGGATCGATCGCGTTCAAGCGATCCAGGCGTTGGTCGGCTTCGGTGTAGTTGAACAAGGTTGCCGTCTGAGAGTTGCGAAGCAGCTCGAGCGCGCGCGTGTACTCGCCATTGGCATTGTTCGCCACTGCCTGTTCCGTGGCTTGCAGGGACGCCCTCGCGGGATCGTTCTCGCGCTTGCCCGCAGCACAGTGCACGAGAAAGCAAGCGGCGTCCGTGAGTTGCTGCTCCAGCACGGGATCACCGTTCGCCAACTGCTTGATCTTGGCCTTCTCGTTTTCGTGCAGAAGACGGTTGTTGACGATGGCATTGTTGGTCACCATCGCGCCCAGGCCTGCATTCCCCGTGGCCGCGCCAACTGCGGCTCCCAACATGGTGGAGGCAGCCGTCAGCAGTTGATTGGACTCCTGGTTGGGTGTTCCATCCGTGTTGTAGCGTGGAATGCCCGCGTCTTTGAGGATTTGTTCCAGCTGCGGCATCAAGGCTTCATTCAGCGCACCGGCAACGGCGCCCGTCAACGCACTTCCGTCCCCGACCCTGGCCTGGATGGCTCCCGACAGCGCATGCAACGCAATCTTCGGTGCGCTGCCCTCGGCCCATCCCTGCCTTTGCGCTACGTCCCCGATGACGTTGTCGATCACGCTGCCTACCAGCTGCGATGCGCGCTGCTGGTCCTGGGCTTCCTGCTGCAGCCGCGGGATCTCCTTGGCCTGCTGCAGGGTCAGCGTGTTGATCAGCGCGCCGTTGGCCGTGGCCGGGTCTCTTGACGTCAGCGTGGCGACGTTGGCGTTGCTCTTGTCATCGACCTCCTTGACGCCCGTGCCCACGATCTTGATGGTGCCCGGGCTGATGACGCTCAGGGTCTGGCTGGTCTCGTTGTTGTTGCCGGGCAGGCCCTTGCCGCCGTTGAGGTTGGCCAACGCGGTGTTGGTTACGCTGCGGGCGGCATTGGTGGTGGCGCTGGTTCCAGCGCTGTAGGCATTCGAACCCGAACTGACGCTCACGCTGACACTCGTGCTGCTTGAATTCGTTTTCTGCTTGTTCTCCAGGTCGCTGGTGGTCAGGCTGCCTGTCGTGAAGCTGTTCCTGTCGACCGGCGCGGTGCTGGTGATGGCGCCGCCCTTCAGGTCGGTGTTGCCCTTGACGGTGATGTCGTAGCCGCCATTGCCCGCGACGATGCCGCTTTGGCCGGTGGCGCTCTGGTAGTTGTGGTTGACCTTCTGCTTGGAGTAGTCGACCGTCGCAGTGACGAACTCGCCGTAGCAGATGGGCGGAATGCACAGGCTGACGTTGACGCCAGCGCTGCTTTGCTGGCTCGCGTAGTTGGTGATGTCCTGCAGGCTCTCGATGTTGAGGTTGCCGCCGATGTCGGCCTTGACCGTGTCGCCGGCCAGCTGCGCGCCTCGCATGTTGAGGTCGCCGCCGCTCTTGATCTTCAGCGTGTCGGTCGCGGTGACGAGGGTGTTGTCATAGCGAACCTCGTTGCCGATCGACTTGCCCTGGTTGCTGCCGGCGTTGACCTGGATGCTGAAGCCGTTCTGCGAGCCGAAGCCGAAGGTGACGCCGCCGCCCAAGGAGCGGCCCGAGCTGTTGCCCGCGGTGGCGGCGGTGTTCTGGGCGGCGAGCAGGTTGATGTCGCGCTTCGCGTCCAGGCTGATGTCGCGCGCCTGCAGCTTGGCGCCGGTCATGTTGATGTCGGTCTCGCGGGCCGTGATCTCTATGCTGCCGGCCTGGATGTTGGTGCCGCGCTGGGTGGTGTAGCTCTCCGCGCTCGTCGAGCGTTGCTTGCTGCGCTGCTCGCTCACGCTCACGCCGAAGGCCGCGCCGGCGGGGTCGCCGCTGGTGCCTGCCGCGCTCAGGCCCTGAACGCCTTGGCCCAGTGCACCGTCGGTCGCGAGCTTGTAGGCGTCGTAGCCGGCTTTCAGGGCCAGCGCGCCCTGCAAGCGGCTGTCGTCGGTGTTCTTCGACTCCTGCGCCATGTCGTAGGCGCGCGTGATGGCGCCGCCGACCGTGCCGGTCAGCTGCGCGCCGATGGTGTGGTTCTTGACTTCCGCGCTGTGCGTGCTGCGGCCGCTGGAGGTGGCGGCGTTCAGGTTCACCGCATTGCCGGAGAGCGTGACCTTGTCTTTCGCGAGCAGATCCGCGCCTTCGGTCGTGATGTTGCCCTGGCCCGTTCCGCTGTATTTGGAATCCAGCCCGGCCACCATCGTGAGGTTGCCGCCGTTGGCGCTGAGCAGGCTGGTGACGGCCGTGCTGGAGTCGCCGGTGCCGTTCTCCGTCCCTCTGACATTCGCATACGCCGTGTGCCGCGGTGCCAGGCCGGGCTGGAATCCGAACGTCTTGTTGTTGTTGGTGCCGGCGGAGCCGGAGCTTTGAAGGTCCTGCGCGGAGAGGATGTCGATGTTCCGGCCGGCCGTGATGGCGATGTTCTTGTCGGCCAGCACGTTGCTGGCAATGACCTGCACATCCCGCCCGCCGTCGATGCTGACATTGCCGCCGCTGACCGTGCTGCCGACCTGCATGGTGCTGGTGCCGGCCTCGGCCCGGTTGTTGGAGCCGCTGCCGTAGCTGATGCCGCTGCCCCAGCTCGCCGAGTACCCCTTCTTGCTGCTGGCCGAGTAGCTGCTGCCGGCGCCCTGGTCTTGCGAGCTTTCGATGCGCACGTCGCGCCCGGCACTCAAGCTCAACAGATCCTGCGCGACGACGCTGCTGCCCCTGATGGCGAGGTTGTTGCCCGCCGAGATGACCATGTTGCCGCCGCTGAAGCTGCTGCCGATCGACGTGTTGTCGGCCTCGGAGCCGATGAGCGTCGAGGTGCTCTTGGAGAGGGTGGACTTCTTCTCCTCATGGGATGCGAACACCGTCGAACGGGTCGCACGCCCTTCGGTGATGTTGACGTCGTGATCGGCAATGACCGCCAGGGTTCCCTCTGCGGCAACGCCGGCGGCCCTGGCATTGATGTCGTTGGCGGCCCTGAGCGTGACGCTTCCACCTCCCACGATATGGCTGCCGACTTCCTGGCTGCTGGCTTCCGCGCGGAAGTTGCGCGCGTTGAAGAGCATCGTGCTGTTCCGTGCTTCGGTCACGGTGCCGAGGTTGATGTCGTGGCCCGCGTTGATCAGCGTGCGGCTGTCCTTGCCCGTGTTGGCAACGATGGCGCCGATGACGTTGATGTCATTGCCCGCGCTGGCGACCAGCGTGCCGCCGGGGTTGCTGACGTACACCCCCGCCACACGGTCGACGTTGGTCATGCCGGCCAGCAAACCCTTCTGCGTGTTGGTCGTCGTTTCGATGTTGATGTTGCGGCCGGCCGTCAAGACGGCGGCGTCGTGCGCGGTGATGCTGCCGCCGATATTGTTGAGGTCGTTCCTGGCATCGAGCGCGACGCTGCCTCCGGTGATGCGGCCGCCCAGGTTGTTGATGTTGTCGGCATTGATGGAGACCAGCGTGCGCCCGGCAATGGTGCCGCGGTTGATGAGGTCGCCCGATCCCGGCGCACCCTTGATGACCATCCGGTCGGCCGACAGCAGCGAGCCGCTGCCGTCGATGTCGCCGGGCTGCACCCGCACATACACCTGGGGCACGAGCACGCGCTGGGTGCTGCCGTCGGGGAGCGTCACGGTCTGCTCGACCAGCCACACGATGTCGCTGGTGAGCTGGGCCATCTGCTCGGCACTGAGTGCGACGCCCGGGCGCAGGCCATATTGCTGGGCGAAGGTGAGGCCCGCATTCATCAATGCAGCGTACTGGTCCTCGTCGTTGTAGTAGCCATCGAGATAGCGGTAGCCCGTGAGCTGGGCGATCTGCTCGCGGATGAGTTTCTGTTCGTAGAAGCCGTCACCCAGGCGCTTCTGCAGGAGATTGGGGTCCATGCCCAGTGCATTGAGCAGGTAGTCGCTCGACAGCCAATTGCGGTAGTTGGCGAAGCGCGGGTCGGTCTCGATGAGGTAGCTGCTGCCGGGGCCTGCGCGGAGACCGAACAGGCTGGCGCTCGGGATGGTGGTGTTCGGCGTGCTGGTGCGAACGACCAGCGCGATGCTGCCGCTGCCGGCGGTGCCCGATGCGCCATTGGCCGCACCGGCCGCGTCGGCTGTGCTGCCGCTGGTCCTGACGACCCCGCCGACGGCAGAGGTGACTTCCAGGACCGCGCCGGCCCGGCCATCGCCGCCGACGCCGCCGGCTGCCGCCGCCTGGGCCGCGACACTGACGGCGCGCGCCGCACCGGGTCCTTGGCCCGAGGTTTGGCTGGCAAATTGCTCGATCCGGTTGGTGCCCACCGCGATGGTGCGCACTTCCTGCTGTACCGGAATGACGAACGGGACCATGTTGTTGCCCGTGACGCCGGGCACGAGGATTCCGGTTCCGCCATGGTCGATCACCTCCTGTCCCGTCGTCGGGGTGTTGTCGACATTGGCGGGATCAATGGTCAATCGGCCGCCCGACAACACATGGCTGTCGCGGTTGTGCAGCATGCCGTCGATGGTCATGTCCCCACCCGACACGATGCGGCCGGGATCGGGCGGATCGACCGCTTCGTCGCGGTGCACGGTGTCCGTTCGCGTCATCACGGTCCAGCCCTTACCAGTGACGAGTTGACCGTTCTGGATCGTGGCCCAGTTCCTGGCGTTGTCCGTCGTGATGTACGCCGGCTCCCACGGCATCTCCACGCCCAGCCCGGTAGGAATGATGGTCACGGGATGCGCGGGGTCGCTCGGCATGGCCGCATAGTCCCGGCGCACCACTTGCATGTGCGCATCGGTGTTGTTGATGGCGCCGGCCGCGAGGCTCATGGCGCCGAGCGACTCGATGGTGGCACTGGCGTTGTTGATCGCGCCTGCCTTGCCGGTGGCGAAGCGGTTGGCGTCCAGCGCGCCGCCGATGTACATGTCGCCTACGCTGAAGATCAGTGCGTGCTCGCGGTTGTTGAGGGTGCCTGCGCCGATATCCAGATCGCCGCGTGCGGCGATCGAGCCGCTCCTGGTCTGACCGTTGACAGTTTCGACGTCGTTGTTGAGCGTGCCGGCCGAGATGGAGATGCGGTCGCCGTAGATACGCCCGGTGCCTACGTTGTTCAGCGTGCCGGCATTGATCTGCGTCTCCCCGCTGCTATCGATCAGGCCACGGTTGGTGAGCGTGCCGGCGGCATTGACGACGGTGTTCGTGCCGGTCATCTCCGCAGCGGAGGTGTTGTCGACGTTGCTGCCGCCCACCGTGAGCGTGCCACCTGCCAGCAGCTTGCCGTTGTTGGTGAGGGTGCCGGTGGTCGCGTAGGTTAGATTGCCGTTGGCGCTGACTTCCGCGTTGTTCACGAGGTCCTGCGTGAGCCTGATGCTCAGGTCTTGGCCCGAGACGGCTTTGCCATCTCCACTGAATGTCGCCGCATCGAGCTGCAGGCTCTTGTCGGCCACCAGCGTGCCGTTGGTGTTTGTGATGGCGAGCGTCTTCGCTGCCGGATTGGCCGCGTTCGTATCCTTGATCTGGAGCGCACCGACCGCCGAGATGAGGCCGGCTGTGTTGTTGACAGTGCCGCCGCTGGCGATGGTGACATTGACATCGGCGCGAATCGCGCCGGACGTGTTGTCGAGATAGCCCGCCCCGACGACAACATTCTTGCCCTCGATGCCCTGCTCGGTGCCCTGCGTGCTGGCGTTCGCCAGCGTGCCCGCATTTAGCGTCGTCGTCGCGAGCGAGCGGATCAGGCTGGCCGTGTTGTCGATGGCGCCGGCATCGATGCGCAGATCGCCCATCGCCTGCGTCTGGCCCCCACGGTTGTCGTAGCCGGCGCCGTTGGTGTTGATGGCCACCGCGCCCTGGCCGAGCACCACGCCGCCTACAGCGTTGGTGAAGGCCTGGGTGCTGGCACTCAATGCATTCTTCGCGCCGATGAAGCCGGCCGTGTTGTTGACGTTGCCGGTGACCAGCGTCAGCGTGTCGCCGCTGGTGATGCCGCCCTGCTTGTTGTCGTAGCTTGCGGCTGCGGTGTTGATGAGTGCCAGGCCGTTCGTGTCGATGCGCATCGCTGCGCCGGACTGAATCAGGCCGGCGGTGTTGGTGAGCACGCCCGATTTCAGGTCGACGCTCTGCGTTGCCGCCAGCGTGCCCTGCGTGTTGTCCAGCGCATTGCCGCGGGTGTCGACCGAGAGGCTGTTGCCGCCCACCTTGCCGCCGATGTTCACGAGCCCGCCGTTGGCCAGCGCGACGTTGCCGCCGGCTTGCAGCTTGCCGGTGCTGTTGTCGGTGATGCCTGCGGTGGTGATGCGCAGGTCGCCGTTGACAGCCGCGGTGGTGCCGCGCGTGTTGTCCAGGCTGGCGGCGTCGAGGGTGGTGTTGCCGTTGGCGGCCAGGGTGCCGTCGACGTTGGTCAGGGTACCGGCGACGGTCGCGCTGAGATCGCCGACCGCGGTGATACGCCCTTCGGCGTTGTTGTTCAGGCTGCCGGCGTTGATGGTTGTGTTGCCGCCGGCGCCGATCTCGCCCTTGCTGCTGTTGTCCAGCATGCCGCCGACCGTCAGGCCGAGGTTCGAAGTCTCGGCCGCGCGGATGGTTCCGGCCTGGTTGCTCAGACTGCCCGCCGCGACGGTGGTGTTGCCGTTGCTGGCGATGGTGCCGGCGTTGTTGTTCAAGGCACCCACCACCGTGATGCGTGTGGCGCCCGCTTCGCCCTGGACGATCTTGCCGCCCTGGTTGCTCAAGGCGCCGGCATCGATGGTGATCTGCCTGGCGTAGGTGCTGCCGCCGTCCTGGTTGAAGGCGCCAGCAACGTTGACGACCAGCGCCCCGTTGCCGGTGATCTGGCCGTTGGCGCCGCGGTAGCTGCCGCCGGCAATGCTCAGGGTGCCGCTGCCCGCGTGCTCGATCTTGCCGCCGGTGTTGGCGAAGCTCGCGGCCGAGAGGCTCAGGTCCTGGCCGTTGGTGGCAATGCGGCCTTGGGTGTTGTCGATCGCGCCCGAGGTGGCGATGGTCGTCGCGCTGGTGCCGGTCTGCACGATCTCGCCGCCGTGAGTGTTGGCGATGTTCGAGGCGTTCAGGTCGAGCTGGCCCGCATTGAGGATGCCTGCGTCGTTGACCAGCGTCTGGCCAGGTTGTGCATTCGCCGCCACGCTCAGCGTGCCCGGCGTGACGACCGTTGCACTGCTCGTCGTGACATTGCCCTGGGTGGCGGTCAGCGCAACGTTGGCGGCACTGGTGGTGCTGGAGGACAGGTCCATGCTCGCGCCCTGCAGCACGGCATCGCCCGCCGCAAGCTGGGTGCCTGTGGCCACCAGCGCGCCGGTGGTCGCCACGCGCAGATCGCCGGTGCTGCCGAGCTTGCCATCGGCCTGGATGCCGGCGCCCAATACCGCCTGTCCTGAGCTTGGCCTGTCCTGAGCTTGTCGAAGGGTCGAAGGGCTTTGCAGGCTGCCGGCGGTGACGGTCGTGTGGCGCCCGGCCGTGATGCTGCCGTCGTTGACGAGCGCGCCGGTGATGTCGATCGTGGTGTCGTTGCTGCCGCGCAGACTGCCGCTGTTGCTCAGGCTCCCCGCCTGGACCGACAGGTCCGTGGCCGCGCCGATCGTGCCCTCGGCATTGAGCAGTTGATTCGCCACCGTGAGCCGGGTGCCGGCGGTGGCCGACTGGATGCTGCCCTTGCTGTTGTTGAGCGACTGCGCGCCGAGGGCGACGCCCTGGTTGGCCAGCAAGGTGCCGGCGCTGTTGTCGAGGGCGCCGCTGGCGTGGGCCGTCAGGCTGCCTGCGGCGGAGACAGTGCCGCGCGTGTTGTCGAGCGAGCCGCCGGCGCTCAAGCTCGCATCGCCATTGCTCTCGAGCTTGCCGTCCTGGTTGACCAGGTCGCCGGTGGCGACGATGTTCAGGCTTCCGGCGCGCAAGCTCCCGCCGGTGTTGTCGAAGTGGTCGACGTGGGCGCTGAAGTTGTTCGCAACGTTGACCGTGCCGCCCACATTGCTGAAGCTCGGGCCGCTCGCGGCCAGGCTCGTCGTGCTGAGCGAGCCGCCGTTGTTGTTGACCTGCGGCGTCTGCAGCGTGATCGGGCCGCCTGCATAGATGCGCCCGCCGTCGTTGAGGATGGAACCCGCGGCGGTCATGCTGCCGGGTGCGGGAGGGACATAGGGCTGCGAAGGGGCTGTGCCGCCGCCGCTACCGGTGGCTGTGCCGCCACCGCCGCCCGTGCTCGGTGTGCCGGGGTCGGTGGTGCCGCCGGTGCCAGTTCCACCGGTGCCTGTGCCGGGGCTGGGTTGCGAAGGCGTTTCAGAAACCGGCTCCGCACCGATCACACCGCCCGCGGTGTTGCTCAGGCTCGGCCCCGCCACCGTCAGGCCGACGCTGCTGGTCTGGCGGATGGTGCCGCCGCGGTTGTCGATGTCGCCGCCTGCGCTGGCGAGTTCGACTCTCGGGCCTTCGAGGGTGCCGCCTGCATTGCCGAGCGTGCCCTGCGTGGCGATCTTGAGTTCGCCGCCGCTGGCGATGCGGCCGCTGTTGGCCAGGCTGTCGGCGTACAGGTTGGCACCGGCGCTGGCCTGCAGGGTGCCGATGTTCTCCAGCCGCCCGGCCGCGGTGACGATGAGCTGACCGGCACCCGCCAGGGTGCCCGCACCGTCCGCGGCCTGGATGGTGCCGGCATTGCGCGCGCCCAGCCCGGCCTCGGTGCCGACAAGCGTGATCTTGCCGGCGTACATGCCGCCGAGCTGGGCGACGTCGAGCGCGAAGGTGGGTGTGGGGCCGGTGCCTGTGGTCGGGCTGATCTGGCTCTGATCGGCAGAGACCTGGTTGGCCCCGGTCACCACCTTGAGCTCGTTGGCCCAGATCCCGGCATTGACCTGCACGGCGCGCGCGAGGATGGCCGCGTAGTCGGTGCGGCTCAGGTCGAGCCCTGCACCGTCGATGCTGATGGTGCCGCCGCGCACCACGAAGCTGTCGAGCCCGCCCTGCGCATTGAACTGCGGCGTGCCCGTGGTCAGCGTGGCTCTCGAAGCATTGATGAAGCCACCACCATCGACCGCGATGCCCGCCGGGTTGGCGATGATCACCTCGGCCCGCTGGCCGCCGACCTCCACGTAGCCGCGCAGCTGCGTCGGGTTGCCGCTCGTGATCTCGTTGAGGATGATGCGCGCCGGGCCTGTCGCCAGGTAGGGATTGCCTTGAACGAAGCCGCCCAACTGCGTCTGCACATCGGTGCGGCTGTTGTTGAGGATGGCGCCGTTGCGCTGAACGTCGAACTGGTTGAAGAGGTTGCGCGAGACGCCCGCTGCGCTGGGCGTCTGGATGTTGACCAGGGGCACGCCGTTGGGTGCCAGCAGCACCGTGGGCCGCAGGTTGGGCGCCACGCCCGGCGCGCCGACGATCTGCGCCGGCGCCGGTGAAACGGCGAGCAAGCCAGCGAGCGCTGTCGCCACCACACCCGAGGTCGCCCCCGTTGCCTTGCCCGCGCTCATGGCCGTTTCTTGCACGACCATGCGCATGCCACGCGCTGCGTTGAAGACGATGCGGTGAAGGTGCTTGTTCATTCTTCTTTCCTTGCCAGCTCAGAAACTGAAGTTCAGGTTGAATCCCGCGGTCGTCCTGGCGGTGCGGTAGCCCTCGGGCTTGCTGATCGGCGCGCCGACGAAGAGGTCGTAGTTCAGGCCCTTCCACGCGCCGCGCAGCCCGATCACGCCGCCGCTCAGGTGCCGCCCGGCCAACTGCTCGGTGGACAGGCCGCCCACGCGCCCGTAGTCGATGCCCAGGTAGAGCTCGGCGCCGCTCGCGCCCAGCGCCCAGCCGATGTCGTTGCGCAGCAGCCAGCCGCGCTCGCCCATCAGGCTCGATTCGCCGTCGAAGCCGCGCACGGTGTAGCGCCCGCCGATCGAGAAGCGGTCCTGCGGCGTCAGCGGCGTGCGGTTCCACTGGCCGCGCCACAGGCCCGCGTAGCGCAGCTTCTGCGCGCCGAGCTCGAAGGGCGCGTTGAGGCCCAGCTCGGCGCTGAGGAGCCTGAAGCGCGAGGTGCCTTCGCCGAACTGCTCTTCGGGCGCGCGCAGCGCGCCGAAGGCACCGGTGCCGCGCCGGTATGCGAGATTGGCGTCGAGCGTGGCCGGGCCGATGAACTCGCGGTGTGCGAGGCCCAGCTCCCAGCCTGCGGTCACGCGCCGCTGCACCTCGATCTCGGTGTCGTTGATGAAGTTGCGCGCGTTGCGCCTGAAGCCGCGCAGGCCGAGCGTGGTCTTGCGGCGCTGGTCGCGATAGACCAGGCGCGAAAGCTTGAGCTCTGCATTGCCCGACTCGCCGGCATAGACGTAGTCCTGGTCGGCACCCTGCACGGTCTGGTGGTAGCGGTTCTGCGAAGCGGTGGCGCCGAAGAGCCAGTAGCCATAGGGCACCGAGTAGTGCACGGTCTGCCCGCTGGTGCCCTGGCCGCTGTGGTTGAAGGCGTCGTGGTTCGCGCTGACGTAGAAGAGGTCGTTGAGTCCGAGCGGGTTGTCCCAGGCGACGGTGGCGCCCGCCTGCGTTTTGCCGGTGGCCTTGGTGCCGCCGTCGTCCAGGCTCAAGGTGGTGCGCAGCGGGAAGCGCTGGCTGTACTTCACGACCAGGTCGCTGTCGCCGGGGCGGGCACCGGCGGCCTTGGAGGGCTCGATCTGGATGTCGGCTTCGGCGGTGGGTGCGCGCTTGAGGTTCTCCAGGCCCTGCTCGATGTCGCGCAGGTTGAGCAGTTCGCCGGCTGCACCTGCTTGGGCCGGGATGGCGCTCGCGAGGCTGGTGCGCGCATCGCTGCCTTCAGCAAAGCGGATGGCGGCGATGCGCCCGGGGATCAGCGTGAGCGTCAGCGTGCCCTGGCTCAGGTCCTGCGGCGCCGCGAGCACGCGGGTGGTGACGTAACCGCGCGCGACGGCGGCCTGCTGCAGCCGGGTCAGGACGATGTTGACGCCCTCGGTGCCGAGGCAGCGGCCCAGCGGGTCGTCGCTGCCGTCTTCACCGGCAGCGACGGCGAGGAGGCCCTGGAAGTCTTCGGCGAGCTCGCCGTCGAGCACGATGCGCTCGATGCGAAAGCACGGGCTTTCGTCCTTGGCCAGGCGCCGGGTTTCGGGCTGCGCTGCGGGCTGCAGGCGGCTGTCGACCGCGCGTTCCTGCTGCTGGCGCAGCGCGCGTTCGCGTTCCTGCTGGCGCTGTTCCTCGACGAAGGGATTGGGCGCCGAAGGCAGCGGCGCCGTCTGCGCCTGGGCCACTGCCGCCGCGGCGCCCAGCACGGTCATCGTCCAAGCATTGCGCCGCAAAAAAACGGCGCGCGTTTTCTCATGGGCCTGTGGCCCTCGACCTCCCCTGAATACCATCGCTGACCCCGGCACCTTCTTCTTGTTGAGGCGCGCATTCTGGCGGCCATGCTCGAGGCTTCAAGCTGCGCGGCAAGAATCTCCGCGCTTTCGTGACCGAATGCGCAGCGATGCGATCCCGCGTGGAAACTCGCTTAAGTCGTTCGTGTTATTGGAAAGCATCCAGAAGTTGGGGATGTGCGGTGCAGCAGAAATCGACCTTTTGGGTGGAAATCGGTGCGCGTCTGGGTAGAAAGTTCCGTCACTGAAGATTTGCTGCAGTGCACATCCCCAACTTCTGGACGCTCTCCAAGGAGGCGATTGCCTGAACCAGAGGCCCGTCGTGACGCGTCCTCGCGCTCCCCGAGACTGTGGCCCTCGTTGATCAGCAGGCGCTTGCCGACGGCATAGCGATAGATCCACTTCAATGCGACCGTCTCTGCGAGGCTCTCGGCTGCGTCCTCCGCAGCGCGGAGCTCCTCGGCCAGGCTCATGACGCGGTGGCGGGCAAAGCTATGGACGGTGCCCTCGAGGTTGGGGCCCAAGGCGGCAAGCTGATCTTTGGCGCGAACCAGATCAGCACGAATGACGGTGACGGGGCGACGATCGTCTTCCATGTCGTTCTCCTTGTCTGACACTGAGTTGCAGCAACCTCAGATTGAGTTCTGTTTGATTGACAAAATGGCTCTCGCTTCGTCTTGAGCTGGCGGGCGGCACCGTCGGGCACTTCTCTGCCGAGCGACTTCGGTCGGTCTGCAGAGCTCATTTCGTGGGTAAGAGGCCACCACCACGTAACAGAGAAGCGGCGTTGGACAATCGCCCCATGACATCGATCTCCAATCGGCTTCTCGTCGACGCCGTGCTGTGCGTCGAGCGCATGACCTTCAAGGAACGCGAGCAACTTGCCGACGAAGTCCACGCCCGACAGCCCAACCTATTCTTCTCGGTGCTCGTCCTTCAGCGGTATGGCGCCACCCTTGTGCAAATCGAGGTGGTTCTGAACCTGCTACTCACCTTTTATGAGGCGATGAAGATCAGCGGAAGAGCCTGGCCGGTCATCTCCGAAGTCGTTCAAGAACGTTGCCTGAAGCGCATCTCCGCACGCGTGCGCTTCATCGAGGACCTGACGCCGCAGCATCAAGCGCAAGCCATTTCGGACGCTATCGCGGACCATCCCGAGCAGCAGTTGCTCGCATACGTCTTCGGCAAGTTCGGGGAGCACGGCCTTCTGGGCATCGAATCCGAGACGGAAAAGATGCTTATGCTGGCGGCGCTGAACTTGGTTGAGTGCATCGCGGAGACAGCGCCGAAATCAACCCAGTGAGGCTGCATATCTACAGAAGGGTGCCAACCGGCCCACGTTGCGGGTCACGGAACATGTCCAACTACCAACTCCACCGTATGGTGCTGATCAATGCCGGTTCCAACCAGCACGTTCCCAGCGGGCGGATCACTTCCGTGGACCCGCGCGGCGGCGCTGCGGTGCTGGGCGAGAGCGGCGTAGGCAAAACAACAACGCTGCGCATCCTTCCGCTGTTCTTCGGCCATCTGCCCAGCCAGATCGTCGCCAGTGGCCACGGCCAGGAGCCCATGATCCGCTTTGTGGTCCCCACGGACGCCAGCGCGATAGCCTTTGAATACCAGCGCGGCACCGACGCGGAGGAGGACCGACGCCTGGCGGTTATCCGCGCGCCGCGCGAGGATCGTCTTGTTCGATGAAGTCGAAGATCCGCTCCCGGTCATCCATCGCCAACGGCGACCACTCCAGCCTCACGCCTTACCTTCACCCGCTTTGAGCAGCGCAGCTGCGCGGCGCTTGGCGAAATGCGCTTTGACTTTCTCATGCGGGACGGCGGGGCTCGGATCATCCAAGGCCTCCTGCACCTTGGCTCGGAACCAGGCGTCATGGGCCGCAGCAGCAGCAGGGGTCGATTTGTTTTCGGTGTCAAAACTGACGGTTCGGATCTCGAGCAACGGCGCGGGGTCGGTTCGCTAAGTCGTTGATTTCGCGAGCATTGCTGTTCACTTCGCTGCAGCGTATCGTGTCCGGCCCTCGAACTGCGAAGGAGCGCGGCAATGCAAGGCTGGCAGACGTCCTACCTCGGCCTGCGTGACCTACCGGGCGAGCTCAGCGAGTTCGAGCTACAGGCGTTCTTCAGCTTCAGCCCCGCCGAGCGAGAGTTGATCGCGCGGCGCCGCAGCGATAGCCTCAAGTTGGGCTTGGCGCTGCACATCGGTTTCGCGCGCATGAGCGGGCGGCCGATGAACAGCGTTCGAGCCGTGCCGCCCGCGTTGCTGCGCCACCTTGGCCGCGAGCTCGACATCGCCGCGCCCGACCTGGTTTCGCTGCGCGCGCTGTACGCCCGCGGGCGCACCCTGTTCGATCACCAGCAGCAAGCCTGCGAGTGCCTGGGCTTCCAATGGATGACTGAGCACCAGCGCCGCGCCCTGGTCCGTGTGCTGCGCGACGAGGTGGCGCACTGCGTCGACCGCGAGCGGCTGCTCGTCCTCGCCCGGCAGTGGCTGTACAACCACCGGCTGCTCATCGTTCACGACCGCGTCATCCGCGCCATGGTCGCGGCTGCTCTTGTTGAACTCGAGGCGGCCACCGCAGAGCTCATCCTGACCAGCGTGCCTGCCGCGATCGGCAAGCGCTGGACATCGGCGCTCAATACACCGCGTCCGGACGGCGAGCACTGCCAGAGCTGGCTGTGGAGTGCGCCGGCCAGGCATTCCACGCGCCAGATCACCGAGGTCCTGGAGCGCATCGCGTTCCTGGTCGATCTTGGCGTCGATCGGCATCTGGGCGATCTCAATGACGTGCTGGTGCGCCGTTACGCCCGGCGCATGGCCGGGCGACCCCCGTCCGTCAGCGCCAGGATCAAGGAGCCGGCACGCACGCTCGAGGTGAGCTGCTTCCTGCGTTACTGCCTGCTCACGGCCACCGATCAGCTCATCTTCATGTTCCAGCGCCGAGTGGCCGACCTGTGGCGCCACTGCGCCGACGGTGTTGCCGCCTCCGTGGATTGGGCAAAGCAATACCAGGAGCTGCTGCTGCAGCTCTCCGAGCTCGCGTCCCATGACACTGTTCCCGATGCCGAACTTCGCTCACGCCTGCGTGAGATCGTCGCGGCCAAGCGCGCCCAGCGTCCGCCGAGTCGAGCATCAGTCATCCGGCAACGTCTGATCGACGCCATCGCGCCCGTGCGCTCGCTGCTGGTCGGCGTGAGCCGGCTGCCCTGGCAGGCCACCGGCGAGCATCCCGCGCTCGATGCGTTGAACAAGCTGCGAGCCGGGTACGCCGCCGGCGCCAGGCGCCTTCCAGCCGGGGCCACGGCGCCACGCCTTGGCGCAGCCTGGCGCGCAGCCATCGCCGACCCTGATCGCGAGCGTGCCTTCAGGGCGCTGGAGGTCGCCACCCTCCTCGCGCTGCGCCGGGCGGTGCGCAACGGCTCGGTCTGGATAGAACATTCGCTGAGCTTTCGCGGCCGGCAGCGACTGTTCCTCCCCGAGGAGCGTTGGCAGGCAGAAGCTCGGCGTCACTACGCCAGGCTGCAGCTGCCAGCCAAGGCCAGCGAGTTCCTCGTCCCGCTACTCGCACGCGTGCTCATCGGTGTCGACGCGGTGGCGGCCGCCGCGCGCTCTGGCGATCTGCGCGTCGACGACGAGCTGCATCTGGCGTCATTGGCCGCGGATGAAGAGGATCCTCAAGCCACAAGGCTGCGCAGCCAGCTCGATCAGCGCATCGGCGAGGTGCAACTGCCCGAGGTCATCCTGGCCGTGGATGCCCAGGTGCGGTTCAGCTGGATCATGCTCGGGCGCGAGCCGAGGACGGGCCAGGAACTGCTGATGGCCTATGCCGGTGTCCTCGCGCACGGCACCAGCCTCACGGCCGCCGAGTGCGCGCGCATGATCCCGCAATTGTCGGCCACCAGCATCCGCCAGGCCATGCGCTGGGCCGGCGACGAGCGTCGACTGGCCCAGGCTTGCCAGGCGGTGTTGGAGTTCATGCAGCGCCACCCGATCGCGGCAACCTGGGGCCGAACCGATCTGGCCTCCTCGGACATGATGAGCCTGGAGACGAGCCGGCGCGTGTGGCAAGCACGCCAGGACCCGCGGCGCCAGACAGCTTCCATCGGCGTATACAGCCACGTGCAAGACCGTTGGGGAATCTTCCACGCGCAGCCAATCGTGCTCAATGAGCGCCAGGCGGGTGCCGCCATCGAAGGTGTCATTCGACAGGAACGGATCGAGACGTCCCAACTCGCTGTGGACACGCACGGCTTCACCGACTTCGCGATGGCCCTGTCCCGACTACTGGGCTTCGACCTGTGTCCACGGCTCAAGGAACTCAAGGAGCGGCACCTCTTCGTGCCACGGGGCATGAAGATCCCCCAGGAGATCGCTGCTGTCTGCCAGGCCAGCGTGGACACCACGCTCATCGAAGCCCATTGGGACAGCCTGGTGCACCTGGCCGCCTCGGTGATGTTGGGCCA
The DNA here is from genome assembly GCF_964254305.1 of Variovorax sp. LjRoot84. Classification (NCBI taxonomy): domain Bacteria; kingdom Pseudomonadati; phylum Pseudomonadota; class Betaproteobacteria; order Burkholderiales; family Comamonadaceae; genus Variovorax; species Variovorax sp. LjRoot84. Next base: position 724,297 of record NZ_CAXUTE020000002.1, read on the forward strand.
TGCCAGCGCAGTGACCGCGCTGGCCAGGTTCGGCTCGGCAGCCCGGGGAGACCCGATCTATGACGCCGGTGTACAACTGGGCAAGCTGCTGAGGACGGCGTTCCTGGCCGACTACCTCGTCAACGTCGGTTTCCGGCGCGAGCTGCGACGGGTGCTCAACCGCGGCGAGGCGGTGAACGCGCTCAAGCGCGCAATCTATACCGGCCGCGTCGCACCGACCCAGGCTCGGCGTGCGGACGAGATGCAGGCCGTGGCGGACGCGCTGAGCCTGTTGGCCAACATCGTGATGGCGTGGAACACGGCGCAAATGCAGGCGGTGCTGGACCGGTGGGCCAACCGGCGCCAGATCGTGCCGCCGGAGTTGACGGGGCGCATCGCGCCGACAAGGCTGGAGGGCATCAACCTGCGGGGCGTGTTTCGCTTCCGCGTCGAGCGCTATGCGGCGCAGCTGCTGCCGTCACAAACTGCAGGCAAAACAAGGGCCAGCGGCTGAAATCGACCTCTGGATGAGGCGCCCTGGAGAGCCAAGCGAGGGGTAACAGAAACTCGTGTAGCGACAAGGACTTGCGAGCGCCACCAGCGCGAAACCCGCGCCGATGCTCATCGGTCGAAGCGTCACTTTTTGCACTGAAATCAAATGGACCCCTGGTGGAGCGACTCAGCGCCCTCGCCTACAGCTTCCGGCCTGGGACAACGGCCACGCAACTGGAGTGGCTGAAGACTCCATCCAGCCGCCCCGGACCGAGCACGATTGCCGAGACTCTCGAGAAGGTGCGCTACCTCAAAGCGCTCGGAGCACATACCTGGAACCTGAGCGGCGTAGCGCTGACCAAACAGCAGGCCTACGCCCGCCAGGTGCAGTCGCGACGCCCAGCCAAGACGCGTGAGATCAAGCCAACGCGCCAGTGGATCGAGCTGGTGTGCTTCCTGCGGGTCACCCTGCTCGAACTTACCGACGTCGCGCTACTGCAATCGAGCCGACGCAGCCAACAGCTGTTTGGTTTTCCACCCGCCCTTGTTTTACGCCCCAGGTTTGGTTGCGCTTCGAATCAGCGGCCCCGCCAGGCGATATCACGCCCAGTGCCTTGAAGACCGCGCCGACCAGGCGGCAGCTGTGGGTCGCTCAGAAGAAGAACATCGCGCAGTTCGGTTGCGCATCCATTCCACCACCAGATCGCGCTGAACCCAACCTGAGCAGCCTACGACGTTGGCAACGGCACGCTAGCTTGAAGCATTGTCTCCAGCCGCGTTGCGTAAACTGCGATCTCTGCTGCGCGGTCGATTCCATTGATGATGCGCCGCGCATTCACGTAGTCGAGCTCGGTCGCGTTGATGTACTTGGAGAGCGATCGGCCGGTGAAGATGCCATGCCGCATGCCGTGCGACATGATTGCATAGGCGTTCTCCGGATCGAGTGCGAGTTCAGGATGGATCTCCAGTCGCCGCCCGAGCCCGATCGCCTGCCCGACCTCCAGATAGTTCTCGCGCCAGGTCAGCTGAACATAGCCGCGGCCATAGTACGTGTTGTCGACGGGATTGCCGTGTTCGTCGGCAACGCTCACCGGTATGCCGTAGGGACGACCCTTGCCCTTGCCGAATTCTTCGATGGGCAGCCACGTGTCGGCGCACTCGTGCTTCGTGGTGGCGAGCATGTAGGCGGCCCAGCGCAGGTCCGTGATGGCGCCGTCCCCGGCCAATGAAGACAGCAGGGACGCCAGGCCCGATCGCTGCGGGGGTGAGAGCAATCCGAAGCTGAACTCATACATGTCGATTGCGGAATCGACGTCGATTCCTTTCAGCCGCACCGTGGCCGGATTGTTCGAGATCAGGCCACGGATCCAGGCCGGGGTGCTTGCATCCAGCGGAAGGCCGGCTGTGCTGTAGCCCAGGCGCTTGCCGATGATGCTCCAGGTCGCAGGACCGACGATGCCGTCGACGGTGGCGCCATGTTCGGTCTGCAGTCTGTTCACCGCGCGCTCGGTCGCCAGGTCGAACTCGAGCTTGTCGTCCAGCAGCGGCGTGAGTTTCATGCACCGGTTCAAGCATGTCTTCAACAGCGCCATCCACGACCCGCTGTCACCGAGCCGCGCGAGATAGCGGCGTGCGGCCGCCACTTCGGCGCCGCCCGTCATTCCGCGCATCAGCGCGCGTGCTCCCGCGCCAGAGCGGAATTGCGGTCGGGTGATGTCATGGAGCCGCAGCAGCAGTCCGGCCTCCGGCAGTCGCGTATTGTCGGGCCCGAGCCCGAAGAAGACCGATCCCTGCTGTCGAAGGAAGTCCCGCTGGCGTTGGAGGCGTGCGCTGTCGAGCACCGACTTGCGGATGATGTATCTGACCTTGCCCTGCGGGTCGAGAACGACGGTGGCGCCACCGAAAAAGTCAAAGCCGGGGGTGTCCTTCCCGGTGCTTCCGACGAAGCGTCGCTGCGTGATCTCGGCGATGAGGTCGAACACCACCTGCCCGCTGGGCCCGACGCGACGCGACGATCGGACCGACTCGACGACCGGCAGGGCGACTTCGTCGCCGCTGAGAAGGGGGTCGCCGTTGGCGGCCAGACCGAACTCGGCGCGGTAGTCCCGGTCGGCGGCGAGTTGACCGAATGCGCTGGCTTGGCGCAACGTCTCCTGCAGATCCGCTGCACGGCCGGGGTCTCCGTCGAAGCGCAGCTGGGCAAAACTCAGCTCGGGTTCCGGCGGCACCTGGCTTTGCGGCCCACGCCAGCGCAACGCATCTTCCGACAGGCTCTGCACGTTGGCCGGATAGATGCGGCGCTTCGCGAACGCATCTATCCATGCCTCGCGGTAGCCCCAGGGGTCATCGGGCACCAGGTCGAGATCGGCAGAGATGACAGCGCGCAGGAACTCGCCGAAGGTGATGTCCACCGGCGGGCAGTAGTCGATGGCCCGTATGCAGATCGCGAGGAACTGCGACGCCAGGCTGCAGGCGCGCTCCGTGAGCTGCGTCGCGAGCAGTTCGGAGATCTCCCCTGGAGGCAGGACGCCGGTGCCGTCGGTCGACAGCCGGAGCAGCGACGCGGTCTTGCGCTGGTAGACGCAGTTGAAGGCGTCGAACACCGCCGCGACGAGAATCTCGCCGCGTTGATGGGGCTCGACGGTGTCTTCGTAGCGGTGCTCCTCGGCATTGACCGCACTGCGCAGGGCACCGGTCGCATTCATCGCCTGCGCGAACTGGGCGGCGATGTCCGTCAACAGCTTCGCGATGGAGAGCTCGCCGCGGGAACCACGGATCGCACGGCCGACGACATCCCGGTATGAGAAGCGCTGGAAGATGGCGATCAGGTCCGCAAAACCCTCGTGGAACGCGAGGACGTCGATGTTGGATGGATGCAGGAAATGCGACCGCAGGCCGTCCAGCAACGCATGCGACATCTCGTGCACGAGCACGTCGTGCGAAAGACACAGCGAGATCTTTCCGCGCGGCACATTGCGACCCGTGACGGTCGAGCTTGCCATGAAGCTGCCGAACCGGAGCTCCCCGCGCCCGGGATCGTAGAACGCGTTCTGGAGATCGTCGATGCTGGGACGGATGTGCAACCGCGCGTCGCCGTCCACCAGGCGCCGAAATCCCCACGCCACCTCCCGCCCCAGCGCCTGCTGGAACGTCGCGTAGGTCGTGCTCGCCACGGCGTAGGCCATCTGCCGGCGGAACTGCGGATCTTCCGGTGATGGACGCCTGCCTTGCTGCATGAGTACGAAGGGGTCTTCCAGATCGAACGGCTCCGATGACTCGTCCTGTTCAGTCGACGCGTCATCGACGATCTCGAGGATCGCGCCGCGCAGCCCCCGCGCGGTGGTTTTCACGGGCTCGTACGGCACGTTCACGATCGCGTGGGCGCCGTCCCTCACGGAGGCCGAGGGGTCGAGCGCATAGATGCGCAGCGGCCGATAGACCGGATCGCCCGGCCGCCGGTCGTAGGTGTGGTTCACGGCGCCGCCCGAGGCACGCGGGCCGATGACGAAGTCGGTGCCTGGATTCGCCCGGCCTCTGGGCAGGTCGGCGGCTCGGAGCTCGGCACTCCCTGTGCGGCTCTGCGCCGCCGCGGCGCTTGCCGCAGGCGTGCTTGGCGGGCGCATCTGCATCCCTCCTCAGGCGGTGGAACTGAAGAGGTTCAGCGCCCGCGCGGCGTCGGCGCAATCGAGCTGCGGCGTCTGCCGCCGGCGCTCGCCGAAGGCCGCGATGATGGCGTCCTGGACTTCGCGGTTGCTGCGCTTCAGGAGGTCGCCGTTCAGGAGGGCCGTCACCTTGCGTGTGAAGTCGCCGCTGCCCTCGTTCTCGTAGGCGACCTCGGTCGCGTGGCAGGCCGAGAAGTTGACCCATCGCAGCGCGTTGCCGTCGAGCGCGCGGCTTGCGCCACCGGCGCTGCGGACCGCCCGGTCGCGCTGCCTGAATCGTTCATGCGCGCGCATCCAGTCCTGCCAGGACGCCGAGCGTTTCAGGTACCGCGTGCGGGTGCGGGCATCCGTTTCACCGGGTTCCGGTTTGCGGCCGAGCATGCGTGTGATGGTCCCGGAATGGCAGCAATCGGTGAAGCAGGTGAGATTGACGCCGGCCGGAAGCTCGGCGAACACCGCCCGCAGATCGTCGTCGATCAGGAAGGCGCCGCCCTCGAAGTCGATCGGCACCAAGGCCTCGTCGTTCCCGTCGTCCTCGTCGCCGTCGTAGTCGGGGACCTGACAGCCGTGGCCCGAATAGTGGAACACCAGGACGTCGCCCCTGCCGGCACCGCGCAGCATGGTGCGCAGCGCATCCAGGATGCCCTGCCTCGTGGCCTGCGAATCGGTCAGCGTGGCGGCCTCGAAGCCCAGGCTGGAGAGAGCGGCGCTCCAGGTCCGTGTGTCGTTCACGCAGCCCCTCAAGGCGTTCTGACCGGGATAGTCATCGATGCCGACGCACAATGCCCGCCGCGACCCCTGCCGAGACGGCTCGTCTTTCGCGGCGACCGTCGGCCGCGTTGCTGCAGCCAGAGGCATCGCCATGCTCGGCTTCGATGCCGCCGCGGCGGCGGCAGCGCTCACCGTGCCGGCGAACCCGCCGGTGACATCCACCCCAGCGAGCCATTGGTCGGAAATCGGCCAGCCGTCGGATGCCTGTGCGCGCGAATGCCCGTCGCCCGTGTACTGCACGCGCGCAACGGCTTCGTCGAGCACGTTGGCAGCCACGCTGTTCATCGTTGCGGGGTCGTCGTCGAAGCCGCCGTGCGTGGTCGCGCGGCTCGCGAACCTGCCGTCGGTCTCGTCGCTCCTGGACCAGACGACACGGCCCGCTGCGTTGGGTGCTCCGTTCAGTCCGAACAGGGACGCGATCGAACTGTCGGCCCGCAGCGAGATCTCGAGCCCGAGGAGCGGCGTCCGCTGATCCGGCTCGAGTGCGTGATGGATCAGGTACAGCAGCGACTTGCGGTAGACCGATATGCAATCGTCATCTTCCTCGAAGTGCCGCTTCATCGTGTAGATGATCGCCCGTTCGGCCGCGCCCGGACCGCCGATCTCCGCACCGAGGCGTGATTGGAATTCGGCGATCGTCACGGCCGGTGCCAGCAGCTGCAGCGTCCTGAAAGACGGCACATTCGACTGCCGCGCCACCGGCAGGAAATGCGAGTGGAAGATCGCACCTGCGCTGTGGCCCACTGCATGGAGATGAAGATCGCGCCCGGCGCGCAGATCGCCTTGCGTCGAGAGTTCCGCGAGCCGCTCGGCCACATAGCGCGCGCCACCGCCGGCGTTGCACGCCAGTTCAGCGTTGCGTTTCATCGCGCCCCAGATGTGGACGCCTCCCATCGCACGCACGCCTGCCTGCACGATCGGGTCGCTCGTGAAGTCGAACAGGTCGCGCGACTCCACGCCGGGGAGCTTTCGACGCACCGATTCGAGGATGCTCCGCAACGCGTCGAAGAGTCCTGTCTCCCAGACGAAGTAGATCGGGTAGACGCCGTTCTGCTTCCACCATTCGATGTGCTTGTGGGCGATGCGCAATCCGTCGCGCTCGCCGATCAAGCCGCCGTGCGCCCATACCACCACGCGCAGTGGTTGGCCCTGTGGAAGCGCTGCCGTCCAGCGTGGGATGTGCTCGCGGACCATGGCATCGACGTCGGCGGCCGTCGTCGAATAGATGCCGCTTTGCTTGAACACACCCTCGCTGAGGTTCAGGATGTGCGGCCGCAACGCGTCCAGTTCGGCGGGCGTCAGATCGGCCTCCCGCGAGCCGAGCGCTCGACTGCCACCACTGGGCGCCAGTTCGAGCAGTAGGCGATCGCGCACCGTATCGAGCACACGCGCGATATCGGTCGTCGCCATCCCAAGGGCGCGTGCGCCGTCGTTGGCCGCGGCCGGCTCCAGCCATTCGAGCAGCTTGGCCTGCACGCGTGGCTCGCCGAAGAACTCGGTGTGGATCACACCGTCGGATGGACCGAATCGCAGACAGCGTGCCTCGGTGATCGGAAAGCCGCCTGCGCCATTCTTCGCGAACACGCCCTCCTGAGGGACCACAAGATCGTTCGCCGCATGACCGAAAATGCTGTCCGCGGTCAAGTCTTCGGCCCGCCTCAGGCTGAAGAACGGCGTCCCGGCCTTGGGTTCGAAGTCGGAGGCTATTGCGAAGTAATCCGCACCCTGCGCTCCAGGGACATTCATGGCCTCGAGAAAATTCCCTTTCGGGTTCATGGCCGCCAGGCCTTCGAGGTCGTGCAGCAGCCCATGGCCCAACACCTTGACGACCAGCACCAGTGCGTCCACCGAGGTTCTCACCGGCCCGGTCGGGATAAGCTTGGCGATGGTCGTGAACCGGCTGACCATGTCGATCATGTGATCCTCATCCGCCAGCAACGTGCCGGCATTCGTGGCGCCGACGAAGACGATGCGCCGGACGCGTACCTTGCCGGCCGCCTGGCCGAGGGCCGCGATCTGCCTCGCCACCAGCCCTCCCCTGCTGTGGCAGACGATATCGATTTCCAGCAATATGCCTTCCGGGATGTCCGCGAGAAAGGCAATCGCGTTCTCGCGTGGGTCCGCCGTCATGGTCGGGTGGTTGAACGCGAACGTTCGGCCCCCGTAGCGGCGTGACACCTCGTTCATGGTGGCGGGCTCGATCGCCTGAAAAGCGCCGCTCGTGCTGAATGTGCCGTGAACGAAGAGCAGCGCGGGACCTTGGGACAGCGCCTGCCAATCGGCGCGGGTGGCAGACGGGAACGAAGGGCTGTCGTTGCGGTAGTCGTCCGGCCCGAAACGCCGCGTGAAGCACGGGCGGTTCTTCGTTTCCCATTTCTTGGCGAAGCCGTGGATGATGGGGCCGAGCAAGACATCGGTCATCTTGAAGAAGAACGGCTCGACCTTCTTGCCAAGGTCAGGGAGGGGAAAGAATGCGCGCGCACCTTCGGGTTGAGCCGCGCTGGCGAGCGGGATCGTGAAACGTAGCGAAGTGCTCAGCGCGCGGCTGCCCTCGGTACCGCGCGCGGTTGTTCCATCCGGCACGACCCAGCTGAGCGCACCCGTTGCGCGGTCTTCGACGAGCAACGCACAGGACTCGTCGCCTGCCACCTCGACATCGAGCGCGACGCTGGATGAGTCAGCGGACTGCGTCCCGATCGCGCGTGCCGCCCCCGGCGCCGCAGCCGCCGGCAACTGGATGACGGGACCGGGCCGCAAGCCGGCTTTGGCCAACGCCGCGTCGAGGGGATCCGAGCCGAAGGCCCGCGCGCCCTCCATGTGCTCGATCCGCACGGTGCCGGTCAGGGCGCCGGTGCGCAATTCGAAACCGCGGCCGAGGTTGATCGTCTCGGGCCGGCCGGATAGCTGCATCTCGGTCATCTTGCCTGTCTCCTGATGGAAGTCCGCCCCGCTGCCGACAAGGCTTTGGATGCCGGATTTCTGGTTGCCGACGTGAGCGCGCGCCGGAGAGAGCTAGTGCTGCGCGCAAGCGCAGGAGGTCGAGCGGGGTCGTTGCCTCCCGCGGGCTCGACGGCGATGAAGATCTTTTCGCGCGCCGAGGCCGCCTCCAGCTTCGCGAACAATGCGTCGAAGGCGAGGCGGCTCTTCCCGATCGCGTCGACGCTCTTTGTCAAGCCGACCAGAATGCATCCGTCTGTGTCCGCATCGGTGTTGCCCGCGTGGATGCGAATGCCGTCGAAGTTCGGAACAGCGAGAAGGAGCGGCAGTCTTCTCCTGAAGCGCTGCGACCAGCTCACGACGATCTCATAGGCCCCGTAGGGGATGGCTGTCAATCCCTTGATCTTGACCGGACGGACGGCGTCTTCGAGCGTGAAGCATTCGAACCGGCCGTCGATCGATAGAGTGCCGACCGAGCTCTTCGAGGTGAGGTCTGTGCGGACAAGCTGGAGTTCCATCTGACGCCCTCCTGGTTCTCATGCGGTCGCATAGAACCGGAACCGCGAGTCGGGCGAATGTGTTCCGAGTCCGTCCTCATGTCTCTATGTCTTACGAAATAGGTTCTCCTATTTTGTGTGGACGCTCAATGACCTATGGCGAAGGTCTCATTGCTGCACTCTGGCGAGTTCTATAGATTGAGGCGCTGTTCGGACCCCTATTGCGCCTGCTGCGATAAGGAGAAGCCTTCATGAAGAAAACAAGTGAGCGTCTTTGCGCGGTACTTCTTTTCGTCGGTCTGCTCTGCACCTCGAAGGCGACGTTGGCCCAGGTCCCACCTCACGCCCTCGGCTCGATCTGCTTCACACCTCAGTTCTGGTGCTGGGCGAACCCTCCCGGACCCCCGGCGGATTCTGCGGATGCCCCTCCCCGTACGGCCTCGTGCAAGGCCGCCTGGGCTGATGCGCTCTGAGGTGACAAGCATGCCGTCTTGCGAAATCGTCGATGTCGAGTCGCTCGTTGCGGATCTTCGTCTGGTGGTTGCGTACGCCGCAAAGGCAGGCATCCTCAACGAACCCAGTCTGTTCATGTCGATCGACGCGGCTGAGGAGGCGCTTGCAGACCCTGAGAAGCGAGATGTGAAACCGGTAGTCGAAGCGTTGAACAACACGGTTCGAGCCATCTGGCCGATGACGCTCGCCGATCTCAAGTTCGGTCGCGACCCCTTTTTGGAGGCGAATCAACGCAAAGCACGATCATTGCAGTTCGGACTCACGGTCTTTGCGTTGTTGGTTCTGTTTTTTATGGGGCACTTCATGCAGGCGCTGAAGCAGGAGCAGGAGGCGATCGCCATGATCGAACAAAGCCAGAGCCTGGAGCCGCAGCAGAAACTGACTGCGCTGCGAAAGCTGGCTCAGCTCGTGAAGCCGTCCGCAGGACCAAATGCAATCGATGAGCAATACAACCAGCGAAAGTCGGAGCTTCTTCAGATCAACGCCAAAGTTGTCAGCACTTACAACACCGCGCTCGAAGCGCTCAAGCTTCCCTTGTTTCCATTCGACGACCACGTCTCTACGGCTCTGGCACGCATCAGACTGTCCTTGAAGGACGAAGTGTCAGTTCCGGGTAACGAGGCCAACCAGTCCGGCACCTCGGCTCAGACTGCCGCTCCTTTTCGCGAAATATGCGCGGTCGACGGCAGCGGTGAGCTGAAGCTTCCGGAATCATCCGCAAGCTTCTCCCCATGGATGCAGTCGGCACTTCGCGAAACCCTGATGGACTTCTGCTTTCAGGTCAAGGTGCTTTCGCCAGGCGGCGGCGAGATTACGGGTCCGTCCGCCAGCCGGCTCACCTATATCTCCCCAATCCGCCACAAGATCTCGGTCAGGGTCAACTGGTTCTTGCCGTTCCTCTATGGATTGTTGGGTTCGGCGGTATTCATGATGCGCAATGTTTCGAGTGTCAGAACGCCGGCCATAGGGTGGTTTCCCGTCGTGATGCGCATTTGCCTGGGCGGAGTCGCCGGCATCGTGATCGGGTGGTTCTGGTCTGCCGACGCACTCAATCTCCAAGGTACGAATACCCTGACGCTTCCTTTCGTTCTGGCCTTCTTGACAGGTTACGGGATCGATGTTCTCTTCACACTGCTCGATCGCTTGAATCGGACCATCGGCGCTGCTGCGTCTCCCGCTTCGAACTACTCGCCCGCGCCGCCGCCGCGTTCGTTGGCGACCTGAAAGAGCAAACTCCGCCCGTCTAAATCGCGAACGTGCGCCTCGTTGTCGAAGTGGTTCACATAGAGCACGCTGGGCGGCGGCACCTTGAACAGCTTGGCCAGGCGCGTCTTGCGTTCGATGAGCGGCAACTGCACAATGTCCTTGCCCTGGTCGACCAGCAGATCGAAGACGCAGTAGGTGACCGGGTCCGGCCCTCATACCAGCGCCGCGGCGCGCTCGATCCTGGGATCGATCGAAGTCGCTGCGCCCCATGTCGTCGAGCACGCGGGCTTCGCCATCCGTGACGTAGGGGCCACCCTCCACGCTGGCCGGCGCGCGGGCGACCTCTGGGAACCACTTGGTCGCGTTGGCACTCACGCGGCTGCTCCAGGCTCTCGAACCGTTGGGATGTCGATAGCGCTCGACCTTACCGCGCGCTTCCTTAGCGGCTAGAGACAGAGGTGCAATGCACCAGCTACGCATGCGTTCTTTGTCCATCACCTACGCCGTCGGGGCAATCCGGCAATCGATCGGCGTCAGGCGAGCTCATCATCACTAACTTCTAGCCGGCGTCGGCGGCGCTCCGTCCGGCGCATAGTTGCCGCGGCGACTCCCGTGCGGCAGCGCGCAGCATCCCCGCAACTCCCTGCGGCCCTCTTGGCTGTTAAATCTGCCGTTGCACGTCAATGGGTGCATCGGGGTAGACGTACTCACTCTTGGGGACCCTCTGCGCGGCATTTGCATTTGTTTTCGGCCGAGTGGCGGCACGATGCCAGAATTCGCTCTACGCCAAACCCGCTCCATTGCTGCGGAGTGTGACCTGGGTTTGACGGCATCAGGGGGATTCACGGCTGCGATCAGCGCGCAGGTCCTGGAGGCTGTATGTCTTTGGCTCGCTCGATGGAATGGCTTCGTACCGCGGAGGCGCTGCCACTGGCGGTCGTGGCGGCGTTGACGGCTGCTGGGACCCTTGTAGCCAAGATGCAAGGCCTCTTTAGCCCGCTGTCGAAAGCGTTAGGGCTGCCGATTTGGGTTGAGCCGCTCTTCGTTGCAATCATCGTTGTTATGCTGGCATTCGTGCTTTGGCGCAGTTATCGGAAGTTTGCGGAGTCCAGCCGTCTTGAACGGCCCGACGCTTTTACGCTTCATCCGCGAAATCCTGAGTCTTTGATCGGGCGAGAGGATGACCTTTCTGACCTGCTCAGGACTATCCGAAGCTATCGGCTTGTCCTCCTTGACGGCGAGTCTGGATGCGGCAAGTCCGCGTTGGTCAGTGCGGGGGTTGCGCCTCAGCTACGGACGGCGGAAAGCCTGTTACCTGTTCTTATTCGCGACTGGGGCGATGACTGGGTGCGCGGCCCACTGGCCGCTGCACTGGATGCACTTTTTCAGTCACTAGCCGAATCAGACCGCGTACGACTGGGATGGCTCAAGCCTCCAGACATGGCGGCGCCGTTGCCGTCGCTGGTCCATAGCCTCGACGTCCGCCTGAGAGCGGTGGTCGATACGCTTGAGCGCCTTCCGCTTCTGATCGCGGATCAGTTTGACGACTATCAGGCGCGCCATCGTCCCAATTTCTTCGACGCGCATGCAAACTGGATTTCGCCCAATGCGCTGGCCGATGCCAATCCGTTCTGGAAGCTGGTGTGCGACGGCTTGCGCGCTGGCCGTCTGCACCTGCTCGCAATCACGCGCGACGACACCGCAGCAGGTCTTTCCACGCTACGCTTTGTTGTGGGACAAGGCGAATGGATAGAGCGTACTCTGTATCGCGTGGACAAAGATGTCCTGCGGCCGTTACTTGTTGGCATTGCCCCGTCCGACGCGCAGCCCCTAGTGATCAGTAGTCCGGAGGGTGGCTGGGTCGAACTGCGCGAACGCCTGGAGCGTGACATCAAGATTGAGGGCGCGATCCTGATGCAGCAGGTGCGCACAATCCTTCTGGGCCTGCGCCAGCTGCCCCTTCTCACGCCGCGGCGCTATCGAGAGGCCGGGGGCTTGCGAGGGGTCGAGGCCCTGGTCGTCTCCCGGGCCGTGTCGAAGTCCGCTGATGCTATAGGTGGTGGCAATGCGGCGCGGCGGTTGGTGCGTGAAGTGTTGGGCGCGTTGACCCTTCCGGGTGGGCCTGACCAACCTCCGAAGGCAAAACGAGCCCAGTCGCAGGAACTCATCAATATAGTCGGCGACCGATCTAGAGCCGAGCGCATGCTGGCCAGCCTGCAGAGCGACGAAGTGATTCGCCCTGCGGAGGGTACTGGCGCGGAGTCTGCATGGCGTTTGGATCACGACTACCTAGCCCGTGCTGTGTTGGCGGAAAGGCGGATGGCGGACCGCTGGGCGGTGGCGCTTCGCGAAGGCAAGGCGCGGTTCGACGAGGCTGGCGACGACTGGCGCCAGAGGTGGGCAGCGCTCCTCCCTATCGGCACGTCGTTACGCGTGGCCTGGGAGTCGCTGCGGGGGCGGCTGAACATGGGCGAAGCACTTCACTATGCGCGAATGAGTTTCATCAAGCCAGTGGCCGCGTGCGTCCTCGCGATGGGTGTCGGTTTCAGCGCGGTTCTGCTGGAGCGCGACTTGCGAATCGACAGGGAAGCGGCCGCCATCTTTAATCGCCTCGCGAATCAAAGCGAAAAGGACTCTGCTGCATTGGAGGTGTGGCGCGCGCCCATGGACGTGCGCCAACGGTTACGGGCGTACATCATAGAAAGCCCTTCAAAGCTCGAAACTGCCGGCGGGACCAGGTGGGCATTGGCCCATGCCGGCGTCGAATCCATCCGTGCGCGCGAAGCCGCCGAAGCTTTTCGGACTTTGCTTTCAAATACGAGGTCGGTGGGGAATCCCGGGAATGCTGCCCACGCCTATGCGGCCTTGATCGTGAAGGTGAACGACCAGAGTGAACTCAAGGTCGGCGCCATCGCACTGCGCGAACGGCTCGTCAAGACGACGGACAACAATCTTGCCATCGAGCTTGGCGAGGCCTATGGCACCGTGGCGTCGAAGCTGAACGACCAGGCGGAACTCAAAGTGGGCGCCACAGCACTGCGCGAAAAGATCGCCGATGCGGACGGCGATCTCCTCAGCAAAATTGGGGAGGCCTACGGTACCGTGGCATCGAAGCTATCCGACCAGATCGAGCTCAAGGCCCAAGCCTCTGCGCTGCGCGAAAGGCTCATCGGGACGACGGCCTACGATCTCGCGGACAAGCTCGGCACGGCATATGGTGCCGTGACCTCGAACCTGAACGACCAGAGCGAGCTCAAGGCCGGGGCCACCGTGCTGCGCGAACTGCTACTGAAGGTGTCGAGCGTCTTGATGGCTCGCGGGCTTATCGAAGCCTATGGCGCCGTGGCCTCGAAGCTGACCGACCAGAGCGAACTCAAAGCCCACGCCTCCGTGATACGTGGAAGACGGCGGACAGCGATCGCACCAGCGTCCTTGGCGCAGCCTATGGTGCAGTGGCTTCGAATCTAACCGACCAAGGCGAACTCCGGGTCGCGGCCATCGCGCTGCGCGAACGGCTAGTCAAGACTACGGACCTTCGTTCAACCTTCGACCTTGCCAAGGCCTATAGCGCCGTGGTTTCTAAGCTGAACGACCAGGGCGAATTGAACGCCCATGCGAACCTGCTGCGCGAACAGCTCGTCGCTAGGGCGGACGAAGATGTCCTCTTAATGCTTGATGCAGTCTATATCGATGTGGTGTCGAAGCTGAACGACCAGAATGCGCTCAAGGCCCAAGCCACCGCCTTGCGCGAACTGCTCATCAAGTCAACGGAAAGCGCTATCGCCGGCCGCCTTGGCAACGTCTATCGCACCGTGGTCTCGAAGCTGATGGACCAGAACGAACTCAAGGCTGGGGCCACTGTGCTACGCGAACGGCTCATTAGGACGACGGACGACGAAGAGCTCAGCAGCCTTAGTGATGCTTTCGGTGTCGTGGCCTCTAAGCTGAACGACCAAAGTGAGCTAAAAGCTGGCGCCTTCGCTCTGCACGAACGGCTCCTCACTACGACGGACATCAAACTCGCCTCAGCACTTTACAGGGCCTATCGCGCCGTGGCCTCGACGCTCAATGACCCGAGCGCGCTCAAATCCGGCGCCACCCCGCTGCGCGAACGGCTCATGAAGACGACGGATTTCATCCTCGCTGGGGAGCTTATCGAGACCTATGGCGCCGTGGCTTCGAAGCTGAACGACCAAGGTGAACTCAAGGCCGGAGCCGTGGAGCTGCGCGAACTGCTCACGAAGACGCCCGACAACAGTCTCGCCGGCAAGCTTGGCGAGGCCTATGGCGCCGTGGCCTCGAGGTTGGCTGATCAGAGCGAACTCAAGGCCGGGGCCACCGTGCTGCGGGAACGCCTCGCTACGACGACCAACAAGAGTCTCGCCGGCAAGCTTGGCGAGGCCTATGGCGTTGTGGCCTCGAAGCTGACCGACCACAGCGAACTCACGGCCGGGGCGGCTGCCCTGCGCGAGAGGCTCATTGATGCGAACGAGGTCGATCTCGCCAATGCGCACTTTAGCTCCTACTGGGTCGTCGCCGAGCGCGCCCTCCGACGTGCTGACCCGCCGCAGCACAAAGCCTTGGTTCAGGAACTGCTGACAATGATCGGGCATCCATTCATGGACGACGTCAAGCCGCTACTGCTCCACATCAAGGCGACGGCCCGTCAAGATTTTGGCGACGATCTGGCGAACGCCCTTCGTTGGGCTGAAAAAGAGTATGGAATCAAGGCTGAGTCTCTACGCCCCACGCCCGCGGTTGATCGCAGGCGCCTGTGACGGATTGGGGACGACCGATCCCTCTGAGGCATTCCCGATCAAAGGTCGAACTTGACCACCAGTTTGCCGCGTTGAGACGCACACTCAGCTTTGGCTTCAGCGCGCGCTCGGGGTAAGCGTCCAGCCGCGGCACCTTGATTGCGACGGATCGTTTTAGGATGCTCGTGTCCACTAAGTTTTTGGCGGACACGTGCACACTATTTCCAACGAGGCCAGCGCTGGCCGTGGACGCCGACGCACACATAGCGCCGAGTTCAAGGCGCAAGTCGTCGCGGCATGCAGCTCGCCTGGCGTATCGATCGCTGCGGTGTCGATGGCCCATGGCGTCAACGCGAACCTGGCCCGCCGCTGGGTTCTTCAGGCCGAGCGGCGTGGGGGCGCCGCGTTGGCGAGGGCTGCAAACAGCGCTGTGCTCGCCGCCTTCGTGCCAGTGCAGTTGCCAGTGCAGTTGCCGCCCGCCGAGGCTGAGCCCGCAGCGATCCGCATCGAACTACGTCAAGGCACGACCGCCATCACCGTGAGTTGGCCGTGCGCCGCCGCGTCGCAGTGTGCGGCCTGGATGCGGGAGCTGCTGCGGTGATTCGGATCGACGCCGTCTGGCTGGCGGTCGAGCCCATCGACATGCGCGCCGGCACGGAGCGACTGCTGGCGAGCGTGGTACAGGTCTTCGGCGCCGCGCAGGCTCATCACGGGTACCTGTTCGCCAACGCCCGTTCATCGCGCATCAGGCTCTTGGTGCACGATGGCTTCGGGGTGTGGTGCGCCGCCCGACGACTGAACAAAGGCAGCTTCGAGTGGCCGCGCAACGTCGCAGCCGACGCCGCACCGCTGGCGCTGACCAAAGATCAATTCGACGCTCTGGTGCTCGGACTGCCCTGGCAGCGCCTGGAGCAAATGAGAGTGATCACGCGGATGTGATCGAGTGCAGATCAACGCTGAGCTGGCTCGGGATGCACCCGGGGGCGTCCCGGGCGGACCCGCTCGTCCAGGCCTGCCAATCGATCCTTGAAGAAGCGCTTGCGCCATTGGCTGACCACTTCACGGCGCGTATCCAGGCGAGCGGCGATCTCGTCGTTGTCGATGCCCTGGGCGGCCATCAAGATCATCTTGGCGCGAATCACCTCAAAATAGGGCAACGTATATCGAACTGCCCGCCGGTTCAACTCGGCAGCCTCTGCGGTCGACAACTCAATGTGGAATGGGCTTCTTCTCGGCATCTCAATACCTTCAACGATCTTCGACGACCTTCAACGCAGAGGCTTCCAGTGCTCTGTTGAACTGGACCTTGCACGGCCAATTTAATACGTTATTATATTTATGCAAAAGCCTAGCGCAAAGACGGCCCCGCGGCAATCCAAACATGCACCGATAACCGCGTCGATGTGGGCCCGCACAATACGCACATGCTCGATACGCAGCAGCTCAAAGCCGAAGACCTGAAGGGTCTGAGTCCAGCCGAGTTGACGGCTCTGGCCGTGCAAATGCTGGCCCACATCGGGGAGCAGACCAAGCACATCGACGCGCTGGACAAGCGGGTCAACTCGCAGGCCCAAGGAATCAAGTGGCGTGACGCCAAGATCGAGAGCATCACGTTCCAGCTCGCCAAGCTCAAGGCCTGGCGGTTCGGTGCCAAGACCGAGCGCATGAACGCCGAGCAGCGCGAGATCTTCGAGGAGACCTTCGCCGCCGACCAGGCGAGCCTGGAAGCTCAGCTCGCTGCCCTGCAGAGCAGCACCCCCGACGGCTCCCCAGGCGGCAGAGCACCAGAGGACGAGAAGCGCCGCCAGCCCAAGCGCGAGGCACTGCCGGCGCACCTGCCGCGCGTGGACCAGCGCATCGAACCAGAAGACACCCGCTGCCCGACGCCCGAATGCGGCCAACCGATGGTGCGCGTGGGCGAGGACATCAGCGAACGGCTGGACATTGTGCCGGCGCAGTTCTTTGTGCAGCGGCAGATCCGCGGCAAGTGGGCGTGCAAGTGCTGCCAGCTGCTGGTGCAGGAGCCGGCTGCCCCGCAGGTCTTCGACAATGCGCTGCCAACGCCGGGCCTGCAGGCCCATACGGCGATCAGCCGCTTCGTCGACCACATTCCGTACTACCGGCTGGAGCAGATCAATGCCCGCTCGGGTGTGCACACCCCGCGCTCGACGCTGGCGGCCTGGGGCGGACAGACCGGTGCGCAATTGATGCCGCTTTACGACGCGCACCGGGCGTTCGTGCTCAGTTCGCGCATCGTTCAAGCCGACGAGACGCCGATCTCCATGCTGGACCCCGGTGCGGGCAAGACCAGGAAGGCCTACATGTGGGCCTACGTGCGCGGCGCCTTCGACCCCGAGCCCGGGGTGGTGTTCGACTTCTGCCTCGGGCGAGGCGGCAAGTACCCGAGCGAGTTCCTCAAGGGCTGGTCCGGCACGCTCGTCGTCGATGCCTATGCGGGCTATGACGCTGTCCTGTCGCTCGAAGGGCGCAGCACCGCTTTTTGCTATGCGCATGCGAGACGGAAATTCGACGAACTCATCAAGACCGCACCCAAAGCGAGCCCGGTCGCCGCTGAGGCGATCCAGCGCATCGCATGGCTGTACAGAATCGAGGCCGACGCCAGGGAATTGACCTGCGAGGAGCGGCTGCAGATGCGGCGGGAGCGATCCAAGCCATTGTGGGATCAGCTGCATCTGTGGCTCAAACTCGAGCGCACGCGCGTGCCCGACGGTGGCGCGATCGCCAAGGCGATTGACTACAGCTTGAACCGCTGGGAAGGGTTCGGTCGCTTCCTGCTCGATGGCGACGTGCCGCTGGACAACAATCACTGTGAGAATCGGATGCGGCCTTGGGCCCTTGGTCGCCGCAATTGGCTCTTCATTGGAAGTCAGCTGGCCGGCGAGCGCGCTGCTGTCGTGATGAGCTTGCTTCAGTCGGCCAAGCTCAACGGGCACGAGCCTTGGGCCTACCTGAAGGACGTCCTCACCCGCATGCCGACGCAGTTGAACAGCCGGATCGAGGAGTCGCTGCCCCACCGGTGGCAGCCTGCCGGCTGAGCTCGACCAGGTCGACCACAGGCGCCGCGCCGAGACGGCCGCGGCTCGACCGACAACGAACACGGTCAGCACGACGACGCCGAGCCAGCGCGAGGCAAACACCATTGCCTTCGCCCAAGCCGCATCCACCATGTTCGTCATGGACGCGATGCTCAGCCACCAGCCACGTCACCTCAAGATGCCACGGCCAGCCGCTTACCGCTCGGGACCCGCCCCGCCCGGCGGTCTAATAGGGGTGGTTTCGACGCCGCCCTCGGGAGCGGCCGCCGCCAAGGCTAGCGCGGCCTTGCGTGGGCTCGTTGGCCTTGTTTGGTCGACATGACATGACGACGTTTGCTGCTGGAGGCTGCGTGACATGCTCAAACAAAACGGCCGATGGCGAGAGTCGGCTACCTTCACGTGGATGTTAGCGGCCTGCTTCCAACCAACGGTGGTCGCGACCGTTTGGGACAGTTTGATGGAGACACGAGACGGCGCGCGTCCTTCTTGACACGGCTTCGTGAGCGCGACGCATTCCATTTAACTACAAGGGCTTCCTCTACGAGGCAAGCGCTAATTGTTCCCGGCTCTTGCGGGGAGCCGTCATGACTATCGGTAGCGAAGCGCCGATCGGGTGGGCGGCAGGTAGGAAAGCAAAGGTGCGGACTGGCTAAACTACAAACGGTCATGCTGCAGCGGTTTGCTGCGGACCCTGATGAAAGACGCACGCAGGGGCCTCATTCATAACTCGAGGTCGGCTGTCGCCGCCTCCGTTAAATCGACAGGCACACCCTGCGCAGGTCCAACCTTGCTTCATCACTGCAGGCCGTCAAGCGGCGGATAAATCATGTCGGTTCAGATGCGCACTTGCATACTGGTTCATGCGGGCAGCACGAATTTTTCTCCGCGAGACAGCACGGCCCAGAAGTCGCGCCCGAGTTCGATCAGGAAGGTCTTGAGGCGGGCGAGCAGCCCTTGATGCAGGTCGGCCTCGCTATGCCCTTCCGGCAGGCCGAGAAACTCGAGCAGGTAGGCATCCTTGAAGACGCTGAGAGCCTGGGGGTGACTTTGTCTCACCACCGGTGAGACTTTTGCCGGGGTCAACACCGCACGCTCGAAAAGCGCGATCGCGAACTGCCGCTCCAGCTCGCGCTTGCTCCATTGCTCACGGGCGGCGGCGCGCAGATAGAACTCGCGCTCCTCAGGTCGCTTGCTCTGGCTCAGGATGATGAGGTTGTGGGTCCACGGCAGTTGTCTCACCAGCGGTGCGACTTTCTCGTCATCGCGATAGGCTTCGTAGAACTGCCGCATGCGAAAGAGGTTGGCGCGCGTGAAGCCTCGCAGTCCCGGCTGCGTATTGGCCAGGTGGGCCGCCAGCTGCGTGACAACTCCGTCGCCCCACTCCGCAGCTGATAGCTTGCGGCTGATGTATTCCCCAACTTGCCAATAGAGGTCGATCAGCGCCGTGTTGACCGCGTGGTACGCCCGATCCCTGGCGGCCTGGATCAAGGTAACGATCTCGGCGAAGCCCGGATCGGCTGGCACTTGCGCCTGGCCGCGGACTTTCACGCGGGCCTTGCTTGACCTGTTACTGCTGCCTTGGCTCATTCCGAGCGAGTCTAAGGGTAGTCTAAGGGGTGATCTGGGCTGTACGCCGAAACCCGCGCAACGCCAAGCGGTACACGTCCCGCGACTATCAAAGTGGATTGAGGAAGTTTATCCGAGCGACGCCTCCTCTCCGGCAATCCTCGTTGCCGAGGCGAGACGGCCATACGCGCGATTACGCGTTGTCCTTCGACGCGTCGCATGCGCAGGAGCCCTCTCCGTGCGCGTGCGCATCTGTGGGATGCCGGAGAACGACGGTGACCACGGCCTGATCTGCTGTTGGCTTGTCCTTGCGCGAGGGTCGTGAAACGGTGTGCTGATCAGCCCGATGGCGCTGCTCGATTCCGGTGCGGGCAAGGCCAAGAGAACCTACATTTGGGGCTACGCGCGTCGCATTCCCGACCGACCTGGGCATCGATCTACACCTGGGCGATCTCAACGACGTCCTGGTGCGGCGCTATGCCCGGCGCATAGTGAACCGGCCGCCCTCGGTCGGCGCGAGAATCAGTCGCCGGCATGTCGATAATCGATCCCATGGCCTCTTCCGCGCCGCAGCGCACCCGTATGATTGCCCAGGAGCGGGATGCCTTCGTGAATACGCCCGCCCACGCCAGCACCGAGGGCATCACGCCCGAACTGCTCAAGAAGGCTCGCAAGCGCCTGGAGTTCCTCTACAGCGAGGTCGCTCGCACCTGGCCCGGCTTCATCGCCCGCCCCGGCCAGCACCAGATGATGCACGCGGCGCTGCTGACTTTCCTCAGCGCCAGATCGCCCGACGACGAGCGACGCCCAGGCAACAACCTGGCGCAGCTGGAGGCCGGCACCGGCACGGGCAAGACGGTGGCCTACTGCCTTGCGGCCATCGTGGCGTCGGAACTGTTGAAGAAGACCGTCATCGTCTCCACGGCCACGGTCGCGCTGCAGGAACAGCTTTTTCACAAGGACCTGCCTCGCCTGGCGCAAGTCGTTCCGGATCTGTGCTTCGACCTTCTGAAGGGCCGCGGGCGCTACCTTTGCGAAAGCCGTCTGGAAGGCGCCCTCAAGGACGAGGCCCAGGAGAGCCTGCCGGGCGATGGCTTCCAGGACGGCTTCGCTGGCACGAGCTGGCAAGCCAAGGGCGCGGAACGTGACACTGGCAAGGCCATGCGCTGGTACAAGAGCGTCGCCAAGAAACTGCGCGGCGGCCAATGGGACGGCGACATCGACAGCCTCGACAAACCCCCTGACCCCGAGGACTGGCGCAGGGTGCAGGCCAACGCCAGCGCCTGCAACGGCGGCCAGTGCGAGCATTTCAAGAGTTGCGGCTTCTTCAGGGCCCGCCGCCGCGCCGCCAGCGCCACGATCCAGGTCGCCAACCACGCGCTGATCCTGGCCACGCTGCAGAGCGACAGCGCCCTGATCGAGCCGGGCAACACTCTGTTCGTGTTCGACGAGGCGCACCATCTTCCGGGCATCGCCGCGGAGCAGTTCTCATATCGGGCACGCTTGGGCACCAGCGCCAACCTCCTCACCGGCCTGCGCACGGTCGCCCATCGCCACAGCCGCGACCTGCCTGCCTCCAGCCGCCCAGACCTCGTGACTCTGGGGGAGGCGATCACCGAATGCACGAACAAGCTGGCAATCCTGGAAGACTGGTGGACCGAGGGCCGACTGGTCAGCGCCGACAAGCCCGTCCACCGCTTCGTCCGGGGCCAGGTGCCCGAGGCCTTGATCCCCGAATGCGAGCAACTGGGCACCCTCCTGCGTTCGATCTCTGCCGTGGTGGCGGGCATCGCGGCCGCGCTGACCGAGCCTGACGAGTCCCGGTCGTCGGCCGAACGGGAAGAGCAGGCGCGCGCCGGGGTGGAGCTGGGTGTGTACCTCGCCCGGCTGGAAGCATTGGAGCGACTCTTCGGCGCCTGGGCTACCCACGACACGGTGCCCTGGGCGAAGTGGCTGCAGCATTGCGCCAACACCACGATCACCAACATGCCTGCCGCAGCGGGCTCGGCAGGCGTGACAGGAATGACGGGCGCGACGGGTGCGGCCGGCGCCGATGTGATGCTGTGCGCCAGTCCGATGACGGCGGCGCAGCACCTCGCACGCACTCTCTGGAAAAACGTCAGCGCGGCAGTCTGCACGTCGGCCACCCTCACCGCCTGCGGCAGCTTCGACTTCTTCGACCGCATGAGCGGAATGAACCGCTTTGCCGACCGACGCGCCCTGGCGGTGGCCTCGCCCTTCGACTACGCAAGGCAGGGCGAACTGCACATTGCGCCGATGGCCAGTTCGCCCAAAGGTCCGGAGTTCTCGGACGAACTTTGCCGAACGTTGCCGACGCTGTTGCGCGAGCACCGGCATGGGCAACTGGTGCTGTTCACCTCGAGGCGCCAGTTGCTGGCCTGTCATACTGCCCTGCCGCCAGACCTGCACGAGCGGGTCCTGGTGCAGGGCGAGCGCTCGCGCACGGACCTGCTCGCGCAACACGGCCGCCGCGTGGCGCGCGGCGAGCGCAGCATCATTTTCGGCCTCCAGTCCTTCGGAGAAGGCATCGACCTGCCGGGCAAGCTGTGCGAGCACGTGGTGATCGACAAGCTGCCGTTCACCCCGCCGAACTCGCCCGTTGAGGAGGCGCTGGCGGAGTGGCTGAGCGCCCAGGGACGCGACGCGTTTGCCGAGATCGCCGTTCCGCGCGCCGGGATGAAGCTGGCCCAGTGGGCCGGCCGCGGGATACGCACCGTGACGGACCGGGCGGTGATCACGGTGTGCGACACACGGCTGGTCACGATGCGCTACGGCCGGGACATCCTGGCGGGACTGCCACCGTTTCGCATCACGAAGTCAAAGGCGCCCCCCGTCTCCGGGGAATCAGCGCGGGCTGTCGACCCCGGTCGAGCCATCATTGGATGAAACGCGAGGCGACACCAGCAACGACTTGGGCGTTTCGCGCCCGCTTTCGCCGTGGCGTCTTCGGTTGGCGCGGCTCCCAGCTCGCGATTTCCCGCATCAACGAGGCGCTGTCCGAGATTCGGGCGGTCGCGCGGCACGATCCGGCGGCTGCGGGCGAAGGCGCCGTCGTGCTGCTGGAAAAGCTCTCGCCGGCCTTGGCCTACGTGGACAGTTCGTCCGGCTCGCTGGGCAGCGCGACGTACTCGGCAGTCCAGGCGCTGGTGCCCCTCATTGCCGGCGCCCCGGTGGGCATTTCCGTTCGCGGGAAGTGGCTCGAGCGGCTATTCGACGCCATCCAGGAGGACGACCCGCCGTACATCGAATCCCTCGGCGATCGGTGGGGCGATCTCTGCGCGACGCCCGAGCTGGCATCGAGTTGGGCCGACACGTTGCTGCCGACGCTGCGGCGCGTCCAAGACGGTCGCAGGACCGGCACCTACGCCTTCTTCTCTGGCACCAGCGTGTGCTACAGCGCCTTGTTCACGGCCGGCCGCCACGACGAGTTGCTCGAACTGGTCGCCATGGACCCGCACCCGATCTGGCCGTACCTGGTCTGGGGCGGTCACGTGCTTGTGGCACGAGGCCAGGTCGATGAAGCCATCGCCTTCGTCCAGGACCGCGCCGGGAGTTCGACCAGCGAGGAGACGGTCGCACGGTTTGCGCAAGACGCATTGCTCAAGGCAGGCCGTCGCGCCGAAGCGTTCGATCGCTATGCACTGTTGGCAAACCAGGCCAACTCGAACCTGTCCACGTTCAGGGCGATCGCCAGGAGGTACCCGGAGCTGGCTCCGGACAAGCTGTTGGGCCACCTCATCGCTTCCACACCCGGGGAGCCGGGCAAATGGTTTGCGACCGCCAAGACCCTGAAGCTCTTCGACCAAGCCACGTCGCTTGCCTGGGCCTCGCCCTGCGATCCGAAGACGCTGACGCGTGCAGCGCGTGATCACGTGGACAGTCGCCCGGCGTTTGCCATGGAAGCGGCCCTGGCGGCGCTGCACTGGATCTCGACGGGCCACGGGTACGAAGTCACCGGGGGGGACGTGATCGAGGCGTGTCGTCTGGCGACCGATGCGGCGCGGCTTTCAGAACGGGTTGCCGATGCCGAGGCCATCATCGGGCGAGTGCTTGCACCCGAGCGGCCGATGGCGCAATGGATGCGCAGTACGCTCGGCATCGGGACGCCGCCGCGCAACGGACAGCGCCGATCCTGATGAGCTTGGCCCGAGAGGAATCTCGCTGGGCCACAGCGTGAGCAATGAAGATGAGCTCGGCTTGGCGCGTTTGGTTTGCATCCACTCATCCGCACTCGCGCAACTTTCTGCGAGCGCCGGCGGCGAAGACCTTGGGCAAGCTGGGCATGGCGCTGGGGCCGGTCGTGGTCGAGCAGATCCATCGGCGCGTGGTGGCATCGCTCAGGAGCACAAGATCGTCCAGGGCCGGCGCATGCGCGTGGACACCACCGTTGTGGGGTTGTTTTCAGTGTCAACGGCAAAGTTCATTTCGATGTTCAAGGTTCGCCATAGGGCCCCTCCCGTCCAGCCGCGCCGCGCGCGGACAAGGCTCGTGTGGGGTATTCCGAGGCCACCCACATAGGTTTCTAGGGTTTACCCTATAATCGACCTGTCTCCTCGGATCCCCATAAGGATCCGCTTCAAGCCCCGCGCAGCAATGCATGGGGCTTTTTCTTTGGCGCGATGCCGGTCCCTCGCTCTAGAGGTGGCACGTGAACTGGTCCCCAAGGATTCGCAGCTTCGCAGTCGGCCTAGCACTGGCGCCCGGCAATGTTCGAGGCCTTCATCTGGGCGCGGGTGGCGCAAGACGCAGCCGCGTCACCTCAGATGCGGAGGGTGATCACGGCGAGGGAGTCGAGTGCCTGAAGGCAGGAGTTCTCAATTTGCCGTGATCGTGGCGTCGTCGGGCTGATTTACAGTTCCAGGGAGGAACAGCCATATCGGACGGGACCATGCACCCGCAGCAACTCGACATCTTCGATCACAGTCGCGACACCGTGCTGTGCAACGACGTCGCGGCCGCCCTTGAGCGTCGCGAAGCCGTCAGCGCCAGATCAGCGTGGGACAAGTTCGCCGAAGAATTTCCTGACCACGACTCCCTGGCACCGCTTTGCGTGCTGGTGGATGCGCTCGAGCAACGCACGGCGACGCCATTCCAGGATCACGAATCCGCGCACCATGCGCGTCGTGCGTTGGGCGAGGTGGTAGAACCGGCAGCACTGCGCATTTTTGGGGCGCGCTCAGGTTCGGCATGGTTGGTCACGCTGTGGCGCGCGTTGGCGCAGCGGGCCTCGCCCCTTCCATTTAGCCCTGAGCGCAGCGATGACCACGCCGCCGCGCTGTGGCTGCGCGCCGGAGATTGGGCCGCGGCGAGCGACGCCGTGGCGCGAATCGAATCGTGGCGCCGAATTCCGGCATCTGTGGCATGGATGGCGGAGACGCGCTACCGCATGCACGATCTCGACGATGCGTGGGGCCTGCTCGCCGAACTCGCATGGCTGTCATGTGATCGATTTGACCAGCTGACCAAGCGGCTCGCCGACCCGTTGCTGGAGAGACTTCGCAAGCGCTTCGATGCGACGTTCGAGGGACATGGTGACCTGCGCGACCTGGCCTGGTTTCCCGCCTGGATCCTCACGGAAAAGCCCGCGTTGTCACGCCAGTTGAGTCAGGCGCAGCGATCGCTTCACACAGAGCCCGAAAAGGCGATGAGACTGCTGCTGGAGATGCTCGGTCTGGAGCGGCAGGGCCGGCACCATGACGTGGTTGCGCGCCGCAAGGCGCTGCGCGACGCCCATCCGTCGGTGTATGCGGCCTATATGAAGACGCGGTGAGCGTTTGGCCCTCCCTCGGTGGTCTGCGCCTCGGACGCGCTATATAAGTGACCCCAAGGCGTTCCACCCAGACTGACAACCGAAACGCATGTACATCGCCGACCTCAGGCACTTCCTCGATCCACGCGGGGCTATCGGCCCAACGAAGGGGGCCGCGCGCGATGGCGCAATTTCACACCGACCTGGTCGCCCATGTGTCGAGCGCGGCGGGAGAAGCCCCGGCCGCGCCGAAATGCTTCAAGTGCAAGAAAGACGAGGTCGAAGCCATCGTCGCCCGTGACAATGCCATTGTCTGGATCTGTCCGAACTGCGGCGTCGAAGGCCGAACTTCGAACTGGCAGGGTACCCTTTGGGATCTGCGCGACCGACCGAGGCGTCGCTGAAGAAGATGGGCCTGTCTTCCAGAATATTCCTGCTTTCGGATGACGACACGTTGCACGCGTTGGCCGGCAGCGCCTTCATGCGCATGCTGCGCAAGGAAGACAACTGTCGGATCCCGGACTTCGCCGGCCAGCGCGTTCGCCAAGCGGACCTGATCGTCGAGGTGGTGGACCGGAAGCCCGCCCAAGTGGTGCACCAAACATTTTGCATCCTCGATTTCGACACTGAAGGTCTACTCGATGTGGAGCGGCTCAACCTCCAGCAGTTCGCGCGGGTGGAGGACTTTGTGGCACAGATGCCGCAGAGCCCGGCACCGTCGGCAGGCGTGGTGGTCGAGGCAGCCAGGCGTTTCATCGCTCAAGGTGGCTCCTGGGAGCCCGACGAACGTCTGCAGGTCCGTTTACATGCGGCAGCGCTCGGAAAGCTGGTGTGCCCGCGTGTGCGGGTCGTTCGATGAGTTCCGAAGGCAACTCATCTGGTAGCCAGGGCTCCTGGCATGCATCAACGTCGCGATGTAGGAGTGGCCAGAGGTGGGTTGGTGGCGGAAGCGAATCGCGTTGGCGTCGTGGGGGGCGTGGCGATCTTCATTCCCCATGAGCGCCTCAGCCGATGGTTGCTTTCAAGCGATTTTGAGGTCCACTGAGCGGCTGCAATGGGCCCTAACCGGCTGTACAGCCTTCTCCGAAGCGGGCGTTCAATTTGGCGCGATGCAACTCTAAGTCGATGTCGAGGCGCCATTTCCTTCGATAACGTCTGCTGATGCGTAAGCGTGGCCTCAAGGCCCTCTAGCGGGATCACGCGGGCGTGAGCAGGATCGCCTGATCATGCTCACACTTGGATGTGTGCATTTAACCGGTACGTGCACACATGGACAAGCGAGTCAGATGGATGTCTGGGTTCGAACGCTTTTTTGGACGGCGGTTAACGAGGAGCAATTTCGGTCAGGGCCAGCTTAATGCCGAATCCGGCGAACATGACGCCCGCCAGGCGGTCCAGCCAATGCAGGCCGCGCTGCACGGCGCCGCAGTGGGCCATCCAGCCGGCAGCCAGCGCCCAGCCGCAGTTGAACGGGAGGGAGTTGAGTTTGAACAGGGTGCCCAACAGCACGAAGGTCCATGCCTTGTTGGGCGCATCCGGTGCAATGAATTGCGGCACAAAGGCCAGGAAAAAGATCGCCACCTTAGGGTTTAGCACGTTGGTCCAGAAGCCCCCGAGGAACACACCCGCCAGGCTAGTGGCCGGCCGCGCCTGCGCCAGGGCGATCATCTCCGCAGTAGCCCGCGGTGCTCTGGCTAGCAGCAGTTTGGCGCCGACCCACAGCAGGTACGCTGCGCCAATCCACTTCAGCGTGGCGAAGGCGGTCGCGGACGTCGACAGCAGCGCACTCACGCCCAGCGCGGCCGCGAAGATGTGCACAAAGCCACCGGCTGTGATGCCAAGCCCCGCCACCAAACCGGCCTTAGTTCCGGACCTTAGCGAATTCGTGACGATGTACAGCACGTCCGGCCCGGGCGTGAGGTTCAACAGCCAGCCGGTGGCGATGAACAGCAACAGGTATTGGGTGTCAGGCATGAAAATTCTCCCGAAGCGCGGTTTCGATCTCAATTAGCCGGATCAGATACGGACCGTATTGCTGCTTATTGGCCGCGAACGCTGCAGCTGCTTGCTCAAGCGCGCGCATCGCGGCTAACATGGGCCAAGACTTATCCCTATGCGGGAGCGAAGCTCGAGACTGGGCCCTGCGCAGCACTGCTCTTCGCGCTATGCGCAGGTCATGTCACAGGATGCAATACATCCGATGATCGATGCGGCCAGGGCCGTATTCGCCGTAGCCGACGGTGACCATTCCGGAAAGCCAGGAGTAGCGCTCGTCGGACGTCTCAAACCTAGGCGTTGGACGGATGTATGTTTCATCAAAGGACAGCCGCTCGCCCTTGGCCAGACGCTGACGGCCATCCGCCGGGTACCTGAGGAGGCCTTGCGAGTCATAGTGAATGAGAACGCCATCATGGGTGCGCAAGGTGGCGCGAACATCCATGCGGCTGATCCCGTCAGCACCGAGGTGGACCCAATCGCCGCCGCCCGGCAGCATTTCGCCTCGGAAGCGGGGGCCTTCGAAGCGTCCGCCCTTGACCACGAAGGTCAAGCGGGTGCCGAGATGGGTCTTGATCACCTGGCCGAGCTCCAGGTCGATGCTGAGATCGCATAGATGCTCGACCGGCAGCGCGTTGATCAATGGTCGATCGAACAGCGGTGTCACGGGAGCGGCGGTGGAGGTTTTTGCGCTCGTCATGTTTTTACCCTCAATTCGCTTCGAGTGCTGCTTTGACTTGAGCAAAATCGAAGAAGGTATCTTTCCTTGTGACAAGTCCAGCGCCATCCACTTCCACGACATCGAGCGCATGGAACTTTCTGGGCTCTTTTCCGGGCGGTTGGAACGTTAGATCCCAATCGAGTGTCCAGTGCTTGTCGCCAAGAAGAAGGCGGCGTATCTCGACGCCGAAATTGGGATAGAGCTCAAACACCCCGGCGAACTCTTTGAGCAGCGCAGCCTTGCCCTTGACCTCTCCGCTACGACCATGCGCCTGAAAGGTCGAGTCAGGCGCATGTAGCGCGACAATGGCTTGGGGATCGTGCGAGAGCCATGCCGCAGCGTAGCGGTCGGCGATTGCGACAAGATTTAGCTTTGTAGCTTCAGACATATTGAAAACCTTTCTGTATCAGTAGCCTCTATTCGCGGTGCATCAGCTGATTCCGCGGCTCGCGACTGGTTGGTAGGCCCTCTCGCGAACACGACAACTATACCTATGATTATCATAGCCACGTGAAATGTGAGGAAGAAAATGGCTAGAAGTGCGTCGCCATCGGTGGCACAGGACACCCTCTGCCCGGTCGCGTTGGCTCAGAAGATCGTCGGCGACCGCTGGACAGTTCTGGTGCTGCGCGAGTTGTTCCTCGGGAGCCATCGCTTCGAGGAGATTCAGGCGCAGATACAGGCCACGCCACAGATGCTGGCGGGTCGGCTGAAGAAACTCGAATCAGACGGAATGATCGAACGCCGGCCGTACAACACAAGGCCGCTGCGGAACGAGTACTACCTCACCGAGATGGGCATCGGGTTTTACCCCGTATTTCTGGCATTTCGCGCGTGGGGTGAGACTTGGTGCAAGTCCAGGAAGCAAGAGGTGGCCATTCGCTACACGCACGTTCCGTGCGGAAAGGATCCGGGATTGGGTCCGATGTGCCAGGAATGCGGGAAAGAGATGCGCAGGGAAGAACTTTCCGCGACGCTTAGCAAGTCGTTCGACGCTGAGCGACACGAGCGCAAGGAAGCATTCAAACGCAATCAAGTCTGACTCGCTTCCTTTAGCCCCGGCGGCCACCCAAAGTGCCCTCTTTCCGGTGGTGAGACCCTCGAGCGACACGTGCTTGACGTGGTCGAGGGTCGGGATCGTCAGGCCAGCGGCGCTCATCGATGCGGCAACAATAGATCAATGTCGCGCGCCGGGTGTGTCGGCAGGCGCGTGAGCACGTCCCTGATATCACTACTGTCCGGTTAAATGACCCGCGCCGAACCTGAGATCAAGCACTGGCGCGGGCCGCAGGCCGATTTTGTTTGGTGCCGACTTGAACGTCGATCGCGAGGAACCGCGTACTTTCCGGGGTCTGACAGCCCTGGGGAGCACGCGTGTACGTCGGCAAGACCTTGTTCGCTCAACTCATGGAGTTCGTTCCATGGACCAGCTTCGCCCGAATCGTGAATCGCTATGGTGGCAACTCGGGCGTTCGCACACTGACCTGTGCCTCACCCCGACCGTTTCGATCGGCGCGGCGTCAATCGCAAGCTTGCCGCTTTGGCTGCGCCATTCCACGAGAGGTGTGCAGATGAAGGTCATCATCCAGATTTGCATTGAGGGGGCAGCGTCGCGCGTAGTCACGACGACCGACAGCACTGTGCCGATCGCAGCTGGCAAGCAGACGCCTCACCTGCGCAGCCGAAATCGACCTGGGGATCCCCGTCATCGACCAGTTTGCTACCGTTGGAACGCAGGCATGAAGGTCGCCACAGATGTCGCCGCGATAGCGCCCGTACTGCAAAAACGATCGCAGCGCCGAGGTCACGATCTTGGCACGCTTGGGATGCTGCAAGCGGGCAGCCTCGGCCTGCACAAAGCGAACGATGTCAGCGGCGCCGAGTGCGCCCAGCCGAACCTCCGCTTGCCCAAAGGTGTGTTCGAGGAAACGCCCGACCGCATCGCCGTACAAGCGGATCGAGGCGGCGGCCAGCCCGCGCTCGCGCTGCAAATACCGCTCGAACTCCTGTCGCGCTCGGCGAGCCGGCGTCGGCTCAGACAGCGGTTCGCGTTGCGCCGTCCGTCCATCGGTCGCACAGCACGTGACGAAGCCGCACAGGGTAAACGTGTCGCCGCGCCTTCGACGTCGACGCAGCCAACGCTCACCAAGGTACTCGGCCACATGTTCGACCGAGACACGGCAGCCGCCGATTCCGCGCTGATCGAGCCAAGCCACGAAGTCCTTTACCAGCCGGATCGACGTCTTCATCGACGCAGGCGCGTATCCATGGGAGCACATCTGCCCGGCAAACACCTGCGCATACGCAAGCAGCGACCCTTCCTGCGCCTGCGGGCGCGGATGCTCGAATGTCTGAGTCACGATCATCTCCAGTTGCGCCACGGGGCGTGGCTGGCGATGAAACTATGCCGAGCGAAGTTCGACAACTGGCCCTTACCACGCCGCGTCGATGGGTCCGACTCGGCATTGCCAGGGACCCGGGATAGTGGCGCAGCGTGTGCATGGAGACGCGCTTGTCAATCTTGGCCGCCTCTGCGGCGTCGTGGACGGCGCGGTTGAGTTGGCGGGCAGTCAAGGGATCGACGGGGTTCATGCCGGGGAACAGCCAACCGTTGGGCAGCATCTTGCCGTGCGCGTGCGCATATCGCCACCAGGCGCGCAGCCGTTCCAGCAGGACGGGCGAGAGCATGGCGTAGCGATCCTTGCGCCCCTTGCCTTGATCGACGCGCAAGGTCATGCGCTGGCTGTCGATGTCGCCGACCTTCAGTGCAACGATCTCGCTGACCCGCAGTCCTGTGCCGTAGGCGATGGACAGTGCCGTCTGGTACTTCAGGTTGGCGGCCGCGGCAATAAGGCGTGCGACTTCGTCGCGGCTCAGAACCACCGGCAACTTCTGGGGCACGTGCACGTAGCTCATCCTCGCCATCAGTTCGCCACGGTCGAGCGTGACGTCGAAGAAGAACTTCAAGCCGGTGATGGTGGCGTTGAGCGTGATCGGCGAGACGCCTCGATCGACCATGTGCAACTGGAAGCGCCGCAGATCCTCCGCGGTGGCTGTGTCGGGGGAACGCTGCAGGAAGCCGGCGAGATACCGCACCGCTCGAACGTAGGCAGCTTGCGTCTTGGGTCCGAGCTTGCGCATGCGCATGTCGTCGAGCATGCGTTGGCGCAATGCAGAGACTACTGGTGTCGTAGGGGTCATGATCGTGCTCCTGTCCAAGAACGAGGCCGATTGCCTCGGCCTCAACATAGACAGGGACGCGATACTTGAAAAACGACCGGCCGCCGCAGCCGACTACCGCGCGAGCGGTTTA
The DNA here is from genome assembly GCF_964254305.1 of Variovorax sp. LjRoot84. Lineage (NCBI taxonomy): Bacteria > Pseudomonadati > Pseudomonadota > Betaproteobacteria > Burkholderiales > Comamonadaceae > Variovorax > Variovorax sp. LjRoot84. Next base: position 755,532 of record NZ_CAXUTE020000002.1, read on the forward strand.
GTCCTCGGGCCCAAAGCTCCGATGCAGCGACCGGCTACAGTCGGCCCAGGAGAAGACATTCGGCAATGACCGATTCGAGGCGTCGTGGCGAGCGGGTTGGATGTTCTCAACCCGAATTCACTGAATCGACGACGGCAACGGTCGTAGCATTCATCTTGGAGTCCATCGAGCGGGCAGCCACCAGCAAGCCGGCGCCTGCGGCTCATATCAAACGTTGGGCGGCGCACCTATGCAACGACAACTCCACTGCAGATCGGCCCCATCGTGCGCTTTTGCGAAGGAGCACGACGATGAACTGCAACGCCCTTGAAGAAGGGAGTCCTGGTCGCTGGCAGATGCTGGTATTGCTCGCACTCACACTCGTTTTGTCGATGACAACGTGGTTCTCGGCCTCGGCGGTGATCCCCCAACTGCGGCATGAGTGGCACCTTTCCAACAACGCCGCTGCATGGCTGACGATCGCCGTTCAACTCGGCTTTGTGTGCGGCGCGTTGGTCTCGAGCTTCCTGAATGTTTCCGACATTGTCTCGCCGAAGCATGTGATCCTTGGCGGAACGATCGGTGCTGCCACCGCGAACGGGCTCCTGGAGCTCGCTGGCGCCGGCGACATCGGAATCGCGCTGCGCTTCGCAACAGGGTTTTTCTTGGCGGGCGTGTATCCCCCAGCCCTCAAGTTGATGGCCACATGGTTCCGGAGAGGCCGAGGAGTCGCGCTCGGAATCCTCGTCGGAGCGATTGTCCTGGGACAAGCGATGCCTCATCTCATCAACGGGCTCGGCGGGCTGGATTGGCGCGTGGTGATCTACATGACCTCCGCTCTGACGTTGATTGGGGGTTTGATTGCAGAGTTCGCGGTGAAGGAAGGTCCCGCTCCTTTCCCGACGGCGACATTCGATCCCACGCAGGTATGGCGCGTATTTGCCAACCGCGGCGTCCGGCTGGCTTCATTCGGCTACTTCGGCCACATGTGGGAGTTGTTTGCGATGTATGCGTGGTTCATGCTGTTCTTCTCCGAGGCGCTGGTAGCCCGAGGGACGACTGTGGGCTCGGCTGCCGCCTTCGCGACATTCGCGGTCATTGCCGTTGGGGCATTGGGCTGTTGGGTGGGCGGCATCCTTGGAGATCGCTGGGGCAGGACCAGAACTACCGCGCTGATGATGGCTATATCCGGGAGTTGCTGCATTCTGATCGGGTTGCTGTTCGGCTCTTCCCCATGGCTGCTGCTCATCGTCGGCTTGGTGTGGGGCTTTACCGTCGTGGCCGACTCGGCGCAGTTTTCGGCGATGGTCACCGAGCTTGCCGACCAATCTTATGTAGGAACAGCTTTGACACTGCAGCTTGCCGTTGGGTTCATCCTCACGATCGTGACGATCTGGCTGATCCCCTTAGTCGCAGATGCCTTTGGATGGCGGTGGGTGTTTGCGTTCCTGGCCCCAGGTCCCGCTCTCGGCGTGCTGGCGATGCTCCGGCTTAAATCTTTGCCTGAATCGGCTCGCCTCGCCGGAGGGATCGGCTAGTGGCCCGCCAACGTGTACGAGAAACTTGTGATGCGGCGGATCGCTCGACGCGCCGTCTAACAATGCGCTCCACCGGACGCCGGAACGCGCCACTGGGCTTGTTCTTGAACGTATCCTGCAGGGCCCAAATCTGAAAACTTGAATCTCCACTTCGAGCCCAGAGCTCCGGCGTGATCCGGCCAAGAGCATCCGCTCGCGGGTCGGCTAAAGTTTGCCCGCAAGCGCTCAGAGCGGACTGGTCCTGGGCCAGCCATCATGTCAAACGTTAAGCATCTCTGAAACACCCTGAGCGTCACCAATCCGAGTGGCGGCTACAGTCGGCCAGAAGCCGACCGTCGCGCCGGTCCTCCAATGTCTGCTGATTCGGACGGCCCGGGCCGGTGCTCCCGTTTGCCTGCGATTCCTTAACGGAACGGCCAGGCTGTGAGGCGGACCTCTTCTTGTGTCAATCGAGCAGCAACAGCTGCTTCTGGCGGTCGACCATCTCGTTCTCAGGAAGGTCCGCGGACTCGGCGAATTGCGGCCACTGCCGGATGGCTTCGCGCACCTGCTCGATGACGTCGTTCGCGGTGCCAACTTTGAACCGGTCCGCCTCCGCCAGCAGGTCTTCGACTTCGAAACCCTTGAACTTTCCGTTCACCGACATCAGGTGCTGGCTGGTCCATTCGCCCGTGGGATTGTGAGCGAAGGTGACGTCGTAGGCCGGCGCGAATTCCCAGGTGGCGCTGCCTTCGCGAAGCAAGAAGGAGAAGTTCTTCGTGTGGTCGTCGCAGTTGCGGCCCATCACGTTGAACACCATCCGCCGGAACGCTTCCTCCATGTCCTCGTAAGGAAGGTTCAGTTGCGTCATCGCCGAGAAGAGCTGCGAATAGGCATTGGTGCCCTTCTTCTTGTAGTCGACATGAGACATCGCGCAGAGCGTCTGCATGTGATTGCGGCCACTCATGCCTTCCCGGTCAAAACGCCGGGTCATGAAGTGTGCGCGGCCGTTCTCCTTCAGGAGCCGGCAATCGGTCATGTCGATGCCGGCGGCGCGCGCCATCAGGTGATAGGCGTACTCGACGCGGCCATAGTTCTGCGAGGCGCCAAGCTCGTGGTCGTCGCCCATTCCATCGAACTTGAGCAGCCAGTGTTCGAAGCCGTCCGGAGCCTCCAGCTGGCCCGAGCGGATTTCGTCGGTCTTCGGGTTCCACGCAATGACGGCTTTCGCCCGCGCGCCGCCGGCGGATGTGCCGACGTCGATGATGCTGCGCAGGGCGGCGTTTGCATGGTCATCGTCGTCCATGACGCCCGTCACAGCCTGACGCGCCTGCTCGACGAGTGAACTGAGTTCGATGGAGGTGGGCTTGTGCGTCGCCGGGCCGCGCGCGGGCTTGAATACCAGCGCACCCATCGCGCGATTGCTCATGTAGGCCAGCCGGTCGAGCGGCGTGACGTTAGGGGCCGCGATACCGTGGTCGGCCATATAGCGGTTGATGAGCGCATTGCCGAAGTCATCGGGCAGCGCGTCGCTGAGCATGGCCGGCAGTCGCTTGTACGTAGCTTCCGGAAGGTCCGTGAAAATGTAGCTATTTTCCGACAGCGGCATCTGCAACGGCGACGGGTCAATGCCGCTACCGGCGAACTCCGGCGTGTAGTTGAAGACGTAGAAACCGTATGCCGGGTCGAGCGTCACCGAGCCGATATGTGTCTGCCACAGATGCACTTCGACCACGCCGACGTGCTTGAAGGGCTTCTTCGCTGCTGTTTTCTTGGCCGGGGCCTTCTTCGCCGCGGAAGTCTTCTTCGCTGCCGTTTTTGTTGTAGTCCTCTTCGTGACCATACGATTCCTTCAAGAATGCGCTATTGCTATTCAGGCTTTTTTCGGGACTTGGGCGGCTGCTCATTCGCTTGATTTGCGGTCGCGAGCAGGCGCCGGGCTGCATTGAGTTCGACCGGTGAGCCAGGCGCCGGTTGACCCTCGCCTTCGGCGAGCTTGGCGGTGGCGAGGAGCCGTTTGGCCGCGTTGACCTTGACCGTGGGACTTGTCGCGCGTACGCGCTTTGACGCTCGGCTTGTCAGGGTCAACGGATTGACGGTCGCCACTGGAGCTACCGTCTGCAGCCATGACTCACGGCCGAGCGCGCGCACGACGCTCAACAGCGTCTTGACGGTCGAGCCTTGGCCGGCCTCGATGTTGCGCAAGGCACGCACGCTCACGCCGGCGCGCGCCGCGAGCGTCTTCTGGTCCCAGTTCTTGTTGAGCCGGAGCCGCTTGAGCTTCTCGCCCAGGTCGAGTTCCAGCTCGTCGAGTGTCTGACTGGCGGTCATCTTGAAACTCCTCTATGCACAAGCATCACAAACGCCCTTATGTTGCCTCCAAACAAGGGAAAACACATATAAGCGCCCTTTTTGTGCCTCTATTGTATAGCTCTCACGCTGATTGGTCAAGTTTCACAAGAGGCATGTTTGGGGCGTTTAATGGCACTTTATTCTACTAAGAGGCATAAATACGCCTCTTGTGTGAAGCAGTGTATCAGCTTGCCATGAGCTGCAAGAGCAGCCGCTTGAGCTGCGCCAGGCCGGCTGCCGCCGTCGCGCACACATTCCGTCCGTAATAGCGCTGGTCCACCAACTCCGGATTCACCTGCCAGACAAGTTCGTCGTCCGCGCGCCAGGAAGGCACCAGCATGTCGACCGGAATGACGCGCAGGGACGTCCCAATGATGAGGAGGATGTCCTCGGCGCGCAGCCGCTCCAGCTCTTCTGCCAGGATGTGATAGCCCGGGCTAGTCTCCCCGAAGAACACGATTCCCAGCTTGACCGGCTCAACGTCTCCGCAGCGCGGGCAGACAAGTGTCGGGGCGATTGGCGCCGGCCCGATGCTGAACTTGCGGAAGCAGTTGTCGCACAGCATCCTGGAGCGGCCGCGGGCAGCATGTGACCGAATCGTGAACTTTCATTGATGGCCGCGTGAGACGCGGTGGCCAGACTTGCTTCCGGAGCGGTACCCGATGCGATTCAGCGTCGAGCCGATCCGCCAAGTCTTCCACCTCAACCGTCCACAGGAGTTTCAAATGAACGCAAACCATCAACTGGTCCACGGCGCCATCGCCAGCCTGCTCGCGCTGGGCCTCGGCGCGGCCAGCACCGGGGCCTTCGCGCAGAAGGTCGCAACCGAGAAATGCGCCGGCATCGTCAAGGCCGGTAGCAATGACTGCGGCACGAGCAAGAGCTCGTGCGCCGGCACCTCGACGGCGGACCGCGACACGGAAGCCTGGATCTACGTCGCCAAGGGCACCTGCGCGCGGATCGCCGGCGGCACCGTGACCAACAAGCCCGAGAACGTGCACGGCGGCGCTGCCGCCGCGAAGAAGGGCTGAGGAGTCCGCCGTGCACTACGCAGGCCCCATGCCTTCCAGGCACGCCGCCCGTGCCGACCTGCGCTCACGCGCGATCGCGCGGCTCCGCGCCGCCAGCCGCGGCCTCCAGGCGCTCTCGCCGACGGTCGATCTCGCCGTGCGGCTCTTCGTTGCCAGCGTGTTCTTCAAGTCGGGACTGACGAAGATCGCCACCTGGTCATCGACGATCTCGCTGTTCGAGAACGAGTACGCGGTGCCCTTGCTGCCGCCGGAGGTCGCAGCTTTCCTGGGCACCGGCGTCGAGCTGCTCTTCCCGGTGCTGCTGGTGATCGGACTGGGCACGCGCTTCTCGGCCTTCGTTCTCTTCGTGTTCAACATCATTGCCGTCGTCTCCTATCCTGACCTCGGCGATGTGGGGCTGCGCGATCACCAGACCTGGGGCCTGCTGCTGCTGGTCACCCTGCTGCACGGGCCGGGCAAGCTGTCGCTCGACTATCTGGTCGCACGGCGCTTGCGCGCGTCATGACCCCGGGAGCGCGCCATGTCCACTGAGAAGAACATCGTCATCGTCGGCGGCGGCTTCGCCGGCACGACACTGGCGCGCTCGCTGGAGCCGCGGCTGCCGCAGGGATGGCGCGTCGTGCTGGTCAGCGAGGAGAGCTACACCACCTTCAATCCGATGCTGGCCGAGGTAGTGGGCGCCTCGGTCTTCCCCGAGCACGTGGTGGCGCCGATCCGTCAGATGCTGCGCGCAGGCACGCGCAGCCAGTTCGTCATGGGACGCGTCACCGGCATCGACCCCGATCGCCGCTGCGTGCGTGCCGGCACGCTCGCCGGGTTCCAGGACATCGCCTACGAGCACCTGGTGCTCGCCTTCGGCACGCGCGCCAATCTGGACCTGGTGCCCGGGCTGGCCGAGCATGCGCTGCCGCTCAAGCTGGTCGGCGACGCGATGTTCATCCGCAACCGCGTGCTGCAGCGCATCGCGCGCATCGAGCTCGAAGCCGACCCGGCGCTGCGGCGGCGGCTCGGCCACTTCATCGTCATCGGCGGCGGCTTTTCGGGCGTCGAGGTGGCCGGCGCGCTGGCCGACTTCCTGCGCGGCACCGGCCGCTACTACCCGCGGGTCAAGGCGGAGGAACTCAAGGTGACGGTGATCGAGAACGCCGATCGGTTGCTGCTCGAGCTGCCCGAATCGCTGGGACTGGCCGCTGCGCGCTCGATGCGCGCGCGGCACATCGACGTCCGGCTCAACGCGCGCGCCGCCGAAGTGAGTGCCGATGGCGTGAGGCTGGCGAGCGGAGAGACCATCGCCGGCGCGACCGTGATCTGCACCATCGGCACCCGGCCCAATCCGCTGGTCGGGGGCCTGCCAGTCCCCAAGCAGCGCGGGCGGATCGAGACCGCGCCCGACATGTCGATCCCGGGGGCAGCGGGGCTGTGGGCCCTTGGCGACTGCGCACTGGTGCGCAATGGCGTGACGCAGCAGTTCGCGCCGCCGACCGCGCAGTTCGCCGTGGCGCAGGCGCGCGCGCTGGCGCGCAACATCGTCGCCGCCATCGAGGGCCGTGCGACGCAACCCTTCAGCCACGCATCGAAGGGAATGATGGCGGCCACTGGCCACCTGAAAGGCGTGGCCAGCGTGTTCGGCCTGCGCCTGCGCGGACTGCCGGCCTGGCTGCTATGGCGCGCCTACTACCTGCTCCTGATGCCTACGGCGGGCCGCAAGGTCCGCATCTGGCTCGAATGGACGTGGAGCATGTTCTTCGCGGCCGACATCACGCACCTGCGCTTTACGCGAACCAGCGAGGCCGACGTGGACGTGGCACGGCCCGTCGCCGAAACCGTTCAGCCGTCCCAACCCCAACCCCAACCCTAGGAGCCTTCCATGCTCAAGCAGAAATCCGCCATCGTCACCGGCTCCACCAGTGGCATCGGACTGGGCATCGCCCGCGCGCTGGCCCAGAACGGCGCCGACATCCTGCTCAACGGCTTCGGCGACGCGCAGGAAATCGAGTTCACGCGCGCCGAGCTGCAGCGCCAGTTCGGCATCAAGGTGCGCTATTCGGGCGCCGACATGAGCCGGCCCGAGCAGGTGCGTGCGATGGTCGAGTTCGCCCAGGCCGAGTTCGGCAAGGTCGACATCGTGGTCAACAACGCCGGCATCCAGCATGTCGCGCCGATCGAGGAGTTCGCCGACGACAAGTGGGATGCGGTGATGGCGATCAACCTCTCCTCGGCCTTCCACGTCATCAAGGCCGTCGCGCCAGGCATGAAGGCGCGCCGCTTCGGCCGCATCATCAACGTCGCCTCGGCGCACGGGCTGACCGCGTCGCCCTTCAAGTCGGCCTATGTCGCGGCCAAGCATGGGCTCATCGGCCTGTCCAAGACGGTGGCGGTCGAGCTCGCCGAGTTCGGCGTCACCTCCAACACCATCTGCCCCGGCTACGTGAAGACGCCGCTGGTCGAGAAGCAGATCGCCGACCAGGCCAAGGCCCACGGCATCTCGCCCGAGGAGGTGGTGCGCAATGTGATGTTGTCTCACCAGGCGCGCAAGGAGTTCATCCAGGTCGAGGAGCTGGCGGCGCTGGCCGTGTTCCTGGCGTCCGACGCGGCCGCCTCGATGACTGGCACCGCGCTGGCCATGGACGGCGGCTGGACGCTGCACTGAACAGAGGAAGAAGACCATGACGAACTCACGCAAGCCGCGCGCCGCGGCCGGCAACCGCGGCCGCAACGGCGAACTTCCCGGCCAGGTCGTTCTGGTGCTGCAGGGCGGCGGCGCGCTCGGCGCCTACCAGGTCGGCGTCTACCAGGCGATGCACGAAGCCGGCATCGAGCCCGACTGGGTCATCGGCACCTCGATCGGCGCCATCAACGCGTCGCTGATCGCCGGCAACAGCCCGGAGCACCGCCTCGATCGCCTGAACGCCTTCTGGGACCTGATGCAGGCGTCGACGCCCACCACTCGCATCCCCGATTGGATGGGCCTGGGCAACATGGTGTCGAACATGGCGACCGTGATGCGCGGCATTCCGGACTTCTTCACGCCCAACCTGCATGCGCTGCGCGGCTCGGCCGCGCCACTCGGGGTCGAGGCGGCCTCCTACTACAGCACGGCGCCGCTGCGCGGGACGCTGCAGTCGCTGGTGGATTTCGAGTACCTGTGCCAGTGCCACACGCGCATGACCGTCGGTGCCGTGAACGCCTGCAGCGGCGAGATGCGCTACTTCGACACCAGTCGCGAGCCGCTCGGCGTCGACCACGTGATGGCCTCGGGCGCCCTGCCCCCGGCCTTTCCCGCGGTGCGCATCGACGGCCAACCTTACTGGGACGGCGGCATCTACTCCAACACGCCGATCGAGGCCGTGCTCGACGACAAGCCGCGCCGGGACGCGGTGATCTTCGCCGTCAACGTATGGCACCAGACCGCGCCGGAGCCCGGGTCGATCTGGGAGGTGATGGCGCGCCACAAGGATATCCAGTTCGCCAGCCGCGCCGACAGCCATATCGCGCGCCAGAAGCAGATTCACCGGCTGCGCCACGTGATCCGCGAGCTGCACAAGCAAATCCCGGCCGCGAAGCAGGCCAACCCGAAGGTGCGCGAGCTGGCCTCCTGGGGCTGCGGGACGACGATGCACGTGGTGCACCTGGTCGCGCCGCGCGTGGAGGGCGAGGACCACACCAAGGACATCGACTTCACGCCGACGGGCATCCGCACGCGCCGGCAGGCGGGCTACGCCGACACGCTGCGCATGATCGGACGCACGCCCTGGGAACAGGCTGCGGCCGATCCCATCGAGGGCGTGATCGAGCACCGCTGAGCCTGGAAGAAAAGGGGGACCGCATGATCGATCGCATCGGGCAGCTGCTGCGCAACAACGGGCGCTTCGTTGAGGAGCAATTGCGCATCGACCCCGCCTACTTCGACAAGCTGGCCGAAGGGCAGCATCCGGGCTTCCTCTGGATCGGATGCTCTGACAGCCGCGTGCCGCCCGACCGCATCACCGGGACCCAGCCCGGCGACATGTTCGTGCATCGCAACATCGCCAACCTGGTGGTGCAGACTGACATGAACCTGCTGTCGGTGCTGCAATATGCCGTCGATGTGCTGCAGATCGGGCACATCATCGTCTGCGGCCACTACGGCTGCGGCGGCGTGAAGGCCGCGATGGGCCATGCCTCGCACGGGCTCATCGACAACTGGCTGCGCACGCTGAAGGACACGCAGCAGTACTTCGCGCGACAGCTGGCGCCGCTGGACGAAGAGGCACGCTTCCGGCGCCTGGTCGAGCTCAACGTGATCGAGCAGGTCTACAACCTGGGCAAGACCAGCATCGTCCAGCAAGCCTGGGAGAACACCCGCAGACCGAGTATCCACGGATGGGTGTTCGACCTGAACAGCGGTCACATCCTTCCGCAGACCGGCGCGATCGACAACGACGAGGCGATGCACGAGGTCTGCAAGTTCCACAACGCCGTCGGGGTGCGCTGATGGACATCGCGCTCGCCAGCCTCGCGTTCGCGGTCGCTGCCTTCTGCGCTGCAGTGATGGGCTTCGCGATCCAGCGCGGCGCCACCTGCACCGTCGCCGCCATGGAGGAGATCGTCAACAAGCGCACTTCGCGCCGCCTGCTGAGCCTTGGCGAGGCCTCGCTGTGGGTGGCCGGCGGCCTGCTCGTCGCACAGGCCCTGCATCTCCTGCCGGCCATGCCGCCGGGCTACCCGCTGAACCGCTGGACAGTGCTGGGCGGCGCGCTGCTGGGCTTCGGCGCCTTCGTCAACCAGGCCTGCGTGTTCGGCGCCATTGCGCGTTTCGGCTCGGGCGAGTGGGCCTACCTGGCCACGCCGCTCGGCTTCTACCTGGGCTGCCTGAGCGTCGGGCCCCTCTTCGCGGCGGGCACGCACCGCGAGCTCGTCGACGGCTCGCCGGTGCTGCAGGCGCCCGCGTGGGTGGCACTGCTGTTCCTGCTTTTCGTGGCCTGGCGCCTGGTGCGGCCGCTCAGGGGCGGGCTGCGGGTGCGCGACGCGCTGGCTGCGCGCATCTGGTCGCCGCATGCCGCCACCACGGTGATCGGCATCGCCTTCGTGCTCATGCTGTTGCTGGTAGGCGCCTGGGCCTACACCGACGTGCTGGCCGAACTGGCGCGCGGCATGGCCGCCAGCCTCAGCGCGCGCTGCCTGCTGCTGCTGGCGCTGCTGCTCGGCGCGGTCTGGGGCGGCTGGACGGCCGGCCGCTTTCGCAGCACGCGCGTCACGGCCGCGCAGCTGCTGCGCTGCCTGGCGGGCGGCGTGCTCATGGGCTGGGGCAGCCTGCTGATCCCCGGCGGCAACGACGGCCTGATCCTGGTCGGGATGCCGTTGTTGTGGCCCTATGCCTGGGTGGCCTTCCTCGCGATGTGCGCCTCGATCGTCGCGGCGCTGCTGGCGCGCAAGGTGTGGACGCGGCCGCGCTGAAGCGGCGGTGGCCAATGTTCACATTTTCATCACGCGTCCCGCAGCGCGCGGGCGGCTGCCTAGAATTCTCGTGACCGAGGAGGTGATGATGAACCAGTCCTTGAGATCGCTGACAGGGTGCGCCGGCATCGGCCTGCGGCCCGAGCACTATGTCGAGTTCATCGAATCGCGTCCGTCCGTGGGTTTCATCGAGGCGCACAGCGAGAATTATTTCGGCCGGGGCGGCAAGCCGCTGCATTTCCTGAAGCTCGCGCGCCAGAGCCATCCACTAAGCCTGCATGGCGTGGGCCTGTCGATCGGCTCCGTCGACCCCTTGAGCGAGCCGCACCTCGCGCGCCTGCGCGAACTCATCGACATGCTGGACCCCGCGCTGGTGTCCGACCACCTGTGCTGGAGCTCCGTGGGCGGCATCCATGCCAACGACCTGCTGCCGCTGCCCTTTACCGAGGAGGCGCTCTCGCACGTCGTCGTACGCGTGCAGCAGGTGCAGGAGCGCCTGCGGCGCCGCATCCTGCTCGAGAACGTGTCGAGCTACCTCGAGTTCGTCGCGTCGGCGATTCCCGAGTGGGAGTTCCTCGCCGAGGTCGCGCGGCGCAGCGGCTGCGGCATCCTGCTGGACGTCAACAACATCTTCGTCAGCGCCCACAACCACGGCTTCGACGCGAGGCACTACCTGCAGGCCATTCCCCGCCAGGCGGTGGAGGAAATCCACCTGGCCGGTTTCACGCGCAACCTCGTCGGCGGCGGCGCCGAGATCCTGATCGACACGCACAGTGCGCCAGTTGCCGATGCGGTGTGGGCGCTCTATGCGGCTGCGCTGGAGCGCTTCGGCCCGGTGCCGACGCTGGTTGAGTGGGACGCCGACATGCCTGCCCTGGCGGCGCTGGTAGCCGAGGCCGCGAAGGCCGAAGCGATGATGGAGTTGCGCCATGCTTGCGCTGCCTGACATCCAGGCCCGCGTGATGGACGCGCTGCTGCTGCGCGGCGGTGCGGCCGCGACTGCGCTGGTGCGGCCGACGGAGCCGCTGTCAGCACGGCAGCGCCTGCAGGTCTACCGCAACAACATGTTCGAGAGCCTGATCGCCGCGCTGGGCGCCGTCTACCCGGTGGTCGCGCGCCTCGTCGGCACCGGTTTCTTCCGCCACGCGACCAAGGCCTGCATCAGCGCGCATCCCTCGCGCTCGAGCAACCTGCAGGACTTCGGCGGCGAGTTTCCCGGCTTCCTGCGCGCCTATCCGCCGGCCGCGGACCTGCCCTACCTGCCGGACGTGGCAGCGCTCGAATGGGCCTTGCACCGCGCCTACCACGAGGCCGAACTGCCAGCCCTCGCGCTGGAACGGCTGGCGCAGGTGCCGGCGGCCGAGCAGGCCGGGCTGCGCCTTCGCCTGCAGCCCAGCGCGCGCTTCGTCGCGTCGCGCTATCCGGTGCTGCGGATCTGGCAGGCGAACCAGCCGGAGGCGCTCGATGACGGATCGACGATCTCGCTCGACGAAGGCGGCGTGAACCTGTTGGTCGTGCAGCACGCGCTGGAGATCGAGTTCAGGCTCCTGAGCCTTGCCGAAAGCCGCTGGCTCTGCGCATTGGCCGACGAGGCCAGCCTGGCCGACGCGACCCGGCGCGCGCTCGATGCCGACCCGGCCTTCGACCTCATGGCGGTGCTCGCGCGCCATCTGGGACGCGGGCTTTTCACGGAGGTGTCGGCATGACCCGCCGCGTCCTGGTGGTCGAAGACGACCCTGACATCGGCCGCCTCGTGATGCTGCAGCTCGGCGAGCTCGACTGCGAAGGCCGGCTGATCGCCGACGGCGTGACCGGGCTCGCCGAATGCGAGGCCGGCAACTACGACCTCGTGATCCTCGACCTCATGCTGCCGCGCATGGACGGCCTGCAGATCTGCCGGCGCCTTCGCACTCATGCGCGCTACACGCCGATCCTGATGCTCACCGCCAAGTCCTCGGAGCTCGACCGCGTGCTGGGCCTGGAGCTGGGCGCCGACGACTACCTGACCAAGCCCTTCAGCATGCTCGAACTCGCCGCCCGCGTGAAGGCGGTATTCCGGCGCGCCGATCACCAGCAGGCCGCGGCACAGACGGCCGCCAGCCAGGAACAGCTGATCGAGGCCGGAGGCCTGCGCATCGACCTGCAACGCCACGAGGCGCTGCTGGACGGCAAGCCGGTCGAGCTGACCGCCAAGGAGTTCGAGCTGCTGGTCTACTTCGCGCGCAGCCCCGGGCGCGTCCATACCCGGACGCAGCTGCTCGACCAGGTCTGGGGCTACAGCCACAGCGGCTACGAGCACACTGTCAACTCGCACATCAACCGCCTGCGCAACAAGATCGAGCGCGATCCCGGAAACCCCGACTACATCCAGACCGTGTGGGGCGTGGGCTACAAGTTCGGCGACCCGCGCCCCTGAGGATCGGACCGTGCCGTGAACCCCTTCGACATGGCGATGGTCGCCCTCGCCTCCGGCGCCATCGCCGCCCTTTACGTTTCATGGCGCGCCTCGCGACGCCTGAAGCGTCTGGCCGACGCCGTCGATGCCTTCGCCCGGGGCGGCTGTACCGAACCCCTGCACGTGGCGGGTGCCGACGCCGGCGGCGACGAGATCGACCGGCTCGCCGCGCACGTGGAGCAGATGTCCGCCCGCATCGGCAAACAGTTTGCCGAGATCGAGCGCGGCGTGGACCGGCGCCGCGAGCTGCTCGCCAACGTGTCGCACGACCTGCGCACGCCGCTGGCCTCGATGCAGGGCTATCTCGAGCTGCTGCTGCTGCGCCACGGCAGCCTGCCGCCGGCGGAGGAACGCAACTACCTGGAGACGGCGGTGCGCCACGGCGAGCGCCTGGGACGCCTGGTGGGCGACCTGTTCGAGCTCACCCGGCTGGAGGCCGCGGAAGCGTTGCCGCAGCCGGAGGCGTTCTCGCTGGCCGAGCTGGCGCAGGACGTGGCGCAGAAGTTCGCGCTCGACGCGCGGGCGCGCAAGGTGGACCTGCGCGCCGCCGGCGGCGAGGGCAGCGCCGCGATCCGTGCGCAGGCCGACATCGGCATGGTCGAACGGGTGCTCGAAAACCTGCTCGACAACGCCCTGCGGCATACGCCGCCCGGCGGCAGCGTGACGATCGAGTTCGGCGGCGACGCGCAGCGTGCCCGGATGGCCGTGCGCGATAGCGGCTGCGGCATCCCGCCTGCCGAGCTGGCGGGCATCTTCGACCGCTACGACCGCGCCGACCGTTCCGTGCCCGGTGCGCAGGGCGGCCTCGGACTTGCGATCGCGCAGCGCATCGTGCGCCTGCACGGCGGCGAGTTGTCGGTCGCCAGCATCGCGGGCGCCGGCAGCTGCTTCGCCTTCGACCTGCCGCTGGCCGCGCCGAGGCCGGCTGCGCCGGTGGACCGCTGCACCGAGAGGATGTCTTCATGATCACGCACACGATGGCGCTCACGCTCCTGTTCGTCATGGCAGCGGCGCTGGTCTTCGTCGGATGGCTGGCCTGGTCGACCGCCCGGCGAGCCGGCAGGCAGCGCGCTGCATCGGGCGAGCGGCTGGTGCAGGTCGAACGGCGCCTCGCCGAGCAACGTGCGGCCACCGGTCGGGCGGAGATGTCGCGTGCCGCTGCCGAGGCCGAGCTGCGCGCGAGCGAAGAGCGCTACGTCGCGGCGCTGCGCGGCAGCCAGGACGGCATGTGGGACTGGGACATCGCCTCCGGCCGGGTCCAGCTCTCGCCGCGCTGGAAGAGCATGCTGGGCTTCGAGGCACACGAGCTCGCCGACGACCTGCCGGGCTGGCGATCGCGCGTGCACCCCGACGACCAGCCCGCGCTCGAGCAGGCGCTGGCGCAACGGCTCGTGCCCGCCACGGCACCCGACGATGCGCGCTTCGAGCACGAGATGCGCCTCCTGCACAAGGATGGCAGCGTGCGCTGGGTGCTGTCGCGCGGCATCGCGCTGCGGCGCGCCGGCGGGGCCCCTTACCGCGTGGTGGGCCAGGACACCGACGTGACGCCGATGCGGCACGTGCTTCACGTGCTCCAGGCGGTGGCCGACGGTACCGCGGGCGCCGTGGGCGAAGCCTTCTTCCCGGCGATGGTCCGGCACTTCGCGCGCGCGCTGGGGCTCGATTGCGCCTTCGTCGCCGAATGCGCCGACCAGCCGGCGACCCGGGTGCGCACGCTGGCCTACTGGGCGGAAGGCAGCCTGCGCGACAACTTCGAGTTCGCGCTGGCCGGCACGCCTTGCGAAGCCGTCGTGCAGGGCGCAAGCGCCTGTTTTCATCGCAGCGGCCTCGCGCAGTTGTTTCCCCGCGAAGCCGGCTGGGAGGCCTATCTCGGCATGCCGATCATCGCGAGCGATGGCCGCACGCTCGGCCACCTGGCTTTCCGCCATCGCACGCCGCTCGGCGACGAGATGCTGGTCGATTCGGTCTACCGCATCTTCCTCGCGCGCGCGGCCGCCGAACTCGAACGGATTCAGGCGCTGGCCCGGCTTCGCGCAGAAGCGTCGCCACCCGGCGTACCGGCCTCCTGACGCGCCGCGGGCCGTGCCACCGGCAGGCCGAACGAAAAGCAGCAGCCCTCGCCCGCGCGACTCTTCACCGCGATCCGGCAGCCGTGCAGCTCGACGATGCGCCTGGCGATCGCCAGCCCCAGCCCGGCGCCGCCCGAGGCGCGGTTGCGGCTTTCGTCGACGCGATAGAAGCGGTCGAAGATGAAGGGCAGCTCGGCCTCCGGGATGCCGCTGCCGGTGTCGGCGACGCATGCGATCACACGCTCGCCCTCGGCCCGCAGGCCCACGCTCACCGAACCGCCGCCGGGCGTGTGCTGCAGGGCGTTGCCGATCAGGTTGTCGAGCACGCGTTCGACCAGGCCCAGGTCGGCATCGACCGGTGGCAGCGCGTCCGGGGCCTCGATCCGCAACGCCACCTCCTTGCGATCGGCCGCGAGCTGGAACTTCTGCAGCACGTCGACGGCAAGCTCCGGTAGCTGAAAGGTCTCGCGGGCGAGTTGGAGGCCCTTGAAGTCGAGCTTGGCGAGCTCGAACAGCTCGTCGATCAGCGTCGCGAGGTACTCGCTCTGACGCAGCGCGATCTCGACGTAGCTTTGCTGCGTCGCGGCCGGCAGCTCGCCGCCTTTGAGCGCCAGGAGCTCCAGGTAGCCGCGCAGCGAGACGAGCGGTGTGCGCAGATCGTGCGAAACGTTGGCGATCAGCTCGCTGCGCAGGTAGACGTTCTCCGCCTCCAGGTCCTCCTTGAGCCGCTCGACCTGCGCCAGCGCGTCGCTCAGCCGCTGGCGCGCCTCGCGGTGTTCGCGGACTTCGCGCCGGAGGCCTTCGAACAGCCGTGCGTTCTCCAGCGCGATGGCGGCCTGGGTCGCCAGCATGCGCACGACCCGGATGCGCTCGGATGTGAAGGCGCCGGCGAGCACGCTGTTCTCGAGGTACAGCACGCCGACCGACCGTCCCTGCTTCTGCACGGCCACGCACAACACCGACCGCAGCTTGTGGCGCACGACGTAGGGGTCGCCGCCGTAGCGGTCGTCCGCTGCCGCGTCGGCCAGCACAACGCTCTCGGCGGTGCGCCGCACAAAGTTGACGATGCTCGCCGGCAGGCTGCGCGACGCGGCCAGCGGCGTGCCGGGAGCCATCGCCTGCCCGGGCGCCTGCAGCGCGTCGGCGGCGTAGACCAGCGATTCGCCGTCCCGCTCGAGGACCAGGCAGCCGCGCTCGGCGCCGGCGTTCTCGATCGCGAGGCGCATGAGGCGCGCGAGCAGCCGGTCCAGTTCGACCTCGCCGGCGATCGCGTGGGCTGCCTTCATCACGCTGTCCAGGTCCAGGCCGCCGGCGTCGGGACGCTCCGGTACTGCGGTCTCGGCGGGCTCGATCGGTACCGGCGGATCGCGCGGCGCCGCTGTTTCGATGTGCAGCAGCTCGGGGTACCTGCGCTCGAGCTGCTCTACTTTGGCAGCCGCGCCCCAGCGCGCATAGCAGGCGCGCGCATCGGCCATGAAAAGGGCCGCGAGCTTCGTGTCGCCGCGCGCGAGGCGGAAGCGCGCATGGAGCTCGCTGGCCAACGCATGCTGCTGAAGCAGCCCGGCCCGGCCGCCCGCATATTCGATCGCCCGCTCATAGTGCTCGATCGCTTCGCGGTCGCGGCCCTCGATGCGATCGAGCTCGGCGGCGAGCAGCAGCGCGGGGCAGCGGAAGTTCTCGGCGCAATTCGCGGCCAGCAGTTCGAACGATGCCTGGGCTTCGGCGATCTTCGTCAACGAGGCCCGGCGTTCTTCCTCGCCCGCATCGGCATGGCTCGCGGTCAGCGCCAGCGCATTCCAGAATTCGTAGGTCACCGGCCAGACCGTGCCGGCCACGTGGTGCACTGTGGCACCCGCCACGCGAGCGGCCTCGAGGGCCTGCGCCGGCGTGCCGAGCAAGCAGCTGACGTGCAGCTTCGCCACGGCGTGGAAGGTAACGAAGAAGGGATTGCCGCGGTAGTTGCGCAGGTACTCTTCCTCGTCGATCGCATCGTCCGACAGCGACAGCGCCCCCCGGGTCAGGCCCTGCAGCGCGCGGGCCCAGTTGAGAATGATCTTCACCGAATCGGCAAAGCCTTGATTCTTGAGCTTCTGGACCAGCGCCACGCTCGGCGTGTACTCGCGCACGAACTGGGCCAGGTCCTCCGTGGACAGGATCGCCGACCAGAGCTCGGTGCCGGCGCCGTAGGCCGCGTAGAGGAAGTCGCCGCTTTCGAGCCCGCTGCGGCAGGCCTCGCGCGCATAGGGGATGCAGGTCGCCCACGGCTGGCGCCAGAAGTTTACGTGCGCATGGAACTGCTGGTAGATCTTGGCGCGCCGCCGCGAGTCCTGGAAGCGGTGGTTCACGGCGAGCGCCAGCGTGCCGAACGCGTAGGCGCCCTGGTAGTCGCCGCGCACCGGGCCGACCGTGATGGCGTGGGTCACGTAGCCGTAGGCGGACTCTTCGATGTTGCCGTGCAGCAGCGACAGCCGCACCATCGTCGCCGAGATCAGCCGCGCCAGGGTCGGATCGCCGAGGATGAAGGCCGAGGCCCAGATGTCTGTCAGCATGCTCATGACGATGAGGATCTTCGGATCGTCCATCACCGGCAGGTCGATCAGCGAGGCGATGTCCCGATCGCCCAGCAGCGACGCGATGAGGTCCATCTCGCGGCCGAGTGCGCGCTCCTTGTCGGCGGCCGCCTCGGGCAGCGAGACGTCGAACAACGCGAGGCCGGCGCGCGTGTTCCCCAGCGCATCGGCATAGCGCGAGGTGTGCTCGTACTGCACGCTGCGCAGGCGATGGACCCGCGCACGGTCGATGTTGGTCGCGGCGTGTCGCAGAAGCAGCTCGTACAGCTGGTGCGCCGCGTCGAAGTGGCCGCACAGGTACTGGCTCTCTGCGGCTTCCAGGTGCAGTGCGAAGCACAGCGCGTAGTCCGATTGCCAATGGTTGTCGTCGAGCAGCCCGAGCCCGGCAAGGAAGAAGTCCAGTGCCGCATCGTGCGCGGTCGACGATTTGGCCCTGCGCCCGGCGTTCAGGTCGAGTTGAGCGACCTCGAGCCGCTCGCGCACGGTGCCGATCAGGCTGCGGCCGCGGTTGAGGTGATGCACGATGTCGAACAGCCCTTGCTCCATCTGCTGCGGCGTCGCACGCGACCGCAGGAGACGGCCGATGCGCAGGTGCAGCATCGGCTTGCGCTCGTCGGGAATCATCGCGTAGGCCGCCTGCTGCACGCGGTCGTGCAGGAAGGCGTGGGCCGGTTCCGCGTCGTGGTCGCTGCGCGCCGCGGGAACGATCAGGCCCTCGGCCGCCGCCTGTGCAAGATCCTCGGCCACGGCCACCGGCGACTGTTCGCAGATGATCGCCAGGGTGCGCTGATCGAAGCTGTTGCCGATGCAGGCGGCCAACGTCAGTGCGTACTGCGACCTGCTCGACAGGCGCTGGATGTTGCGCGTCATCAGGTCGACCACGTCGTCGCCCAGCGGCGCCAGCGCGATCGCCTCGATCCGGTAGGTCCAGCGGCCGAGCGCTTCATCGAAACGGACATGGCCATCGCGCTCCAGCGTCTTTAGGAACTGGATCACGAAGAAGGGATTGCCTCCGGTCTTCTCGTGCATGAGTTGCGCGAGGGGCTGAGCATCGGCGAGTTCGCCGTGCAGCGTGTCGCGGATCAGCGCGCCCAGGTCGGGGAGCCGGAGCGACCCCAGCGCCAAGCGCTGCACTTCGACACCAGTCGCTTCGAGCTTGTCGAGCGCCCGCGTCAGGCGGTGCGCACCGTCGAGCTCGTTGTCTCGGCAAGCGCCGACGAGCAGTAGGCCGCGGATTTCGAGGCTGGTGAGCAGCGGTTCGAGCAGGCTCAGCGTGGCCGCGTCGGCCCATTGCAGGTCATCGAGAAAGATCACCAGCGGATGGGCCGGCTGCGCGACGGCGGCGACGAAGCTCTGGAACACGCGCTGGAAGCGGTTGAGCGCTTCTGCCGCACCGAGCGGGACCGGTGGCGACTGCTTGCCGATGATGAACTCGATCTCCGGGACCACCTCGGCGAGCACGCCGCCGTTGACGCCCAGCGCGCGAGCCAGGGTGCTGCGCCAGTCGCCCAGCCGGGCCTCGCTCTCGGTGAGCATCTGCCGCACCAGGCCCCGAAAGGCCTGGATCAGCGCGCTGAAGGGAACGCTGCGCGCCACCTGGTCGAACTTGCCGGAAACGAAGTAGGCCTGCTGGCGGACGATGGGCCTGTAGAGCTCGTGGATGAGCGCGGTCTTGCCGATGCCTGGATAGCCTGAAACAAGCAGCATCGATGGCGCTCCGGCGCCGGCGTTGCGTGTGCGCTCGAAGGCGGCCCGCAGCACGTCGACCTCCCGCTCGCGGCCGTAGAGCCGGGGCAGGATCGACAAGCGCGCGCGGATGTCGCGCCGGCCCAGCGGAAACTCGTCGATGTGCCGGTGCGCGGCCCATTCGCGCCGGCAGGTGGCGAGATCGTCGACAAGTCCGGCGGCGCTCTGGTAGCGCTCCTTGGGCGTTTTGGCCAGGAGCTTCATCACGATCTGCGACACCGGCAGTGGCAGGCCGGCATCGATGTCGATCGGGGCGACCGGCGTGCGCGCGATGTGCGCGTGGATCAGCTCGAGCGCATCCCCGGAGCGGAACGGCGGCGCGCCGGCGAGAAGCTCGTAGAGAACGACGCCCAATGCGTACAAGTCGCTGCGATGGTCCGGCACGCGCTCCATGCGGCCAGTCTGTTCGGGCGAGGCGTAGACCAGGCGCGCGGCAGACATCGAGGCCCCCGGCGGCGCAGCGCGCAGCGACACGCCACCGCTCACGTCGCCGAAGTCGACCAGCCAGGCGCGCCCGGTGGCGGCGTCGCAGCGCACCGCGTCGGGGCGCACGCCGTTGTGGACCATGCCGTCGCGATGCAGCTCCGCCAGCTTCGACGCGAGTTCGATGCCGAACGCCAGCACCAGGGGCAAGGGCATGCGGCCCGCCGCCGCCGGCGCGGACAGCGGCTCGCCGCCGGCCGCGGGCAGGTCGAAGGATTCGACGTCGGGGGTCATAGCCCTCCTCTCCAGATTGACTGCGTGCAGGCCGCACTGTGCGCCCGTTTCGCGGTCGATGGCAATGCGTGATCAAAGCGTGAAGATTCGTTGACCGGGCCGTGAAACGCGGGGACCAAAGTGGATTCCGGAGCGCCGCTGGGCGATCCGTCCCACCTCAACCCCACTTTCAGGAGTTTCACGCCATGCACAATGCCAATCCCCAACGCCGCTCGATCCGGCGCCATGCGGCGGCCGCCGCGCTCATCGTCGGCGCCTTCGCCGCGCTCGCACCGGCCGTCCATGCGGGCGAATGCCCCGCCGACAAGGTCGTGGCCGACGGCCAGGGCCAGAAGCCGGGCCCCACCATGCCGAAGGACGTGACCGACGTCGTGCGCTACAGCACCGATCTGTCCAAGGAGCCGCTGGCACTGCAGGGGCGCCTGTTCCGCTTGCGCCAGCTCGAGATGAAGCCCGGCGGCATCGTGCCTTGGCACAGCCACAACGAGCGTCCCGCCATGATCTACATCGTCTCGGGCGAGGTGGTCGAGTACGCGAGCAGCTGCGCGGTGCCCATCACGCACAAGGCGGGCGACGTGGCGCCGGAGAAGAACGGCACCTCGCACTGGTGGAAGAACACGGGTAGCAAGCCCGCCATCCTGATTTCGGTCGACCTGTTCCCCACCGAAATGAAGATGGACCCGCACGAGATGTGACATGAGGAGCACACCATGTTCATTCGCGTTTCCAAACTCCTGTCGGCTGCCTGCCTGGGCCTTGCGCTGGTTGCGACGCAGTCGCCGGCGCAAAGTGGGGCGCCGGGTGCCGACGGCCTGATAAAGGTCAGGAGCGCCTACTCGGTGGAAGAGACGGTCGAGCGCATCAAGAAGGACATCGCCGACAAGGGCATCGTGTTCTTCATGGCAGTCGACCAGTCGAAGCTCGCGGCCGACGCCGGCATCCGCGTGCGACCCTCTACGCTGCTGGTGTTCGGCAATCCGCCGCTGGGCGCGCAGTTTCTCACTTCGAATCCCTTCTCGGGGCTCGACTGGCCGGTGCGCCTGCTGGTCCTGCAGGACGAGACGGGTGCCGTCTGGGCGGCCTACACCGACTTCGCCTGGATCGCGCGCCGGCACGGAATTACCGACCGGCAGCAGCAGTTCGCGACGGCCTCGGGCGTGGTGGCGTCGATCACCTCGACCGTGCGCGCGGACTAGGACGGCACGCAACGACTCAGGAAAGGGCAGCCCCATGAGCACGCACTATGACGCGCTGATCATCGGCAGCGGCCAGGCGGGGCCCTTTCTTGCGGCCCGCCTGGTAGCCGCCGGCATGCAGGTCGCATTGGTCGAGCGCGAGCACCTCGGCGGTACCTGCGTCAACGACGGCTGCATGCCGACCAAGACGCTGGTCGCCAGCGCGCGCGTCGCCCACCTGGCGCGCCGCGCGAGCGACTATGGCGTGACCCTGGGCGGCGCGGTCAGCGTCGACATGAAGGCGGTGAAGGCGCGTATGGACGCGGTCGTCGACGACGCGATCAAGGGCCTCACGCAGTGGCTGGGCGGCATGCAGGGCCTGCGTGTGCTGCGCGGCCATGCGCGCTTCGTCGCGCCGCATGCGGTGGAGGTCAACGGCGAGACGCTGGAAGCGCCGAGGATTTTCATCAACGTCGGCGGCCGGCCGGTGCTGCCTGACTGGCCGGGAGTCGATCAAGTGCCCGTCCTGACCAACACCTCGATGATGGCGCTCGACGAGCTGCCGGATCACCTGGTCGTGGTCGGCGGCAGCTACATCGGACTCGAATTCGCCCAGGTCTATCGCCGCTTCGGCGCGCAGGTGACGGTGCTCGAATATGCCGATCGCCTCATCGCGCGCGAGGATGCGGAGGTCTCGCAGGAGGTACGGGCGATCCTCGAGCGCGAAGGGGTGCGCTTCGTGCTCGGCGTGCGCGACGCGCGCGTGTCGAAAGGGGCGGACGGCAAGGACGTTCGCATCGCATTGAATGCCGGTGGCATGGCGCACAAGATCCAGGGCAGCCACCTGCTGGCCGCGGTCGGGCGCCGGCCGAACAGCGACGGGCTCGATCTGGGCCGCGCCGGCATCGCTACTGATGCGCGCGGCTTCATCACCGTCGACGACCAGCTGCGCACCAACGTCCCCGGCGTGTGGGCGCTGGGTGACGTCAACGGGCAAGGCGCCTTCACTCACACCTCGTACAACGACCACGAGATCGTCGCGACCAACCTGCTCGACGGCGAGGAACGCCGCATCAGCGAGCGCATCCCGGCCTACGCGCTCTTCACTGATCCGCCGCTCGGCCGTATCGGCATGACAGAGGCGCAGGTGCGTGCATCGGGCCGCCCAGCTCTGGTCGGGGTGATGCCGATGAGCCGTGTGGGCCGCGCCAAAGAGCGCGGCGAGACGCAGGGCTTCATGAAGGTGCTGGTCGATGCGCAGACCGAGCGCATCCTCGGCGCCGCCTTGCTGTGCATCGAGGGCGACGAGATCGTGCACTCCCTGCTGGACGTGATGGCGGCCGATGCGCCCTATCACGTCATCCGGCGCTGCGTGCACATCCATCCGACAGTTAGCGAGCTGATTCCCACGCTGCTAGGCAACTTGGCACCACTGGCCGGCGCGCACTAAAAGGTCAAGCGGCTTGTGGAAGTGGTGCCCAGAGGTTGGAAATCCCGTTCTAACTACCTGGATCCGTGAGCTCACGAGCGAAAGTGGTTCACCCTGCGGGTGCGGGTGATTCGAGGTAGTTTGGTAAACGCGAGACAGGTGCGGCGCGTTCATGCTGCTGTTGCAAACGCAGTCCCTGAATCTTTCGAATGCGCCCCTTCATCGTCAAGCAACTCGACTACGACCTTACGCCGGTGGCCGGCCTGGCGCTGGTGGGTCATTATCTGAATCGACTCGCACCGGTGTTCAAGCAACTCGATGCCGCATTGCCCGTGAGAAGTGGCGTTGCCAACAGCGACATCCTGCGCAGCTACCTGGGCCTGCTGGTGCAAGGCAAGTCGGACTTCGATGCGATCGAGAACTTCCGCGGCGATGCCTTCTTCAAGCAGGCGCTGGGCATCAAGCTGCTGCCCTCCAGCCCGACGCTGCGCCAGCGCATGGACGCCCGCGCTGTCGAGCTGTTTGACTTCCTGCCAGTGCTGATCGAGACGCTGCTGTCCGACGTGCGGCTCGACTATGGCGTCTTGCCTTGCGGCTGGCTGGCGCTGGACGTGGACACCTTCGCGATGGACAACGGCGGCACTGTCAAGGACGGCGTGGGCCGTACCTATGCAGGCGTCGATGGCTACTGTCCGCTGGCGGCGTACCTCGGCTCGCACGGGTTCTGCCTGGAGCTGGCGCTGCGCCCGGGCGTGCAGCACTCGGCGTCGGAGACGCAATTCAACTTCGAGCGTGTGATCCCGATGGCGCAGCGCCTGAGTGCGGCCGGTCCGAAGGCGCCGATCCTGGCGCGGCTGGACGCGGGCTTCGACTCCACAGCGCTGATGCGCGAGATCGAGTCGTACAACCGCGCAGGCGTGCCGCAGCTGAACTGGCTGATCAAGTGGAACCCGCGCACGAGCGACGTGGCGGCGCTGGCCGAGCGGCTTGAGGCCGACGCCACCACGCTCTGGGAGCATCCCCGCGCGGGCAAACGCGTGACGCTGTGGGAACAGGCGCTGGAGATCGAAGGCATCGAGCGGCCCCTGCGCCGCGTGCTGCGCCTGACCGAGCGCACCATCGATGCGCAGGGCCAGTTGTTGATCGAGCCCAAGCTCACGCTGGAGGGCTGGAGCACGAGCCTGAGCGCCAAACAGTTCGATGCGAAAGCCGTCATCGCGCTGTACGCCGACCACGGCACGCATGAGCAGTTCCACTCCGAATTCAAGACCGACCTCGATCTGGAGCGGCTGCCCTCGGGCAAGTTCGACACCAATTACGTCGTGTGCGAGCTGGCTGCGTTGGCGATGAACATCCTGCGCTTGATGGGCCAGGCCGGCCTGCATGGGCCGGATGCGCCGGTGCGCCATGCGGCCAAGCGCCGGCGCATCAAGACCGTGATGCAGGAACTCGTTTACCGCGCCGGGCGACTCATCGAACATGGTCGGCAATTGATCCTCGGGCTGGGGGCCAATGACCGTGCAGCAAGGGCCTTCGCGCGCGTACACGGCGAGTTGTTTGCCGCGTGCGGATAGCGCGACGCAAAGACGCCTGTTACTCCCCACGGATTCCAAAATCGTGCGTCCAACGCACGTTGCGGCGTCGGTGATGTGCCGCCAACCAAGTTCGAAGGCACAAACCACTTGCCCCGTGGAGCCAACTTGCCGGCGTCGTCCGTGTGCGCGGGCATCATCGGTCGCGATCTCGTGGCAGTGGGCATCACAGTCGAGCAGACTCGCTCAGCTCGTCACTGAGCTCACGGATTCAGGTAACTAAATAAACGGGGGTGACTCGGGTAGTCCTTTCCATGAACCTGAATGACGACGTCACAGTTCATGAGTTGGCGTTGTTTGCAGATGGGTTCGTGGTTCGCGCTTGGGTGGACATTGGCACGAGCTGCTGACCGAGTTCGCGGGCGAGTCGGCGCAGGGATCGTTGTTTGGTTCTTCACGGTCGACCACCGCCTGGATTGTGATTCGCATGCGCAGCTCCGCGTGACAGTTTCGAAGATGGCGATCGTCGCACCGTGTCACCTCAAAGCTTCGCCTCCGTTTTTAGCCGCTCCCTCCGAGACATTTGTGGACCGGCGAATGGTCATGGATCGCGACTCGTCGCCTGTAAAAAACAGCAAGAATCGATAGATGCTCTGCTACGATCAACTTGGGATGTGTGGACTTTTGGCTCAACTTGAAGGATTCGCCGCTCGCCGCTGACGGGGCGTAGCGTTGACTGGTGAACTGTGCCCTGGAGGCGGCGGCTGCCGGCCGCGTGTTTCCAGCAACGCTATCACTTTGTCCAAATCGAGCCTCCCCGCCGGCCCGCCTGTTTGTCTGTTGCGTGTCAAGGAGGCCCAAATGGCAGTCTCTTTCGCTACTCAAGCTGTAATATTCGGAATAACCGACGGACTTTCCAATCCGACCAGCTTGCAGTTCGGCCCCGACGGCCGGCTCTATATCGCCCAGCAGGACGGCCTCCTCAGAATCTACGATGTCACCCAGCCGGCGCCCGGCCAGTGGTCGGCGGTCCAGGCGCAGACGCTCGGCCTCATCCAGAGCATCCCCAATCACAACGACGACGGGTCGCTCAACACCTCGATTACCGATCGGCAGGTCACCGGCATCCTGGTGGCGGGAACCGCCGCCAATCCCGTGATCTACGTCACCTCGAGCGATCCGCGCATCGCCGAGTTCGGCGATCTCAATCTTGACACCAACTCCGGAATTCTTTCCAAGCTAACCTGGAACGGCGCCAGCTGGACCAAAGTCGACCTGATTCGCGGCCTGCCGCGCTCGGAGGAGAACCACTCGCCCAACGGCATGGCGCTGAGCGCCGACGGCACCAAGCTCTACCTGGTGCAGGGCGGCAACACCAACAACGGCGCGCCTTCGAGTTTCTTCTCCAACACGCCGGAATATGCGCTGAGCGCTGCCGTGCTCGAGATCGACCTCGTGGCACTCGAGGCCATTCCCAACAAGGTCTTCACCTACGCTCCCGGCGTTACCAGCACCTACAAATATGACCTGCCCACACTCGACGACCCGACGGTATCCAACAATGGCACGACTGGTAACGAGACTGCGGGCGGCCTGGATGTGGGCGGACCGTTCGGCGGCAATGACGGCCTCAATCAGGCGATCCTGCCGGCCGATGCGCCGCTGCGCATCTTTGCCACCGGCCTGCGCAACGCCTTCGACGCGGTTCTGACCCAGTCGGGCGAGCTCTTCACCATCGACAACGGCAGCAACGGGGGTCTCGGCGGCGTGCCCATCCTCGATGCCAACGGCAAGCCGACCAACCAGTTCAACAACGACGGCCCCGGCAGTCTCGACTCTCTCTACCTGCTGGCCGACGGCAGCTACTACGGCCATCCGGATCCGACGCGTGGCAACCAGACCGGCTCCGTCCTGTCCTATGCCGACGGATCCCAGCCGCAGGTCATTGCCACGATCCCCAATGCCGCAGCGGCTGTGCCGTCCGGGGTGCAGATCGCGCCGGGCTTCGTGATCGACCCTTCCAAGTTCACCTCCTCCGCCGCGCGGCTTGCCCAGGAGGGCCAGTTCACCGCCGGGCAGCAATCGCTGGCGCAGTTCGGTGCCTCGACCAATGGCCTGATGGAGTACACCGCGACCAGCTTCAACGGCGAGATCAAGGGCGACCTGATCACCGCCTCGTTCGACGGCACGCTGAAGCTGATCCAGCTCGCGCCGGACGGCGTCACCGTGCAGGGCGTCACAACACTCGCGACACTCGGCGGCACGCCGCTCGACCTGGTCCAGGGGCCGGGTGGCTCCATCTGGGTCGCCCTGATCGGCGCCGACCAGATCGTGGCCCTGACACCGAGCGACCAGGCGTCTGGGAGCGATCCGGACATGGACGATGACGGCCTGCTCAATACCGTCGACCCGTTCCAGGCCGACGCCGCCAATGGCTTCGGCACGTTCCTGGCGAGCAACGCCAGCCTGAACTGGAACTTCCAGTTCGGCGCCGGCGACAGCGCACCCGGCCCCGACGGGCTGTTCCTCGGCCTCACCGGCCACATGGCCAACGGCACACGCGATTTCGTGGCGCCTGTCGCCGAGGGGGGCCTCGATCTCACCAACGTGAAGATCGGCACCGCCGCCGGCGGTGGTCTCGTCGTGGTCGAGGAAGTATCGACGGGGACGGCGAGTGGCAGCGGCAACACCGGCGAGTTCGTGTTCCAGACCGGCGTGGTGCTGGCGCCGGACGTACAGACCTTCAATGTGAAGTGGACGGCGGTCAATCCGTTCCCCGGGCTGCCCACAGCGCCCACGGTGCGCGAGATCGGCGGTTTCATTGGCACCGGCGACCAGTCCAATTTCCTCAAGGTGGTGGCTGGGCCCAACGGCATGCTGTTCCAACTCGAGAGCAACGGCGCCGTCATCGCCTCGCAGACCCTGAACGCGCCGGGCGTCGCGACAGCGCCTGCCAGCAGCAACCTGGTCTTTGAGCTCCTGGTCAATCGCGCGACGTCGCAGGCCACGCCGTCGGTGACCTATACCGGCAGCAGCGGGCCGGTGAAGGTGACCGGCAACGCCATCAACCTCGCCGGCACCTCGATCCTGACCGCGATCAACGGCGATTACGCGGTGCAGGGCAAGGACAGCGGCCTCGCCGTCGGCCTGTGGTCGAGCAACACCGGTGAGGGCAGCCAGAACACCTTCCAGGCATCGTTCGACGACATCCTCATCACCTCGACAGGGCCGACCAGCCAGCTCGTCAAGGCGGTGAATGTCGGCGGCGGCCAGGTGACGGCGAGCGACGGCGTGGTATTCCAGGCCGATGCTGGCCCGACCACCGGTGCAAGCCAGGTGTTCTCCACGGCCGCCGGCATCGCGGGCACCACCGACGATGCGCTGTATCAGGACGAGCGCTGGACGCCGGGCGGCAGCTACACCTATGAGGTGCCGGTGGCCAACGGCACGTATCAGGTCGACCTGCTGATGGCCGAGATCTACGCCGGCATCACCGGCCCCGGTCAGCGCGTGTTCGACATGTCGCTGGAGGGCCAGGCGCTGGCGCCGCTGCAGAACATCGACATCTACGCGCAGGTCGGCGCAAACGCCGCTTACACGATCAGCCAGCAGGCAACGGTGAGCGACGGCTCGCTGTCGATCCAGGTCGGACCGGGCAGCTCCTCGCCGGGCAACGTCGAAAACGCCAAGCTCAACGCCTTCGCGGTGTACAGCACGGCGGCACCGACATCGCCCACCCTGTCGATCGCGGCGGCGAATGCCAGCCTGAACGAGGGCAACAGCGGCAGCACCGCCTTCACCTTCACCGTGTCGCGCACCGGCAGCACGGCCGGCGCGTCGACGGCAGCCTTTGCCGTGACCGGCAGCGGCGCCAACCCGGCCACGGCGGCGGACTTCACGGGCGGGGTGTTCCCGACAGGGACGGTGAGCTTCGCCGCCGGCGAGACCAGCAAGACCATCACGGTCAACATCGCGGGCGACAGCACCGTCGAGCCCAGTGAGGACTTCACCGTCGCCTTGTCCAACCCCAGCGCCGGCACGACCATCGGCACGGCGGCGGCGACAGGCACGATCCTCAACGACGACACGGCGCCCGAACCGTCGCTGTCGATCGCCGCGGCCAACGCCAGCTTGAACGAGGGCAACAGCGGCAGCACCGCC
The DNA here is from genome assembly GCF_964254305.1 of Variovorax sp. LjRoot84. Lineage (NCBI taxonomy): Bacteria > Pseudomonadati > Pseudomonadota > Betaproteobacteria > Burkholderiales > Comamonadaceae > Variovorax > Variovorax sp. LjRoot84. The sequence continues at coordinate 783,701 of NZ_CAXUTE020000002.1, forward strand.
TTCACCTTCACCGTGACCCGAACCGGCAGCACGACGGGGGCCTCGACGGCAAGCTATGCGGTGGCCGGCAGCGGCGCCAACCCGGCCACGGCGGCGGACTTCACCGGCGGCGCCTTCCCGACCGGGACGGTGAGCTTCGCCGCCGGCGAGACCACCAAGACGATCACGGTCAACGTCGCTGGCGATGCGACCGTCGAGTCCAACGAGAACTTCACGGTGACGCTGTCCAATCCCAGTGCGGGCACCTCCATCGGCACGACCGCGGCCACCAGCACCATCCTCAACGACGATGGCGCTGCGACGCCAACCCTGGTCGCGGCGGTGAACGTGGGCGGCGGCCAGGTGACGGCGAGCGACGGCGTGGTATTCCAGGCCGATGCTGGCCCGACCACCGGTGCAAGCCAGGTGTTCTCCACGGCCGCCGGCATCGCGGGCACCACCGACGATGCGCTGTATCAGGACGAGCGCTGGACGCCGGGCGGCAGCTACACCTATGAGGTGCCGGTGGCCAACGGCACGTATCAGGTCGACCTGCTGATGGCCGAGATCTACGCCGGCATCACCGGCCCCGGTCAGCGCGTGTTCGACATGTCGCTGGAGGGCCAGGCGCTGGCGCCGCTGCAGAACATCGACATCTACGCGCAGGTCGGCGCAAACGCCGCTTACACGATCAGCCAGCAGGCAACGGTGAGCGACGGCTCGCTGTCGATCCAGGTCGGACCGGGCAGCTCCTCGCCGGGCAACGTCGAAAACGCCAAGCTCAACGCCTTCGCGGTGTACAGCACGGCGGCACCGACATCGCCCACCCTGTCGATCGCGGCGGCGAATGCCAGCCTGAACGAGGGCAACAGCGGCAGCACCGCCTTCACCTTCACCGTGTCGCGCACCGGCAGCACGGCCGGCGCGTCGACGGCAGCCTTTGCCGTGACCGGCAGCGGCGCCAACCCGGCCACGGCGGCGGACTTCACGGGCGGAGTGTTCCCGACGGGAACGGTGAGCTTCGCGGCCGGCGAGGCCACGAAGACCATCACGGTGAACGTGGCGGGCGACAGCACGGTCGAGCCCGCAGAGAACTTCACCGTCACGCTGTCCAATCCCAGCGCCGGCACCGCGATCGGCAGCGCGGCCGCCGCCGGCACGATCCTCAACGACGACACGGCGCCCGAACCGTCGCTGTCGATCGCCGCGGCCAACGCCAGCTTGAACGAGGGCAACAGCGGCAGCACCGCCTTCACCTTCACCGTGACCCGAACCGGCAGCACGACGGGGGCCTCGACGGCAAGCTATGCGGTGGCCGGCAGCGACGCCAACCCGGCGACGGCGGCGGACTTCACCGGCGGCGCCTTCCCGACCGGGACGGTGAGCTTCGCCGCCGGCGAGACCACCAAGACGATCACGGTCAACGTCGCTGGCGATGCGACCGTCGAGTCCAACGAGAACTTCACGGTGACGCTGTCCAATCCCAGTGCGGGCACCTCCATCGGCACGACCGCGGCCACCAGCACCATCCTCAACGACGACAGCTCGGCGACGCCGACGCTGGTCACGGCGGTGAACGTGGGCGGCGGTCAGGTGACGGCGAGCAACGGCGTGGTATTCCAGGCCGATGCTGGCCCGACCACCGGTGCAAGCCAGGTGTTCTCCACGGCCGCCGGCATCGCGGGCACCACCGACGATGCGCTGTATCAGGACGAGCGCTGGACGCCGGGCGGCAGCTACACCTATGAGGTGCCGGTGGCCAACGGCACGTATCAGGTCGACCTGCTGATGGCCGAGATCTACGCCGGCATCACCGGCCCCGGTCAGCGCGTGTTCGACATGTCGCTGGAGGGCCAGGCGCTGGCGCCGCTGCAGAACATCGACATCTACGCGCAGGTCGGCGCAAACGCCGCTTACACGATCAGCCAGCAGGCAACGGTGAGCGACGGCTCGCTGTCGATCCAGGTCGGACCGGGCAGCTCCTCGCCGGGCAACGTCGAAAACGCCAAGCTCAACGCCTTCGCGGTGTACAGCACGGCGGCACCGACATCGCCCACCCTGTCGATCGCGGCGGCGAATGCCAGCCTGAACGAGGGCAACAGCGGCAGCACCGCCTTCACCTTCACCGTGACCCGAACCGGCAGCACGACGGGGGCCTCGACGGCAAGCTACGCCGTGACCGGCAGCGGCGCCAACCCGGCCACGGCGGCGGACTTCACGGGCGGGGTGTTCCCGACGGGAACGGTGAGCTTCGCGGCCGGCGAGGCCACGAAGACCATCACGGTGAACGTGGCGGGCGACAGCACGGTCGAGCCCGCAGAGAACTTCACCGTCACGCTGTCCAATCCCAGCGCCGGCACCGCGATCGGCAGCGCGGCCGCCGCCGGCACGATCCTCAACGACGACAGCAGCGGCGGCGCGGCGTCAGCACGCCTGCTGATCACGCCAGGCACCACTCTCAACGCCAGCACCTTCGCCGAGCCGGCCTACGAGCTCACCAACACCGGCACCACCGCGATCCGGACGCTCACCATCGATCTGCACAACAGCCTGATCGCCGGCACCGTCTTCGATCCATTCGGCACCTTCGGCGACACCACCGCACTCGACTTCACGCCGTACGGCTCCGTGCCGGTCAGCGCGACCTGGGCGTACGGGCCAAACCCGGTCACCGAGGGCGGCTACAAGACGCTGGTCGTCACCTTCGGCGGCGCCGGCCTCGCCGCCGGGCAGACCTTCGCGTTCCGTCTCGATGCCGACCCCGCCAGCATCGAGGGGCCGGCGCCCGGCCCCAACGAGTCGGGCTCGATCTCGGGCTTCGAGCATATCGGCGCCTCGGTCACGGTCGGGACGGTCGATGGCGGCTCCCTCGGCGGCGAGGTGTTCACGCAGGGCAGCGCCGGCGGCGGCATGGCGACGCTGAGCTCGAGTCTGCTGCCGGCAGCACCGGTGCTCTCGATGTCGACCGCCGGCGGCACGCCGCTGGTGACCGACGCGGTGGGCGGCATCCTCAAGGCCAACCTGCCCGGCCTCAATGCGGGCGCCGGCAGCCCCGGCAACGATGTCGTGGTCGAAATATCCGGCACCGCCGGCCAGACCGTGCGCCTGGCCGCCTCCGAGATCGGCGGCGTCGGCATGGACATCCCGCTCGGCAGCCACGAAGGCAACACGGTCCTGCAGAACCCGAGCTTCGTCGACGTGACGCTGGGCGCGGGCGGCACGGCGAGCGTGGCGCTTGCCCTGCCGGCGCCGACCAGCGGCCTGGCCCCCGGTTCGGTCTCGGGCCGCTTCGCCGTGACGGCAGCTGCCATCGACCCGGCCACCGGCGCTGCGACCAGCCAGGTGTCCAGCACGCTGGTCGTGAAGGACGCGGCCACCAGCTTCACGTCCGAAGCGGCGAGCGACACCTTCATGTTCCGCCAGGGCTTTGCCACCACCGAAGTCTTCCAGTTCAGCGCCACCGGCGGCAGTCACGATTTCATCGGATTGGACCAGGATCTTTTCCCTGGCATGACCCTGCAGCAGGTTCTGAACAGCAATGCGTTACAGCCGGGCGCCGGCGCGGGCGATGTCGACATCGTGCCGGCTGCAGGAGGCGAGATCCATCTGCACGACAGTTCCGGCCAGCTGACGGTCGATGTGCTGCGCGCCAATCCCCAGGACTTTTTCTTCTTCTGAAGCCGCGCGGCGCGTGGCGCGGTGTTGGAGCAATCCGTACGAGGGAAAACGGAAACAAAGGCGCGATGAACGCGAAAGAAAAGACGAGTGATGCAGGCAGCGGCACGGCCTTGAAAGCGGCCCTGGACGCCTGCCGCGCCTCATTCATGTCCGCTGCATTCTTCAGCCTGTTCGTCAACCTGCTGATGCTGCTGCCTGCCATCTACATGCTGCAGGTCTACGACCGGGTGCTGACGAGCGGCAGCGAGTCGACGCTGCTCATGCTGACGTTGATCGTGGTGTTCCTGTTCATCCTGCTGGGTGGACTGGAGTGGCTGCGCGCACAGATCCTGATCGTTTCCAGCATGCGCCTGGACGCCCTGCTGGGCCCGAAGGTTCACGACGCGATCTTCACGCGCACGCTGACCAGCGGCGGGCGGCATGCCGACGCCCAGCCGCTGACCGACCTGGACCGGCTCCGTCAGTTTCTCACTGGCCAGGGCCTGTTCGCGATCCTCGACGCGCCATGGCTGCCCATCTATGTCGCAGTGATGTTCATGGTCCACCCGTGGTTCGGCGTCGCAGCCATCCTTGCGGCGCTGGTGCTGATGGTGCTCGCGGTCTGGAATGAGGTTGCGACCCGCGATCTGCTGCAAGACGCCAACAAGCACGAGACCAAGGCGAATCTGAAAACAGCGGCGCATCTTCGCAATATCGAGGTGATCGAATCGATGGGCATGTTGCCGCGCCTGCGCGAGCGTTGGTCCGAAGCGCACGACGCTGCCCTGCGTTCCCACAACCAGGCCAGCCGTCGCGCCGGTCTCATTTCGGCGCTGTCCAAGACCTTCCGCCTGACCGTCCAGACGTTGATCCTCGGTCTGGGCGCCTACCTGGCCCTGCGTCGCGACATCAGTGCAGGCGCGGTCATTGCCGGGTCGATCCTGTTGGGGCGCGCGCTGGCGCCGATCGACGCGCTGATCGGCAACTGGCGCGGCGTGGTCAGCGCACGCGCGGCCTATGGCCGCCTTTCGGCGCTTCTCGCGGCGACGCCCGATCGAGCTGCGCCGATGCCACTGCCAGAGCCCCACGGCGAGTACCGGCTCGACAAGCTCGTCATCCAGCCGCCAGGCGCACGCGCGCCGTTGATCGACGGACTGAGCCTCGTGATCGACGCCGGCGCCCAGGTGGGCGTCCTGGGCGCCAGCGGCGCGGGCAAGTCGACCCTGCTGCGCGCGCTGCTCGGGTTGCACAAACCGAAGTCCGGTGAATTGCGGCTCGATGGCGCAGAGCTCGACCAATACGAGCGCGAGTCGATGGGACGCCATATCGGCTACCTGCCCCAGGACGTCGAGTTGCTCGATGGCACCGTGGCCGAGAACATCGCCCGTTTCGGCGACGTGGACCCGGATGCAGTGGTGGCGGCCGCGGAGCTTGCAGGTGTGCACGCGATGATTCTCGGCTTCGCCGATGGCTACGAGACCCGCCTCGACAGCGGCTTCGTGCTGTCGGCCGGACAGCGGCAACGGGTGGCGCTGGCGCGAGCCGTGTACAAGGCGCCGAAGATCGTGATCCTGGACGAGCCCAATTCGAATCTCGACGAAGCGGGCCACACGGCGCTGCATCGCGCACTGCTGGAGCTGCGTCGCATGCGCAGCACGGTGGTGATCGTGACGCATCTGACCCATGTGCTGAGTCAGGTCGACCGAATCCTCCTGTTGGTGGAAGGCAAGCTGGCGCTGTACGGCCCGCGCGATCAGGTCACGTCGAAACTGCAGCAGGCCGCAGCGCGGGTCGCGCGGCCGGCCTCGGTCAGCAGGGCCGCGGACGCCCATGTCAGCATTGCAGGCGCGGCCAATGACTAACGCCAAAGCCCCGCCCGAATCCGCCGACGTCGCGGCCGAGCGGCGCTTGCGTCGCGTGGGCTTCGCCGTGGTCGCGGCCATCTTCGGGGGCATCGGTCTGTGGGCGGCATTCGCACCCTTGAGCAGTGCGGCCATCGGCACGGGCGTCATCTCGGTCGAGATGTACCGCAAGACGGTGCAGCACCTCGAAGGCGGCATTGTTCGCGAGATCAAGGTGCGCGACGGCCAGCTTGTTTCGGCGGGTGATGTGCTGGTGACGCTGGAAGACACACAGCCCAGGGCCGAGGTCGAGGCATTGCGTGGGCAACTGTTCGCGCTGCTCGCGCGCGAGGCCCGCCTCGTGGCTCAAAGGGACAGCCACTCCCAGGTGGTCTTCCCGAAGGAGCTGGCCGAGGCGCGCAGCGACCCGCGCGCCGCCGACGCCATGCAGGTGCAGTTGCAGACGTTCTTGGTCCGCAAGCAGTCACATGACGGTGAGGTCACGCTTTACCAACGACAGATCCAGCAACTGCGCGCCAAGGCCTCGGGGCTCGCGGCGCAAAAGAAAAGCCGCGACAGCCTGATTGCTTCCTACGAGAGCGAACGGGTCGATTTCGAGGCGCTGCTGAAGCAGGGATACGCCGAACGTCAGCGGGTGCGCGAGATGGAGCGCAACGTTGCGCAGACTCAGGGAGAACAGGGCTCGCTGGTGGCTGACCTGGCGGCCACCGAATTCCAGGTGAGCGAGATGCAGGTGAAGATCCTCCAACTCGGCAAGGAGTTGCAGCGCGAGGTCGCGAAGGAACTCGCCGAAGTGCAGGGCGAACTCTCGACCGTTCGGGAGAAGGTGCGCGCGCTCGACGACATGGTGACCCGAACCGTGGTGCGCGCACCTGAAGCGGGCATGGTGCTGGGCATGACCGTCCATACGCTGGGCGCGGTGATCAAGCCCGGCGAGCGCATCCTGGACATCGTGCCGCAGAACGCAAAGCTGGTCGTCGAGGCACAACTCTCGCCGCAGGACATCGACCAGGTGCGGATCGATCAGCTGGCCGAGGTGCGTTTTCCGGCATTCAAGCAGCGCGATCTTCCCCGCATCGACGGGCGCCTGATCTCCGTGTCGGGCGACCGGCTGTTTGATGACACCGAAGGCCGCAAGGTCCCCTACTACCTCGCGCGCGTTGAAATCTCCACCGGAAGCCTGCAGGCACTGACGAAGTCCAAGTTCGAACTGGTGCCCGGCATGCCCGCCGAAGTCCTGATCTACACGGGGGAGCGTACTTTCCTGAACTACCTGATTGCGCCGCTGACCGATACCGTGGCCCGCTCGTTCAGACAAGATTGAGCAAGGCACTGTCGTGATACTCCTCGCTTGCTGCACATCTTCACTGGTCCCACTGCTCACGATGTTCGTGTTGTCCACGCTGCCCGTGGCCTCGAGTGCACAGGGGCTTGCCGAGCTCTACCGCGCTGCGCTCAAGGGCAATCCCATGCTGAGGTCGCGCGAGTACGGCGTGGATCGCGCCCGTGCCGAGTCGGACGGCGCGCGCAGCCGCCTGTTGCCGCAGGTGCTGGCGCTGGGTGGGTTGTCACGAAACCAATACAACGATGCGACGACGATCGGCAACCAGCCCTATACCGGACGGCGCAACAGCTTGATCCTGCGGCAGAGCCTCTACGACCAAGCCTCGCGAAGCCGATGGGAATCGGCGCAGGCGACAGTCTTGCAGCGCGATCAAGAGTTGGCACTGGCCCGCCTGGCATTGTTCGACGAGGTGCTGGACCGCTATCTGGAAGCGCTCACGGCACAAGACGAACTTGAATGGCTGGCCGCAGAGTCGCAGGCGGCAACCCGTCAGGTCGATCGCCTGCGCGCGATGCGCGAACGGCAGATGGCCAAGGTCACCGACCTGGCCGAGGCCGAGGCCTACGCCCAGAGCCTCGTCACCCGCACGATCGACGCACGGAACAACCAGGCCGTGGCCCTTGCGCGACTGACGGAACTGTGCGGCATTGCCGTGACACAGGTGCCTTCGCTGAGCCGAACCAGCTTTGATGCGGTGCCTGGAACGCAGCAGGAGTGGGTCGACGATGCACTGCGCAGCTACCCGCGCTTGCTGGCCCTTGCGGAAGCGGTGGAAGCGGCTCGACGTGCCTATGCATCCAGCCGCGCTGAACATCTGCCGCACCTGGCAGCGACGATGTCGTACATCCATTCCGATCAAGGCTATGACAACCGTCGCCAGCCGCCCTACGACGTGGCGACCGTTGGCGTCGAATTGCGCGTGCCCATCTACGAGGGTGGAAGGGTCGACGCCTTGACGCGAGAAGCAGTCGCGCGCCAGGGGGCGGCCGAACAAGAGCTGGAGGCGGCAAGGCGCGAGGTCGAGCGGGAAATCGTCACCCACTGGCTGAGTGCCCGAGCAAACCATGCTCGCATTGGCTCGACGACGGCCGAAGTTCGTGCGTTTGAACAGACGGTGAAGGCGCAGGAAGTCGGGCTGGACCTCGGGGTGAGCCGGATCACCGACCTGCTCGATGCGCGCCGCAGGCTCTTCAAGTCGCGCGCCGAAGGAGCGAAGGCGCGTTACGACTACGTGCGCGACGTGGTGGCGCTGCGCATTCGCAGCGGCAATCTGACCGAAGACGATGTTGCCTTGTGGGACCGCTGGTTCGATTCCGGTGTTCGCTGAATGGGCGAACCCCATTCCGCTCTTCTACTCTGGCCCGCTTCGGCCTCGCTCCGGCCGAACGCGGCGGGGTTAAGGGCGACAAGCAGTGCGGATGCCCGACCTGAGGTCCAGTGCGCACGGCCGGCGATCATGTGTTGTCCTCCCTGCTCATGAGCCAGGACAGGACCAGCAGCAAGGGCACGTAGATGAACCACAGTTACGACGAGGGACATTTGGGCCTCCGCAAGCCCGGCGACCGCGTGCAAGGTGATGGAGGCCGGACATGAGCTCGAATCGTGCGCTGATCCGGGTCGGCCTGCAACAACACCGCCGCCAAATGCTGCTCTGGTCTCCCGCCCGTAGAGTGAACCCGAAGGTCGGCTTCAGGGCGTCGAATTCATCGCAGCGTAGTTCCGGATTGGGCCCGGAACGTCAGTTCGCGACCTTGAGAAGATGCTATGTGGGACTACCCGAGCGAGACCCGTTTGGTTAGAACGGGATTTCCTTAACTTCTTGGCAAAGGAGATGGAAATGTCGACAACCCAGGCAGTCCCACAAATCAAGGATACGGCGATCGCGGGCGACCTGTATATGAGCTTCGAGCTCGGCGACAAGTCCTGGAAGGTGACGGCGAGCGATGGTCACCGCGGCCCGAGCCGGTACAACGTGGAGGCCGGCGACACGGGCGCGGTTGCACACTGCATCAGCAAGGCTCGCGAGCGCTGCAAGCTCGAGGGGGCTCGGGTGCACTGGTGCTACGAAGCAGGCCGCGACGGCTGGTGGCTGCACCGCTGGCTGGTCGAGCAAGGAGTCGACAACATCGTGGTCGACTCCTCCAGCATCGAGGTGAACCGGCACGCCCGGCGGGCCAAGACCAGGCCAAGACCGACCGGATCGATGGCGACAAGCTGTTGGCGATGCTGCTGCGCCATCACCGCGGCGAGCGTGTGTGGTCGGTGGTGCACGAGCCCACGCCCGAGGACGAAGACGCGCGCCGCACGCACCGCGAGCTCGCCCGACTCACGAAGGAGCGCATCTCACACATGAACCGCATCGGCTCGCTGCTCGTGCAGCACAACCTGCGCCCGCACGTCATCATCGGCGGACGCGACTGGCCCGCCTGGTGGGCACGCCATGGCGAGCAAGTGCCGCCATTGCTGCGTGCCGAGATCGAGCGCGAGAGCGCGCGGCTGGCTCTGGTCAAGCAGCAGGTCAAGGTGCTGGAGGCCGAGCGGCGTGAGGAACTGGCCGACGGCAAGCAGCCGCTGGTGGCGCAACTGGGGGCGGTCGTACTTTCCGTGTAATTTGATACGGTTTCTCCGCAAAGCCTTTGCTGGCGCGGCTTCCGGGCCGCTGCGATGGTTTCCAGATCGTCTTGGATGGCAGGTTTGGTTGGCGCTGTAGAGTTCGCGGCCAACCATCAAGAATCGGTCATGTCCACCTACGCCTATCGCTTTGTCGGGCTGGAAAGTCTGCCCAACCGCCTGACGGATTTCGACCTCCAGCAGTTCTTCCAACTCAGCGCGGCCGATCTGGATGCCATACGCGAGCGGTTTCGATCTGCCCATCGGGTTGCGGGCGCGCTGCAACTGCTGTTCCTGCGGGCGTCCGGACGGCCGATGGACCGCTTCTCCGTGCTGCCTCGCAATCTGCTGCGGTATGTGTCCGAGACGCTTCAGGCTCCCTTGTTGACGATTGCGAGCCTGCGCAGCCTCTATGAACGCCGCCCCACGTTGTATGAGCATCAACAGTGGGCCAAGAATCATCTTGGTCTCAAGGATCTTGATGCCGAGAGCGAAGCAGAGCTCATGGGCGTCCTTGCGCTCCACGCGGCCGAGGCGGCTCATTCCGACGATCTCGTCACATCCGCCTGCCATTGGCTCTACGACCACCACATCCTGATTCCCGGTCCACGCCGCGTGCAGGACTGGGCACGTGGCGCCTTAGCCGCGATCGAGGCCCACATTCACAGCGCGATCGCTGGCGAGGTAACGCCTGCCGTATTGCAACACTGCCGTGAATCGGCCTACAGCCTGCGCCCGGTCGGTGAGGTCACCCATCTCGAATGGCTCAAGACCCCCTCGAAGCGGCACGGCCCGAGCACACTCAACGAAACCCTCGAAAAGGTCCGATACCTCAAGTCCCTGGGCGTACACGAGTGGCCGCTCCCCGGTGTCGCATTGCCCAAGCAGCGCGCCTATGCGCAGCAGGTGCAGGCGCGACGCCCAGCCAAGACGCGCGAACTCAAGGAAGCGCGACAGACCATCGAACTGGTGTGCTTCCTGCGCGTGAGCCTGCTCGAACTCACCGACATCGCGATGCAGCAGGGCATGCGGCGCAGTCAACAACTGTTTCGGGAGGCCACGCAAGAGGCGAGAGCGAGCCGAGATCGCTCGGACACCGTGGCGCGCAATCAAGCCCGCCTTGCACGCGACGTGCTGCGCGATCCGGCCAAAACCTTGGACGCGCGATGCGCCGAAGCCGACCAACTGCTGAGCAAGATGCTCGATGCGCCCCCAAAGAGCTTCGTATCCCAGGTGCGGAAGGCGTTGTCGATCGACAATCAGCGCGTCAAGGCGTTTCTGGGCGGTCTGAAGGATCTGGATTTCGGCGGTCTTGCCGCTGATCCGGGTTTCGAGCAACTGAGCGCGTGGCGCGAATTGCAGGCGGCCAAGGCGGCCGAACTCCCTGGCGACTTTGCGCTCCCCGATGTGGGCGTCGCCTGGCACGATCTCGTGTACGACGTCGACCCACGCTTCGGTCTGCATGCCTTCGCCGCGTGCACCATGATGTCGCTGCGCAAGAGCCTGAGGAACGGCCGCGTCTGGATCGATCATTCACTGAGCTTTCGATCGCGCGACCAGATGCTCATCGCGCCGGACGAATGGGCGCGAGACCGGGACAAGTACCTGGCCTTGCTGGGCTTGCCGGTCAACGTGGATGCTCTGCTCGATCCGCTTTTGGACAACCTGCGCGCCAGCGTCGCCGCGGTATCCGAGGCCTGCGAGAAGGGCGCCCTCGAGATCGGCGCCGACGACGGCATGCTGCATCTCCCCGCCGTGACGGCGCTCCCCGACGAAAGTGAGCCGCGCCGCTTGCGCGATTTGATCTACCAGAAGATCGGTGACGTGCAGTTTCCGGATCTCCTGCTGGAAATCGATGCCCTGTGCAATTACAGCGAAGCACTGCTTGGCCATCGTGCAGAAACCGTCGCCGAACTGCTCGCCTTGTACGCCGCCCTGCTCGCACACGGCACCGACATCGATGCCAAGAGCGTGGCGGCGATGATTCCGGGCCTGGACACGGCGCGCGTTTCCACCACCATGCGTGCGCTGGAAACCCTCGGACGCCTGCGCAGAGCCAACGAGCGCGTGGTTGAGTTTCAGGGCCGGGTGCCGATGGCGGCGCACTGGGGCGACGGCGCCAAGGCGTCGGCCGACATGATGTCGCTGGAAGCATCTCGCCACCTCTGGAGCGCCCGCACCGATCCCCGCCGGCGCACCTATGCCGCCGGCATCTACACCCACGTGCTGGACCGCTGGGGCATCGTGTACGACCAACCGATCGTGCTCAACGAGCGCCAGGCCGGCGTGGCGGTGGAAGGTGTCGAGCAGCACAACCGCAGCGAAGACCGCATCCGGCTGTCGCTGCTCGCCGTGGACACGCACGGCTACACGAACCCGGCCATGTCGATTGCCAAGTTGCTCGGCTTCGACCTATGCCCCCGCCTGCGCGATCTGGCCGAACGCAAGCTGTACCTTCCGCCCGGTTTCGCTGTGCCGGAGGGCATCGAGCGCGCGACGATCAAGCGCCTGTCGCGCAAGGCGATCCGCTCTGGATGGGACGAACTGCTGCGGGTGGTGGCGTCGATCCGGATCGGCAAGATTGGCGCTGATCTCGCGCTGCGCCTGCTTGGCAGCGCCGCGCAAGGGGACCCCGCGTACCGCGCGGCCGATCATCTGGGCCGGCTGCTGCGCAGCATCTTTCTGTGCGACTACGTCTCCATCCCCGACTTCCGGCGAGAGATCCATACGCTGCTCAGTCGCGGCGAATCGGTGCACCAACTGCAGCGCGCGGTGTATACCGGCAAAGTCGCCCCCGAGCGTGGTCGCCGGCGCGACGAGATGAAGGCGATCTCTGGCTCCCACGCGTTGTTGACGAACATCGTGCTGGCCTGGAACACCAGCCACATGAATGACGTCGTGGAACGATTTCGCAAGGATGGCATGAACGTCGAGGACACGTTTCTGCGCCGCATGGGACCGGTGCACTTCGGGCACATCAATTTCCGAGGCACCTTCCGATTCGGAATCGAAAAGTATGCGCAAGCATTGCTGCGACACCCCTCGGCCACGGGGGAGAAAATGCGCTCCAAAGCTTGATCTCAATCGGGGGGCACGATGCGTACCGAGCATCTCATGCCCAGCATCAAAGGACGATGCGATGGAATACGACAAAGCCAAGATCGAAGCGCTCCTGGCACTACTCGGCGACTTCGAGTTCGAGAACGGACGCGTGTGGAAGCGATAGCAGGAGCGGCACGCACCACCAGGTTTGCCGGTAGGCACGGCCCTTGTCCTTGCTGGCGCGGTAATGCATCTCGTCGCCGGCGATCAAGACGCCGCCGTCGCGCGCCTTGACCACCCGCGCGCTCACCAAGCGCATCAGTTCCTGATGACTGTGCGCCCGTTGTTGAGAACCCCGCTACGGTCATAGTTGCCGCGGGGCGCGTCCCAGACAGACCCCGCTGCTGCCTGCAATCTCGTGCCCAGCGAGGTGACGCATGAAGCCAGCGCGTTACCGCCCATCGGCAGCAATGAGTCAGACATGCTCGCTCAAGGAGCGCGCATGTCTCGTTGATTGCTTTTCGGACAGGGGGAGGAGATGCACCTGCTTCAACGTGTGTCCTGTGCGAGATACACCGCGCCAAGGATCGGCTCTTGGCGCGGCGCGCCCCCTCACCACTTCATGCGCAACCCGAGCGAGCCTTGCACGGAAGTCTTCACATCCGTGGCGCCGCCCGAGGCCCACAGCTTGCCGACTTCGCCGTAGACGCTGGTCGTCTGGTTCAGCGCCAGGGTGAGGCCGCCGGCCAGTTCGCTGACGGTAGAGCCGGTGCGGCTCGTGATGTCGGTCGTGGCGGCGGCTCCGATGAAGCGGACGACGTCGGCACCACCGCTTGCCTTGTAGACGTTGAATCGGCCGTAGGGCTGCAACGTGCCGAGGCCCGTGGCGATCTCGCCCTTCAGGCGCACGCCGACGCGCGCGATCCAGCCGTCGTCGCTGTCCTGCCGAACGCCCGCGCCGGAGATTGCGATGTCGTTCAAGCCGATGTGCTGGTGGATCAGCTGCAGCTGCGGCTCGATCTTCCAGCCGCTCTCGCCCATTGCGAAGGCCTGGCCCACTTCGATGGATGCCATCAGGCTGTCGCCCTTGCCCGCGCTGCGCAGAGTCGACAGCGGCTCGACGGTGTAGCGGTGCCGTCCGGCTTGCAGCACGGCATCGGCATAGAAGCCAGAATCGGCGGTCCAGGTGCCGTAGGCGCCCAGGTACTGGCTGCGCAGGTCGTTGGAGCCAACGGCCAGGTTGGCGACACCGCTTGCGAAGCCGCTGACCTTGACGCTGCCGTCAAGCTGGCCGGCATACACGCCGGCACGCCAGTTCGACGTGGCGAACAAGTCTGTGCCGGCCTGGAAGCCCTTGACGTTGCCATTGCTGTGGGGGCTGACGGTGCCTTGCTGGCGGATGTCGATGTTGGTGGCGATCGCACGGCCCCAGGTTCGGCGCTCAGTGCCGGTCGATGCGGGGCCGCTGGCCTTGACGTCGTCGTCGCCAATGCGCTGGTGCAGGTTGCCGATCATGGCCAGGTCCGTCTGGCGCACCTGGCTGGGCAGCGCGGAGAGCAACGGGACTTCGGCGCGATAGGTGGGCACTTGTACGGCGATCGTGCTTGTGCTGCCTGTCGATTCGCTCGAGCCTGTCGTTGCCGTCGCCGTGGTGGTCGATCGCAGGTACCAGCTCTCGCCAGCGCCGCTGGCGTCGGCGGCATACAAGCGGTACTCGTAGGCGCCCGCATCAACATGGCCGCCCGCAAGCGTGAACGCATCCTTGGTGGTCTGCGCGGTGGTGGTGGCGCCGTTGAGCGCGGAGACCACTTCGATGCCGTTGCCCGTCGTCAGTGCGCCCAGCCCGCCGAGCTGGGTAACCTGCACGCTGGTTCTGCCGCTGGCCGAGGCGCTCGCGCCGTTGAGCACCAGCCGGTCGCTCACGCTGGCGCTGTCGCCCAGGAACGTGCCGAGCCGCAGCACGCCGTTGTTGCCGACATAGGCTCCGTTGACGGTGAGGGTGGTGCCCGGTGCGGTGCCCACAAGCGAGACGGTGCCGCTGTTGGTGAGCGAGGCGACCGTCTGGCTGAAGCCAGCAAGGTCAAGCGTGGCACCGCTTTGCACGCTGTGCGCCGAGGCCGCGCTGAAGGTACCGGTAGCGCCGGCCTTCAGGGTGCCTTCGGCCACGTCGGTTGCGCCGGTGTAGCTGTTGGAGCCCGAAAGCGTGAGGGTGCCGCTACCCAGCTTGGTGATGAAGCCGCCGCCGCTGATGTTGCCGCTGAGCGTGGCGCTGAAGCTGCCGGTGTCGATCACTGGGTCGTTGTTGCCGGTCAGCACGACCGCGTTGGCGAGGTTCAGTCCGTCGGCAACGAAGCCGAGCGTGGTGCCGTCGTCCATCGCCAGCGCGCCGGTGCCCAGCGCCAGGTTGTTGCCGACGTTCAGCCGGCCCTGCTTGAGAGCGGTACCGCCTGCGTAGCTGTTGGCGGCGGTCAGCGTCGTGGTGCCGACGCCTTCTTTCACGAGCGAGCCGGTGCCGCTGATCGTGCCCGACAGCGTGAGTGCGTCCGAGCGGTTGACGACCAGCGTCGCGTTGTCGACGATGTTGCCTCTCACCGAGCCGGTGGTACCGCCATCGCCCAACTGCAGCACACCGGCGCTGACCGTGGTGGTACCCGTGAAGGCCTGATCCTGCGTCAGCGTGAGCGTGCCCGCGCCGGTCTTTTCGATGCCGCCCGTGCCGCTCACCAGTCCGGCGTAGGTTGCGCTGTCAGGCTGGGCGAAACGCACGAGCCCGTTGTCGGTGATCGCCGCCGGCGCGAACTGCGCGCTGCTCTGCAGCACGCCACCCGAACCGACGGTCATGCTGCCTGTGTAGGCGCTGTTGTCGGCCCCCAGGATGAGCGTTCCGCCAAGAACCGTGGTATTCGTAATGCCCGCTGGCGCCAGCGCCACATTGAAATTCCAGGTTCCGCTGTCGTTGATCAGCGTTTCGAATCCGGCGAGAGACAGCGGCGCGAAGGTGCCGGTCGCGTTGTTGTCGCTGTTGAGCGTGAGCAGGTCGGTGCCCGCACCGCCGCTGATGTTGCCGGTGATCGAGGCGCCCGTGTACCAGCGCAACGCATCGCTGCCACCGGCGAAGGCAAGCGAGCCGGTGAGACTGCCCCTGTTGGTGAAGTCGACGGCCATCGTGCCGCTGGCGCCGATGACGGTCGCAGTGTTCGAGTTCGTACCGGCTCCCGCGATGATCGCGCCGGTGTTCACGACGGTGTTGGCGCCGCTGTTCGCCTGGAACCAGATCGCCGTGTGCGCGGAGCTGATGGTGCCGTGGTTGGTGATGGTGTTTCCGCTGCCGACGGGATTGATGGCCTCGGAATTGGTGCCCACGCCGCTGGCGGTGACAGCCCCGCCCGCCTCGATGGTGACCGTGCTGTTGTTGTTGATCTCGATCGTGTTTGCACCGATGGATCCGTAGGGCGTTGCGCCGCCGTTGTTGGCGTTGTTCTGAACGGTGGCCCCGCTCTGCACGACGATGCTGGCTGTGTTGCCGACGCTGATGGCCGAGCTGTTGCCTGTGCTGACTGTCGCGCCCGAAGTGACCACGACCGCGGTGCCTGCCGGCGTCGCCGGTCCGGTGCCCACCGTGGCGGCCTGGTCGGTTCCCGTGCAGTTGATCGTGTTGGCGTTCGTGTCGGTCGTACACGCGGCCGCGGCCGGCAAGGAAGCCGCCGCCAGCAAAGTGGCCGCAAGCAGGACGACGCCCTGCGCGGCGGTGGTCGATCTCGCGTGTCCGCGTCCGAGTTCGGATGCAACGGCCCAAAGGGCGAGGGCGTCATTCCAGATGACGCGGAATATCCTGTTCATGACATGAGTCCTAGTGTTCGAGAGCAAATGGCGCACTTGAATGAACTGTGCGCGCGGTACTGTGGTGTGGCCGGTGCTGCGTGCCTCCCTAGCCGGGGGCGGCCTCTAATGCAGCGGCCTTTTGCGGATTGAAGATGCTGGTTTAGGGCAGTGAGCGGGTGGTGCTTACAAGCACTGCGTGCGCGGGTGAGCCAGTGTTCTGCCTGGGGAGCGACTCGCGAAGCGGTCCAGCAGGATGCGTCCGAGCCGAGTGATCTCGTCGACGGTCGCGGGCGATTGCGCGTGGCTGCGCTGGAGTCCGCCGGGCAGCCGTGCTGCGTCGGGGATGGCGGCCTTGATGGAGCCGCTCAGCTTCAGGATTCTCAATGTCTCGATTTCACCGTGGTCGGCGATACGGATGGGCAGCCTGGTGTTCGCCAGGCGCTGCAGCAGATCGATGGGGCGAGGAAACTCGTACATGCGTTGAAAGATTTCGGGATCACGCATCCGGACTGGGTGCGTCTATGGAGCGGAAATGTAGTGACCCGACCTGCGCTCCACAATCGAATTGACAATGCATGAGAATTGCCGCGCCCGACCGCTCTCGGATGCACCGCGCGAGCGGCAAATCCGGCACGAATTCGCAGCGAATTGACATTGCTTGACAATCCGCGCCCGCGAGAGTGCCTTCGAGCCCCTACACTTTGCGGCTTGTCGAAACTGGGCCCCGTCGCCGGGCAATCACTGGAAGGTCGAAGAAGAAAATGCGAGTTGCAGCACTGGACGACGACGTCGATCAGTTGGACCTCGTCAAGTGCACGTTGCAGGCAATCGGGCATGACTGCCATGTATTCGCCGAAGGCGCCGCATTGCGCCGCGAGCTGCAGCGCGAGACCTTCGATCTTCTCGTCCTGGATTGGCACCTGCCCGACATCACCGGACCGGAGATCGTTCGCTGGGTCCGGGCCAATCTGCAGGACCGCATCCCCATTCTTTTCGTGACCAACCGCCATGAAGAGCGCGACATCGTCGAGGGACTGGCGGCGGGAGCGGACGACTTCATGGTCAAGCCCATGCGCGTCGGCGAGCTGGCCGCTCGCGTGCGTGCGCTGCTGCGGCGCGCCTACCTGGACGCGCAGCCGGAAGAGCAGGTCTGGGGGCGCTACCGCTTCGTGCTCGGGAACCGGCACCTGGAGATCGATGGCAGGCCAGTTGCGCTGACGCAGAAGGAGTTCGATCTCGCCTTGTTCCTGTTTCGCAACTCGGGGCGCCTGATTTCGCGGCAGCACCTGCTGGAGACGATCTGGGGCGCGAGCAATCCGCCGGGAACCGAACTGATGTCGCGCTCCCTGGACACGCACATCTCGCGTGTGCGCAAGGTGCTCGGCCTGCGCCCGGAAAGCGGCTACCGCCTGGCCTCGATCTACGGACAGGGCTATCGATTCGAAATGCTCGGCGCCGATGACAGCCATGCCGGCTGAGCGTACGGCGCGGGCCGCACGCTGCAGGGCATGGCGCATCGGGCGATGGATTGCGAGCATGCTGCTGGCGCTGCATGCCGCGCTGGCCTTCTCCCAGCCCCAGCCCACCGCGCTGCCGGATCTGGTTCATGCGGTGCAGGCGGGCGAAACCCTGTTCGGCCTGACCGAGCGCTACACGGGCCGCTCCGATCGTTGGCCCCTGATACAGCGGCACAACGGCATCGCGGATCCACATCATCTCGATCCGGGCACCCGGGTGCGCATTCCCGCCGTGCTGCTGGCCGCTGCCCCCAGCTTTGCGACGGTGGCCTACGTCACGGGCGAGGCTCGCCAGTTCGCCGCGCAGGATCAGCGGCCCGAGCCCCTGCAGGCGGGCGCACGGTTGGCGGAGGGCACGCGCATCGAGGTCGGCGCC
Source organism: Variovorax sp. LjRoot84 (assembly GCF_964254305.1). NCBI lineage: Bacteria > Pseudomonadati > Pseudomonadota > Betaproteobacteria > Burkholderiales > Comamonadaceae > Variovorax > Variovorax sp. LjRoot84. Next base: position 801,911 of record NZ_CAXUTE020000002.1, read on the forward strand.
GATGGCTATGTACGGCTCCAAATGGGCGACGGCTCGCTGGTGCGCATCCCTGCGAATTCGCGGGTGCGACTGGTCGGTGTGCGGCAGCAGGAGGCCTTGCATGCCAGCGAGACCCTGATCCAGCTCGAAGCAGGCCGCTTGGATGCCTCCGCGCAGCCGCAGCGCAGCCCCTCCAGCCGCTTCGAGATCCGCACGCCGCTGGCGGTGGCCAGCGTGCGCGGCACCGAGTTCGGCGTGGCCCTGCAGCCCGATACCGGCGTCACCGGCGAGGTCACGCAGGGCGCCGTGGACCTGAAAGGCCTCGGGCCCGATGCGGGCCGGCGCGGCATCCGGCAGCAACGGCTTCGAGCGGGAGAGGGCGCGCGCGTGAGCTCCACCGGCGTGGCGGGGCCCGTGCGCAAGCTGCCGGTTGCGCCCGACCTGGCAGGTCTGCCCTCGACCGTGACCGACCTCGACTTCGTTCGCCTGCCGCTGCCTGCTGTCCCGGGCGTTGCGGCCTACCGGGTCCGAATCGCCAGGGACGAGGCGATGGAGCAGGTGGTGCGCAATGGCGCGTTCGGGGGCGCCGAGCTGCAGTTCGCTGGCCTCGAGGACGGCAACTATACGGTCGGTGCACGCGCGGTGGACGCCGAAGGACTTTCGGGCCTGGAGAGCAGGCGTGCGCTTCGCGTCAAGGCACGGCCGGTGGCGCCGCTCTCGCAGCGACCATCGCCTGGAGAGAAGATCGTGGGCAGCACGGTCGAGTTCAGCTGCACCCAACCCGCCGGCGTTTGGCGCTTCAGACTGCAGGTCGCAAGCGATGAGGCCTTCGGGGCCCTGCGGCTCGACGATGAGGCCCTCTCTGGATGCCGGCGCGCGGCCCCCTTGCCCCCTGGCCGCTATTTCTGGCGTGTGGCGTCCGTGGGCCTGACGCCGGACGGAAGTCCGGATCAGGGACCCTTCAGCGCGAGCCAGCGTTTCGAAATGGTGGAGCCGCCTCCGGTGCCGGCGCCCAGGGTAGGCGGCGAAGACGGCGCACTGCAGATCTACTGGACCGCGGTGCCCGGCTTCCGATATCACGTAGAGGTCTCGCGCGAGCGCGACTTCGCCGAGCGCGTGCACGACGTGACGCGATCCGAAGGCTTCCTGCATCTGAAGGATCTGCCGCCCGGCACCTACTACGTGCGAATGCAGGCGATCGCGCCCGAAGGCGAGACCGGCGCCTTCTCTCCGGCCCAGGCCGTGCGAATCGACGCCGTGCTGCACGACGCCGGCGGCGGCACCGTGCGCGATGGCGGCGGCCGGCCCATCGGCCGGCAGTAGCTGCGCCACAGCTTGCCGCGAACCATGCTGAACCGCCGCCTCTTCGCCGCAGATCGTCGCCTGCCCTGGCGCCGGTTCGAATGGCTGGCGCTGGCGATCGTCGTCGCGGGCCTGGTGCTCGCCCTGGACCGCTCCGGCTGGTTGCAGGGGCCGAACCGATCGCTTCAGGACACGCTGATGTTCCTGCAGGCGCGCCCGGTCGATCGCAGCGAGGTGGTCATCGTGGCCATCGACGACAAGAGCGTGGCGGCCCTGGGACGATGGCCGTGGCGGCGCTCCTTCCATGCCAACCTGATCGACCGCATCGACAAGGACGCGCCCGCTGCCATCGGCATCGACCTGCTCTTCATCGAGCCGGAACAGCGCTTCCCCGCCGACGATGCCGTGCTGACCGCCGCGGTGTCACGCAGCGGCAAGGTGGTGCTCCCGCTGATGATGCAAAGCCACAACACGGAGCCCTTCATCGTCGAGCCGCTGCCCGCGCTGCGCCGCGCTGCCGCAGCGCTGGGGCATGTGCACCTCGCCGTCGACGACGACGGCGTGGCCCGCAGCGTGTACCTGCAGGAGGGGCTCGCCGGCGGCCAGTGGGATCACTTCAGCCTCGCCATGCGCAAGATTGGCGATGCCGGGCCGGGCTCCGCGCAGGCCGAGTCCGATGCGGCGAGCAGCGGTGCGGACGGCGTTCCCGCCTGGCAACGCTCGCGCAGGATGATCGTGCCCTTCGCGGGTCCGCCGGGGCACTTTCGGCAACTGTCCTACGTCGACGTCCTGGACGGCGCTGTGGCCCCGGGAGCCTTCAAGGGCAAGTACGTGCTGATAGGGGCCACAGCGGCCGGCCTGGGCGACCTGTACACCACGCCGGTCTCGGGCCGCTCGAAGCTGATGTCCGGCGTCGAGTTCTCGGCCAACGTGCTCGACAGCCTGCTGAGCCGGCGCAGCATGGCCCCGCTGCCCGGATGGCTCAACGCGGCGCTCAACGTTCTTCCCGTGCTGCTGGCGCTGGCGGGCATGGCCTTCATCGGCCCCTTTCCGGCGCTGTTGCTGACGCTGGCGATGATGGCGCTGCCCCTGGCCGCGGCCGCGGCCGCTGCATCCTTCGGCGTTCAGTTCGCGCCGGTAGCAGGCATGCTCGGCGTGGGCGTGGGCTACGCCTTGTGGAGCTGGCGAAAGCTCGACGTGGCCTCGCGCTATCTCGTGGACGAGTTGGGCCGGCTGCGTCGCAGCGGGCGCATGGGGGCCCTGTCCAGCAGCGCCCCCGCTTCGGGCGATTTCCTGGGCCGCCGCATCGACGCGCTGCGGCAGGTGGCCGAGCAATTGAGCAACCTGCAGCGCTTCGTCAGCGACAGCCTGGAAGGCCTGCCCGACGCGACCCTCGTCTGCGACCGGGCAGGGATCGTGCTCCTTGCCAACGCCGCAGCGGGCCGTCATTTCGGTGCCGACTCCGGCGCCGGGCTGCAGGGCGCCCCGGCTGCCGCCCTGATGGCGGACGTGCTGTCGCAGTTAAATCACCAGCCGGTCGTCAGCGCCGCCAGCCTGGCTGCGGCGCCCGCGACGGTCTCTGCGGCCGCGCGCGACGGGTCCGAGCGCGACCTGCTGGTCAAGCAGGCGCCCTCGTTCAGCGGCGGCGGCGAGCACCTCGGGTGGATCGTCTCGCTGGTGGACGTGACCGCGATCCGCCAGGCCCAGCGCCAGCGGGACCATGCGATGCGCTTCCTGAGCCACGACATGCGCGCACCGCTGGCTTCCATCCTCACGTTGCTGAGCTTGCAGCGGCAGAGCCCATCGGCGATGACGCAGCTGCAGTTTCACGAGCGCATCGAGCGCCATGCGCGCAAGGCGCTGGGCCTCGCCGACGATTTCACGCAGCTGGTCCGGGCGCAGTCGAGCAGCTATCGGGTCGAGCGCTACAACCTCGTCGATGTGCTGCTCGAGTGCGTCGACGATGCGTGGGAAGCGACGCGCCGGCATGGCGTGCGCATCACCATGGCGCCTTCGCCGGAGGAGGCGCACAGCGTGATCGACCGGGAGCTCGTCGCGCGCGCCATCGGCAATCTGCTAGGCAACGCGCTCAAGTTCTCGCCGGCGGGATCGTCGATTACCTGCGCCGTCGAGCCGCTCCCGCTCGAGTGGGCGGTGCTGGTGCAGGACCAGGGGGAGGGAATCGGCGAGGACCTGCAGGCCCGATTGTTCGAACCTTTTTCCAGGGGAAGGACTGGCGACAACGTCGAGGGAGCGGGCCTCGGACTGGCCTTCGTCAAGACCGTGGCGCAACGGCATGGCGGTAAGGTGCTGCTGGACAGTGCGCCTGCGCGCGGCAGTACGTTCCGTCTCGTCCTGCCCCGGGCTTGATCACGCGTTCCCTCAGGGCTCCCGCGCAGCGCGTTGGTACAGCACGGTCGCATCATCCTCGCGCGCTCTTCAACAGCTCAGCGCATCTGGGCGGCGGAAACGCCGGTGGCCCTCCGGCAAACTTCTCATCACAAACTTCGCGTACTCGCTGCACGAGGAGCATGATCTACCACGAAGTTCAACGCCCCTCGAATACCTCGATCTCGACGCGCCGATTCGGCGCCAGGCAGGCGATGAGATCCTCGCGCTTCTTCTGCTCGCATTGCACCCTGGGCTCGGCTTCGCCCTTGCCCATCACTCGGATCAAGCTCGCGTCGATGCCATTTTGGACGAGGACATCGCGGACGGTGCTGGCGCGCGCCATCGACAGCGCTTGGTTGTAGCTGCCAGTGCCGAGCCGGTCGGTATGGCCAGTCACCACGACGGAATCCAGCGACCGGCCGTCGCGCTTGATTTCGCTCACCAATGCCTCGAGCTTGCCGCGCCCTTGCGGAAGCAGGTCTGCCGGTGATCCACCATCGAAGCGGAAGAGCCCATCCGCGCCAAGCGTCACCTTGCGCTGCGGGGACGTAGTGGCAGCAACGGGCGTGGGCTTGGCTGCCGGCGGATCCATCCGCTGCGCGCATTCCCGTTTGTTCCAGTACATCCCGCTGGTCAGCACGTCGTCGTTGAAGCGAACCATGTACTGGCAGGTGATGTACTCGGGGCCGCTGCCCGTACGAAAGTGGAAGATGTAGTTCCATGTGCGAACGCCGCCCAGTCCCTCGCTGAAGTGCGGCCAGCTCAGCAACTGCCGCACCTGATCCTTGCCCATGCCTGTCCGCATGGCGCGCAATGCTTCCAGGCTGGGGAATGCGCCCTCCTTCCATTTGGCTGACTCGACCGCAGGAAAGTCCTCGGGCGCGGGGGGCGATGACTGGGTAGAAGCCGCGCGCTTCTGTGCGTCAGGATCGATGGAGTGGCCAGGGCCTGCGCAGCCCATGAGTGCCATCGTGGCACCAGCGGCCACCATCGCACTTGCCCGCAGGATGAACGATTTGCTCTTCATGTGTTCTCTTCTCGATCTCAGTTGAATACCCACTCGGCACCGACGGTCGCCGCGGGGCCGGCGCGGCTCAGACCGACGCCGCCCGTCACGCTCCACCCGTTGTTCTCTGCGGTGCGGCGGAAGCTCACGCCGACCGCGCTCTCGCCCTTGAAGACGCCGTAGCCGAGGCGCATCACGGTCTTGCCCGGCACATAGCTGCCGGGCATTTGCACCGCCATGGCGGCCGCAACGCCAGCATAGGCATTGCGCGCGACGCCATGCAGCTCGTTGCCCAGCGCATTGACGCGCGCATCGGTGTAGGCGGTGGAAGCGGCCGAGGCGCTTCGCAGTTGGTTGACGTTGACCGCATCGTTGCCCGCCACGCCGTCCGCGACGTTGTGGAGGGTCACTGGGGCGTTCGTGTTCGTGCCGCCCAGCTTCACGCTGTTGTAGTTGGTGGTGCCGTCGGCATTGGTCTCGTACTTCACTGCGGATTGGTCGATGCTGGCCACCGTCGTCTGCACCGCCTTCAACTGCGACACGTTGACCGCGTCGCTGTCCAGCGAACCCGCCGCCACCCCGGTGATCTGGCGGAACTGGCCATTGGAAGCATCGCCCACCGACACCGCAGACAGCGTGCTGGTGGTCGCGTTGATGGCTGCGGTCTGCGAGGTGGATGCACCCGTAGGCACATAGCCGGCCGCACCGGCCGCAGTGGAAGCGACCGAGCCGGCGCCCAATGCCACGCCGCCGGCCTGGCTCACGCTGGTGCCCGCGCCGAGCGCAACGCCCTGTACCGCTGCGGCAGAAGACTGGGTGCCGAGCGCGATGGAGTCTGCCCGGTGCGAGGTCGCACCCTGGCCGATGGCCACGCCGCCCGGGGCGGTCTGCTGCACCACCGCGCCATCGCCGATGCCGACGCCGCTGTTGCCGTTGACCACCGTGCGCGGGCCGACCGCCACCGATTCGGCACCGATGGCCAGCGAGTCCATCGCGGTCGAATTGGCGTGGAAGTACTGGAGCGGCGTGACCGCAAAGGATTGCAGCGCACCGCTGAGCTGGCGCACCGTGACGGCGTCCTGCGATTGCGTGCCGTCGGCCACGTTGGTGATCTGGCGGTAGGTGGTCGCACTGCCGACGGAGACTGCGCCCAGCAGCGTCCGGTCGGTCGTGTTGAACGGAATCAGCGAGCTGCCTGCGGGGATGTCGCCGGTGCTGCCTGCGACGGCGCGGTCGGACACGGAACCCGATCCCAGCGCGACCGAGCCGGCGACGGTTGCGGAAGAATCCGCACCGACCGCAACGGCGCTGCCGGCGGTGGTCGCGGCGCCGCGGCCGACAGAGATGCTGTCGACCGCCGTGGCGGACGCATCCTTGCCCATGGCCATGGCGTCGGCGCCCGTCGCGCCGAGGTTGTTCTCGTTGCCGCCGCCCGTCGAATTGACGCTGTAGTACTCGATCCGGCTGGCTTCGACGGTGTTGCTCAGGTTCTCGATCGACTGGTTCGTTGCGTACAGCTGCGAGCCGTTGATGGCATCGGTGCTGGTTGCACTGATCCGGCCCGCGGCCAGGTTGGTGATCGTGCGCTCGGCGCCGACCGATCCCACGCTCACCGTGCCGATCGGTGCGGTGCCGGCGAAGTTGTAGGTCGTGCCGTCGATCACGGTGCTGGCCGTGCCGACCGCCGCTGCCGTCGTGGAGCCGGAGCCCAGCGCCACGTCACTCGCATTGTTGGCGACCGCATTCGGGCCGATGGCGACGGAATTCGTCCCGAGGGCCTGCGAGTCGGGCAGGGTCGAGTTGGCGTGGAAGTACTTGATGCCTGCGCCGGTGTTGATGTCGCCGATCGTGTTGTTGAGATTGGTGATGGCGGTCGTGTTCGCCGTCACCTGCTGGTTCGTGGCGAACAGCTGCGAGCCGTTGATGGCGTCGGTCGAGCTGGCGTCGAGCCGGCCCGCCGCCACATTCGTGATGGTGCGCTCGGTGCCCACCGCGCCGACGCTGACCGTGCTCGTCGGCGTGGTGCCGGCGAAGTTGTAGGTGGTGCCGCCGATCACGGTGCTGGCCGTGCCGACTGCCGCCGCCGTCGTGGAGCCGGAGCCCAGCGCCACGGCGTTTGCGTTGTTCGCCACCGTGTTCGGGCCAATGGCGACGGAATCCGTCCCGAGGGCCTGCGAGTCGGGCAGGGTCGAGTTGGCGTGGAAGTACTTGATGCCCGCGCCGGTGTTGATATCGGTGATCGTGTCACCGAGGGTGGTGATGTCGGCCGTGTTCTTCGTGACCTGCTGGTTCGTGGCGAACAGCTGCGAGCCATTGATCGCATCGGTGGAGGCGCCGGAAATCCTGCCGGCGGCCACGTTGGTGATGGTGCGCTCCGCACCCGAAGCGCCGACGCTGACCGTGCTCGTCGGCGTGGTGCCGGCGAAGTTGTAGATGGTGCCGCCGATCACGGCGCTGGCCGTACCGACTGCCGCCGTCGTCGTGGAGCCGGAGCCCAGCGCCACGTCGCCAGCGTTGTTCGCCACCGCCGTGTCGCCGAACGCGACCGCGCCCGCAGCCAGCGCGCTGCTGGTGCTGCCGATCGCGACGCTGCCCTGGCCAACCACGGTGTTCTGGAAGCCGATGCCGACCGCGCCCTGCGCCGCCGTGCCCGCGACGCTCACCGCCTGGCCGCCACCGCCGACCATATTGGTATTGCCCATCGCCACGGAACCGTTGCCGGTGGCCGTGTTGTCCAGGCCGCTCGCGACCGCGCCGTTGCCGGTGGCGGTGTTCGGGTCACCGATCGCAACCGCGCCGTTGCCGCTGGCGACGTTGCCGGAGCCGATGGAAACCGCGCGACCTCCAGTGGCGGTGGCGTTGGTACCAATCGCAACCGCTTCGGCCGAATCCGCCCGGGCATTGCTGCCGACCGCGATGGTGTTCAAGGCCGAGGCGCTGGCCAGACGGCCGACTGCGATCGCCTCCGTCTGGGTGGCGGACGACTCTCCGCCAATGGCGATGGCATTGGTGCCCGCCGCGTTGGCGCCCGCGGTCGCGTTGCCGCCCAGCGCCACAGAACCTGCGCCCGAGGCGCGCACGGCGGTCGCGACGCTGGTCCCGCCCGAGCCGAGCGCGGTGGCGTTGTCGGCAGCCGCGTTGGCCCGGGTACCGAGCGCAAGTGCGTCGACGCCGGCAGCGCGGGTTAAGACACCCATTGCGACAGCGCGAGTCTGGGACGCCTCCACGTCTGTGCCGACGGCGATGGCGCCCGCCGCCGTGGCGCCCGTTCCTGCAACCGTGCGCGCGCCAAGATTGATGGAATTTACCTCGGAGGCGATCGACTGGAAGCCCATCGCGATGGCGTTCCGCCCGCCTGCGTTGGCGCTGCTGCCTTGCGCGACGGCATCCAGTGCGGAAGCGTTTGCCTGGGAACCGATGGCGATCGCGTTGCCCACGCTCGCATTCGCGTTCAGGCCGATCGACGTCGTCGCGTTGCTCGCGACGCCGATGCCTGCGTTGGTGCCGATGGCGATATTGTCGTTGCCGCTTACCAGGCTGCCTGCCGCAGCGTCCAAGGTGACATCGTAGGCGACCGTGCCGTCGCCTGTGCCGAAGGCGACATTGCGCGTTCCCGTGACGCCCGAACCCGCGCCCCGCATCGCGCTCGCAATGCCTCCGCCCAAGGCGGTGTTCTGCGCGCCGCTGACCAGCGTTCCGGCGGCAATGCCCACTGCGACCGAACCCGTATTGGCGACCGTCGAGCCCGCACCGGCACCCTGGCCGACCGCAACTGTGCTGGCCCCGATTGCGAGCGCTTGCGCTCCGAGCGCAAGCGAACTATTCCCTTCCGCCCGAGCGCCGTTCCCGACGGCGGTGGCTGCGGCGTTGGTTGCCGCTGCCAAACGGCCGCCGGCGAACGCATTGGCACCGCTGGCGTCGGAGCCAGAACCTATCGCAGCGGAATTCCCGCCACTGGCGTTGGCGAAAGAACCCAGTGCGCTGGCGCCGACTCCAGTGGCCTCGGCGGATGCGCCAACTGCGGTCGCATTGGTGCTGCTCGCGACCGTGCCACTTCCGAGTGCGCTGGAGTTAATCCCGCTGGCTGCGGCGGTGCCGCCGATGGCTGCACCACCATCGGCGCTCGCATTGGCGGCAGTGCCGACCGCAACGCTGGAATTGGCGAGAGAACGCGAGTTAACGCCGATTGCGATGGCGTTGGGCACAGCCGAATTGCCGGTATTGCCGGCGAGCGCGCCCAGGCCGAGTGCGAGGGATTGGTTGCCCACGGCTCTGGATTGGGTGCCAATGGCAACGGTATTGCCACCACTAGCCGTCACATCCGTGCCGATTCCGATGGCGCCGTCAGCCAGCGCACCGGTGCCGGCGGCGGTGCGCGCGCCCAGATAAATGGAGTTGATGGCCGAGGAATGCGCCTGGAAACCTACCGCGATGGCATTCAATCCCAAGCTATTTGCGTCAAAGCCTACTGCGACCCCGCCGCCGGTAGTGACGGTCGCTTGAGAGCCCAGCGCGGTAGCCCCCTGCCCCGATGCAGCGGCTCCAGCGCCCATGCATGACGCGGTGCCGGCGTACTCGTCCCACGGCGAGGTATCGCAGGTCACAACATTCTGCGCCTGCGCCGACATGGCCCATCCCATCCCGCCCATCGCCACCAGCGCGCTCATGATCCCCGAGCGCAGGCGACCCAACCGGGGCGGTGCAATAGCGCCAGCTGCGCCGGCCACCGCCACGCGGCTGCCGCCGCGCTTGCCGCGGGCCCGAGTGGTCTCGGGCGCAGCGATCCAAGCGCCAATGGATTCGTTCCAGATGGAGAAATAGCTTTCGTTCATGGCCCCGACTTATAAAAGCGATAGTATCAAAGTGTTACAGAAGCAACTTTATTTCTCCGAAATAATAAAGTAGATAGAGCTGCGCCAACGATGCCGGCTCTCTTTTTGTCAATGTTTGACATTTCCCCAGCCGACTTCTTTTCAGGCGAGGCATATAAATACGAACTTTCGTCGTCATCTTTGCAGTTGGCGGCTAAGGCGATTCATCAATGAGTATGGGAATTTCCTACTTCCAGGAATTGGTTAGCTCGGCAGATGTATTTGCCTTATTTCCCACAGTCAACGTAGCTCATCGTTGGCCGGATAAAAGAAGAAATGCGGCGGAGCGATGCCGTCTCGGCAATGGGCTGGCCCATGGGGCGCGGGACTTCTCTTTTAGCCCCTTGCAAATCGACGCGAGCCGTTTGGCCAATGCCCCGGTGTGCCGCTTGACTGCCGCGAACACGTGCTGCTGCAGCGGATCGGCTGAGCGGATGCGCCGCAAAATGCGGCGCATCGAATCACCGACTTATCGCAGCACGTAGCCGCTCAAACGCCAGGTCCCGTCGCGATCAAGGCGAAAGCTTGTCATCTCGCGCACGGTCCGGTTGGCGACATTGGCAAAGCGGGTTTCGTATTCGACGTTGACGTATTGCCCTGCCAGATCGGCGTCTTCATTGGTGACCGCCTGCCGATTGACCGAGACCCAGGTGCGCTGCTGCGCCGCGCCGAGGGGCGAACGCGCCGCGCCCACCTGACGAATGAAGTCGGGACGGGCGACCCGCTTCTTGGCGATGACGGCCGCGCCATCCCAAAGCTCGCCGACCTTGCCCTGATCCACCATCTGGACCACCTGCAAGCCGCCCCGAACCAGGTTCGTCGGGTCCGCATCCTGGGCCGATGCCAGGCCCATCCATCCCGCCAAGAGCGCAGCGCCGAGCAGCAGTTTGCTTTTTGAAGTCATATCCAATTCGAAGGTGGTTGTTTGTCGATGAAAGCAGCAACGCGCTGCGCTCCGATCTCATCGGTCGTCGAGCGAATCGGCTGGGGCAACTTTAGCTCACCGCATGTCGGGACTCGACGTGATCCCCAGTCGGGCTACTGTGGCCCCACTATGTCAGCGATCTTGGCGACGAAAGCTTCGGCGTCGAAGCCAGAAGGATCACATGACGTGGCAACGAATGACGAAGCTCGCTGATGCGTGGCTACCGCCGCCCCCAATCCTTCATCCGTGGCCTGGCCAGCGCTTTGCCGTCCGTCACTCACCCAAGGTAGGTGCCGTATGCCTGAATCCTCGGCCCACACCGGCTGTACAAAGGTGCGCGATAACTGGCGTTCGATCCTCGCCGTCGCCACGCATGACGTTCGACATCAAGCGCGCTATTCCACACTTCTTGCAACCCCTCGCAAAGGGTTGGCCAGCTCAGCAAAGCCACCGAAAACCCACTCTGCAAGTCGTGCTATCGAGATAACCATTCTTATCGCAATATCCATCTCATTTGGCTAAACTGCCAGAATGAAAAGTAGATCCACCAGGACAGAGGGAAGGCAGGCTGAGCAAGAAGTCTTCCCGGGCGCCGCCGCTCTCGCCGCATTGCGTGCCTGGTACGCGGGCATGAGCGCCACCGAGGCGATCGCGCAATACCTGCCGGACGCCAGGGCGTCAGGCCGTTCATCCCGCGCGGTGCTCGGCGACATCCGCCGCCGGTTGACGGACCATGCCCGAAGGTGCGGTCGCGAAGACCTCGCGCAACTGGTCATGCACCCCGCATCCGAGCGAGACAAGCGCGCCCGCGCAGTGATGGACGCGATCGAGATGCTGCGCGGGATGGCTGTTCCGCGGCCGCTGGTGACGGATGCCGTCGAGCGCTGGCTGCCGACGCGCATCGCCAATCCCATGCGAGCCCATGGCCTGCGCACGCTCGCCGATCTGACGGTGCGCGTGCCGCGGCGGCGGCGCTGGTGGACCGCCATTCCCGGCCTGGGCGCCACCGGCGCCCGGCAGGTCGAAGCCTTCTTCGCGGCGCACCCCGAACTGACCGAGTGCGCTCGAGCACTGGTGCCCGTCGGCGCGCAACAGGACGTGGTTCCCTGGGAGCGCCTGTACGTGCCCCATGAGGTCGACGGGTCCAGCGGCGCCTTTCGCGCGCCGCTGGAGACTTGCATCCTGGGTGCGAGCAACGACTACGAGGCGGTGCAAGCCTGGCTGTCGCTGCACGAATCGGCGGCCACCCAGCGCGCTTACCGCAAGGAAGCCGAACGGCTGATCCTCTGGGCGATTGTCGAGCGCGAGAAGCCGCTGTCTTCATTGACGACGGAGGATGCGGTGGCGTACCGAGCTTTCCTGCGCCACCCGCCGCCGCGCGGGCGCTGGATCGGGCCGGCCGCGCCGCGTTCCTCGCCCGAGTGGCGGCCGTTCACGGGCGCGCTGTCGGCGCGTTCCGTGGCCTATGCCCTGTCGGTGGCGGGGGCGTTGTTCCGCTGGCTGATCCAGCAGCGCTATGTGCTGGCCAATCCCTTTGCCGGCATCAAGGTGCGAGGCGCATCCCGGACCGAGCCGCTGGCGCTCACGCGGGTCTTTGGCGAAGGGGAATGGGCGATCGTCCAGGCGGTGGCCGAGGGCCTGGATTGGGTGCACGGCTGGGAGCCTGCGGCGGCGCAACGGCTGCGCTTCGTGCTGGACTTCGCGTACGCGACCGGGTTGCGCATCGGCGAACTGGTCGGCGCGAGGCTCGCGCAGATCGAGGTGGACGTTCATGGCGACCACTGGCTGCATCTGGTGGGCAAGGGCAGCAAGTCAGGCAAGGTGGCGCTGCCGCCATTGGCCAGGGCTGCAGTGGATCGGTATCTGATGCAGCGCCAGTTGCCGCTCACGCCGGCCCGGTGGGATCCGAAGACACCGCTGATCGGCAGCCTTGAGCTCGACAGCGCGGCGGGCATCACGACCACGCGGCTGTGGAGCGTCATGCGGCGCTTCTTCGTGCAAGTGGCCGAGGTCATCGAAGCGGACAGCCCGGCACTCGCGGAAAAGCTGCGTCGCGCCAGTCCGCACTGGATGCGCCACACCCATGCCACGCATGCGCTGGCGCGCGGAGCGGAACTGACCACCGTGCGCGATAACCTGCGCCACGCCTCCATCACGACCACCTCGATCTACCTGCACGGCGACGAGGTCAAGCGGGCACGACAGATGGATGCGGCGTTCGCGGCGCGCGGCCGGGACTCATGAACCGGCAGCCGCGGCGGCCTTTCGCAGAGCGCGCAGCTCCATGCGCACGGACTCACGGATTTCTTCCCGATCGAGCTCGACCGCCGTCTCATCGATGAGGGTCTCGAAATGGCTGTCGAGCCACGGCTCTCGGGTGTCGAAGCGCTCGACCGCGTAGTCCAGCCAACTGATGTATCCGGCCGGTGGTGGCAAAGGTCTCTGGATGGTGAAGAGAGATTTCTCCAATAAGGTGTTCTCAGCGAGGCAATTCGCCCAGGGTTTCTCCCTTGGCTCATGCCGCTGCGATCTGCACGGGAACCGAGGTTACCCCAACCTGAGGCACGCCTCACGTCCACCTACCTGCACAGCGATGAGGTCAAGCGGGCTTGGCAGATGGATGCGGCGAAAACGTACCAATCTGCATGAAAAGGACGAGCTTCGGAAAAGCGGCGCCTTTCTAAGTGGTTGTCGGGATTGGGCTTTTCTTGGAAAACCGTATCAATCTGCACGAAAAGGACGACAACCCCAACTGGCGCAGCTGCGTGCCATCGGACCCAAGGGCGCCTGGGTGTTGGTCAAGGAGGTGTTCGGCTGGCGGCGCTTCGCCAACCGGCGCGAGCTCGCCGGCTGCCTGGGGCTGACTCCCACGCCCTACGCCAGCGGCGACAGCCAGATCGCCCCAATCGGGGGCGTCCAGGGCCAACCGGGTCCCGCCAAAGTTCGATTCCGACAAGCGGCGCTGGGCGGCCACGTCGAGCAGTGCGATGCCTGCGACCACCAGCGCATCGCGTTCAACAGTTGCAGGGACCGCTTTGCGCTTGGAGGAATCTCCGTCTAGGCTCCCCGCCCATCCATCACTGGAGCAACAACGAGAGGAAAAAAGCTCTCCGCATCACCGCAATCGCCGCCACCCTGTTCCTTACCGCCTGCGGTGGGGGCGAGGGTGAGCCGCTTCTCCCAGGGCTGCTTGGTCCAGAAGCGGAAGGTCTCGACCGTCGGCATGGCCTCAGAGCACGAGCCGACGGTGCGCCTTGTAGATCTGCTTCTTGCTCATCGCGTACCACCGGAGGTTGAACTTGTTGATCAGATGCCGCCAGGTCAGCAGGCCCGCGATCGCCTCCGGCAGCTGCCGCTCCTGGCGGATTGCGAGGCAGTCCTCGACCAGCCAGTGGAAGCGCACGGCGGGGGAGTAGTACTTCTCCCACTCACTGCGGGCGGCAAGCCCGAGCTCCTTCGCCCTGTGCAGGTTGCGCTCGAGGATCTCGGCAAGCTTCGGGACGTCTGCCTCCGACACGGTGATGCTGCAAGAGGACCAGTCAACGCGGTGGGGGTAGACCCACTCGTCCGAGATGATCACCGGGCACCGCCCCATCCGCATGGCTTCGAACAGCCGGATGCTGCCCGGCCCTCGCCCGCGCGGGCAGAGTGCGAAGGCCGAAGCGGCCATGGTGTCGGCGTAGCGTGGCCAGAAGTCCCGCTCCTTCTCCTCGGGCGACATGTAAAGCATCCGCTGCGCGAAGTCGGAGGTGTCTTCGACGATCAGCCGCTCGGATGCGATGCGCTTGAGCTGCGCCCGCACGGGGTGGTTGATCAGGGAGCCGACGAAGCAGGCGAGGTGCTTGTATTCCGACGGGTGAGGGCGGAACTCCACATGCGGGTTCTCGTCCAGCCGCAGGTAGTAGCCGGTGCGGGTGCGCCCGCTGCTGTGATAGCCCTTGCGCAGCGATGCGTACAGCCCAGGCAGGAATGGCAGGGTGAAGTCGCCGACGTCGAAAATGAAGGTCTTCTCGCGGTACTTGCGAACCCAGGGGTGATGCCGCACCCACTCGGAGAACAGGCCCTCGGCCCCGAGCTCGGCGAAGACGATCAGGTCGGCCTCGTCGGGATCGTTGACGAGGGTGTGGGCGCCGAACGGGTCGACAGCTGCGCTCTGCTCGAACAGCATCTGCGCGCCCTGCATGAACTTTCCGTCGTGCGGATCCGCCGGATCGACCGGCTCGCGGCCGGGGAAGGCGGGGTCCTGGGTCACCGAGTACAGCAATACCTTGGCCATTTAGAGTACTTTCGGGTGTAAGACAGAAGGCCGATAGTACCCCGTGGCTAGTTCATCTCGCGCGTCAGCTCGCTATGAAGGGCGCCCCAGCGCTCCCGCACCAGCTGATGGATTCGCTCGCAGTCATCGAGCGGGATTCCAGCGGCAAACACCGATCGTTCCAGCAAGGGCGGCTCCGCACCCACGGTGTTGGCGACCCCCGCGAGTAGATGGTCGCGGGCGTTGTCACCTAGAAAGGCGAGCATGCTCTTCAGGTCCTTCGCCGGCACGAATGCGGCGGCGTTGAGTTCGACGCGGTCCGCGTGCTCGATCGCCATGTCCAATCCGAGCAGCTCATCAAGAATGCTACGGTGATGCAAAATCCCGCGGGTGGCTTGCCGGGCCAAGGCTTCGAAGGAAGCCGCCCCGCCCTCTGCTGTGAAGTGCAAAACGCGGGATGCGGGATCGTTGGCGACCATCTGCAGCCACAGGGTCAACGTCTTAGCCGCTGCCGACATTTCGGTGTGAGGCAGAGGCTCTGCAGCCTCGCGCACCTTGGCCGTCACGGCCTTGCGGTTCAAGCCCGTAGTGACCGGAAGCTGGCTGATGTTCGGTTCCGTGCCAGTCTGGTGCCATGCCCGTCGCGCCTCATCAATCAGCAGTTCGCGCAGCGCGACCTCGAGATGTGGAGTGCTTCAGGCCAAAGGCCAGCGCGAGCCGAACGACCGGGCGCATCACGCGTGAGCAGGCCTCGAGCACCCAGCCTACTCGGCGTTCGGCCTCGTTGCCCTTCTCGCCGGCGGGCGCGGCCATGTCCGCTTCACGCTTGGCGCTTCTCGATCCGGTGCGTTTCGTGCCCAAAGATCCTGTTTCCCATTGCCGCGGCGTGATCGAGCTCGTCTCTGTGTGCGGCGTGTCCGGTATCCACAAGCTGACACGATCGTCGCGTTCCTGGGGATTGCGGTAGGGGCGGAGGGCAACCTCCGTCCCTACCGCAATCCCCCACCTGGAGCTCAATCGGGTGGCTGCCCGTTGTCAGCTCGATGGCTGCTCCCTCGCCGCGTATAGGGAGCGCATCGACGAGCTAATGCGTCTGGCTGGCGCCTGGCGCTGGAGATCAAGGAGTTCGCGCACATGGTGGGCCGACGGAGTCGCGGCTTGACGTGTCTCGTCCCGACGCTATAAAGGCACGTGAGCCCTGCCGGGCTGTCCACCCGACCGGAGACCGGTCGCGGCTTGTCGAAGGGGTGGTCATGAAGGATTCACTCGCGCGCAAGAGAGAGCTTCGCCGCCGGCTCCTGGTACTGGGTGCGGCACAAGCGAGTGGGCTGGCGCTGCTGGGGCCTCGTCGCGCCCTTGCCGCTGCAGTCGGCGGCACCGCCGAATTGGGGCTGGCCGAGATTCCCGACGGGGCGCTTGCCTCGCAGCATCTGTACGCGCTGCCGGGCAAGTTGCCCTTGATCAAGAAGACCTACCGCCCTCCGAATTTCGAGACGCCGATCGAGTACCTGCGCACGCCGATCACGCGCAACGATGCCTTTTTCGTCCGCTGGCACCTCGCCGGCATTCCACAAGTGGACGTCAAGGATTGGGTGCTGCCCGTCGGCGGCGAAAGCGCCGAGCGCGAGCGCAGGTTCACGATGGCCCAGTTGCGCAAGGAGTTCCAGCCCGAAGAGATCACTGCAGTGTGCCTGTGTTCGGGCAACCGGCGTGGGCTGTTCGAGCCGCATGTGCCGGGAATCGAATGGGGCGTGGGGGCAATGGGCAACGCGGTCTGGAAGGGCGTGCGGCTCAAGGACGTGCTGGCGACGGTCGGCATCAAGGCTGACGCACTTGAAGTCGTGTTCGACGGCGCCGATCATCCCGTCATCGACAGGACGCCGGACTTCGTCAAGTCTCTGCCGCTCGAGATCGCGCTGGACAAGAACACCTTGATCGCGTTCGAGATGAACGGCAAACCGCTCCCCCACATGAACGGCTTTCCTGCGCGGCTCGTCGTGCCAGGGTGGACGGGGACATACTGGATCAAGGCACTCGTCGGTATCAAGGTCGTTTCGAAGCCGGAGGGCAACTTCTGGATGAGCACGGCCTACCGGCTGCCGCGAGGCAAGTTCAGGACGCCTAGCTTCGCATCGCAGGTTGGGCAGGCCAACGAGCCGATCACGACGATGGTCGTGAACTCCCTCATCACCTCGCTGTCGAGCGGGCAGAAGGTCCGGCGCGGCAAGGCGATCGTCGTCAAGGGCCTGGCATGGGACGGCGGCTCGGGTATCGCCAAGGTCGAAGTCTCGATCGACGGCGGCGTGACCTGGCAGGAGGCCGCGCTGGGCAAGGAACTCGGGCGCTTCTCGTTCCGGGATTTCTCGTGGAGCGCGCCGGCGATGCAGACCGGAACGAGGCTCGTCATGGCGCGGGCGACGAGCCGCGCGGGCGAGACGCAGGTCGAGCAGTTGATCCACAACCCCGCGGGGTATCACCACAACGTGATCCAGCGCATACCGGTGGAGGTTGTATGAGAGCACTGATGCGCCTGGTCGCGCGCTCGAGCGCTGGTGTCGTCGTCTGCGCCCTCGCCGGCGGCGCACTCTCGCAGGAATCGCGGGTGCAGCTTGTCGACGGACCGGGCAAGGACAAGGTGGGTCAGTGCATCGCCTGTCACAGCCTCGACTACATCCAGATGAATGCGCGCTTCCTCGACAAGGCCGGATGGACCGCCTCGATCAACAAGATGATCAACGCCTTCGGTGCACCGATACCGAAGGAGGACGTCGACGTGATCGCGACGTACCTGGCCGAGCACTACGGCAAGGCGGCGTCGAAGTAGCGTTCGCCGAGGGATTCAGGGGGACCAGCTGGCCGCCATACTGGGTCTCGAGCCGCTCACGAAGCGCCAACTGACGCATGGTTCGCCGGCCCCGGAAGTCTGTATGAAAGAAGCGCGCCGCCGGACCGTAGTCCGTTCACCGGTGCGCCTGAGAAGGGATCTACTCGTTTTCAGTGCACAGACTGACGGTTCCTAAAGCCAGCAACGGCGCGGGCGCGAGTTTGTAAGTCTTTGATTTTCTTGAGGTTGCTGTTCACTTTCCAGAGGCGTATCGTCCCCTGCCCCACCGACGGAGGCGCGCGATGCAAGGCTGGCAGACGACGTACTTGGGCATGTGCGAACTACCGCGCGACATTAGCGGCTTCGAGCTACAGGCGTTCTTCACTTTCTGCCACGCCGAACGTGAACTGATCGGTGCACGCCGCGGCGAATCGCTCAAGCTCGGCTTGGCGTTGCACATCGGATTCCTGCGTATGAGCGGCCGTGTGCTCGACGCCTTCCGGATCGTGCCGCCAGCGCTGTGGCGCCATCTGGGCAGCGAGTTGGGCATCGACGCCCCCGAGATCTCGTCCCTGCGCGCCTTGTACGGCCGCGGCCGCACCCTGTTCGACCACCAGCAAGTGGCGTGTGAGGCCCTGGGATTCCGGTGGATGACCGAGCACCAGCGCCGCGCCCTGGTGCGGTTGATGAGTGACGAGGTCGCTCGGTGCGCCGATCGCGAGCAGCTGCTTGTCTTTGCCCGACGTTGGCTGTACGGGATGAAGGGCCGAAGCCGCCGCTCAAGTCCGGCCGGCATCGGCGGTCCGCCAGAACTTGCCGCGGTGTACAACGTTGGCCATTCCGAGCCTCCGCAGCCGTGGCTTCTCACGCGAAGGTCCGACAAAAGACCAGGATGGAGTTGGGCGGCAGTGTGAGCTCGGCCGAGTGGTCGAATTCGTGCATCGGTACCGGGCTCGCCTCGACGGCGCCGGCATTGCCGACGACCTGCGGATTGACCCAGTTGTCGTACACGTCGCTGTTGAAGGCTTCCAGCCAGCGCCCACCGGACGGGAAGCCCACGCGGTAGTTATACCGGGGCTGGTCGGCCAGGCTGACGACCACGACGACATCCTCTCCCACCCCAGGTACCCAACGGTGAAAGGCCAGGAAACGGTTGCCGTCGTGGGCATCGATCACGCGAAAGCCGTTGGCGCGCAGCGCCGGCAGGCGCCAGCGTAGCCGGATCAGCTCGCGGGTGCAGCGCAGAAAGTCCCGCATCGCCGGGTCTGGCGCCTCGAGCCCGGGCCAGAACAGGCGCAGCTCGGGGCGGTTCTCCAGATCATCGGACCACTGCTTGTCCTCGAGGAATTCCTGGCCCATGAACATCATCGGGATGCCGGGTGAGGTCAGCGTCAGCCCCATCGCGACGCGGCTGCGCGAGCGCGCAAACCACGAGCGGGGATTGGACGGATCCGCCAGCCTCGGGATGCGCGGCTCACGCCCTTTGGACGCATCCGGATCGCGCAGCACCACGTCGTGATTCTCGGGACCCTGGACAAAGCGCCAAGCCTCGTCGAACCCTGCGGGCCAGAGGCTGTCGGCGAGCCGCTGCATCGGCAGCGCGTCGGTGCCGGGAGAGCTTGCCGCCCGCAACACGTCGCGCACGGCGATGCGCAGCGTGTTGCTCAGCGTCGTGTCGAAGCCTGCCCCGCCGTCGCTGACGGGACGGACGACCCAGGGGTTCAGGTCCCAGTATTCGGCAAGCTGCAGCGCGCCGGGACGAAGGTAGCGCAGGGTCGAGGTCAGGTCCTGGCAGAAGCGCCAGCCGTGCGGCTGGCCGTCGTGGTCGATCACGCTGACCTGGTCGTAGCGCAGGCCATCGATGCGGTACTCCTGCATCAGGAAGCAGGCATTGCTGATCAGGAAATCCCGCACTTCCGGCTTGGCGAAATCGAACACGCGCCCGCCCGCGTGCGCGTGCAGCCCGAAGTAGAGGGAATTCTCGAACCGCACGGGTGGTAGCTGCCCGTGCTGCCGGTCGAAGAAGTACAAGCTCTGATCGCCGAAGCCGCCGCCGGCATGGTTGTAGACCACGTCGAAGATCACGGCGATCCCTTGCACGTGCGCCAGATCCACCAGCGCCTTCAGCTGGTTCATCTCGCCCTTCAGGTCCGCTTCGGCATACGGCGACAAGCCCTTCGACGCGAGCATTGCATCGATCGATGCGACATAGGCAGGCAGTTCGGCGTCCGGCACCGCGAAGTTCGATTCCGGCGAGAAGTAGTCCAACCCGTTGTAGCCGAGGCTGAAGGTGGAGGGAAACTCCTGGATCGGCAGGAGCTGCAGGGCGGTGACGCCGAGGTCGGCAAGATAGGGTAGCCGAGCCGCGACGTCGAGAAAGGTGCCGCCCCCCGGCGGCCAGCGCGGCGTCGAGTACACGCCGACGTGCACCTGGTAGATGACGAAGTTCTCGAAGCGAGGCGTGACGAAGCCAGTGTCGTGCCAGGGGAAATCCGGCTGCCGCAGGATGCAATCGCCGGAGTCCCAGTCGAGCTCGCGCGCATACGGGTCGCGCTTCCAGCCGCTGCCGGCATAACCGACCACCCAGAACTTGTAGGCTTGGCGGTCGCACGCGCCGCCCACGAAGCCCCACCAATGGTCACCATCGATGCGCTGCAGGCGAGTTCCGGGCGCGGGGTTCCATTCCGTGAAGTCGCCCAGCACGTGCACTTCGTGTGCATTCTGCGCCCACACGCGGAATGTTGCCCCCTCCGCCACCAGGGTGGCGCCCATGGGCGTGTCCGGCCCGAGGTGTTCCTGCGTGACGGTGCCCATGTCAGTCGTGGCCGCCGAACACAAATAGCCGCACGTTCTCTTCCCGGCTGTTGATCAGGCCGTCCTTCTGAGCGACGGTGGCTCCCATGGCACCTCCTTACGTTTATCTGTACGCGGACGTCCGTCGAACCACACGGAAACGGCCCATACTGCGGAACGCCGGTGGGCGTGTCAACCTCCCGCTGGAGGATCATCGGAGAAACCAGTGGCGACGTTCGGCCGGCGTGTGGCAGAGCTAGCAATGGGACCTCAAGGACGCACGACTGCTTGCTTCGCGGGGGTCAGAGGACGAGGGTCAGGACGGCGAAAAGCACCACTCCGACCACGCAGACGAGTCCATCGAGCAGCATGACGCTGCGGACAGCAAGACGGGGTCTCCGGCCGGCTTCCAGCACGCGCTCTTCACCCGGGCGCTGGAAGTCGGGATGGATGACCGGGTCGTTGGCCCTGGAAGGGCGGCCGCGCCGTGGGGCCGCAGCTTCCTTCAATGCGTTCGCTGCCTGCGAGATGCAAAGCGCGCCCGAGTTCAAATTGGCCGCACGAGAGGCGCTGACCGAGAGCGCTGACCGGCCGGTGCGCCCGTTTGACGCCGGGAGCTACGCGCACCTCCTTAAGCCCATTGATGGGATGTGCACGACAAGGGACGCTACAAGCCGAAGCCGAGGCAGGTTGCGCTACTTTGGCGCTGCCGTGGGTTGCTCTGCTGCCGGACGCCAAGGCCAGGGGATTGCCCTTCGTCAGGCTCGTCATTGCCGCCAACGCTCCTTCCCGATCGCTTGATAATCGGACGGCGTTACTGCCACTTCCACCTCCAACCCCGATGCCGTGCCCTACTCCCCTCTTCCACGTTCGAACCAGCGAGATCCATGGCGTGGGGCTCTTTGCAATGCTGCTGCTGCCGGCGAACACCAGGCTGGGCACGTATGAGGGGCGACGCATGTCACCGGCCGAAGTGGAGGCGACGGACTGGGAAAGCCATCTCACGTACCTGTTCGGGCTGTCCGATGGCACCGCCATCGATGGTGCTCAGGGCGGCAATGAATTGCGTCACCTCAACCATAGCTGCAGCCCGAACTGCGAAGCAGTGGAGACATGGGCGCCCGACGGCACGCTGCGCTTGGACATCGTCACCTTGTGCGACGTTCTCGCCGGCGAAGAACTGTGCATCGACTACGCTTTGGCCATCGACACGACCCATGCACCGGAGGCCTATCCCTGCGCCTGCTCATCTGTCGAATGCCGGGGAACGATGGCGGCATCGGCATGATGGGTGTCGCCGTGCCCTCAGCGCCGAAGGAAGCGCTGTTCCAGCATTGCCGCCGTTGTCTGGACACACGAGAGCGGTCCCGCGCGAGGTGATGAAGCTGAGCGCCCATCGCAAGACGCGCCGAGCCTGGACGCTCGTCTCTTTGCGAGACCGCTCAACTGTCTATCTAGACTCGCGCGATGCCGGGGGAGAATTCTCGGATGTCCGCGTACTGCGTGCCCGGCTGTGCCATCAATGCAAAGACCTTGAGCTTCGTGGCGTCGGCATAGGGCACACCTCGGCCGGCGCTCCTTCCGCATGCCGGCACAGGAGGTCGTCGTCATCCAGGTTCATCAGAGGTCGGAGCTCGTAGACCGAGCAACGCCCTGCCCGCTGGAACGGACAAGGCGCGAGCGGACCAGTCCGTAGCTGACGTTCCATCGCGACCAGCGACTCCATCGAGGTCTCGTCGGTGACGCGAATGCCGGGGTAAACGTATTTTTTCGACAAATTGACACGGTCGTCTCGGCGCAACCAGGATAGATTCGCGAGCCCTGTCTCTCCGGGAGCATCCTGCCATGTCGTTTGCCCAGCGCTTCATTGGCGCGGAGACCCTGCCCTCAAGGATGTCCGAGTTCGACGTCCGGCAGTTCTTCAGCCTGAGCAAGGACGACATCTCTGCGATCGGCGAGCGGTTTCGCCACGACCGCCGTGTCGCCGCTGCCATCCAACTCCCTTTTCCTGCGGGCAAGGGATCGCCCGATGGACCGATTTGCCGCCGTCCCCAAGGTCCTGCTGCGCTCGGTCTGCGAGGCACTGGGCGCTCCCATCGTGAGCATCGCCACATCGCCAGCCTCCGGTCGCTCTACGAACGTGCGATGGCTCCAATCCAACAAGGCGGTGGTGGCCACCTGTGACGCCACCGAACAACGTATTGTGCTTGGGCCGCCTGTGGTCACGCACGTGCAGCACTTCCGCCAATCCCTGCCGTTCGCCTCGGAGGCGGGCGGGCAGCTCTTCGGCACAGTTTCTCCCGATGTCGTCAATGTGGAAGCGGCGAGTGGCCCCTACCCTGGCGACGAGCGTTCACGATATCGATATCGCTCGGATCCACGGGCCGCACAAGCAGCGATCGAGCACCAGGCAGGTCGAGCCCGACGTGGCCGGCTTCGCGGCCGACCAGCACATCGCAGTCAGTCCGAGCCGCCCCTGCGGGCTGTGCCCGAGGCCCACCAGGCGCATCTGCTGGCCGACCACCTGAGCGATGGCCGAGCCGCTCTCGGTGGCGCTGCACGGAGTGCAGCGCGCCGGGCCGCTGCTGGGGAAGAAGGTTCTGGTGACCGGCTGCGGCCCGATCGGCGCGCTGGTCATCATCGCGGCCCGGCGCGCCGGCGCCACGCACATCGTGGCGACCAATGTCAGGGCGCATCCTGGGCAAGGCCCTGAAGATCGGCGCCGACGAAGCCATCAACGTCGCCGAGGAGCCCGAGGGCCTGGCGGCCTTCGCGGCTGACAAGGGCCAGTTCGACGTGCTCTTCGAGGCCAGCGGCAACGAGCGCGCGCTGCGCGGCGCCTTCGACGTGCTGCGGCCGCGCGGCATCATCGTTCAACTGGGCCTCGCCGGCGGGACAGATGAGAGCCTGCCGATCAACACCATTGTGGCCAAGGAATTCGACCTGCGCGGCGTCTTCCGCTTTCACCAGGAGTTCGCCACGGCGATCGAGCTGCTCAACAAGGGCTGGTGGATGTCAAGCCGCTGATCTCGGCCATGCTCTCCTGCCGCGACTCCGCGCGCGCCCGCCGACCGCTCGCAGGCCATGAAGGTGCTGCTGAACTTCGATTGAGCCGGTGAAGCCGGTGCGCGGTGCCGCGCCTCAGGCGTCCGGCACGTACATGTAACCCGCATTGCGCACCGTCCTGATGCAGCGCGGCTCGCCCGCCGGGTCGGGCTCGACTTTGCGCCGCAGCCGGCCGATGCGGATGTCGATCGAGCGGTCGAAGGGCTCCCACTCGCGGTTGCGGGTGTGCACCAGCAGCTGGTCGCGCGAGAGCACGCGGTTCGGGTTGGCCAGGAAGACGCGCAGCAGCTCGAACTCCATCGCGGTTAGCGTGACCTCGGTGCCGCCGCTTTCGAACAGGCGGCGCGCGGCCATGTCCACCTCGCAGCGGCCGAAGCGCTGGCGCGCGCCCGAAAGTGGTGCGGGCGCGGAAGCCGGCGGCTCGGGCGCCCCCGTCCGCGTGCGGGTGCGGCGCAGCACGCTCTTCAGGCGCGCCAGCAGCTCGCGCGGGTCGAAGGGCTTGGCGATGTAGTCGTCGGCGCCGATCTCCAGGCCGACCACGCGGTCGATCACGTCGCCCGAGGCTGTCACCATGATGATCGCGAGGTCGTGGTGCTCGCGCAGGTACTTGGCCAGACTCAGGCCGTCCTCGCCCGGCAGCCGAATGTCGAGCAGCACCACGTGCGGCGGCTCGCGCTCGAGGCATTCGCGCATCTGCAGTCCGCTGGATGCCTCGCTCATTGCGAAGCCATGGCCGCCCAGGTATTCGCGCAGCATGGCGCGCACCGACGAATCGTCGTCGACGATGAGCACGCGCGTGGGCTCTTCCATGCGCGGGATTCTGCCGCGTCACCGGGCCGCTACACAACAGCAACACAGCCGGCGCGACGAATGAAGCGCACCGGTTACCTGTGCTCTCCAGACTGCCGGCCGGGAGAGTCCATCACGCCGCCGGGCGCCGGACCCGCGCCTTCCAGGCCCCAACCCGACGAACCCAAGCCATGCCCATGCCCTGGGCGACCCGGTCGCGATGGAGGCGCTGGTGCGCATGACCGACGAGGAGCTCCGCCACCAGGCGCTGTTCCGCCGGCTCGACGCCATGATGGAAGCCGACATGCCGCCCGGCCACGTGATGACGGCCAATCCAAACGCGGTGGCGCGGGTGGTGCTCGGCTGCAGCAGCTGGGCGGTCCTGGCCCTGACGCTGTTCGTCGAGCGCTTCTCGCAGGTGCACTACCGCGCCAGCGTCGAGCCCGGCGAGGCGATCTGCCCGCTGTGGCGGGACGTGTTCCTGTTCCACTGGCGGGAGGAGTCGCAGCACACGATCCTGGACGAGATGGGATTCATCCGCGAGGACGCGCGCCTCGACGCGCCCGCGCGCGATGCCGCGGTCGGCGAGCTGATCGCGCTGCTGGGCGCGCTCGACGGCATCGTGCAGGGGCAGGCGGTGGCCGACGCCGCCTACTTCTGCGCCATTGCCGGCATGCCGCCGGACGCGCTGCGCCGCCGGCGCATCGAGGGGCTGTTCCTGACGGCCTACCGCAGGCGGTACCTAGTCTCGGGCTTTCTGGCGCCGCGCTTCAGGAAGCTGTTGTTCTCGCGCCTGGACGAGGCGCAGGCCATCCGCATCCGCAACGCGATGGCGCCGCTGGGCTACGCGGTACCGAGGCCGCTCGGCGCGGCCGGCGCGATGGCGGCCTGAGAAGGTTGAGCGCTGCCCGCCCCTAGCGCCTCGCGCAGTACCGCGCGCAGGCGCTCGGCGTCGATCGGCTTGCGCAGCAGCGCGTGCACGCCGCAGCGTTCCAGCTCCTGCGAATCGAAGCCGCCGGCGTTGCCGCTGACCAGCACCACGGGCAGGGCGGGCCGCAGCGCACGGGCACGGGCCGCCAGCTGCAGCCCGGTCATGTGCGGCATGGTCTGGTCGGTGACCAGCAAGTCGGCCTCGTGCGCCGGTTCCGCCAGCCAGGCCGCGGCGGTCTGCGGCTCGCGCTGCAGCCGCACGCGGAGGCCCCAGCTGGCCAGCCGCTCGACCAGGAAGTCGCCCACCATCGGGTCGTCCTCGACCACCAGCACGCTGCCGCGCAGGGCAGGCGCCTCGGCCGGGGCCGGGCGGCGCGGCGCCGGGTCCGATGACGATGCGGCGGCCGGCGCCTGGGCCCGGGGCAGCATCAACGAGAACACCGAGCCGCGGCCGGCCGCGGTCTGCACGCGCATGTGCCCGCCATGGCCGTGCACGATGCCGTGCACCATCGCCAGGCCCATGCCCGATCCGCTGCCCGGCGCCTTGGTCGAGAAGAAGGGGTCGAAGATGCGCTCCTGCAGCTCCGGCGCGATGCCGCAGCCGCTGTCGGCCACGCTCAGCTCGATCCAGGGGCCGCCGTCCACCGGCGCGCGGCAGGAGGCGCACTGCCAGCGCTGCTGGGCGTGGGCGCGCAGGTGCACGCTGATGCGGCCAGCGCCGTCCAGCGCGTCGCGCGCATTGATGCACAGGTTGAACAGCACCTGCTCGAGCTGCACAGGATCGACGGCCACGCACAGCGGCGACGCGAGGTCGTCGACGCCGGCGTTGCCGTCCAGCGTCACCGACGAGGGCAGCGTCGCGCGCAGCAGGCGCAGGGTCTGGCGCACCAGCGGCGCGACGTCGAGCACGCGCGCCTCGCCGCGCTGGCGGCGCGCGAAGGCCAGCATCTGCGCGATCAGGTCGCGCGCGCGCTGCGCCGCCAGGTGCGCCTGGCCCAGCTGGCGCAGCAGCATCGGGTCGCCAATGGATTCGGCGCGCTCCTCGCCGAGCACGAGGTAGCCGATGACGCTGGTGAGGATGTTGTTGAAGTCGTGCGCGATGCCGCCGGTGAGCTGGCCGATGGCCTCCATCTTCTGCGCCTGGCGCAGCTGCGCCTCGAGCGCGAGGCGGGCGGCCTCGGCCTCTCGCCGCGCGCTGATGTCGCGCACATGGCCGACGAAGATGTTGCCCTCCGGCGCCTCGGCCACGCTCACCGCGAGCTCGACCGGGATCTCCTCGCCGCTGGCGGTGAGCGCGGTCGATTCGACCAGCCGGCCCAGCATCGGCCCGCTGCCGGTGACCGGGAACTCCCGCACCCAGCGCCGGTGCGCCTCGCGCCGGCGCTCCGGCACGATGACCTCGGCCACCGGCCGGCCCAGCACATCCTCGCGCCGGTAGCCGAAAACGCGCTCGGCCGCGGCATTGAATTCGACGATGTGGCCCTCGCCGTCCATGCCGATCACGCAGTCGAAGGCCGCATCCACCGTCGCGCGAAGCCGCGCCTCGCTGCGCTGCAGGGCGCGCTCGCGCTCGCGCCGCTTGGTGATGTCGTGCGCGAAGCCCAGGATGTAGCGCCGGCCGTTGAAGCTCACGGGCTTCAGCCGCACCTCGTCCCAGTGCAGGCTGCCGTCCTTGTTGCGGCGCTGCCATTCGAAGGAAGGGCAGTGGCCCTGCTTGGCCAGCTCGAGCCAACGCAGCGCGTCCTCGGCGGTGTAGGGCGGCACGCCGGAACTGACATCGGCCACGGACAGATGCGTCAGCTCCTCATGGGTGTAGCCGTAGGTCTCGCAGGCCTTGGTGTTGACGTCGAGGATGCGGTCGGAGTCCCAGTCGTGCACGAAGATCGCGTCCTCCGCGGTCTCGAAGATGGTGCGGTAGCTGGCCTCGGACTGCTCCAGGGCCTCGCTGGCGGCCAGCCGCTCGACCTCGGCGGCGGCGCGCATGGCGAAGATCTTGAGCATGGACTCCACCCGGTCCAGCTGCACCAGCGGACGGCGCGAGGCCACCGACACCACGCCCAGCGGCGTGCCGTCGAGCGCCGTGAGCGGGTAGCCGGCGTAGCCGACGGTGCCTTGCGCCTTCGCATCCTCGTCCTCGGGAAACAGCGCCTGCAGCTCGTTCGGATAGGCGCGGAACTGCTGGCCCAGCACGGTCTCGCAGGGCGTGCCGGCGATGGTGTAGTGGATATCGCGCAGGATCTGCCCGTCGTACTGCATGGCGAGCATGCGCAGCTGCTGCGGCGCGTCGGTCTCGCGGCGCGCGATGAAGGCGACTTCCACGTGCAGGATGGTCGCCAGCAGCTTCACCAGCTCGTCGAAGACGGTGCCGCTGCGCGCGCCCGACACCGCCAGCGCGGCCGAGCGCAGCGCCTCGTCGGTGCGGGTGCGTTCGATCTCGGCGGCCGCGCGGCCGGCGACGATCTTCAGCATGGCCTCGGCATGCTCGGCGTCGCCGCCGGCGATCGGCACGCGGTCCATCGCCACCAGCAGGCCCAAGGCCTCGCCCTGGCTGTCGCGCAGCGGGAAGGCGGCGTAGGAGTCCATGCCCTTGGCAGCGAACAGCGAGCCCCGCGGAAACTCCGCCGCCACGCCGCTTGCCACGTAGCGGAACTCGCGCCCGACCACGTGCGCGCAGGGCGTGCCCTGGAGCACGTAGTCGAAGTTCCTCAAGGCCTTGCCGTCCAGCCGCACGGCCACCGTCTGCATCAGGCTGCAGACGTCGTCGGAGAACACCGCGATGAAGACGGTCGGCACGGCCAGCGCCTCAGCCAGCTCGCGCACCAGCGCATCGAACAGGCCCGGGCCGCCGGGGTGCGCAACCGCCAGCGCCACGCGGCGCAGCGATTGCAGTTGCGCGGAGAGTCCGGCGAGCGTCGCGCCGTTGCCGATGGTGGCTGCCGTGGCTTGCATGGCGCCAGTCTAGGCCTGCAACGCCCCGTTGTGGCCCTCATTGCCTGCTCGATACACGCCGGATACATGGCGGTTGCAGGCGCGGCTGGGCGCAGCGAAACGGCTACGGACGCGCGGCCATGCGATATGAGGCGAATACCGGCGCCGGCCATCCTTGCAGCGTCGGCCTCCAGCGTGGCGGCCGTGCATTCCCCAGGAGCCCCGTGATGTCCGATCTTCCGCATGTCCTGCCTGCCGACCGCCTGGTCCGCCTCTACTGGCGGCTGCGTGCGCTGCTGGTGCTGCTGCCCTGGCAGATGCGCGCGCCGATCGCGCGCGAGCTGCGGCGCCTGCGGCCCGGTGTGTCCTCGCTCCTGGGCCATGCGCTGGCGGCACTGCTGACGACGGGCTGCGCGAGCCTGCCGCCGCCCGACGCGGCGCGCGCGCGCTCGACAGCGCTGGAGGACGTGGCCCATACGCGGCTGGCGCAGGTGGTGCGCGCCTCGGCCGCGAACGCGGACCCGACGCTCTCCGGCTTCCGCCTGCTGGCCGACGGCGACCAGGCGCTGGACGCGCGCATCGCGCTAGCACGCCGGGCCCAGGCCTCGCTCGACATCCAGTACTACCTGGTGGCCGCCGACGCAACCGGCCGGCGCTTCCTGCGCGAGCTCGCCAATGCGGCCGCGCGCGGCGTGCGGGTACGTCTCCTGGTCGACGACCTGTATGCGAACGACAGCCGCATGCTGCTGGCGGGGCTGGCGGCCCGGCCCAATGTGGAGGTGCGCCTGTTCAACCCGCTGCCCGAGCGCGACGGCGCGGTCGGCACGCGCGTGGCGCTGTCGCTGCACGAGTTCGAGCGCATCAACCGGCGCATGCACAACAAGCTCTTCATCGCCGACGGCACGCTGGCCGTGATCGGCGGGCGCAACATCGCCGATGACTACTTCAAGCGCGGCGAGCCCTCGAACTTCATCGACATGGACGTGCTGTGCTCGGGGCCGGTGGTCGGCGGCTTCGAGGCGCTGTTCGACCGCTTCTGGAACAGCGAGCAGGTCTGGCCAGTGCAGGCGCTGGTGCCGGAGGCCGGTGCCGCGGCGTCCTTCGCGCAGGCGCTGCAGGGCATCGGCGATGATCTGCCGGTAGCGCCGCGCGACCGCTTCGGCTACCGCCCGGTCGCGGCCGAGCTCGACGACGGGCAGCTGACCCAGCATTTTGCGCCGGCGCGGCTCTACGCCGACGGGCCCGACAAGGCGGCGACCGAGGGACGGCCTGCGCCCGAGGCTTTCGCGCTCGAAGGGGTGTTGCAGGCGATGCGCGAGGCGCGCTCGCAGGTGCTGGTCGCCACGCCCTACCTGGTGCCGGGCGAGCGGGGCCTGGCGATGATGCGGCGGGCCAGGGACAAGGGCCTGCGCGTGATCGTCATGACCAACGCGCTCGGCGCCACCGATGAGCCGCTGGTGCAT
The DNA here is from genome assembly GCF_964254305.1 of Variovorax sp. LjRoot84. Taxonomy (NCBI): domain Bacteria; kingdom Pseudomonadati; phylum Pseudomonadota; class Betaproteobacteria; order Burkholderiales; family Comamonadaceae; genus Variovorax; species Variovorax sp. LjRoot84. The sequence continues at coordinate 831,433 of NZ_CAXUTE020000002.1, forward strand.
TGGGGCTATGCCCGCTACCGTGCCGAGATGGTGCGCCTGGGCGTGGAGCTGCACGAACTCAGCCCGACGCTGGGACGCCGCGCGGCAACAGCGCCCGGCGAGTCCGCCTCCTCGCTCGGCCGGCTGCATGCCAAGCTGGCGGTGATCGACGGCCGGCGGCTGCTGGTCGGCTCGATGAACATGGACCGGCGCTCGATGCGCGCCAACACCGAGCTGGGCCTCCTGATCGACAGCCCGGCGCTGGCCGTGGAGGTGACGCAGACCCTGCAGCGCGACCGCGACACCGGCAGCTACCGCCTGCGCGCCGGCGCGCACCGCGCGGGCAGCGTCGAGTGGGTGGCGCAGGAGCCCGGCGGCGAGGTGGTGCACCAGCGCGAGCCCGACGCGGGCTGGGCGCTGCGCCTGAAGCTGGGGTTGATATCGCTGTTCGTGGCGGAGGAGCTGCTTTGATGCGCAGCCGATCCAGATACTCGCGAAAAGTGTGGCCTTTTGCCCGAGGCGGGCGCCGGTGCAAAGTCCGGAGCCGGTCTGAATTGAGAACCTTCGGGTTGGCATTCGCCGGCCAACGAGGGGACCCGACCGTACCGCACGCTCAACCAGGCCACCGGCGTCGCCCGCACGTGGTCGAGGTTGCCCTTAGTCCACGGCTCGTGATGCGCCGCCCACAGTACAAGCATTGCCGCGTCACTGCATGCGGCGTATGGTCCACCAATGGCTCGAGAAGAAGCACGAAAGGTGAGCAAGGCGGATGCGAAACATCATTTCGCTTTGGTGCAGCGTGCGCTCGCCGCAGCCAACGACGCACAACGCGACGAGGCGCTTGGCGAAGGCTTCGCGCGCTTCGGCATGGGCTTCGCCTACGCCCTGGGCGAACTCGCCAGGCTCGAGAACACGCCGGGGCCCTACACGGCGCTGAGCGAAGAATCCGGAGCTTTCGTGCTGCGCTGGATCGGCGGCGCTCGCCTCACCAAGCGCGCCGACGACGACGAGCGCCGCGTCGCGGTGGGCGAGGAGATGCTCCTGATGGCGCAGGGCCATGTACGCATCGGCGGCATCGTTGCGCGAGCGATCCTGTCGCTGCCCGCGTCACACCCTCAGCGCGACCTGCAACGAGCCGAGACTCTCGTGCGCCAACGGCTTGTCGCAGCGCTGAACGACGACGATGCCTCATCGTTCGTCTCGTCGGTGATCGACTTGCTCGATCATGGCCTTGCTGCCGAGGATGAAGCCGTGTCGCTCTATGAGCAGGCCCGGCAGCGGCTGCCCATCGAAGGCGAGCCGCAGCTGCCGCGCCGCCTGAACGTTGCGTCGCTCAAGTTTCACGCCAAGCTGGCGATCGAGGGGCGTGACGCCGGCGAAGCTACGCGCCTCAAGGAACAGTCCGCTCTCGCGCGTCAACGCGCCGACGCGATCGGTGCCGAGCGTTCGAGCGACCGTGAGCTGCGCCAGAGCCGTATGCTGCTCGCGATGCTGATTGACGTCGACGAGAGCAACGCCGCAGTCGCGGCGACGGCCTGGGCTGCAGCGCGCAGCGGCGAGTCGGTGCCGGACGACATTGACCGCATCGTCGCGTACCACGAAGGACGCCGGCGCCTCGAACTCGGCGAGCACGAGACCGCGGCGCAGCTCTTCGCACCGCTGATCGATGCGGCGCGCGACGACTACCTCGATGCGCTGCGCGACGCCGATGTTCAGGACCGAGGCGAGCATTTCGGCAACCTGGCCACGCATCACGCCTTCGCGCTCGGTGCGCTTGGGCGCTGGGACGAGGCCCTGCGTGCGCTGGATGCCGCGCGCAGCCTGCGCCTGCGCCAGCGCGCGTGGTTGCGCACGATGCCGCGCGGGCGAACGCTGCTGCGCCTCGAGCGCGAGCTGCATGCGCACGAGCGCGGCGCACCGCTTGGTTCGACGGCGACGGCCGCCACCTCCGACCGCGCTGACGCCGGTGACCGCATGCACGATCAGGTGTCGCGCCACGCACGGGTGTACGAGCGCTACCGCAGGCTGCGGCCGCAGTTCGATGCGTCGGCGCTGGTGTCGCCCGGCATCGCTGAAGTGGCAGCGGTGCTCGTTGAACACGAGGCGGTGCTTTCGATCGGCAGCAGTTTCAGCGGCACGCTTGCGGTGCTGGTGCGCCACGGCGACCGCGAGCAGCCGAGCCGCGCGCAATGGATCAGCGAATGGACCCACGGCTATTGGATGCGTGTGATGGCAGGCGACGAGGCGCGGCCGGGTTGGCTCTTCGCGATTGGCGCGCCGGAGCTCGGCCTCGAACACGCCGCGGTGCTTGATGGCCTGCTCGCCACGGTCGACGCCGACCTCGGGCGCTGGATTGCGAAGGCAGCGCGCGAGTTCAGCGTGCGCCGGCTGACGATCGTCGCGCACCGCTATCTGCACCTGCTGCCGTTCTGGGCGCTCCCCTCGCTGTCCGAGATCGAGATCGCGAGTGCGCCCAGCCTCGCGCACCTGCTGGCCTCACGTGCGCCGCGTCCGCCGAGCTCACGCCGCGCGGTGATCGTCGAGAACCCGACCGGCGATCTGCCGCTCGCCGCCGCCGAAAGCGCAGCGGTGCAGAGCGCCTTGTGTGGCGCCGGCTTCGCCGTCGAACGCTTCGCGCACGAGCGCGCCACCGAAGCGCTCGTGGCACCCGCATTGCGCCGTGCGGGTGTGTTGCACTTCTGTGGTCACGGGCGATCGGAACCCGACCGCGATCGGGCATCAGCTTTGCTGATGCACGCGGGCGCCGGCGCGCTGGGCTTGCCCGGCGCCGACCCGCTCGGCGTGCTGGCCGCGGCCGTCGAGGCATGGGAGGAGCAAGGGGACGGCCGGCGTCACACCAACATCGACGGGCGCGGCCGCCTGAATGAGATCCGGCGCGACGATGGCGCGCCGCTCGAGCGCAGGCTCGAATTCAGCGTTACCGGCACGTTGTGGACGTTGTACCGCGACGGCGCGCCGCTGCGCAGTGCCGAGCTCTGGTCGGCGGGCGACATCGGCGTCGGCGCGCGCTTGAACCGGCTCGGCGTGGCCTTTCTCTCCGCCTGCGAAACCGGCTCCGGCGGCTTCGAGCCGGTGATCGACGAATACGGCGGCTTGCCCGCGGCCCTTTTGCTGGCCGGCGTGGGCGCGGTGGTGTGTAGTTTGTGGCCGGTGCCCGAATCGCTCACGCTGCTCGCCGCCGACCTGTTCTACCGCCGGCTCGCGGCGTCGGGCGACGCGTTCGACGTCGTGACCGCATTGCGCGAGAGCGCCGGCACTTTGCGCGAGATGCCGCGCGACGAGGCACGCGCGCGGTTCTTGGCAATGCACGAACAGCGCCTGCAGCCGGCAGCGCGCTTCATGCTCGAGGCGGCCGCGAGCCGCTTGCAAGGCGGGCCCGAGCGCCCTTACGCTCACCCGGTGCACTGGGCCGCCTTTTTCGCGGTCGGCAAGCCGCAAATCCGTTTCGCGAAAGGAAGACACCATGGGACTACTCGATAAGCTCATCGTGGCGAAAGTGGCGGCGCACGACGCCGGCGCGGACGTGGCCGTGGACGTGAGCGGCGCCAGCGATGCGCAGGTGCTCGGCACACTGGTCAGTACCTTCGGCGCCGACGATTCGTGTACCGAGATTCAGGTGCGGCGCGGCGGAGTGCTGCTCGGCACCGTGAACCGGGAAGCGACGATCACGTTCGTCGGCGACGGCCTGAAGGGTGTCGGCGCATCCGACGCCATGCTGCTGCCGGGCGTGGGGAACTACAGCACCACGCACTGGGTGTGCCCGCGGCGCGACTGCGGCTACTCGCTCGTGACCATCGTATTTGACGATGCGCCGAACTGTGCGCGCCACCCCGACCAAACGCTTGTCCTGCAAAGCTGAAGGTCGCACAGATGAAACTCGACGGCCTGATCGACAGCGGCTTGAAGGAGGTCGGCCCGCGCTTGTCGCTTATCGGCCTGCTGCCGAACCTGGCGCTGTTCGGATTGATCGCCTCGCTGCTCGCGAGCGGCGCGCCGCAGGCCGCACCTGACTTGGCCAAACTTTGGGCCGCTGCCAAGGACCCGGACGGCGGCGAGGCACTGCTGCTGGTGGCCGCGCTGCTCGCACTGGCGCTCGTGCTGCACCCCCTGCAGCTTTCGCTGGTGCGCCTGCTGGAGGGTTACTGGGGCAATGCACCGGGTGCACGCGATCTGGCGCGCCTCGCCACCGCGCGCCAAGCGCGCCGACGCGGTGCACTGGTGAAGGCACTGGGCTACGAAGGTGCCGGCCAGCCCGACGCGCCGACCCGCCAGCGCATGCAGGCAAGCGCAGCGGCGCTGATGCAGCGCTATCCGTCGGCCGACCGGTTGATGCCCACCGCGCTCGGAAATGTATTGCGCGCCGCCGAGGACCGACCGCAGCGTGCCTACGGACTGGACGGCGTGGTGATCTGGCCGCGACTGTTCCCGCTGTTGCCCGAGTCAATGCGCAGCCTTTTGGGCGATGCGCGCAACCAGATGGACGTGACGCTGCGCTTCGCCGCAGTGTTCTTTCTGGCCGCGCTGGTGTGCGGCGCGCTGTTGTGGCGCCACCCGCCATGGCTGGGGCTGGCGCTGATCTCGCTCGTGCTGGCGCGGCTGTCGTACCGTGCCGGTGTGCAGGCAGCGATCGCGTACGGGAACGTGGTCGAGGTGGCGTTCGACCTGTACCGTTTCAGCCTGTACCCGGCACTTCACTTGGCGCTGCCGAACGACTTGGACAGCGAACGCAAACTCAATGCGGAAGTGTCGGCATTCCTGCGCCAGCGGGTGATGCCCAGCTACGCGTACACCCATCCGCCGCCACCCAAGCCGGGGTAAAGGACTCTGATCAGCGTAGCACGCCGTGGTCGCGCGCAGCGCGGCCAGCAGGTTGTGATAGGCCTTGCTGGTGGGCTTCCAGCGCCCGGGGAAGGATCTTCACCCACAAGCACCGCCGTTGATGCTCATGAAGATCGCGTACGAGGTGATCCGAAAGCCGCGTCGCGTGAGCATTGGCGAGTTTTGCTCGGCCGACCCTGCGCCAAACGAGAGGCAACATCGCCTCGACGCCTCGGACGGTTGGAGGGGACTGCGCCCCGTTTTTAAGCCATGCCCCACCTTTGGTGCTATGAACTCGCTTGAGCTGAAGGTCCCGCCTCCTGCAGTGGCGCTGCTTTTCGGCGTCCTCATGTGGCTCGCGTCGATGTCCCTTTGTCCGCCGATCGGGTCTTCAAGCTGCGGATGCCGGTGGACTGACCGGATCACCGGTCCAGCGCCATTTCTAACTTTGGCGCGCGGGCGAAATTCAAGCGCGCTCCAGGCAACCGGATTCCGCGATCAAGTTTACTTACCGTAAAGGGACAGCACCGTTCGCGAGGATGACGCGATCTCCGTCCGGGCTGAGCAAGAAGTCGAGGAACTTCCTCGTTGAACCAACTGGCTCGCCCTTGACGACAAACAGAAAATCGCGGGTCAGAAAGTAGCGGCCGCTCTTCACGTTTGCGGTCGTCGGTGCCACGCCATTGAGCGAAAGGGCTTTGATCTTGCCCCCGCTTTGTTCCACTACCGTCATGCTGGTCATGCCCAGTGCGTGTGGGGTCTCCGCAAGTGCCTTCGCCATGTCGCCTCCGCGAGGCATCACCTTTGCTGTCGCAATCTCCTTTAGGTCCTTGAAGCAATCGATCTTTGCTCGAATCACTTCAGGGTCCACTTCTGCTGGGGGGCGCGTCAGCACTGTGACGAGACTATCGCTGCCACCCAAAGGACGCCAATTCTCGATCTTGCCGCCATAGACTTCGCAGGCCTGGGTCTCGCTGACGTTGCTGATCGGGACAGACTCATTGACTGCGAAGACAACTGCGCCTTTTGCGGCCTCAAAGACTCTCAGATTGCCCGCGCGCAGATCCTCGGGCTTGATGCCATGACTAGCAAGGGCAATCTGGATCTTCCCTTCTGCCAGCGCTTGGAGGCGTGCGCCTGTGCCGAGCCCTATCCCGACTTCGATCTGCGCGTCTGGAACCTGCTGGCGGTAAGCGCTCACAAGGGCCCTCGCGAGCGGAAGCATTCCAGTCGAACCATCAAGAATGATCCTTTCCTGCGCTCTCGCCGGCAGCACAACGAGTGCAAGCGGAACAGCCATGGCCAAAGCGAATGCCTTCGACCACAACGTAGATCCGATGGTTGACATGATGCAAGCCCAGGTGAGATCAGTACGCTTCGAAGAGCGAATCGATAAGGTCTGCAAGGCTGGCCTTCGCGCCACTGCGGCGCGGCCCGTGAGGGGCGAAGTACCGCAATGCCTTGTGTCCGAGCGGCGTGATCCCAAGGACCGCCGCGGCGGGACGCGCTTCATCGGGGCTGCGCCATCGTTCGGGAACGTCCGACAGCAGATATCCAGCGGCCCCCAGAATTCGCAGCTTATCGATGGCGAATGGGTCCGTCACCCTGACAGGAAGCTTCGCGTCGGCGAGTTCCTCCAGCAAGTCCATTGGCATGGCAGCCCTCCTGAGTCGCTCCAATTTTTCGAGGAACGAAGATGGGTTTATAGGACGCCCGCCCAGTCGGTTTTGTCGGACATCGCCTGCACTTGGCCTGGATGGCTGCACCGCGCGGTCACAGCGCGTATCGCGGCGCCCCTCGACATCGAGTCCCATCAGGCGCTGATCCGTGCACTGGTGCCGTCAGCCGATTCGCAGCGTCCGACGCGCCCTTGAAACGACGGTCGGGGACAGGTTGGTCGGCGCGGGCATGTTCTTGACAACCCTGTCCGGCCAGGAACAGGCCTCGGCAGTAGGCGATCCTCAAGATGTCGTCCGGCCGTTCGGCGAGCTCCCGACCTCGCTCATCGGCAACTGCAGATCGGGCCGCCCATAGTGCGGCGCGAGCTTGCCGGCAAGAGTATTTTTAGGGAGGCGCACTGATGCTCAGCGCGCCACACTGCAGCTCGTTGATGGAGGTTGCCATGGTCAAGATACGGCTCAACGATGAACAGTGGGAAATACTCCAAGCCCTCCGTGAGGCCAACAACAGGCGGTGGCCGACCGATTCAATCAAAGTTTCGGATCGTCTAAGGTCAAACGGATTTGTCACAGCGGACCAGCAAGGCTGCAAGTTCCTGACCGACCAAGGGATTAGCAGGCTGAACCAAGGTCGCTAGGCCCCAGCCACGACCAGAAAGGCTCTCTGCGCACCGATCACGGCCGGTTGATCGTGCTCGCCCGCTGCTTCCAGAGGCATGCGACGCGCCCGATTGGCCGTCGACAGTCAATCCCAACCGCTTGAAGCTGCGCGAGCAGTTTGGCAACGACAGCGCTGCGAGCGGAAAGAGTCCTCGGGTCGGGCGACGCAATACCCACCGATGCGCTGAACTCATGTCAACCCGGGCTCAGTGTTTTCCTGTGCAGGGTGACGATAAACCTCGCTACAGTGAACAGCACCAGTTGAGGTTCGTCCACAACAAGGAGCGATCATGAGCAAGAAAGTCGCATACGTCACCGGAGGCATGGGGGGCATCGGAACCGCGATCTGCCAGCGCCTGCACAAGGATGGCTTCACGGTCATCGCCGGCTGCGGTCCCACGCGGGACCATGCCAAGTGGCTGGCCGAGCAGAAAGCCGAGGGCTACGAGTTCCACGCGTCGGTCGGCAATGTCGGCGACTGGCAGTCGACGGTGGAGGCCTTCACCAAGGCCAAGGCCGAACACGGCAGCATCGACGTGTTGGTCAACAACGCCGGCATCACGCGGGACCGCATGTTCCTCAAGATGACGCCCGAGGACTGGAGCGCGGTGATCGAGACCAACCTCAACAGCATGTTCAACGTCACCAAGGTAATAGTCCGGCCGACCCCGTTCTTGACACCAGTGGTCACGGCCAGGAGGGCGTCAGGCTGTGACGTCAGTGATGTGCTGGATGAAGGCGAATCCAACTCGCCAGGCGCGACCGTCGCAATGAATGGTGGCGGTGCGTTGGTTGATGCGCGTGATTTGCCCGATGTGCCGCTGCAGGCCTTGATCGGCGAAGCTCACGCGCTGGCCGACACGGAAGTTTTCGCGGCGCGGAATCTCCGGCGGCGGAGTGGGCTTTCTCGGCGCGGATGCTTGCTCGCCCGTGCTTGCGGTGGCCGACTCCGTCGTCATGATGGCGGCGTAAGGCAGGCTGAGATGTTTGTTGTTGGCCTCGTCGAGCACCGTCACACGGTCGTTCTTCATGGACACGACCCGCACCGTCCGCCACTTGCCGTCGCCCCAATGGAGATACTGCACCTGCTGGCCCAGATGCAGTTGGCTGCGCGCCTGTACGACGCGCCGCGGATCGGCCAGCAGTTGTTCGATCACCCAGCTGAGCTGGTACAGCTCAGCACTGGTGGCCATGGGCAAGTCTTCGATCAGCTTGATGCGCATGGGCCCATTTTGCCCACGACGCCAGCTCAGGCGGATGTCCCACACCTTTCGTCGCGCGTGGCTCCAGCATGCCGCCTCGATGACCCGGCCGTCTTCGTAAAGGGGGTGATACCCCGCGTACGCATCGGCTTGCAGGATTCCCCGGAAGTCCTTCAGGTGACGCACCGGATGCTCGCCCCGGCGGTTGGCCGAGTACTGGAACCACACCGCCGGCGCGGCCGTGTCGGCACTCGGGCGATCATCTCGCACGTAGACCCATAGCCGCCCGGTGCTCGCCTTGCTCCCTTGGCCGCCGAGCACACGGATAGGCGTGTCATCACCGTGGACCTTTGCGGCGCGCAGCACATGGCGCCCGACGGCATCGGCCAGCGGCGCCATCAGGCGTGCCGCCTGGCCGACCCAGTCTGTCGGCGTGGAGCGAGGCAACTCCACGCCATCGCGCGCATAGATCTGGCACAACCGGTACAGGGGCGTGTGGTCCGCGAACTTGCTCGTCAGTACGTGGGCGAGCAATCCGGCACCGGCCAGGCCGCGCGCGATCGGACGGCTCGGCGCGAGCGCCTGCACGATCGTGCTGCATCCGCCGCAGGCTAGTTTCGGGCGAACATGGCGCACGACATGGAAGCTGCCGGGCTCGTAGTCGAGGACCTCCGAGACGTCCTGGCCGATCTCGCGCAGGCCGTTGCCGCAGGCCTCGCACGTGCAGCCACTTTCAGGCGTGTGCACCACAGTGCGCCGCGGCAAGTGCTCGGGCAGTCCGCGCGAGCCGGCTTGCTGACTGGCTTTGCGTTTCTTGCGGGCTGCCTCCATCGACCTGACGTTGGCTGGGGCTGCTCGCTGTCTTCGGCGCCCTCGCTGCCCTCGCAATGAGCCGTCAACACCACGGCTGGCTGCGCGACCTGGCCACCCACCAGGTCAAGCTGTGCATGCTCGAGCTGCTCGCTTGAGCGGCCGTATTTCATGCGCCGCAGATAGGCCAGCTCGACCTTGAGCTTGTCGATGGTCAGCAACGCGATCTTCAACGCCTCCTGCGAACGCAACACTTCGCCATTGAGCAAAGCGTTGCTGGCAAGCAGTTGTTCGGGCGTCATGGCATGACTGTGCCGGATGCGCCCGGCACTCCCCACGGGAGATGTCCTGTCAACCCGTCGGCTTGGGTCTACGCCGCGGCACGCGGTTGCCAGGTGCGCTCGGGGCGGCGCCAGTCGATGCCTTCGAGCAGCATGGACAGTTGCGCGGCACTGAGCGCGATCGAGCCGGATTCGGCCTTCGGCCAGATGAAGCGGCCACGCTCCAGGCGTCGGGACAGCAGGTACATGCCGTCCCCATCGCTCCACAGCAGCTTGACCAGATCCCCGCGGCGGCCGCGGAAGACGAAGACGTGACCGCCGTACGGATCTTCAGTTAGCGCGGTCTGCACTTTGACGGCGAGCGTGTCCATGCCACAGCGCATGTCGGTGACACCGGCGGCCAGCCAGATCCGGGTACCCGCGCGCGGACCGATCATGACGATTGGCGCAGCGCGCGCAACACGCTGCACAGGCTCGCTTCGTCGACGGCGCCGTGCAGGCGCAACTGCGCACCTGCGATCTCCAGTTCGATGACGCCGGTCCGTGCGGGCTTGGCCGGCGCCGGTGCGATGGTGGCAAGCGGCGAAATTGCGTTGACACCCGAATCTTCGCCGGCCGATGCCAGGCGCACGGGCAGCAGTACGGCAGGCGTCGTATGAAGCGACGTCAATTCGCGTTGGCGATCGCGCCGCCACTTGAACAACAGGTTGGCGTTGATGCCGTTGGCCATCGCGATGGCCGACACCGACGCGCCGGGCTGCATGCTCAACTCGATCAGCCGCGCCTTGAAGGCGCGCTCGTGATGGCGACGTGACGGTTCGACGCCCTCTGCTTGACTCTTCATGGTGTGCACGATCTCCTGTTGGTGCACACCATCTCCGGGCACGCACTGTTCAGGTCACATGCTCCGAGATCTCGCCAGCTCCCACAAGAACGGTGCTTGCCGGACTATTACGCTGTTTCCGCACGTGGACGCCGGAAGTCTTGACCGAATGAGATGGGCAATTGCAAATCGAGTTCCGCGCGTGGCCGGCTGCGATCGCAAATCGGCGCGCACCCGAAGAGCACTCGCCAGTTCTTCACAATCTGATCGTCCTTGAAAAATGGGTGAGTGATCTGCCTGCTACATCGGTGGCGCGCAACCTGCAACGTCGTCGGTTGCTACAACAACGGCGCATCCGGATTGGTGGCGTCCATCACCACGAGCCTGCATGCGGGCTTGCTGCCTCACGCATAGTCAACGGTATAGGCATGCCCTTCCTGCGGCGTGAATCGGGCCACGACCGGGCCGCAAGAAACTGCACGCATCGCTTCCGTGCGGGCGTTCTCCAGTGCGGCTGAATTTGAATAAGTTGGCGACTGAGAGATAGACGTCGAACTAGAGCGATATTTTCCGTCCCAAAGCATCACATCGCCGGTCGCGCGGACTTGAACAAGCGCACCGTGTTGCGCGTGATGGACGCCTGCCAACAGGCGGCGGCACGGCTCATGCCATGCATGGAGGCTGGATTGCGAACACCGCTGGGCATCGTTGACAGTCTTGAAAGGGTGTCGGTCTCGCGTGTCGTGGTATCACCTGTCATCGCTTAACCTCGGCATGCTCCAAGTAGCTTTCCGGAAGAACCAATTGCGTCTTGGTTTCCATAGGGTCCTGGCCAGGAATAGATTTTAGTTCCAATTGCGACGAGATGTTAGAGATTGAAATATGGAATGCGCAATTTTTCCTCCGCCACTCGCAGATGGTTCGATTTGTCTCACAAAATCATCCGAAGAATTGCAAACATCGCGAAGATCTATCAATTCAAGTCGATTTCTTTTTGCGCACTTCAAGATTACGTCATTAAACAGCGTCAACGCGACGATCGCCCTTTTCTGAAAATCCCGATCAGGAAAATAGCCATGATAAATTGTGCAAACAGTCAGAGGAATTTCAAGCCTCATGCAAGCATCAATAGCCTTGCGATAATGAAAATCGAATTCCTCTATCGTGTCCGACAACAAGCGCAGCGCATCCGTCATTGATGACACCGAGGCATCCAATATCTGAACTTTTAGCATGGCATCATTTCCGCCAACACTCAAAACCAAATGAGAGGCAGATTCAGGAACAGTTGCGAGCTGATCCTGGATGTCATTCGTTGTAGCCCCATCAATCGCAGCCAAGGTCAAACGCCAGTCAGGCGGAGCCAAATTTCGAAGATGAGATATGACATCCGGTTGCCCGGCCGTATAACTTGAATTATCGAAAACAGAATCACCCGCAAGCACTATGCTGTTCATGATTTTTTTGCATCATTGTTGAATTCAGAAACGAGGCTGCAAGCTGCTCCAAGCTTCTCGGCCGTGATCAAAAAACTCTCCACTCTTTCGTCTTGGATTTCTACCGAAATTGGCACGCCTTTCATAATTCTCTCAACCATTTCTTTGGCGTCGAATAAAGAAATTTCCAAATTCTCTTGCAAGATTTTCGCGAACGAAATTTTCAGGAAGCCTGGCTTCCAGCCAACTATATTTATGGTTTTCATTTATTTACCTTGATAGATATATCTCGAGGGGTATGCCCGGGATTTGCACCCGAACTGCGTTCGCCTCCTTGAATCAGCACCTCGCTCGCGCCGTATGCCGATCCAATTTCTCGAGCAGCTTCGCGCAACTCTCTTAAGCTGCTCGAGCCAGCCCCGGACCCCTGTATGTGCAGTCCACTTAGTACAAGTTGATTGCCATTTTGACTCAAATTCGTTATAACTTCCATTGGGCCATTTTCTCCGTCAATACGAATATGAAATCGCCCTTTATCAATGTCGAGCACCGTTACTCGGCTGCCACTATCGCTCATCATCACCGGATTAGAAATTGGCCCTGTAATGGGCGTACCAATGATGTGGCCGCTGCCTGCTGGACTCGCGCTGTTGTATCCCGGCGCCCCTTGTCCCAGAAGAGCCGTCCCTGGCGTTGAAGTGCTATTCCCTTGCGTTGCCCCAGGAATCGGCGTGGTAGTGGGTCCCCCGGGCTGAGGCTGCTGTCCCGCGGCAATCGACGCGCGCGGGTTCGAGATCGCGGGCGGCATGGGGTGCGTGCCGGCTGCTTGGACAAGCAGGACCTTCCGCTGCCCTGTGGATGGCGTCAGAATTGCGGCGAACGCTCGCTTCCAGGCGATGCGGTTCGGAACCGAAGCCATGAGACGCTGGTTGACCGCCCTCTTCGTGCTGCTGCTCGCCGGCTGCACAACGCTGCCGCCGCGCATCGCGCAGCCTGCCAGCAGCGCCATCGCCGATACCGGCGACACGCCTCTCGGGCGCATTGCTGCGGCGAGTCTGGCTGAGGCACCCGGTGGCAATTCGGGCTTCATGCTGTTGCCGAGCGGCGAAATGGCCTTCGATGCGCGCCTCGCGCTGGCCGAGGCCGCCACACGCTCGATCGACGCGCAGTACTACCACATCCATGACGATACCGCCGGCGCAGCCTTCCTGGGGGCGCTGCGCGATGCCGCGGTGCGCGGCGTGCGTGTGCGGCTGCTGGTGGACGACTACCACGCCGGCGATCTGTACCCCATGCTGCGGGGCCTGGCCGCGTTTCCGAACGCCGAAGTGCGCCTGTTCAACCCGCTGCCCGAGCGCTACGGCACGCCGATCCGTCGCTTGCTGCTGTCGCTGCACGAATTCACGCGCGTCAACCGTCGCATGCACAACAAGCTCTTCGTCGCCGACAACCAGTTCGCCGTTTACGGCGGGCGCAATATCGCCGACGAATATTTCACGCGCCACGGCGAGGCCAACTTCATCGACCTCGACGTCCTCTCCGCCGGCACCGTCGTGCGCGAGCTGTCGGCAAGCTTCGACCGCTACTGGAACAGCGAACAGGTGTGGGCGCTGGAGCAGAGGCTGCACGCTTTGGAACGCGCCTCCAAACCCGCCGAGCGGCGCGCCGACTTCGACGTGCAGCTGAAAAGAATCGCCGGCCCACCGCCGGAGGTGCCACCGCTGGACTACCTGGGCCAGAGCACGGTTCGCGTGCAGATCGCGCAGGGCCGGGTGCGACTGCTGGCCGGCAGTGCCCGCGTGCACGACGACCCGCCCGACAAGGTGCTCCAACCCGTGGACCCGAACAAGGCCAGCCCGGCGATGCGCGCCAAGCTCGACGTGATCGCCGCCGCGCGCGAGGAAGTGGTCATCGTCAATCCTTACTTCCTGCCTGGCCCGGTGGGCCTGCGCATGATGGGCGAGGCCCAAAAGCGCGGCACGCGTGTGTTGATCGTCACCAACTCGCTCGGCTCCACCGACGAACCTCTGGTGTACCGCGCCTACTCACGCTACCGCGCCGACATGCTGCGGCTGGGCGTGCAGGTGTACGAGTTCGGTCCCGACCTGGTGCGGCGGTCGAACACCTTCGGGGTCTTCGGCAAATCCACGCCGCGCCTGCACGCCAAGGTGGTGGGCGTGGACCGGCGCTGGATGGTGGTGGGCTCGGTCAACCTCGATCTTCGCTCGGCGGTGCTGAACACCGAGTTGGGCGTCACCATCGACTGCGCGGCGCTCACGCGTCAGGCGCTCGGCCTGCTGCGCGCCGATGCCTTCGCCAGCATGTACCGGCTCCAGCTTGGTGAAGACGGCCAGACGGTCGAATGGCATCTGCGCGACGACAGCGGCAAGACGCAGGTGCGGCACGACGAGCCGCACGCGAGCCTATGGCAAGGCATTTCGCTGTGGCTGCAATCGTTGTTCGTGTCCGAGAACGACTTGTAGCCGGCCCCGGCCAGGGTCCCTTGAATCCGAGGTTCATCAACGCGCGATGCGCACGATGCGCGCCGCGCCAATGGCCGTCACTGCCATCGCCTGCTTCGTATCGAAGAAGGCGGGCGCGCGCACGACGGTCGATGTGCCAGCCTGCTCGACCTGCACGGTGCCCAGCAGCACGAGCAAGAGCTCGCCGGCGCTCACCTCGGCGCGCTCGCCGGCGGCCAGCGGCCGGTGCTGCCCCGCGTCGACGACCGCCAGCCGCGCCGCGCGCTCCATCGTCTTCCACGTCGGCAGGCCACGCACGCAGTCGTCGAAGCGCCGCGCCGCGAAGTTCTTCCAAAGGATCTCGCTCAGTTTCGGATGCGCCTCGAGGATGGAGAACAACGCCGCGCGCGAAATCTGGATGAGCAGCGTGGCGGTGGCGGTGCGCAGCGAGGCACTGCGCCGTTCGCCGCTGAGCATGGCGATCTCGCCGAACATGTCGCCGCTGGCCAGCTCGTCGATGATGGCGTCTTCGCCTTCGCCTTCGCCTGCGCCCTCGCGATCGGCCAGCACATAGACGGCGCCGCGCGCAATCACGTAGAGCTCGTTGCCGGGGTCGCCGGCACGGAAGATTGTTTTTCCCGCGGGGAGCGCAACGATCTGCGCGCTGCTTGCCAGCGTGGCGAGGCTGGGTGCGTCGAATGAGCCGAACAGTGCGGTCGCCTTGAGGCGCCGGATGACCTCGGCGGGGCGCAGCAGCTGGCCGCCGATGGGCAGGCGGTACAGCATCACCATCAAGCCCTCCTTGCGCCGCGTGTAGCGCTCGGCGAAGAAGGTCGAGATCATGTGCCAGAGGTTGTGCGCGTCGACCCTGATCAGCGTGACGAGTCCATCGCCTTCGCTGTAGCCGGGGTTGGCTTCGATGAAGAAGCGCGCCGCGGGCTTGTCGCAGTTGCGCCAGTAGTTGCGCTCGACCTCGGAGTCGCGCGTGATCCAGTGCACTTGTCGCGTCAGCGGGTTGTCGAGGGTCACGCGCTCGAGGCCGAACGAGTTCGCCAGCTCGTCCATGAAGGTGAGCACGGCCGGCGGCGGCGGATGCCGGGTGCTCGGCCAGATCACGTCGAAGTGCTTGGCAAACAGGCCATAGCTCGAAGGGTGCACCAGCGAGCCGAGGTAGTAGACGCGCCGCCCGGGGTAGCGCAGCAGGTAAGGCACGCCGAGCTTGAGGCCGAAGCGTGTGTTGGTATTGCCACCCCGGTAAGCGCGCAGCGTACCGGCCTCGGCACGAAAGATGGCGCTCGCCTTGCCGGCCAGTTCACGCTCGAAGATGTGCAGCGCGAAGTAGCCGACGATCTCGCCTGCGTGGTTGCGGTGCACGTTGATCCAGGTGTGCTCGGCCGGGGACTCGACCACGTACTTCGCGAACGAGTCGCGGCTGACGCCGTCAAACACCTCGCAATGGACCTTGTAGAGCGCATCGATGAACTCTTGCCGCGCGGCGGGGTCGAGCTTGCTCGGGACGACGATGGCGGATTTGGCGATCTTCGGCATGGGTGTCGGGCGCGCTGCGGACCACCCGTCGAACCGCCGGAAATCCGAAGGCCGGCGGTTGCACGCGTGGCGGATGGGACGAACGATTTTGCCCCACGGCACGCCCGACCCGATCACCGAGGCGCCCTCGCGCCGCGGCATACTGGCGGCCATGATCGCCGAGCCGCCGCCCCTTTGCAGCCGCCGGACGCTTCACGCCGAGGCGCTCGCAGTCCTCGCCGAAGGTTGCGGGTTCCTGCTGCTCGGCGTGCTCGCCGCGCCGATTGCCCTGCCGATCGAGAACGTCGCGCGCCGGGACGCCCTGGTGCCCGGCCTGGCGCGATGACGCCTGCGCTCGCCCTGCACCCGCTGTTCGCCGGCATTTCGTCCGAGGCGCTCGCCTCCCTTGAACGATACCTGCAAACGCGTCGCTTCGAAGCGGGCGACATCATCCTGCGCGCCGGCGTGCCGTCGGCCGAGCTGTTCGGGCTGATCGACGGCGCTGTGCGCGTCGAGCTGGCCGGGGGTGGCCGGCGGCTGCTGCTGTTGCCGCCCCAGTGCTTCGGCGAGCTGTCGGCGCTGACCGGCGATCCGGTCTCGGCCAACGTCGTCGCCCAGCGCGATGTGCGAACCTGGGTCCTCTCGGCCCCCGTTCTCTTAGAGGCGATGGCGCAGGAGGTCGCGTTCTTCCGCAACGTCGCGACCTTGCTGGGGCTGCGCCTTCGCGAGCGGACGCGCCGTGCGCCGGCGGCGCGGCCGCGCGTCGTGCTGGTGCCGACGGGGGAGGAAGGCGACCCGATCCTGCTGGCGGCGCTTGCCCGCGGTTTGCAGCACTACGCGCCCGGCTCCGAGCACGACGAGTCGCGCGACGACGCGGCAAGCGGCGCGCAGCGCATTCGCCGCTGGCGGGACGTTGGGCCGAGCGACGCAGTGCTGCTGCTCGGTACCGGCCAGGCCGGCAGCGCGGCGTTGCTGGCGGAGCTCGATGCCGATGACGCGTTGCTGGTCACCGCAGACGATCTGCGCCGCCTCCCGGATACGCACGCCGCCCCCGTCGTCTGGCGCCCGGGTGCGCTCTCCGGGGCGGCGGCACTGCAGCGCTGGTGCCACGCGGTGCCGCGCGACGAGATCGACGCTGCGGCATCGGGCGACGACTGGTCGCGGGCGCGCCAGCCGGCGCTCGATCACCTCGTGCGGCGGCTTTGCGGCCGGGAGGTGGGCGTGGCCATGAGCGTGGGCGCGGCTGCCGGGCTGGCGCACCTGGGGGTGCTCGAGGTCCTGGAAAGCGACGGGCTGCCGATCGACTTCCTTTGCGGCTCGAGCATGGGGGGTGCCGTGGCACTGGCCTTTGCCCGATTCGGCAGCGCGCGCGCGGCGACCGAGAACGTCCTGCGCGTGGTCGCGGACTTCGCGCGCGCCAGGGGCATGCAATGGCTGCCACGCGCCTCGCTCATCTCCGCATCGCGCATGACGACGCTCACCCGCGAGCTGTATGGCGATGCCACGTTTGCGCAGTTGCGGTTGCCGGTCGCGGTCGTCGCGGCCGACCTGACGATGGGCAAGCGTGCCGTGCTCGACAGCGGCGCCGTGGCGCCGGCGGCACGGGCCACGGCGGCGATCCCGGGGGTGTTCGCCGCGGTCCGGCTCGGCGACTCGGTACTCGTCGACGGTGCGGTCGTGTCGCGCCTGCCGGTCGACCTGCTCGCTGCGCGCGGCTGCGGCTTCAGGCTCGCCGCGCTGGTCCGACCCACCTATCCCGAGGCGCCCCCCGATGCTGCGCGCGCTGCCGATCGCTTCGAACAGCGACTGCGTCGCCCGTTCGGCCTGCGCGCCGCGATGGGCGGTGCCTGGCGCTTGCAGGGCTGGTGGGACGCCGCCGCCCAGGCCGATCGCGCCGACCTGTCGCTGACCGTTCCGATCCCGGTCGGCGAAGGCTTCAACTTTGCGGCGGCCGAGGCCATGGTCGACTGTGGCCGGCGCACGGCGCTGGAGCGTCTGCCGCAGATCCGCCTGGCGATGCAGCAGGTGCTGGCGCCAGGGGTGCCTTGACAATACGCAGCCGGGCGTGGGTCACCGGCACCCAGTAGTTGACCTGCGCCATAGACCGGTCAACCTCAACAAAGCTTCCGGGCAAAGTTGCCTTGATCGCCGGCAGGCAAGCCGGAGCAAACAGTAGCCGACGGCAGTGAGCGTCCATAGGTCGTCTGTAGCTACCCTACTCCAACGGCAACGTGGCCAGTTGCGCAGATACTGGCAAGTGTGCGCGACTGTCCTTTCTGCCCTCGTGACCCGCGTGCCGTCTATCACCGAAACTGTCAGTTCCGCCCCGGGCGTACGCACGGACGATTAACCGACTTGCAGTCATCCGTCAGCGTCTGCTCCTGGCCGATGGCTGGTCCCCACGGGCGGCAGCTTTCTGGTCGCTCAGCATGGCTGGGGCAATCAACCTGAGCCTGACCTTCGACTGAAGCGGCTTACTCGAGCGCCCCCCGCGCGGAACCTGCCAGAACTCTCAACCGTGTTGAGAGACCAGCAGCCGCAGGACGCGAGGCATCTCTGCTGCATCGGCAACTGTTCCGCCCTGCGTCGTACGCCTCCTGCCCTGGGACACGACCACATCGACTACTGCGGCCTGCAGACGAGGCAAGGCGGCCAACCTCATGTGAAACATCGCGATTCGGCAACGCTACCAAGATAAACAACATTAGCTTGGCATGCTTGCCGCCGATCTAAACTGGCGTGCATGGAAAACGCTCAGTCAACGCCATCGGACTCGCCCGTGGACTCCACCTGGCCAGACGAGGCTTCGCTGGCCGCATTCCGCGCCTGGCTTCAAGGGGTGCCCAGCCGCGCCGCCGTGGATCGCTATCTGTCCGACCGCCGGTCTGTAGCCGCGTCGGCGCGCTCGGTGATCGGGCGGGTGAAGCGCCAGCTCGTGGCCTTCGCGACGAGCCGTGCGCGGGCGGACCTCGCTGCCTCACTCGCGGCGACCAGTCCATCCGATCGGAAACTCGCAAAGGCCGCCGCGGCCGCCATCGAGACGCTGCGTGGAATGCCGCCTCCGCAGCCGCTCATCGGCGACGCCGTCGAGCGCTGGCTACCCGTGCGGCTCGTGGGCGTCCTGCACGCGACGGGCATCCGCACGCTGGCTGACCTGACCCTGCGCGTGCCCAGGCGCCGGCGCTGGTGGGCCGGCATCGGGGGGCTCGGGCCGGCCGGCGCCCGCCACATCGAGGCGTTCTTTGCCCAGCACCCTGCGCTCACCGAACGCGCTCGATCGCTGATCACAGTAAACCAGAGGCAGGAACTGGTCCCCTGGGAGCGACTTGTCGTCCCTGGAGACGTCGATGGCTCACGGGGCACCTTTCGAGCGCCGCTGGACAGCTGTGCGCTCGACGCCAGCAACGACTATCAGGCCTTGAACGCCTGGCTGTCGCTGCACGAGTCGGCGGCAACCCAGCGGGCCTACCGCAAGGAGGCCGAACGGCTGATCCTGTGGGCGATCGCCGAGCGAGGGGGGGCTCTTTCGTCACTGACCACCGAGGACGCCATTGCCTACCGCGCCTTCCTGCGTCATCCAAGCCCACGGGCGCGCTGGGTCGGCGCACCGCAGCCGAGGTCGTCGCCGGCGTGGCGTCCCTTCGCGGGCGACCTTTCGGCGCGCTCGGCGGCCTACGCGCTGTCGGTGCTCAACGCCCTGTACCGCTGGCTCATTGAGCAGTGCTACGTGCTGGCCAACCCATTCGCCGGCGTCAAGGTGCGAGGCGGCCGGCCGGCGCAGCTCGACACGGCTCACGCCTTCACCGAGCATGAGTGGAAGCTCGTCCGAGTCGTCGCCGAAGGCCTGGAGTGGTCGTACGGTTGGAGCGCGCCGGCCGCACAGCGGGTGCGCTTCATGCTGGACTTCGCCTACGCCACGGGCCTTCGCATCAGCGAACTCGTGGGTGCGCAACTCGGTGCGATCGATTCGGACGCACACGGCGACACGTGGATCCGGGTCATTGGCAAGGGCCACAAGGCCGGCAAGGTCGTGCTGCCACCGCTGGCCCGCGCAGCCCTTGACCGCTACCTCGTTCAACGAGGGCTGCCCGCGACGCCATCGAAGTGGCGTCCATCGACCCCGCTGATTGGCAGCCTTGGAGAAGATGCCAGTGGAATTTCCTCGTGGCGCCTATGGCGGGTGATGAAGCGGTTCTTCACCACTGCAGCCGAAGTCGTGGAGGAAGGCACCCCCACCCTCGCCGAGAAGTTGCGGCAGGCAACTCCTCACTGGACGAGGCACACGCATGCCACCCACCTGCTCGAAGGCGGCGCCGAGCTGACCACGGTGCGCGACAACCTGCGGCACGCCTCGCTGGCCACGACCTCGATGTACTTGCACGTCGACGATGCCCGGCGAGCCAAGCAGGTGGCCGATCGGTTCGCGGCGCCGCGTTCGTAGCCTACATTCGTCTCGCCTACACACACCGCACCACCCATGCAGCCAATCACCTGCGACGCCTGCCGTCAGCCCACGGTCGCCCACGATGTCGTGAACTACGGGTCGATGGAGGGCGGCTACAGGCAGCTCTGCGGCCGATGCTTCAACGAGGCCGCCGCCAGCCAACTCGGTCTGCAGGGGTTCGAGCATGTGGGCTTCGAACCCGTCTGCATGGTCGACGCCCGTGGCGCCAAGCACGAGTTCCAGTTTCGCACCCGGCTGTTCGGGCCAGGCGTGGCGATCGACGCATTCGAGCTGCGCGATGGCTGCCCGGCCGGCTATCGGTTTCAGGTGATCGACGAGCCAGACGACGACCCTCTGGAGTTGCTGGGCAGGCTCATTGGCAAGATGCGCCGGGCCTTGGCTCTCACCCATCTCGAGGACACCGATCACGGGCCGCAGGTGAACGATCGCCTGATCCTGCGTGGCACCGTCAATAGCGATCCCGACGAGGATCATCGAGTGCCGATGGTCGTCATCGATGGTCGTGAGATTTCCTGGGACGAACTCGGCCGCATGGTGGCGACTTTCGAGGGCTGGCAGTTCAAGCTGGAGTTTCGCGACCTGAGCGAAGAGATCTGACCGGGCAGATCGTGGGATACCTCGGGGTGCGGCCCTCATAGGGCCACCTGGGCCGAAGCGCACCAATCTGCACGAAAAATACGGAGCGCTCGGAAGTGCCGAAAACGTAAGTGCTTGTCGTGCAACGGGTTTTCAGAGTAAAGCGCACCAATCTGCACGATAAGTACGACTACCCCAGTTCGCGCGTCCCTTCGACGCGCCCTGGACGTCCGCCTTCTGGAAACTGCAACAGCACCAGCACTTGCGTGGCGATGCGCTCGTCCACTGCAATCGCCGCGCGCGGATCGTCTTGTTCGATGAAGTCGAAAATCCGCTCCCGGTCATCCATCGCCAACGGCGACCACTCCAGCCTCACGCCTTACCTTCACCCGCTTTGAGCAGCGCAGCTGCGCGGCGCTTGGCGAAATGCACTTCAACTTTCTCGTGCGGGACGGCGGGGCTCGGATCATCCAAGGCCTCCTGCACCTTGGCTCGGAACCAGGCGTCATGGGCCGCAGCGTCAACGGTAAAACCCGCCGGCAATGCGCCCTCCTTGGCCACACGTGTCAGAACTATCCTCATCACGTCCGAGACGGTGAGGCCGATGTTGTCGAGCACTGCGGTGGCGCGCTCCTTCACGTCAGCGTCGATGCGGGTCTGTACCAATGCGTTTGCGACCATGGCGGGCCTCCAAGTCAGGGAACAACGGATTTATTGTAATTCAATTGAATGACATCACAACGTGCAACGGTACAGCGCTTGGGCTGGACGCAGCAGCAGGCGGGCTGAGCTCGCTGCCTGTCCTCTTCCTGCTGGGCCGCAAGCACCGGCGCGGCCGCTTCAGGCTCACGAACAGACTCGTTGACGAAGCCGGGGAAGCCGGCCCGCCCTGGCCTCGACCTTGTCGCGTCCACTTCCCGCGCTCCTATGGGCGCGGCCGCGCGACGCAAGAGGCCCTCGCGCCCCGAACAAGGGACTCCGCAGCGAAAACCGATGACGGATACGGTGCAACCCCTCCCGGCTGCCTCGTACCCCCTTTTCACTGGCGTCAGACCTCGGATTCCCGGCTTGCGGAGGTGCGTCACCCGCTCGAGGTAGACGGTCCCTTGATGCAGGGGAAACTTGTCCATGTGCGCCAGCTTGCCGTTCCCCTTCATGAAGCGCATGCCCCAAGACACAACGACCGCAATACCCCGCGCACTGAGTTCGTCAAGCAGTTCCTGGATGTCGCGCGCCAGGTCAATGCGCCGCCAGCGTGGCTCTGAAAACCCCCCTTTCCTTTCGCAGGAATCCCTTCCCCTGCGCCCGCTCGAGCGCTAAGGTGCCCGAGCGAGCCTGCTCGGTTTAGCCGGCCTCGCCTTCAGACGCGTTCTCCGCGATTTAACAACAAGGCTTGCATCCAGCCCGTGTGTAGGCCCCAAATAGTAATGTCGCATTTGAAAGGCAGAGGTCTTTAGCCGAGCGTCTGCGAAGGCAGAGGTCTAAATAGAAATGTCGCATCATTGCCCGGTCCAGCTCCTGGATCCGAGGCACAGCGATGGCAACTCGGGCGGCAACTATCACCATGTCCATGCGCGAAGCCAATCGACTCGAGACGGTCCAGAGTGATCGCGGGCCGCGTCAGCCATCTTCGATCTTCTTACTTCTTCGTTTTTCGGCTCCGTTCACCGGATCCGGCCTCGATCACCAGTGCGATGGGGCTCGTACCAACCGACGCGCATCCTTGAGAAGCAGAAGCAACTGCTGTTCGCGTACCGGCGAAGACTCGAAGCCAAACCGCAGATAGAACCGTGCCGCTTCCTCGTCGATGGGGTGAGTCAGCAAGGCCCGCACGCCAGCTTGGTCAGCAATGGCCAGGGTGCGCCGAATCGCGTCCTGAAGCATTCCGATTCCGATACCGCGCCCCTGATCTGACAACGATACGGCGAGCCGGGCCAAGATAACTACGGGTATGGGGTAGCTGCCCATGCCCTTGCGCACACGATCGGGAGCTTCAAGCGTGTCGATCTGACCCACCGTCAGGCTGAAGTAGCCGGCGATGCGCTCGTCTTCCGCAATCACATAGGTCTTGGACGATCCACTGGCCTGTGCCTGCCGCGCATGCCGCGTCAACCAGTCGTTGAGCGCAGGCTTGCCGCAATCGAAAGCATCCAATTGATGGCGGGCATCCAGTGACTGCGGTGCACTCAACGCCATTACGCGTTCCAGGGCGCGCGCCGAGAAAACAAATCCTTCAGACCAGGGTTTTCTTGCTCCGGTCGATCCAACAACGACAGCAATGCTTGCGATTGACTACTCGTTACCAAGAACAGCCTTTGGTCAAGTAAGGTCTGCTCGGCAGCCTGATAGGCGCTGTCAAGGATGAAGTCCGTCATCGACTTGTTGGAAACCTCAGCAGCCCGGCGCAGCACTGTCTCCTGCTGGGGCGTTGCACGCAATCCAAGGCGCGCGGAGCGGGTGGCGGTTGTCATGGCACTCTCCTACAGAACATGTACGCCATGTTAGTACAATTGACACACAAGCGCAACTCCACCCTTTGGCCGTCGACCGCGGCCCAGTTGCTCGGCGCCGAGCGCCAGGGGCTGCGCGATGTGCAGCAGGGCCCAGCAGACCGAGCGCGCTTTGCGCGATCAGCTGGCCGCACGGGCGGGGGCGCTGGCAGAGGCCCATTCGTAAGGCGCGCCGCTGATGCAGCGCCTGGACGTCCTTCAACAGCAGTTCGTTGAAGGGAAGTTGCAGGTGCAGACACGGGTCGACTCGTTTTCAGACCATGCAAGTCGCGGGCCGGTTTTGCAGACCATCCCAAGACTTTTCGACCCAAAGCGCACCCATTTGCAGATAAGTACGATCACCCCCACCTGGAGCTCAATCGGGTGGCTGCCCGTTGTCAGCTCGATGGCTGCTCCCTCGCCGCGTATAGGGAGCGCATCGACGAGCTAATGCGTCTGGCTGGCGCCTGGCGCTGGAGATCAAGGAGTTCGCGCACATGGTGGGCCGACGGAGTCGCGGCTTGACGTGTCTCGTCCCGACGCTATAAAGGCACGTGAGCCCTGCCGGGCTGTCCACCCGACCGGAGACCGGTCGCGGCTTGTCGAAGGGGTGGTCATGAAGGATTCACTCGCGCGCAAGAGAGAGCTTCGCCGCCGGCTCCTGGTACTGGGTGCGGCACAAGCGAGTGGGCTGGCGCTGCTGGGGCCTCGTCGCGCCCTTGCCGCTGCAGTCGGCGGCACCGCCGAATTGGGGCTGGCCGAGATTCCCGACGGGGCGCTTGCCTCGCAGCATCTGTACGCGCTGCCGGGCAAGTTGCCCTTGATCAAGAAGACCTACCGCCCTCCGAATTTCGAGACGCCGATCGAGTACCTGCGCACGCCGATCACGCGCAACGATGCCTTTTTCGTCCGCTGGCACCTCGCCGGCATTCCACAAGTGGACGTCAAGGATTGGGTGCTGCCCGTCGGCGGCGAAAGCGCCGAGCGCGAGCGCAGGTTCACGATGGCCCAGTTGCGCAAGGAGTTCCAGCCCGAAGAGATCACTGCAGTGTGCCTGTGTTCGGGCAACCGGCGTGGGCTGTTCGAGCCGCATGTGCCGGGAATCGAATGGGGCGTGGGGGCAATGGGCAACGCGGTCTGGAAGGGCGTGCGGCTCAAGGACGTGCTGGCGACGGTCGGCATCAAGGCTGACGCACTTGAAGTCGTGTTCGACGGCGCCGATCATCCCGTCATCGACAGGACGCCGGACTTCGTCAAGTCTCTGCCGCTCGAGATCGCGCTGGACAAGAACACCTTGATCGCGTTCGAGATGAACGGCAAACCGCTCCCCCACATGAACGGCTTTCCTGCGCGGCTCGTCGTGCCAGGGTGGACGGGGACATACTGGATCAAGGCACTCGTCGGTATCAAGGTCGTTTCGAAGCCGGAGGGCAACTTCTGGATGAGCACGGCCTACCGGCTGCCGCGAGGCAAGTTCAGGACGCCTAGCTTCGCATCGCAGGTTGGGCAGGCCAACGAGCCGATCACGACGATGGTCGTGAACTCCCTCATCACCTCGCTGTCGAGCGGGCAGAAGGTCCGGCGCGGCAAGGCGATCGTCGTCAAGGGCCTGGCATGGGACGGCGGCTCGGGTATCGCCAAGGTCGAAGTCTCGATCGACGGCGGCGTGACCTGGCAGGAGGCCGCGCTGGGCAAGGAACTCGGGCGCTTCTCGTTCCGGGATTTCTCGTGGAGCGCGCCGGCGATGCAGACCGGAACGAGGCTCGTCATGGCGCGGGCGACGAGCCGCGCGGGCGAGACGCAGGTCGAGCAGTTGATCCACAACCCCGCGGGGTATCACCACAACGTGATCCAGCGCATACCGGTGGAGGTTGTATGAGAGCACTGATGCGCCTGGTCGCGCGCTCGAGCGCTGGTGTCGTCGTCTGCGCCCTCGCCGGCGGCGCACTCTCGCAGGAATCGCGGGTGCAGCTTGTCGACGGACCGGGCAAGGACAAGGTGGGTCAGTGCATCGCCTGTCACAGCCTCGACTACATCCAGATGAATGCGCGCTTCCTCGACAAGGCCGGATGGACCGCCTCGATCAACAAGATGATCAACGCCTTCGGTGCACCGATACCGAAGGAGGACGTCGACGTGATCGCGACGTACCTGGCCGAGCACTACGGCAAGGCGGCGTCGAAGTAGCGTTCGCCGAGGGATTCAGGGGGACCAGCTGGCCGCCATACTGGGTCTCGAGCCGCTCACGAAGCGCCAACTGACGCATGGTTCGCCGGCCCCGGAAGTCTGTATGAAAGAAGCGCGCCGCCGGACCGTAGTCCGTTCACCGGTGCGCCTGAGAAACGATCGGGGCGCGCATAGAAATTGCGTGAACAGGCTCGGCTCTCATGAGCGCGGCCCGCCCGAAGGGAATTCGTTGCCGTACCTGAAGACGATTGAAGGTCCCGTTACCCACCGAAACGTCAGCAAACGCAGATACCCCGGAACAGCAATCTTTAGGGCCTAGGATGACGGCGATGGAATGCAAGACACCCATCGGATCAAGTGCCATGTGGAAGCCTGCCGCGCCCATCGTCATCGCCGGCTACACCCTCTCGCCGGCTGAGGCATGGCTGCGCGGCTTCACGCAGGAGTATTCCAGGCTCTCCAATCGAGCTGTCCCATTGGAGCAACTCGCGGACTTGGGAATCGAGCTCTACTCTTCAAAAACCGACCGTGACCCCATCGAGGTTGCACACGAGGAATTCGAGAACCCGGCCCGGCGGTTCGGCGACTCGCGGGAAAGCGCCAGGCCGTAGTCCGTCTGAAATGGCCCCACGCACGCTGGAGCCGCCTGAAGGCCACTGACTACACTCTGCTCTTTGCCTTCCGGGCTCGCGCTCGCAATCGCCATCTATGTGGAGTTTCACTTTGCGCTTTGATCGATCCGCTTTCATCATGGCCGCCACTGCGCTGATCGCGGCGCCTGCATTCGCCGAAGTCAACGTTGGCATCGGTATAAACCTCCCAGGCGTGGTCGCCGTTCCTGCACCGGCCCCGGTGTACGTGCCGGCGCCCGTCTACGTTGCTCCGCCGCGGCCGGTCTATGTCGCCCCGCCGCCCACGGTCTACTATGGCCCCGCGCCAACCTACTACGAGCCCGGCTACCGCCGGCACAGTCGGCGCGAAGACTGGGACGACGACCGCCACGAGCACCGGGGCGAACGGAAACGCGAGAGGCGTCACGGCCATCACGACGACTAAAAAGCGGGTGGGGATCACACGCCGATCGCCCCATCCGCTCGGCCGCCGAGGTTCGGCAGTGTCTAGCTGCCCGCCGATACCAGAATAGCGACGGCTCCTCTTCTGGCGGCTCCACCTTCGGCTGAGCGCGAGCCGGTTTAGGCTTCGGCTCCCGCGATACGGTTACCCCGGATCGAGCCGCGAACAACAGCAAGCGCAACTTGCTGCGCGTCGATCTCTGGTCGATGTTCGAAACGCCGCGCATGCGGGGCCTTGCTTCGATGAGCGACCCCGTGCTGCTGGCGCCGGCCCGGGCACTTCGATCGACACGTTTCGACCTCGGTACGCAGCCAATTCGGCACCTCTAGCGTGTCGCGGTTGATGATCACCACCAGCAACTTCGACCGCAGCAGGGCACGTCTCAGGGTGTCGGACAGCGGTTCGCCGGGGGGCGCCTCGTCCTCACTGAAGAACACGCTCAGGTCTCGCTCGCGCAGCCTGGCAAGGTCCGACGCGTAGCTCTGCGATCCACGCGTCGGGCCACCTAGCGCGAAGGAGATGAACACGTCGTAACCGAAAAGTCGCGAGGCAAATGAGACCTTCGGCGCTTGCGGGGAAGGCGGTGTGGTTGGCGTGTCCTTCATGGGTCGATTCTGGCTGATGCCGCCAGTGGCGCACGCAGCTCCATTCATACCGATGGGTGATGACGTTATATTGCGTCACCGTCACCCCCGCCGCACCGCCACCGCCCGCATGGACAACGACGAGGTCAATCAGCTGCTCGTACGCATCGGCCGCGAAGACCAGGCAGCGTTTCGTCAGCTGTACAAGGCGTTCAGCCGAAAGGTATACGCCTACGTGCTCAACATGCTGAACGACCACGCGCGGGCCGAGGAGGTCCTGGTGGACACGCTTTATGAGGTCTGGCGCCACCCCCAGCGCTTTCGCGGCGATTCGCAGTTTTCCACGTGGCTCATCGGGATCGCACGCAGAAAGGCGCTGATGGTCTATCGGGCGCGCCGGCCCGACGAGGTGCATGGAGATCTCGAGGACATCGCCGAGATCACCGCCTCGGACACGCCTGACGGCTACGCGGAGTTGGCGGGCAAGCAACGGCGCGAAGGCGTACAGCACTGCATGGGCAAGCTGTCGGACGAGCACCGCGAATGCCTGCACCTGGTGTTTTACGAGGGCATGGGCCTGGCTGAAGTGGCAGAGGTACAGAATTGTCCCGAGGGCACCGTCAAGACGCGCCTGTTCCACGCCCGCCAGAAGATCAAGAAATGCCTGGAGTCTCTGCTGCGCAGCGAGGGCGGCGCCCCCGACGCCAAAGGCGCGCTCGCATCCTGAAGCTTGCGGTGTACGTGACAAGCGCGCAAAAATAAACTGAACCTTCGGCCGACCTCGCGCAACCCAGAGGCGACACGGGCATGTCCCGTGCAGGTAGATCGGGGTCTCGGTGCGGTCGGTCGCGCGCGCTATATTGCGTGATCTCACCACAGTCGCCGCTTGCATGGACAACGATCGGGTCAGTTGCGGGCTCGTACGAGCCGAAGAATTCTGGGTGGTCACCATGGTCGAGATCTTTTCATCGTTGCCGCACCGCCAGGGTGCGACCGTTGCCACGGGAGCACAGGCATCATGAACAAACGCTTCGAAGAACTGCTCCCCTGGTACGCCAACGGCACGCTGGGAGCCGAAGAGCGCGCTTGGGTCGACGCCTACCTGGAACAGAATCCCGAGGCCCGGAGCGAGTTGGACTGGTATCGCTCGCTGCAGCAGCGCGTACAGGAAAACGCCCCGGCCGTACCGGCAACGATCGGTCTGGCGCGCGCCATGCGCCTGATCCAGGGCGACCGTCCGACCTTGGCCGAGCGCATCGGCGCCTTCTTCGGCAACTTCGGCATGCGCCCGAGCTATGCGATGGCCGGGCTGGCGCTCGTGGCAGTGCAAGGCGGCGTGATCCTGAACCTGCTCGGTGACGTACGCGAGAACGAGAACGAAATCCGCGCACTGCACGCGGTTCGCGTCGAAGAGGCTCCGATGCTGAAGATCAGCTTCGCCCCCGACGCCAAGGAGGCCGACATCCGCATGCTGGTGGTCCAGGTTCACGGCGAGCTGGCCGGCGGTCCGGGCCAGCTGGGCGACTACTACCTGCGCGTGCCGGCCGGCAGCGAAGCGGCAGCGCTCGCCCGGGTGCAGGCTGCCCCGATCGTTCAGGCCGCCTCGCTGGCGCCCGGCGTGCCGCCTCGGGAGTAGCCGCCATGGCCACGCTGCTGACCCGCCGTATGTTGCTGCGCTGCACATTGGGCGCCGCAGCGCTGCCCTTCGGTCCCGCCATGAGCGGCCCTGCCGACGCCAACGTCGCCGAGTCGCGCATCGCCCTGGTGATCGGCAACGGCGCGTATCGCACTGCACCGTTGAAGAACCCGCCCGGCGACGCCGGCGCGGTCGCGGCGGCGCTGCGCGGCCTTGGCTATGACGTGACCCTGCGTCAGAACACGCGGCTGCCGGAACTGATCGAGTCGCTGCGCGAGTTTTCGGTGCGCGCTCCGAAGGCCTCGGTCCGCATGCTGTTCTATGCCGGCCACGGCGTTCAGGTGAAAGGCCGCAACTACCTGGTGCCGATCGACGCCGACCCGCAATCGGAAGCGGACATCCAGCGTCAAAGTGCGGACGTCGGCGAGTTCGTCGACCGACTCAGCGCGATTCCCACCGGCGTCAACATCGTGGTGCTCGACGCCTGCCGTGTGAACCCGTTCGCCGGCGGCGTCATTGTCGGCCCCGATGGGCGGCGACTGCGATTCCGCGGCGCGACGCCGGGTGGGCTGGCGACGCTCGATGCGCCCGTGGGCACCCTGGTGGCCTTCTCGACCGCGCCGAACGGCGTGGCACTCGACGGCGCCAGCGGCAAGCACAGCGTCTATGCGCGTCACCTGCTGGCCAACCTGCCGACGCCGGGGCTGCAGATCGAGCAGCTCTTCAAGCGGGTGCGCATCGGTGTGGCCGAAGATACCGGCCGCGCGCAGGTGCCCTGGGAGTCGTCGAGCCTGACCACCGACTTCTGCTTCAAATCGGACGACAGGGGGCGCTGCGGGTAGGCAAACCGCGCTCACGCGTGGTCGTCCAAGAAGCGCTCGAGTTCGCGCGCGAAGCGCAGCGGCTCACTGACATGCGGCGAATGGCCGGCACGCGGGTAAACCGAGATCTGCGCGTGCTTCACCGTGTCGCGATACCAGGCATCGAGCGGCAGACCGGCGTAGTGCGGGCTGCGCGCCCCGAGCACGACGAGCAGCGGAGCGTCGAGGCGCGACAGCGAAGCGCGGAAGTCGGCCTGCGCCATCGACTCGGCGAGGTCGAGCAATGGCCGGACATCGATGCGTCCCAGGCGCCGGCGCAGCATCCGTCCGAGCGATGCTTCCACACCCAGCTGGCGCTTCAGCCAAGCGCCGCCGAACGTGCCGACCTCGTTCAACAGCGTCTCGGCCAGATCCTGGCGCGCACCCGCGATCAGCCCCGACAGCATCGTCGCGCTGCAGCCGCCGAACAGCCCGAGACGCCAGCTGTCGTCCGTCACGATGCGCGGCGACTGGTCGACCAGCGCCACCGCCGCGACGCGCTGCGTGCCATACAAATGCAGATACTGCATCAGCGTCAGCGCGCCCATGGAGTGCCCGACCAACGCCGAACGCTGCAGCCCGAAGTGATCGAGCATCTCGGCCAGGTCGCAAGCCAGTCGCGCCAGCGTGATGCTGCCGCGCACCGGCCGGCAACTGCCATGGCCGCGTGCGTCCCAGGCGAGCACGCAATGACGCCGCGCCAGCCGTCGCGCCACCGGCATCCAGTCGCGATGCGAGCACCCGACCCCGTGCACCAGCACCAGCGGCGGGCCTTTGCCGAGCACGTAGACGGGAACCACCTGACCATCGCTGGCCGTGAAGCTGTCGTACTCGCCGGCACCAGGCGTGCCGAGGCCGACCAGCCCGAAATTGCGCAGCGCGTTCAAGGCGCCGCGCAGGCCCGTCAGGCGTGGCGGGTGGGGAGGCGGTTCAGGCGGAGCCCTGTCGAGCATGGCGGGCAATCCTACGCTGGCGCGCAGCCCGCCCGACATCCGCTTGAACCCTTCTCAGATCCTCGGCCAAGGCCTGAACAAATCGTTTGAACCGTTTCCGAACCGACCGCAACCCATGGAGCGGGAAGGCAGGCAAATCGGCAAGCCCCACCATCAACCTCGTCACCACTCTCAGGAGATCATCATGCAACTCGTTCGCAAAGCTTCCGCCCTCGTCGTTCTCGGTCTCGCCTTCGGTGGCGCGATCGCCGGCGAGATCACCGGCTCCACGGTGCTGTCCACCGGCGCCGTCAACACCTCGGCAGGCTTCCTGGCCACGGCGCGCCAGAACATCGGCGTGGCCGAACAGAACGGCAAGATCACCAACAGCACCGTGATCGTCAACGGCGCCAACAACACCGCCGCGGGCTTCCTGTCGACGGCGACGCAGAACGTCGGCCGCGCGACGCAGGACGGCAAGATCACCAACAGCACGATCATCGGCAACGGCCTGAACAACGTGGCTGCCGGCTTCCTCAGCACCGCCACGCAGGAGGTGGGCTTCGCCAAGGACAGCGGCGTGGTCGAGAACTCGACGGTCATCGCCAACGGCGCCAGCAACACGGCCGCCGGCTTCCTGTCCACCGCCCGCCAGCAGATCGGCGGCGCCCAAGGCAACGGCAAGCTGTCGAACTCGACGGTCATCGCCACCGGCTCGGTCAACACCGCCGCCGGCTTCCTGTCGACCGCCGACCAGAGCATCGGCGTCGCCAAGTAAGCCGCTACCGCTACTCCCGCGGCCTGTCGCCGCCCGGCCCGCCCGCGCATCCGCGCCGGCGGGTCTTTTCATTCCTGCAGCTCGCCTTGTCCGCCGCGAATGCCAATTCGCTTGAACCGTTTGCGGACCCGCCGCAACCCATGGAGCGGAAGGCAAGCAAGCGCATGCCGCCACCCCCAACCCGCCAACCCTTCAGGAGAACCACCATGAAATCCGCTCCCAAACTTTCCGTCCTCGCCGCGCTCGGCCTCGTCTTCGGTGCCGCCATGGCCGGCGAGATCACCGACTCCGGCGTGTTCTCGACCGGTGCTGTCAACACCTCGGCTGGCTTCCTGTCCACCGCGCGGCAGAACGTCGGCGTGGCCGAGCAGAACGGCAAGATCCGCAACACGGCTGTGATCGTCAACGGCGCGGTCAACACCTCGGCGGGCTTCCTGTCGACGGCCAACCAGAGCATCGCCCGCGCTACCCAGAACGGCCAGATCAGCCAGACCGCCGTGGTCGCGCAAGGCGTGAACAACACCGCCGCCGGCTTCCTGAGCACCGCAAACCAGGAAGTGGGCTTCGCCAAGGACGACGGCAAGGTCCAGGGCAGCTTCGTCGGCGCCACCGGCGTGAGCAACGTGGCCGGCGGCTTCCTGGCCTCGGCGCACCAGCAGATCGGCGGCGCGCAAGGCAGCGGCAAGCTGACGAACTCGACGGTGCTCGCCACGGGCCAGGTCAACACCGCCGCGGGCTTCCTGTCCACCGCCGACCAGAGCGTCGGCGTCGCGAAGTAAGACAAGACCTCGTCCTTCTTCTTTCCCTGCGCCGGCGTCTCCCCCCGCCGGCGCTTCCCCACCCAGGAGACCACCATGAATGCAAGCCTCGCCCTCACCGCCCGCATCGTCCTCGCCGCCGCCACACTGGGTGCCGGCGCCCACGCAATGGCGGGGCAGGAGCTGATGGGTGTCGATACGCGCTTCCGCGCGAAGATCGCGAAGGAAAAGATCCGCATCGCCGCCCAGGAGCGCAAGGCCGACGAACAAGGCAAGTCACAGGGAAATTCCCTGGACTCCACCAGCTGCGGGAGTCAGAACATCGGCAACATCGACACCGGCGGGCGCATCGGCGCCGGCCCGCGCGAGGTTTTCGTGTTCGCACCCAACGCGATCAACATCGTCGGCCGCGGCGGGTGCCGCTAAGCGGACGTCCCGCAGAAGGGAGATCTCACATGAAACCGCCCAAAGTCGCGCGCCTCCTCGCGCTTGCCGCCGCCCTCATTGCACTCGCCGGCTGCCAGACGCTCGAGGTCAAGCAGCCCACCATCGAGCAGACCAACGAGATCCGCAAGGGGCCCGAGGACCGGCCCCAGCGCTCGATCACCGGCTTCTCGCATGCGCTGCGCTGCATGGACACGCTCTTGCTCGACTACGGCGTGCGTGACATCACGATGCTGACCGAGGAAATCGCCGACGAAACGAAGAAGCTGAACGCCGGCACGCGCGACATGCTGATCTCGTCGGTGTCGGACATGTCGCGGCGCAGCCGGGCGGTGCGCCTGGTCGCGTTCGGGAAGGACACGGCGAATGTCATCAGCTACCTCGCCTCGGCGCAAAGCGCGTCGGCCTACCAGGCCATCCCGCTGTACGACATCAAGGGCTCGGTGTCGCAGTTCGACGAGAACCTGGTCAAGAACCAGAAGGACATCGGCATCGGCTTCGCGCCCTTCATCAACCTCGGCGCGGCAAAGGATGCGGGCTCCAGCATGCTGGCGCTCGACCTGAGCGTGCTGACGACCAGCGACATGGCGGTGCTCGCGGGCGTCACTTCGCGCAACTCGGTGATGATCCTGAAGCAGGGCAGCGGCATCGACGGCGATGCTGCGTATCACAAGTTCGGCATCAACTACAGCATGAACCTGGCGAAGGCCGAAGGCCAGACGCAGGCGCTGCGCGGGCTGGTCGAGCTCGCGGCGGTCGAACTCATCGGCAAGCTCACCAAGACTCCGTACTGGACCTGCCTGGGCGTGACCGACCCGAAGAAGAACGACGAAACGCGCCTCGAGATGTTCGACTGGTACCACGCGATGGCGTCGACGCGCATCGAGCTGATCGCCTACTTCCAGAACCAGCTGCGCCGGCGCGCGTTCTACGACGGCCCGATCGACGGCGAATTCAACCCGGCCATCGACGAGGCGATCGCGAACTACCGCGCTGCGCTGGGCCTCAGCCGCGAGGCGGTGCTCAACGAGGAGTTCTTCTACGCCTTCCTCGCCGCCGACCACACCAAGATCAAGCGGCCGGACCAGCCTGCACGCTACGTCGCGCCGGCCTCGGTGGCCGGAGCCCCCACATCGATCCCGGTGGCCGCAGCCGCAACGACCGCAACAGCCGCAAGGGCCGCAGCCACCCCGGCAGCCGAGGCGGCCCACGCACAGGCGGCGCCGCTCAAGCTCTCGCTGACGACCCCGAAGCAGCAGACCCGCTTCGCCCGCGGGGAGGCGATCAACCTGGCCCTCGCGCCCTCGCAGGATGCGCATGTCTACTGCTACCTGCAGGACGAGGAGGCCAAGGTCATCCGCTTCTTCCCCAACCGCTTCGCCCGCGACTCGCGCGTCGCCGCGGCCCAACCGCTCGCGCTGCCCGGCGCGATGCGCTTCCAGCTCACGATGAACACGAAGGGCGTACCCGAGACCGTCTCCTGCTTCGCGACGCAGCGCGACGTGATGGCTTCGCTGCCGCAGGCGCTGGTCGGCACTGACTTCGAACCCCTCCCCGGCGCCACGCTCGAACTGATCCGCAGCGCCTTCCTCAAAGCCAGCGGCGGCACGCTCGCCCAGGAGAACTTCCGTGTCCAAGCCAAATGAGTCCCGTCCTGGCCGTGCGAAGCAGCTCGGCATCCGCCTGGCCGCTGTGAGCGCGGTCGCCCTGGTCGCCGCCATCGGCGTCCTGCAACTGCCCCTCGGCGCGACGGCAGGCGTCGCCACCGCGGCCGCCCCCACCGACGATCGCGTCGGGTCCGGGCTCCCGCCCGCCCCCCCGGCCTCGACGCCGGTGCCGAGACAGAAGGCGCAGGGCACCTATCGGCTGCGCTGCTGGCAGTACGGCCGCCTGCTGTTCGACGAGGGGCCGGTCACCCTGGGCCCCGACGCACGGCAGGGTGCGAAGCTGGTGGCGATCGACCGCGACGGCGGGGCGGTGATCGTCACCGATGCCGGCTGGACCACCTGCCAGGCGCGCCCCTACCCCGCGGCACCCAACCTCGCGCTGCCGCGCTGAGGCCACGGCTCATCGCAACCCAGGAGCCGCACCATGAACTGGTTCACCCGTGTGTTCCCCGTGCGGGGGACGCTTCGGGCCGCGGCTTCGGCCGCGGTTCTTGCCGCGATCCTTGCCGAGCCGGCACAGGCGGCCACCGAAACCCGCAGCGTCGCCGACTTCGACCAGGTCGTGTTCGCCGTCGCCGGCGAGGTCAGCATCGAGCAGGGCCCGCGCGAGACGCTGACCCTGGAAGCCGAGCCGGCGGTGCTGCGCAAGATCACGACCGAGGTTCAGGGCCGGCGCCTGCTCATCGGCCTGGCGCCCGGCCGGATCGAGACACAGCAGCCGATCCGGATGAAGCTCGGCGTCCGCGCACTGCGTGCCTTCGAGTCGCGCACCGCCGGTGCGATCAGCATCGGACCGCTGCGCAGTGACGCGCTCGCGCTGGTGCTGGCGGGCGGTGGCTCGATCCGCCTCGATCGCCTGGAAAACGCGCGCAGCCTCGACGTGCGGATCACCGGCGCCGGCGAAGTCGCTGTCGGGGGCGGCAAGGTGATGGCGCAGCAACTTGCCATCACCGGCATGGGCAGCTATTTGGCACCCAAGCTCGCCAGCGAGCGCGCCGAAGTCACGATCGATGGCAATGGCGAAGTGCGACTTGCTGCCAGCACCACGCTGGCGGTGCGCATCGGGGGTGTCGGCCACGTGCGCTATCACGGCGACCCGGTGGTGACACGTTCCATCCGCGGCATCGGGTCGATCGAGAAAGATTGAACCGACCAGGCGGCGCGCGCAACCCATGGGCATTGACGAATCCAACGCCCAAGGAGCCCGAAATGACCCGCTACTTCAGCACCCTCGCCCTCGCCCTCGCCGCCGCCCTGATCACCCCCCAGGTGAAGGCCGAGAAGGTGATCGTCTATCGTGAGGGCCAGCTCGTGAACCCGCTGGACGTGGCGGCGGTGCTCGGCAAGACCCGTTCGATCCGCCTGCTCGATGATGCACCTGCCGCCCCGACGAAGTTCGTCGCGGCGGCGGCGGTTGCACTGGCGAAGACCTCGGCGCGTACCTCGGCCTCTGTGCCCATTGCGCGTGATGACTCGAACGTGGACGCCTCGGCGCTGTCCCTGCCGGTACGCTTCGCCTTCGACTCCGCTGACATCCTTCCGGCCGCACGGGCCCAACTCGACGCGCTGGCCGAAGGCATCAAGCTGCTTGCGCCGAAGAGCATCGTCACGGTCGAAGGCCACACCGACGCCGTCGGCAGCGATGCCTACAACCTCGAGCTGTCGCGGGGCCGCGCCCGCGCAGTGCGTGACTATCTGGTGCAGCGCCACGGCATCGACGCCGCACGCCTGAAGACGGTTGGTTATGGCGAAGACCGGCCGATCGCAGACTCCGATCCGTACGCCGCCGTGAACCGTCGCGTGCAGTTCCACGGCTCCTGAACGGACGATCGCGCGTACCCAGGGCCCGCACCACGGCCGCGTCGCGGCGGCCGCGCGCTCTCCCCTTGTGCCGCCGCTGCGCAGCGCCGAGAATGGGATGCGATCGCCAGTGGAGGGCTTCACACATGAGACGCCAGGCCGCTCCCAAGTCGAATAGCACCGCAGCCGAAGGCGAAGGTACTCCAATGAGTCGCCGTCGCCTTCTTGCCTGCCTCGGCCTCGTCCCTGTGCTGTGGAGCGGGGTCTGCCACGCTCAGTCGCAGGCCAAGGTCGAAGCCCCCAGGCAACGCCGAGTCGCACTCGTGATCGGCAACGGTCGATACCCTGAAATTCCGCTGAACAATCCCGAGCACGACGCTCGCCTGGTCGCGCAGACCTTGCGTTCCCTCGACTTCGAAGTGGGCGAATACCTCAATCTCAATGCCCGCGACTTCAAGCGCGTGCTGCGGGAATTCGCGCGCCGCATGGACGACGATCAGGTTGCATCGGTTTTCTACTACGCCGGTCACGGCGTACAGATCGGCGGGCGCAACTACCTGCTGCCGGTCGATATCGCGCTGCGCGACGAGGCCGAAGTGCGCGACGAGGCCATCGACATGCACGAAGCGCTGCTCGCGCATGTCGACCGGGTGCGTCCACGCGCCCGCATCTTCATCATCGACGCCTGCCGCAACGACCCCTTCGCGGCGCGCAGGCGATCGCGCAACGCCAACGGCCTGGCCGAGATGGCGGCGCCGGGTGCCCTCATTGCTTTCTCTGCAGCCCCCGGCGGGGTCGCCGAGGACGGCCCGATCGGGGGCAACAGCATCTATACGCGCCACCTCGCCACCGAGCTGCGCTCCATGGGCGTCGAGGTCGAGGAAATGATGAAGGCGGTACGCATCAAGGTGCTGCGCGACACCGCTCAGCGCCAGATCCCCTGGGTGAACACCTCGATGGTCGTGAATTTCATGTTCAATCCCGGTGCGGCACCGGTACTGGCCGGGCCCAAACGCAACCTGCAGTTGCTCGTGCAGGCGCAGCGCAGCTTGAACACCGATGCACGCAACGCGTCGGCCTCGCTGGCGCTGCGGGTTTATGTATTGCGCGATGCGAGCGGATTCGAGAAGGCGAGTTTCGACAGCCTCTACGACGATGACGAGGCGACCCTCGGGTCGAATGTGCTCGTGCGCCAGAGTCTGCACCTGCGCCCTGGCGAAGCGCGCGAGCTGGCCCTCGAGCTGAGCGGCGACGCGCGTGCCGTCGCGGTGTTCGGTGCGTTCCGGGAAATCGAGCACTCGCAGTGGCGTGCCATCCTGCCCTTGCCCGTCGGGACGCTGGCGCCGCGCGCGCGCGTCGACGCACAGGCGCGCCAACTGCTCATGGGGTGGGCGAAGTGAAGCGGCCCGGCGCCGCGCCCGCATCGCCGGCTTTCGGCGGGCCGGACGGCGTCGACGAGCCGGCCGCTGCGCGTGCGTTGCGCGCCCAGGCGCTCCCCCTCGTGGCATTGATGGCCGGCTTGCGAGACGCGACGCCCGCCGACCCGGCCGCGCTGCGCAGCACGCTGGCTGCAGCGGTGAACCGTTTCGAAGCGGATGCACGCGCGGCAGGCGTCGAAGAGGCCGGCATCGCGGCCGCGAGCTACGTGCTCTGTGCCTGGGGCGACGAGCAGTTCGGCTCGGCGCCCTGGGGTGCGCAAGGCGCCGGACTGCTGCAGCGCTTTCACGGCGAAGCCGACGGCGGCGACAAGCTGTTGCGCCTGCTGACGCGGCTCGCCGAAAAGCCGCGCGAGTACCGCGCGCTGCTCGAACTCTTCCACACCTGCCTGAGTCTCGGGCTGCGCGCGCGCATGGTCCTCGACAACCGCGAACACGAATCCCTGCGCACACGCGTGCACCTCGCGCTGCAGCAGGTGGCGCCGGTTCCGGCGTTGGTCGCCCCCTGGCACTGCGCGGCAGCGGCCGCCAGCCCGCCGCGGGCGCCACGCGTCGCGTTGCCGGCGGTCCTGCTGCTCGGCGTGCTGGCCTTGGGCGTCTACAGCGCCGGCCAGCTGCAGCTTGCGGCGCGCGTCGACGGCGTGCTGGCGTCCTTGCAGCAACTCGTGCCGGCAAGCACCGCCACGGCGGTGCCAGTGGCGGGCACGCCGACGGCGCCGCCGCGGCTGGCCCCGAACCTGCGTGACGACATCGACGCCGGCCGGTTGTCGGTCCGCGACGAGGCGCTGCGCAGCGTGGTCGTGGTCAGTGCCGACGCGCTGGGCGACGCCACTGGCCCGTTGACGCGCCTCGGCGCAGCGCTCGCGAAGCTGCCGGGCAAGGTACTTGTCGTCGGCTACACCGATGGCAGCGATCCTCCGACGGCCCGCACGCCCTCGGCCTGGCATCAGGCGATGGAATGGGCGCGCGGCGCCGCCGACGTCTTGCGGCCGCAACTCGGCGATGCGCGGCTCGCGGTCGAGGCCCGCGTCGACGCCACGGCCGGCAAGCCGCTGCGCCGGGTCGAGATCGTCCTGTTCCCGGAATGAAGGCGTCGACCCGCTTCGTGCAAAGCGCCGTGAACCTCGGCGCGGCAGGCGCCCTGCTGTGGTTCGCGGCACCGCTGCTCGCCTTCGGCAACTGGCATCCCTTCGACGACATGCGCACACGCGTCGCCTTGCTGGCGCTGGTCGCGCTCCTGCTGCTCGGTCTGGGCGGGCTGCGGGTGCTGCTGGCCCGGCGGCGCAACGAGCGCCTGCTGAAGGGCCTCGAATCCGGCGATGCCAGCCCCGAACTGAGCCAGCGCTTCCGCCAGGCGCTCGCGATGCTGCGGCAGGGCATCGAGGCGAAGGGTACCCAGCGCTGGTGGCAGAGCCGGCGACAGGTGCAGCAGCTGCCCTGGTACTTGATCATCGGTGCGCCCGGGGGCGGCAAGACCACGGCGCTGTTGCATTCGGGTCTGCGCTTTCCGCTCGCCGAACGGCTCGGGCGCGACCCGCTCGCGGGTACCGGCGGCACACGTCAATGCGACTGGTGGTTCAGCAAGGACGCCGTGTTCATCGATACTGCGGGACGCTACACGACACAGGACAGTGACGCCGCGGCCGACGCCCGGGAATGGCAGCAATTCCTCGCGCTGCTGCGCCGGCACCGGCCGGTGCAGCCGATCAATGGTGTGATCATTAGCGTCAGCGTGCCCGACCTGCTGCACGGCGGCGCGGAACTCGCGCGCCAGGCGGCTGCGGTCGCGGCGCGCCTGGACGAACTGCGCCGCGAGCTCGATCTCGCCTTTCCGCTCTATCTGCTGGTGACCAAGGCCGACCTGCTCGCCGGCTTTGTCGAAACCTTCGGCGATCTCGACGCCGCGCAACGCGAGCACCTCTGGGGCCTGGTGTTCGACGCCGATGTCGCCGGCATCCCGGTCGATCTCGCGCCGCGCCTGGCCGACCTCGCGCAGCGCCTGGCACGGCGCGGCCCCGAGGCGCTGCAGCATGAACGCACACCGCAGCGCCGCCTGCCGATCTACGCCTTCGCGGCACAGTTCGAAGCCCTGCTCGCACCTCTCGAAGGATTTGTGCGCAAGGCCTTCGCCGGCATTGCCGCCGAACCGGCGCAGCGCCTGCGCTCGATCGCGCTGACGAGCGGCACCCAGGAGGGCAATCCGATCGACCGGGTGATCGGCGAACTCGCACGCAGCCACGGCCTGGCGCTGAAGCCGCTGCCGCGACCCGACGCCGGCGGCAAATCGTTCTTCCTGAACTCGCTGCTGAAGCGCCTGGTGATCGCCGAAGCGCCGCTGGCAGGTCAGCGGCTGGAGCGGCTGCGTTTGCGTCGGCGAGCCGCCGTGTTCGGCGCCGGCTTTGCCGGCGCCGCTCTGCTCGCCGCATCTGCCCTGTGGTGGCAGAGCTACCGGCGCAACCTCGACTATGTCGACACGGTGCGCACGCGCGTCGAGCAGTTGACCGAGCGCATCGGCTCGCTGGAGTCGGCAAGCCTCGAGCAGGTGTTGCCGCTCTATTCGCTGCTCGAGCGCCTGGCCGCGAACGATGGCATCGATCCGAACGAACCGCCCGCCGGCTTTGGCTTCGGGCTGTTCCAGGGGCCGCGGCTGGCGCGCTCGGCGGAGCAGGCCTACCGCGAGATGCTCGATCGCAGTCTGGCGCCGCTGCTCATCGAGCGCTTGCGCCGCGACCTGCGCGAGGCCGAGGACAGCGCGACGCGTTACGAGGCGCTGCGCGCTTCATTGATGCTCGCCAGCCCGGCGCGGCTGGTCCGCGGCGAGTTGCGACCCTGGGTCGAGCAGGCGCTGGTACAGGCGAGCGGCGCCGGCGAACGCGTCGAATGGGCGCGCCATGTCGAGACCCTGCTCGAGCGCAGCGGGCTGCCCGAGGCGATGCGCTCCGACGATGCCGGGGTGCGCGCGGCGCGCAGCGCTCTCGCGGCGCTGCCGCTGGCGCAGCGCGTGCACGAGCGCTTGCTGCGACGCGTTTCCGACCCCGAACCGGCGCAGGATCTGCCGACGCGCCTCGGCGCGGCCGGCGCCCTCATGTTCGCAGCGTCGAGCGCCGGGCCGATGCCCGAGCATTCAAGTGCCGGCGACTGGCGGCGCAAGCTCGTGCCGGCGCTCGAGGCGACCTTCGATGAGCTCGCGAACGAGGCAGACTGGGTGCTCGGCGACACCGGCAGCGAAGTACGGCGTCTGCAGAAGGACCGCGTCTGGCGCGACGAAATCGCCGCGCAGGTCGGCAAGCGCCAGGCCCAGCGCGTGATCGCCGCCTGGTCGCGCCAACTCGATGCCCTTGCGTTGGCGCCCGGCACCGATGCGGATGGCGCCGCGCGCCAGGCCACAGAACTCACGGCGCCCGATTCGCCGCTGCGCCGCCTCTTGACACGCCTGGCCGACGAGTTCAGCGCGACCTCCCAGGGCGGCAGCACGGCCGAGGCCGCCTTCGATGGCCTGCTTCGGGCCCGCTTCGGTGCGCTCGGCGACTACGCGGCAGGTGCCGGGCCGCAAGCGCTCGACCGCCTTCACGCCCTGGCTACGGCCAAGCGCGACGAGGCTGCCAATGCCGAGCTCGACGCGACCTTGCGCGCCGAGGCCGCCCGCGCGCCGGTGGCGCTGCGCAAGGTCTACATCGGCCTCGGGACCTTGATTCGCTCGCGCGGCGGCGCCAAGGCAAGTTTCGACGCCGCGCTGGCCGAACTCGCGCAGACCTGCAGCGCGTTGACGCGCGAGCGCTTCCCGTTTGGCGCCGCCGCGTCGCGCGACATGGCACCGTCCGATTTCGCGCGCCTGTTCGGACCCGGCGGCCTGTTCGACGAGTTCCGGCGCAACCAGTTGAGCGAACGCGTCGACACGTCGAGCCGGCCTTGGAAGGCGCGCAGCTCACCCGTCGATGCGAGCATGCCGGGTGCATTCGAGCAGGCGGCGGCGATCGGCACCCTGTTCTTCCCCGGGGGTGCTCCGCTGCCCGAGCTCAAGCTGCGCCTCACGCCGCAGCGCATGGATACCGAGCTGCTGCAGTTCAGCATCGATGTCGATGGTCAGCTGCTGCGCTTCGAAAACGGCCCGACACGCTCCAAGGAACTGGTCTGGCCGGGACCGGCGTCGACGCAGAAAGTGCTGATGCGCATCTTGCCGCCCGGCCCCGCCGGGGTCGGCGCCGAAGTCCATGAAGGTCCGTTCGCCTGGCTTCGGGTGCTGTTGCGCGGCGACTGGAAGGGCGAGCGGGGCGCGCCAGCGCGGCTGGCCTTTGTCGTCGACACACGCACCCTCGACGTCGAGGCGAGCGCATCCGGCGCGCCCGAGGCCGATATCTGGACCCTCCGGGAGCTGGCACGTTTTCGCTGCCCGCAAGCGACATGGTGAAGTTGCCGTCGCGTCGCGTGTCCTGGTACGGCAAGCTGCCCGCGCGCGGAGACTTCGTCGGCCGTGGCCTGCCGCCACGCTGGCGCGGCGACTGGGACGGTTGGCTACAGCGCGGCCTCGCCCTCGCCGCGACGATGGTGGACGGCGCCGCGCTGCGCGAACGCCTTCGCGCCTTCGCGCCGTGGCGCTATCTGGCGCTGCCGGCGCCCGGCGAGATCTGGTGCGGCATCATCGTGGCTTCGCACGATCGTGTCGGACGCGCTTTTCCGTTGACGCTGGCCGAACGCTTTGCCGCGCCGGCCTCACCCGACCAAAGCGCTGCACGGCTCGCGTCGCTGCTTGGCGCGGCAGCAGAAGGACCCGAAGCGCTCGAGGCGGCTATAGCCGCGTTGCCGCCGCACTCCGAGCAGGAATTCAAGCCAGCCGAGGCCTGGCCGTCGCAGCCGGCCAGCCTCTGGTGGCCGCTCGCCGCTGCGCACGATGTCATTCCCAGGGCTGCGGCCTGGCCACCGGAGCCGGCGCTACTGCTCGAACTGCTCGAAATTCAACCCGCCGCGCACCAGATCGCGAGCGCCGAATAGTTGTCCTGGTCGCTGCGGTCGGCTTGCTGCACGCCCGCTTCGAGGCGATCGAGCCAGGCCTGGGCGCCACTGCAGCCGACCACGCTGCGCGCCATCGCCACATCGTCGAAGGCCGACCACAGGCCGTCGCTGCACAGCAGCAGCGCATCGCCGGAAGCGAGCACCTGCGGCGTTTCCAGAACCTCGAAGTCGAAGCCTTCGGGCGAGCCGAGCGCCGAAGTCAGCTGCCCCGAGGCGTCGGCGGTCGCACTCAGGCCGGCGTCGCGCAAGCGCTGTTCGAGGCTTTGATCACGCGTGCGCCCGAGCAATCGGGCGTCATGCCAGCGGTACAGGCGCGAGTCGCCGGCATGGGCCCAGAGCGCCGCGCCGCTGTGAAGATCGAGCAGTAGCACCACGATGGTGGTGCGCATGTCGGCAGTCAGGGTACCGGCAACCTGTTGCGCGACGACTGCGCCGTTGGCCCCCTGGACAAGCCACTGCAGCGCGTTCAAGCTGAACTCGGGATGGAGCGCGAAGGCTTCCAGCACATGCGTCACGGCGGCGCGCGATGCCGTCTGGCCGCCGCCATGCCCACCAGCGCCGTCGCACAGAACGGCGACAAGCGAACCGGCGCCTTCCCAATAGCCGAAGGCATCTTCGTTGCACTCGCGCCGCCCGGTTTGCGACAGCGCAGCGAGCGAGACGGTCAACGCGCGCTCGGCCATGGATCCTCCGGCGGCGCGGGATCGACGTCGGCATTGACGCGCGACTGGGCTTCATAGGCGCGCAGGAATTCGCGTCCGAAGATGGTCTCGAAGTCGTCATCCAGGTGCTCGAGCAACTGGGCGTGCTGCATGCGGTGGCGATGCCAGAGGGCCGCGGCGCGGAGCAAGGGCAGGCGTGAAATACCGTGCGCCGGCCCCTCCCCGTTCTCGGCGGCCTTGGGACCCAGCCGGGAGAAGAGCTCGAACACAGCCGCGCGCATGCCGGCCACCATCGCCACCTGGTGCACCAGCAGGTCGTGATGCGCGTCGTGCAATGCCGCCACCGGGTCGAGGAAGCCGGGGCTCGCGTCACGCTGCAGCATTCGAGTCAACGCTTCGGTCGCGTCCGGCGAGAACTTCAGCGGGTTGTTCTGGCGCGGGGTGATGTGCGTACCCTCGGCGCGCATCTGGCGTTTCGCGACCGCGCGGCTTTGCAGCAGCGCGAGCGTGCCTTCGGCCGTGGCCCGCAGCAGCGCGCCGAGGTGTTCCATCCAGTCCGGCGTGAGCGGCGCTACCTCGGCGCCAAGGCCGGCGCCGCGACCGAAAGCCGCCGCAAGCTCACGCAGTTCCGGCGACATGTCTGCCGAACGCGAATGG
This sequence comes from Variovorax sp. LjRoot84, assembly GCF_964254305.1. NCBI lineage: Bacteria > Pseudomonadati > Pseudomonadota > Betaproteobacteria > Burkholderiales > Comamonadaceae > Variovorax > Variovorax sp. LjRoot84. The sequence continues at coordinate 875,146 of NZ_CAXUTE020000002.1, forward strand.
GCTGCCGCGGCGGGCGGTGGCCGTGGTGTCACTGCCGGCAGAGAGGCCTGCAGGGGCGGCGGTGCCGGTGGCATCGAGGGCGCACTCGGCGCTATCGATGTGATGGTGCGCACGACATGCCGGCTCGTCTGCCACGACACCACCGCGCTGATTGCCGCAGCTTCGGCCGAAGGTGCAAGGGCCGGCAGCGGAGATTCGGCAGCGAGTGGATCGAGCGCTGCGTCCAGATCGAACCAGCGGTCCAGGCGCGAGCGCTGCGCAGCCGCCGCCGCCGCGGGCTCGACGGCGAGCTCGAACCCGCCGATGCGCAAGCGGTCGCCCACCAAGAGGGCCCGTTCGCCGCCCGGGTCGAGCTGCATGCCGTTCACCCACAAGGGTGCGGTGCTGCTGATGCAGCGCACGCGCGCGGCCTGGTCGGCCACGATCACTTGTGCATGCTGGCGCGACACAAGGCGCAGCGGGTCAGCCAGCACCAGGCCGCAATCGACGGCGCGGCCGATCGTGAGGCCCTCGGGCGGCAGAGGAAGCGCCGTCGCATCGGGTTCGGTGGCGCCGGGTCGGCGCGTGACACGCAGCTCGATCACGGCGCGCTCGAGTTCAGCCGAGGGCACGCCACAAGTCGGCCTGCACACGGCGGGCATCGACGTTCGGCATGAGCTGTTCGACCACGCTGGCGACGAACTGCTCGCGGGTATGCGACTTCGCAGCGCAGCGCCTGGCGACGACCCGCGCAATCGGTCCCAGTGAGGAAAGGAGTGCGGCGGCCGCCTTCTCGACATCCCCCTCACGCATCGGCACGCCGCTCGGCGCTTCGCCCCCGACCTGCGTGGACTGGAAACTGGTGGCCGCTGCCGAGACCGCGGTATCGCTGCGCGGCGCACCGGCCTTGGCCAGGAAGCGCTCGCGCGCTTCAAAATCGACGATCGCACTGGCGACGGCATGGCGCACTGCCGTCAGCGAGGTCAACCCGCGCGCTGCGCGGCGCACCAGCACGCGAGCCACCGGTCCAACATGCTGGGCCAGTTCGCGTTCGACCTCGGCCAGCGCCGCGGTGTCCCATCCGGTGGGTACCGGGACCGAGGGCGGGCCGGTGACGGGCAGCGGCTTCGAGGGCGTCAGGGGAGTCGTCGCCGGGTCGGGTACCGACGGCACCGATGTCGAGCTCGGCCTGGAGGGCGCGGACGGGTCGCGCACCTTCCCAACGGCCGGCTTCGCCTCGGGGCCTTTGAGCCGAGGAGCGAGCAGGATGTCGGCCGGGAGCACATCCGGCACCGCCTCCGTCGCGAGCGCCAGCAGCGCGGTTCGCATTTCCATGGCGGTCGCGTAGCGCTGCGTCGGATCCTTCGCCAGCGCGCGGTCGAGCACCGCGTTGAAGGGCTCGAGCGCGGCGTCCTTCGTCACCTCGCTCAGCGGCTTGTGCGGCTCGTAGACGATCTTGTACATGATCGCGTCGTCCGTGCCGACGAATGGCGTCGTCCCGCTGAGCATCTGGTAGAGCAGCACGCCTGCCGAGAACACATCGACGCGCCGGTCGACGTCGCTGTTGGTGTACTGCTCGGGCGCGATGTAGCCGGGCGACCCGATGACGGAAGTGCCGCGAGTCAGATTCGACGATTCGGTTCGCGCGATACCAAAATCGGTGATCTTCAAGCGCCCGTCATCGGCAATCAGCAGATTCGCCGGCTTGATATCGCGGTGCACGATGCCGCGCTCGTGGGCGTAGTGCAAGCCGTCGAGCAGTTGCAGCATCAGGCACAGCACCTGCGACACCTCGAGCTTGCGCGGAGCCTGGATGTAATCGCGCAGGTTTCGCCCGGCGACGTACTCCATGACGATGTAGGCGCAGTCGTTGTCTTCGCCGAACTGGTAGACCGAGACGATGTTGCGGTGCGTCAGCCGCCCTGCCGCCTTGGCTTCCACGCGAAAGCGCGCCGCCACGCTCGGGTCGTCGTCGCTCGAGTCGAGCAGGCGACGGTGGATCGTCTTGATCGCCACCGGACGGTCGATGGCCGGGTCATGCGCCAGGTACACCATGCCCATCGCACCCGAGCCGACCACGCCGCGGATCGGGTACGGACCGACATGGGATGGGATGGGTGCGGACATACGCGCGGTGAACCTCAGGTGTCGAGCATCTTGATGGCGTGATCGAGGCTGTGACGCATGCGCGCGAACGATTGCGCCAGCGTCCCGATTTCGTCACGCCCATGCGTCGCGAATTCCGGGACATCGAGCTCGCCCAGGCTGACGCGGTTGGCCAGCTTCGACAGCGCCGTCACCGGTCGGATCACGAGCAGGTAGAGCATCAGGTTCAACACGATGCCGATGGCCACGAAAATGCCGATGAGCGAAGCCATGAAGACCTTGAAGGCCTGCTCGGCGCGCGCCAGCGGCACCGCCATGGGCACCGACACCACCTGTGCGCCGATCACTTCATTCAACTGCCAGCCGAACCCGTTGGCCTGACCGTACTTGTCGATCAGCGTGCGCGGCGCTGCCTCGACCGTGCTGTGGCATACCAGGCAGGCGGCGTTCGTGATGCGCAACGGGCGCGCGATGTAGAGCGAGCGCCCGGTACCCGACTCGCGCTCGCCAACGAACTCCTTCTTGTCGGCCTGGGTGCGAAAACGATTCACGATGTCGGCTTCCCAGTCGGCCGCCCGATCGCGCGGGTTGGTCGGATTCAGGGTCGCTTCCTTGTAGGTGTAGTCGGGGAAGCTCTTGGCCAGCGTCGCCAGCACTTCGGTGGCGGAGTAGGCCGGCACCGTCTGGGGCAGGAAGGTGTACTTCATCTGCGTTTCGAGCAGCGGGCGGATCTGGTCGTTGGTGTAGGTGCGTATCGCCACCGCCTTTTCCATCGTCAGGCGCGCGTGGTTGAGCACTTCCTCCTTGGCGTTGCTTTGCAGCAGGTCGTAAGAAACCTTGCCGGCGCCGACCACGCCGGCGACGAAGACGACCAGGAAGATCAGGTTGAACTTGAATAAGAGGCGCATGTGGTTCTCCAGTCCTGGCTGTCCGTAGTCGCTGAGTTGCGGCTGGACACGCGGCGGTTCACTATGGTTTACCCGAGCCGGCGCCGGTGCCCGCCGCTGCGGCCGCAGCGGCGGCGGCGGCCCGGGCGGCCTGGCGCGCGGCCTCCCGCGCGCGCCGACGCTCGGCCTCTTCGGCCAGGCGGCGCGCATAACCCTCGGGGTCTGCATAGGGTTCCCATTCGGGATGCCGCGCCAGCTCGGCCTTGGCCGCCGCGCGGAAGCTCAGGTCGGCGGCTGCACGCGAGCGCCACAGCGGCAGCAGCGGCAGACGCAGCGCCGGTTCGGTGCGCAGCCAGGCGGCCACATCGGTGTAGGCGATCTCGCCGAGCGCTTTGGGCGCGACATTGCGCTTGGCGAACTGCTCGCCGCGCGCCGGCAGCCGGTCGCGGAACTGGCGCGGCACCTTGGCCAGGAACTCGGGCGCGGCACGCCGCGCGACCGTCGGTGTGGCACCTTCACGCCGTTGTGCGAAGTCGCCGCCGGCCAGTTGGGAGATCGTCTGGGCGCCATCGCGCAGCGTCAGCTTGGCGGCGCCGCTTTCGACGAACACCTCGTATTGCGCGCCGGTCGTGTAGACAACGGTGTTGGCGGCTTGCGTCGCGATCTCGAAGGTGGGGCTTGCGTAGCCGAAGGTCCCGCTGCTGCTGGTCTTGAGCCAGCCCTGGAGCAGATACAGCGGCGGCGCCGCGAGCCCCTTGCCAACGCGAGGCCGCATCATCAGCCGCGTCGATTCACCGATACCGACAAGGACGCCCCCGGGAAGTTCGATCTGGGCGAAAGCGCCGGGCGCTGTCTCGATGATGTCCTGCTCATTCAACGCCACGCCCTCGGCCAGCGCATAGCGCGTGGTCTGGCGGATCAGCGTGGCGCCGCCTTCGACGATGCCGACGACGCTGGTGGATTGCGCCCAGGTCAGCGACGACGCGAGCAGGCTCGCGATGCACAGCAGGAAAGACCCGAACGATATCTTGGTGAGCCGCAAGACGTAACTCCCCTGGCATCATTGAATCTGGTTGTCAACCAATGTGACAGCACCATGTTACCCAAGTCCCCCCGCGCTGCGTTCGTATTTTTCCGAACTGAAGTACTACATCAGAGGGGGTAGCCCGACGTCGATTGCGGCGCTACTCGAGTCGCTTGCCATCGCGTCCGCCGGCTCGGAGAATTCCTTCCTGCACCTAGGAGTCCGCGCGGCAGAAGTTTTTCTGCGCGGAGGTGAACCCCGCGTTGAGTTCGTGCACGGCGAGGAAGCGTTGGCGCTGCGCCTTGGCTGATGCTGAACGTCCTGGGCAGGGTCTACTTGGCCTGCCAGAGGCGAGGGGCACACGTGCCCCCACAATGGGGGCCTCATGTGACCATCTCCACCGCGCCACCGTCACCGATTGCGAGCTTCACTACGAGGGCTCCTGCGCCATCGACGAAGACCTGCTGGAGGCCGCCAACCTGGCGGAGAACGAGCAGATCCATGTCTGGAACATCAACAACGGCGAGCGCTTCGTGACTTACGCGATCCGCGGCCAGCGCGGCAGCGGCATCATCTCGCTCAACGGCTCGGCCGCGCGCCGCGCCTCGCTGGGCGACCTGGTCATCATCGCCGCCTTCGGCCTGGTGCCCGAGGAGCAGGTGCGTGGCCACCGGCCCAAGCTGGTGTTCGTGGACGAAGCCAATTTCATCAAGGAAGAGCGCGCCCACATTCCGGTGCAGGCCGCCGACGGCGAAGCGTTCGCGGCCTGAGCGCGGATTCCGCGGCGTCCGGCCGCTCCCGCTTCCGCGACGCCATCCCCCTGCACGAGCTGTGTGGGCTAGAGGGCAAGGCTTCGAATACCGCGTTGCGGCTGGATACCGCTCGCCAATAAGGCTCAGGAGCCGGCAGCGGCGGCGTCGATGAACCTCAGCAGATCATGGAGCCCCGGCCCGAACTCCTGCGTGTCGACTCCCGCAAGGAGGACCAGATCACCAGGTGCCAGATCCATGTCGTCCCCACGAAGCGTCCTCACAGGGAGCTTTCCATCCAGTGCGTCGGACTCCCCGGCACACAACACGACGATCGCGCATTCGTGGGGCGCGTTTCGGCCCATGGCCAGGTCGCCACGTCGAAATGGCCGCCGCTCACCCTCCCTGCGGAAACGAAGTCTGGGTAGCGCCATCTTGGTTGGGGAGGGATGGGTTGGGGTCATGTACGTTCTTTGGGGTCAAGTGCAGCCGAAGTCTCGGCTGCATTCAAGCGAATGGGAATCCGCCAAAGGTCGCGCTCCAGACGGTCCGCAAGTTCGGAGGCGCAGCTACCAGAACCTCCAGAACGGCCGCCCCGCGCATGAGACACGCATGCTCGCCGATGTCGACCGCGCGCGCCAGGCGACGAAGCAGCTCGAGGGCGACCTTTCAAAGGAGCAGCAGCGCCGCGTGCGCGGCGAGGAAGCCGCGGCCGAACTGCTCGACGCCGAGCGTCAGGCGCTGCGCGATGCACAGCAGTCTGCCCGGCAGACCGAACGCGCCCTGCGTGATCAACTCGCCGCCCAGGGCATCGCACTGGCGCAGGCCCAGTCGCAAGGTTCGGCGCTGCAGCAGCGCCTGGACGACCTCCAAGGGCAGTTCGATGAAGAGAAGAGATCGCATGACGGAACCCGTGCGCTGCTCGCCGGTGCGCTGGCGGCAGTGCGCAAGCCAAGAGGGGTACGCAAGCCCTCCCCTGGCGCAAGCGAAGCGTAGCTTGCAACACCCACGCAGCGGATCGATGCGAGAAAGCCCCCGGGGCTCGCGCCCCGGGAGTAAATCCACCAAGAGGGGTGGAGGAGACAACCGGTTCAGCTTGGTGCGTCTGCAAAGCGATCGCGCCGAATGCACAGGCTACGCAAGCCGCGTGCCACCATGCTCACATTTTCTGTGGCTGTACGCATTGCTGAAATCTTCTTCGATGACAGCGGAAGTCAGGGCGCCGAGCCCGCTTGCAGCTTTGGCGCGCGGCCAGATAGGCTCCTGCGCCCGAGTCATATTCGAGATGCGATAGCGGCTCGCAATCGAGAATTGGACGGTCTCGAGATTGATCCCGTGCAGGTCCGATGGCGGTGGCCTGAGGGGCGCGCTCATCCGATTCGGAGAGCCGTGGCTGCGTTCGGCACTCACGGCCTAAATACCCACAGATAGGCCAACACGACGCCAGCAAGCCACAAAGTGGCGACGATCATCAGCGCCATGGGACGCCAGCCCAGCTTCACCAGTTCCCCCAATGAGGTTTTGATGCCCAGTGCCGAAATGGCGACCACCAGACAGGTGCGCGAGACCTGACCTAACACGTCAGTGACCTCTGGCGTAACGAAGCCTGTACTGTTGACCAGCACCAGGGCGACGAAGCCCACTAAAAAAAATGGCAGTAGCGGCGCCCGCCGGCCCGCGCCTGCTGCTGTGTACCCACTGCTGCGCCGCCAGTAGAAGGCCAGTGCGGCCACGACTGGCACCAGCAGCGTGACGCGGACCAGCTTGACGATCAATGCGACGTCTCCGGTGGGATGCGACAGCATCAGCCCCGCGCCCACCACTTGGGCAACGTCATGGATGGTGCCACCCAGAAAAATGCCAGCGCTGGTGTCGCTGAACCCGAGCTGCTGGGCCAGCAGCGGATAGACAACCATGGCGAGGGTGGACAGCCCTGTGACGCCCACCACGGCCACCAAGGTGTGGCGCTCGCCATCTTGCGACTTTGGCATCACCGCCGACACGGCAAGCGCGGCCGACGCGCCGCAGATGGACACGGCCGCGCCACACAGCAGGCCGAAGTCTGTCCGCAAGCCCAGCCGTCTCGCCAGCCAGGCGCCCAGCACGATCGTGCTGGCAATGCTTAAAACGGCCAGCGCCAGCGGTCCGGCGCCCAGTTGTCCGATCTGCGACAGCGTGATGCGCGCGCCCAGCAGGGCCACGCCGATGCGCAACAGCGATTTGGCGCAGAACTCGATGCCGGGGCGGCAGCGTTCGTCCTCATGCAGGAAGTGGAAGGCCAGTCCGAGTAGCAACGCGTAGAGCAGTTGCGGCCCACCGTAATGCTCGGAGAGGAACGTCGCGCCCAGCATGATCAGCAGCGGCGCGGCTACGCCGGGCCACAGGCTTCGGGTCCCGGCAATCCAGGGGTGCGTGAGGGCGCGGACGCCAGACATGCTGATCACTGCTGTCGAAGCTTCAGGAGGCCAGTGCGGCAAATCCCTGCGCCAGGTCGGCAATCAGGTCAGCCGGATCTTCCAGCCCGACATGGAGCCGGATCACCTGTCCGCAGCCAGACCAGTCAGCCACACTGCGGGCGCGATTCATGTCTGCGAGCGCGACCAGGCTTTCATAGCCGCCCCAGGACGCGCCAATGCCGAACAACACGAGACTGTCGATAAGTCGTTCGGCCGCATCACGACGGTAGTCCGGCTGAAGCTCGAAAGAAACCAGGCCGTTGCTTCCCTTGCAATCCCGCTGCCACAGAGCGTGGCCCGGATCGCCGGCAAGGGCCGGGCAGAACACCCTGCCCACTTCGCTGCGCGATTGCAGCCAGTGCGCCACCTGCAGACCGTGGTTTTCATGCATGGCCAGGCGGGCGGCCAGACTACGCGCGCCTCGCAGCACCAGCCAGGCATCGTCAGGACTCACGGTCATTCCAAACGCATCACAGCGTTCCGCCACTGGCTGCCAGGCCTGGCGCGTGGTAGCCACTGTGCCCATCATCACGTCAGAGTGGCCCGACAGGTATTTTGTGGCCGCCATGATGGACACGTCCGCGCCCAAGGCCAGCGGCCGGTATTGGCAGCCCGAGCCCCAGGTGTTGTCTGCCACCAGCAACGCGCCGCGTGCCTTCGCCAGCGCGGCCAGGCGAGGCAGGTCACACATTTCGTAGACCAGCGATCCCGGGCATTCGACGTAGATCATTCGCGTACCAGCCTCGAACTTCTCTTCGACATCGCTGCCGTCGGCCGCGAAAAAAGTGCAGCGGATGTTGTACCGCGCGAGAAAGGAGTCAGCCAGATTGCGAGCCGGCTCGTAGACGCTGTCCGACATGAGGACATGGTCACCGGGCTTGAGGTAGGACAGCAGCGTCATGGCGATGGCCGCCAGACCGGTAGGCAACAGGCGCGCGCGCCAGCCGCCTTCCAACTCGCAGACCAGGTCTTCGAGCGCGAACACCGTAGGCGTGCCGCGGGCCCCATAGGTGAACAAGCGCTCGCCGTCGCGCCTGATGCGCAACTCCTGTTGCTGCGCCACGCTTTCAAACAGCACGGTGCTGGCCCGCACCAGCGGTGGGTTCACAGGACGCCCACCGTCGTACTGCGGCTGCTTGGCGGCGTGGACCAGCCGGGTCAACGTAGAGCTTGCGCTCCCTGGGTTTGAGAGAAATGGCTTGCTCATGCAGGTGCTAGTCCAGACGGGCGCCCGAGAGCTTCACGACGCGCGACCAGCGGGCAATGTCATCCTTCAGCTGTGCGGCAAAGGCGGCAGAACTGTTGGCAACCACGGCGCTGCCGCCGTCGGTGATCAGCTTGGTGACTTCGGGCGTGTTGAGTGCTCGAACGATGCTCCTGTTGAGATAGGCAACGCGATCGGGCGGCGTGCCGGCCGGAGCAAAGAAGCCGTACCAGTCTTCAAAGGTCGTGTTGCGGTAGCCCAGCTCTTCCAGCGTGGGCACCTTCTCGAACACACCGATGCGGCGCGGACTGGTCACCGCCAAGGCGCGCATCTTGCCGCTTTGGATGGAGCCGGCCACCGATGCGGTGGAGGTAATGAGCAGGTCCACCTGGCCACCCAACAGGTCGGTCATCGCTGGGGCTGCGCCCTTGTACGGAACATGGGTCATGGTCATCCCGCTGTCCTTTTCCAGCACCACGCCCACCAGGTGCGAGAGCGTGCCATTGCCAGGCGTGGCATAGGTGACGCGACCAGGTTGCGCCTTTATTTTTTCGACCAGATCGGCAATGGTTTTGAGCGGTGAGTTGCTGGCCACGACCAGCACCAACGGCGCGGCATTGATCTGGGTGATGGGCACAAAGTTCTTCAACGGATCGAAGCCCGGCGCGGCATAGAGCGAGGGATTCACGGCCATCAGCGACACCTGTCCCGTAAGAACCGTGTAGCCGTCGGGTTTGGCCTCGGCTACAGCCTTCGCGCCGATGTTGCCGCCGGCGCCCGCGCGGTTGTCCACCACAGCGGACTGGCCAATGATCTCCGGGAGGCGACTGGTCACGAAACGCGTGCTGGCGTCATTGCCGCCGCCAGGCGGAAACGGGGAGACGAACTTGATCGGCTGGTTCGGAAACTCGCCCACCTGCGGCATGGGCTGGGCTGATGCGCCCTGCAGGGCACACAGGCTCCAGCAGAGCGAGGCGGCGGTGAGTTTGATCTTGGCAAGCATGGCGGTCTCCCGTGAAGTGAAGGGAAGTTGACGGAGGCGATCAAGCGGAAGGTGAGGACGGGTGCGGCGGCAGAGCGGGCGGCAAACGAAACGCGCCCAGTTCCAGCGCGTCCAGTTGGCCCACCAGGTTGACCTCCCAGGCGAGGTACTGGCGCGCCGCCTCCTTGTTGCCGTCGTGCCGGTCGTGGACGAAGAACAAGAAATCGATGCAATCGCTGTCGGGAAGCGCGCCGTCACCGGCGCGCAGTGGCAGCCCCGCAGCTTGCCAATTCGCCGTGCCGCCTTCGAGCAGGCTGGCGTGCAGGCCGAGCTCCGCAAGGTCAATGGCCGCGCAGCCCGCTACCGCGGGATCGTCCGCAATCAGCACCACCGGCCGCTGCTCGCCAGCCAAGGCGGCGGTCAGGTGCGGACGGATCGACCAACGCGTGCCTGCAATGTGCCCCTTGCGAAACTGCATGCTGGGCCGCAAGTCGATGGCGGCCACGCCGCGCCCGGCCAGACCCGCAGCCAATGCCTTCGGGCTGATGGACGGCAGCGGCGGCAACGGCGCAATCTCGGCCGGAGGCAGCGCGAGTCCGCTGTCCAGGTCCTGGTCCAGCACGCTGGCGTCATGACCCATCTGGCGCAACCAGCTCGCCACCGTACGGGCACGAATACCGTCCGAATCGAACACCACCAGCCGGGCATGGCGCACACCCAGGTACTGGTCGTTGGCCTGCATCAGTTGGCCGCCCGGCGTGTGCTGGGCGCCGGGCAGGCTGCCCTTGGCGAATTCTTCGGGCGTGCGCACGTCGCACAAAAACAAGGTGCGCCGCGGATCGACCGCCCACGTGCGCACGGTGGCCGCGGTGACTGAAGGCACTTCGAAGCGCCGCGCCAATGCACTGGCCGCTGCCTGCATGGCGCTTTTTGCGGCGGGTTCGTCCGCATTGCCGTAGCGGCGGCTTCCCCCATGCTCCAACGCCAGGTCGGCCAAGTGCCAACCTTGCGTGCCGTTCTCCAGCGCGAACACCGGGTTGGGCAAACCCAGATTGATCAGCGTCTGCGCGCCGATGATGCTGCGCGTGCGCCCTGCGCAGTTGATCACGATGCGGGTCTTCTCGCTCGGAACGAGGCTGCGGATGCGCAGGGCCAGCTCGCCGTTGGGGCAATTGATGGCCGTCGGGATGTTCATCTTCTGGAACTCGGTGAACGGCCGTCCGTCGAGCACCACGACGTCTTCCTTGCGCTCCAGCATCGCCGCCAGATCATTCGCGCTGACATGTGGCGTGCGATAGACCTGCTCGGCCAATTCACCAAAGGTCTTGGATGGAACATTGACGCCGGCAAACAGCGGAAAGCCCGCAGCCTGCCAGCCCGCCGTGCCGCCACGGAGCACATGGACATCGGTGTAACCCAGCGCTACCAGGCGCTGCGCAGCTGTCAACGCAACGCCATCTCCGCCATCGTGAACGACAAGGCGCACACTTTTGCGCGGCGCCAGGCGAGGAGCCTCGATCTCCAGCCGGCTATAAGGCAGGGAGATGCCGTAGAACAGGTGAGCTTGGCCATACTGGCCGTGCTCGCGCACATCGAACAGCGCTATCTCGTGCCCGTCGTGCAGCCAGGCCTTGAGCGTGGCCGCTTCTACCCAGGATGTCATTGCAACTGCGAGGGTTGGCGCGTGGTCGGGCGCGTTCATGAGCGTCGGGTCGGCACGCCGATGGACATGGTCTCGCAGGTGCCTTTTTCCATGTCGTAGGCGGTCCGCGCGTTCAGCGTCTCCAGCGCGCGGCCATACATGTGCAGGTGGCGGATGACCTGGCCGACCGGGATCTCCACGGAGTGGATGTCATCGGGCATCAACGCGATGCCGGTGCCGGGTTCTACCGTCATGGAGCCGGTCTGCTTGAGTTGAGCCTTGCCCGGCGCCGAGCCATCGTCTTGGCGCTCATAGAGGCGGTTGACCTCGGTCCCTTCCACCGCGCTGATACAGGCCCAGGTGGTGTGGTTGTGGGGCACGATCCGCTTGCCTGGGCGCATGACATTCAGGTAGAGCGCGAAGCTCTGATCAGCGTCTTCGGCAATCAGGTAGCGAGCCTGCAGTTCACCGCCTTGGGGCGCGGCGAACTCACTGGCGCTCCACAACTCTTTGCGCGCCGCGAGCTGGTTGAGGGCAACCAGCACCGCGGCCAGAGACTCGCGCGTGGGTTCGCCATTACCAACAGAATCTTTAATGTTTCGAATGCTGTCCGCAACCGCTTGTTTGCGCTGCTCTGCTACGCTCATGAAGGTTTCCTAAGTGAAATAAGGCCTGACTGGACTTACTTTAGGCAAACCAATTACGCCCAACAAGCGAGAAGCCAAAGCAAATACATTAGACTTATTAATATATGGACACCCTGGATCTGGAATTACTCAGGGCCTTGGTGGCCATTGACGAGCAAGACAGCTTCGCCGCCGCCGCTGTGCGCCTGTCCAAAACGCAATCCGCGGTGACGCAGCAAATGCAGCGGCTGGAGGACCAGATCGGCCGCCCGCTGTTTGAAAAGCACGGACGCCACAAACGCCTGACGCCACATGGACAAAAGCTGCTGGAATATGCGCGGCACCTTTTGACCATCAATGACGAGGCTCTGCGCAGCTTGCAGCAGGGCCACCTCGAAGGCGTGCTGCGCATAGGTGCACCGCACGACGTGGCCGACACCATGCTGCCACCGCTGCTGGCACAGGTGGCGCGCGCTTCACCGCTGCTGCAGTTGGACATCCAAGTGGGCCGAAGCCCCTTCCTCATGGAGTCGCTCAAGCGCGGAGAGATCGACATGACGATCTCCAACCGCCACGACGCCACGCTGGAGGGCGTGGTGTTGCGCACATCGCCAACCGTGTGGCTGTGTTCGGCCAACTATGTGCATGACCGCGTCAAGCCGCTGCCGCTGATCCTGGTGGAAGGACCCAGCGTGTTCCACAAGATGGCACGTGAGGCGCTGGACGCCGCCGGGATCCGCTGGACGGCCAGTTACACCGCCTCGAGCTTGATAGGTATCAAGGCTGCTCTGCGTGCCGGCTTGGGCGTGACTGCGCGCGGTGTCGAGCTGGTGGGTGCGGACCTGCGCGTGCTAGCCTGAATTTCCACGCAGGGTAGTTGACCTAACGCGGTGGCCTGTTCGTCAGGTGCTGAGGGTTACGCCGACATGCGCAGAGAGTAGCCCTTCCACCAGGGGATGGGGATCGCAGTATTGAGCAGTCCGGAGGCGAGGACGATGGGCAAGTGGGCGCGGCGGTGAAAGTGGACGTGGACCTCGGAGTCGGTGACCGAGACGTCGGCGGGAGTGTCGATGAGGTCACGGAAGATGTGGCGAGCCTGAGCATCGGCATAGCCGCGCATGCGACGCGCGAGCAACCGGTACAGGCCGCTTGCGACGACCAGCAGCGCCATGTCGAAGTCCACCTTCATGCCCACCGCCGATGACAGTGCGTCCATGTGGAAGAAGCGCACGGCGTCGGACAAGGCGTTCTCGATCAACATGCGCTGGGCATAGCGGGTCAGCAGCTTGGCGTGAGAGCTGTGAGGGTCGTTGGTCAGCAGGATGGTGGGCTGCTCATGGCCGAGGTCGATCACGAAGAGCTGACGCAAGGTGGCCCCGGCCAGGCGGATCGATTGCTCGAACACGCGCGGGGTCTTGTACTTGCGCGCGGGCACATCCAGCGTGACACGGCGCCAGGCCGAGGCGGGAAGATCGGCCACCTCCTGCAGCAGCGCCGCCGAGCGGCGACGCAGCGTGATGAAGGTGATGCCCAACTGATCCAGACGCGCCAGGTGGGCATAGGTGGTCAGGCGCGAATCGAACACCAGGTGCCGCGGGAGCGCGCCGTGCTGGCGCTTCCAGAACTCGATGAAGCGGAAGATCTCTTCGGCCTCCTCACCCTTGCGCAGATCGGCGTTGGAGTAGCAAAAGGCGCGGCCGCTCGCGTCCTGCGCGAGGAAGGCCAGCACACTGGGCTGGGCGCGGCTGCGCGCGGACACGAAGTGGCGCTGGACCTGGGGATCGTCGCCGTAGTACGGCACTGAGTGGAAGTCCAGGTTGAAAGAGTGGGCGTCGAACAGTTGCTCGTCGGTGACGGCGCGGTGCCAGGCCGCCAGCAGCGCGACGGTGCGCTCACGCTCGACCCGCGAGGAGTACTCGCACAGGTAGCTCTTCTTGGGGATGACGTTCAAGCCGCAAAACAACGCCAGGCCCGGATCGGTGACCAAGGCCATGACATGGCTCTTGCGCTCGATGGACCACAGCTTGAGCGCGAGCGCGCAACGCAGGGCGTGAGACGAGGGGATCATCCTGGAGCCCGGCAGCTTGGCGCGCGCGGCGATCTCCTCGAGCTGCAGGCGCACCAGATCGGGCAAGAACAGGAACAAGCCACCGCAGCGTGTGGTGAACTGCGTGCCGGGCTGTAGCGCGAACTCGCGCACGTCGGCCACCGCCTCAGCGGTGGGGCCCAGATGCTCAAGTCGCTCGTCGTCGCCGCGCCGCGGCAGCGGCGCGAAGCCCTCCTCGCGCAGCACTTCGCGCACGGCGGTGGGACTCAAGGGCGTGCCGTGCTCCTTGAGTGCCTGACTGATCTCGTAGACCGAATGGTTCTGCTTGCGCAGGGCCACGGCCAGGTCGTGGGCCTTGGACTTGAGCGGCTGGGTGCGTGGACCGGGACTGGGAGAGTGGAAGAACTGCGGATCGGGATCGCGGCGGAACTGATGGCACAGCACGCGGAAGGATCCGGGGGTGTAGCCGAAGGCGCGGGCGACCTCGTGGGAGGGGCGGTCTTCGACGAAGAAGGCGCGCAGCGCTTCGTACTGGCGCTGGCGGGGATGGGAGGGCTCGGCGAAGAATCGTCGGATATCTGTTAGATCTTTAGGTACGCCTATACCCATACGTGCATTGTGCTATATGGAGAATGGCGGTGTCAACGACAATCCCATCGGTACCCATCAAAGATCGGGAACCTCAAGCTGCATGCGGCTTGGCGAGAGATTGGCGTGGACTGGCACAAGCAATGCAGAAATGCCAACGGCCCCGCGTGGGGCCGTCGAGATGATGGGGTAGGCGCACCAACTGCTAACGCTGGAGGGCCAGGCCCCTCCGCCAACACAGCAGAAGCGGTCTGCTCCTATCGAGCAGCGTTACCCAAATAGTGGTGCGTGGAAATCCAGGCTAGGCGAAAATGACGGTCTACCCCGCCTTCCCGACTTGGCCTACCACTTGTTCATCCGCAAGAACGTCATCAGTCCGCGTACCCGCAAGGTGTTTGACATGCTCAAGGCGAACTTGGGGTTGATCGGCAGTGCGGCACTTTGAGAAGATTGCGAATTTTTCTCCGACACCGCAGGAACAATGACTCGCTGGTGCTAGCTGATGGCAAGAACAGCGAATGGACGCCGCATGACCTGCGCCGAACCGCCTCCACGATGAGGCAGGCGCTGCGCGTCAGCCCGGACGTGATTGATCGCTGCCAGAACCACGTGTTGCCAGGCAGCAAAGTGCGCAGGCACTATCTGCATCATGACTACGCCGAAGAAAAGTGTGAGGCATGGCAGCGACTCGGTCAGCGCATTGACGCCATCTTGACGGCCAACAACGTTGTGCCGCTGCAGCGGACGGCTTAGGGCAACGCTGAAAAAGCCGCCGATTTGATTGGTTCATCGGCGAGGGGTTTGCGCATTGCGGGATTGAGGGCCGGAGAGGAGCGATTTCGAGGCGATTGGGCGCCATGGGTGCCCGCGCAGGGGCGCTGGGCGCCCATTGTGGACGCACTCATGCCATGAGGCCCTGACGCGCCAAGTAGATGTTGGCCAAGCTCAGGGCCACGAACGAGCGCGTGGCGTTCTTGGCCAGGCCGCGGTAGCGCACCTTGGTGAAACCCCACAGCCGCTTGACCACCGCGAAGACGTGCTCCACCCGAGCCCGCACCCTGGACTTGTTGCGGTTCTTCGAGCGCTCGGCCTCGTCGATCTCGCCGCCCTTGCGCGCGCGCTGGTTGGTGAAGTCACGCGCCCGCGGCGCCTTGGACTCGACCAGCGACTTCTGGCTGGCGTAGGCGCTGTCACCATAGACACGCTGCTCGGTGCCATGCAGCAGATCCGGTAGCGGGTGCTTGTCATGCACGTTGGCCGCCGTGACCACGGCGCTGTGCGCCAACCCCGTGCGGCTGTCCACGCCGATGTGCATCTTCATGCCGAAGAACCATTGCTGGCCCTTGCGCGTCTGGTGATCTCGGGGTCGCGCGCCTTGTCGGCGTTCTTCGTCGAGCTGGGCGCACCGATGATGGTGGCGTCCACGATGGTGCCCGTGCCCACCTTCAGGCCCCGGGCCTGCAGCACCTGCCCGACCGTGGCAAACAGCCGCTCGCCCAGTTGATGCTTCTCCAGCAGACGACGAAGCTTCAGCAACGTCGTGCCGTCGGGCACGCGCTCTCGGCCCAGATCAATGCCCACGAAGCCGCGCAGTGCCGTGCTGTCCAGCAGCGCCTCTTCACAAGCCTCATCGGCCAGGTTGAACCAGTGCTGCACGAAGTACATCCGCAGCATGCGCTCCAGGCCCACTGGCGGGCGGCCGTTGCCGGCCTTCGGGTAGTGCGGTTCGATCACCTCGCACAGTGCGTGCCAGGGAACGATCTCGTTCATCGTCGCAAGGAACACATCGCGCTTGGTTGCTCGGCGGTACTGTTCGAATCCGGCGCCTTGATCGGCTGCTGCGGCAAGGGTTTGTTGCTTCATCCAGCTACAACGCAACGACGCAACGACGCAAGGGTGGTGGACTTTTTTTAATTCCGAAGCTACGGGCCTGGGGATCGCCGAGTCGATTGAATCTGCATCAAGATGGGATCGATTTGGGGGAAGGCGGCCGGCAGCGCAGCGCGCGCTCGGCCTCCCCTTGCATGCCGCCAATCCGTGTGTATACTGAACTGTATGGTTCAGTATAGCCGGGCCCGCTTCGATGCCTCGTTCGCCGCGTTCTCGGACGCCACCCGACGCGGCGTTCTGGAGCAGCTCGGAGGTGCAGACGCTTCAATCACGGACCTTGCCGAGCAGTTCCACATGACCCTCACGGGCATGAAGAAGCATGTCGGCGTCTTGGAGGAGGCGGGGCTCGTCACCACGGAGAAGGTCGGGCGCGTGCGGACCTGCAAGCTCGGCCTGCGCCGACTTGAGGAAGAGGCGGCATGGATCGAGAGGTACCACCAGCTCTGGGACGCCCGCTTCGACGAGCTGGACAAGGTTGTCGAGGAACTGAAACGGAAGGAGAAGGTCGATGGACGCAAGAAGAGAGAGTGAGCCTACCCTCATGAAGAACCGCACGACAGTGGAACGGAAATCCGAGCGTGAGCTAGTCGTTACGCGAACCTTCAACGGCCCGGCGCGCATCGTGTTCGAGGCGTGGACCAAGCCCGAGCTGCTCAAGCGGTGGTGGGCACCGAAGTCGACAGGCGTGTCCCTGCTTTCCTGCGAGGCGGATGTTCGTGTCGGGGGCAGGTACCGTTTCGAGTTCGGCCACGAAGCCTCAAAGCCTATGGCGTTCTTCGGTAGGTATATCGAAGTGACACCGCACTCGCGCCTCGTCTGGACCAATGACGAAAGTGACGACGGTGCCGTCACCACGGTGACCTTCGAGGAAAAAGGTGGCAAGACGCTGCTGGTCTTGCACGAACTCTATCCCTCGAACGAAGCTCTCGACGGTGCCATCGTCGGGATGGAGGGCGGGATGCCCGAGCAGTTCGAGCAATTGGACGAGCTTCTCGTCACCCTGAGCGCGAGCGCGGGACGGTCATGAAGTCGTCGATCTCGCGGTGGGCCGCCTGGCTCGCCGCCGGCGGTGGGACCGTGTTTGACGGTCCGCGCGAAGTGCCGGGCGGCGGGTTCAGCCATCGCAGGCTGGTGCATGACAGCTATCAATGTCCCAAGTGGTTGGAATATGAGTGCGTCCACAATGGGCGCCCAGCGCCCCTGCGCGGGCACCCATGGCGCCCAATCGCCTCGAAATCGCTCCTCTCCGGCCCTCAATCCCGCAATGCGCAAACCCCTCGCCGATGAACCAATCAAATCGGCGGCTTTTTCAGCGTTGCCTTAGACAGGAGCCGCGGAGCCGCGGCAATTGGGCCGCAGCGACGCCACCACGGGTATACCTGGCAGCGTGAAGCCCACTCGGCCGCGACGCAGTCGCTGCGTGTCCGACAGCCTGGTGCGCAGTGAGCGTTTTCAGACTCAATGCGCGGGGGGGCCGAGCCGTTGCAGCATAGCTACGTCAATAGCATTCGTTTCGGCCAAGGGCGTACACGAGATCGGGGCGAAGACGCAATCGAATACCCCCCCCAAAGTCCTTCTGCCGCCAACGCGTGTTCACAACCGGTCCACGGGAATCTTCAGATAGGCGGTGCCGTTGGCATCCGAAGGCGGCATGCGGCCGCCGCGCATGTTGACCTGCACCGACGGCAGCATCAGCGTCGGCAAAGCCAGCGTGGCGTCGCGAGCTTGGCGGCGCGCAACGAATACCGCCTCGAGTACGCCGTCGCGCACATGGATGTTGTCAGCGCGCTGTTGTGCGACAGAGGTGATGCAGGTTGCCTCGCGGTGCGCGGGCGGGTAGTCGTGGCAAAGGTAGAGCACTGTCTTCAGCGGCAGCGTCAATAGGCGGCGGATCGAACGGAACAAGGTGGGCGCGTCGCCGCCTGGGAAATCGCAGCGGGCCGTGCCCACGTCGGGCATGAACAAGGTGTCGCCCACAAAGACGGCATCCGGGCCGCCCCCCGGATCCGCGATGCGATACGCCACGTCAGCTGGCGTATGACCAGGCACATGCATCGCCTGAGCCTGCAGTCGGCCGATGGAGAAGAACTCGCCATCGGCGAACAGCCGGTTGAACTGCGAGCCGTCCACAGCCATGTCGTCGGCGTTGAAGACACCGCGGAATTCACGCTGCACCTCGGTGATGCCCGCGCCGATCGCCAGCGCGCCGCCGAAGCGCCGCTGCAGCCAGGGCGCGCCGGACAGGTGATCCGCATGGGCATGCGTCTCAAGGAGCCACTGCACCCGCAGGCCGTGCGCATCGATGTGCGCGGCAACGGTCTCGACCGGACGCGAATGGGTGCGACCGGAATTCTGGTCGAAGCCCAGCACCGGGTCGACGACGGCACAGACGCCAGCGCCGTCGTCGACCACATGGGAAAACGTGGCGGTGGACGTATCGAAGAAGGATTGAATGGAGAGGCTCATGGAAGTCTCAGCAAGAAGCAGTATTTTATATAATGATATATATTTCATTCAATAAAACATGGTGATCGCCGTGACCACAGCTTCCGCCAACGCGGCCCTGCCCGAATCCACTCTGGTGGCGCACCTGTTCGATCAGGCGGCGCAGCCGTTGCGGGCAGTGACGCGCGCGCGACTGGCGCAGGCACTGCTGGACTGGTTCACCGCCGGCTGGTCGGCTCGGGACTTGCCGGCCGCCGCGACGCTGCGCGGCCTGGGACGGACGCTGATGCCCGGCGCGGGCCAAGCGGCGCTGTTCGGAACCAACGCCGCGTGCGCCACACCGCTGGCCGCTGGCTTCGTCAACGCCGGCATCACGCACCTTCGCGAAATCGACGACGCCCACCGTGCGGCGATGCTGCATCCGGGCGTGGTCGCCATCACGCCTGTGCTGGCGCTGGCGTCTTCCCTCAGGCTGACGCGCGAACGCGCCGCACGGGCCATCGTGGCCGGTTACGAAGTCGCACTGCGTTTGGGCGAGGCCTTGGGCGCGCGCCACGCAGGCCTGTTTCACGCGACCGCCACGGCCGGCACCGTCGGCGCAGCCGCTGCGGCCGGCATGGCGATGGGACTGGATGCACCACGGCTGCACCATGCGCTGGGCATCGCCGCCACGCAGGCGGCCGGCCTCTGGCAACTGGTGGACGACGATGCGCACGAATCCAAGTCGCTGCACCCCGCGTTCGCCGTGCGTAACGGCATGACGGCAGCATACGCGGCTCAGGTCGGCCTGCCGGGCGCGCGAGCCTTCTTTACCGGGCGGCGCGGCATGTACGCCGCGCTCGCGGGCGAAGGTCCATTGACCTCAGTGGATGGGGGGCTGGACGCGCCCGAGCGGCTGCATACAGCCAGCATCAAGGCCTGGCCGGCATGCGCGATGCTTTTCACGCCGCTCGACGCCACGCGCGCGCTCATCGAGGAGCACGCCATCAGCGCCGCCGACGTGCAGTCGATGAAGATCGAGATCTTCCCGCACGCGCTCAAGATCGCTGGTGTGCAGTGGCCCGTCAAGCCGGCCGAGGCTAGCTTCTGCCTGCGCTACGTGCTGGCGGTGCTGCTGCAAAAAGGCGCGCTCGGCATCGCCGACACCGAGGCGCCCGACATCGACAACCCGACGCTTCGTGCGCTAGCCGCGCGCATGTGGGTGCTGCCGAAGGACGAGTTCCAAGAGGCCTTCCCACAGCGCCGCCCAAGCCGGGTGACCATCACGCTGCACGATGGAAGGCAGCTCGCAGCCTACCGTGAACTGCGCCGCGGCGATCCCGAAGACCCCTACACGTGGGCCGGCCTGCAGCAACGCATGCGCACCTTCGTGCCCGCGATGGACGATGCGCAGGCCGCCGCGCTGGGGGCTTGGTGCGAGAGGTTCACGGATGCAGCGCAGGACGCAGCGCCCTTCGCGCCGGCCAGCGCGCTGTTCGGCGCAACCTAGCGTCTGCCGCTTCATGCCTGGAAGGCGAAACCGGCTCAACGGCTGACCCGTCGGGGCATGCGCGCCGCGCCCGCTGCGGCTAGCGGTGCCAGTCCCGGGGCGGACGGCTGCTGAAGCCCTGCTGCACCAAGGCTTGTTGCGCGACCTGCACGGCCTTGCGCTGGGCCGCCGCGCTCTGCCGTTGCGCGATACCGATCACGACCAGTGCGCCCTGGAAGACTCCATCGCTGTCGAACACCGGCACGGCCACCGACGCGATCTGCGGCACGCGTTCCTCGCGAGTGATGGCAAAGCCGTCGCGCGCTATGGCCGCCGCCTGGGGCGTGCTGCCACCCGTGAAATAGCGCAGCACATGCGACGACGAGCCGCCAGCCGAAAGCTTGAGCCGCGCGCCCACTTCCACATGGTGGCGCACCTCGTTGCTGCTGTTCTCGCGGTAGAGGCAGACGCGTTCATCGCCGTCGCGCACGTAGAAGGCCACCGTCTCGCCTGTCTGCCGCATCACCTCCTGCAGGACCGGCTGCAGCCGCGTGCCGATGTCGAAGGTGCGCCGGTAAAGCATGCCCATGTGCAGCAGCGCCGGGCCGGGCGCGTAGGCGCCGTCGTCGAAGCGGTGGACCATGCGGGCTCGCACCAGCACACCGAGCAGCCGCAGCAGCGTGGCCTTGTCCAGGCCCGTGCATTCGGCCAGCTCGCGCAGTTTCAGGCGCAACCGGTCCTCGGTGAAGCATTCGAGGATCGACAGGCCGCGCTCGAGCACGCCGGAGGGCGGCTGCGGCGCACTGGCCTCCACCTCGGATGCCGGCGCTTTCGCGAGCGCGGCGACGTTCGATGCGCGCCGTGCCGTCTTGCGAGCCGGGCTCAGGTCCGATGTCTTTTTCGAAGGTGGGGTGGATCTCATGGGTGCAGATTGTGTTCGATCGTCGCATCGGTGCGGGCACGGTTGACAGTGCCGGGCACGCTCGTTAGAATTTTGTTTAGTGAACTGTATTTCAATCAATGAAATACTTCAAATCATAGATGAGCCATCCCTGCACGATGGAGCAGGGCCGCCCTGCTCCATCGTGCAGGGTTGCCGAGAAGCGTTTTTAGAGACGGAGACATCGGGTGTTTTTCTCGCGCCAGGACGATCGGCGCGCAGAGGCACCCGCCTTCTGCATGACCGCGACCATCGCCATTCCCGCCGCCCCTGTCACCGACACGCTGGCCGAGACGCTGTCCGGCATCGTGGGCGCCGCCCACGTGTTGACGGCCGCCACCGACATGGCCCGCTACGAGGCCGAGTGGCGCCGCACCTACCCCGGCGCCGCGCGCGCCGTGGTGCGGCCGGCCAGCACCGACGAGGTGTCGCGCGTGGTCGCGGCCTGCGCGGCCGCGGGCGTGTCCATCGTGCCGCAGGGCGGCAACACCGGCCTCGTCGGTGGCTCTACGCCCGACGATTCGAGGACCGAGGTGGTGCTGAGCCTCGAGCGCATGCGCGCCGTTCGCCGCGCGGATCCGCTGGACAACACGCTCACGGTTGAGGCCGGCTGCACCGTGCTCGAGGCGCAGGCGGCGGCCGAGGCGGCGGGCCGCCTGTTCCCGCTCTCTCTGGCATCCGAAGGCAGTGCCACGGTGGGCGGCGTGGTCTCCACCAACGCGGGCGGCGAGCAGGTCCTGCGCTACGGCAACACGCGCGAGCTGGTGCTGGGCCTGGAAGTGGTGCTGGCCGATGGCCGCGTGCTCGATCTGCTGGGTGCGCTGCGCAAGGACAACACGGGCTACGACCTGAAGCAGCTCTTCATCGGCGGCGAAGGCACGCTGGGCATCGTGACCGCCGTCACCTTCAAGCTCTTTTCACGGCCGCGCCAGGTGGTCACGGCCTGGGTCGCGGTGCGCGACCCGCAGGCCGCGGTGGTGCTGCTGTCGCGACTGACCGATGCGGTGGGCGAGCGCGTGACCGCGTTCGAGCTGATCGGCGAAGGCCCGCTGGGCCTGGTGCTCCGGCACGCCACGGCAGGCATGCGCGCACCGCTTGGCGGCGTGACGCCGTGGTCGGTCCTGCTCGACGTGTCCGAAGTCTCCGCGAGTCTGGACCTGCAGCCAGCGGTGGAGGACGTGCTGGGTGCCGCAATGCATGACGGGCTGGTGCTGGATGCCGCGCTCGCCGCCTCCGACAGCCAGGCCCATGCCTTCTGGGCGCTGCGCGAGCACGTCCCCGAGGCCCAGCGGCTGGAAGGCCCGTCGATCAAGCACGACATCTCCGTGGCCATCTCGCGCATTCCCGATTTCATCGCCGAGGCCGGCGCGGCGCTGCAGCAGCTGATGCCCGGCATTCGCATCGTCTGCTTCGGCCACGTGGGCGACGGCAACCTGCACTACAACCAGAGCAAGCCTGCCGGCATGGCCGATGCCGATTTCCGTTCGCACGAGGAGGCGGTGCACGGCGTCGTGCATGCCACCGCTGCGCGGCTGGGCGGCTCCATCTCCGCGGAGCACGGCATCGGGCGGCAAAAGCAAGCGGCCTTCATGCACTACAAGAGCCCGGTCGCGCTGGCCGCGATGGCGCAAATCAAACGTGCGCTGGACCCGGCCAACACCTTCAACCCAGGCCGCATGCTGCCGCGCGCGTTGCTGGACTCCCTCACCTCTCGCTAATACCCACAGGACTTCCATGCCCGTTTCCGTCTTCGACATGCAATCGCTTCAGCACCTTTGGGGCACCGATGAACTGCGCACCATCTTCGGCGAGGAGAACCGCATCCAGAAGTGGCTCGACTTCGAAGCCGCGCTGGCGTCCGCACAGGCCGAGCTGGGCATCATCCCGGCAGCCGCCGCGAAGGAGATCGCGAGCAAGGCCAAGGTCGAGAACATCGACATCGCCGCGATGTCGGCCGAGATCCGCCGCATCAAGCATTCGCTGGTACCAGCACTCAAGCAATTGCAGGCCGCCTGCTCCAGGGAGAACGGCGAATGGGTGCACTACGGCGCCACCACACAGGACGTGGTCGATACCGGCGTGGCACTGCAGCTCAAGGAATTCCACGCCGTGGCGATGCGCGACCTGCAGGCCGTGGGCAAGGAACTCAGCCGCCTGGCCGTGGCCCACCGCGACACGCCCATGGCGGGCCGCACGCACGGCGTGCAGGCGCTGCCGATCACCTTTGGCCACAAGTGTGCGCTGTGGCTCGACGAGCTCGGCCGCCACCACGAGCGCCTGGTGCAGGCCGCACCGCGCGTCCTGGTCGGCATGCTCGCCGGTGCGGTGGGCAGCCAGGCTTCGCTGGGCCCGAAGGCGATCGAGCTCGAGGCCCTGATGCTGCAGAAGCTCGGCCTGGGCGTGCCCACGATCAGCTGGGCACCTGCGCGCGACCGCTTCACCGAATACACGAGCCTGCTCGCCATGGTGGGTAGCACGCTGTCGAAGATCGGCAACGAGCTCTTCAACATGCAGCGCAACGAGTTCGGCGAAGTCGAGGAAGGTTTCTCTGAAGGGAAGCTCGGCTCGTCCACCATGCCGCACAAGCGCAACCCGACCTCCGCCGAGAACCTGGCGGGCCTGTCCAGGCCGCTGCGCTACAACGCCGCAATGATGGTCGAGGGCATGGTGCAGGAGGGCGAGCGCGACGGCATCGCCTGGAAGATGGAATGGAAGGCCTTGCCCGAGTGCTGCATGATCGCCGGCGCCATGCTGTTTCAGGCCAGGAACCTGCTGGCGGGCCTGAAGGTGAATGCCGACGTGATGGCCATCAACCTCGACAGGATGCGCGGCTACCTGCTGTCGGAACGCGTGATGCTGGAACTGTCGGAGCGCGTCGGCAAGCAGACCGCGCACGAATGGATCTACGAGGCCTCGATGCACGGCATCACGCAGAAGCTGACGTTCGCCGACGCGATGCGCGAGCACGCGGGCCTCGGCAAGCTGCTGACCGACGACGAGATCCGCGACATGACGGATCCCGCGGCCTATCTGGGCCAGTGCGGCGCCTCGGTGGACCGTGTCGTGGCCGCGCAGGCGGCCTGGCTCCGCTGAATTGCATCCCCGCGGGTGCGCACAGCGCCTCCCCGCTCACGAACAAACAAAGGAGACATGACATGCACACCCTCGTCCCGAGCCGCCGCCGTCTGTGCGTCCTCGCATTGGCCGGCGCCGGCATGCTGGCCCTGGCCGCGCCCGCCGCCCAGGCGGCCTACCCCGAGCAGCCCCTCAAGCTCGTGGTGGGTTTTCCGCCCGGCGGCGGCGGCGACCTGTACGGCCGGTTGATCGCCAACGCCATGGGCAAGACGCTCGGGCAGGCCGTGGTCGTCGACAACCGCGCCGGCGCCGGCGGCAACATTGCCGCCGACATCGTTGCCAAGGCCAGGCCCGATGGCTACACCCTCCTGCTGGCCATGAGCGGCAACCTGGCGGTCTCGCCCGCCATGAAGCCGCAGAGCCTTCCCTACAAGGTGCCCGATGACTTCACGGCGATCGGGCTGATCCTGGAGGCTCCGCACGGCCTGTTCGTCAGCCAAGGTTCGCGCTTCAAGACGGCGCGCGACCTGCTCGATGCCGCGAAGACGCAGAAGCTGAGCTTCGCCTCCACCGGCACTGGCGGCGCCGCACACATCGGCATGGAAATGGTCAAGCAGAAGGCCGGCGTGGAGATGCTGCACGTGCCCTACAAGGGGTCGGGCCCGGCCATCACCGACATGATGGGCGGCCAGGTCGACAGCTTCTTCGCCACCGCATCCCCGCTGGTCGGCCAGGTGCGCCAGGGCCAGCTGCGGCTGCTGGCGATCACCGGAGAAAAGCGCAACCCGGCGATCCCCGAGGTGCCGACCTTCAGGGAGCTTGGGGTGAACGTGCCGGTGACGCAGTGGTACGGCTTGGTGGCGCCCGCCGGCACGCCGCAGGCGGTGGTGAAGCTGCTGTCCGATCACCTCGGCCGCGCACTGGCGACGCCGGAGGTGCGCGATGCCATTCGCAAGGACGCCGCCATCGAGCGCGACCTGCCGATGGATGGCTTTCGAAACTTCATCGTGGAGGACATCGCCCGCTACAAGGCGGCGATCACGCCTGCGCTGATGAAGGAAGTCTCCCAATGAACCATCGCCAGCCGCACCCCTGTTCGCTGCGCGCCATGGACGCCCTCCCCGATTCCAGGAAATGAACCACATGACCTACGACACCCTCATCTCCGCCGAGCAACTGGCCGACGCGCAACGCAGTGCGCATCCTCCGCTGGTGCTGGACTGCAGCTTCGAACTGACCAAGCTCGACGCCGGCCAGCAGGCCTACGACGCGGGGCACATCCCCGGAGCGGTCTACCTCCATCTGGAACATGCCCTCTCGGCCGAGAAGACCGGCCGCAACGGCCGCCATCCGCTGCCCACCCGCGAAGCCTTCGCCCGCACCATGGCCGCGATCGGCGTGGCCGGCGACACCCAGGTCGTGGCGTACGACAACGCGGGCGGCATGTATGCAGCGCGCCTCTGGTGGATGCTGCGCTGGGCCGGGCACCGCGCCGTGGTCGTGCTCGACGGAGGCATCGCGGCCTGGAAGGCCGCGGGCCATGCGGTGTCAACCGAGGCGACATCCGCGCGGGCGCCCGGCAACTTCGCGTTGCGCGAACCGCTGGTCACGACCCTTTCCTACGACCAGGTGAGGGCCAACATCGACAGTCGGCGCAAGCTTGTGCTCGACGCCCGCGCACCCGACCGCTTCCGAGGCGAGAACGAAACGATCGACCCCGTGGGCGGCCACATTCCCGGCGCGAAGAACCGCCTGTTCAAGGACAACCTGGATGCCGACGGCCGCTTCAAGCCCGCCCACCAGCTGCGCGCCGAGTTCGACGCCATCACCGGCGGCAGGCCCGCCACGGACCTGGTAAACCAGTGCGGCTCGGGTGTCACCGCCTGCCACAACCTGCTGGCCATGGAAGTGGCGGGCCTGAAGGGCGCGGCGCTGTACCCCGGATCGTGGAGCGAATGGAGCGCACAGCCCGGCGCGCCGATCGCAACAGGACCGGCAGCCTGACGAGGCCGGCTGCATCCCCTGATCGCCCATTCGGAGACACCCTCGTGCCAACACCAAGACGCCATGTCCTGCGCCGCTCGGCCGCCCTGCTCGCCGTGGCGGGCTTCACGGCCCTGACGGGCATCGCCCACGCTGCCTACCCCGAGCAGCCGATCAAGCTGGTCGTGGGGTTTCCGCCCGGCGGCGGCGGCGACCTCTACGGCCGCGTCATCGCCAATGCGCTCGGCAAACACATCGGCCAGGCGGTGATCGTGGACAACAGGGCGGGCGCCGGCGGCAACATCGCGGCCGAGACCGTGGCGCGCGCCCGGCCCGATGGCTACACGCTGATCCTCGCCATGAGCGGCAACATGGGCAGCGCGCCCGCGATTCGCGGCAACCTGCCCTACAAGGTGCCTCAAGACTTCGTGCCCATTGCCCAGCTGGTCGAGACGCCCTTCGGCCTGATGGTGAGCGGCAACTCGAAGATCGAGACCATGAAGGACTACGTGGCCGAGGCCAAGGCGGGCAAGCTCACCTACGCTTCGACCGGCACCGGCGGCGCGGCGCAGATCGTGATGGAGATGGTCAAGCAGCAGGCCAGCCTGGACATCCTGCACATCCCCTACAAGGGCTCGGGTCCCGCGCTCAACGACCTGTTCGGCGGCCAGGTGGCAAGCTTCTTCGCGCCCTACACGCCGCTGATGGGGCAGATCACCGGCGGCAAGCTCAGGCTGCTGGCCGTGAGCAGCCCGCGCCGCGTGCCCTCGCTGCCGGACGTGCCCACGCTCAAGGAGTCGGGCATCGACGTCGTGATGACGCAGTGGTATGGCCTGGCCGCTCCGGCCGGCACGCCCAGGGAGGTAGTCGACACCATCGGCCGCGCCGTCAAGGAAGCCATGAAGGATCCGGAAGTGCTCAAGGTCTACCGCGCCGATGGTGCGCGGGAAGCCACGCTGACCGGCGACCAGTTCCGCGATTTCATCGTCAAGGACGTTGCGAACTACAAGCGCGCCGTCGAGCGCGGTGGATTGAAGGCCGAGTAGCAAGCATCCGCACCATGCCGACCGACACGCCCGTCTTCCATCCGCACAGCGCCCACTGGGGCGTTTTTTCCGCCGCCTGGGACGGCCATACGCTCGCGGTGAAGCCGCATCCGGACGATCCGGACCCGAACCCGTTGATCGACAATTTTCCCGATGCGCTGCGCCACAGGGCGCGCGTAACCACCCCGATGGTGCGCAAGGGCTGGCTGGAGCGCGGCCCGGGACCCGATCCGATGCGCGGCCAGGACGCGTATGTGGCCATGCCATGGAGCGAGGTGCTGGACCTGCTGGCCGGGGAACTGCGGCGCGTGAAGGAACAGCACGGCGCCGGCGCGGTCTTCGGCGGCTCCTACGGCTGGTCGAGCGCGGGGCGCTTCCATCATGCGCAGAGCCAGGTCCACCGCTTCCTCAACACGACGCTCGGCGGCTACGTGCGCTCGGTCAACAGCTACAGTGCCGGCGCCTCGGGCCCGATGCTGCCGCACATCCTCGGCTCGATGGAAGAGGTGGCGCGCCGCAACGTGACGTGGGAGCAGATCGTCGAGCACACCGAGGTGGTACTGGCCTTCGGCGGCATGGCGCTGAAGAATTCGCGCGTGGCCTCGGGCGGCATCAGCCGCCACATCGAGCGCGGTTCCATGCGCGAAGCGGCGGCGCGTGTCTGCCGCTTCGTCTCCATCAGCCCGCTCAGGAGCGACCTGCCCGAGGAGGCGCAGTTCGAATGGCTGCCCGCGAGGCCCAACACCGATACGGCGCTGATGCTGGCCCTGGTGCACCAGATCGTCAGCGACGGCGCGCATGATCGCGACTTTATTGCCCGCTGCTGCGCCGGCTGGGCCACGTTCGAGGACTACCTGATGGGCCGCAGCGACGGCGTGGCCAAGAGCTGCGCCTGGGCCGCACCGATCTGCGACCTGCCTGCGCAGCAGCTCGTCGAGCTGGCCCGCTCGCTCGTCGGCAAGCGCACGCTGGTGGTCGTGTCGCACTCCCTGCAGCGCGCCGAGCACGGCGAGCAGCCGGTCTGGATGGGCGCGGTGCTGGCCGCGGCGCTGGGCCAGCTGGGCCTGCCCGGTGGCGGCTACAACTACGCGCTGGGCACGCTGGCGCACTACGGCAAGCGCAACAACGCCGTGCCGGCGGCCGCGCTGCCCCAGGGCACCAACGGCGTGAAAGCGTTCATTCCGGTCGCGCGCATCAGCGACATGCTGCTCAATCCCGGCCAGCCTTTCGACTACAACGGCCAGCGCCGAACCTACCCGCACATCCGCCTCGCCTATTGGGCGGGCGGCAACCCGTTTCACCACCACCAGAACCTAGCGCGCCTGGCCGAGGCTTTCCGCACCCTCGACACCTTCGTCGTGCACGAGATCGCCTGGACCGCGACCGCGCGCCATGCCGACATCGTGCTGCCCAGCACCATGACGCTGGAGCGCGAGGACATCGGCGCTACGCCCACCGATCCGATGGTGGTGGCGATGCACCGCATCGCCGAGCCATGCGGCCTGGCGCGCGACGACTACGACATCTTCTGTGAGCTGGCCGGGCGCCTCGGCGCGCTCGAGGCCTTCAGCGAGGGCCGCACGACGCGCGAATGGCTGGCCCACCTGTACGAACGCACCCGCACCGGGCTCGAGGATCTGGGCCTGGAAGCGCCGGATTTCGAGACCTTCTGGCAGCGCGGCGAACTCATGCTGCCGCAGCGGGACGACGACGGTGGCATGCTGCGCGCCTTCCGGAACGACCCCGTCGGCGCGCCGCTGCCCACACCCAGCGGCAAGATGCAAGTCAGCTCGCCGGCCGTTGCCGCCTTCGGCTACGCCGACTGCCCGGGCCATCCGGCGTGGCTTGCGCCGAAGTTCGCGCCGACCGCCGAGCATCCGCTGTGGCTGGTCGCCAACCAACCGCACACCAGGCTGCACAGCCAGCTCGACTTCGGTGCGCACAGCCAGGCCAGCAAGCGCCGCGGACGCGAGGTCTGCACGCTGCACCCGACGGCCGCTGCGGCGCGCGGCGTCAGGGAGGGCGACATCGTGCGGCTCTTCAACGAGATCGGCGCCTGCCTGGCCAGCGCCCACCTGTGTGCCGACATGCGCGAAGACGTGGTGCAACTGCCCACCGGCGCCTGGTACGACCCTGCGATGGACGGCCAGGGCCGCCCGATGTGCGTGCATGGCAACCCCAACGTGCTGACGCGCGACATCGGCACTTCGTCGCTGGCGCAAGGCTGCGCGGGACAGCTCAGCACAGTGCAAATCGAACGCTACGACGGCGCGCTGCCGCCGATCCGCGCCTTCGAGCCTCCGGCGGCCATCTTTAGCTGAGGCGGAACAAGAAGATATCGAGACAAGGCACGCACAGCGAGGCCCAATCGCAAACTGCGGCGAGCCATTCCTTCGCATGCTGTCACGGCCTCTAAGTCAAGGCTGCTACGGCGCTAACGACAATCGTCGGAAGCTTGGCTTCGACGAAGCCATGCACCACCTGAGCGTCGCTGGTATATCGCCCACCGCGGCGCAAATGCAGTGCCACGGAACTCGCGTGCTTCTCACCGTGAAATGCTTTTCGGCGCCAGACGTGCGCAGAGGCCGCCAGTTGTTCGTCGGCTAAGTCTTCCGTTTCCATCGGCCATTCATGCCGAGGATCATGCGTCTTCGCTTCCGCCATTTGGTGGAGCAGCACACCCGGTTGCCTCCCTCAGTGGACGTTGCCAGAAACCATTTGTATGCACGTGGCCTCAGCCCTGACGTCATTGGATAAGGCTGTGGATAGGCCCTTGGATAACAGTGCAGTGAACGGGCGATTTCGTCTTGAAAGCCGCGTGGTTGAGCCATCGACCTAGAAACAGGTCATCTGGGTCAGAAACCGGTGAGCATCCAGCCCAGCGGCTTCGCTCTTTGTCACGACATCTGGAGTTGACCCCCTGGCGGCATCAGGAAACTGACCTCCGGGTTGTCGATCAATCTGTCTACGCAGATTGTGTTTTGGATAGCCGACAAGTCCGACAAACTTCTGTCATGCCGGCCACCAATGACGAGATCAACGCTCTACGTGCGAGCTTCGAGCAGTCGCATCGCCGGCCAGTGCGTAAGGCCAGGCATCTCGTCGACACCTTGCTCGCCAAACAGGGGGCGCGGCCCCTCCAGCGCCAAATGGATCCACCGCGGCTACGGCATGTCGGCACCGCCTGGACGGACAAACGCTGATCGTTTGCGGGCGCCTCTACCCGAAGGAAGTGAAGACAACCGAGGAGCGCGCGCCTGCGCTTGTGGACTTCTGAGACTGGCGAACCATACTTCAGGCAGACAGTCGTCCGGCGCTGGTAGAGGTGGCTTCGGCAACCGCCCAGTCCGGGCAGTTCCTCGATGCCGGCGGCTGTCTCGACCGAGGAACTCGGCCTGTCCTTGCCACGCGCCATGACCGTGACAAACGTGTGGTGTGGCGCGAGAGGGGACCGCAGCGGCCTGCCGCTCACTTCTTCACGGCCTTGATCTCGGCCTTTTCCTTCGCCTCTTCGGCCTTGGCCTGCTTCACACAAGCGGCCTTGGCATCGCCCTTGTGAGCATCGCATTTCTCCTTGGCGACGTTGTAGGCAGCCTCCACCCTGGCCTCGGCGACCTTGCGCGCATTGCTGTCGCTCGGCTTGCGCTGCTGGTCGAGCTCGGCCTTGGCCATCTTGTCCTTGCCCTTGGCCTCCTCGATGCAGACGTCCTTGGCATTGTCTTTCATGGCGTCGCACTGAGCCTTGGCAGCCTTGGAGTCGGCCGCGATCCTGTCGCGGGCGGCCTTGTATTCGGCGTCGGCCGGACCGGACGTTGCCGGAGTTGAAGGTGCGCTGACCTGCGCGCTGGTCTGGACGGCAACCAGGCACGATGACGCAATGGTGAACATCAACAATAGCTTTTTCATGATGGTTTCCTCGACGCCGACAGGGTGTAAGGAGCCCGCTGTTCCTGCTTGAACTTCGGCGTCATCGTCAATGTAGAAATCGGCCGAATCCTGCGAAGGTAGGACGCCCCGTGGAGCAGTCGTAGGTACATGCCCATACCTGCCGCCATACCGTTTTGGCGGATCTGCAGGTTGCAGTCTTCAGGCCATCGGGATGCACATGCGCGTGTGCCGATCACGTAACGACGGGCTTGATGATGTGCGCCACGTTTCGGCGGCGGTCATGCAAACGCCTTCTCGGCTTCGGCTATGGGCGGCGCCGCATCGCTTTCGCGGCGCGCATCGGCGATGCGCATGCGCAGTTGCTGCACCAACGTGCGAGGGTCAGGCCGCATTCCAGGCAACAGTCGGCAGCATGCCAATGCCGGGGCGGGCAAATAGGAAGCCTTGAAACAGCCTCACGCCGAGCCCACGAAGCACCTGGACCTCTTCCGGAGTTTCCACGCCTTCTGCGAGCACCTTGATCCGAAGCTCGTCGCATATCGCAACGAGCCCCTTCACGAGGGTGAACCGCACGGCGCTGAGATGGATGTCTCGCACGAAGCTCCTATCAAGCTTGACGATGTCCGGTTGAAAAGCGGCCAGCAGTTCAAAGCTTGCATAAGCAGCACCGAAGTCATCGATGGCAGAGGCGAATCCGAAGCTTTGGAAAGCTCGGAAAGTCGCGGCCAGCGCGGGCAGATCGGCAACGGGTTCGCCTTCAGTGAGTTCGAGTATCAGGCGATCGATGGGAAAGCGGACCCGATCGGCAGTGCGGATGGCGGTATGAAAGCACTCCGTGGGCCCTGCAACGTCGTTGGGAGAAACGTTGAGGCTCAGCCTGGATTGCATGCCGAGCATCGACGCCATTTCGATCGATTTCACGCGGCATGCCTCGTGGAAGGCAAACCGATGACGCGCTTCTACTCTGCCGAGCACCTGGAGCGCTCCTTCGCCGTGAACACCTCGCACGAGCGCCTCATGCGCGAATACTTCCCGCCGCTCAACGTCCACGATCGGCTGGAATGCGATCGTGAACGCCGGGCCGACGCCGTCAACGGCAACGTCGTTGATGCTTTCGGATGTCACCGGGCATCGGACTCCTGGCGCGGCGACGAAGAGCGGCGCGGAGCTTCGGATTTCGGGGCAACCCTCATTGAAGCTGATTCTTCCATCTTTCATGGCCGCGTACAGAAGTTGTAGCTGGCACAGGCGAATACGAAGGGACTTCCCACGTCCGACAGCGACAGAACGATCTTTTGCGGGACTTTGTTTTCGTGGGCTTTCCCGTCTTCAGGTCGGCATAGACTATGTGCCGCTAGGGGGCGCACCACCTTGACCTCCGGGGCCCTCATTCGCACTAGGATCTGAAAGAACGAGCGCCGCGCGGTAGGCGGTGCGGCCTGCCATCTTGGCATCGGAGGCCAGCTTCTTCCACCGCCGTTCGCGTTCGCGCGGCGACTGGGTCGGTGGTTGCTCAATCAGTGACTGGCAAATGGCAAGCATTGCCATGGATGATGTCAGGCAGAAATGGATGGCCGACAGCGTGGGCCGTGTCCGATAGCTTGCCTCCTCCTTGCTGCGGATGCGCTCTTGTTCGTTCGGGCTAAGAGAAAGCAGATCGGTCGATGCAGTGAACGGTACATCGGGCTCGCTGTCCAGCATATCGTGGGCCGCCTGCTCAATAGCATTGACCGCCTTTTCCAACAAATTGAGCGAGCTCGAGGATGTGGCCATGAGTTCCTACCCGTCAAGGAATGACCTCCGGTGCAGGCAGGACCGTGGCGCCCATCGACTCGGGAGTGTCCGCGCCGCCGTTCCTGCGGAAGAAGTTGGCCACGGTGTTCGCGAACGTCCTCGCGTCCGTTTGGACTCTAGGCCCCAAGGAGTAGGCCAGTCGTGGGGCACCGTCTCCAGTTCTTCCCTGCGTTTGCTCATGCTTCAATCCCTCCGCGTTCTCGTTCGAACTTGGGTCTTATCGTACGGCTGTGATGGGCGGCGCGTCTGTATTTTGGGGTTCGGTCCTACAGCGAAAACGTGCGTTTCTGGCGAAGCCGGCCATGGTCAGCGCGCATGCTGGGAGCGCTGCATGCCGGCATGAAGTCCAAAGTCTTCAGATCAACCGGCTCCAGCCGAAGCGGGCCATCGGGTGGCTCAAGCCGTAGGTTGCGTTGGGCAGGTGCAGGTGTTCGATCATCCTGATCGCAGCCAGCGGGGCCGGGTGATCACGCATGCACACTACTTCACCCTGGGGGGCCGTCGCGGCATCTGACAGGCTCGTTCACCGTGCTGCTCAAAGGCAGTCCGGCCACTCGAATGACGAGTCTTTCGGTTCAGAACCGCAGCAACGCCATGGGCATGCGCATCGTGCCCAGCCAATTCAAGGTGTTGATGCTGGCGCCCTAGCGGCGCCGCGGCCTTCCTTCAGTCCTCTCGCCAGCTCAAATCCGTCGATCGCGGCATTGGCTCGCAGCGCCAACTCTCACTCGGACGAAGGGAAGCCGGCGCGGACGAGAACGCAGCCAGGTTCGTGAAGCCGAAGTTTGACTGCCTACGGCCTGAGCCGGGCGGCCTGAATGAGGTCGGGCAGGAGCTCCTCTGCGGGGCCCCGCAGCACCACGGCCGCCACGTCATCAACATCAATCGTCTCCATGTTGAGCGTGATGATCTTGGCACCGTTCGTCGCCGCGATCGTCGGCAGGTCCGCCGCCGGGTAAACCGCCGCAGAGGTTCCCACGACCAGGAACAGGTCGCTGTGCGCCGCGACCTCTTGCGTCCGGGTGAGGAGTCCCTCGTTGAGCATTTCCCCGAACATCACGACGTCGGGTCTCGCTTGCGAGCCGCAGCGCGGGCAGCGTTGCGACAACCAGGGCCCTTCCCGGTTTCCGCAGCTGTCGCATCGCCAGCGCCGCAGGTTGCCGTGCAGCTCGAAGACCTCCTGAGCCCCGGCCTCGGCAAGCAGCCCGTCGACGTTTTGCGTGATGAGCGCCGTGCTCGGTCTGCGCATCTGCAGCTCGACGAGCGCGCGGTGCCCCGGGTTGG
This sequence comes from Variovorax sp. LjRoot84, assembly GCF_964254305.1. Lineage (NCBI taxonomy): Bacteria > Pseudomonadati > Pseudomonadota > Betaproteobacteria > Burkholderiales > Comamonadaceae > Variovorax > Variovorax sp. LjRoot84. The sequence goes on from NZ_CAXUTE020000002.1 coordinate 909,249, forward strand.
GCCTGGCCTCCGACAACACCGCCATCCGCGCCGCCCAGAAGTTGTGGAAGCCTTCGGGATCGCGTTTCAGATCGTCGATGTGGGAAAACCTGACCGCGTTCTCGTCCCTCCAGAGGCCGTCGGCATCGCGGTACGTCGGGATCCCTGACGCCTTCGAAAGACCGGCTCCCGAGAGCACCGAGATGCGCGAGGCGGCGTGCAGGAGCGCCGCTGCTGAATCGATCGAGGTCATCCAACAATCATCCGCGTTTTCCGCGGCGATCGGACCGCCGGAGTCGGATACCGCGCCGAACTCGGCTCTGAACCTCGGCATCGGACACAAGTGACAGATCGATCGGTTGCCGTTGCGAGATGCGGCAACCTTGCCTTATTCGGTGTCGCGGCCAGGTTACCGAAAGCTCCCGACTATCGACGGCAGCGTGGCTCCTCATATCGAGGGTTGACTACCCTTAATACCAAAGCGCTCAATCGAACTTTCCCCGACATCGACTGGAGCCAGATATGAAGGCATCCTCAGTCGTGGCATGTGTCGCCACTTGCACATTCGTTCTCGGCTGCGACACGCAGCCCACCGTCTTATTCGTGGCGCACGGAAGCGTGTTCCACATGCTGCAGTTGACCGATGCCGAGGAAGAATGCATCACGCCCAATCGACTTTGCTACCTGACGTCGTGGGATGGCACGACTTCCCGCGGATGTTGGGTCCGCGAAGAAGCCAACATTCGCGCCCGCTTTCCGGATTCGGGTGACATGCTGGTACCAGTGATCGAATTCCGCCGCACGACGTTGGCTGAGTACCGGAACGCCGCGTTGGAGTAGACCGATGACGCCCACCAGACGGCTGCCAGTACCGAACCAGTGCTCCCCAGGATTCCGAGCTCGGCCGCCGGAACGCCCAAACGAAAGCCGCACCGCAGTCGGCGACCCCAATTCGAACTGTCAAAAGCCGCAAACCGCGGACGAACAGGACGGGCAAGCGAAGGTCTTGCCACATTGAGTCATTTGCTCCGGCGCGGCCAGCAAGATCGAATGGACGCGTCGGCAAGAAGGCTGCCGGCCTCGTTGGTCGCGTCTGGAACGGAATGCCGTCGTGAAGTCATCCGCCTGGAAACATGAACACCGTGTCGCAGTGCGAGCACCGGGCCTGGCCGACATCCCCGTAACTGGGTCGTGGCTGAAGCTTGGACACCACTTGCCCGTCGGCTATCGAATCGGTAGCACCACAAAAAGTCCCCGTTTTACAGGCTCTCAACCTTGCGGCGCGCCGCGCGTGCCATGTCAGCAGCGCCGGGCTCGCCGCGCAGCGCCGCCTGGCCGTACCAGAAGGCGGCGCGTTCGGGGTCCTGCTGCACGCCGTAGCCTTTGTCATACATGCTGGCGATGATGTAGCAGGCGCCTGCGTCACCCTGCCCGGCGGCGCGCTGATACCAGAGCGCTGCCTGTGCGTCGTCTTGCGCCACGCCCCGTCCCAGCAAGTACTGGGTGGCAAGGTTGACGCGCGCGTCACGCGAGCCCTGCTCGGCCGCGCGGCGCCACCAGTGGGTCGCTTCGGGCAGCGACCGCGGGACGTGCTCGCCGCGCTCCAACAGGGTGGCCAGCGCATTCTGGGCCTGAACGAAGCCGTTCTCGGCCGCCTTGCGCAGCCAGCCGATCGCTTCCGCAGGCCGCGGCGCAGTGCCCTGCCCCTCCATCAGCATCACCGCCAGATTGAACTGCGCTACGGCATGCCCGGCTCTTGCCGCCTGCCGAAAGTGCGCCAGCGCGCTCTCGTGATGGCCTTGGCGAAACGCCGCGGCGCCGGCCGCGGCGCGCGCCTGGGCGGCCTCAGTGCCAGCTGGCGCGGCGGGCGTCTGGCCGCTCCAGGTGACGGCCGCCAATGCGAGGGTGATCAGGAACTTGTTCATGGCCTTGCTCCAGCGACAAATGGCGGACCAGTCTGCCGGGCGCCTTGCCGCAGGTCTTGAAAGACGCCTGAAATCAGGACGAAAGAAGTACGATGAAACTTCATGCCGGGGGGCTTCCGCTCAATGGAACAGGCCGCGACGTTCGACGACACCGCGCAAACCCGCCTTCATCTGGGCGGCTTCGTGCTGGACCTGGCTGATGGCGAGTTGCGCCGCGCCGACGGCCAGCTTGCCGGCTTGCGTCGCCAGGCGCTGGCGGTGCTGCTGGTGCTGGGGTCGCAGGCCGGCCGCGTGGTCGGCAAGGACGAACTGATGCGCCGCGTCTGGCCCGGTGTGGTTGTGGGCGACGATTCGCTGGCGCAGGCCATCGCCGAGATCCGCCGCGTGCTGGGGGACAGCGAACACCGGCGCGTGCGCACCGTGGCGCGGCGTGGCTACCTGTTGATGCCCGACGAGGCAGCGCCAGGCCCAGCGCCAGACCCAGTGGACAGCGCCGCAGCGCCATCTCCAGCTTCAGCCTCGGCTTCCGCCTCGCCACCCGCGCGCCAGCGCATCGTCTTCGCGGCCGCCCTGCTGGTGCTGGCGGCGGCCATCGCCGGCTTTGTTGCGCTGGGCCCATGGCGCAGCACGGCACCGCCTGCAGTGCCGCTGCGCTCGTTGGTGGTGCTGCCGCTCGACAGCGAAGCCGGCGCCGACGAGCAGGCCTGGTTCGCCGATGCGTTGACCGGCGACCTGACGCGAGCGCTGACAGTGTGGCGCACAGTCAGCGTGATCGGCCGTGGCACTGCGGCGCGCTACAAGGGCCGGTCTGACGATCCGCGTGCCGTGGCGCGCGAACTGGGTGTGCGCTACGTGGTGCACGGCCGCGTGCGGCGCGACGGCGAGCAGGTCCGGCTCGAGATGAACCTGATCGACGGCGACACCGGCGTTGCGCAGTGGGCCGAGCAATACCAGATCGAGCGCGCCCAGCTGGCGCAGTCGGTGGACGACATCCGCGGCGGCATCTCGCGCACCCTGCTGGTCGAGATCGGCAGGTCGGTTGGCCAGCGCACTGCCCGCATGAAGCCGGAGGCGGTGGAGGCCGACGACCTGGCGATGCAGGGCACGTCCGTGATGCTTCGCGCCGTCGGGCCCGACAACTTCACCGAGGCGCTGCGCCTGTTCGAGCAGGCGCTGGCCAAGGACCCGGATTCGGTGCGCGGGCTGGGGGGTGTGGTCAACGTCCAGGCCATGAGGGCGATCTTCCGCTGGACCGACGATCCCGAAGCGGCCGTGCGGCGCGCCGAGCAAGCTCAGACGCGCTTGGAGACCCTCGACCCGACCAGCTTTGCCGCGCTCGACGGCCGTGCCACGCTGACCAACTGGCGCGGCGATTGGCCGGGCCTGCTCAAGTTGTCGGAGGTGATGATCGCCCATTTTCCGAGCGACCATACCTCGCACCACCACCGCTGTTCGGCACTGCTGCGCCTGGGACGCTTCGAGGAATCGGTGCCGTCCTGCGAGCGCGCCTTGCGGATCAGCCCGCGCGACTCGCGCGTGCCGATCTGGCACGGCTTGATCGGCATGAACCGCTTCATGCAGGGGCGCTACGCCGAGGCGGCCGAGCGGGCGCGCCTCACCGTCGGTGGCCTGCCTCACCTGCCGTTTTACTGGCTGCTGCTGGCCGCGTCGCTGGAGCGTGACGGGCAGTCGGAGGAGGCGCGCCGCGTGTGGGCTGATTTCCGCGCACGGCATCCGACGTTCGCGTTGACCCAGGCGACATCGATGTGGCCGGCAACGCAGCCGGATTTCGTGGCCGGGCGCGACGTGATTGTCGCGACGGTGCGGCCCTTCGATAGCAGATAGCGCTTCAGCGGCCGATCAAGCAGCGGTTTGACGGTCAAAGTTGAGCGTGGGCAGCCTGATCGGGCTTGGCCTGGTCAGTGGGTAGACGTGATGGTGCGCCCCGAGATGGTCATCGCGGCAATAGAAAGGAAAGCGCTCCAACAGATGTGTCGGAGGATGCCTTCGGGGTCCACTCTAGAGAATATGTTCGCGCGAACGGTCATGGAGTGATTCCCGCCTCCTTGATCAGCCCGCCCATTTGATCTGCCCTCGGTCGCGCTTGCGGACGCCAGCTTTTCGCGGAACAATGCTTGCCCCACTTGGGCGCACTTCACAAGCGGGACCGGGGCCAGCGCCTTGACGATCCGCGCTGGCGCATTGCAACGCGGCGCGGGCAGCCATGCCTGGGGGGGTTGTGATGGCGACGTTATTTCGGGCACTGGGTGCCCTCGCGCTGGCCCTCATCGCATGTCTCACCAGCGCTGGCATTCTGGCGCCCAACACAGCGCTTTCACCTGGACAATCCATCAGTTCCGACAACGGCCGCTACGTCCTTGTGATGCAGGGCGATGGAAACCTTGTCTACTACCGGACATCTGACTGGACCCCGCGCTGGAACAGCCAGACGCAGAGTCCCGGCGCGTTCGCCCCAATGCAGGGCGATGGCAACCTGGTGGTGTATGCCAACAGCGGAGCGGCGCTCTGGAACTCGCAAACGAGCGGCAACCCGGGTGCGTACCTGGCAGCACAGGATGACGGCAACCTGGTCATTTATAGCAGCGGCAGACCGCTCTGGCACATCGGCGCTGACCTCGTCGCCGGCGATCCCCAGTGGGCCGGCGACGTTGTTGGACGCGACCTGTCGATCTCCGGCCTGGGTTCGCTGGGACACACCGGCATGTTCGACGGCAGTGCCATCGTCGAGGTGCTGAATGAGGGCAGCAATGCCATCCAGTACGAATCCCTGGCAAGCTTCAAGGCGCGTTCGGCATATTGGGGCACGGCCTCTCCCAACAATCCCAACCACCTGCTGAACAAATGCTTCAGGACGGCGTGCCTGCAAACGGGTGACTTCGAGGATGTGCGGGCCAGGATGGCGTTGGTCAAGCGTGCCTTTCAGGCGTACCTCATCGGCGCCGACTACACCTACGGTCAACACTACACGAGCGCCAAGCCGCTGATGTGGGGCCGTCCGGCCGAACGGGGCCTGTACCGCTGCGACACATTCATCGTGAATCTGTATGAAAAGACGGCCGATGACGAAGGCATTCCGTCGATCTACCCGGTTCCGCAAATCTGGCTGGACCGCAATCGCGATCTCAAGAGCGGCGTCATGCTGCCGTCGAGGCTCTTCAACACCATGAAGGGCTGGTTTTGAGGCGCGGCAGGCATGAAAAAGGCCGGTCTCCTTGCCGTCGCGGGTATCGCCTTGGCCGGGATCATCTGGGGGTGGTTCAAGACGCCACCTGTTGCGTCGACGGCGTCGTATCCAAGTACATCCGCGCCCGCACTCCACCGGGACGATCGAGGCGGCCCGTCCACAGCCGCCGCAAGGTACGCGGCGGCGATCGGGGCCGCCAGGGGCAAAGAGGATTCGCAAAATTCCCTGGCCTCGTATGTCCCGAAGCCCGGCATCGAGGGACGCAATGAGCTCGACCGAATCTTCGCGCAGGGCGTGCCGCTCACCTCTCGATCGGCTCTGGCTGCGCGCGCGCTGCTGAAGGCGGGGATCAGCGACGACGAGAAGATTGCGCTGGCCCGCATCCTGGGCCGCCTGTACTCGCCGGACAATGCGACCGGCCACAACGCCGACATCCTGCTGGATCTGCGCAGCCTGATCGGCGACAACAACAAGGAGGTCGCGCGATCGGCCGCTTTGAGCTTCTCGCGCATCGGCTATCTGCCGGGATCGGATGCGCTGCTGAAGAGCGCGTTCGAAACCCACGTCCTGAGTGCGGACGACTACTACGGCGAACTGGCCCACATGGCACGGCTGGCCCCTGTGGGCGTGCAGGATGAACTTTTATCGGCGATCCGCAGTTCGGCGAATTCCTATGCGGCCGACATTCTGGCCGGCTCGATCCATGACGATCCGAAAATCCTGAAGGGCTACACCGCCCACTCGGTGAACGAGATCGCGCAATTGCTCAGCAAGAGCGAGCCCCGATTTGCCAGCGCCACTGGAGACTTCGGCCTCACCGATGCCGTGAGGTACGCCCACTGGCTGCGCGCCAGCGCCGAGATCGAAAGCCTCGCTCAGAAGACCGACGTGGATGCGGTGATCGTTGCGAGACTGAGCCTGCCCGGAACCGATCCTCGCAAGATCACGGCCTATCTGTTGATGCCCGAGGCATCCTCGATTCTGTCCTCCGCGCGCCTGGGTTCGCCGGCCGCGGGATTGGTATCGGCCTCCAACCAGTACGCAGCACAGCATCCGCGCAACATGATCCTTCAATCGGCCGGCCAGGAAATCAGCCAGAGAGTGGGAAGGCCCAAAGGAAAACCTTGACGCGACATCACCAGGTAGTGCCTTGGGATGCGCTGATGATTTCCATGCAACCCTGACCCAGCGTTGGAGTCCCGCAATCGAATGCACCAAGAGAAAAGAACTTTGCGACGCGGGGCAGGTGCGTACCGAATGTCATCAGTCCTCGAGCATCGGCATCGCCAGCGGCCGGAACCGGCCAAACAAAATCGGTCTATCGACCTGGACGCGCGATCTGCACAAGAGCGGTCGTCGAAACGCGATCCGTTTGATAAAATGCTTCGGGCGGTAGCCGAACAACCGAGGCAAGCCTTCACACAGGGGTTGTGAAATGAAGTCGGATGACCTCGACAGTGCAATTGAACAGAGCCACGCTGCTCTGAGCGCGATCCTAAAAGGCGACCCTGGCCTTTACAAGGCGCTGTATTCCCATACGGAAGACGTGACTCTGGGCAATCCTTTCGGACCGTACGCGCGCGGTCGGAAGCAGGTTGAGGCAACCCTGGAGGGCGCCGCGTCGCACTACCGCGACGGAGAGGGCACCGGCGTCGAACTCGTAGCGAAATATGTCTCGGACGGACTCGCGTGCGTTGTCGAGGTAGAGCGCGGCCGAACCAAGGTTGGAGGTGCCGAGGAACTCGTCGCGGTCGCAGTACGCGTTACCAGCTTATTTCGGTTGGAGCAGGGTGCGTGGAAGCTCGTTCATCGGCACGCTGACCCGATCACGACTCCGAGGCCGGCATCGTCGGTCATCAGCCGATAACCCCATGAGCCCCAGATTCACGGACTCCCGGCTTAACAGGCTTTGCGGTCATTCGCAATGCAATGAATTCACGCACTTGTGACCCGACCGGAGCAGCGGATGCTCAGGCCGAATGCCTCTGAGCAATGGCTCGCAAGAACTTGCCAGGGGTTGCTCTGGTCAGATCGCAGAATGCGTCGCGATCGCCCTCGGTAGGAAATCCGTACACGGTGCAGCGTCCAGCTGCGGCAGGCGAGCTTCCGTGCGCGTGGTGGACAGTGCGGATGTACCGGGCGAACTGCCCTCCCCAACTCTGGTGATCGGAGGCCTGCAGCATCGCGGTGTGGACGCCGGCGATCTTTCGCTCAGTGATCGCCACGTGGGGAAACACAAGCGACGCGTCATCCTCGGTTGGGCAATCAGCCCGGGTGAAGCCGTCCCAGAGATACGAGCTGTAGCGTGAGGTCCATGGGTCAAAGTTACCAGCGAGTCGCGGCGCAGATTGTCGCGCACGATTGTCAGTTCGACCCCGCGCGCCAAGGCGCGCGTCGCATGGGTATGGCGCATCCAGTGCGCACTGGCGCGCCGGCTGATGACTTCCATGAGGCATCACCGACGCGCCCTGAAAGGACTCATGCCTATTGCTGAGTCGACCGCCACCAGGTTCAGGATGCGCGGACGCTGCGCCTGGCGGCCGGGCGCCTTCATCACGCTGCGTCCGAGTGCCCCGCAAGGGCGGCGTGATCCTCGCGCGTTCAGGCGACCGCAAGGAGCTCGAGGCTGACCCTTTCGTGCAGAACGCATGTGCTCGGAAGGATGTGACCGAGTTCAAGCCCAGCATGGCGGCGCCGGGCGCAGAGGTCTTGAAGGAAATCTAGGGTCCTCAGACTTTGCGAAGTGCCCGCCACGGGGCGAGCTCGCTGCCATCATTCAGCCAAGGCGGTTTTGCTGCTCGCCGCAGGTGACCCCCCGGGACGCGCCAAGGGGAGGAAGCTCGACCCCATCATGTGCGGTAGCGCAACCGGCTCGGGCGTGATGACTCGAATGGCTGCGCCCATGGTCGGCGGCATGCCCATGACACCTTGAGGACCGGCCTTCGTTCACGCACTTCGACGAGGACGAAGAGCGGATGCGAGGCTGCGTGGCAGTGCACTTGCTTGCCGCTCAGCGTGCGCTGGAACGGGCGGGCAATGACCTGCGCGTCGGCAGACAGATCGCCGGATTCAGCTGGTTTCGACAGGGGCGAGCATCGTGCCACGGCAATTCGACGAGCCGCAATGGCAGGGATAGTCTGAGGGCGGCGAGCCGTCATCCGCTGTCAGGCAATAGTCGATGAACAACTCGTCCCCTGCCTCTACAGGGACGATTGTCTGGAACTTCAGCAGCAGCTGGCCTGCGTCGTCGTACTCCTCGACCGCCTCGCAGTTCGGGTCGCAGGCGTGGTTCAGGTGACGAGTGCCATTGCCGCCTTTGGCACCATCGATGGTTTCCTGATTGGACAAGGTGAACAGGTAAGTGAGCTGATCATCCCAGGTTCTGGCGGCGACTTCCTGCGGTGAGTAGCGCCGGCCTTCGTAAAGGCCCAGCAATGCGAAGGCGGGCAAGGCGCGCGTTGCAAAGGCGCCCAGGCCGTGGACGCCACTGGGCGCCACCCTGACACAAGGGGTGGGAGATGTGTGTTTGCGAAGCTTTGCCATGCGGATGGAAATTGTAGGTGGAGCCCAGACTTGCCGAGGTCGCGAACGAGCGCCGAGCAGATTTTCGCAGCTGAGGTCCAAGAAAAAAGGCGTCTCGATCGAGACGCCCTTTTGAGGCGAACTTCCCGGGCACCGCTCATGACCCCAACTCCATTGAGCAGAGACCCCTTCGGCAGCCGCCTCGCCAGCCAATCATGCACATCCATTCGGATGCTCCTGCCCTCAAGCACAAAGTCTTCGTAGCGGCTCGCTGGCGGCGCGCACCCGACGATCTGATGTCAAGCGGCTGATGACGATCGTTGGCGCGTCCCCTTCTGCCGTCCTTCTCGAGGCAGCCCCGCGCTGATGCCGGCTGCCACATCCGAACGCGATCGCGGCGCCGCTGCCTGTGCGTCAGTGGCTTGCCATCGCGCCCGCCGGCTCGGAGAATTCTTTCTTGCACGGCACACTCGCTGCTAGGGGATGTGATGAACCTCGACCCTGTCCCTCCCGTCGCGCTGGTGGTAGACGACGAGCCGGTGGCCCGACTGATGGTGAAGCTGGCACTGGAAAGCTTCGGCTGCGCTCCGGTCCTGGAGGCTGCCGACGGAATCGCGGCGCAGGAGGTCCTGCGGGAGCACCCGGACGTCGCCCTGGTGCTGACGGACATCATGATGCCCCGGATGGACGGCCTGGAATTGCTGCGCTGGGGACGCGAGGCAGTGCCGGACACCATGTGGATCGTCCTTTCGGGGCTGGAGACCTTTGACTCGGCGGTGGCCGCGATCCGGCTGGGGGCGTTCGACTTCCTGCCGAAGTCGCCGCGCTCGGAAGAGATGGGGGTTGCGGTGCGCAACGCGCTGGAGCGGCGGCAACTGCTGGCTGAACGCGAGCGGTTGCACCGGGAGCTACAGCGCAAGGTCTGCGAACTTCAGGAGACCTCCGCACTGCTGCGTCGCGACCTCGAGCGGGCGGAGGTGATCCAGCGCGCCTTGCTGCCGCGCAGCCCGCCCCCCATGGAGGGCTATTGCATCCAGGCGGTCTACCGCCCGGGGCAGCATGTGGGCGGCGACCTCTACGACGTGGTCCGGCTGGGCGAGCGGCACCTCGCCTTCTACCTGGCCGACGCCACCGGCCACGGGGTCACCTCGGCAATGCTCTCGGTGCTGTTCAAGCAGCGGCTGGTCCTGGTGGACCCGGCGACGGGCCTCGCGCTGCCGCCGGCGGAGGTATTGGCCGCGGTGAACCGCTCGATCTGCGAGACGCACGCCGCGCCGGGACTGTTCCTGACGGCCGTCTTCGGCCTGCTGGATACGTCGGACGCGAGCCTCACGCTGGCATCCGCGGGCCATCCGCCCGTGCTGCACGCACGCGAGGGCCGGGAAACGCGCCTGATCCGCCGCACGGGGCCCGCGCTCGGGCTGGCGCCGGACGCGCACTTCGCGCAGGAGCGTCTCCAGCTCTTGGCGGGCGACCGGATCCTCCTCTACACCGACGGGCTCCTGCCCTCCGGGTCGGAGCGCGAGCTGGAACTGCTGCAGCAGGTGCTCGCCAAGCCGCTCTCCAGTGCGCAGGAGGCGATGGCGCAGCTTCACGGTGACGCGCCAGCGGGAGCGGACCGGGATGACGTGACCATCCTGCTCATCGACGCGCACGCGGGCGCCTCCTCGTTCGACAATGGCGCCGAGCTCCCCGCGGCTGCCGCTTCCGGCGCCCCGCGGCCCGAGGGCGAGGCGGTGTTCTACGGCGAAACAGTCGATGCCGCCTACCTTGCGCTGCGTGGCCGGGCCAGCTGGATGCATTGCGATGCCTTCCATGAAACGGCCCTGGCCGTGCTGGACGGGGGACGCCCCCTGGTGCTGGACTTCTCCGGCTGCGAGTACATGGACAGCACCTGCCTCGGCACGGTGCACGAGCTGGTCGCCCGGGGCGGCGTGGTGCTCGCGGGGGTGACGCCGGCCGTGCACGCCCTGTTCGAGGAACTGAGCATGCAGCAGGTGCTGGCCGCGATCCGCGAGGACATTCCCGCCGCGCCCGAGCTCTACGCGCTGGGTACGGGGGGCGACCAGGCCGTGGTGCAGAAGCGGATCCTGCAGGCGCACGAGGCCCTTTCCGCGCTGAGCGAACGCAACCGCGAGGAGTTCAAGGACGTCGTCGAGTCGCTGCGTGGCGAACAGGACGGGCCGAGATGACCGCTGCCATCCGCGTGCTGCATCTCGAGGACGACCCGGCCGATGCGGAGCGCATCCGGGGCAGGCTGCAGGACGAGGACCTGGCCTGCGACATCGTATGGGTGCAAACCAGGGAGGACTTCGTCTCCGCCCTGCAGCGGCAAGCCTTCGACCTGGTGCTGTGCGACTACGAAGTCGGCGGCCTGGAGCTGCTGCGCCAGGTGCTGCAGCAGCAGCCGGAGCTTCTGCTGATTGTGATATCCACCGGGTTGTTGACCGAGGAAGAGGCGGTGGATTGCGTGAAGGCCGGCGCCACGGACTACGTCCTCAAGCAGCGCTTGCGGCGGCTGGGTTTCTCGGTGCGCCGAGCGCTCACCGAACAACGGCAGAAGGCGGCCCTGCGCCAGGCGGAAGAAGACCTGCGTGTCCTGAACGCCGACCTGGAGGCGCGCGTGCGCCTGCGCACCGCCGAACTGGAAACAGCCAACGCGTTCCTGAACTCGGTGATCCATCACATTCCCTATCAGGTCATGGTCAAGGACGCCAGCGACCTGAAGGTCGTTCGCGTCAACCGCAGCATGGAGGAGATGACGGGGCGCAGCCAGCAGGAGTTGCTGGGCAAGACGGCTTACGAGTTCGTCAGTTCCAAGGAGGAGGCCGACTTCTTCACGGCCAAGGACAAGGAAGCGCTGGCGCTCGGCCGGGAAGTGGACATCCCCGAGGGGACCCTGCATACGCGCGATGGCAGCGTGCACGTCCTCCACGCGAAGAAGATCCCGATCCTCGACGAGGCCGGCCAGCCGCGCTACGTGCTGACCATGACGGAAGACGTGACGGAGAGGAAGAAGAAGGAGCGTGAAATCGAGCGGCTGAACGCGGCCCTGGCGCAGCGCAGCTCGGAGGTGGAAGCCGCCAACCGCGCCAAGGGCACCTTCCTGGCCACCATGAGCCACGAGATCAGGACGCCCATGAACGGCATGCTGGGCATGCTGGAACTCCTGAGCCTGACCGAGTTGGACGCCGAGCAGCGCGAGACGCTCGGGCTCGTGCGGGAATCGAGCCGGTCGCTGCTGCGCATCATCGACGACATCCTCGATTTCTCGAAGATCGAGGCCGGCAAGCTGGAGGTCCGCCCCGAAGTCGTCTCGATCAAGCGCTTGATTGAGGAGGTGCAGAGCATCTACCTGGGCAATGCCAGCAGCAAGGGCCTGGTCGTCCGGCGGATGGTCGACCCGCGCATCAGTGCGGCGCTGCGGGTCGATCCGGTGCGCCTGCGCCAGATCCTCAACAACTTCGTCAGCAACGCGATCAAGTTCACCTCCGAGGGCTGGATCGACATCAACGTGCATTGGCTGGGGCGCTCGCAGGGACAGGAAAACCTGCGCTTCGAGGTGAAGGACACCGGCATCGGCATCTCACCCGAGGACCAGCAGCGCCTGTTTCAGCCTTTCAGCCAGGCGGACGGTGACGAGGCGCGGCGACGGCCGGGTGGCACCGGACTGGGGCTGGTCATCTCCCGGCAGCTGGCGCAGATGATGGGTGGCTCGATCAGGCTGGAAAGCGCGTCGGGGAAGGGTTCGACGATCACCCTGGAACTGTCGCTGCCCGTCGCCGAGCCCCTGCCAGGCAGCGGCGCCGACAGCGCGCGCCCTCTTCCGGCGGCTACGGCCATGCGCCGCATGGCACCCGGCACCGCGCAGGCCGAGACGGAAGGAACGCTGGTGCTGCTGGTGGACGACCACCCCGTCAACCGCATGCTGCTCCTGCGCCAGGTGCGAACGCTGGGCTATGCCGCCCAGACCGCCGACGACGGCGTCCAGGCCCTGGAGATGTGGAAGTCGGGTCGCTTCGGGCTGGTCATCACCGACTGCCACATGCCCCACATGGACGGCTACGACCTGGCGCGCAGCATCCGCGCTCTGGAATCCGACGCGGGGCGCGAGCGCGTGCCGATCGTCGCCTGCACCGCCAACGCGCTGCAGGGGGAGGCCGAGGCGTGCCTGGCCGCCGGCATGGACGACTTCCTGGTCAAGCCGGTGGAACTGGCGCAGCTGACCGAAAAGCTCGATCGATGGCTGCCGCTTCCCCAGGCACCCTCGCCGTCCGCCGCTCCCGCTGGATCAAGCCCGGAGGCCGCCCCCTCCGTCAGCCCGATCGACCAGGCGCTCCTCACGGCGACATGCGGCGGCGACGCGTCGATGGTGGGCGAGGTTCTTGCAGCCTTCCGGCGAACCTGCGAGGACGACTCGGCCGGACTCGGGCAGGCGGTGGCCGCCGGCGACCTCGCCCAGGTCACCCAGTTCGCTCACCGCATGGCGGGCGCCGGCAAGATGGTCGGTGCGCCCGCGTTCGCGGCCGCATGCGAGAACATCGAGCGCGCCAGCCGCATCGGCGACTGGAAGGCGGTCCTCGCCGGCATGTCGGCGTTCGAGCAGGAACGGATGCGCCTGGCCGCTTATTTCGAGGGGCGCAAGGGAACGTCTTGACGGGCAAGTCCCTTCCGTTCAAAAACGTTTGCCGCATTCGCCAGTCACGCTGTCTCCGGACGACGATCCGGGTTGTGAAGGAATGGCGCGGTCGCGCCTCCACGGGAAACCGAAATTGACAAGCGCCGCCTCATGGATGCGCTCGCAATACGGACCTTCACCGCGGTAGAGCGCCATTTTCCGATCTCGAGCTTGTAGACACGTTCTGTGCGCACGCGGCTGTCCAGCCTGCCGATGCTGCCGATGCTGCCGATGCTGCTGATGTTCGGCTATTCGAGCGGACTGCTCGACGAGTCGCTGGGCTGGGACCTGCCGCGCAAGCCCTACACGCGCAGCGAACTCGAGCGTGCGCGGGTCCTGAGCGCTGCTCAGTGGAGCGCCACGACTCTCGGCGGCGCGACGGCGCGCATGAAGCCCGTCAGCGCCTCCACCTGCGGGATATGGATGTCGCGCCGACCCTTCTCGGTGAAGCGGATCACGTCGCCACGCGCCAGTCGCGACAGCGCACGGCTCACGCTCTCCAGCGTCATGCCGAGGTAGTTGCCGATCTCGGCGCGCGTCATGCGCAGCGTGATCTGGTCGGTGCGCAGGCCGCGCTGTGCGAGCGCGTCGGCCCAGTAGCGCAGGAAACCGGCCACGCGGGCGTCGGCGGGCAGCGTGCACAAGGACAGCATCGAATCGTGATCGCGCGTGAGTTCGCGGCTCATGGCCTCATGCAGCGCGGTCAGCAGCGCGGGCGTGCGAAGGGCTGCCTGCAACAGCGCGTCGTAGCGGATGGCCCAGACCTCGCCGGTGTCCATCGCGACCGCGTCACAGCCGTACTGGCCGGCCGCGATGCCGTCGATGCCCAGCCAGTCGCCCTTGAAGTGCAGGCCGACCACCTGTTCCCGCCCCTCGCCGGAGAGGTTGACCATCTTGAAGAAGCCGGAGTTCACGACGTAGAGGCAGCCGAACTTCTGTCCCACCTGGTAGACCGTGTCGCCTGCGCGGACGATGCGCCGCTGGATCGGCAGGCTGTCCTGCAGCAGTTGCAGCATGTCGGAGATGCGCCGGACGGCACGCCGGTTGTCTTGGAGAGCGCTTGTCGCTTCGGTCATCACTTGTTCCTCGCAGATCGATGGCTTGAAGCTTAGAAGGCCACTGCAACAGCAGCGCCAATGCGGTCGCCCCCTCGGTAACAGTGGGTGAATGCTTGGTATCCGGCCGGTATCGACGGCTGCAAGATGACGGATTGTTGACGGCGATCAAGGCCTCGATCGCAGCAGGCAATACCTTCGCTGATGTGGAATCCGTTCTCTCCATTCCTTCTCACCGCGGGTGCGCCGGCGAGCCGCCGGCCGCGGAAGACATCCTGGCGATCTTTGCGGCCGCCCGGCGCCTGCGTGAGGACGCCCGAGCTGGCACGATCGGCAAGCCGCTGCACGGCAAGAACCTGGCGCTGCTGCTCGACACCCCGCCCGGCGAGGAGACGTCGGCCCTCCATCGCGCCGCGCAGGAACTGGGCGCGCGGGTTTCCGAAGTCCGGTTCACCGATCCGGCCGGCTCGGCGTCGGCAAAGGACGATCTTCGCGGCCTGGCCCGGATGCTGGGGCGCATGTACGACGCCATCGACTGCGGAACGCTGGCTCCGGCCTTCGTGCGCCAGATCGAGCAGGAGGCGGGCGTCCCGGTCTACGAGGGACTGGGCCTAGACCATCATCCGGCAAGGGCGCTGGCGGATCTCATGACGCTCTGCGAGCATCGGCCGGCGCCAGGCGCATCGATCCGGCTCCTCGGCGACCCGACGACGGCGCGGGCACGCGCCTTCCTGCCGGCTGCGCGGGCGATGGGCTTCGAGATGCGCACCGAAGAACGCCCGCAAGCGGGATCGGAGGACGCGACCTTCGTGGTCGATGCGACCCATGGTCCCCACTGGTCGCTATGCGGGCCGGCCGGCCCGCTGGACGTGCTTCGGTGTTCGGAAAACCATCGCTGCATGATGCAAACCGAACTGCTCGAGACGATCGTCAAAGTCAATTCGGGCGCGCTCGCGGCGGCCCGGACTCAGGGGTCCTCCCGCGCCGGTTCTTGCGCCATATCAAGGCACGAATCCTCGCTCCTTCGATACTGATGGCTCCTTCACCTCGCTCAAGAGGAACTCGCCATGCACAAACGGATTCTGGTTCTCATCGACGGGAGTCCGGCTTCCAAAAGAAGCTTGGACGAGGCCATCGATATCGCAAGGACCGCGAGGGGCCTGCTGCGGCTGGTTCACGTGGTGGACGATCTCTCGCTCGCACGCAGATCCACCGATACCGACACCTGGCTGGGTACGCTGCACAATTGGGGGCGGGAGATCCTTGAAGCAGCGAAAAAAGCTGCCGAGGCTCGCGGCGTGCATGCGGATGTGATGCTGTACAGCGACTTCGCCACACCCCTCGCCGACGCTGTCGCCTACGAAGCAAGAATGTGGCCGGCAGACCTCATTGTTCTGAGCACGCCTGGGCGTTGCGGGCGGTGGGCGATGGGCAGCGATGCAGAGCGCTTCCTGCGAACGTCAACCGTGCCCGTGATGCTGGTTCCCGAGCCGGTCGAAGAAACTGTCGACAAGCGCTCCTCGACCAGGCAACAGGCAGCTCTCGCGCCAGCGCTTGCATTCGAGTGACGAGACCGATGGCTGGCTCGACTGTCTCAGCCCCCGGCGTACCGTTTCATCTTCACTGCCGTCTGATTGCACTGCCCGTCGGGGCGACACCGCGCGTTGCGACCGCTCGGAACCTTCTGCCCTTCGGCTGCAGGCCCAACACCGGACGTTCCCGCCTCCTTGCCGATGCGACGTGACAACATGGATGAACTGCCGAGCGCGTGCACGCAGACATCGAGAAGATATGCGCCGACGGAGATGCGCTTGCCAAGCGCCATCTCTATGAGAAGGCAATCACCACGTACAACAAGGCCTGGAGGTTGGTGCCGGCCCCGCAGACAGATTGGGAGGCAAGTACCTGGGTCCTCGCCGTCCATAGGCGACGCCTGCTATGCGGCGTCGCTGTGCACCCGACGGGTGAGTTCGCTCACCTGCATGAAGCAGCTCGGGTGTCCAGCGGTGCGCTCGTAGCGTGCGCCGGAGGTTCTGCCGTCGCGCTGCACGCGCACGTCGGCCACCGCGTTGGCTCATCAGCGCACTGCAGCGGCCCGCCCTTGACGCTTTTGGGTGGCGCCAGCTCCTGGTGCGCTTGAGCCGGTGTCAACCAGGTGCATGAAACCGCATCTGGTGACGCCGGCCGATCTCCGGGATCTTGCTGTGGTCTGACGGAGATTTGACCTCCCGATCGACCTCCCTGAAAAATCCCTCGGCCGTGGCCGGCGCATCCAGCACGAGGACACGAGTTGGCTCGGGCAGCGCACCCTTGAACGCATGCAGCGTGCCGCCGGGTGCATAGATGAAATCGCCCTTGCGAAAGACCTCTTCCTGCTCGCCGAGCAGGAATCGCACCTCGCCCTCCAGGACGTAATAGGCCCCATGGATGGTCGTGCGGTGGCGGTCCCTGGTCCAGCGGCAAAACGACTTCCATCAGCGAAAAGGCACGACCGGTGCGCTCTGCCTCGCACAGGAATCGCACCTGCGTGCCGACATCAATCGTTGCCGTCGGCAGACCGCGCCACCGCTGCGGCCAACGCGTTCACGGCTCGGGTCGTTTCCACAGCCAGATCGCAATCACCGCCATGAGGAGCGGCGCTGCGACCTTCACAACGATCGGCGCGTTGGTGACGAGCAGCACGGCCGTACTGAAGAACATCATCCAACTCGCGGCCCACTTCGCGCGGCGTGACACCGCACCCTCCTGTCGCCAGCGCCGGATGGACTCGCCGTAGCGCGGGTGGTCGAGTAGCCAATGCTCCAGCGCAGGCCAGCCGCGTCCGCCCGCCCAGGCGGCCGCAAGCAGAAATGGCACCGTCGGCAGAACGGGTAGAAAGACGCCGAGCAGGCCCAGAGCGACAAGTACCAAGGCCAACACCCGCCAGAGCAGCCTTGCGATGGCACCCTCGAGCCGCTTCAACGAGCGAGCCCTCTGGAGCGATCTGCCGGGAACTGCGAAGGAGGCATCTGCGAATGGTAGGTCAATCGCCCCTCGACATTGGCTGCTTGCCCGCCTCGGCATGCAGCTGAGCGTGATCTGCGGCGGCGCGATCCACCCATGGCCGATTCGATCCGCACAGCGGATGCCCGGCAGAAAGCTTGCTTCAAATCAAAGACGCAACGGCTTGGCCGCGCTAGGCTTGCATGCCGGTGCTGAACAGCCCGCCAGGATTCAAGGAGGTGTGGGATGTGCATGGAAATATGGCTGAGGATTGCGAGCGCGCAGCTTCCATTCACGACAGCCAGCCGGTCCCAGATCGACAAGGTCCGACTGCTGGAAGCGGCGGGCTACGTCAAGGCTTTCATTCCGCCAGTGCACATCGACCCTGACGACTGCACAAGGCAGGACCCGGCCAAGGTCTTCGAGGTCACCGCCCGCGGCCGGCAAGCGCTGAACCAGGGTTCCATCGCGCACGATCTCCCATTCGAACGCGGCGAGTTCCATCATGCCGGATCCTGACCTTTGTACCGAAGAGGACGTCGTCCGCCTGGTCCATACCTTCTATTCGAAGCTGCGCGACGACGCGATGCTCGCTCCGATCTTCGAATCGCGTATCGTCGACTGGGACCGGCACTTGGCGAAGATGGTGGACTTCTGGTCGTCTGCCCTGAGAGGCACCGCCCGCTACAGGGGCGCGCCAATGCCCAAGCATGTTGCATTGCCCGGGCTCACGGCGCAGCTGTTCCACCGCTGGCTCGCACTGTTTCGCGATACCACGCAGGCATTGGGCAACGCAGATCTCCAGGAACGGGCCGACGACCTCGCGCACCGCATTGCCGGGAGCCTCTGGTATGGATATCAGGCGCGGCATGGCGCCGACCATCCGGCCGTGGGTTGCGAGCTCGCGGCAGATCGCCACAGTCGAAACACAAGGGAGACCGGGCCATGACGATGACGCACCCCAGCCTGACCATCATCTGTCGCGAACATCGGGCGCTGTCGGCCATGCTGCGCTCGATCACCCTGCTCCTCCGCCAACACCGGCGGCGGGGCACCCTGCCCGACTTCGATGCCCTGCAGGCCATGCTGTTCTACGTCGACGAGTTCCCGGAGAAGCTGCACCACCCCAAGGAGAGCCGCCTTCTCTTTCCCAAGCTGCGCGGGCGCAACGCGAAGACCGACGCGGTGCTCGACCGCCTTGACGCCGACCATGCACGTGGCGAGCAGGCGATCCGCGAACTCGAACACGCGCTGCTCGGATTTCGGATGATGAGTGGGACTGATCAGGGTGAAGCCCGCCGGGACAACTTCGAGACCTTGATGAAGCAGTACGCCGACTTCTACCTCGATCACATGCACGTCGAGGAAGCCGAGATCTTGCCGCTGGCCGAGACCGTGCTCAGCGCCGACGAATGGGCCGAACTCGACGCTGCGTTCCTGATGAACCGCGACCCGCTCGCAGGCTACGAGGCCGACGAGGCCTACGGGCCGCTTTTCAAGAAGATCGTCGGTGCGCTGCAGAGTTCGGGCAGTTTCGGCTCGGTGCTCGAAGCCTTCGCGGGCGCCGCGCTGCCGAAGCTCCCGCCACACCATTGACATGCAACACGCGCCCTTGAGGAGATTCCATGGCCCCTCCTCATGCCCAAGCCCTCGACGTGATTGACATCACCCCGTTGGGCGACCAGTTGCGCGGGGGCCGTCACGACCAGCCTGATCAAGACACCCGCTTCGCAGCTCATGCGCATGGTGTTGCGCGCTGGCGCGGACGTGCCGGAGCACAGTGTGCCGGGAGCGATCACCGTGCAGTGCCTGGAAGGCGAAGCGACGGTCACGACGCCGTCACGCGCCTGCCATCTCGCCACCGGCCGCCTGGTGGTGCTCGAGGGAGGCGAACCGCACGCGGTGCACGCGTTGACAGACGCTTCGCTGCTGGTCACGATCCTCCTGCACACGGGGCAACCGGCTGTCCAGGGCCAGCGCCTCACCCATTTCCCGGACACCGAAAGCCCACCATGATTTCAAGCTTCGACGACCTGCTGCGTTTTGCGCGCGCACAGGCACAGCCGCAGCGTCTGCTGTTCGTCTTCGCAGCCGCAGGCCTGCCGGACGACGCGACGCTCGAGCAGCGCGAGCGTTTCCAGTCCGGTCAAGGCGGCACGCTGACGCCGCTGATGTGCGTGGACAAGACGCCCGATGAGCTGGGCTCTTTCGAGGCGCTGCGCGAAGAGTCGCAGCAGTTCGGCCAGGCCTGGGACCTCGTGTTCGCCGCCGCGATGTCGGGCAACGCGGGCCACGGGCCGACCAGCGCCCAGGCCGAAGTGCCGCTGCAGCGCATGGTCGAGTCGATCAAGTCCGGCGGTATCGCCGGCTTCATCGCCTTCGACGGCGCAGGTCAGCCGGTGCAGCTCGAATGAGAGAGGGCTGTCGCGCTCCGCCCGCTCAGGACGCGTTGACGCCGAGCGAGGGCGCGGCCTCGTGCGGCGCCAACAGCCGAGCCAGGAGCTCGCGCACGCTGCGGATCTGGTCGCCGAATGGGAGCGCGCCCACGCCGCGGAAGAACAAGCCCTTCTTCACGTCGCCGCGCAGGGCGGCAGCCAACTGGGTGTCGATGCAGAACTGGCCCCAGCCGGCCAGCCCGTCGCGCAACCCGCATTGCGCCAGGCAGTCGAAGGCGAGCGTGCAGCGCGGCTTGACATGCGCCACGCTCTGCAGCTTCGCCTCGGCCTTCAGGTAGCCTTTCAGCCACCGGGTTGCCACGGCACGCGCAGGCAGGCCGGCCACGCTCGTGAACTCGACCAAGTCCTCATCGCGCGCCTGCGCCAGCACGCGCTTGAATTCGGGGTGCGCGTCGCACTCCTGCGTGACGGCAAAGGGCGTGCCGAGCTGCACGGCGGCGGCGCCCAGCGCCTGCACGCGCGCGATATCTTCGAAGCGGCGGATGCCACCGGCCGCGATCAGCGGGATCTCCTTCTCGATTCCCGCCGTGCGCAGGAATGTGAGCGATTGCGGAATGACGTTCTCGAAGTCGAAGCGCGGGTCGGCCAGATCGGCGATCCTCGCGGCGCCGAGGTGGCCGCCGGCCAGCCGCGGGTGTTCGATCACGATCGCGTCGGGCAGGCGCTTTCTGCGCTCCCACTTGCGAACCAGCAGCTGCACGCCGCGCGCATCCGACAGGATGGGCACGAGCAGCGCGCGGGGGTGGTCCTGCGCGAGCTCGGGCAGGTCGAGCGGCAAGCCGGCGCTGACCACCACCGCATCGATCCCGCATTCGAGCGCGCGCGTCACCGACGGGCTGTACTCGCCCACCGCGCGCATCACGTTGATTGCGAGCAGGCCGCGCCCGCCCGAGCGCTCGCGCGCGGCACGGATCTCGCGCGCCAGCGCTTCGAGATTGGCCGCGTTGATGGCTTCCTTGGCATGGCGCGTGGCGGCCACTCCCGGCTGCAGGTCGCGGGTGCGCTCCATCAGGTCCGGATGATGGCGCCGCAGGTCGACGGACGAGATCGTGCCCATCGCGCCGAGCGCAGCGACGCTGCCGGCGAGGCGATGCGCCGACACGCCGACACCCATGCCGCCCTGGACGATTGGCAGGAGGGTTCGCTCACCCAGACGCAGCGGTCTCAGGCCGCATTCGCGCAGCAACGCCATCAGTTGATCGGCGGTGTCGGCGGTGTCGCCGGTGTCAGAGATGGGGTCGAGGTGGGTGGCAGTGGTCATTGCGGCCGCGGCAAAGCGCGTGCGCGCCGCGTGTGTGTTGAAACCCCTGCACGGTAGTGCTTCGCTGCGAACGTGGTGTTGACGAAGGTCAACCTTGCGCCGCGCTGCGCCGCGCCGGCGCCAGTGCTTCGTCGATCTCGTTGAAGATGCCGGTGCCGCTGCCATCGTCGACCGGCGCGTGGTCGAACGGGCCGGTGCCGCTGTGGTCGGCGTCGGACGCCGGCACGAAGCTTCCGCTGCGCAGGTCGAAGACATGAACCTCGCCCTCCTCGATCACATAGTGCCAGCCGTGCAGCGCGAGCCGGCCCGACTCGACGCGCTCGCGCACCATCGGGTAGCCCATCAGTCGTTCCAGCTGCAGCACGACGCAGCGCTGCTCGGTGCGACGCAGCGCCTCAGGCGTCACCCGCACCGGCAGCACGGCCTCGCGCGCGAGGTCGAGCCAGGCCGCGAGGTTGGTCGCCTGCGGCACGTTCTCCTCGTACAGCGCCCGGATGCCGCCGCAATGGCTATGGCCACAGACGACGATGCGCTCGACGCCCAGGCGGAGCACGGCGAACTCGATCGCGGCGGCCGTTCCGTGATAGCCGGCGGAGCCATCGTGCGGCGGCACCAGCGCGCCGACGTTGCGGACGATGAACAGCTCGCCGGGCCCGGTGCCGGTCAGCAGGTAGGGCACGAGGCGCGAATCGGAACAGCCGATGAACAGGATGTTCGGATGCTGGCCGTCGCGCACCAGGCTTTGGAAGCGGTCCTGCACACCGGGAAAATAGTCGTCGTGGAAGCGCCGTAGCCGCTGCAGCAGGTCGTCGGGCATCGCGCACCGCCTGCGGCGACTACTGGACCAGCGGCGTCTCGGCCGCATCGAGGTCCACGCCCTCGACCGTGGCCTGGCCGGCCAGCAGCTGAAGGCACTGGCGCAGCGCCGTCACATAGGTCTGCTGGCGCAGCGCCATCGCGACCGCGCCGCGCACCGACTCGAAGGGCTGCGGCTCGCCGCCCTCGCGCTCCAGCACCTCCACCACGTGCAGGCCGAAGCGACTGTGCACCAGGCGCGGCAGAACGCCGACCTCGACATGACCGAAGATCTCCCGAGCGAACTCGGGGGCGCAGTCGGCCGGTGTCAGCCACCCCAGCTCACCCCCCTGCTCACCGCTCGGACAGTTGGACAGCGCGCGGGCGGCCCGCTCGAAGCCCGCGCTGGCGCCGCCACTCGCTTTGCCGTCGTGGCAGCGGACATCGAGCAGGCAGGCCTCTGCGCGGTTGCGCAATGCCACCACGTCCATGCCCGGCGTCACTGCGAACAGGACATGCCGCATCCGCACGCGCTGTCCCGTCCGGTAGCGCGCCGCGTGCGCCGCATGGTGGCGCCGGCAGGCTTCCTCGGACGGCTCGGGCAACTGCAGTTCGCGTTCCAGCCAGGCGTCGATGGCCTGGGAGGCGGCCTCGCTGAGCACGCCGTCGCCGGGCGCCGCGTCCGTGGATGGCAGCAGGCCGCCGTGGATGGCTGCCTGACGCAGCAACTCGGAACACGCGCGCTGACGCAGTTCCTCGATCGACAGGGCTTCGGCCGCGCCGTGGAGGGCCACGTCATTGATGCGCGCCACCCGGGGCGCGATGGCGTGGGGCGCGGCGCCGGGATTGACAGTATCGACATTCATGAAGGTATTTCTCCTGGAGCTCATGCGCCGGCGCGGGGCTCACGCGGCTGGTTGTGGCCAGCTGGCACGTTCAGCCGGCGGCTGCGCACGACCTGGTGTGAGCGGAACAGGAATCGGACCGTCCCGAAGCCACTCCACACATGCACCAGCCGGCTGAACGGGAACAGCAGGAAGATCGTCATGCCGAACACGATGTGGAACTGGTAGGGCCACGGCAGGGCGGCCAGCGCCGTGGCATCCACCGGCCGCAGCGTCACGATGCGCTGCGCCCAGTCCGCCAGGATCAGCATCACGCTGCCGTCGGCATGCTGCCACGAGAACGGCAGCGTGATCAGCCCGACCACGAGCTGGACCCACAGCACCACCAGCACCGCGATGTCCGTGGGATGGCTGGTGAGGCGGATGCGCGGATCGAACACGCGCCGGTGCAGCAGCAGCGTCAGGCCGACGAAGCACAGCGCGCCCGCGATGCCGCCTGCCACGACGGCCAGCATCTGCTTGGTCGCCGCACTCATGAAGATGCCGTAGACGCTGTGCGGCGTGAACAGCCCGACCATGTGACCGAAGAACAGGAACAGGACGCCGAAGTGGAACAGGTTGCTGCCCCAGCGCAAACTGCCGACCCGCAGCATCTGGGAAGAGTCGCTCTTCCAGCTGTATTGACTCTGGTCGAAGCGGATCAGGCTGCCTATCACGAACACCATGAAGCAGACATACGGATAGACCTGGAAGAGAAAACCATACACGCCTGTCATGACGATGCTCCTTGTGTCACGTGGCTCTTGCGCACGATGTGAATGGGTTGCGCCTGGCCTGGCTTGGCCTGGCCCTTCGACGAGCAGCCATCGAACACGACCGGTTCGGCCCAGCTCTCGTCGAGCGCCTCCTCGGCCGGCGGCTTGACCGGTTGCGCCTTCTCGCCGGCCAGTTCCAGCAGCGCGCCGAGCACGCTCGCGTAGGGACTGTTGCGGTGCTGCAGTGCGCCGAAGATGGCATTCAGGATGTGCGCCATCTCACCGAGGAAGGCCCGCGCCTCGCGCACCGGTTGCGTGGAGACAAACTCCAGCACGGCCGGCAAGTAGTCGGGCAGCTCGCCCTCGGCCAAGATCAGGCCGGCCTTCTCGTAGGTCTGTCCCAGATCGATCATTGCCGGGCCGCGCTCGCGCGAATCGCCGTGCACATGCTCGAACAGGTGCAAGGAGGTGCCACGACCCCGGTCGAACAGCTCGACATAGTCGGATTCAGCCTCCAGGGCGTCGGCACGCCACAGCATGTCCATCAGCGCATCGAGCTCGGCAAGGCGCGAAGGCGACAGGGCACGCTCGTCCTGCAGCAGCTCGCGCATCTCCGGCAGATCGCTGCGCAGCCGCCCATCGGGGTAGCCGAGCAGCGCCGCGAGCACGCGCAGGCTCTTCGTCATCGGGCGCTGGGAGTTCAGTGCGAACATGGTCAAACCTCCGCCCGAATGGGAATCGAGCGCTTCTTCTCGCTGCCAAACAGGCTGACTTCGCTGGTTCCTTCCGAGCATCCGTTGCCGAACGTGAAGCCACAGCCGCCGCGCACATTGAAGGTGTTCTCCGCGTATTCGCGGTGGGTCGTGGGGATCACAAACCGGTCCTCGTAGTTGGCGATCGCCATCACCTGGTACATCTCCTCGACCTGCGCCTGGCTGATGCCGACCTGCGCCAGCACGGCCTGGTTGATGCGCCCGTCGACATGCTTCTCGCGCTGGTAGGCGCGCATGGCCAGCATGCGTTCGAGCGCCTTCAGGACGGGCACGGTGTCGCCGGCGGTCAGCAGATTGGCCAGGTACTTGACCGGAATGCGAAGCTGGTTGACGTCGGGGATCTCGCCGTTGCTGCCCACATGCCCCGCGTTGGCCGCGGCGCTGATCGGCGACAGCGGCGGCACGTACCAGACCATCGGCAAAGTGCGGTATTCGGGATGCAGCGGCAATGCCACCTTCCATTCCACCGCCATCTTGTAGACCGGGCTATTGCGCGCGGCCTCCATCCACTTGTCGGGGATGCCGTCGAGGCGCGCCTGCGCGATCACCTTCGGGTCGTTCGGGTCGAGGAAGATGTCGAGCTGCGCCTGGTACAGGTCGCGGTCGTGCTCGACGCTGGCGGCCTCCTGGATCCGGTCCGCGTCATACAGCAGCACGCCCAGGTAGCGGATGCGGCCGACACAGGTCTCGCTGCACACGGTCGGCTGGCCGGCCTCGATGCGCGGGTAGCAGAAGATGCACTTCTCGGCCTTGCCGCTCTTCCAGTTGTAGTAGATCTTCTTGTACGGGCAGCCGCTCACGCACATGCGCCAGCCGCGGCACTTGTCCTGGTCGATCAGCACGATGCCGTCTTCCTCGCGCTTGTAGATCGAGCCCGACGGGCACGACGCGACGCACGCCGGGTTCAGGCAGTGCTCGCACAGCCGCGGCAGGTACATCATGAAGGTGTTCTCGAACTGACCGAGCATGTCCTTCTGCATCTGCTCGAATCCATCCAGATTCTTGTCCTTGCTGCGCCCGGAAAACTCGCCACCGAGGATCTCCTCCCAGTTCGGACCCCACACGATCTTGTCCATCTGCTTGCCGGTAATCAGGCTGCGCGGACGGGCCGTGGGCGTCGCCTTCATCTCCGGCGCCGACTGCAGGTGGCCGTAATCGAAGGTGAAGGGCTCGTAGTAGTCGTCGATCTCGGGCAGGTTCGGGTTGGCGAAGATGCGCATCAGCAGCTTCCACTTCGCCCCCTGCCGCGGCTCGATCGCGCCGTTGGCCTTGCGCACCCAGCCACCGTTCCACTTGTCCTGGTTCTCCCACTCCTTCGGGTAGCCGATCCCGGGCTTGGTCTCGACATTGTTGAACCAGGCGTACTCCATGCCGGGGCGGCTGGTCCAGACGTTCTTGCAGGTGACGGAACAGGTGTGGCAGCCGATGCACTTGTCCAGGTTGAGCACCATGCCGATCTGTGCGCGAATCTTCATGCGACTTCTCCTTGGGCCTGCACGGGGCGGATCAGTTCATCGGCGACCGGCGTGTCCAGCCAGTCGATCCGGTTCATCTTGCGCACCACGACGAACTCGTCGCGGTTGGTGCCGATGGTTCCGTAGTAGTTGAAGCCGTAGCTGAACTGCGCGTAGCCGCCGATCATGTGGGTGGGCTTGAGCACGATCCGGGTCACCGAGTTGTGGATCCCGCCGCGCGCGCCGGTGATCTCGGAGCCCGGCGTGTTCACGATCTTTTCCTGCGCGTGGTACATCATCACCATGCCCGGCTTGACGCGCTGGCTCACCACCGCGCGCGCCGCAATGGCACCGTTGAGGTTGAACAGCTCGATCCAGTCGTTGTCGACGATGCCCACGCGCTTCGCATCGTCCTCGCTGATCCACACACAGGGCCCGCCGCGGCTGAGGGTGAGCATCAGCAGGTTGTCGGTGTAGGTCGAGTGGATGCCCCACTTCTGGTGCGGCGTGATGAAGTTCAGCGCGATCTCGGGGTTGCCGTTCGGCTTGACGCCCTGGATCCCTGCGGTGGTCTTCAGGTCCACCGGCGGGCGGTAGCTGGCAAAGCCCTCGCCGAACGCGATCATCCACGGATGGTCCATGTAGAACTGCTGCCGTCCGGTCAGCGTGCGCCACGGAATCAGCTCGTGCACGTTGGTGTAGCCGGCGTTGTACGAGACGGTCTCGCTCTCGATGCCGCTCCAGGTCGGCGAACTGATGATCTTGCGCGGCTGCGCCTGGATGTCGCGAAAGCGGATCTTCTCGTCCTCCCGGTGGATCGCCAGGTGCGTGTGATCGCGCCCGGTCTGCTTGCCCAACGCCTGCCAGGCCTTCACCGCCACGTGGCCGTTGGTCTCGGGCGCCAGCATCAGCACCACCTCTGCGGCGTCGATGTCGCTCTCGATCTTCGGCATTCCGCAGGTGACACCGGGATCGGTGACGAAGCCGGCGAGTTCGCCGAGCTGCCGCACTTCGGTTTGCGTGTTCCAGCCGATCCCCTTGCCGCCGTTGCCGGCCTTTCCCATCAGCGGTCCCAGCGCCGTGAAGCGCTTGTAGACATTGGGGTAGTCGCGCTCGACCACCTGCAGGTTGGGCGCGGTCTTGCCCGGCACCAGCTCGCACTCCCCGCGCTTCCAGTCGCGGACCTCGAAGGGCTGGGCCAGTTCCGAGGGGCTGTCATGCATCAGGGGTGTCAGCACCAGCTCACGCTCGACACCGAGATGGCCGACGCAGACCTCGCTGAACTTCCTGGCAAAGCCCTTGTAGATGTCCCAGTCGCTGCGCGACTGCCAGGCCGGGTCCACCGCCGTGGACAGCGGGTGGATGAAAGGGTGCATGTCGCTGGTGTTGAGGTCGTTCTTCTCGTACCAGGTGGCCGTCGGCAGCACGATGTCGCTGTAGAGGCAGGTGGTGCTCATGCGGAAGTCGAGCGTCACCAGCAGATCGAGCTTGCCTTCGGGCGCCTTGTCGTGCCACACGACCTCTTCGGGCTTCGCCTCCTCTGCGCCGAGGTCCTTGCCCTGCACGCCGTTGCTGGTGCCGAGCAGGTGCTT
Organism: Variovorax sp. LjRoot84; assembly: GCF_964254305.1. NCBI lineage: Bacteria > Pseudomonadati > Pseudomonadota > Betaproteobacteria > Burkholderiales > Comamonadaceae > Variovorax > Variovorax sp. LjRoot84. The sequence continues at coordinate 936,526 of NZ_CAXUTE020000002.1, forward strand.
GAGGAAGTATTCATGGCCCTTGCCGCTGGAGCCCAGGATGTTGGAGCGCCACACGAACATGTTGCGCGGCCAGTTGTCCGGGTGGTCGGGGTCCGTGCAGCTCATCTTCAGCGAGCCATCCTTCAGGGAGCGGACCGCGTAGTCCTTCGGATCGATGCCGGCAGCCTGCGCGTCGCGCACCACCTGCAGCGGATTGGTCTGCAGCTGTGGCGCGCTGGGCAGCCAGCCCATGCGCTCGGCGCGCACGTTGTAGTCGATCATGCTGCCCGCGTGCGCCTTCTTGTCGGCCAGCGGCGAGAGCACTTCTTCCATGCCCAGTTTCTCGTAGCGCCACTGGTCGGTGTGCGCGTAGAAGAAGCTGGTGCTGTTCATCTGGCGCGGCGGGCGGATCCAGTCGAGCGCGAAGGCCAGCGCGGTCCAGCCGGTCTGCGGGCGCAGCTTTTCCTGGCCCACGTAGTGCGACCAGCCACCACCGCTTTTCCCGATGCAGCCGCACATCATGAGCATGTTGATCACGCCGCGGTAGTTCATGTCGCTGTGATACCAGTGGTTCATCGCCGCGCCGATGATCACCATCGACTTGCCCTGCGTCCTGTGCGCGTTCTCGGCGAACTGGCGTGCCACCGTGATCAGCTGCGCGCGCGGGGTGCCGGTGATGCGCTCCTGCCAGGCCGGCGTGTAGGGGGTGTCGTCGTCGAAGCTGCTGGCCGCCAGCTCGCCGCTCAGCCCGCGCGCCACGCCGTAGTTCGCCACCTGCAGGTCGAACACGGTCGCCACCAGCGCGTCTCGCTGCTCGCCTGCCTTGCCGAGCGCGATGCGCCTGACCGGCACGGTGCGCACCAGCACCTCGGTCTGCTCGTTGCCGGGGAAATGCTCGCTGACAAGGCCGCCGAAATAGGGGAAGCCGACCCGAGCGGTCTCGGTGCTCGGCTGCTCGCCCTCCAGCACCGACAGCCGAAGCTTCACCTCGTTGCCGTGGCGCGCCTCCTTGGCCTCGAGGTTCCACTGCCCTTCGTCTGCGCGTCCGTCAGGCCCCCAGCGGAAGCCGATCGCGCCGTGCGGCAGCACCACCTTGCCCTCGTCGTCGAAGGCGACGGTCTTCCATTCCGGATTGTTGGCCTGGCCGAGCTTGCCGTTGAAGTCCGAGGCGCGCACATAGCGGTCGGGCACCATGACGACTTCGCCGCCGGGCAGCTGGTGTTCCTTGAGCATCACCAGCATCGGCATGTCGGTGTAGCGGCGCACGTAGTCGTCGAAGTAGGCACTGCGCTCGCGGCCGCCATCGGGAAAGTAGAACTCCTTCAGGATCACATGGCCCATCGCCATCGCCACCGCCGCGTCGGTGCCCTGCTTCGGGTGCATCCAGATGTCCGCCAGCTTGGCGACCTCGGAATAGTCCGGCGTCACCGCCACCGTCTTCGCTCCCTTGTAGCGCACCTCGGTGAAGAAGTGCGCGTCCGGCGTGCGCGTCTGCGGCACGTTGGAACCCCAGGCGATGATGAAGCTCGAGTTGTACCAGTCGGCCGATTCGGGCACGTCGGTCTGCTCGCCCCAGACCTGCGGGCTTGCCGGCGGCAGGTCGCAGTACCAGTCGTAGAAGCTCATGCACACACCGCCGATCAGGCTGAGGTAGCGGCTGCCCGCGGCGTAGCTGATCATCGACATCGCCGGGATCGGCGAGAAGCCGATGATCCGGTCGGGGCCGTGCTTCTTGATCGTGTAGACGTTGGCCGCGGCGACGATCTCGTTGACCTCGTCCCACGACGAGCGCACGAAGCCGCCGAGGCCCCGCACCTGCTGGTAGTCGCGGCGCTTGGCATCGTCCTCGACGATCGACGCCCATGCGTCGACCGGGTCGTGTGCGACGCGCGCCTCGCGCCAGCTCTTCAAGAGCCTGCTGCGCACCATCGGATACTTGACGCGGTTGGCGCTGTACAGGTACCAGCTGTAGCTGGCGCCACGCGCGCAGCCGCGCGGCTCGTGGTTGGGCATGTCCCAGCGTGTGCGCGGGTAGTCGGTCTGCTGGGTTTCCCAGGTGACGATGCCGCCCTTGACGTAGATCTTCCACGAGCACGAGCCGGTGCAGTTCACGCCGTGGGTCGAGCGCACGATCTTGTCGTGCGCCCAGCGATTGCGGTAGGCATCTTCCCACGTGCGATCTTCGCCGGTGGTGACGCCGTGGTCGCCGGAGAAGGACTCTCTGGGCTGGCTGAAATAGCTGAGACGGTCTAGGAAATGGCTCATTGGAGGGTCTCCGGAAAATTCAATGGCTCAGGGGTTCTGCACGTACGCGTTGGCGCGCAGGTAGAACCACCAGTTGAGAATGAGGCACAGGGCGTAGAACGCCGCGAAGCCGTACATGGCGAGCTCGGGCGTGGCGGCCTTGATCTGGGCGCCGATCACTACCGGTGCGATGAAGGCCCCGTAGGCCGCCACGGCCGAGGTCCAGCCGAGCACGGGGCCGGCCTGCTGGCGGTCGAAGATCACGCCGATGGTGCGGAAGGTCGAGCCGTTGCCGATCCCGCTGGCGGTGAACAGGACCACGAACAGCACCATGAAGATCAGGAAGTACTGCTCGGGCGCGGCCGAGCGGTAGGCCAGCATCATCACGTAGCCCACCGCCGTCGAGGCGAGCACCATCACCGCCGAGATGATCTGGGTGACGATCGAGCCACCGATCTTGTCCGAGATCCAACCGCCCAGCGGCCGCATTGCCGCGCCGACGAAGGGCCCGATCCAGGCGTAGGTGAGCGCCGAAGGCGCATTCGGGTTCTTCAGCACGTGCTGCATCACGCCGGCCGCGTCGGGCACATGACTGACACCGAAGATCACCGTGATGGCCAGCGGCAGCGCCATCGAGAACCCGATGAACGAGCCGAAGGTCACGATGTACAGCAGCGTCAACGCCCAGGTGTGCCGGTTGCGGAAGATCTCGAACTGCTTGGCAATGCTCTCCTTCATCGGGCCGAAGGCGGTGAGCTTGAGCACCAGCAGCGTGCTGACGATGATCAGCGGCATCGCGACCCACATGTTCAGCACCCCGAGGCCGGTGGGCGGCGGCAGGTACAGGTACAGACCGAGGCCGGCCGGAACGAACGACAGCGTGTAGAGCCAGATGATCTTCAGGAAGGCGACGATCGTGCCACCCGTGTTCGGCGAGACGGTCTTCAGGTTGTTCATGCCGAACCAGCACAAGGCCGCCAGCGGCACCAGCGACAGCAGCCAGGCGAAGCCCGCGTTCTGGATCCAGGTGGGCGTGCCGGCCGCGATCTTTCCGAAGATCCAGCCGCTGTCCTTGACGAGCGTCATCGGTTCGCCACCCAGCGCGCCGAACAGTCCGAGCGTCATGACCAGCGGAATGACGATCTGCATGCTCGTCACGCCGAAGTTGCCCAGGCCGGCGTTCAGCCCCAATGCCGTTCCCTGCAGCCGCTTGGGAAAGAAAGTGCTGATGTTGGACATCGAGCTCGCGAAGTTGCCGCCACCCACGCCCGACCACAGCGCCATCAGCTGGAAGGACCACAGAGGCCAGTCCTTGTGCTGCAGCACGATGCCGGTGCCGATGGCCGGCGCCAGCAGCATGGCGGTGGTCAGGAAGATGGTGTTGCGACCACCCGCGAGGCGAATCAGGAACGAGGCCGGAATGCGCATCGTCGCGCCGGCCAGCCCCGAGATCGCCGTGAGCGAGAACAGCTCGGCCTGGCTGAACGGGAAGCCCAGGTTCAGCATCTGAACCGTGATGATTCCCCACATGCCCCAGATCGCGAAGCCGCACAACAGGCTGGGCACGGAGATCCACAGGTTGCGGTAGGCGATGCGCCGGCCGGTGGACGCCCAGAAGGCGTCGTCTTCGGGGCGCCAGTCGGCGATGTCGGCGCCGTTCTTGGGCCGCACCGGAGCCTTGGTGTCGATGGTGGAGTTCATGCGGGTTCCTGCAAGGAGGGGGAAACGCTGCGGCCGTCGAGGCTGAAGGCGTGCGCGCGCCGGCCCATGACCTCGGTGCCGCGCACCTCGGTCCAGTACATCCAGATCAGCGACACCCAGACCACGCCGTACATCAGCATGAAGGCGCTGGAGCGGATGCCGGTGAAGTCCACCAGCGCGCCGAACATGATCGGCAGCACGAAGCCGCCCAGCCCGCCGGCCAGGCCGACGATGCCGCTGATGGTTCCGATGTTCTCGGGGTAGTCGTCGGCGATGTACTTGAACACCGAGGCCTTGCCGAAGGCGAAGGCGGTGCCGAGCAGGAACATCAGGGCGGTGAAGGCGTAGACGTTCAGGCCGAGATGAAAGGTCTTCGGGCCGTTGATGGTGAGAACAGTGAAGTCGGTCTGCGGGTAGCTCAGCAGGAAGAGACAGATCCAGCTGACCCACATGACCCACCAGGTGACCGAATGCGCGCCGTACTTGTCGCTCAGCCAGCCGCCCACCGCGCGCAGCACGCCGCCCGGCAGCGAAAAGCACGCGGCCAGCAGCGCTGCGGCGCGGATGTCGAGGCCGAACTCGCCAATGTAGTACTGCACCATCCACAGGCTCAGCGCCACGTAGCCGCCGAACACGATGCTGTAGTACTGGCAGTACTTGATGACCTTCGGGTCCTTCAGCGCGCGCAGCTGGTCCGAAAAGCGGGTGTGGCTCGGCACGCGGTGCGCCGGGTCGCTCGCGCTGAAGATCCAGAACAGCAGCAGGGTACCGAGCATGACCGCGGCATAGACCTGCGGCACCATGGCCCAGCCAAAGGCGACGACCAGCGCCGGCGCGATGAACTTGTTGACCGCCGCGCCCGAGTTGCCGGCGCCGTAGACGCCCATCGCGAAGCCCTGGCGGTTCTTCGGGAACCAACGCGCCACATACGGCGTGCCCACCGAGAACGAGCCGCCGGCCAGGCCGACGAACAGGCCGATGACCAGGAAGTGCCAGTACGCCGTCGCGTGGCTCATCAGCCAGATGGCGGGCACGGTGAGCGCCATCAGCAGCGCCATCACGATGCGCCCGCCGTACTTGTCGGTCCAGATGCCCAGGGGCACGCGGATCAGGGAGCCGGTGAGCACCGGCGTGGCGGTCAGCAGGCCGAACTCGGTGGCGTTGAGCCCCAGCGTCTTCTTGATCGGGATGCCGATCACGCCGAACATCATCCACACCATGAAGCACACTGTGAATGCCAGCGTGCTGACCATCAGCACCGCCAGTGCCTGGCTCTTCTTGCTCATGACGAAGTCCGCTCGTTGCTCATGAACCGACTTTAGGAAATGCGGGGAGCTTGCGGCATCCTTCGGTGGGAGGGCCGCCGGGCGGCACAAGAACGATGCGGCCGCTCGCCGGCATCCTCATGAAGAACTAGCGCTGTGGCAAAACGCCGCGCGCTTGCGCTGGATCAAGCCAGGCCGTGCTCGACTGCGATAACGGCAGCCTGCACGCGCGAGCTCACGTCGAGCTTGCGCAGGATGTGCTGCACATGGATCTTCACCGTGGTTTCGGCGATGCCCAGCGAGCGCGCGATCTCCTTGTTGCCCTGGCCGTTCGCGATACCGCGCAGGATGTCCTGCTCGCGCGGCGACAGCGCGTGCAGCGGCGACGCCGGCGCCGCGGGCTCCACAACCTGGGCAGGCTGCGGCGCGGCGGCATCACGGTAGGCCGCCACCAGCTTGCCGGTCATCTCCTCGGCCACGATGCTTTCGCCGCGCATGGCGCGACGGATCGCCGCGGCCAGCGCATCGCCCTCGATGGTCTTGAGCAGGTAGCCGCTCGCGCCGGCGCGCAGCGCGCCCGCGAGGTCACGTTCGTCTTCGCTCACCGTCAGCATCAGCACCCGTGCCGCGGGCACGGCTTCGCGCAGGGCCGGCAGGGCATCAACGCCCGTGACGCCCGGCAGGTGGTTGTCCAGCAGGATCACGTCGGGCTTCAACTCCTGGGCGCGGCGCTGCGCCTCGCCCGCATCGCCGGCGTCGCCGACGACCTCGAATTGCGGATCGCGATGCAGCAGTGCCGTCAGGCCACGCCGGAACAACGTGTGGTCGTCGACAACCAGGATGCGGATCTTCGGGGGCAGCTCGGTCATGGGGATTCAGGCGACTTGGCGTTGCAGTGGCGCCACCGCGCCACCGGTGCGGGACATCATTGGCAGGGTCAGGACGACAGAGGTGCCGCGGCCGGGCGAGGACATCACTTCGAGCTGCGCACCCAGGCGTTCGGCGCGCTCCGCCATGATGCGCAGGCCCACGTGGGTCTCGTCGGGCGCGCCGTGGCCATCGGGAAACCCGAGGCCATCGTCGCGCACCTCGAGGCGCCACTGCGGCGCCTGCTGCACGTCCAGCCACACCTGGCTGGCACGGGCGTGCTTGCGAACATTCGACAGCGCCTCCTGCACGATGTGCAGCACCTGGATCTGAGTGTCCGGGAGCAAGGGCATGCCCTGGCCGAGCATCTGCAGGCTTGCCTTCAGGCCGCTCTGATGCTCGAACTTTCGCAGCGTCGTGAGAAGTGCGGGTTCGATGTCTTCGCTGTTGGCCCGGGTGCGGAAGTGCATCAGCAGCTCCCGCACGTCGCCGTAGCTCTCACGCACGCCGACGTCGATCTCGCCCAATACGTGCTCGACCTTCAGCGGATCGCCGGCAGCGATCGCGTCGCGCATGAGCTGGACCTGGATCTTCAGGAACGCGAGCGACTGGGCAATCGAGTCGTGCAGCTCGCGCGCGAGGAAGCCGCGCTCCTGCGAGATGGCGGCCTCCAGCCCGAGCGAGTTCAGGCGCAGGTTCTCCATCGCGCCCGCGAGGTGGACCGTGAGCGATTCGAGCAGGGAGCGCTCGGCTTCGGAGATCGTGATCTGGGCGTGGAAGAAGAGGTCCACCTCACCCATCAGCCGTTCATGCAGCCGGATCGGTATGGACACCACGGTCTCGAAGCCGGCCTGGGCGCAATGTCGCATCCGGAGGGGGTGCATGGTACGGATCGGAATGACACGCGCGCCCGGCGATGCCAGCGGCGAGCCGCAATGGCAATCGCCTGCCGCCAGGCAATGCTCGGCATCGGTCATCGCCTGCGGCAAGCCCTGTGAGGCGAGCATCAGGTACCGGCGGTTCGCCTCGTCCGACCAGCGCAAGGCGACGCCGTCGGCATGTGCGATCTGCGCGATGCTCTGCGTGAACCCCTGCGCCAGTTTGTCGAGTGTCGAGGCCTTGGCGACCAGCGTCGTCACCTCATAGAGACATTCCAGCCGGCCGCGCTCTTCCTCCAACAGCGCCGTCTTCTCCTGGACCCGGCCTTCCAGATTCCGGTACATGGCCTGCAGCTGCTCGGCCATGTTGTTGAATCCCACCGCCAGGGTGCCGAACTCGTCCGTGCTGGTGCGCTCGACGCGGGCGCCGAGATCGCCATCCTGGAGGCGATGAATCGCTCGCTTGAGCAATCCCAGCGGCTCCAGGACGAAGCGGTAACCGGTATGGACCAGCACCGCCGCGCCGATGAGCGCCACGCCCATCATCGCGACCTGCAGCAAATGCATCAGCGCAGTCCATCGCGACAAATGGGCCTCGATGCCGGCGACGAATGCATCGATGCTCGACGTGAACGCGACGGCGTCTTCGCCGAGGCGGGTCGCGACGCCCGGCGGCATCGAATCGTTCAGGCGCCGGCGAAAGGCGGCCCAGTCGCGTTCGACGACGGCGAAGCGTTGACGCACGGTGTCGTCCCAGGGCACGAACAACGGCCGTTCGGTGTCGCCGCGGCGCAGTCCCTGGAGGCTGCGCTCGAACTCTGCCACCTGCTGTGACAGCGCCCGCACATCGCCCGCGCCAGCCGACAGCACCATCCGATAGGTTTGCATGCGCATGCGCCCGGCTTCGTTGACCGCAGCGGCGCCCCCCTCGATCTGCCATGACATGTAGACCAAGGTCGCGATGGCGCCAAGGGCTGCCAACAGGAACGGCATGGCGACCAGCGCCAGCTTGGCGCCCAGCGTCCATTGCCGAGCTCTGTTCATCGAGCGCATGTCAGCGTTGCGGCAGCGGCCGCACAAGTGGAGCGCGTTCGATGCAGCAGATCCGGCCGGCCGACGAGTCGACGCGCGTAGACGTTCGAGACAGCGAGGCCCAAGTGGGACATGCTGCACATCGCATACGCCCCACTGCTGACGCACCGATCCCGGCCTTGTTGCTGGGATCCATAGGCCCAGGCACGCTCACGAGTTCGGTCAGTCATCGGGATCGGCTCCTCGTTCGGATACAGCTGCATTCCTATGTTGCGCGCGCGCTCGACGAGCGCTCACCATTCCCCTCAGTCGTCGCCTTCTCGGGTGCGTCGGCAGGTCCATGTACTCGTTCGCTTGCCGCATTCTGCGTTTGAAACCGGGTGCATGCTTGATCTGGATCAAGCTCCAAAGCCCCCGCGGGGCTACGCTGCAGAAACTCAACCTCCGAGGAGACAGTTCATGTTCAAGCGCATTCTTGTTGCCACTGACGGCTCCGTGCTGGCGGAAAAGGCCGTCTCGAAAGCCATCGACCTGGCTGCCGAGCACAAGGCCGAGCTCAGGGCCGTGACCGTGGTACGACGGCAAGCCAAGAGCTACATGGACGGCACCATCGAATTCGAAGCCGAGGAGATCGACCGCATCGAGTGCCGGCGCACTGAGCAGGCCAAGACCATGCTCGAGGCGCTAGAGAAGCGCGCCGAAGCATGCGGCGTACGGGTCAGCACGGCGTCTGTCAAATCGAATCGAGTGGCCGATTCAATCATTGGTGCCGCCATCAAGCACGGCAGCGATCTCATCGTGATGGCCTCGCACGGACGAAAAGGGCTGGCACGAGCTTTCCTGGGCAGCGAAACCGCGCATGTGCTTGCGAACTCCGACGTGCCCGTGCTGGTGCTGCGCTGACCTTGGCCCGCGCGCTTTCCTGATAAGCACCAAGGCGCGCTGCGCGCTGATCCATTTGCTGCCGAGCCCGGCTCGAACCCCGGGTGGATGCCCTTGCGAACGAGCGCTGAAGCTGAGATCTCCGAGACCGTATTGATCTGGACCACCTGCTGCTCGTCGGCAGCACGCAGCGCGGGCGCTTCAGCGTGCAAGCTCCGCACACAACGCAACGTCGCCCCCTGACCGTCGCGGCAGTCATGGCCTCGACGCCGCATCCGACCGCTCTCCCGCCAGCGTCTCGCCGGGCGCCGAGTCGCTCGGCGTCATCGTCGTCATCGGCGCTCGTCCGGATCGTTGTTCAGATGCCTCCTGCCGAGCGGTCCGGCTGCTTATGTTGACAAGCATCAACCAACGACCGGCGCGACGAAGGCACAGTGAAGACCTGCCTTTCCTTGGTTGAACGCAATGATGTCCACTGTCCTGGCTCCGCCCCACGAAACCTCACCGTCTTCGGTCTCGGCCGACGTGCTGGCCCGCTTCGATGTGGCCGGGCCTCGCTACACGTCCTATCCGACGGCGGACCGCTTTGTCGAGGCCTTCGGCCCCGACGACTACGGTGCCGCGGCGCGGCAGCGAAGGCTGGGCATCAGCGCAGTCATGACCCCCATTTCCCTCTACGTCCACATTCCGTTCTGTGCATCGCTGTGCTACTACTGCGCGTGCAACAAGATCATCACGCGGCATGCCTCCCGTGCGCGTGAGTACCTGGGGTACCTGGAGAAGGAGATCGCCCTGCACGCGGCGCAATTGAGCGCACGGACGCCGGTGAGCCAGCTTCACCTTGGTGGCGGGACGCCGACCTTCCTGAGCGATGACGGGCTGAGCGACCTGATGCGGATGCTGCGCGACGCTTTTTCATTCGCGCCGGGCGCCGAATGCTCCATCGAGGTCGATCCACGCACGGTCGACGCCGGCCGTCTTGCCCACCTGGCCCGGCTGGGCTTCAATCGGCTGAGTTTCGGTGTCCAGGACTTCGACCCCGACGTCCAGCAAGCGGTACATCGCATCCAGCCGGCACAACAAGTATTCGATCTGGTCGCCTCGGCGCGCGAGCTGAAATTCCAGTCCATCAACGTCGACCTGATCTATGGACTGCCGCGTCAAAGCGCTGCCTCGTTCGACCGCACGTTGGCGCAGATCTGCGAGCTGCGTCCGGACCGCATCGCCCTCTATGCCTACGCGCACTTGCCCGAGAGGTTCAAGCCGCAGCGCCGGATCGCCGCCGACGAATTGCCTTACGCGGCCACGAAGATCGAGATGCTGTCGCGCTCCATCGCCGCCCTCACCTGCGCTGGCTATGTCTACATCGGCATGGACCACTTCGCGTTGCCGGACGACAGCCTGGCTGTCGCCAAACGCCAAGGTCGGCTGCACCGCAATTTCCAAGGCTACAGCACGCAGCCGGACTGCGACCTTGTCGCGCTTGGCGTATCGGCGATCGGAAGGGTTGGCGGCACCTACAGCCAGAACGCAAAGACCCTGGAGGACTACTACGACCATCTCAACCAGGGACGGCTGCCGGTGGTGCGCGGGCTCGCGCTGTCGCGCGACGACGTGCTGCGTCGCGCGGTGATCATGGCCATCATGTGCCAGGGCCATGTCGACTTCGAGTCGATCGACATCGCCCACCTGATCACCTTTCGTGACTACTTCGCGTCCGAACTGGCCGCTCTCGGCCAGCTGGAGGCGGACGGCCTCGTTTGCCTCACGGACCGCGATCTCACGGTCACCGACAAAGGCTGGTTCTTCGTACGGGCCGTGGCGATGGTCTTCGACCGCTATCTGCAAACGGATCGCAAGCGCGCTCGCTTCTCCCGAATCATCTAGCCACTGCGTCGCACCCCGCCCTGCCAAATGCACCTCGCCTGCAGCTCGCCAATCGTCGACGGCCCAACTGGCTCTTGCCGGACGTGGGTCACGGGCGGCTCGAGCGTCTGATCGCCGAGCTCAAGCACCCTTCAGGAGACCCATCGTGCATCAGCACACAGTCATATCCAGCCCAACCCGTTCGCAGCGGCCCGCCGCGCGCGGCGATACCCGCTCAAGCGCTCGCGAAGAGCACCGCTTGTTCGACCCGGGCGCCGGCTCGTGCCGTTCGGGCGCCGCGACCAAGAAGACCGTCGTATGAAGCGTGACGACCTTGGTTTGGGCTCGTTGCTGCCCGTGCAGCCCATCAGCCGCGACGTGCTGCTGGAAAAGTACCTCAAGCCCGGCGAGCAGGAGGCCGAGGACCTGTTTGCGCGCGTCGCGCGCGCGCTGGCGTCGGTGGAGGCCGAAGGCGAACGCGCGCAGTGGCAAGCGCGCTTCCTCGCCAACCTGCGCGCAGGAGCCATTGGGGCCGGGCGCATCATGAGTGCCGCCGGCACCGAGCTCGATGCCACGTTGATCAATTGTTTCGTGCAGCCAGTGGGTGACTGCATTCAAGGCCAGGACGAGGCCGGCTATGCCGGCATCTACGAGGCACTGCGCGAGGCCGCGGAGACCATGCGCCGTGGCGGCGGCGTGGGCTATGACTTTTCCCGTATCCGCCCGCGCGGCGCCCAGGTGCGCGCCACCGCTTCGCTGGCCTCGGGCCCGTGCAGCTACATCGACGTGTTCGACCGGTCCTGCGCGACCGTCGAAAGCGCAGGGGCGCGCCGCGGCGCGCAGATGGGTGTGCTGCGCATCGACCACCCCGACGTGCAGGAGTTCATCACCGCCAAGCGGACGCCGGGGCGCTGGAACAACTTCAACGTGTCCGTCGCGGTCAGCGACCAGTTCATGCGCGCGCTGGCGGCCGACGAGGAATGGGCGCTCGTGCACAGCGCCAAGCCGGGGTCCGAACTGATCGCGCGAGGCGCCACGCAGGCCCTGGACGGCCACTGGATCTACCGGCGCCTGCCGGCGCGAGAACTGTGGGACACGATCATGCGTTCGGCCTACGACTTCGCCGAGCCGGGGATCCTTTTCACGGACGCCATCAACAACGACAACAACCTGCGCTACTGCGAGCACATCGAGGCGACCAATCCCTGCGGCGAGCAGCCCTTGCCGCCCTACGGCTGCTGTGACCTCGGGCCGATCATCCTGCCGCGCTTCGTCGACCATCCGTTCGGGATCGGCGGGGCGGCGCAGTTCGATTTCCAGCGCTTCAACGAAGCCGTCGCACTGCAGGTCCGGGCGCTCGACAACGTGCTGGACCTCACTTTCTGGCCGCTGCCGCAGCAGCGCGCCGAAGCCATGGCCAAGCGCCGCATCGGCGTGGGTTTCACGGGGCTGGGCGACACGTTGGCCATGCTGTGCCAGCGCTATGACCAGCCCGAGGGCCGGGCCATGGCCATGCGCATTGCACGCAGCCTGCGCGACGCCGCCTACGCCGCGTCGGTGGCGCTGGCGCGCGAGAAGGGTCCGTTCCCACTATTCGATGCGCAGCGCTACCTCGCGCGCGGCACCTTCGCCAGCCGCCTGGACCAGGCATTGCAGGAGCAGATCCGCATGCATGGCATCCGCAACAGCCATCTGGTGTCGATCGCACCCACCGGCACCGTGAGCCTGGCGTTCGCCGACAACGCCTCGAACGGCATCGAGCCGGCGTTCTCCTGGACCTATCGGCGCAAGAAGCGCGAAGCCGACGGCAGCATCTCCGAGTACGAGGTTGAAGATCACGCCTGGCGCCTGTACCGCTCCCTGGGTGGGGACACCGACGCGTTACCCGCCTACTTCGTCTCGGCACTGTCGATGCCCGCGGCCGGCCATCTGGCGATGATGGAAGCGGTGCAGCCCTTCGTCGACACTGCCATCTCGAAGACGGTCAACGTGCCCGCTGACTACCCCTATGAAGACTTCAAGGGACTCTACCTGCACGCCTGGACCGCCAACCTGAAGGGACTGGCCACCTACCGGCCCAACAGCATCCTGGGGTCGGTGCTGGAGGTCGCGCCGACGGCGCAAGAGGGCGCGCCCTCGCGCGCTGACAACGCCGCGGCCGACCCGATGCGCGCGATGATCGAGAGTCGTCCGACGGGTGCCTTGAATGCCAGCGCCGAGAAGATCGAGTACTGGACGCAGCAGGGCCGGCAGACGCTCTATCTGGTGGTGTCCTTCCTGCCCCTGGCCGACGGGCGGGAACGGGCCATCGAGTTCTTCATGCCCGTGGGCCAGAGCGGCGAATCGCAGCAGTGGATCACCGCGAGCATGCGGCTGCTGTCGCTGGCCGCACGCGGGGGCTTCCTCGAACGCGCGCTCGCCGACATGCGCAAGGTGGCATGGGACCGCGGTCCCGTGCGTCTGGGCCATCACGTGAAGGCCGATGGCAGCCAGGTGCCCATGTGGCACGACTCCGAAGTCGGCGCCATCGCGTACGCGATTCAGCAGCTGATCGCGAAGCGAAGCGGCTCGGCGCCAACGGCGCCGGACGTTTCGACGCCGACGGCTGCTGCACCCTCGCCCTCGATGGGCGCCAAGTGCCCGGAATGCGGCGCCCACGCCATGATCCGAAAGGACGGCTGCGACTACTGCACGCAGTGCGGGCACCTCGGAAGTTGCGGATGAACGCGGCCCGGGCGGCCGCGACGCTGCTGCGTGTTTCCGCCACCTTGACCTTCCGGCTCGGCCGGACCATGCTGACGCTCGTTGCCCTCTTGCGAGCCGCCCTCATGCTCATCTGGGGAATTCGACATGCCTCCTGATACGGACGCCCGCGCTGCGACGGCCGTCCTGGCTGATCCGCCTGTCACTGAACGGCAACTGGCTGCACTCCTGCACACGCGCCGCACGGTACTGCCCAAGCGGCTCGGCACGCCCGGACCTGAACGGTCCGAACTCGAGCAGATCCTCGGCGCCGCGGCCGCGGCCCCGGATCACGGCGGCCTGGTCCCGTGGCGCTTTGTCATCGTGCCGCCGCCGCAACGCGGGCGCCTCGCCGATGTATTCGCGCAGGCCCTGCAGCACGCCACGCCTGACGAACGGGGCAAGGCGCGCGAGAAGGCCTTTCGCGCTCCGGTCCTGATGCTGGCGATCGTGCGGCTGGGCCCCGACAACGAGGAGATTCCGGCCGCCGAGAGGATCGTGTCGGCCGGATGCGCCATCCAGAACATGCTTCTGACCGCGACAGTCCTGGGCTACGGTTCGGCACTGACCTCCGGCAAGGCGCTGCAATCCACCGGACTGCGCGCACTGTTCGCTCTGGACCCACAAGAGGAACCGCTCTGCTTCATCAGCGTGGGCACCGTGCTGGCGCACGCGGCCGGTCCGGCGCGGCCGGACCTCGAGCGCTATGTCTCCGAACTGGTCCCCACGCCATGAACCGCTCTTCGCGCCTGGCCTCTCTCATCGCATCGCCAGCGGCCGGATTCGAACAACCCTTCGAGATGATGGAAGCCTGCCATGAGCGCCTGCAGCGCACCCTCGGGCTGCTCGAGCGGCTGCGCGCCCATGTCGCGCGTCACGGCGCCGATCAACAGGCGCGGCAGGCCGCCCGCGATGTCATGCGCTACTTCGATATGGCCGCGCCGCAGCACCATCTCGACGAGGAGATGCATGTGTTCCCGACCCTGGTCGTGCGCGGCGATCCTTCCATGCTCGCGCTGGTCGCTCGCCTGCAGCAGGACCATCTTCAGATGGAGGCGCGCTGGCGCACGGTGCGCGCGATCCTCGAACGGCTCGAGCGTGCAGAGATCCAAGCAATCTCGACGGCCAGTGCAGCGGAGATCGATGCATTCACGCGCCTGTATGGAGCTCACATCGAAGCCGAAGAGCAGCTCGCCTATCCGGCTGCGGCCGCGCTGCTCGACGATGGCGCGCGCGACGCGATGGGCGCGGAGATGCGGCGTCGCCGCGGTGCGGCCTCCTGACGGCACCGACGGTGGGCTCGATCGCCTCGCTGCCCGGCAAGCCATGGAAGGTTGAGCGGGATCAACAAGTCAAAGGTGCAGCCCACGCAGAATGACTCAAGGTCTGCGCAAACGCAGGCGCCCTGCTCCTCCTTCTGCACGCCATTCCTTGTCTGCCCTCCAACTGATGTTCGCCCTGCTGCGCGGTGCCCTCAGCGCTGCACTGCTCGGCTTGAACACGCTGGTCGCGTTCACCCTGATGGTGCCACCGGCGCTGGTCAAGCTGATCGTGCCCGCCGGCAGCGTGCGCACCGGCTGTGACCGGATCCTGAACACCCTGGCCACCGGATGGGTGGCCGTCAACAACGCGTGGATCGCGCCCGCGTGCCCGGCGCCATGGCGGATCCGGGGCCTCGAGGGCCTGAATCACCGCGGCTGGTATCTGGTGTCGAGCAATCACCAGAGCTGGGTCGACATCCTGGTGCTGCAGCGTGCCTTCCATGGACGCATCCCGTTTCTCAAATTCTTTCTGAAGCGCGAGCTCATCTGGGTGCCGGTGATCGGGCTGGCCTGGTGGGCGCTCGACTTTCCGTTCATGAAACGCGGCCGAGGCCGGAATGCGCATCGAGGGGATCTGGCAGCGACCCGACGATCCTGCGAGAAGTTCAAGCGCGTTCCGACGGCAGTCATCAATTTCGCCGAGGGCACCCGCTTCACGGCGGCCAAGCATGCCGCGCAGAACAGCAGCTACCGCCATCTGCTCGAACCCAGGACGGGTGGCCTCGGCGTGGCGCTGGCCACGATGGGCGAGCGCTTCGAGGCCATGCTCGACGTGACCATCGTCTACCCCGAGGGGACGCCCAGCTTCTGGGCGCTGCTGTGCGGCAAGGTGAAGCCCGTCACCGTCGACGTCCGTCGATGTGCCATTCCGCCCAGCCTGCTGGGCGGGGATTCATCGGGCGACAGGGCGCACCGCCAGCGGATTCGCGAATGGGTCGAGGCCCAATGGGCAGAGAAGGACCGCCTGATCCAGCGCTTGCTGGGCGAGCGCCGCAGCGCTCGCGAATAAGCAGTGCAAGGCATGTACCGCGGCGAACGTTTCAACAGCATCAGCCATCTCGCCGGCGCCGGGTTCGCATCGGCGGGCACCGCCTGGTTGATCACGCAGGCCAGTCGCGCGGGCGACCCTTGGAAGATCACGGGCTTCAGCATCTACGGCGCGATGCTGGTCGCGCTCTACCTGTTCTCGACCCTGTACCACAGCTTCAAGGGACGCGCGAAAGATGTCCTGCGCAAATTCGATCACTGCACCATCTACCTGCTGATCGCCGGCAGCTACACGCCGTTCGCGCTGGTGTCGCTGCGTGGCGCATGGGGCTGGTCGCTGCTGGGTGTCGTGTGGGGGCTGGCGCTGGCCGGTATCGTCCAGGAAATCTGGCTCGCCCGAGGCGCGCGCGCCGTGTCGCTGGCAATCTACATGCTCATGGGGTGGCTCGCGTTGGTAGCGGCGTGGCCACTCTGGCGGGCGCTCACGCCGGCGGGCTTCGGCTGGCTGCTGGCCGGCGGCGCCTGCTACACGGTCGGCCTGCTCTTCTACGCCACCGACCACAAGGTCCGTCACGGCCACGGGCTGTGGCATCTGTTCGTGCTGGCCGGAAGCGGCTGCCACTTCTACACGGTGCTGCGTTACGTGGCCTGACCATGATGGATAGGCCGCTTGACGATCCCGCTGCAAGCCCCTTGGTCTGGTCGTGCTCCGGCTGCTCCAGCGCCGCGCAGCTGGCGAACCACGCTGCACTGCAACTGGACCGTCGAGACATCGCCGAGATGTCCTTCATCTGCGCTCAAGCCGGTGGCGCGGCGCAGCGCTCCGATGGCGCTCGCAGGCGACCTCGATTTCGATGCGGACCTTGATGCAGATCAACATCTCACGGCAGGCCCTTTCCTAGCATAGATGCATCTTGAATACACCTTCTAGCCCCTTCGCTATCCACAAGGAATCCCCGTGAAATCTGCAGCCTTCTCCTCCACCGTCGATGTCCGAGTTCTGGAACCACGCTTTCGTCATTCGCACATCTTCTCGACCTTCGCCGCCCTCGACGACGGCCACGCCATCGAACTCGTGAACGACCACGATCCCAGGCCGCTTTGCGCGCAGTTGCAGGCGCAGTGGCCCAACCGCTTCGCATGGAACTACCTCGAGGAAGGTCCCTCGGTGTGGCGCGTTGCCATCACCAAGATCCCGGCCTTCACCGCCAATGCGAGCGGGGGTTGCTGCGGTGGATGCGGCGGCGCCTGAACGCCGGGCCCCTCTTCGATGACCCAAGGAAATGTCATGAGAAACAACAACAGGCTGTGGCGCTGGCTCGCCTTCATCTTCGTACTGTCGTTCGGTGCACTCGGCTACCTGGGCGTGCAGATCTACCTGACGGCCCCACCGATTCCCGCATCCGTCACCGCCTCCAACGGCGAGGTGATCTTCACCGGCGAGCAGGTCCAGCGGGGCCAACAGGTCTGGCTGTCGGCCGGCGGACAGCAGCTGGGCTCCGTGTGGGGCCATGGCGGCTACGTCGCACCCGACTGGTCCGCGGACTGGCTGCACCGTGAGGCCGTTGCGCTCAAGAATCGCCACGCACAGGCCTACCGCAAGGAGCCCTCCGCGCTGAGCGCATCGGAACGCGGGGCGCTCGACGCCACGGTGATCGACGAGATGCGGCGCAACACCTACGACAGCACGAGTGGTGTGGTCAGTGTTTCGTTGGAACGCGCGCAGGCGATCCGCGAAACGGCCGCGCACTACGAGGCCCTGTTCGGCCACGACGGCTCGGTCGCCACGCTGCGCGAGCAATATGCCATGACGCTGGACACGCTGCCCGATCGCGCCGACCGCCAGGCACTCACCGCCTTCTTCTTCTGGACAGCGTGGGCTGCGGCCACCGACCGACCTGGGGGGACGGGACTGAGCTACACCAGCAACTGGCCGCACGAGCCGCTGGTCGGTAACACCATGACCAGTTCCGCGGCTGTCTGGTCGATGGTCAGCATCGTCCTGCTGCTGGCAGCCATCGCCGCCATGCTGTGGCTGCACGGCAGCCAGAGGCACGAAGCCGAGGCGCAGCCGCCCAAGGCGGACCCGCTGCTCGGTGCCACCGCGACGCCCTCCATGAAGGCCACGCGCAAGTACTTCTTCGCGGTGATCGGGCTGATGCTGCTGCAGATCGCGATGGGGGTCATCACGGCCCACTATGCGGTCGAGGGGCAGTCGTTCTTCGGGCTTCCGCTGGCCGAGCTGCTTCCCTACGTGGTCAGCCGTACGGTGCACACGCAGATCGGCATCTTCTGGATCGCGACCGCGTGGCTGGCCACCGGCCTGTACATCGCCCCGCTGCTGTCCGGCCGCGAGCCCAAGCTGCAGAAGCTCGGCGTGGATGTGCTCTTCTGGGCCCTGATCGCCATCGTCGTCGGCTCCACGCTGACCGGCTGGCTCGGCACCTTGCAGCACCGTGGCGTTGACTTCAGCTTCTGGCTGGGCAACCAGGGCCTGGAATACACGAGCATGGGCCGTGTCTGGCAAGTGCTGCTGTTCGTCGGCCTGCTCTTCTGGGTCTTCCTGCTGGGTCGCGCACTGTGGCCGGCATTGACCAAGCCCTCGGCATCGCGAGGCCTGATCGCGATGGTGTTCCTGTCGGCAACCTGCATCGGCGGCTTCTATTCCACCTCGCTGGTTTGGGGACAGCACACCCACTACTCGATGATCGAGTACTGGCGCTGGTGGCTGGTGCACCTGTGGGTGGAAGGCTTCTTCGAGGTGTTCGCCACCGCCGTCGTCGCGCTCATCTTCACGCGTCTGGGCCTGGTGCGCACCGAAAGCGCCAACCGAGCGATCATCGCCGAGACCATCGTGTTCCTGTTCGGCGGCATCCTCGGAACGCTGCACCACCTCTACTTCACCGGCACGCCGACGTCGGTGATCGCCGTGGGCGCCGTGTTCTCCGCGCTCGAGGTCGTGCCGCTGACCCTGATCGGCCTCGAGGCGCTGCAGACCTACCGGCGGTCGCAGGCCATGCCCTGGCTCGCCGCCTACAGGTGGACCATCATGTGCTTCGTGGCCGTCGGCTTCTGGAACACCATCGGTGCCGGCGTGCTCGGCTTCGCGATCAACCCGCCCGCCTCGCTCTACTACGTGCAGGGGCTCAACATGACCGCCGCCCACGGCCACGCCGCACTCTTCGGCGTCTACGGGATGCTGGGCATCGGGCTGATGCTGTTCTGCCTGCGCGGTCTGTACGAGCGCGAGCTGCACGCCGACGGCTTGCTCAAGCCCGCGTTCTGGGGCCTCAACATCGGTCTTGCCATGATGGTGTTCCTGTCGCTGCTGCCCGCCGGCATCTACCAGGCCTGGGCCAGCGTCACGCAGGGCTTGTGGTACGCCCGCTCTGCCGAGATCGTGCATTCCCGCGTGATGGAGATCCTGGTCTGGATGCGTGTTCCGGGCGACATCGTCTTCGCCCTGGGCGCGGTGCTGCTCGCCGGGTACGCGCTGCGTCTGCTGCGCCGCCCAGCGTCGCAATCTGCGCCGCAAACATCGCCGCGCTTGAAGGGCCGCAAAGGTCTGGCCGTCCAGGCGGGCCACGTGGCCGAACGGTGAGGCGGCTTGCCCGTGAGAGATCATGAAGCTCACCGCTTTCACCGACTACAGCCTGCGGGTGCTGATCTACCTAGCCGCGCAGCCGGAGCGACGCGCCACCATCGCCGAGATCGCCTCCTCTTTCGCGGTGTCGGAGCATCACTTGACCAAGGTGGTCCATTTCCTGGGCAAGCACGGGTGGCTCGCCAACGTCCGCGGCAAGGGAGGCGGTCTGTCGCTCGCGAAGGCGCCCGACTCGATCAATATCGGCGACGTTGTGCGTCACACCGAAGGCAACGCGATCGTGGAATGTTTCGGGGAAGGCGGTGGCGAATGTCGGATCACCGGCCTGTGCCGTCTGCGTGGCGTGCTGGATGAGGCCGTGGCGGCGTTTCATGCGGTGCTGCATCGCTACACGCTGGCGGACCTGGTTCACAACCGGGAGGCGCTTTCCGCAATATTCTTTGTCGATCAAGCCCCAGTGCGTCGCGCTGCCAAGGGGGCGGCATGACCTCCTCCTCTCGTCGCGCTCGTACGCCAGAGCAGGCAACTCTCGAGGCGGCTTCCATTCCCTACGACGGACCGGAAGCCTTGCGCCAGCCGATCGCCGCAGCGCTGTCACGCGTCGTCGATCCGGAAGTCTCGATGAACATCGTCGATGTCGGCCTCATCTACGGCGTCACCGTCGACACCAAGACCGTGCACGTGCTGATCACGATGACTTCGGCCGCCTGCCCGGTGATCGACCTCATCATCGAGGACGCAGAGCTCGAGCTGGACAAGGTCCTCCCGGCCGATCTCAAGATCTGCATCGAACTGGTGTGGGAGCCGCCCTGGACCCCAGACCGCATGAGCGCCAACGCCAGACGGTTCATGGGATGGTGAACGCCGAACGTCCGCCCGTCCGAGCCCGCCGCGGGGCATCGACATCCCGCCTATGGATCTTCGCGCGCGTGGTGTTCGGTGCGCTGGTGACCGTCTCCTTGGTGGCAGGTGTCGCGGGCGGACTTTGGCGGCTCGGCGTCGCGGTGCCGGATCCGCTTTCCTTCGCCTGGACCGGCCAGGTGCTGCTGGTGCATGCGGCCCTCATGATCTGCGGCTTTCTGGGCACGGTCATCGGCATCGAACGCGCAGTGGCCGTCAAGCATCGTGCGGCTTTCCTCGCGCCGCTCGCGTCGGGCTCCGGCGCGCTGTGCCTGGTCCTTGGGCAGCAGGCCGCCGGCGCGTGGCTCGGCGTGGCGGCGGCGGTGTCCTTCCTTGCGGTCAACGCGGTCGTCGTGCGGCGCCAACACGCCGCCGCCCACACCCTGCTGTTGCTGGTCGGCGCGGCCGCATGGGTGACAGGCAACGTTCTGTTCGCGCTGGGACATGGCGGCAATGCAGTTTTTCCCTGGTGGTTTGCCTTTCTCGTCATGACGATCGCCGCCGAACGCCTGGAGATGACGCGGCTCATGCGCCGACGCCCGAGCGCCAGCGTCACGCTGCATGTCGTGCTGTCGCTGCTGCTGGCGGGCGCCGCATGGTCGGGCGTGGCGCCGCGCGCCGGTGGGCTGGTCTACGGCACGGCGCTCGTGCTGCTCGCCGCGTGGCTGGTGACCTTCGATGTCGCGCGACGCACGGTGTTCGCGCACGGCATCAGCCGCTACATGGCGGTCTGTCTCCTGGGCGGCTACGCCTGGCTCGGGATCGCCGGCGTGGCGTGGGCCACGACGGCGCTCGGATGGGCCACCCGCGACGCAGCGCTGCACGCGTTGGGACTCGGCTTCGTCGTCAGCATGATGATGGGGCACGCGCCGGTCGTGCTGCCGGCGATCGCACGGGTCAAGCTGCAGTTCGGCGCCTTCTTCTATCTGCCGCTGGCTGCCCTGCATCTGTCGCTCCTGATGCGGCTCGTCCTGGGGACCTTCAGCGAACCGCTGCGCGCCGCCGGCGCCTCATTCAACGCAGCGACGATCGGCTTCTTTGCCGCCACCGTGGCCGGCGCGGCCGTGGCGTGGCGACTCCAACACGGCGCCGCCGGCGCCAGAAAGACCCAGTAATGGCGCCCTTCACCGCCGTCAAACGCGCGCAACCACCCGCGGCCCAAGAAGGGCCCGGCTTTGCCCTGTGGCAACTCGGCTTCCGACCGTTCTATCTGCTCGCGAGCGCCTTCGCCGCGCTGTCCATCGGCCTGTGGGCGATGCAGTTCGCCGGCTGGCTGCCGGGGGCCTACCTCCAGGGCCCGCTGTGGCATGCACACGAAATGCTGTTCGGCTTCGCCCTCGCCGTGATCGTCGGCTTCCTCTTCACCGCGGGGCGCAACTGGTCGGGCCAGCCGACGCCCGTGGGACTGCCGCTGGCCGCCCTGGCGGCGCTGTGGGTGGCAGGGCGCGTCCTCGTTCTCACGCCCTTCGCCTGGACGGCCGCCGTCGTCAACGCGGCGTTTCCGCTGGCGTGCGCGGTGGCGCTGGCCATCCCTCTCGTGACTGCACGCAACCGCCGCAACTACTTCTTCATTGGATTGCTGCTGGTGCTGTCGGGCGCTGCATTCGCCTTCCATCTCTCGGCCCTCGGCGTGATCCAGACGCCGACATGGATCGGCATCCAGTTGGCCCTGGATGTCCTGCTGTTCATCATGGCGGTCATGGGCGGCCGGGTGATCCCGATGTTCACCAACAACGGCATTTCCGGCGCCAATGCGACGCGACACCCCCTGATCGAGAAGGTGGCGCTGGGCTCTCTGATCGCGCTGCCGATCAGCGACGCAATGGGTCTGCCGTCGCTTGTCGTGGCAGCCATCGCCGTGCCGGCGGCGCTCGTGCATCTCGTGCGTTGGCTGCTCTGGCAGCCCTGGAAAACGCTGAACAACACACTCGTTCTCGTGCTGCACCTGGCCTACGCGTGGATTCCCGTGCACCTCGCGTTGCGGGTGTTGGCATTGCATGGCTGGGTGTCGCCGTCGCTGGCGACCCACGCGCTGACCGTCGGCGCGGCCGGGGGGCTCATCATCGGGATGATGGTCCGCACGGCGCGAGGTCACACCGCTCGAATCCTGCGCGCCGACCAGGTCGATACCGCCTGCTTCGTGCTGGTGCTGCTCGCCGCGCTCGTGCGGATTCTCGTGCCGCTCGTCGCACCGTCCCAAACCCTCGCCGCCGTGCTTGGTTCCGGTGCCTTCTGGACATTGGGCTTCGGCCTGTACGCCGTGCGCTACTGGGCCGTGCTGACCCGCCCCCGCCTGGACGGCAAGCCTGGCTGAGCTCGCCGACCTCCATACGCATTCGCGCCACCCAACGCCTGCATCATGTCAAAGCTTCGCATATTCATGGCCGAGGACAGCGCAGCGGCCCGCGTCCGCCTCACGGAAGACCTCAGCCACTGCGCTGACCTCGCCATCGTGGGATGCGCCGACACCGAGCTCCGAGGCCTGACCTGGCTGGTCGAGCACCCGCACGGCTGGGACCTGGCGATCGTCGATCTGGCCTCGCCAGTGTCGTTCTGCACCTGTCGATCGGCGCCGAGGACGCAAACCCCGAGGCGTTGCGCATCAAGGACTTGGGAGCAGATCTGCCAAGCTACTTTGAACCCGCTGCGCAACAGAGGTTGAATTTTCGGGCGGGTTTTTACCCATCTTTGAATTTTCCGTGTCGCGCGAGCCGGTCACGAACTGCCGGCGGCCGGGCGCGAACAGCCGGTTGGGGCTGTTGCGGTCCTTTAGCATCAAGAGAAGCTGATCTTCGTCAAAGTTTCTGAACGGCCATCAAGAGACATCCGTGTGCTCCAAAGGCGCCGCAGGCAACGACCGCTGCCCGAGTACGGCAGTCATACGTCGACGTAGGGCGTGGGAATTTCTCCAGGGCGGACCTGCATCGTGGGCCGTGGGCGACAACACGAAAGCTGGTCGATCGTCAGCTCTGCAGCCCTGCAACGGATGCCATCCGCGCGCTCAACGCAGAGGCCCTCATCGACACCCAGCTCGGCCTGTTCAGCGCCGCGAAGGGCCCGTGCGTGCAAATCGTCCACCTCGACCGCGCCGCGATGCATGCGCCCGATCCACGACTCGGGTCCGCCGCCGCGACGCCCAATCTCAAGCACCGCCCGAACCGTTCGCACACGGCCATCGTCAGGGCTGCCGGATGAAAACGATGCTCTGGCGGTCGTGGCTGTCGACGAACACGCCATTGTTGTTCTGCGGGAAGACGACTGGCAGACCTAGGTTGTTGGCAACGGTGAAGGCGGCGACGAAATCGGTGCCGACGGTCGAAAGCCCGACGTAGTCGCCGGGGAAGAAGCCGCGCTGACCGGTGATGACCATCTGCCGCATGTCGAACGATTGCGGCGTGAGCCGCCGCTCGCCGAGGTAGTTCAGGTCGGCGTCGAACAGCGACAGCCACACGTCCGTGCTCAACGCCGGATCGCCGAGCACGTCGTTGCGCCAGTCGTAGAAGAGCACGCCGACCCGGCCTTGCGCATCGACCGCAACGACCGGCAGGAACGCCTGCACGCTGGCGGGCGTCCCCTGGTTGACGCGCACCGGCGTCGACCACGTGGCGCCGCCGTCGCTCGAGCGCGCGACGACGATGCCGGCGCCCCCTTGGGTGTTGGCGTTGCCGTCCTGCCAGGTCATGTAGAGCTGGCCGGACGTGCGGTTGACCGCGATGTTGGGGATCTCCTGCGCATCGCGGACGGGGATGCCGAGTTCCGGATCGACCGCGGTGATGCTCGCGAACGAGGCGACGCGCGCGTCGACGCGCGTCCAATGCTTGCCCTGGTCGAGCGAGCGAAGGATCGCCTGCTCGAACGTGACGCGACCCGCGGCCCGATCGACGAGGATGCGAAAGAACGCGTTCACCAGCGTGCCGTTCGGCAGCACGACGATCTGCGCGCCTTGGCGAAACACGGCCTGCTGGGCAGGCGCCGCGTTGCCCATCGTGGCGATCGGGATCGCCGGCGACCACGTCTGCCCGCCGTCGGTCGAGCGCGCGAACACGAGCGACACGAACCCGGTGCGGAACACCGTCCACGTCGCGTACACGAGCCGCGAATCGAACGGATCGGCGGTGATCGCGTTCTTGTCGTGGAACACTGAGCGCCCGGGATCCTGCGCCGGGTTGCGCGCGATGACGACGGGCGGCGACCACGTCGCGCCGCCGTCGGTCGAACGGGCGACGACCATCGCGTTCTCGTTGGCCGAGTCTTGCACGACCAGTGCCATGTAGTGCGCGGTGCCGTTCGGGCTGAAGCTGATCCACGGATCGCTGCCGCGCTCGAAATCGCCGGCCGAGCGGGGTACCGCGCCGGAGCAGCGCGTGAACGGAATGACCACCTGCTGCCAGGTCGCGCCGCCATTGAACGTATACGCGGCGCCGAGGCTTTGTGCGCCGCCGGTGCTCCAGCGGTCCTGGTGCCAGCCGGCGATCATGTTGCTCGGATTGGTCGGGTTGACCGCGAGGTAGGGTTCAGACTCGCTGTTGCGATAGACGACGCCGAGCTGCGGCGCGCCGTTGCACGCGGTGACGGCGAGCGGGTTGTTCGGGTTGCCGCCGTCGGGGTTGAGGCTCAAGCCGCTGATCAGCACCTGCGCGCGCGCCGCATCGGGCGCGCCAGCGAGCACTAGGCCCAGCATCGCCGCGCCGAGGAACGCCGATCCGCGCGCAAGCCGTGGAAGCTGTGACATGCCTTCCTCCTGCTGTATCGAAGGAGGCCACATCGTGCGCTCGCCACGAAAGCTATGTCAAGGCATGTGCTGCGTGGCGCGCGCGTGGAGCCAACGGCGTGCCCCCTGCGGAAACCGGGTGGCAATGGCCGGTCTCGAATTGTCAAGCGGGCGTTCGACTCGAAATTTGCTAACAGCAGCAATGGGCCGAGAGCGGCGTTGAGCGACTGCTTTTTGGCATCAACATTGAATGGCTGGTGATGGCCGCATTCTGCCGAAGAGCTTTCTGCCAGCCAGCCAGCCATGCGCGCTGCCGGCATGTGCATCTATCGAAGTCTGGAGCCGCCCGGGTTTGCTGCTTCCTCATCTCGCCTAATTGGGTAATACGGCTTCTTCTCGTCCAATTGGTAGAACAGCAAGCCATGAATTCCCATGGCTTGTGCTTTGACTACGCGCCGTGTCCATAGCGCTTTGAACGCGCTGTTGAGCGTTGCTTCATCAAGCCCGCGTTCGTAGACCTCATCGATGAACGCGACGTCCTGTCCAGCCGGGAAAATGAGCGAGAACTCCTCGTCAGTCGCGGCAAGGATGTCGGAGACGCAATTCACGGCGCCGTCGATGACCTGGAAGGTCCGCTCATAGCCCTTTGCACTCGCTCAGCCGTCCTGAAAGTGCTTGATCCGGTGTGGTGCTTGGGCCCGCGCGCCACGGGATCTTCACGCGGCGCGCCACCGAACATTCGAACATTCCCGTGTCGCGCCTGCGGACCTTGGTGTATGCGGGCCGTCCAACGGCCATGTACGGCGGCTTGGGGCCACAAAGGCGAAGGTCGGCAGTGTCAAGCGCTGCCAGAATCGTGCAAGATGTATCCGGGACCGCAACATGGGCGCCGCACTTTACGAGCCGATCAATGTGTACAAGCCTGTGGCGGCAAACATCGGAGTTGTCGACGGGCCCTTTGAATACCTGACCGTGGCTGGCGTCAGGCTGCCGCTACCGTTCACCACCCGCATGACGGTGGTGCGCCTCTCGAACGGCGATCTTTTCCTTCACTCGCCGACAAAGTTCGATCGCAAGCTTGCAGACGAGCTTGAGCACCTCGGGACTGTCCGGTATCTGATCTCCCCCAACCAGTTCCACTATGCCCACATTGGGGAGTGGTTGAACGCCTTTCCGGATGCCGTCGCATGGGCTTCGCCGGGCGTACGCAGAAGGAGCAGAGCGCGGCGCGTGGAGATCCGTTTCGGGAGAGACCTCGATCTGGACCCGCCGGGCGAATGGCGGAACGAACTGGACCAAACGCTGTTTCCGGGTGGCTACTTCAAGGAATTCATCTTCTTCCACCGGGAATCAGAATCTCTCATTGTGACGGACGCCATCATCAACATCGAGTTGGACAAGATGGACGAGCCTTGGCGAACGTTCACGAGGATGAGCGGGATGTACTACCCACGCGGGCAGGTGTTCTTCGGGATGCGCCTGCCGCTGTTGTTGCAGCGGAAAAAGGCAGCTGCGGCCATCGCGAAACTTCACGCATGGCGGCCTCGCCGCATCTTGCTCAGTCATGGGCGCTGCTTCGACGCGGATGCAGACGCGGTTATCCGCCGGATTTTCGGAAAGCTTGGGAGGTGAGAATCCGATGGCTGCTCCTGGGCCGACGGCTGTCACACGCCGTCAGGCCAGATACGGACAAGGTCGCCCGCTGGCAGCTGCGCGGAGTTTTGGGGCGACGCGGAATTTGACGCGGATCAAATCCCGGGCGAATGGACATCCGGATACTGGCGGCCAGTCAACCTCATCCCGAGCCACCAGCATGAACCACATGAAGCCGGAAGATCTGCAGTCCTTCATCGAGCGTCTGGACATCCTGAAGCGGTGGGCGCTCAGCGAACGCGCCCAGCTGCACGACGGCCGCGCCGAGCATGCGCCCGACGCGCGGGCTTCCGAGCCCTGCCCTTCGTCGGCTGGGGAAGTCGGCAATGTCACGGCCTTCGCTGCCGTCAAGGTTCGTCGGCCGACGCTGCAGGATATCGAACAGGCACTCCAACGCATCTCCCTGGGCCTCTACGCGCTTTGCCTCGATTGCGAGCGTGTCATCGCGCGCGAACGCATGCTGATCGAACCGGCGGCCATCCGGTGCCACGCCTGTCAGTTCAGGCTGGCCCGCTGAACGCTGGAGCATTGCAGCCAAACTCGCCCTCGCCCACGGCGCTCGACCTGAAGCGCCGCGTGTTGAACTTTCGGGCGCCAAGGCCCGTTTCGCCAACCCTTGACCTCCGTCAAGGTGAGCGCTGCTGCGCCGCCCACAACCCGGCTCCTCATCCACGGAGGAAACTGAATGCAGCAGGATCGTGACGTCCTCATCGTCGGCGCCGGTCCGACCGGGCTGGCTTTGGCCATTGCCCTGGCCGACGCCGGCTTCACCGCTACCGTGCTGGACGCACAGCCGCGCGAGGCCCTGGCCGCCCCGGCCGAGGACGGACGCGACATCGCGCTGACCCACGCCAGCGTGGCCACGTTGCGCGCACTGGGACTTTGGCAGTGCCTCTTGCCCGAAGAAATCGGGCGCATCCGGGAAGCGCGCGTCATGGATGGCGATCGGCAGCGCTCGGCGCTGTCCTTCAACGCGCACGGCCACGGCGCCGACGCGCTGGGCTGGATCGTGCCGAACCATGCACTGCGCCGCGTCAGTTTTGCAGCTGCGGCACAGCGCCCGGGACTGCGTCTGATCGATAGCGCGCAGGCGCTGCGCATCGGCACCTTGTCCACGCACGCGGAACTTGAGTTCGGCACCTCACCGGGCGCGCCGCACCATCTGCGCGGCCGCCTGCTCGTCGCGGCGGACAGCCGATTCTCCTGGTCCCGCCGGCAGCTCGGCATCGCGGCCGACATGCATGACTTCGGCCGCACCATGATCGTGTGCCGGATGCAGCACGACCTGCCACATGACGACGTCGCGTATGAGTGCTTCGGCTACGAACGCACGCTCGCGGTGCTGCCCGCTGCGGGCCATGTCTCGTCGGTCGTGGTGACCACCGACGCCGCCGCGGCGGCGCAGCTGTTGGCATTGCCCGAACGTGCGTTCGCGACCCTGGTGGAGCGCCAGTTCCGCGGCCGGCTGGGCCGCATGCAGCTGCTCGGGCAGCGCTTCGCCTACCCGCTCGTTGCCGCGTATGCCCGCCGCTTTGCGGCCCTGCGCAGCGCGCTGGTCGGCGACGCGGCCGTCGGCATGCATCCGGTCACGGCCCACGGCTACAACCTAGGATTGCAAAGCATCACCTCTCTCACACACGCACTCTGCGCAGCCCGCGCCGCCAACCAGGACATCGGCGCCGCCGCGGTTCTGGCGGGCTACGAACGCAGGCATCGTCGCGATTCGGCCCTGATCTACCACGGCACGAATGCCGTGGCGAAGCTCTATGCCAGCACCAGCGCACCGCAGCGCTTCGCACGTCAGCTGATCCTTCGCGCGGCCCAGCATCTGCCACCGCTGAAGGCGGCGATCACTGCGCGCCTCAAAGGCCAGGGCGGCCTGCAGTTGCCCGGAGCGGCTCCCTAGCCTGGATTTCCACGCACCACTATTTGGGTAACGCTGCTCGATAGGAGCAGACCGCTTCTGCTGTGTTGGCGGAGGGGCCTGGCCCTCCAGCGTTAGCAGTTGGTGCGCCTACCCCATCATCTCGACGGCCCCACGCGGGGCCGTTGGCATTTCTGCATTGCTTGTGCCAGTCCACGCCAATCTCTCGCCAAGCCGCATGCAGCTTGAGGTTCCCGATCTTTGATGGGTACCGATGGGATTGTCGTTGACACCGCCATTCTCCATATAGCACAATGCACGTATGGGTATAGGCGTACCTAAAGATCTAACAGATATCCGACGATTCTTCGCCGAGCCCTCCCATCCCCGCCAGCGCCAGTACGAAGCGCTGCGCGCCTTCTTCGTCGAAGACCGCCCCTCCCACGAGGTCGCCCGCGCCTTCGGCTACACCCCCGGATCCTTCCGCGTGCTGTGCCATCAGTTCCGCCGCGATCCCGATCCGCAGTTCTTCCACTCTCCCAGTCCCGGTCCACGCACCCAGCCGCTCAAGTCCAAGGCCCACGACCTGGCCGTGGCCCTGCGCAAGCAGAACCATTCGGTCTACGAGATCAGTCAGGCACTCAAGGAGCACGGCACGCCCTTGAGTCCCACCGCCGTGCGCGAAGTGCTGCGCGAGGAGGGCTTCGCGCCGCTGCCGCGGCGCGGCGACGACGAGCGACTTGAGCATCTGGGCCCCACCGCTGAGGCGGTGGCCGACGTGCGCGAGTTCGCGCTACAGCCCGGCACGCAGTTCACCACACGCTGCGGTGGCTTGTTCCTGTTCTTGCCCGATCTGGTGCGCCTGCAGCTCGAGGAGATCGCCGCGCGCGCCAAGCTGCCGGGCTCCAGGATGATCCCCTCGTCTCACGCCCTGCGTTGCGCGCTCGCGCTCAAGCTGTGGTCCATCGAGCGCAAGAGCCATGTCATGGCCTTGGTCACCGATCCGGGCCTGGCGTTGTTTTGCGGCTTGAACGTCATCCCCAAGAAGAGCTACCTGTGCGAGTACTCCTCGCGGGTCGAGCGTGAGCGCACCGTCGCGCTGCTGGCGGCCTGGCACCGCGCCGTCACCGACGAGCAACTGTTCGACGCCCACTCTTTCAACCTGGACTTCCACTCAGTGCCGTACTACGGCGACGATCCCCAGGTCCAGCGCCACTTCGTGTCCGCGCGCAGCCGCGCCCAGCCCAGTGTGCTGGCCTTCCTCGCGCAGGACGCGAGCGGCCGCGCCTTTTGCTACTCCAACGCCGATCTGCGCAAGGGTGAGGAGGCCGAAGAGATCTTCCGCTTCATCGAGTTCTGGAAGCGCCAGCACGGCGCGCTCCCGCGGCACCTGGTGTTCGATTCGCGCCTGACCACCTATGCCCACCTGGCGCGTCTGGATCAGTTGGGCATCACCTTCATCACGCTGCGTCGCCGCTCGGCGGCGCTGCTGCAGGAGGTGGCCGATCTTCCCGATTCGTTGTTTCGCGTATCCATCTCAATGCCTCCATGACCGAGGACGCTACCTGGCTGCCGGAGGCTTCGCCCCTTCCCGGTCCATCATCATCTGCATCATCATTTCCATCATGTCCATGCGGCGCTCCATCATGTCTTTCTGCCCGGTTGGCCCCGCCGGCATCGAGGACATGCCACCGTCTTGCCTCGGCATGCCGCTCCTCATCTGGCCCATCATCGACATACCGCCCTGCATTGCGCTCATGTGGTCCTTCATCAGCGCCGCACGCTCTGCCGGCGTCTTGGCGGCCTTCATCTTTTGATGCATGTCGTGCATCAACTTCATTTGCTCGTCGAGCTTGGCGGTGTCGGCCTTCGCTGCGGTGCTCGCGGGGTGATGTGCGGCGTGTTCATCCGCCTTTTTGGCTCCCGCCCCTGGGAACGATGAACAACCGGCAAGCGACATCAGCGCTGCGGTGATGAGGATCATCTTCTTCATTTCAGTTCCTTTCGATGCGAATGCAAAATCGGCGGCAATCGCCAAGAGCATGCTCGCTGCAGTTGCTTGCTTCCTTGACGAATATCAATCGCACAGCTTGATGCAACATCTGTGCGGACCTTCCGTTCGCTACCACCAGGATCTATTGCCGGACGCGTAACATCTGGATTTCGCCATCGAAATGCCCATCAACTACGCCAGACGCCTTACAGGTCGAAAACGAACCGCGAATGCGAATCGCCACCTGGGATTCGCATTGGCATTCGTGGCCGGGGCCATCAATGCCGGTGGGTTCCTGGCCGTCCAGCAGTACACCTCTCACATGACGGGCATCGTCTCTTCGATGGCCGACAACCTTGTCCTGGGCGTATACGACGTGGTGCTCAGCGGGGCGGGCGGGCTGTTGTCGTTCCTCGCAGGCGCTGCAAGCTCAGCAGTCCTGGTCAACTACGCACGGCGCCGCCGAATGCACAGCGAGTACGCGCTGCCGCTGTTGACGGAGGCCTCTTTGTTGATCTGCTTCGGCGTCCTTGGTGCCCGACTGTCCGATATGCGAGGCCTTTTTGTTCCAGTGACGGTGATGCTTCTCTGTTTCATCATGGGACTGCAGAACGCGGTGATCACCAAGCTGTCGCATGCCGAAATTCGAACCACCCACCTCACCGGCATCGTGACCGACATCGGCATCGAGCTTGGGAAGTTGTTCTATCGAAATGCCGCCGGCCCGCCTTCGCATCTGCGCGTCATGGCCAACCGAGACCGCCTGCGCGTTCTCACGCTTCTCGTTGTTTTCTTCTTTGCCGGCGGTGTGCTTGGCGCTGTCGGCTTCAAGCACGTCGGCTACGTCTCGACCGTGCCTCTCGCCCTGGTACTGCTGGGGCTTGCGATAGTTCCGGCGGCCGACGATCTGACGACTCTTGCGCGCCGCTGGGGCCGCGCGGCCAGGCACTCGCGAAAGAGCAATTGACGCCCTCCTCTCGCGAGAGCCGGGGACTCGTGCAAGAGTCCCGGGACGCATCGAACTCCCTACTGCGCCAGCACCACGTTCGGCAAGGCCACCTGAGGGCCAGGGCAATCATGGGCACGATCGCCTGCCGCCGACACAACGTCCGCGATCGAAATGCGCTCTCCGCCGGAAGCGGTCCAGCCGCATCGCACCAGGCGACGGACGTCTTCCGGGCGCATTGGCCGATGGACGACGTCAGCTGGCTGCGCCCAACCCGATCGGCGCAGGCACTGCGTTGACAATGCGCGTGAAGAGCGCGCGGTAGTCCGCTTCAGGTTCGCATCCGGTCAATGGATCGCGGTTGGTGCTGAATGCCTCGTCGAGGTCTGCCCAATCGTCGTCGGTGAGCACCCGTTCGGCCAACGGCAGGATCTCCCTTTCTTCCATCGCCATGTGAGCAAGATAGAAATCAACATAGCGCTCTGCCGCCTCCTCGAAGGCCTGCCGGCGCGGCTCGCCGATCATCTCGAAGCCGAGCAAGGCGTGTTCGACCTCGCGGATTCTTCGCTCGCCACGCGCATGGTCGTCGTCCAGGCGATCGAGCAGTTCGCGCGAAAGCGGTGTCCGCGCACGCAGCTTCGGAAACAGCAACTCCGACTCCTTGCGGTGGTGCCGCTTCTCGGGAAACTCGTCGACGTAGAACAGCATCGCCCGCAGCGCGCCGAAGTCAGGCAGCGTGCCTTGCCGTCGATGCTGCGCCAAGAGCAGCAGGACGGAACGCAGCATGGCCGACAGGGCGGAGTGCTCGTCGCGGATGATTCTGGTGGTGGTGTGGGTCATACAAATCCTTGGAAGGCTCTAGACTCCCATGGAGTTCGGGACGCGGCCTTGCTGCAGATCAAATGAAGGTCGCTTCGACCTGCGCAAGGTCCCAGTGCATGGTCCAATGCGCGCAGATGGCGAAGCGAAGTGCTGGATTGCTCATGTACCGTCGCAATGACGGTGTGCTCGAGGTGCTGCTGGTGCATCCCGGTGGGCCCTTCTGGGCGCGGCGCAACGAGGGTGCATGGTCCTTTCCGAAGGGCGAGTACGACAATGAGGTCGAGACTGCCCTTGACGCCGCCAAACGGGAATTCGCCGAGGAGACCGGCTTTGCGCCCGGCACGCGCCACGTGAGCCTGGGAGAGGCTCGCCAGCGCAGCGGCAAGCTCGTGTCGGCCTGGGCCTTCGAAGGCGATTGCGATCCGCAGGCGCTCGAATCCAACAGCTTCGAGCTCGAATGGCCGCCGCGATCAGGGAACTTCAAGAACTACGCGGAAGCAGACCGGGCTGCCTGGTTCACGACGGCTGCAGCGCGCAAAAGCATCCTTCCCGGGCTGGTCGTTTTCATCGACCGGCTCGAAGCGCTCAGCGTGTGAGCCCGACGGGCGGCGTCATCGGCACGAAGGTGGTGATCGAACCGCGCCGGATCAGCAGGGCCACGGTCTCGCCCTGCGGGACCGATTCGAGCGCTCTGTCCAGATCGCTGATCCCGGAGACGCCGACATCGTTGACAGCCAGGATCACGTCACCGAAGCGAAGACCTGCCCGCTGGGCGGATCCCGAAGTGGATCTCACATAGAGTCCTGGCTCGAGCAGCCCGCCCGTCTGCTTGGCTGTGCGCTCGACCAGGTCGAGGCCCAGGCGCGGCTCGCGTCCGTCCCGGGAGGCGACGCGCTGCGGAAGATCGGGTGCGCTTTGCGCAACGGTGAGCTTCACCGTTAGCGGCGCCTTGCGACGCCAGATGCTCAGCGTGATCGAAGCGCCGGGGCGGGCAGCCGCAACGCGCTGCTGGATTTCCGGGTAGGCCGTCGCCGTGTTGGTGTCGACGCCCAGCACGACGTCACCGCTGCGAAGGCCCGCATTCGCCGCCGGTCCGCCGGCATCGACACGCACGATCAGCGCCCCCAACGCAGCGTCGAGCCCGAACGCGAGCGCAAGATCCGAGGTGAGCGCCTGAGTTCGGGCACCAATCTGCCCGCGCGTCACGCGCCCCGTCGACCGGAGCTCGGCGGCGACCCGCATGGCCGTGTCGATCGGCAGGCTGAACGACACCCCTAGATACCCGCCGCTCGCGGAATAGATCATCGAGTTCATCGCGACGACTTCGCCGCGCTTGTTAAAAAGAGGCCCCCCCGAATTGCCGGGATTAAGCGCGACGTCGGTCTGGATCAGGGGCTCGCCGGTGCCGCCGGGCAGGAAGCGCGGATTGGCGCTCACCAAGCCGGCGGTCACGCTTTGCTCGAATCCGAATGGCGCCCCCAGCGCTGCCACCCATTCTCCGGCGCAGAGGCGCGCGCTGCTGCCGATGGCAGCGACCGGCAGGTTAGTCGCGGCGATCTTCAGGAGCGCTACATCGGTGCGTCGGTCGAGCCCGACGACATCGGCCGGCCAACGACGCTGCCCGCCGACGAGGACCGCTGTCTCCTGGGCCCCGAGCACCACGTGCGCGCTGGTCAGCACGTACCCGTCGGCGCTGACGACAATGCCCGACGCAGAGGCGCGCTCCGATCCCGGTCGGGATCGGGCCAGCATCCCGCTTTCATCGTTGTCGCCCCACTCTGTGCCTTGCCCGATCGCCAGCACGCTCACCACAGCCGGTGCCTGGCGTGCCACCGCTGCCACGAAGTCGACGCCCTGCCTCGGCGCGTCGGACGGGTCAAGACAGGGCCCGTCGCGAGACCATGCATGCGTGGTGCCCAGGAACGCCAGCGCGCCGAGCGTCGCCGCCACGACGCCGCGCGCGAACGGCTTGCTCAGCATCTCAGCGCACCAGCAGGATCGGCACCGTGCATTGCGCCAACACCTTCGTGGCGACGGAGCCGAGCACGAGATTCTTCAACGCGCCGGCACCGTGCGATCCCATGACCAGCAGATCGAACTTTCCCGCTTCTGCGTACGCAGCGATCTCGTCGGCCGGATGGCCCACTTTGTGAACCAAGGCCGCCTCGATACCGTGCTCCGAAAGGAACGCTCGAATCGGCTCAAGCACCAGCCGCGCGTCATCTTCGTAGTAGCCATGAACGAGTTCGGGCCCCGCGAAGGCAGCAGCCCGGTGTGGTACCGGGAGAACCGCATGGAAAACCGTATAGGTGTGACCCGCGCCCAGCCCGTCCTTGTGCGCTGTCAGGTAGGAGAGCATGCGCTTCGTGTAGTCGCTCCCATCCACTGCGAGAAGAATCTTCATGATGTTCCTTCGATTGAAAGTCCCGGATGGCCTGATGTTCGTTGCGCGCTCATCGATTTCCTTTGCGCCAAATCAATATGCAGCGCGCCATCATTCCGATACTGACCGTCTCAACCTGCACCGAAGGAGCGCGTCATGTACCAGCAGATCCTTGTTCCCATCGACGGCAGTCCGACATCGCGGCACGGCCTGGACGAGGCCATCCGCGTCGCCAAACTCACGCAAGGAAGGCTGCGGCTGCTCCATGTGATCGACGAACTGTCCTTCGCCCTCGCCATGGACGCCTACGCGGGATACGCCGGTGACTGGCTGAACGTGCTGCGCGAGAATGGCAGGCGCCTTCTCGATGAGGCCGCGGCCACCGCCCAGGCCGCCGGCATTGAAGCCGACAAGGTGTTGTGCGACAGTTTTGCGGGCTCGGTCCATCAGGTGGTCAATGCCGAAGCCGCCAAGTGGCCCGCAGACTTGATCGTCCTCGGCACCCACGGCCGCCGCGGGGTCGGCCGCGTCGTCATGGGCAGCAGCGCGGAGCACATCCTGCGCTATGCCTCGGTGCCGGTTCTGCTGGTTCGTGCGCCGGAGGGCGAATCGAAGGGCGAACCGGTCCAGGCGCCGACGAGTGTCAGCTTGCCGACCGGGGCGCTGGCCTTCGAGTGATTGGCTGCGCGTCGTCGCCTCACCAACATACGAAGGATGGGTCGCGTATCACCGCATTCTGTTCCCGTCGATGGCAGCCCGACATCGAATCGCGGACTCGAAGAGGCCAAGCGCGTCGCCAAGCTGACCCGTGGACGGACTTCGGCCACCATGATGCGCCGGGCCTCCTGCAGCCGCAGCATCGTTGTCCGCACGACGGACTGAGGCGCCCCGCCCGGCTCATTTCCGCGGAGACTTGGCCTTGACCTCCAGAGACCCTTCGGCCTATGGCCGGCCTGCCCAAACCGCCGGACGCCGGGCGGCCCAGGGCATCGACTGCTCGAGCTGCCCGGCCAGCCGTAGCAGCAGGTCTTCACGCGCAAAGCCGGCGGTGAACTGGATGCCGATGGGCAAGCCGTGGCCCGGCGCCACCGCCACCGGCACGGACATCGCCGGTGTTCCCGCCACGTTGGCCGGCGGCGTGAAGGAGGCATGCCGGAAGACGCGTGCCGTCCACTCCAGGCCGCTCATGCGATCGGCGCCCTCGCTGTAGGTCGCAAGCAGCCCCGGCAGCTGCGGGAGCGTGGGCGTCATCAACACGTCCATCTTCGCGAACCATTCACCGACGGCGCGCGCGACGGTATTGCGCACTTCGAGCGCAGCGGCGAAGTCGACGGCGCTCGCGCTGCGGCCATAGCGATAGTTCGCGAGCGTGGAAGGCTCGAGAGTCGTCGCATCGATGGGGCGGCCGGTTGCGGCGGCAAGTCCGTCGATCCAGCGCACCAGCGTGGCGCACCAGATCTGCGCGTTGGCATGGACGAAGGCCTCCCACGACACGCCAAGTTCCGGCGTGGTCTCTTCGACATGATGGCCGAGCGACTGGAGGTGGCGCGCCGCGTCGCGCGTGGCCTGCGCAATAGGCTCCGACGTGGGCACGCCGTTCCACGAGTGGACCATCAGCCCGATGCGCAGCCTGCCAGGGTCGCGCCCCACGTCTGACAGGAAGCTGTCCGCGGGCGGTGCAGTGTAGTAGGGGTCGCCGACCGAATATCCCTGCACTGCGTCCATCAGGGCGGCGCTGTCGCGAACCGTGCGACTGACGCCGAGTTGCACGCCGAGGCCCGCGAACACTTCATCGAGGGCCGGGCCGTTGGACGTGCGGCCCCTCGTGGGCTTGAGGCCGAACAAGCCGTTGTAGGCAGCGGGCACGCGGATCGAGCCTGCTGCATCCGTTGCATGCGCCATCGGTACCACGCCCGCCGCGACGGCTGCGCCGGAGCCACCGCTGGAGCCGCCCGCGCTGAGGCGGGTGTCCCAAGGGTTGCCGGTCGCCCCTTGCAATGCGGACTCTGTTTCCGTGCTGAAGGCCATTTCGGGCGTCGTCGTGCGGCCGATGGTGACCAAGCCGGCCTTCCTGAAATGGCGCATGAGACTCGAGTCGCCAGATGCGACCACACCCTTGGCCAGCCGGCTGCCGAGTTCGTTCTTCCTGCCTGCCATCTGGATGGCGAGATCCTTGATCAGAAACGGCACGCCAGCGAGTGGGCTGCTGGTCGCCTGCGCGGCCAGGTCCGATTCTTCAGGCGCCCAGTGCTCGACCACGGCATTGATTCGGGGGTTCACGGCATCCGCCGCGGCCCTTGCGAGCGCAGCAAGTTCTGCCGGCCGGATTTCGCCGGCAGCGACGAGCTGTCCCAGGCCAACGGCGTCGTAGGTCGTGTATTCGCTCAGGTTCATGGTGTTTCTCCAGAAGGTGGAGCACCAAAGATAGGGAAAGCGAGCCGTTTTGATTAGCCCACTCGGACGGCAAGAGCTGGACCATGAATGGGACAATGCCGGACGTGCGTACCGTCGAGGGGACGTTGATCATGGCAAGAGATATGAACGACACGCTCGTGTTCGTCCGGGTGGTACAGGAAGGCAGCTTCACCGCCGCGGCGCGCGCACTGCAGGTCCCCAAGACCACGGTCAGTCGACGCGTCTACGAACTGGAGAAGTACATGGGCGCGCAGTTGCTACGGCGCACAACGCGCAAGCTGAGCCTGACCGAAGCGGGAGCGATCTATTTCGAGCAATGTCGAGCCATCGCCAGCACACTCGAGGCCGCCGAGGGTGCAGTGCACCAACTGCGCGACGGCCCGCGCGGGTGGCTGCGGGTGACCATGCCCTACTCGTTCGGCGTGAGCTGGTTCGCCCCGCTGCTCCCCGGTTTCCGCGCGAGCTACCCCGACGTGAGGCTGGAGATCCTGGCCTCGCACGCGACGCTCGATCTGGTCGAGGACGAGATCGACATTGCATTGCGCCTCGGCGAGTTGCCGGACTCCAGCCTCGTGGCACGGCGACTCGCGAGCTTTCCTTCCGGCACCTTCGCAAGCCCTGCATACCTTCGGCGCGCGGGAGCACCCCAGACGCCTGAAGCCCTGCGCGATCATCCGACACTGGCGCTGCATCAGGCGCGTCGCGACGTCGGCTATGTGTGGCCGCTGCGAAAGGGCAGCGGCAAACCCCGCGGCTACCTGATCGACCCGGTCGTTGTGGCGAGCGATCCGGCTCTGCTCTATGACGCTTTGTGCCAAGGGGAAGGCATCTCACTGGCTATGGAACAGAGCATGGCGATGGATGTCAAGGCGCGCCGCTTGATGCGCGTTCTGCCACAGTGGATCGGCCCGCCGCAGGATCTCAATGCGCTTTCCTCACGGGAGCGGATGCCGTCTCCGAAGGTGCAGGCATTCATCTCCTATCTCAAGGAAAGGCTCAGGTTCGACGGGGTCTGAGTGCGCGCATGCAGAGAGGCGATCTTTATTGATTTGCGCGGTGGTCTATATTCTTGTCGACGAACCTTATTGGGATCAGGAGCGCAGCGCATTCTGCGTACTCGCCGGCGCCCGCACTGCTGGGTCCGTGCTCAGGAGATCGAGTCGGAGGCGCGGCGGGTCCCGTCTCGGAGATCCGCGAGCCTCGCGCCCGCCTTGGCGTTCGAATGATGAGACAGACGGTTCACGCAATGTTTCCTACGGATGCGCCGCATTGACGGTACGGCTAAGCGGGCGATCTAGATTGAGGCCGTGCCTCACCGCTTTCCTACCCTCTTCCAGAAGCGAGGCGCGCCAAGGAGACTGTGATGAACGCCTCGCATGCATCCAGCGGATACGAACTGCGCTTCCGCCCACTCTTCGCCGACCGACGCGCCTACGCCTTCCCGTGCGACGCGGCAGGCCATGTCGACATGGATTCGCTTGGTGAACGTGCGCTCAACAACTATCTCTATGCGCGCGCCATGATGGGACACGAGCTTTCGTGGCCGGACGTGATTTCGAGCCTTCCACATTGAGCGCCGCCGCCGGCGGGCGCTGGCGACCCATCCTCCGCGTCGAATGAGAATCAGGTGCGCCCGACTCCGGCGCGCCGCCAGCTCAAGTCACGGGGACAGCGCAAGCCAACGCGCGCTCAGCGCAGCCGTATCCACCGGCTCGTCCGTGACGACTTCAAGCGCGAGGGCGCACTCGTCGTGATCCAGGGGCTCGTGGGTGGCAAGCTGCCGCTCCAGCACGGCCAAGGTCGCTTCGGACGCATCGCGTCCCTCGGCGTCGCGCGCCAGCACTCGCCGACGCAACTGCGTTTCGGCCGCGCGGCAACGAAGAATCGAGAACGGCACACGCAGCTCGGCCGCCAAGGCCCGGAATGCCAGCCGCTCGTCGCGGCGCAGGAAGGCCGCGTCGACGATCACGGGGTAGCCGGCCTGCAGCGCCGTGCGCGCGCACTCGGCCAAGCGGGCCAAAGTGCGCTGCGTCGCGTCCTGCGTGTAGATCTCGGCATGCTGATCGGCTGAACGTTGCTGCGCCCCGAGTCCGAAGAGGCGTTTGCGCTCGACGTCTGACCGGATGCGGATCGCGCCCGCAGCCGCCAGCAGCGCCGCGGCCATGGTCGACTTTCCCGAGCCGGACAACCCGTGCGTGATCATCAGGCGCGGCGCGTCGCCCGGGGTCTGCGCAAGCTGTCCCGCACAGGCCAGGTAGTCCGGCTCGACGGGCGGCGCAACATCAGCGCCTGCGCGCGCGCGCAGTCGGCAGACCAGTGCGCGCACCAGGGCCCGGTACACCTCGTAGAAGCGCAACACCGGCACACCGGCGTAGTCGCCGCTGTACTGCAGGTACGCGTCGAGAAAGCGGAACGCGAGATCCTTGCGACCATGCGCCTTCAGGTCCATCGTGAGAAACGCGACGTCGCTCGTCACATCGATCCAGCGCAGCGCAGGATCGAATTCGATGCAGTCGAAGGCGGTCAGATGGCCATCGATCAGCACCACGTTGGCCAGATGAAGGTCGCCATGGCATTCGCGCACCGCACCGCTGCGCTGCCGCGCAAACCAGGCCGTGCGCAGTGCCTTCCCTTGCTCCCTGGATCCGTGAGCTCACGAGCGAAAGTGGTTCACCCTGCGGGTGCGGGTGATTCGAGGTAGTTTGGTAAACGCGAGACAGGTGCGGCGCGTTCATGCTGCTGTTGCAAACGCAGTCCCTGAATCTTTCGAATGCGCCCCTTCATCGTCAAGCAACTCGACTACGACCTTACGCCGGTGGCCGGCCTGGCGCTGGTGGGTCATTATCTGAATCGACTCGCACCGGTGTTCAAGCAACTCGATGCCGCATTGCCCGTGAGAAGTGGCGTTGCCAACAGCGACATCCTGCGCAGCTACCTGGGCCTGCTGGTGCAAGGCAAGTCGGACTTCGATGCGATCGAGAACTTCCGCGGCGATGCCTTCTTCAAGCAGGCGCTGGGCATCAAGCTGCTGCCCTCCAGCCCGACGCTGCGCCAGCGCATGGACGCCCGCGCTGTCGAGCTGTTTGACTTCCTGCCAGTGCTGATCGAGACGCTGCTGTCCGACGTGCGGCTCGACTATGGCGTCTTGCCTTGCGGCTGGCTGGCGCTGGACGTGGACACCTTCGCGATGGACAACGGCGGCACTGTCAAGGACGGCGTGGGCCGTACCTATGCAGGCGTCGATGGCTACTGTCCGCTGGCGGCGTACCTCGGCTCGCACGGGTTCTGCCTGGAGCTGGCGCTGCGCCCGGGCGTGCAGCACTCGGCGTCGGAGACGCAATTCAACTTCGAGCGTGTGATCCCGATGGCGCAGCGCCTGAGTGCGGCCGGTCCGAAGGCGCCGATCCTGGCGCGGCTGGACGCGGGCTTCGACTCCACAGCGCTGATGCGCGAGATCGAGTCGTACAACCGCGCAGGCGTGCCGCAGCTGAACTGGCTGATCAAGTGGAACCCGCGCACGAGCGACGTGGCGGCGCTGGCCGAGCGGCTTGAGGCCGACGCCACCACGCTCTGGGAGCATCCCCGCGCGGGCAAACGCGTGACGCTGTGGGAACAGGCGCTGGAGATCGAAGGCATCGAGCGGCCCCTGCGCCGCGTGCTGCGCCTGACCGAGCGCACCATCGATGCGCAGGGCCAGTTGTTGATCGAGCCCAAGCTCACGCTGGAGGGCTGGAGCACGAGCCTGAGCGCCAAACAGTTCGATGCGAAAGCCGTCATCGCGCTGTACGCCGACCACGGCACGCATGAGCAGTTCCACTCCGAATTCAAGACCGACCTCGATCTGGAGCGGCTGCCCTCGGGCAAGTTCGACACCAATTACGTCGTGTGCGAGCTGGCTGCGTTGGCGATGAACATCCTGCGCTTGATGGGCCAGGCCGGCCTGCATGGGCCGGATGCGCCGGTGCGCCATGCGGCCAAGCGCCGGCGCATCAAGACCGTGATGCAGGAACTCGTTTACCGCGCCGGGCGACTCATCGAACATGGTCGGCAATTGATCCTCGGGCTGGGGGCCAATGACCGTGCAGCAAGGGCCTTCGCGCGCGTACACGGCGAGTTGTTTGCCGCGTGCGGATAGCGCGACGCAAAGACGCCTGTTACTCCCCACGGATTCCAAAATCGTGCGTCCAACGCACGTTGCGGCGTCGGTGATGTGCCGCCAACCAAGTTCGAAGGCACAAACCACTTGCCCCGTGGAGCCAACTTGCCGGCGTCGTCCGTGTGCGCGGGCATCATCGGTCGCGATCTCGTGGCAGTGGGCATCACAGTCGAGCAGACTCGCTCAGCTCGTCACTGAGCTCACGGATTCAGGTTGCTCGAAAACCCAAGCCTGCAGATCTCTTGTGCGCTTCGCGCCACCATCGGCGCGCAGACGTGCCAATGCATCGACTGCCGGGCGACCCACCTGGGCCGGAGCACCGAGCTCGGACGCCGGCGCGGCAATCTGTGCCTGCGCGTGGAAAGCAGCCAGCCGTTGCGCGAACTGTTCAAGGCAGCCATCCTCCAGCCGTCCGGCCGGTAGCAGGCGTTGCAGCAATGCATCCTCGGGAAAACGCCGCATGCAGACGACGAAGTCGATGGGATCGCCGGCACCCAGGCGCGGAGCCTGCGTGGTGCCGGTCACCGGCACCACGCCGAGGTACAGCGAAGGCGCAAGCCGCCGGTTGAGGCGCACTTCCTCCTCGCAGAAGTGCTTGCGTGCCACGAGCGTGCTGAAGTCGACGAAACCCAGGGAGACGGGCTTCTTCAGCTTGTAGGCCATCTGCGCGGTCAGCAGCACCCAGGAGATATGGGTCTCCACCAGCGAGACCGCTTGGCCGGTGTCCGACTGCAGGCGCTCGCGCAGCGCCGTCACCAGCGTACGGTCTGCTGCGACGGCCGCGGAATCCGGCGACTTCATGCCAACAGTGTCCATGGCCTGGCTCCACCCGTTCCGAACGTGGGATCGGCCGAGACTACTTCGCCTTGCGCTTCTTGCCGCGTCTGACCTTCTCCTTGACCTGCTGCTGATTGGCCTTGTGCAACAACTGTTTCTCGAACTCCCCGATCGCCGACCTGTCATGCGCGTAGCTGATGACACGGTAGACGTGGCGGGCGACGTTGCCACTTCCCACGTTGCAGATGACCGTGTCGTTCTCGCCATCGAAATCGGGGGCCTCTTGGCCGAGCCAGTCGTGGTTCTCTATGGTAGTTTCGATGCGGCAATCTGCCGGCAGCCCGATGCCCATCCTCCTGAGAAACTCCCGCGGCTTCCCGAGATAGGCCTTGAATTCCAGGGGCGTGCACTCCCAGAAATGGGCATTGAAAGGTTCAGCCCGAATGATTTTGGACCGGGCGGAGAAA
This sequence comes from Variovorax sp. LjRoot84, assembly GCF_964254305.1. NCBI lineage: Bacteria > Pseudomonadati > Pseudomonadota > Betaproteobacteria > Burkholderiales > Comamonadaceae > Variovorax > Variovorax sp. LjRoot84. The sequence continues at coordinate 978,982 of NZ_CAXUTE020000002.1, forward strand.
TCGACGATCTTTGTGGGCATGCTCAGGCTCCTGGACAGCTTGAAGGAACAAGAAGGAGGCGGTCGCCCCGATGGCAAGCTGTTGGCTCAACATCGACGCGCGAAAGGTCTCATCGCCCAGTTTCTTCGCAGGACCGGATGGCGGCCTTGACGCGCATCAAGGGCCACATCGATCACGAAGCAGCCGCGTCCCGGTGCGGCTGCCACGTTCCTGCGAGCCGCGACCGTGTGCCGATCGCCGACGCAGCCGCCAGCGCAGCCGGGATCAACAACAGTACCCCAAAATCGTGGAACCGATCGCGGACACGCCGCATCGGGCTTTGCGGGTCACCTCGGACAGCCGATTCTTGCCGGGATGGCCCTGCCGCCGCGCCGCCCGTTCAGCCGGCAGGCCAATCTGCGGCTCCACCTCCGGGTGCAAGGCCGGGGTTTCCGCAGAATGCAGGCGCGCGTTGACAATCGCGAGACCTGGGGCCCGCCCCCAATGCCACTGGCTGGCGCATCCCGTCTCACACCTCGGCCGTTTCGTGCGGCGCCGCTGCGCGGCTTGCTTCGCCGTCTGCCTGGTGGGCATTGACCAGCAGCACCGGGATCGGTGAGATGCGCAGTACCTGCTCCGCATCGCTGCCCAGCAGCACACGCCCGACGCCGTGGCGGCCGTGCGTGCCGATCACGATGAGTTCGGCGTTCCAGGCCCTCGCCTGCTCGGCGACAAGTTCCGATACGCGACCCGCAAGCGAGGTGAAGAGCACTGTTTCCGCCTCGATTCCGGCGCGCTGCGCACGCTCCCTCCCCTGCCGGAGAATCTGCTCGCCCGCTGCTTCCATCAGCGGGACCACGTCCGAACTGTAGGCGGCGAAGGTCTCGAAGCCGGTCACATACTTCAGCTCGTCCACGACGTGGACGAGCCTCACCGTCGCGCCCGTGAGCTTGGCCAGACGAAGGGCCTCATCCAGGCCACGCAGGGAGGTCGGGCTGCCATCGATGGGAACCAGAATGCGTTGGTACATGACTATCACTCGAGTGGGGCGGTAAGAGTTCGCTATCAGTTTCAGCGCCAGGCGGCCCCTCGACCTTGATGCACGTCAACTCAAGGCCGCGCTGTCGCACGCGCCCGCTCAATGCGCCATCAGGATTGGAAAGGTCATATGCGCGAGGATCTGCTGCGTGACGCCGCCGAGCACCATCTCGCGCAGGCGCGAGTGGCCATAGCCGCCCATCACCATCAGGTCGGCGCCGAGATCGCAGGCCCGCGAAAGCAGCGCGGCGGCGATGTCGATCTCGATCACGTCCTCCTCAGCCGTCGCCTTGATGCCATGCCTCTGGAGCCACTGGAGCGTTTCGGCAACAAGCAGTCGCGCCGGCTCATGAGGCTCGCCGAGCCTGCGGCAGAAAACGAGCTTCACCTGGCGCGCCTTGGCTAGCAGCGGCAACGCAGCGCGCATCGCCACCGCCGACGCGCGGGATCCATCCCACGCGACGAACACGTTCTTCGCTTTCGGCTCGGCGCTTCCCGCGTAGGGCACGACCAGCACAGGACGACCGGCCTGCAGCATCACGCGCGGCACGAGGCCGTGCGCCGGCGCGTCCGACCTCGCGGAGCGATCTTCCTGGCCTAGCACGATCAGGTCGCTCGAGCGACCATGCTGCACGATGGCATCGACCGCCGTCCCATCGGTCAGTCGAATCTCGTGCGACACGGGAATCGGCCCGGACACCCGGACCTTGAAACTTTCGCTGATCGCCTCCGCGCGCCGGCGCAGATGGTCCGCCGATTCGGCAATGAAGTCGGTGACACCCGGTGGGATCGCATTCGCGGGAATGACGCCGTCGTACAAACCAGTCGGCACGAGGCCGATCAGGTGGCTGCCGTGCGCCCTGGCGAGCCCGGCCGCGAACGCGACGCGGGCGGAACACCTCTCCGTGTGGTCCAGGTGGACGAGGATGGTCTTGAAGTCCATGGGTCATCCTTTCGAAGATGTTCGCATCCTCGATCACTTCTCGTGCACCCACCTTGACGGCGATCAATGTGCAGCGCGCCCAGTCGACGGCTCGAACGCTGGAAGCTTGATCCAGCGCAACAACCTGCACGCCACAACGATGGAACATGTCAAGCGTTCGGGGCGAAACAGGAAAGGCGCCCAGGTCGCGCAGCCGACATGGCAACCGAGCACTTTCGTCGTTCGCTCCTTGGCTTCAAGACTGAAGGAGATCCGGCGATGTGCATGAATCTCTTGGGAATGCTCGCTGACGCGAAGCTGCCGCTCACCATTACCGACAAGGCCCTCATTGACCGGTTGCGGATGCTTGACGCCATGGGATACGTCAAGGCATTCATTCCGGCCGTCCACGTCGACTGCGACAACTGCGCGCGTCAGGATCCCGCCATCGCCCTAGAGGTCACACCACGCGGTCGAAAGGCGTTGAGCGACGAGCAGAGTCTAGAGGCCGCGCAGGTGCAGCGGCCAGCACAGATGCTGCCGCAGGGGGAGCCGTCGCGCGGCGCCCATCTGGCCTGGTGGCACGGCGGCAGGAGACTTCGATCCGGCGCTTGACGAGAGGCAATGGACGGCGCGCGCATCGCGTTCGCCCCTTGATTCAGCGCAAGGCATCTGCCGTGTTTGACTCCTACATTGATTACGCATCAACGCATCAACGCAGCGGAGACAGCATGACCAAAGTTCTCGTCGTCAGCTATTCCTATACGGGCACTTCCCGCCGGGTGGCGCAACTTCTGCGCGATCAGCAAGGCTGGGAAGTCGCCGAGATCGCGGAGGTCCGCCCGCGCAGCGGCGCGTTCGGGAACTTGCGTTGTCTTCTCGATTCCCGGTTCCGACGCTGTCCGGAGATTCGGTATGACGGCCCGCTGCCCAGGCACTTCGACACGGTGGTGCTGGTGTCCCCCATCTGGGGACTGCAACTTGCCGGACCGATGCGCAGCTTCGTCACGAGGCGACGCGATCACCTGCCCGATGTAGCCGTGGTGTCGGTCATGGGCGGCCGCGGTGCGCCCAATGCCGTTGCCGAGATCGGCCGCATCATCGGTCGTGCTCCCATCCTGAGCATCGCGCTCACCATGCAAGAGGTCAACGACGGAAGCTGCGCCTCCCGCCTCCAGACATTCGGCACGGCGGTGCGGCACGCCCGTGTGCAAGGCAGAGGAATCGGTCGTGCAGACGATCAACTTGTCGCCTCGGTCGGACCGATGCGCGCGGTCCAACCTAGCCAAGCATCTGCAACTGCTCGAAATATTCCATGTACGGCTTCACCATCACGCTGAGCCACGCACCCTTCGACGAGGTCGTGGCCAAGGTCATTGATGCGCTCAGGGGTGAAGGCTTCGGCGTCCTCAGCGACATCGACATGCAGCGCACGATGAAGGACAAGCTCGACATCAGAACGCATCCGTATCGCATCCTTGGCGCCTGCCACCCGCGGCTCGCGCACCGAGCCTTGCAAGCCGAACCCGACATCGGTCTGCTGCTGCCGTGCAATGTGGTGGTGCGCGAAGAGGGACCTGAACGCGTGATCGTCGGTTTTTTGAATCCGCAGACCATGGTCGGACTGACGAGCGCCAAGGAGATCCAGGCGATCGCCGACGATGCGGAGCAGCGCCTGCGTCGCGCGGGCGCACGCCTGTGCGCCTAGAAAATTGATCTGGCGCAAAGGTCCACGCGAGCCACAGGCCAAGAATGGTTTGCTCGCCCGCATGGCCGGTGGCGAGCACCCTCCTGATGCGGCCGGCAAGGAACACCCCATGTACCAACACATTCTGGTCCCTCTGGACGGCAGTGCAACTGCAGAGCGTGGCTTGCGCGAAGCGATGCGGCTCGCCGCCGAGCAGAAGGGGAAACTGCGTCTGCTGCATGTCATCGACAACCTTCCGATGCTGATGGACATGGCGGCAGCCTCCAGCTTCGAGACGACGATGCGCGAAGTTCGTGCGTACGGCGAGGCGCTGCTGGCCAAGAGCCGCAAGACTGCCACCGAGGCAGGCGTGGAGACCGAGACCGTCTTGCGCGAAGTCATGCAGGGCCGCGTCGCAAATGTCGTGGTGGACGAGGCCGGGAAATCCGGTTGCGACCTGATCGTCATGGGCACGCACGGTCGCCGCGGCTTCAGCCGCCTGGCGCTGGGCAGCGACGCCGACCTGGTGGTACGCAGCAGCCCCGTGCCGGTTCTGCTGGTGCGCAACGAGCCGGTCGACACCTGAGCCAGCGGCCCCGTGCTTCGGATCACCGCCCTTCTTCCCGCCTTCGGACTCGCGTGCCTTCTCGGCGCGTGTGCCGCGAGCCTTGGGCCAACGCCTGCGGCAAGCGCCGGGGGCGATGTCGCCGCACCGGCCGCGCCTGCCGCGCCTGTCTTCTCGTCGCTCGTGGCGAGCCGCAGCGCCACCGTGGTGGACATCAGTACCCTGCGCATCGGGCGCGACGAAGGTCGCGAAGATATCGAGCTGGAATTCGCGCCCGAGAACGATTTCGCCGACCGCCTGGCCTGGCCGCTGCCAGCGAGCGTGCGGCTCAGCGAGATCCGCGACCTCGCCTCGGGCGTGATTCTCACGAGCGACGGGCTGATCCTCACCAGCGCGCACGTGATCGCCAACGTCGACGAGGCGCAGGTCCGCCTCGACAACGGCCGCCGCTTCTCGGCCCGCGTGGTCGGTGTCGACAGACGCACCGACGTCGGGCTGCTGAAGATCGACGCAGCCGGCCTGCCCGTCGCCGTCATCGGCGACTCCTCGCACCTGGCGCCGGGCGACTGGGTGGCCGCCATCGGTGCGCCGTTCGGATTCCATAGCAGCGTGACGACGGGCGTGGTCAGCGCCACGAACCGCTTCATCGGCGGTGGCGGCGAGATTCCCTTCATCCAGACCGACGTCGCCATCAATCCCGGCAGTTCAGGCAGCCCCTTGTTCAACGGCCGCGGCGAGGTCGTCGCCATCAACTCGATGATCTACAGCGGCAGCGGCGGCTACATGGGGCTGTCCTTTGCCGTACCTATCAACCTGGCGATGAGGATCGTCACCCAGCTGCGCACGGTCGGCGTGGTTCAGCGCGCGCAACTCGGCGCCGAGTTCCAGGAGATGACGCCCGCGCTGGCGCAGTCTTTCGCGCTGCCCGACGTGGCCGGCGCCCTGGTGGTGCGGGTGGATGCAGGCAGCCCCGCCCAGGCGGCCGGCCTGCTCCGAGGCGACATCGTCAGGGCGTTCGACGGTGTCCGGATCGTGCATTTCTCCGAGTTGCTGCAGCAAGTATCGAACCGCCCGGCCGGCGCCCAAACCAGGCTGGACGTGTGGCGCCATGGGACAAAGCGCACGCTCTGGGCCATCCTCGGCCACCAGCCCCCGATCAAGACTTTCGCGCGCAACGACGTTGAGCGTGAACGCAGCGGCGTCCTGGGGCTGAGCCTGAGCGAAGTCCCGGCAGCGCTGCGCCACCAGCTGCGCATCGACGGCGGCCTGCTGGTCCGCGAAGCTACCGGCGCTGCACGCAGCGAAGGCATCCGCTCAGGCGACCTCATCGTCGCCATCAACGACACCCGGCTCGAGCGCGTCGACGATTTCGCCCGCACGCTGGCGCAGATGCCGCCCGGCCAGACGATCGCGCTGCTGGTGATGCGCGACAGAAGGCTGGCCTACGTGCCGGTCCAGCTCCCCGCGCAGCGCCAGCGCAGCCAGCCGTTGCGTTGAGAGACCTCAGGCGGCCCGGTGCCCCAGATCGTGCATCCGCTCCATCCATTGCGCGCGGCGGCCGGCGTCCATCGCTTCGACCGCGCCGATCAGGGTGTCGCGCACCGGCGCGACCCCGACGAAGCCGAGGATGCTGCGCTTCAATGCCTTGAGGCTGTGGGCACGGAAGTACCAGCGGTAGAGGATGGCAGGCATCCCCATCGTGATCACGATTCGCGCGCTGCGGCCGCTCAGCGGCCTGCCGGGCCTGCTCCCCCCATCGGCGAACAAGCCGACAGCCGGCCGCATGACCTGCTCCATGAATCCCTTCAGCAACGCCGGCATGCCACCGAGCCAGAGCGGGAAGAAGAAGACCAGATGCTCGGCATCCTTGATGGCCAGCTGGGAGGCCATCAGGCTCTGCGGCAGCGTGCCCTTGTCCCAGTCGCTCTTGCTGCGCAACAGAGGAAAGTCGAGCTGGCCGACATCGATCGTCTCGACCACATGCCCCGCGCTGCGAGCCCCTTGCGCATACGCCTCGCTCAGGGCATGGCATAGATGGGGGGTGGAGCCATCGGGATGGCCCTGAATGATGAGGATGCGCTTCGCCATGTGCAACGCCTGACGGGGCCGGCTCAGTTCGAGGCCGGCCTGTTGCGGCTCCTGTGTGCCGCTGGCACCAGCACGCCCACCGTATTGGATGCCGGCTTGAATCCATAGAAGCTGTCGTTCAGGTGCCGCGTGACCTCAAGCACATCCTGTTCGCTCCAATCGAGCGCCGCCACCGCTTGCCAGCGCCGCACCTGCAGCTTGAGGCTATTCCAGTCGGTGGCCAGCTTCCTGTCGCGCCAGTGCACCTGCGTGGTGTGGCAGGCAATGCAATGGGTCGCGTAGAGCAGCTCGCCGCGCGATTGAGCGCTTGCCGTGGGCGCGCCGGCCAGCGCGCCGGCCAGCACGCATGCTGCCAGCAGCGCCGATGCGGGGCTTCCCATTCGCGTCACGGCATGCCGCTCAATGCGCCTCCGACAACTGGTCCAGGATGGCCGGGTTCTCCAGCGTGGAGATGTCCTGGGTGATGGCCTCGCCCTTCGCCACCGAACGCAGCAGGCGGCGCATGATCTTGCCGCTGCGCGTCTTCGGCAGGTTGTCGGCGAAGCGGATGTCCTTGGGCTTGGCGATCGGCCCGATCTCCTTGCCGACCCAGTTGCGCAGTTCGATCGCCAGCTTCCTCGCCTCTTCGCCCGTCGGCCTCGGGCGCTTGAGCACGATGAAAGCACAGATGGCCTCGCCGCTCGTGTCGTCCGGCCGGCCAACCACCGCCGCTTCGGCAACGAGATCGGTGCACGACACCAGCGCCGACTCGATTTCCATCGTGCCCATGCGATGGCCGCTGACGTTCAGCACGTCGTCGATGCGACCTCCGATCGTGAAGTAACCCGTTTCCGGATCGCGCGCCGCGCCGTCGCCCGCGAGATAGTAGCCCCGCAGTTCGGGCGGGTAGTAGCTCGATTGGTAGCGGGCATCGTCGCCCCAGATCGTGCGGATCATGCCGGGCCAGGGCTTCTGGATGACCAGGAGGCCGCTCTGCCCGTTGGGCAGGTCGCCGCCGGTCTCGTCGACGATCGCGGCCATGATGCCGGGGAACGGCAGCGTGCAGGAGCCCGGCACCAGCGCCGTGGCGCCCGGCAGCGGGGTGATCATCTGGCCGCCGGTTTCGGTCTGCCACCAGGTGTCGACGATCGGACAGCGGCCGCCCCCCACGTGCTTGTGATACCACTCCCAGGCCGCCGGGTTGATCGGCTCGCCGACCGAGCCGAGGATGCGCAGGCTCGTCAGGTCGTGCCTGTCCGGGTGCACGGCGGCGTTTGCCTCCGCCGCCTTGATCAGCGAACGGATGGCGGTCGGCGCGGTATAGAACACCGTCACCTTGTGCCTTTCGATCATCTTCCAGAAGCGGGCGGCATCGGGATAAGTCGGCACGCCTTCGAACACCACCTCGGTCGCGCCGATGGCCAGCGGCCCATAAGTGATGTAGGTGTGGCCGGTGACCCAGCCGATGTCGGCCGTGCACCAGAACACATCGTCGTCGTGCATGTCGAAGGTCCACTTCATCGTCGCCGCGGCCTGCACCAGGTAGCCGCCGCTGCTGTGCTGCACGCCCTTGGGCTTGCCGGTGGAGCCCGAGGTGTAGAGCAGGAACAGCGGATGCTCGGCACCCACCCATTCGGGTTCGCAGGTGTCGGACTGCGCATCCATGATCTCGTGCATCCACAGGTCGCGCGCCTGCCAGGCGATCGCGCCGCCGGTGCGGCGGTAGACGATCACCTCGCGCACCGTTTCGCAGCCGCCGAGCGCCAGGGCTTCATCGGCCAGCGCCTTCAACGGCAGTGCCTTGCCGCCGCGCATCTGCTCATCGGCGGTGACGAGGACCACTGCGCCGGTATCGGCAATGCGGTCGCGCAGCGAATGCGCCGAAAAGCCGCCGAAGACCACGGAATGCACCGCCCCCAGGCGCGCGCAGGCCTGCATGGCCACCACGGCTTCGACCGACATGGGCATGTAAATGACCACGCGGTCACCCTTTTTCACGCCCAGGCTCTTCAGCGCATTGGCCATGCGGCAGGTCCGCGCCAGCATTTCGGCGTAGCTCGTGCGCGTGACCTTGCCGTCGTCGGCTTCAAAGATGATCGCGGTCTTCTCGCCGAGGCCGGCGGCGACCTGCCGGTCCAGGCAGTTGTACGAGACGTTCAAAGTACCGTCACCGAACCATTCGTAATGCGGCGCCTTTGCGCTCTCGAGCACCGTCGTGAAGGGTGTCTTCCACTGCACGAACTCGCGCGCCAGGCGCGCCCAGTAGCCCTCATAGTCGGCTTGCGCCTCGGCCACGAGCGCGTCATAGGCCGCGCGGCCCGCGACGTGGGCCGCGCGCGCCAGGGCCTCCGGCGGCGGATAATGCTTGGAATGCTGGGCGTTGTCCTGCGTGCTCATGCGTAGCTCCTGTTGGGTTCGGGCGGGTTCCGCATCGTCGACGACATGGCGGTTGCAAACCTTGCGCTAGCGCAACTGCGTGCGCCGTCGCACCGCGTCCAATCGCCGAAGCCAATCCACCCTTCGAGGAGACCTCCATGGAAGACGACCTGGTTGCACGCATCGCCGGCCATCCCCAGTATCAGGAGTTGAGGGCCAAGCGCACGCGCTTCGGCTGGACACTGACGGCACTGATGCTGATCGCGTATTACGGCTTCGTGCTGCTCGTGGCTTTCAACAAGCCTTTCCTCGCCCAGCGCCTGGGCGAAGGCGTCATGACCTTGGGCATCCCGATCGGCTTCGGCGTCATCGTGTTCACCATTGCGATCACCGCCTATTACGTCAGACGCGCCAATGCCGAGTTCGACACCCTGTCGGACGCCGTCGCAAAGGCGGTGCTCAAATGAAGGCCTTCTCCCTGGTCGCACGCCGGGCACTGGCGCTCGCCGCCCTGGTTGCCGCGTCCGCGACCGTCTATGCGGCCGGCGCCGATCTCGGCCAGGCGCAAAAGCAGGCGACGAACTGGACGGCCATCGGCATGTTCGGGCTGTTCGTCCTCGGCACGCTGTTCATCACCAAGTGGGCCGCGTCCAAGACCAAGTCGGCGGCGGATTTCTACACCGCCGGCGGTGGCATCACCGGCTTTCAGAACGGCCTGGCGATCGCCGGCGACTACATGTCGGCGGCATCGTTCCTCGGCATCTCGGCGGCCGTGATGGCGGCCGGCTACGACGGCCTGATCTACTCGATCGGCTTTCTCGTCGGCTGGCCAGTGATCACCTTCCTGATGGCCGAGCGGCTGCGCAACCTGGGCAAGTTCACCTTTGCCGACGTGGCCGCGTTCCGCTTCAAGCAGGCACCGGTGCGCATCTTCGCCGCCTCGGGCACGCTGGTCGTCGTGGCCTTCTACCTGATTGCCCAGATGGTCGGTGCGGGCCAACTGATCAAACTGCTGTTCGGCCTCGAATACTGGATCGCCGTTGCCATCGTCGGCTCGCTGATGATGGTCTACGTGCTCTTCGGCGGCATGACCGCCACGACCTGGGTCCAGATCATCAAGGCCTGCCTGCTGCTGGGCGGCGCCAGCTTCATGGCGCTGTCGGTGCTGTGGCACTTCGGCTTCAGCCCCGAAGCGATGTTCGCCGGTGCCGTGAAGGTCAAGACCGACCTGGCGCTCAAGGACGGCAAGACTGCGGAGGCGGCCGCGGCCATCGGCCAGTCGATCATGGGTCCCGGCAACTTCGTCAAGGACCCGATCTCGGCCATCTCCTTCGGCATGGCGCTGATGTTCGGCACCGCCGGTCTGCCGCACATCCTGATGCGCTTCTTCACCGTGCCCAGCGCCAAGGAAGCGCGCAAGTCGGTCATGTGGGCCACCGGCTGGATCGGCTACTTCTACCTGCTGACCTTCATCATCGGCTTCGGCGCCATCACCTTCGTGCTCACCAACCCCCAGTTCGTCGACGCCCAGGGCGTGCTGATCGGCGGCGGCAACATGGCGGCGATTCATCTCGCCAATGCGGTGGGCGGCAACGTGTTCCTCGGCTTCATCTCGGCGGTGGCCTTCGCAACCATCCTCGCGGTCGTTGCCGGCCTGACGCTGTCGGGCGCCTCGGCGGTGTCGCACGACCTGTATGCGACGGTAGTCAAGAGCGGCAAGGCCGACAGCGCCTCGGAATTGCGCGTCTCGCGCATCACCACCGTCGCGCTCGGCGTGCTGGCGGTGCTGCTCGGCATCGTGTTCGAGAAGCAGAACATCGCCTTCATGGTGTCGCTGGCGTTCGCCATCGCCGCGTCGGCCAATTTCCCGGTGCTGTTCATGTCGGTGCTGTGGAAGGGCTGCACCACGCGCGGCGCGGTGATCGGCGGCTTCCTCGGGCTGGTCTCGTCGGTTGCGCTGACGATCGTCTCGCCCTCCGTGTGGGAGGCGACGCTGGGCTATCCGAAGGGCTCCGCGTTCTTCCCGTACGCCTCGCCGTGCCTGTTCTCGATGACGATCGGATTCCTCGGCATCTGGATCTTCTCGCTGCTGGATTCCAGCGCGCGCGGCGACGTTGACAAGCGCGGCTTCCTGGCCCAGCAGGTGCGCTCGGAAACCGGCATCGGGGCGTCCGGCGCCAGCGGGCATTGAGCGGGTAGTGGACGGGCCGGTAGGCAGGCACACTGTCTACCGGCCCGTTCATTTTTTGTGCCCCGCACCATGACGGAACTGCGCGCAGTCGAAACCCAGCGCGAGATGCTCTCGCTCCTCACTGCGCGCGTGCGCGACGCCCATGTGCGCAAGGCCTGCTACGTCGATGGCGGGCTCGACCTGGTGTCGGTGTGCCGGGTGCTGTCGCAGCAGGGGCTGCGCGACGCGCTGGTGCGGGACGGCCATCGCCTGGGCATCTTCACCACCGCCGACCTGCGCGATGCGCTGCTGCGTCCTGAGGCCCCGGCCGAGCTGGCGGTCCGCGAGGTGGCCCGCTTCGGCCTGGTCGAGATCCACCCCGACGCGGACCTCTTCGAGGCGCTGTGGCTGATGGCGCGCCACCGGGTGCACCGCCTGCTGGTGCGCGACGGCGACACCGTGCTCGGCCTGCTGGACCAGCTCGACCTGGTGAGCTTCGTCGCCAACCATTCGCAGATCGCCGCGCTGCAGATCGACGAAGCCGCCAATGTGGCCGAACTGGCGGCCGCAGCCGCGCGCATCGACACCATGGTCTCGCTGCTGCACGAGGGCGGCATCAAGATCGAGCGCATCGCGCGGCTCGTGGGGGAGCTCAACGCGCGCCTCTTCGCGCGCTTGTGGTCGTTGCTGGCGCCACCCGATCTGGTGGCCAACAGCTGTCTGGTGGTCATGGGCAGCGAGGGCCGCGACGAGCAGATCATCAAGACCGACCAGGACAACGCGCTGCTGCTGCGCGACGGCTTCGCGTGTCCCGATCTCGAGGCCATCGCCACGCAGTTCAATGCCGCGCTGGCCGAGCTGGGCTATCCCCCCTGCGCCGGGCAGATCATGCTGACCAACCCGCTCTGGCGGCAGCCGCTGGCCGGCTTCAAGGAGTCGCTGCGCGACTGGGTATACGGATCCGACCCCGAGGGCCCGATGCGACTCGCCATCTTCATTGACAGCAAGTCAGTGGCCGGCGACGCAGGGCTTCTGCAGGAGGCACGCCGGCATCTGGAGCGCGTCCTCGACAGCGCGGACGTCTTCCTCGCGCGCTTTGCCAGCGCGATCGATCTGTTCGACCACCCGACGGGATGGTGGCGCAGGCTCACCGCACGTCACGACGACGAGACAATGGATCTGAAAAAGATCGGCATCTTCCCGATCGTGCACGGCGTGCGGGCGCTGGCGCTGCAGCGGCGCCTGCGCGTCAACGGCACGGCCGCGCGGCTGCGCTTGCTGGTCGAGCAACAGCAGATCGAATCCGGCCTGGCGCGCGACGTGCTGGACGCGCTGCACTACTTGATGGCGCTCAGGCTGACGCATCAGCTGCGTCAGAAGCAGGCCGGACAAGTGCCAGGCAATGATGTTCGGCTGTCCGAGCTGGGTGCGCTGGAACGTGATGCGCTGCGTGATGCACTGGGCATCGTGCGCCGCTTTCGCGGCGTGCTGCGGCAACGCTTCCACCTCGACGCCTTGTAGTTCAGGCGAGCCACCATGTTCCAAGGCTTGAGATCACAACGCCTGCTCGGCCTCTTCGCACTGGGCTGGCTGCTGCTGAACGTGCCGCTGCTCACGCTGTGGGACCGCCCGGTCATGCTCTGGGGGCTGCCGCTGATGCCGCTCGCGCTCTTCGGCGGCTGGGGCATCCTCATCGCGCTGGCGGCGTGGGTGGCCGAGGCACCGGGGGAGCACTGACATGCTGCCCGCTTCCACGGTCATCATCGCCTCTTTCGCCTACCTGGCGTTGCTGTTCCTGGTGGCGCACGTGGGCGACAAGCGCGCACGCGAAGGCCGTTCGCTGATCGGCAACGCGTGGGTCTACACGCTGTCGCTGGGCGTGTACTGCACGGCCTGGACCTACTTCGGCAGCGTGGGCCGGGCCGCGTCGTCGGGCCTGTGGTTCCTGCCGATCTACCTCGGCCCGACGCTCGCGATGCTGATGGCCTGGATGGTGCTGCGCAAGATGATCCGCATCGCGCGCAGCTACCGCATCACCTCCATCGCCGATTTCATCGCCAGCCGCCACGGCAAGAGCACGCTGCTGGCCATGCTGGTCACACTGATCGCGGTGGTGGGCATCCTGCCCTACGTGGCGCTGCAGCTCAAGGCCATCGCCAGCGGCTATGCGCTGCTCACCGCCGCGCCCGGCGCTGCGCTGCAGCAGCCCTTGGCCTGGTGGCGCGACAGCACGCTGTACATCGCGCTGGCGCTGGCCGGCTTCACGATCGCCTTCGGCACGCGCCACCTCGATACCACCGAGCGGCACGAGGGCATGGTGGCGGCGATCGCCGTCGAGTCGGTGGTGAAGTTGCTGGCCTTCCTGGCCGTCGGCGTTTTCGTCACCTGGCACCTGTTCGACGGACCGGCCGACCTGTTCGGCCGCGCCGCGGCGCGGCCCGAACTGGGCCGCCTGCTGAGCCTTGGGAACACCGGTGGCGCCACAGCGGCCACTGGCTTTGCGGGCGGCCAGTGGTTCGCGCTGACGCTGCTTGCCATGCTCTCGGTGATCTTCCTGCCACGGCAGTTCCAGATGATGGTGGTCGAAAACGTCGATGAGCGCCATCTGCGGCGCGCCACCTGGGCGTTTCCGCTGTACCTGCTGCTGATCAATCTCTTCGTGCTGCCGATCGCACTGGGCGGCCTGCTGTACTTCGGTGTCGGCCGGCAGAATCCCGAGGCCTTTGTGCTTTCGCTGCCGCTGGCCGACGGCCAGCCGGGGCTGGCGCTGGCGGCATTCATCGGCGGCCTCTCGGCCGCCACGGGCATGGTCATCGTCGAGGCCATCGCGGTCTCGACCATGGTCTGCAACGACCTCGTGATGCCACTGCTGCTGCGCGCCGGCCTGCGCACAGCGCACGACCTGAGCGGCGTGCTGCTGGGCATCCGCCGGACGGTGATCGTGGCGATCCTGCTGCTGGGCTATCTCTACTACCGCGTCGCCGGCGAGGACTATGCGCTGGTCAGCATCGGGCTCATCAGTTTCGCCGCCGTCGCCCAATTCGCGCCGCCGATGCTGGCGGGCATGTACTGGAAGGGTGGCACGCGGCACGGCGCGCTCGCCGGCCTGGGCGCCGGCTTCGTGCTGTGGGCCTGGACGCTGATGCTGCCGTCGATCGCCAAGTCGGGTTGGATCCCCGCCGGATACATCGACCAGGGGCCGTTCGGCGTCGCCTGGCTGCGGCCCGAGCAGCTGCTGGGCCTCGCGGGCCTGGACAACCTGACCCATGCGCTGTTCTGGAGCCTGCTGGTCAACACCGCCTTGTACTTCGGCGTGTCGCTGCTGAGCCGCCCTTCCGCACGCGAAGCGAGCCAGGCCTTGATGTTCGTCGACGTCTTCCAGCGTACGGAACGCGGGGCCGCCGAGGCTGGGCCGGTGTTCTGGCGCGGCCGCGCCAGGCTGGCCGATCTGCGCCAACTGGCCACGCGATTCCTGGGCGCCGCGGCTGCCGACCGGCTGCTGAACGACTACGCACGACGCAACGGCCTGGCCGGGCCGGAGCAGCTCGCCGCCGACGCGCGGCTGGTGCAGTTCATCGAAACGCAGCTCGCGGGCGCCATCGGCAGCGCCTCGGCCCGGCTGGTGGTGGCCTCGGTCGTCGAAGAAGAAGCGCTGGAGCTGGATGACGTCATGCGCATCCTGGACGAAGCCTCGCGCGAGACGGCGGCGCTGCGCGCCCATTCGCAGGCACTGGAGGAGAAATCGCTCTCCCTGGAGCGCGCCACCGCAGATCTCAGCAAGGCCAACGAACAGCTCAAGAGTCTCGATCTGCTGAAGGACGACTTCATGTCCTCGGTGACGCACGAGCTGCGCACGCCGCTGACCTCGATCCGCGCGCTGGCCGAACTGATGCTTGACGACCCGGCGATGGACACCGGACAGCGCCAGCATTTTCTCGGCCTGGTGGTGACCGAGACCGAGCGCCTGACGCGCCTGGTCAACCAGGTGCTGGACATGGCGAAGATCGAATCGGGCGTCGCCGAATGGCGCAGCACCGAGGTCGACCTGCGCGCGCTGGTTCAGCAAGCCGTTCAGACTACGCAGGAGCTGTTCCGTGAGCGTGGCGCGGTCGTGGCGCTGAGGCTCCCCGATGCGGTGCCGCCGCTGCAGCTCGACCCCGACCGCCTCACGCAGGTGCTGATCAATCTGCTGTCGAACGCGGCCAAGTTCGTGCCGCAGGGGCAGGGCCGGGTCGAGGTCAGCCTGCACTGCGATGTCGATCGCGTCACCATCACTGTGCAGGACAACGGCCCCGGTGTGCCGCCGGAGCAGAAGGAGCTGGTGTTCGATAAGTTTCGCCAGGGTGGCGATGCCGCGCATCGTCCGCAGGGTACCGGCCTGGGCCTGCCCATCAGCCGTCGCATCGTCGAACACTTCGGCGGCCGGATGTGGCTCGACTCCAGGCCGGGTCACGGCGCATGCTTCGGCTTCGAACTGCCGCTGCACCCCGAGACGCAAGAACTGGAGACACCATGGCCTACAAGGTGCTGATTGCAGACGATGAGCCCAACATCGTGATTTCGCTCGAGTTCCTCATGAAGCGCGAAGGGCACGCGGTGAGCATCGCGCGCGACGGCCAGCAGGCGCTCGAACTGATCCGCAGCCTACAGCCTGACCTGGTGCTGCTGGACGTCATGATGCCTTTCAAGTCCGGCCTCGAGGTCCTGCAGGCCGTGCGTGCCGACGAGGAGATCGCCGCCACGAAGATCCTCCTGCTCACCGCCAAGGGCCGGGAGACCGACGTCGCGAAGGGCATGGCCCTGGGAGCCGATGCCTACATGACCAAGCCCTTCTCCACCCGGGAGCTTGCCGCGCGCGTGCGGCAGTTGCTCAGCAGCTCCGCATGAAGATCGATGCCCACCAACTCGCTGTGGCGCTCGCGCCGGGAGCTCTCCTGGCGCTCCTCGGCTTGGGGCTCGGCGCCATCTTCGCTGCCACGCTTGCGCCAGACGAGCGCGCTGTGCTGGGCGAGATGATCGCGCCGCGCGTGCCCCTGCTGGTGCTGGGCTGGGCGGTGTTGGCGATCGCGCTGGGTGCGCTGGCGCGTCGCGCCCATGCGATCTGGGTGACCGAGCCGGCCCGGCTGGCTGAAGCCGCGCAGGCCACGGCGGCCGGCGGCGTGCCCCACCGCAGCGCGCCCCCCGCGGAGGCGGCATGCGGAGCGGGTGCCCGGGCGCTGGCCGGCGTCGTCGATGAGCTCGCGCGCCAGCGCGACGGCCTGCGTGCCGACATCGACGCCCGGGTGCAGGAGGCCGCGCGCGGCATCGAGCAGGAACGCAGCCGCCTGGCTGCGCTGATGTCGGAGCTCACGCAGAGCGTGGTCGTGTGCAACCTGGACGGCCGCATCCTGCTCTATAACAATCGGGCGCGGCTGCAGTCTCGCGCGCTGTCGTCTGTGCCGGCACTGGCCGACGGGGCGGAGTTGATCGGACTGGGCCGCTCGATCTACGCCCTGTTCGACCGCGAGCTCATCGCCCACGCGCTCGAAAGCGTCCAACGGCGGCTTTTGCGCGGAGCACCCCAGCCCTCGGCGCAGTTCGTCACCAGTTCGCACGCCGGTCAACTGCTGCGGGTGCAGCTGGCGCCGGTGCGCGATCCCTCGGCCGCGCCCGGGGATGCCGCGCAGCTGTCGGGCTTCGTTCTGATGCTGCAGAACATCACCCGCGAGTTCGAGGAGGATGCCGAGCAGGACCGCCTGCTGCACGGACTGACCGAAGGCAGCCGCTCGTCATTGGGCAGCCTGCAGGCGGCAGTGGACATGCTCGAGCTGCCCGACCTGGACGCGCCGACGCGCGAGCGCTTCCTGCGCGTCGTGCACGACGAAGTTCGCGCCATGACGGCGCGCCTCCAGTCGCTCGCAGCGAGCGCCAGCCAGGGCCTGAAGACGCGCTGGCCGCTCGAGGACATGCTCGGCGCCGACCTGGTACAGGCCGCCCTGCGCCTGATCGAGGCGCGCTCGGGCGCGCGCGCCTCCGCGCCGGAAGTCGACGCTGGCCTGTGGCTCAGGGTCGACAGCTACGCCTTGCTCCAGGCACTGGCCTCGCTGGCGACCCGGCTGGTGGACGAATTCGCGGTCAAGCGCGTCCAATTGCGACTGCGCCGCGCGGGCGAACGCGCCCATCTCGACCTGGTCTGGGCCGGCACGGCCATCAGCACCGAAACGGTGACGAGCTGGGAGTCGAGCCCGATGACGGTGGGCGACCGGGCCAGCCCGCTGTCGGTTCGTGACGTGGTCGAGCGCCATGGTGGCGAGTTCTGGTTTCAGCGCGAGCGCGCGCTGCAAACGACTTTCTTTCGCTTCCTGCTCCCGCTCGCTCCACCCCAGGAACAGCTGGAGGCAGCCGCAGTGCTGCGCAGCGAAAGCCGCCCCGAGTACTACGACTTCGACCTGTTCCAGCCCGGCATTCAGGCGCGCGAGCTCGACGAGCGTCGCCTGGTGGACCTGGCCTACACGGTGTTCGACACCGAGACCACCGGGCTCGATCCGTCGCAGGGCGACGAGATCATCCAGATCGGCGCGGCGCGCATCGTCAACGGCAAGCTGCTGCGGCAGGAGAGCTTCGAGCAGCTCATCGACCCCGGTCGAAGTATCCCGGCCGCCGGCATTCCCATACACGGCATCACGCCGGCGATGGTCGCCGGCCAGCCGGGCATCGCCGAGATCCTGCCGATCTTCCACGCCTTCGCCAACGACACCGTCCTGGTGGCACACAACGCCGCGTTCGACATGCGCTTCCTGCAGCTGAAGGAAGCATCTACCGGCGTGCGTTTCGATCAGCCGGTGCTCGACACGCTGCTGTTGTCGGCGGTGGCAAGCCCGCACCAGGCGTCGCACGAGCTGGAAGCCATTGCCGAGCGCTTCGGCATCGCGGTGCTGGGCCGCCACACCGCCCTGGGCGATGCGATCCTGACGGCGGAGGTGTTCCTTCGCCTGGTCCCTTTGCTGGCGGACAAGGGAATCCACACGCTGGGCCAGGCGCGCGAGGCGGCGCAGCGCACCTGGTACGCGCGCCTGAAGTACTGAGGCTGGACATGCGGGACCCGGTTCCAGCGCACGGCTCGAAGCCTGTTTGACACAGCGCAACTCATGACCGCCGCCGCGGCGATAAAACCGTTGTCGCCGCTACCACCCGGAGACCCCGATGAGCCAAACCAGGGATGTCGTATTCCTCTGCGCCGTGAGAAACACCAGGCCAGTGGCTCAGTGTCACGATGCGCCGTCAGAGATCGCGACGGCCCCGGGGCCGAGCCGGCCCGGGCGTTCGCGCAAGCACGCGCAGGTGCTGGACACCATCTACCAGGCGGCCATCGAGGAGTTCGCGAGCGAGGGCCTGGCCGGCGCGACGACCCAGGCGATCGCCGACAAGGCCGGGCTGTCCAAGGCGCAGCTGTACTACTACATCGAGAGCAAGGAAGCCCTCTACCGCCAGGTGCTCAAGGACATCGTCAACGACATGGTCGGCGTCTTCATCTTCAGCGGCGAGGACTTCGGACCGCGCGAGGTGCTGACCGGACTCATCCGTCGCAAGATGCTGTTCTCCTTCGAGCACCCGCTGCGCTCGCGGATTCTCGCCGCCGAGGTGATGCGCGGCGCGCCGGTGCTCAAGACCATGACGGACACAAGCAGGCAGTGCATCCACCGAGCCACGCTGATGATCCAGGACTGGATCAACCGGGGCCTGATGGACCAGGCCGACCCGATGCTGTTCCTGTTCCACCTTTGCGCCGTGACCCAGTTCTACGCCGACCACGTGGCGCAGGTGGCGCACTTCAGGAGCGTGCCGCAGAGCGACGAGGAGGACCGGCGCTATCTGGTCGAGCAGGTGACGCAGTTCTTGCTGAAGGCCGCTGGCGCGCGTTAGTCACCATTCGCTCGGCTGCACGCCGCGTGCGGGCGGCCTGCAAGCCGTAGGCCGATTCATTTGAATACAGGCCTGAAAAAGCTGCGGTCATAGCTGAGGATGCAGCGAGTGTCCTGCGCATACTTGAACGCAGCTTGGCACTCTGGGTCTGTGGCAGACAACGCGCGATATTCCTCGTACGCCGCAAGACTTGGGAACGTGAACATAGCCAGCGCAATGTTGTTCGCGCCTTCCGATGGCAAAAAGTAGCCATGGTGCTGCCCTCCAAACCTTTCGACGAGAGGAATCCAGATCTTTCCGTAGTGCTCGAACTCCTTGAGCTTGAACGGATCGATGACATAGCGCAGGTAGCAGGTGACCATGGTAGTTCCGAGATGCTTAACGTTTGACATGAGGGCTGGCCAGGCCAGTCCGTTCTGTCTGCTTGCGGGCAAACTCTAGCCGACCCGCGAGCGGCTGCTCTTGGCCGAGGGCCGTCCTACCGTGCGCCCGGCCAGAAGGGCCAGAGGCTACCAAGGAATACGGGCGGTCGGCCGGACTCTGGCGATGTCGCGAAGGGCAATTGCCCTTGGCCATTCGTGCCGAGCCGGGTCGAGAGCGAAGCCGGGATTAGCAGTTGCCCTTTTTTGCCTGTCCCGGCGGGCATTGCTTCCCGTATCCGCCACCGGGATATCCCGGACCGTCGGGGTAGACAACGCAGCCCCCGAGCATGGCTGTTGCGAGAAGTGCAGCGACTAGCTTCTTCATGGCGTGGTCCTTCTATCGTTGGCATTCGAGCATAGCCGCCGTGCTTCATGGTCTCGCGCCGTCATCGATGGGATCGCCGTGTAGGACTTGGCGACGCGCCCGGACTTCATTTGGCTGGATTGGGGTAGAGGGTCCGAACGTCCGTGGTTGGGCCGGATTCTGCCGCAGCTATGGCTGCTCCAGCGCCGCCCCGCTGGTCCCGAAGTGTTTGGCCGCGAGCTCCTTGGCGCGGCGCAGGCCCTCGTCAGTCAGGTAGACCGACTCTTGCCTGCCGTGGGGCTCCGTGATGAGCCCCTTGTCGTGTAGACCGTCCATGACTGCAAAGTCATACCGCTTCCACACGCGTCCGTTCTCGAACTCGAAGACGCCAAGCAACGCCAGAAGCGCCTCTTCGACCTTGACCATGTCGTATTTCATGTGCTCGCCCCTCAACGTTCAGCACGACGGTGACCCTGTGAAAGGGCCCAACCTCTGATTGGCTGCGCCCACTGCACGACTGCAGTTCGACTTTACGATGGTACTTTGGTCATTCGGCCTTAGCCCATCCAATATGGCCTGCCTTCAATTCCGGAAACCGCACAGAGATGAAAGCAAGCAAGAGTAAGGAAGCCGCGTCCTGGAGTGACGTCAAGGCCAGACTGACCCACTTCGACCACGACGGTCTGGTCGGCTTGGTGCATGACCTGTACACGGCCAACAAGGACAATCAAGTGTTCCTTCACGCCCGTTTCGGGCTGGACGAAGATGTCCTGGAGCCGTACAAGACCACCATCAACCGTTGGCTCTGGCCCGACATGTTCCGGAACCAGAACGCGTCCGTCGCCGAGGCCAAGAAGTCCATCGCGAATTTCAAGAAGGCCATTGGCCAACCGGCGGGTCTGGCAGAGCTGATGGTCTTCTACTGCGAGCGCGCGTCAGGCTTCAGCGTCGAAGTCGGCCTGCAGGACGAGGGCTACTTCAGTGCGCTGGTGCGAATGTTCGAGCAGGCGTTGCAGACCATTGCAAGACTGCCGGATGCGCAGCGGCCCTTGTTCATGGAACGACTGGATGCTGTGTGTCGCATCAGTCAGAACATCGGTTACGGAGTCGGCGAGGCCATGAGCGACCTGCTGACCGAATACGACAACATCTCACGACGACGTTGAAGATTGGCGTCTGGCCGAATTCTGTCGAGGCGACGAGGCTGGCGACGTAGAGCGTCGGTCTCACCTCTCATGTCCCGCATGATGGTTGTCGTCGATAACGAGCCCTCACGCGCGAATCAGCTGCGCTGCCAGGCCACGGCGCGGCGCAGGACCGACCGGCGGCGCATAACCCACACGCGCCCACATCTGCACGGTCCGCTCGGGTAGCGGCACGGCCAGCAGGCGCCGAATGTCGGCGTGGGGTCCGGCCTGCTCGGGATACTCCTGCAGGGCCTGCTGCAGCGGCTGCAGCGCCAGGCCCTGCCCGGTCGCGGCGAGCTGCACCCGCGCATAGGCGCGTCCCGCGTTGACCTGGGTCACCCGGTCGTTGCCCTCGGTCACCATCCAGAGGAAGCCGGGCGTGGACGCGAGCTTCTTGCCGAAGTCCTTGATCTGGCTGGTGGTGGCGAAGGCATCGGACACTGGCGCCTTGCTGCGGTCGAACAGGCCGATGCGCTCGAGCAGCACCACCGTCGGGTCCAGCATCGACAAGCCGTCACGGTGCTTCTCGATCTCGGCGGCGCCGACGCGCAGCACCTTGTACGACTCCAGGATCGTGCGCGGCGTGCTCAGCTCGATGCGCCAGGCCTCGGCCGCGATGGCGCGATGCTGTTCCAGCGCGTCGGCCCGGTCCGCGCCGACGAAGCCGAAATGCAAGGGGTGCGGCCCCACTGCTTCGACCATCGCCTTCCAGGCCTCGGCGGGCACCGGCCGCTGCAGGTCGTACAGGCTGCGGTTGGTGCGGCGCGCGAGGATCTGCGCGAACAGCGGGTCCTTGCGCGTGGCCGCATCGGGCATCAGGCGGATGCGCGCCACCGGTCGCTGATCGAGCTTCTCCGGGCCGAACGCACCCTCGGGAAACAGCGTGATGTCGGCACGCAGCCCGCGCTCGCGCGCCGCGATGTCGAGCAGCTCCAGGAAGGTGCCGTGGCTCATCATGATCTGGCGCGAGAACGGGTCGGTCTCGGGCAGCAGCCGGCCAAGGTCGCAGCGCAGCACGATCTCGTCCGGCGTGCGCAGATCCACCAGCCAGGACTGCAGGTTGTGCGAGTGCGGCGCCAGGATCGCGTAGCCGAGGATCCAGCGGCGCGGGTCGGCCTCCGGCCCCGGCCCCTGCCACGGCTCGATGGCCGCAGCGGGCATCTGCTGGCTGCAGCCGGCGAGTGCCGCCGTCGCCGCAGCGAAGACGAAGCCGCCTCCCGCAACCCGAACGAACTTGCGACGATCCATTGCGACTCCTTCGGCCATCTGCCGCGCGCCTGTGCATGGGATGCTGCGAATCTTGATGTTCAAGTACGCAGGTGGCAAGCGCACCGCGCGGCGCGCTTGAGCAAGATCAAGGTAGGGCACCTTGGCGCCGGGTGGAGGAGCTCGGAGCTGAAGGCCGCTGGCGTGCGCCAAGTCGGTACTGCGCGGCTGCACGTGCAACGTGATCCGTTTTGCAGCAGTTGCTCCTCTACGGCACAGCCGCCCGCTGGAGCAACGACGACGCACCGCGCGAGCCCGGCGGAAAAACTCCATGCCTGACAACGGCTTGCGTCGTCCGCGATGAGGCCGCCGCGGCGTGGCCCGCGCTTTGCACTGAGTCGCTCCGCGGGCCGCGTCGCGTCCCGCCATCCGCTTTTTTTCAACCACCCGACTGGAGACGACTCATGGACATGGCAGAAATGACCCACCTCGACATTGCGAACCCGTACAAGAAGCAATACGGCAACTACATCGGCGGCGAGTGGGTTGCACCGATCGACGGCCAGTACTTCGACAACCTGACACCGATCACCGGCCAGGCCTTCACCAGCATCCCGCGCTCGAACGCGAAGGACATCGAAGCCGCGCTCGATGCTGCGCACAAGGCGAAGGCGGCCTGGGGCTGCACGTCGCCCACCGAACGGGCCAACGTCCTGCTCAAGATCGCCGATCGAATGGAGCAGAACCTCAAGACGCTTGCTGTGGCCGAGACGATCGACAACGGCAAACCGCTGCGCGAGACGATGGCGGCCGACATGCCGCTGGCCATCGACCACTTCCGCTATTTCGCCAGCTGCATCCGCGCGCAGGAAGGCGGCATCAGCGAGATCGATCACGACACTTATGCCTACCACTTCCATGAGCCGCTGGGCGTGGTCGGGCAGATCATTCCGTGGAACTTCCCGATCCTCATGGCGGTGTGGAAGCTGGCCCCCGCACTGGCCGCAGGCAACTGCGTGGTGCTCAAGCCGGCCGAACAGACGCCCGCCTCGATCCTGGTGCTGATGGAGCTGATCGGCGACCTGCTGCCGCCCGGCGTGCTCAACGTGGTCAACGGCTTCGGGCTGGAGGCGGGCAAGCCGCTGGCGTCGAGCAAGCGCATCGCGAAGATCGCCTTCACGGGCGAAACCACCACCGGCCGGCTGATCATGCAGTACGCGAGCCAGAACATCATCCCCGTAACCCTGGAGCTAGGGGGCAAGTCGCCCAACATCTTCTTCGAGGACGTCATGGCGGCGGACGACGCCTTCTTCGACAAGGCGCTCGAGGGCTTCGCGATGTTCGCGCTGAACCAGGGCGAGGTCTGCACCTGCCCGAGCCGGGCGCTGGTGCAGGAGTCGATCTACGAGCGCTTCATCGAGCGCGCGATCAAGCGGGTCGAGGCCATCAAGCAGGGCCATCCGCTGGACCCGTCCACCATGATCGGCGCGCAGGCCTCGCAGGAGCAGATGGAGAAGATCCTGTCGTACATCGATCTGGGCAAGCAGGAAGGCGCGCAATGCTTGATCGGTGGCGAACGCAATACGCAGGTCGGTGAACTCGGCGCTGGCTACTACGTCAAGCCCACGGTCTTCAAGGGCCACAACAAGATGCGCATCTTCCAGGAAGAAATCTTCGGCCCGGTGCTGTCGGTGACGACCTTCAAGACCGAAGAAGAGGCGCTGGAGATCGCCAACGACACGCTCTACGGACTGGGCGCCGGCGTGTGGACCCGCGATGGCGCGCGTGCCTTCCGCATGGGCCGCGGCATCCAGGCGGGACGCGTGTGGACCAATTGCTACCACGCCTATCCGGCCCATGCGGCCTTCGGCGGCTACAAGCAGTCGGGCATCGGCCGCGAGAACCACAAGATGATGCTGGACCACTATCAGCAGACCAAGAACCTGCTGGTGAGCTACAGCCAGAACAAGCTGGGATTCTTCTGAAGATGCCCGAAGACGGCGTCAGCCGCGTGTCCGCCACGCCGGCCGCGCAGGCGCTCATCGAGCGCCTGCGCGCCGTGCACGGCCCGCTGATGTTCCACCAGTCCGGCGGCTGCTGCGACGGCAGCGCACCGATGTGCTTCGCCGCCGGCGAGTTCGTCACCGGCGATTCGGACGTCTGCCTGGGCGAGATCGCGGGCACGCCGTTCTACATGAGCCGGGCCCAGTTCGCGTATTGGGAGCATACGCATCTCATCATCGATGCGGTGGCGGGCAACGGCGGCATGTTCTCGCTCGAGCGGCCGACCGGCCTGCGCTTTCTCACACGCTCGCGCCTGTACGACGACGCGGAGTGGAAGGTGCTCGAAGCGCGCGGAAGGCTCTAGCGCCGCGGCGCAGCTCACGCGAACCCGGCAGCAGGCTGCCGGTTCCGCGCGTCATGCGGCTTGCCACGCGAGGTTGCCGTGCTCGAAGATCTGACGCAGCCGGCCGCCGGCCGCGATTTCGTTCACCGCGCGCTGCAGCGCCTGCGCCAGCTCGGTGGCGTCACGCTTGACGGCCATGCCGACGGCCCATCCGTCGCGCGGCGCCCGCGGCGAAGGCATCGGCGCGATGGCGAAGCGCGGGTCGCCGCGCAGCACCGACTCCATCTCCGAGGCCAGTCCTGCGGCCACCGCCACCTCGCCGCGCAACAGCGCGCGCGCCGTCTCGGCGCCGTCCTTCCATTGCGTGATCAACTGGCTCCGATAGGCGCCGCCATCGGCGCCGATCAGCAACCAGCCGGCGAGCGACTGGCCAGGCACCGCCACCTTGTCGGCGCCCAACTGGGACAGCGTCTCGAGCCGCGGCACGCGCTCGAGCTGGCGTGCCATCACGACCTGATCGCGGTAGTACGGCGCGAAGATGCTGACCTGCGGGTTGCCTTCCATCAGCGGCCGGTCGACCGGCACGTGCAGCAACACGTCGGCCGGGCCGTAGCCGAGGTAGTGGCCGCGCCACACCATGTTGCGCAAGTCGTCGTTCATGTTCTCGTCGGCATGGAACGGCAGCAGCGAGAGCTTGACGCCCAGCGATTCGGCCAGGGCGCGCGCCAGCTCCACGTCGATGCCCTGGCCGCCGACGTGGAACGGCGGCATGTCGTGGTAGAGGCCGACCGTCAGCGCGCCGCGCTCGCGCACGCGCTCCAGTGGCGTCGCCCGCAGGTGCAGCGGCGCACATGCCAGGGCTGCGGCGCCGGACACGCCCAGCAAGCGCAGGCAATCGCGACGGCTCGGTGTCTTGGGTGTCATGGTCCCTCCCCGCCTAGAACGGCTTGTCACGACGCGTTTCGAGATAGGCCTTGATCGCCCAGATGGCTTCCTGGTTCATGACCCCTTCGAACGGCGGCATGTACACCGCGCCGTTGCGCGTGCGCCCCTGGCGAACTGTCGTGAGATAGAACTCGTCGATCTCCTTCACGCAGGCGGCCTTCTTGGCGCTGTCCTTGAGCGCTGCGCATTCGTTGTCGATCTTGCGCAGGTCGGGCGCGATGCCGCCGGAGATCGCTTCCAGCCCATGGCAGCGGGCGCAGTTCTGGTTGTAGGCCGACGTGCCGATCTTGACGGCTGCGTCGTTGGCCCGGAACGGGTTCTCGGGACGCCACTCCTGGCCGAGCTTCGGCAGCGCCGACGTGTCGACCGCCTGCGGCGTCACGTCGCCGTGCGCCCATACGGCGGGGCTTGCGGCGCAGGCGGCGATGGCCAGCAGCCAGGCGCCGTGGCGCAAGGCCATGCGCCCGCGCCGGTGGCTGGGCGGGGTGGGTGCGGCCGGCAGATTTCCGTTTCGCTTCATGTCAGGTCTCCGTCATGGTCGTGTTGAAAGATGAGCTCGGTCTGCAAACGCCGTGCCACCCGCCGGTGTTGCAGGCGGGAACACAAATTGCCTGTGATCGATCGCCCAGTTGCTCCAGATCAAGCCGCACGTGCGGCACTGCGGCATCCTTGCCACTTTGGCCGGCCTGCTTTGCAACAGACCCGGAGAGCTGTGCCAAAACGCAGCAGTGCCACGCAGCTGGTGTCAACGGCCCGGCGCGCGGTTATTCGACGGAGACATCCTGCCTCGGCAGGCGCAGAGGAGACACAAAGATGTCCGCAACCCATCGCGCCTTGGTCACGAACGCCAAGACCTGGACGACGCCGTCGGCATTGCCTTTCGTGCGGCAGGCCGGGCGCACGGAACTGATCGAGCAGTCGCATCAGCGCTGCGCCGCGCTAGGGTTGACCCGCATCGAGCGCCCCGACTTCGAACCCCTGATGCGCAGCGACCTCAGCGTGGCGCGGGAGCGCAACCAGCGCCTGTTCACGCACGCGGCGCCGGTGATGGAGATGCTGTTCGAGCAGATCGTCAACACCGAGAGCATGATCGTGCTGGCCGATGCCCAGGGAACAATCCTGCACTCGGTCGGGGACGACAAGTTTCTCGAACGCGCCGGCAAAGTGGCACTGTCGCCGGGCGTCAGCTGGGCCGAGCATTCGAAAGGCACCAACGCCATCGGCACGGCGCTGTTCGAGGAGTCGCCCACGGTCGTTCACGGCGGCGAGCACTTCATCCATGCGAACAGCTTCCTCACCTGTTCGGCGGCCCCGATCTTCGATCCGCGCGGCAATATGCTCGGCGTGCTCGACGTCACCGGCGACCAGCGTTCGTATCACCAGCACACCATGGGGCTGGTGCGCATGTCGGCGCGCATGATCGAGAACCAGTGGTTGTCGGACGACTTCGGCAACCGGCTTCGGCTGCACCTGCACAGCCGCGTCGAATTCATCGGCACCTTGCTCGAAGGCATCATCGTCGTCGGCGCCGATGGCAAGATCCTCGGCGCCAATCGCAGCGCGCTGGACCAGCTCGACATGAGCAGCGCGGCGCTGCGAATGCAGAGCCTGACCAGCCTGTTCGGCACCACCGTCCCGGCCATGTTCGACCATCTCCGGGCACCGCTGTCGACGCCGATGTGCCTGAGCCTTTCGAATGGGCGGCAGTTCTATGTCAAGGCCCGCTTCAACGGCACGCCGCGCTCGATGATGGCCGGCCTGGGCGGCGACGAACCGGCATCGCAGGCCGTCACGGCCCGCGAAGCCGTGCCGGTCGACGCGAACCCGCCGCGCCATCCGGCCGACGCCGCGGCCGCGCCACCGAGCGCTTTCTCGGGCCTGCACTACCTGAAGACCGGCGATATGCGGATCGAGGCGATGGTGCAGAAGGTGCAGCGCGTCCTGAACCGCGACATCCCGCTCCTGATCCTCGGGGAAACCGGCACCGGCAAGGAGTTGCTCGCGCGCGCGGTGCACCAGGACTCGAACCGTTCCAGGCAGGCCTTCGTGGCCGTGAACTGCGCCTCCATCCCCGAGTCCCTGATCGAGGCCGAGCTGTTCGGCTATGAAGACGGCGCGTTCACCGGCGCGCGCCGCAAGGGCGCATGCGGGCGCATCGTGCAAGCCAACGGCGGCACACTGTTCCTCGACGAGATCGGCGACATGCCGCTCGCCCTGCAGGCGCGGCTGCTGCGCGTTCTCCAGGAGCGCTGCGTGATGCCGCTGGGCAGCCAGAAGTCGATTCCGGTGGACATCGCCGTGATCGGGGCGACCCACCGCAACTTGCGCGAGATGATCGAGGCCGGCACGTTCCGCGAAGACCTGTACTACCGCTTGAACGGGCTGGTCGTGCGCCTGCCGGCGCTGCGCGAGCGCAGCGATCTCGGCGTCGTGGCACGCCGCATCCTGCTGACCGAGTGCCCGCATGGCACGCCGGAGATCAGCCCGCACGTGTCGGCGCTGTTCAGCCGCTACGCATGGCCCGGCAACATCCGCCAGCTCGCGAACGTGCTGCGCACGGCCGCCGTGATGGCGGCCGGCGCGCCGCAGATCACCGAGCATCATCTGTCGGACGACTTCCTCGAGGACGTGCAGCGGGTTCGCTCGTCCATTCCCGCAGCCGCCCCGGCCATCACAACCCCGGCGGCGAGCATGCCGCTTGACGTGCCCGCGCCGGCGTCCGTGGACCGACCCGCCGAGCCGACCGTCGTCGCCCCGCCGGCCGAGACCGCCTACGACGGCACGTCGTCACTCACGCTCGGAGAAGCCGAGATCGAGATGATTCGCGCGGCCCTTGCGGCGGCGAACGGCAACATCTCCATTGCGTCGAAGCGACTGGGCATCAGCCGCAACACCATCTATCGCAAGCTGCGCTGGGGCAAGGGCGGATGAACACCCGGGCACGGGAAATCCCTGTGCCATCGCTGCGCGCCACTGTCCCCGGATGGAGCAGTCGCAACACAGCATTCCCCTTGCTTGCCCTTCGATGTCGCGCAGAGCCGGCCGCGCACGCCTGCGCCTAGGGGCAAGCACCAGTTTTTTGGGCCGGCGTGCCACAGGCATGCGTCTTGCGGAACGGCGTGTGTCCTCACGGCAATCCTGCCCGGACTTTGGATGGCAACCCCAAGGAGACTCTCATGCAATGGTCGCAACCCGCATTCGAAGACATGCGCTTCGGTTTCGAAATCACGATGTACATCTCGAACCGCTGACCCGCTCGACTCAGGCGGCGGCGCCTCGCATGCGATGCGCCGCCGCCGGTCACACCAGACACCTTCCCATGAAAATTCTCGTGCTCGGCTCGGGCGCCGGCGGCGGCTTCCCGCAATGGAACTGCAACTGCCGCTTGTGCGCCGGCCAGCGGCAAGGCGAGCTGAGCGCGCGTGCGCGAACGCAGAGCTCCATCGCCGTGTCGGCCGACGGCGACTCGTGGGTCCTGCTCAACGCGTCGCCCGACATCGGCCAGCAGATTCGCAGCCATCCGCAGCTCCACCCGCGGCAGGGGTTGCGCGACACGCCGATCAAGGCGGTGGTGCTGATGGACGCCCAGATCGACCACGTCACCGGTCTGCTGGGTCTGCGCGAAGGCCCTTGCATCGACCTCTATGCCACGCCCTGCGTGTTCGAAGACCTCACCACCGGCCTGCCGCTGTTGAACGTGCTCCAGCACTATTGCGGCACGCGCTGGCACATGCTGCCGGTGGCGGGCGACCGGGTGAGCGCCGAGTTCGAGATTGAGGGCTTCGCCTCGCTGCGCTTCACTGCGCTGGCCATCCCGGGCAAGGCGCCGCCGTATTCGCCGCACCGTCGCGAGCAGATGGTCGGCGACAACATCGCACTGCTGATCGAAGACCGGCGCGATGGCAGGCGCCTGTTCTACTCGCCGGGCCTCGCCGAGGTGGGCAACCAGGAGCTGCGCTGGATGAGCGACGCCGACTGCCTGTTGGTCGACGGCACCTTCTGGGAAGAAGACGAAATGCAGCGTGCCGGCCTGAGCGGCAAGACAGCCACCGAGATGGGTCACCTGCCGCAGAGCGCCAGCGCCGTGCGCACCGGCATGGTCGACGTGATGCGGGCCACGACCGCACGACGCAAGGTGCTCATCCACATCAACAACAGCAACCCGATCCTCGACGAAGGCAGCCCGCAGCGCCGCGTGCTGGAGGCGCACGGCATCGAGGTGTCCTACGACGGAATGGAGATCACGCTGTGAATACCGAACTGTTTCAGAGCGCCCCGCCGGCCGCCGATCAGGGCGACGCACGGGAGCCGTGGAGCGCTTCGGCCTTCGAGGCCAGGCTTCGCGACTGCGAGAAGGACTATCACATCCACCACCCGTTCAACAAGCGCCTGAACCGTGGCGAACTGCGGCCGTTCCAGGTTCGGGGATGGGTGGCGAATCGCTTCTACTATCAGGTCAACATTCCGCAGAAGGATGCGGCGGTGCTGGCCAACTGCGCCGACCGTGCGGAGCGCCGGCGCTGGATCGAACGCATCCTCGACCACGATGGCCGCGGCGACTTCGGCGGCGGCAATGCGGGCGGCATCGAGGCCTGGAGCCGTCTCGGCGAGGCCGTCGGCCTGCGCCGCGAAGACCTCTGGTCGCATCGCCATGTCCAGGCAGGCGTGCGCTTCGCCGTCGACGCCTATGTGAACTTCGCGCGCAGCAGGCCGTGGGAAGAGGCGGCGATCTCGTCGTTGACCGAGATGTTCGCGCCGAAGATCCACGCCGACCGGCTGGCGGGCTGGCCGACGCTGTACCCATGGATCGAAGCGGATGGCCTCGCCTACTTTCGCCATCGCATCCCGCTCGCCACGCGCGATGTCGAGCACGGGCTCGAAGTGGCGCGGCGCTGGTGCAGCACGCGCGCGCGCCAGGAGCGCGCGATAGCCATCCTGCAGTTCAAGCTGGACATCCTGTGGTCGATGCTCGACGCCATCGAGCGCGCCTACCCCGACGACCTGTCGCTGGAGTCGCGGCCATGAACGCCAGGCCCAACGTGGCGACAATGTTCCGGCTGCAGTTCGAGCCGGCGCAGGACAGCTGGGTGCTGCTCTATCCGGAAGGCATGGTCAGGCTCAACACGCCAGCCGCCGAGATCCTGCGGCGCTGCGACGGTTGCCGCTCGGTGGACCAGATCGTGGCGGAGCTCGAACTCGCGTTCGGACAGCCCGGGCTCGCCGACGACGTCTGCGCGTTTCTCAGCCAGGCCAGGCAGCGCGGCTGGCTGCAATAGAGGCGACGATGCAAGCCGCCGCCAACAGCACCACGACCCGGCCTCCCATGTGGCTGCTGGCGGAGCTGACCTACCGCTGCCCGCTGCATTGCGTGTTCTGTTCCAACCCGGTTGACTACGCCCGGCATGACAGCGAGCTGGACACCGCGATCTGGAAGCGCGTGCTCGGCGAGGCGCGTGCGCTTGGCGCCGTGCAGCTCGGCTTCTCGGGTGGCGAGCCCTTGCTGCGCGACGACCTCGAAGAGCTGGTCGCACATGCGCGCCAGCTCGGCTTCTATACCAACCTCATCACCTCGGGCGTCGGCCTCACCGAGGCGCGCGCGAAGGCACTGAAGTCGGCCGGGCTCGACCACATCCAGCTCTCGTTCCAGGACTCGACGCGCGAACTCAACGACTTCATCAGCTCGACCCGCACCTTCGAACTGAAGTCGAAGGTCGCCGCGATCATCAAGGCGCAGGGATACCCGATGGTGCTGAACTGCGTCATGCACCGTTTCAACCTGCCGCACGTGAGCCGAATCATCGACATGGCCGAGCGCATGGGCGCCGACTACCTCGAACTCGCCAACACGCAGTACTACGGCTGGGCCTGGCAGAACCGCGCGGCCCTGATGCCGACCGTCGACGAGCTGCGCGACGCCGAGGCGGTCGTCATGGCGCACCGCGAGCGCCTCGACGGCCGCATGAAGGTGCTGTGGGTCTCGCCCGACTATGCCGACGCCAAGCCCAAGCCCTGCATGGCCGGCTGGGGCTCGCTGTTCATGGTGGTGGCGCCCGACGGCAGCGCACTGCCATGCCACAGCGCGCGCATGCTGCCCGGCATCGCGTTCCCCGACCTGCGCCGTACCTCGGTGCGCGAGGCCTGGTACGAGAGCGACGCGTTCAACCGCTACCGCGGCCAGTCGTGGATGAGCAGCACCTGCGGCGACTGCGACGAAAAGGACCACGACTTCGGTGGCTGCCGCTGCCAGGCCTTCCTGGTGACGGGCGATGCCGCGGCCACCGACCCGGTGTGCCCGAAGAGCGAACACCGCGGGCGCATCGATGCG
Source organism: Variovorax sp. LjRoot84 (assembly GCF_964254305.1). NCBI lineage: Bacteria > Pseudomonadati > Pseudomonadota > Betaproteobacteria > Burkholderiales > Comamonadaceae > Variovorax > Variovorax sp. LjRoot84. The sequence continues at coordinate 1,010,424 of NZ_CAXUTE020000002.1, forward strand.
ATGCTGGCCGATGCGGACACCGAGCGCGCGCACGCCGGGCAATGCGGCATGCCGGTGCAGCCCTTGCGCTTCGTTCCGGGCGCGGCGAGGCAGGCCGGGCTGATCTACCGCAGCGACGAGAATTCGCGCGCGCTCTCGGCTTCGCAGGCCGCGCCATGCTGAAAGTCCACCAGCTCACCCAGCGCTACGGCGCGCGAGTGGCGCTCAATGCGCTGAGCGTCTCGATCGCACGCGGCAGCTTCGCGGTCATCCTCGGGCCCAACGGGGCCGGCAAGTCGACGCTGTTCCAGGTGCTCACAGGCCTGTTCGCGGCCGATGCGGGCGATGTGGAAGTGGCAGGCCTGTCGATGCGCAACGACGCGCGACGCGCGCTGGCGCACATCGGCGTGGTGTTCCAGCAGCAGTCGCTCGACCTCGACCTGAGCGTCGCGCGCAACCTGCAGTTCCACGCCGACCTGCAGGGCCTGCCGCGCGCAGCGGCCGCCGAGCGCATCGCCTTCGAGGCGGCGCGCTTCGGCCTCGTGGCCGACCTGGGGCGGCGCGTGCGAGAACTCTCGGGCGGCAGCCGGCGCAAGGTCGAACTGGTGCGCGCGCTGCTGCACCGGCCCGAACTCCTGTTGATGGACGAGGCCACCGTCGGCCTCGATCCGAAGTCCCGCCGCGACCTCATCGGTGGCCTGCACCAAGAGGTGCGCGAGCGCGGCGTGACGGTCCTGTGGGCCACCCACTTGGTGTCCGAGGCCGAAGGCGCCGACCGCGTGCTGGTGCTGCACCGTGGCGAGTTGCTGGCCGAGGGAACACCGGCCGCAGTCACCGCGGCTCTCGGCGGGCCGACGCTCGAGGCAGCCTTCCTCAATGCCACCCGCTGAGCCGCCAGCGCATCAAGCCATGAAACCCCTCTTCCTGTTCCCGATGCTGCTGCTCGCGGCCATGCTGAGCGCCCCCACCGTCCATGCCAAGGACAGCGGGCTTGCCTACATCTCCAGCGAGAAGGACCATGCGATCACGATGGTCGAACTGAAGACGCTCGCCGTGGTGGGCACCATCCCGACCTGCAAGCGCCCACGCCACATGCAGCGGCTTCGCGCCAACACGCAGCTGATGGTCGCGTGCAGCGATTCCGGCCGCGCCGACATCATCGACCTGGCGAGCCGCCGCTCGGTCGGCAGCGTGCCGCTCGGCGACGACCCCGAGGTCTTCGACCTGTCGCCCGATGGCCGCACCGCCTATGTGTCGGCCGAGGAGGACGGCGCGCTCAACGTCTTCGACCTTGTCGCGAAGAAGCAGGTCACGAGCGTGCCGCTCGGCAAGGAGCCCGAGGGCGTCAAGGTCGCCGCCGACGGCAAGCGCGTCTACGTGAGCTCGGAAGTCGCGAACCTGGTGCACGTGGTCGACACCGCCACGCTGAAGATCGTCAAGAATATCGCGGTGGGCAAGCGCCCGCGGCGCTTCGCGTTTTCGGCCGACGGCAGCGAGCTGTGGGTCAGCAACGAGCTCGGCAGCAGTGTCAGCGTCATCTCGGTCCGCGACCTGGCGGTGGTGGCCACCATCTCCTTCGAAGTGAAAGGCATGCGCGCCGACGACATCACACCGGTCGGGCTCACGCTGTCGCGCGACGGCAAGACGATGTACGTGGGCCTCGGCCGCGCCAACCACGTGGCCTTCGTCGACGCGGCCACGCGCAAGACGAACCAGCTGGTGCTCGTCGGCAAGCGTGCCTGGGGTCTCGGACTGAACCGCGACGGCTCGCGCCTGTTCGTGGTCAATGGCCTGTCGGACGACATGACGGTGGTCGACACCACCAGCGCCAAGGCGCTGAAGACGCTGCCCGTCGGCCGCGTGCCGCACACGGTGGTCGTCGATGACTGAGTCGCGCGCGGCACGCGCTTGCGCCGCGCATGCGCTGCAAGCCATGCGCGCCATCGTGCTGCGCGAGCTGATCAGGTTCGCGCGGCAGAGGGCGCGGCTGGTCTCGGCGCTGGTGCGCCCGGTGCTGTGGCTGGCGGTGTTTGCAGCTGGCTTTCGCAACGTGTTCGGAGTCGCCATCGTCGAGCCGTACGACACTTACATTCCCTACGACCTGTATATCGCTCCCGGGCTTGTCGGCATGGTGCTGCTGTTCAATGGCATGCAGTCGTCGCTGGCGATGGTCTACGACCGCGAGATGGGTCTGATGCGACTGTTGCTCACGGCGCCCCTGCCCCGCTGGTGGCTGCTGCTGTGCAAGCTGGTCGCGGCCGCGCTGCTGAGCCTGGTGCAGGTGCTGGCCTTCGTGGCTGTGGCCGCCTTGCTGGGCACGACGCTGCCGATGGAGGCGCGGTCGCTGCTGCACGCGCTCGGTGCCACGCTCGCCGCCGCACTGATGCTTGCGTCGCTGGGGTTGCTGCTGTCGGTGCACGTGCAACAGCTCGAGAACTTCGCCGGCGCGATGAACTTCGTCATCTTCCCGATGTACTTCCTGTCGACTGCGCTGTACCCGCTGTGGAAGCTGGAAGAGTCGGGCGCGACGTGGGTGTGGCGCGCAGCGCAGCTCAACCCGTTCACGCACGCCGTCGAGTGGATCCGCTTCGCGCTCTATGGCAAGGATCCCGGGATCGCGCCGCTGATCGTCCTGGCCACGTTGCTGCTGTGCTTCACGCTGGCGTGCCGGGGCTACGAGCCGCAGCGCGGCTTCGGCACCCTGGCGCAGCGGGGGGCGGCATGATCTCGCGACGTCGCGTCCTGTTCTCCGCAGCGGCCACAGCGGCAGCGAGCGCCGCGCCCTGGGTTCATGCCCAGCCCGGCAGCGATACCTCGTTTCCGCAGCGCCCCATCTCGCTGTGGGTGCCATGGCCGGCGGGCGGTGCCACTGACGTCACGCTGCGCCTGCTGGCCGACCTTGCCGGCCGACAGCTGGGTCAGAGGATCCTGATCGAAAACCGCGGCGGCGCCGGCGGCACGCTGGCGATGCCGGTGCTGCAGCAGGCGCCGCCCGATGGCTACACCCTGGCGCAGATGCCGCAGCCGGTGTTCCGCGCGCCGCACACGCAGAAGGTCGCCTGGGATCCTATCCGCGACACCACGCCCATCCTGCAGATCAGCGGCGTGACCTTCGGACTGGTCGTGCCTGCGGCGAGCGCCTTGCGCAGCGTCGACGACCTGCTGGGCCATGCCGCCGCGCACCCCGGCGAACTGAGCATCGCCACCAACGGCATCGGCACGACACCGCATGTCGTGCTGGACGGCTTGTTCGCGCGACACGGTCTGAGCTACATCCATGTTCCCTACAAGGGAACCGCCGAGCAGATGGTGGCGGTGGCCTCGGACCAGGTGATGGCGGGCGTCAACTCCAACGGTTTCGCTCCCTATGTCGACTCGGGCCGCCTGCGTTTGCTGGCGACCTTCGGCGCGGCGCGCACCCGGCGCTGGCCGAACGTGCCGACCCTGGACGAGCTGGGCCACGGCATCGTCGCGATGTCGCCTTACGGCCTGGCCGGTCCGCGCGGCCTGCCGGCCTCCGTGCTGCGCACGCTGCACGATGCGTTCAAGACGGCGTTGTTCGACCCTCGGCACATTGCGGAGCTGGCCAGGTACGACCAGGAGATCGCCTACCTGGGCAGCGCGGACTATGGCCGCAGCATGCGCGAATCCTTCGCGGCGCAGCAGCGCATCGTCGAACGGCTGGGGCTGAGGCCCGGCCAGGAGTGATGTGCGGCGAGGCCCGGGTGATGGCGACCGTCGCGAGCCGCTGCGCTTTCCGCCGCCGGTGATCGTCGGCGAACGGGATGCGCAGCTTCCCGGGGCGGCCGATCCTCCAGCAGGACGCCACCGCGAAGGCGCTGGTCGCCTGCGTCTTCGCGCCGATCGACCTCGCCCCGATCGACCTCGCCCCCATCCCCCCTTGGCGGGCGCGCCACCGAACCATGGGGTGGCCGCCGATGCCAACGGCGTGTCTCATGACATGCAGGCGTGTTCCCGTAACATGGACGAAAAACAGGAACGCGCGACAAGTTTTTCAGCCGGGCTTGGGCGCCCACGCGCTGCACCAGCCGGGACCTGCGATCTGCTTGCGCCCGAACATCGCGCAGCCGCCCCATTCGTCGGAGGCACCGCCCTGGAAGAAGGAGCAGTTCGTGCAACGCTGCGTGGCGCTGTGCTTGGGAAAGCGCTTCTTGTCCACCTTGGCGGTGTCGTGCTTGTAGCCGAGGGCCTGGGCCGTCTCGTCGGCCTCGTCGACGCGCGCCGGTGCGGCTTGCGTGACGGCGGAGGATGCAAGCATGGCACAGCCGCTTGCAAGGGTTCGAGTGATGAAGATGCGCCGCGTCGTGTCTTTCATCTCAGTCTCCGACAACGTTGGTCTTCGCCGCGCTCGCAGCACTGGTGGTCTTGGGAATCTTGAACACCCATACCATCCCGCCCTGTTCGAGCAGGTTCACCTTCTTGGCCACCTCACCGCCCCACAGGGGCACGGCGCCGCCCCAGCCGGAGACCACGCTCACGTACTGCTCGCCGCCCTGCTGCCAGGTGACCGGCGGCGCTACCACGCCGGAGCCGGTCTGGAACTGCCACACCACCTTGCCGGTCTTGGCATCGGCCGCCTTCAGATAGCCTTCGGGCGTGCCCCAGAACACGAGGTTGCCGCCGGTGGTCAGCACACCGCCCCACAGCGGCGCGCCGTTCTTCACCTCCCAGACGATCCTGCCGGTCTTCGGGTCGACCGCGCGCAGCGCGCCGATGTAGTCGTCGTTGAGCGGCTTGATCGTGAAGCCGGCGCCAAGGTAGGCCGCGCCCTTCTTGTAGGCAACGGGTTCGTTCCAGATGTCCATGCCCCATTCGTTGGCGGGCACGTAGAACATCTTCGTGTCGGGGCTGTAAGCCATCGGCATCTGGTTCTTGCCGCCGAGGAAGCCCGGCGCAGCGAACACCGGGCTGCCCTTCTTGCCTTCCGCGCTCGCGGTCGGATCACCAGGCCGGTTGTCGGCGATGAAGTTGGGACGGCCGGTCTTCAAGTCGATGCTGCTCGCCCAGGTGATCTTCCTGACGAACGGAAATGCGTTGATCAGCTTGCCGGTGGTCGCGTCGTTCACGTAGAAGAAGCCGTTGCGATCCGCCTTGCCGCCCACGCGTTTGCCGTCCAGGTCGAAGGTCACGAACTCGTTCACGCCGTCGAAGTCCCAGCTGTCGTTGGGCGTGGCCTGGTAGTGCCACTTGATCTGGCCGGTCTTCACGTCGATGGCCACGGTGGCGCAGGAGAACAGGTTGTCGCCCTGGCGCAGGTGGCTGTTCCACGGCGCGGGGTTGCCGGTGCCGAAATAGGCGAGGCCGGTCTTGCTGTCGTAGGTGCCGCCAAGCCAGGTGGCTGCGCCGCCGGTCTTCCACAGGTCGCCCGGCCAGCTCTGGTTGGTGGTGCCGGAGATGCCGTTTTCCTTGGCGTTGCCATCGGAGTCGTAGACGTAGCCCATGTGACCCTCGACGGTGGGGCGCGTCCAGACCAGCTGTCCGGTCTTGGCGTTGCGGGCCTCGACGCGGCCGACCACGCCGAACTCGCCGCCGGACACACCGGTGAGGATCAAGCCGTTGGCGATGATCGGTGCGGCGGTGGCCGAATAGCCGGCCTTGTAGTCGTCGATCTTTTCCTTCCAGACCACGTTGCCCGTGTCCTGGTCGAGCGCCACGAGTTGCGCATCGAGCGTGGCGAAGATCACCAGGTTGCCGTACAGCGCGGCACCGCGGTTGACGACATCGCAGCAGGGCATGATGCCTTCGGGCAACCGGTGCTCGTACTTCCACAGCTTCTGGCCGGTGGTTGCATCGAGCGCGAAAAGGCGAGAGTACGACGCGGTGACGAACATCTTGCCGTTGTGCAGGACCGGCTGGGACTCCTGCCCGCGCTGCTTCTCGCCGCCGAAGGAGAACGCCCACACCGGCGCGAGCTTGCCGACGGTGGTGACATTCACCTGCTTGAGCGGCGAATAGCGCTGGCCCTGGGTGTTCAGGCCCCAGGTCAAGACATCGCCGGTGGCGGTGGCTTCGTTATCGATCATCTTGTCTGTCACGACGGCGTGGGACGCCGTGGCAGCCAGAGCGGCGGACACGAGAACGGTCAAGAGTTTCAGTTGCATGGGGTGGTCTCCTCAAGGGTTGATCGCGGGTCGAACACGGCCTGTTGGCCGCGTCCTCCACGTTGATCGAGGGCAATGTCCATGCCATGTCGCAAACCGCTCGATGAGCCTGCCGATGTGCCGGATGGGGTCGGCGAGCTGCGGGTTTTCCCGCTGCATTGCTACATGCTTGAGCAGTCGGGGCGCCAGTGACCGTGACATCACGGCACACCAGCGACTCCAGCCCCCGCGGGCTTCAATGCGCCATCAGGACCGGCACGTTCATGCGTGCAAGGATCTCGCGGGTGACACCACCGAGCACGAGTTCCCGCAGGCGGGTGTGCCCATAGGCGCCCATCACCATCAGATCAATGTTCATGCTTGATGCGCACGACAGAAGGGTATCGGCGAAGCCGATGGTGGTCATGTACTGCTCGGCCTTCGCCTCAACGCCGTGCCGCCGAAGCCAGGCGATGGTCTCTGGAATGCAGCGCTTGGCGGCCACTTCCGCATCACCTTCCTTGCGCAACGACACCAGCGTGACCTGCGCCGATTCGGCAAACAGCGGTAGCGCGTCGCGCAATGCCATGGCCGCCTCCCGCGTGCCGTCCCAGGCGACGAGAACGTTCTTGCCCACCTCCTGAAAATGACCGGCGCAAGGAACGATGAGCACGGGCCGCCCTGAGTGCAAGACGACCTGCTCGGGCAGATCACGCGCCACCATGTCTGCGGTCTTGTTGTGGTCTACCTTGGCGTGGTCGACCTGCCCCACGATGAGCAGATCGCTGGCGTGGCCATGACGAACAGTCGCATCCACGGGCTCGCCGTCGACCAGCCGCACGTCGTACGGCAACGACCCTGGCCCGCGCACCAGATCCCTGAAGACATGGGCCGTCGCTTCCGCACGCAGGCGCAGGCCGTCAGCGACAGCCGCAATGAATTCGGTGCCGCGCATCAGATCCGCATCCATCGGCGCAGTGCCATCGCGAAGGCCCGTCGGCACGAGCCCGACCAGATGGCTGCCGTGCGCGCGGGCCAGGCGCGCGGCGAGCTCGACGCGCGCGGCACACCGCTCCGTGTGGTCCAGGTGGACGAGGATGGTTCCGATATTCATGGATCTTCCATTCCAACGCAACGCAACACAACCATCTTCGAACGTCCGATGTTGCGGTACCTTGACATCGATCAAACGCGGCGCACGTTCGCGCACTCAGACTCCGACGCCATCGGCAATCACTTCGAGGATGGAGATGGACGACAGAGTCGACGCGCTGGATCGGACGCTGCACGCCGGACTGGCCCAGCTCACAAGGGGACTCTCGCCCGCAGCGCTGATGCTGGCCTGGTCGGACTGGGCCATCCACCTCGCGGCGCAGCCGGCGCGCAGCGCGCAAGTGCTCATGATCCGCCCGCTGACGCAGGCGATGGCGGCTGCGACCCAGGCCTTCCAACCATTGTCTGCCCATGGACCACCGACGCCGGATTCGCACGAAGACGACCGCCGCCTCGCAGACCCTTCATGGGATGCGTGGCCTTTCAACCTGTACCGGCAGGCGTTCCGCGCAGGCGCGCAGTGGCTGCGGGAGCTGACCGAAGGGGTGCCCGGCGTCGAACGTCATCACGAACAGGTCGTTTCTTTCGCGGCGCGGCAATTGCACAACATGTGCTCGCCGGCGAATTCGCCTGCCATCCACCCGCTGGTGCTGCAAAGAACCGCTGCGACCGGCGGACTGAATTTGATGCAAGGCGCCCGCAACTGGGCAGAAGACCTGCAGCGAAGTCTCCAGCACCTGCCGCCAAAGGGTGCCGAGCGCTTCGTACCGGGGCACGACGTCGCGACCACGCCCGGCAAGGTTGTCTCGCGCAACCACCTGATGGAACTGATCCAGTACGCACCCACGACGGCCACTGTCCATGCCGAGCCGGTGCTGGTCATGAGCGCGTGGATCATGAAGTACTACATCCTCGACCTGTCGCCGCACAACTCGCTGATCCGCTACCTGGTCGACCAGGGCCACACCGTGTTCGCGATCTCGTGGAAGAACCCGGATGCGAAAGATCGGGACCTCGGCATCAATGACTACCTGGCGCAGGGCCTGATGGCGGGCCTCGATGCCATCAACGCCATCGTGCCCCGCCAGCGCGTGCATGCGGTGGGCTACTGCCTGGGCGGCACGCTGCTGGCCATCGGCGCGGCGGCCATGGCGCGCGACCAAGACGATCGCTTGGCCACCGTGACGTTGCTGGCGGCGCAGACTGACTTCACCGAGCCGGGAGAACTCAGCCTTTTCATCGACGAGAGCCAGCTCAGCTTCATGGAAGACCTGATGGCGCGCCAGGGCTATCTGGATTCGAGACAGATGGCCGGCGCCCTCCACTTGCTGCGCGCCGTCGACCTCATCTGGTCGCCCATGGTGCAGAACTACCTCCTCGGCGAGCGAGCGCCGATGACCGATCTCATGGCCTGGAACGCCGACGGCACGCGCATGCCCTACCGGATGCACGCCGACTACCTGCGCAGCCTGTTCCTCGAGAACGCGCTTGCGCGTGGCCAGTATCTGGTGAACGGACACCCGGTCTCGCTGGGCGACATCGAGGTGCCGGTCTTCGCCGTCGGCACACGAACCGACCATGTCGCGCCATGGCGCTCCGTCTACAAGCTGAACCTGCTGTGCGATACCGAGATCAGCTTCGTCCTCACGGACGGCGGCCACAACGCCGGCATCCTGAGCGAGCCCGGGCACGCGCACCGCCACTATCGGATTCTCCACCGCGCCAGGAATGCACCCTACGTGCCGCCGGATGGGTACACGGCGCGCGCCGAGCAGGTCGAAGGCTCCTGGTGGCCGGCGTTGCGAGCATGGCTGGCGGATCGCTCCGGACCGCGGCGCAAGCCGCCGCGCATGGGGCATGCGCAGCTCGGCTACGCCCCCATCTGCAACGCACCGGGCAGCTATGTCATGGCGCGTTGAGTCCCGCGCCGTGCGAATCCCTTGATCCAGCGCAACGCTCGACCCCCAGGCGCTTCCTAAAGTGATGTCACAGGCATTGCGAGCCTGAATCCAGGGCGCCACACGGCTGCCCTCCATCCACGAACGAAAGAAGGCTCATGAAATCCGATGCTCAACTCAGAAGCGATATCGTCGCCGAGCTGACCTGGGATCCGGCGATCACCGCCACCAACGTCGGCGTGATCGTCAAGGACGGCGTGGTCACATTGTCAGGCCATCCCTCGAGCCACGCCGAGAAGTACGCCATCGAGCGCGCTGCGCAGCGCGTCAAGGGCGTGAAGGCGCTGGCGATCGAAATGCCGGTCAAGCTCGACACCGACTACGAGCGCACCGACGCCGACATCGCCATGGCGGTGGAGCGCGCCATCGAGTGGAACGTGCTCGTGCCCGACGACAAGATTCATCCGATGGTGGAAAAGGGCTGGGTCACGCTGGACGGCGAGGTCGAGTGGGAGTACCAGCGCAGGGCCGCGGAAGGTGCCGTACGCAGCTTGCTGGGCGTCACCGGCGTCAGCAACCGGGTCGTCGTGAAGCCGAAGTTCACGCCGGCCGACGTCGAAAAGAAGATCCGCGAAGCTTTGGAGCGCCAGGCCGATCACGAGGCCGAGCAGATCAAGATCGAGGTCAACGGTGCCCACGTCACGCTCAGCGGCAAGGTCCACTCCTGGGCCGAACGCAAGGCCGCCCAGGGAGCCGCATGGTCGGCGCCGGGCGTCGCCAACGTGATCAACAACCTGCTCGTTGAAGCCTGAGGATGCGCGTCGCACTGGTCACCGGCGGCACCGCTGGCATCGGAGCCGCCGTGGCCGAAGCCCTTTTGGCCGCAGGCTACCGCGTCGCCTCCAACTACGGCACCAACACGCAGGCGGCGGAGGCGTTCACCGCACGAACCGGCATTCCCGCATTCGCGTGGAATGTGGCCGACCCGGCGGCTTGCAAGGCGGGCGTGGCCCGCGTGGAGGCCGCCCTGGGACCGATCGAGGTGCTGATCAACAATGCCGGCATCACGCGCGACGCGATGCTGCACAAGATGGCGTTCGAGCAGTGGCGCGAGGTGCTCGACGTCAATCTTGGCGGTTGCTTCAACATGTGCCGGGCGGTGATCGAGGGCATGCGGGAACGCCGCTTCGGCCGCATCGTCAACATGAGCTCGGTCAACGGGCTGTCGGGCCAGGCGGGGCAGACCAACTATGCCGCGACCAAGGCGGGCCTTGTCGGCTTCACGAAGTCGCTCGCGCTCGAGGGCGCGTCCCGCAACATCACGGCCAATGTCGTCGCGCCGGGCTACACCGACACCGCCATGGTCGGTGCCGTGCCGCCCGACGCGCTGGCGCAGATCCTGAAGGCCGTCCCAATGGGGCGGCTGGCGACACCGGCGGAGATCGCGCGCGGCGTCGTCTTTCTCGCCGCCGACGAGGCCGGCTTCATCAGTGGCATCACGCTGTCGATCAACGGCGGCAAGTACATGCCCTGAGTGGCCGCATAGCGACCAAACATACATCCCCCTTTTTCTGCTCCTGGAGCTTGCCATGCGAACGATGAAAGCCGCGGTTGTCCACGCGTTCGGACAACCCCTGAAGATCGAAGAAGTGCCTGTGCCCGAGGTGCCCCCGGGGCAGGTGCTGGTCAAGGTGGCCGCCTCCGGCGTCTGCCATACCGACCTGCATGCAGCCGAAGGCGACTGGCCAGTCAAGCCCGCCCTGCCCTTCATCCCCGGCCACGAGGGCGTGGGCCACGTCGCGGCCGTCGGCGCGGGCGTGAAGCACGTCAAGGAAGGCGACCGCGTGGGCGTGCCGTGGCTGCATACCGCCTGCGGCCATTGCGAACACTGCATCACCGGCTGGGAGACGCTGTGCGACCACCAGCAGATGACCGGCTACACCGTCAACGGCGGCTACGCGGAATACGTGCTCGCCGACCCGGGCTACGTGGGCCACCTGCCGGCGAATGTCGGCTTCACCGAGATCGCGCCCGTGCTCTGCGCGGGCGTCACGGTCTACAAGGGACTCAAGGTCCTGGATTGCAAACCGGGCGACTGGGTGGCAATCTCCGGTGTCGGCGGCCTGGGTCACCTGGCGGTGCAGTACGCCAAGGCGATGGGCTTCCACGTCGCCGCCGTCGACATCGACGACGAGAAGCTGCAACTGGCCAAGGAGGTCGGGGCCGACATGCTGATCAATGCTGCGAAACAGGATCCCGCGCAGGAGATGCAGAAAGCCCTGCGCGGCGCGCACGGCGTGCTGGTGACCGCCGTCTCGCGCAGCGCCTTCGCGCAGGCGCTGGGCATGCTGCACAAGCGCGGCACCATGTCGATGGTGGGGCTGCCGCCGGGCGATTTCGCGCTGCCGATCTTCGACATGGTGCTCAATGCCAAGACCGTGCGCGGCTCGATCGTCGGCACCCGCAAGGACCTGCAGGAGGCGCTGGAATTCGCCGGCGAAGGCAAGGTGCGCACGGTGTGCAGCGAAGACCGGCTCGACAACATCAACTCCGTCTTCGATCGCATGCGCCAAGGCCGGATCGAGGGCCGAGTCGTCATGCGCTTGACGGACGAGGTCTAGCTTCGATGCAGGCGATGGTGCTCTGCGCTGCGGGCCAGGCGCTGCGGATGGAACAGCGCCCACTGCCGGAGCCGGCCGCCGGCGAGCTGCGCCTGCGCGTGCTGGCCTGCGCGGTCTGCCGCACCGACCTGCACGTGGTCGACGGCGACCTGCCACTGCCCGTGATGCCGATCGTGCCAGGACATGAGATCGTCGGCGAGGTGGAAGCGCTCGGTGCCGGCGTCCTCGCGCACCGCATCGGCGACCGCGTCGGCGTGCCCTGGCTCGGCCACAGCTGCGGCCACTGCGCCTTCTGCGCCAGTGGCAGTGAAAACCTGTGCGATGCGCCGCGCTTCACCGGCTACCACCGCGACGGCGGCTTTGCGAGCCACGTCATCGCCGAGGCCGATTTCTGCCTGCCGCTCGGCATGTTGACGCAGGAGCCGGCCCGCATCGCGCCCCTGATGTGCGCCGGCCTGATCGGCTGGCGCAGCCTGAAAGCGGCCGGTGAAGGCGCACGGCGCCTGGGCCTCTACGGGTTTGGCGCGGCTGCGCACCTGATCGCGCAGGTCGCCGCTGGCCAGGGCCGGCAGGTCCATGCCTTCACACGGCCTGGCGACGCCGCAGGCCAGGCCTTCGCGCGCTCGCTGGGCGCCGCATGGGCCGGGGGGTTGGACGAAATGCCCACCGTCCCGCTGGACGCCGCGATCATCTTTGCGCCGGCGGGCGAACTCGTGCCGATCGCGCTGAGCGCGGTGCGCAAAGGCGGCCGCGTCGTCTGCGCTGGCATCTACATGAGCGACATTCCCGCCTTTGCCTACCGATTGCTCTGGGAAGAACGGCAGCTCGTCTCCGTGGCCAATCTCACGCGCCTCGACGCCCGCGAATTCCTGGACCAGGTGCAAGCGCACCCGCCGCAGATCCACATCACGACCTATGGCCTGGCCCAGGCCAACGAAGCGCTCGACGACCTGCGCAGAGGCCGGCTCCAGGGCGCTGCGGTACTGTTGCCCTGAGCGTCGCGACATCGGCCCGCCGCACCGCCATGCAGTACCTGCCCGGCGCCGATCCACAGCCATCAGCTGGAACACATGTCGCCCACAGTTTGACGGAGGTCAAGGTGATCGAGACCGACGGCAGCGACGATCAATGCACTCCCCGATCTTCTTGTAGATTCCCATGAAACATCTGACTTCAGCCGACCTCAATGCACTGGCCGCTCAACTCCAGGCCATGAAACACAGCGTCCTCGATGAAATCCGCGATACCGCGGCCGATGTCGAAATCGATCTGCAGCCTCAGGACCATGAAGTTCAGAGCCACGCGGACGAAGCCGAAGCCGAACGTCTCGGCGACGTGCGCTTCGCCGAGATCGAGATCGACCGCGCCAGGCTGCGCGACATCGAGCAGGCCGAGCAACGCATGTCAGATGGGCGCTACGGCATCTGCGCGGACTGCGGCGAGGCCATTGCGCGCGAGCGCCTGCTGGCGCAACCCATCGCCATTCGCTGTGCCGCGTGCCAAGCCACGGCCGAGCTCCGGCTTCATCGCTGACCCCCGTCGAGCGGCACGCCGCCGTCGAAGCGGCATACCCATCGGTCCCACAAGTCCTGGTTGAATGCGCCCAGTGACGTCAGCCAGGCGGACACCATCTGCAACTGGCTGCGCTGAGCCTGCATCAAGGCCTCGGTCAATGCGCCCTGCCATTCGAGGGCCGACCGCACGTAACCGTCGCGAAGCGAGGAGACGGTGGAAGTTTCATTGGGCATACGGTTCTCCAGGACAGGGGTTGCGCCAATCCGTTGCAGCACGGGTACCAGCTCAGGATCGCGCAGCGGTGTTTCGGGCGTTTTGATGCAGGTCAACAGTGCCGAACATCGCACGAATGCAGCGAGGACCACTGCATCCGAGCGGCTGCAACCCACCGATTACTTGCGCTGACGCAAGCCTTGCAGCCGTGCTACCGCGCAAGATGGATGAACATGCAGGAGCACCGTCATGCACCCCGTCAAATCCCTTCTTGTCCACCTTGACGGAACGGCGCGAGCCGAGGCACGGCTGCGCCTTGCGCACCAACTGGCAAGTGCCTATCGGGCCAGGTTGACCGCGCTGTTCGCAGTAGCCCCACGCTACCCGCCCCTGTTGCCCCTCGCGGGAGGCGTTCCGTTGGTGCCACCGGCCGCCGCCATCGATGCGGATCACCGTGCCCATGCCATGGCCACGTTCGAGCGAACGCGGGATGCCGGAGCGCCCGAGTGCGAGTGGCTGGAGTTGAACGGCGATCCGGTGATCTGCAGTTTCGCGCGGCGCGCCCTGGCGTCGGACCTTCTGGTACTTGGGCAGCGCGATCCGGGCGATGCCACGGGCCTCGATGTGCCGGGCGACTTCGTTGAGTGCGCGATCATCGACAGCGGGCGGCCCGCGCTCGTCATTCCATACGCCGGCGAGGCAACCGCCGCACCGCAGACCGTGCTGGTGGCCTGGAAGCCGACGCGCGAATCCGCCCGCGCGCTCACTGCCGCCCTGCCGTTCCTGCGAGGCGCCCGGCAGGTCCACCTGGTGTGCGCCGACCAAAACGCCGACTACACGCAGTCGGCGCCATTGGAGGTCCCGAACTACCTTCGCCTGCACGGCGTCGAGCACGTGCGCGAGCATCGTTGGCTCACGGAACGCGATGCCGGCAACGAGCTGCTGACCCTGGCGGCGGACACCGGCGCCGAAATGATCGTGATGGGCTGCTACGGCCACAGCCGCGCACGCGAGTTGGTGCTGGGCGGGGCGACCCGCACAGTGCTGGAGTCGATGACGGTGCCAGCCTTGATGGCTCACTAGTCGCAGCCGCCGGGCCATTTCCCGCCCTCGGCGTGTCCAGGCGTGGCGTTGCGATGCCGCCGCCACAAGGGATAACATCCCTGGGTGACTGCTCCCACCCACCTCGCCGTCCTCGACGATGAAGTCGAAATCACAACGCTTCTTGCAACCTATCTGCAAGGGCATGGGTTTCGCGTCAGCCAGCTGCATTCCGGTGCGGCGCTCATGGAGTTGATGCAACGCGATGCGCCCATGCTCGTGCTGCTCGACCTGGGTCTGCCCGGCGAGGACGGTTTCGCCATCGCGCGCCAGTTGCGAGAGCACTGGCGCTGCGGGCTGGTGATCGTCACCGGCCGCGGCGACGCGGTCGACAAGGTGGTTGGCCTGGAGGTCGGCGCCGACGATTACGTGACCAAGCCATTCGATCTGCGCGAACTGCTCGCGCGCATCAAGGCCGTGCTGCGTCGGCTTGCGCCTGCCGAAGCCGGGCCGGGCAAAACAAACAACGACGCCGCGACACTGCTGCGCTTTGCGCAGTGGGAGCTCGACACCGCGGCACGGCGGCTGCTGGATCCGGGTCGAAACGAGGTGTCGCTGACTACGGGCGAATTCGACCTGCTGCACACGCTCGCGACGCACCCGGGCCGCGTACTGTCGCGGGACTTCCTCCTCGAACAAACCCGTGGCCGCGACGGCGGTCCCTTCGACCGCACCATCGATGTCCAGATCGGGCGGCTGCGCAAAAAGCTGGAAGCCGACCCGAACAATCCACAGATCATCAAATCGGTTCGCGGCGCCGGCTACATTCTGGTTCCCAAGGTCGAGGCGGGTTGATGAAGCAGACATCCCTCGTTCCCGGATTCGACGATGGGGCGGTATTCCGTTCGCTCTTTGCTGCCTATCCCGATGCGCTTCTGCTGGTCGATCTTCAGGGCGTGATCGGACTGGCCAATCCGGCGGCGCTCGATTTGCTGGGTTATTCGGCAGATGAACTCGTTGGACTTTCGGTCGACGAACTGGTGCCCGACGCGATCCGGCCACGCCATGCGGCCTATCGCAGCGCCTATGCAGCCCACCCGCGCACGCGCCCGATGGGGATGCAGATGGACCTGGTCGCCAAGCGGCGCGACGGCAGCGAGGTGATGGTCGAGATCGCGCTGAGCCCATTGCAGGACCACGGCCTGCCGTATGTCGTGGCCGCGATTCGCAGCGTGGGCACTTATCCGCGCGTCAAGCAGGCCTTGCAGAGAGCCCGTTATGCCGAGCATCTCGCCCAGTTCGGCCGCTTCGCAGTCGATGCGCGCGACCCGCAAGAACTTCTGGAACTCGTGCCGGCGATCGCGGCCGAAGCGCTCCAGGTCGAAACGGCCGAGATTCTCCTGCTGGAGCCGAACGGCCTCGAGTTTCGGGTCGCGGCCATCACCGGCGCCTTGCAGGAACTCGCCGTCGGCGATCGGATTCCCAGTTCGCCCACCTCGCTTGCCGGCAGCGTTGTTGCCGACGGCAAAGCGGTTCTGGTGGATGACCACGCCCGGGAGCAGCGGTTCCAGTCTGCGGCGCGCGCGATGGAAAGCGGCCTGCCAAGCGAGCTCGCCGTGCCGCTGTCGGATCGTGGCCGAACCATCGGTGTGCTGGCCGTACGTTCGAGCACGCCAAGACGCTTCGGCGACGACGAACTTCGATTCCTCGATTCGCTGTCGAGCCTGCTCGCGACCGTCCTGCAGCGCGCGCAGAGCGAAGAGGCGCTCAACCATGCACAGCGGCTGGAGACCGTCGGCCAGCTCACCGGCGGCGTCGCGCACGACTTCAACAACCTGCTGACCGTCATCTCCGGCAATCTGCAGGTGCTGGAGGACGCTCCTGCGTGCGCCGACGATCCCTTCGTCCAGCAACTCGTCGGCGCCGCCGCCCGCGCCACACGCCGTGGTGCCGAATTGACGAGCAAGCTGCTCGCGTTCTCGCGGCGCCAGGTGCTTCAGCCCACGATCGTCGACACCTCCGCGTTGCTGCATTCCCTGACCGACATGCTGCGCCGCACGCTGGACCAGCGCATCGTCATCACGCTCGATGCCAAGGAGGTACTGTGTCTGGCGGATCCGGTGCAGCTCGAATCCGCGCTGTTGAACATCGCCATCAATGCACGCGATGCGATGCCTCAAGGCGGCACGCTGGCCTTTGCCTGCCGCGCCGTTGCGTCGCTACCGGCCAGTCTCGATGCCGAGCGAGAGCAGACCGAGGAGGACGGCTATGTGGCAATCTCGATCTCGGACACCGGCGAGGGAATGCCCGAGGCCGTGAAGGAGCGCGCCTTCGAGCCCTTCTTCACGACCAAGGAAGCCGGCCGCGGCACCGGCCTGGGTCTCTCGACCGTCTACGGCTTCGCCAAGCAGTCGCGCGGCGCCGTCGGTCTCAGCAGCGCGCCCGGCGCGGGCACGACGGTAACGCTCTATCTTCCCCAAGTCGAAGTGGACGGTGCTGCCGACGACGAGTTCGACGCCACGACTCTGGACAGCGTACCGCCCGGACTGCGTGTCCTGCTGGTCGAGGACGACGCCGAGGTCCGCAGCGTGGTGCAGAAGTTTCTCACTTCGATGGCCTGCGAGGTCGTCGCCTGCGCGAACGCCGAAGACGCGTTGCGCTTGCTCGCATCAGACTCGGACATCGGGCTGCTGCTCACCGACATCCTGCTCGGCGCCGGCATGCGCGGCACCGAACTGGCGGAGGCGGCACGCACGCGGCGGCCAGGCCTGCCGGTGCTGCTGATGTCGGGTTATTCCAGCAAAGTGTTCCACGAGCCGCAGGACTGGGAGCTGCTGCGCAAGCCCTACACGCGGGTCGAACTCGAACGCGCGATGGTGAAGGTCCTGGGCGCCGCTCAATGAAGGGCCGCCGCCGTCATCGGCACGGCGATGCGCTGGATGAAGCTCGTCAGCGCCTCGACCTGCGGGATGTGGATGTCGCGCCGGCCCTTCTCGATGAAGCGGATCACGTCCCCCCGCGCCAGCCGCGACAGGGCCCGGCTCACCGACTCCAGCGTCATGCCCAGGTAGTTGCCGATCTCGGCGCGGGTCATGTGAAGGGTGATCTGGTCGGTGCGCAGCCCGCGCTGCGCGAGCGCGTCAGCCCAGAAGCGCAGGAAACCGGCCACGCGGGCGTCGGCCGGCAAGGTGCACAGCGAGAGCAGCGAATCGTGGTCGCGCACGAGCTCGCGGCTCATGGCCTCGTGCAGCGCGGTCAGCAAGGCTGGCGTGCGAACCGCCGCCTGCAGCAGCGCGTCATAGCGAACCGCCCAGACCTCGCCGGTGTCCATCGCGACCGCGTCGCAGCCGTACCGGCCCGCCGCGATGCCGTCGAGGCCCAGCCAGTCGCCCTTGAAGTGCAGACCGACCACCTGCTCGCGCCCCTCGCCGGAGAGGTTGACCATCTTGAAGAAGCCCGAGTTCACGATGTAGAGGCAGCCGAACTGCTGCCCCACCTGGTAGACCGAGTCGCCTGCGCGCACGATGCGCCGCTGGATCGCCACGCTGTCCTGCAGCAGTTGCAGCATGTCGGCAATGCGCCGCGCGGCAGTCCGGTGGCCCTGGGTCACGCTTGTCGCTTCAGTCATCGCTTGGTCCTCGCAGTTCGATAGCTGGAAGCTTAGAAGGGCACTGCAACAGGAGCGCCAATGCGGCGGCCCCCTCGGTAACAGTGGGTGAATGCTCTGTGTCAGACCGGTATCGGTGGCTGCTGGACGCCAGAATGTTGATGGTGATCAAAGGTCGTGACCGCAGCGCGCCCTACCCTCGCTCCTGTGGAATCCGCTCTCTCCCTTCCTTCTCACCGCCTGTCGCAGAACAGGCCGATGGCCGCGGGAGACATCCTGGCGATCTTCGCGGCCGCCCGGCGCCTGCAGGCGCACGCGGGCACGCTCGGCAAGCCGTTGCACGGCAAGAACATCGCCCTGCTGCTGGGCCGATCGCCCACCGGGGAAACGCCCGCCCTCCATCGCGCCGCGCTGGAGCTCGGCGCCCGGGTCGCCGAGGTGCCATTCGCCGAACCGGCCGGCGCGTCGGGACGCGACGATCTCCGCGGCCTGGCGCGGATGCTGGGACGCATGTACGACGCCATCGACTGCGGAACGCTGGCTCCGGCCACCGTGCGCCAGATCGAGCAGGAGGCGGGCGTGCCGGTCTACGCAGGATTGGCCCTGCAAGATCATCCGGTGCAGGTGCTGGCGGATCTCATGACGCTCAGCGACCAACGCCTGCCATCAGCAAAGGCTTCGCTCCTCTATCTCGGCGACCCGCGAACGAAGCGCGGGCACGCGTTTCTCGCGGCCGCCCGGCAGATCGGCTTCGAGGTGCGCCTGGGCCAGCACCTGCAGGCGGCATCGAACGACGCGACGATTTTCGTGGTCGATGCCACGCACCATCCTCGCTGGGCGCTGCATTCGCCATCGAACCTGCTCGACGAGGCTCGACGCTCGGAGACGCACCGACGCGTGATGCAGACGGTGTTGCTGGACACGATGGAGAGGGTCTGACGCGAAAGTCTCAGGCTGAGCGGCATCCCTTCGGTCTTCGCGCGACCGGCAGCAGACGGTCAGGCGGCATGGGATGACGGCTGGCCGATACGTGGCAGCCGCCGCACGCTTCGGCTTGATGTTCGTCAAGGCAGAGGCGTGCTCCGCTGCGCATGATCGGCTTTTCGCCGGAGGCCCCCCTTGACCATTCGCCATCTCGACCGCCTGCTGTCTCCGAACTCGGTCGCCGTGTTCGGCGCTTCGAACCGCCAAGGCAGTGTCGGCGCCACCGTCTGGCGCAATCTGCGCGCCGGCCATTTCGCGGGTCCGATCTACGCCGTCAATCCCAAGCACGCTGTGCTGGATGGCGCGCCGGTGTTCGCGCAGGCTGCCCATCTGCCCGGCGCACCGGATCTCGCCCTCCTGTGTACGCCGGCGCACACGGTGGCCCAATTGGTCGCCGAACTCGGCGCAATGGGTACCCGCGCCGTCATCATCGTGACCGCCGGTCTGAGTCCAGCGCAGAAGCAGGCAGCGCTCGATGCGGCAAAGCCCTACCTGATGCGCCTGCTGGGGCCCAACTGCATCGGGTTGCTGAGCCCGCACATCGGGCTGAATGCCAGCTTCGCTCATACCGACGCGCTGCCGGGGGAGCTGGCCTTCGTGTCGCAGTCCGGCGCGCTGGTCACCGCGGTACTTGACTGGGCCAGGAGCCGCGGCATCGGCCTGTCGCACCTCGTGTCCCTCGGCGACCACTGCGACGTTGATTTCGGCGATCTGCTCGACCATCTGGCGAGCGACGCGCGCACGCGATCCATCCTGCTCTACGTCGAATCGGTGGAGTCGCCGCGCAAGTTCATGTCCGCCGCGCGGGCGGCGGCGCGCAACAAGCCGGTGATCGTCGTGAAGGCCGGGCGCGCCGGCAACGGCGTGCGCGCCGCCGCCTCGCACACCGGTGCGCTGGCGGGTTCGGACGCCGTCTACGACGCCGCCATCCGCCGCGCCGGCATGCTGCGTGTCGACACGCTGCAGGACCTGTTCATCGCGGCCGAGACCCTGGCGCGTTTTCGCGGCAACCGCAGTGAATCGCTGACCATCATGACCAACGGCGGCGGCGCCGGCGTGATGGCAGCCGACGCGGCCGCGCGGTCCGGCATCACGCTCGCCGAGCCGAACGAGGCGCTGCTGGAACGCTTGAATGCGGTGCTGCCGGCCAACTGGTCGCACGCCAACCCGATCGACATCATCGGCGATGCGCCGATCGAGCGCTACACCGACACGCTGTCGGCCCTGCTGGCCGACGAGTCGGCCGGCGCGGTGCTGTTCGTCCACGCGCCGACCGCGATCGTTCGCAGCGACGACATCGCGCGCGCCTGCCTGCCCTTGCTGCGCACAACCGGGCCGCGCGTCATGAGCGCCTGGCTCGGCGACGCCGCCGTCGCCCAGGCGCGCCAGCTGTTCGAACAGGCCGGCATACCCGACTACCCGACGCCGGAGGAAGCCGTTCGCGCCTTCGCGATGCTGCAAACCTACAGACGCAACCAGGACACCCTGATCGAGGCACCGAGCGCCAGCGAAAACCCGGTGCCCGATGTCGCCTCGGCATACCGCCGGCTGGACGCCGTGCTCGCCGAAGGTCGCGAATGGCTTGGCGAGCAGGAGGCCAAGGCCGTGCTCAAGGCCTATGGCGTGCCGGTGGTGCCCACGCTCGCGGTTCCCGCCTCGGCCGAGGCCATTTTTTCAGCGGCGCGAGAAGTCGGCTACCCGGTGGCGCTCAAGATCGTCTCGCGCGACATCTCGCACAAATCCGACGTCGGTGGCGTCCGGCTCGACCTGCGCGACCAGGCATCGCTGGACCATGCGGTCAGCGAGATGCTGCAGGCCGTGCGGACCGCCCGGCCCGATGCGCGCATCGACGGGTTCACTGTGCAGCCGATGGTGCGTCGGCCTCATGCCCAGGAAGTCATTGTCGGGGCCAGCATCGACAGCGTGTTCGGCCCTGTGATCCTCTGTGGCCAGGGCGGCACCGCGGTGGAGGTCACCGCCGACAGCGCCGTCGCCCTGCCCCCTCTCAACCGCAGCCTGGCGCGCGAGCTGGTCTCGCGCACGCGCGTGTCGCGCCTGCTGGCCGGCTACCGCGACCATCCGCCGGCCCGGATGGACGCGCTCTACGACGTGCTGATCGCCGTGTCGCAGATGCTCGCCGATCTGCCGCAGCTGGCGGAACTCGACATCAATCCGCTGTATGTCGACGAATCGGGCGCTGTCGCTCTCGATGCCCGCATTCGCGTCGCCGCGCGGCCGGTCGCCGGGGCGGAGCGCTTTGCGATCCTTCCGTATCCTTCGCAATGGGTCCGCACCCTGACCTGGAACGGCCGCGAGATCACGCTGCGGCCGATCCGCCCCGAGGACGAGGCGCAGCACCGGCGCTTTCTGGAGCAACTCGACCCGGAAGACATTCGCATGCGGATCTTCCAGACAAGGCGTGAGCTGCCGCGCAGCGAGCTCGCCCGCCTCACCCAGATCGACTACGACCGTGAGATGGCCTTCATTGCCGAAGGCTCCGACGCGCAGGGCGCACCCGAGACGCTGGGCGTGGCCCGTACCGTGAGCGATCCCGACCGGGTGGAGGCCGAGTTCGCCATCATCGTGCGCTCCGATCTCAAGGGCGCCGGGCTCGGCAAGCTGCTGTTCGCGCAAATGATCGAGCACGCCAGGAGCCGCGAAATCGGCCGTCTCGTGGGCATCATCCTGCGCGAGAACACGCGGATGCTGAACCTGGCGCGCGCCATGGGCTTCGAGGCCGATCCGGCGGAACCGCCCGATTCGGGCGTGCGGCGCGTGGTCAAGGCATTGAACAGTCCGATCATCACCCCTTGATCCATCGCAAGGACGCCCGCCCATGTCTGGCGCACGATGGATGCATTGAAGCCACAAGGAGCGTGCGCAATGAAGCGGAATGTTGGAGCTGCCGATCGCCTGCTGCGCATCACGGCGGGTGCCGCGCTCATCGGCCTGTCGGCTGCCGGGACGATCGGGCCATGGGGATATCTGGGCATCGTGCCCCTGCTGACAGGCCTCTCCGGCGCCTGCCCCGCCTACGCGCTGCTCGGCGTCAGCACCTGTGCCAGCGACAGCCCTCGAGGCCGGCCAGGACGACCGTGAATGTCGGCCCATCGAGGCGCCTTTGGAGATCTGCCATGTGGATGATCGTCGCGGTCTTGGTGCTGCTCGGCGCGGCGCTGCTGTGGCTCGCCCTCCAGGCGCTGATTGCCTGGATCACCCTGGATTGATGCTTCGCGATATCCCTGGCGCGCCGGCGGCTCGGCGAACGCGCAGCTTCAAGCGACACTGAAGGTATGAGCAACTCGCCCGGTCAGGCGCGGTCGTCGGCCTGGCCGTGGCGTTGGGCATCGGGCTCCTGCTCGGCTTCGAGCGCGAACGTCGCAAGGGGTCGCAAGGGCGACGGTGATCGTCGCGCCGCCGCAGACCTGCGCACCTTCGCCGTCGCAGCATAGGCGGGCGCTTGCCGACCATCACTTCGTGCGCGGCGCCTTGGTCGCGGTCAGCGCCAACACGGTGACCCGATGTACCCTGGCCGCCATCGCGGGGGGTTCAGCTTCGCGCTGCGTATCGCCGCCGGCCTGTTTGCCAACCTCGCATGCGCATGGGCCGCTGCCGTCTGGTTTGTGCTCCATTGAAGGCTAACCCGGCGCTAAGGCGCGGCCGAAGCTGTCTCTCCGCTCAGCGCCCGCCTTTTCGCCCGCCATGATTCCTCAGCGGCCTCGTGGCTCGCCTTTGCTGCCATGCGCAAGGCATCGCGCGCTGTCCGGAGATCTTCGTAGACAGCGCTCGCGGCGCTCTTGGCTTGCGCCGTGCTCGCCCCAGCGAACTGGTCGGACGCCGCCTCGATCTGCTCGAGCGCCCGATTCCAGGCGACAGAGGCTTGCTCGCTCGCCTGCGCCGCATGCTCGGCCGCTGTCTTGCTTTGGCTCGTCGCGCGATCGGCTGCAACAAGCGCCCTTTGCCAAGCGCGATGGGCGGACAGCCCGGTCTTTCGTGCCGCTTCGCCGGCCGCCTTCACGCGGCGATCAGAGGGCCGAGCTGCATACCTTCTTGCCTTGAGCAACGCCGCAGCGGCGTCCTTGGACGCGTTTCGCGTGGCCGAGGCTGCATCGAGAGCCGCCTGATATGCAACGTCATGGGCGGCCATGCCCTGCATCTGAAGGTCTGGCTGCGCGGGGCGCTGCTGGGCAGCGCAAGGGCTCATGAGCGCGGCGCAGACGGCCGAAAGTCCGATCAGCGCGATCATGGTGCGTCTCATGGTGTCTCCCTTCAGCGGCACCATATGTCGATCTGATGACTCAGGTCGATCCACAGTGCCGGAATTGCCACTGCCGCAAGCAGGCCGCCGGCAAGCCGGGTTCCCCATTCCTTGCGCGCAATGCTGGCGCCTGAACGCAAGCGCTGCCACAGCCAAGGGGCCAGAACCAGCGACACGCCACTGCCCACGGCAAAGAGGGCCATCGTCAGTGCGCCTTGCGCCGGTCCGTTGGCCAGCCCGGCAAGCATCAGCGCGGAATACAACAGACCGCAAGGCATGGAGACCCAGAGCGCACCCGTCGCGAGCACGCCGGCCATCGAACCGGTGAGCGGCCGCAGGCGCGTAGCGAGCGCGCGCCCGATACGGTGCGCCCAGAGTGGCTGTCGCCCGAGTGCGGCGAGCACCAGGCCCCAGGCGAGCACGAACACATGAAGCAGCACCCACAGAGGGCGCAACGCCGCGACCTGTTCGCTTGCGAACCCGAGGCTCTGCATCGCCGCTGCGGCGGCCGCCCCGGCAGCCGTATAGCCTGCGATACGGGCCGCATGGAAGGCGACGGATGCGGAAACAGCCGGAGGGCTCGCCGAAAGCGGCGCCACACCACCATCCACCGGCACGCGCACGATACGGATCACGCCGGCACAGGCAGCACCGCACATCGCGACGCAATGGGGCCCGCCGACCAATCCCATCAGGAGCGCAGTGCTGGCGAGCGCAGTCTGCATGATCAGACGATGCGCGAGAAGCGCGTGCGGTTGTGCTCGGCCGGGACGCGAGATGAATCGGCAGGGGCGAGGGCGAGAGATGTGTTCATTGCGGCGGTGGGTCTGGCAAGCAATGACCCACTATGCGGGCAGGTCGACCCGTCATCCTTGATGTGCATCAAGCCTGGGCGGCGCACCGCGTCACAGAATCACTGCAACCCTCGACGCCCTCCATGAAAGCCGAACACATCAAGGTCGCCTGCTCCAGTTGCACCCTGCGCGAGCTGTGCATGCCCGCGGGGCTGGAGCCGAGCGAATTGAAACGCATCGACGAGATCGTGGCCACGCGGCGCAAGGTCCGACGCCGCGAGACGCTCTTTCGCAACGGCGAGCCCTTCACCTCGCTCTATGCGATCCGCACCGGTGTCTTCAAGACCCGCGTGGCGACCGAGGATGGGCGCGACCAGGTCACCGGTTTCCAGATGGCCGGCGAAATCATCGGCCTCGATGGCATCGTCAACAACCAGCACACCTGCGACGCGGTCGCGCTCGAGGATGCCGAGGTCTGCGTGATGCCCTTTCACCGAATCGAGGAACTGTCGCGCGAGGTCTCGGCGCTGCAGCGCCACGTGCATCAGATCATGAGCCGCGAGATCGTGCGCGAGCACGGGGTGATGCTGCTGCTGGGAAGCATGCGGGCCGAGGAACGCCTCGCGGCCTTTCTGCTCAACCTCGTGCAGCGCCTGCACGCGCGCGGTTTCTCGCGCTCCGAGTTCGTGCTGCGCATGACCCGCGAGGAGATCGGCAGCTACCTCGGACTCACCCTCGAAACCGTGAGCCGAACGCTCTCCAAGTTCATGGAGGATGGGATCGTCGAGGTGGAGAAGCGCAATCTTCGCATCGTCGACGCCGAGGCGCTCCGGCGCATCGTCAATCCTCCCGGTTGTTGATCTCGGAGGCCGGCCTGGTCAAAAGCAGCGTCAGCGCGCTCGACCCTATCGCCAGCAGCCAGAAGGCGAAGAAGCCGGCCGCATAGACCGCCTGGCGCGACAGGCCGACGGCCTCGCCGCGCCAGTGGAGGTCGCCGGGGTCGACCAGCGCAAAAACCAGCAGTTCGGCCGCGCTCGCCAGCAGAAAGGCGGGCCAGAGAATCGACATCCAGTTGCGCGTCTTCATGACCATCAGCGCCTGGGTGCGGGCAGGTCGGCATCAGGCGTTGCCGCATGATTGCGGCCCGCCAGCGCGGGCATCAGTTTCTTTTCGACCAGATGCTTGTTGATCTCGATACCCTGGTGGTAGTAGTCCGGCGCCACCACCGGATCGGGCGTGCGCAGGGCGAGCCAGAGCGTCACGAAGCTGGCGACGACGACCACCGCGGGCCCGGCCATCACCATCCACAGCAGCGGGAACTGCCACCAGGGTTCGCTCTTCGGGGAAGTCATCGCATGATCGTCCATCTTGTCTCCTCTTTGCCAACTCAACGAGGCACCAGGAAGGTCGCCTTCTCCGACACCTGCGCGCTGCCGTCGGCCGAGCGCACGTCGAAGTGCACGACGTGGGAACCCGCGGTGGCGCTGCCGTAGGGGAGCTGCAGGCGCACCGCGACCCAGCGCGACTGCGCAGAACCGACCTCGACCGGATCAGGCGGCGACACGCTCAAGCCTTCCAGCCCCCTGGCTTCGATGCGGTAGCGCTGCACCTGCTCGGTCGCGTTCATGATCTGCAGGCGATAGACGTTCTCGAGTTGACCGCCCTCGACGATGCGCGCGAGCGAAGCCCGGTCGCGCACCACGTCGACCTTCAGCGGCATGCGCACGACCAGGCTCGCCAGCACGCCCATCGTCAGCGCAGCGAGCAAGCCCGTGTAGATCAGCACCCGTGGGCGCAGCACGCGGCGCAACACCTGCCTCGGCGTCCAATGGCCGGCCATGCCGTTCTGGGTCGCGTAGCGGATCAGACCTCGCGGTGTGGCCATCTTGTCCATCACGGTGTTGCAGGCGTCCACACAGAGCCCGCAGCCGATGCACTCATACTGCAGCCCCTTGCGTATGTCGATGCCGGTCGGGCAGACCTGCACGCACAACGAACAGTCGATGCAGTCGCCAAGCCCCTGAGCGCGGGCATTGCTGCTCTTGGAACGCACCCCGCGGGGTTCGCCGCGCTCGCTGTCGTAGCTCACGATCAGCGTGTCGCGATCGAACATGGCGCTCTGGAAGCGCGCATAGGGACACATGTACATGCAGACCTGCTCGCGCATGAAACCCGCATTGCCGTAGGTCGCAAAGCCGTAGAAGAAGACCCAGAACACCTCCCACGAACTCATGCGCGTTTGCAGGAATTCCAGGCCCAGCTCGCGGATCGGCGTGAAGTAGCCGACGAAGGTGAAGCCGGTCCACAGCGCGATGCCGAGCCACACGATGTGCTTGAACCACTTCTTGACCAGCTTCTCGAGCGAGAGGTCGCCTTCGTCCAGGCGCATGCGCGCGATGCGGTTGCCTTCGATCTTGTGCTCGACCCACATGAAGATCTCGGTGTAGACCGTTTGCGGACAGGCATAGCCGCACCACAACCGCCCGGCCACCGCGGTGAAGAGGAAGAGCGACAGCGCCGAGATCACCAGCAGGCCCGTCAGATAGATCAGATCCTGCGGGTACAGCACCAGGCCGAGGATGTAGAAGCGCCGCGCGCCCAGGTCGAACAGCACCGCCTGGCGCTGCCCCCACTCGAGCCAGGGCAGGCCGTAGAACACGAGCTGCGTCAGGAACACCATGGCCCAGCGCCAGCGCGCGAAGACGCCGCGCACCGTGCGGGGATAGACCTTCTGGTGCGCGGCGAACAGGCCGCCACCTTCCTTAACGGCGGCGATCGGGATCACCCGGCGCCTCACCGGGGTCGACGCGGAAGCGGCATCCTTCATGACAGCCCTAGGGCGCAGCGGCAGGCTTGTTCGACAAGCCCCAGACATAGGAGGCCAGCACATGGATCTGGGCCTCGGTCAGGCGGCCCTGCTGCCCCGGCATCTGATTGGTCCTGCCGGTGTTGATGATCGAGATGATCGCCTCCTGCCCGTAGCCGTGCAGCCAGACCTTGTCGGCCAGGTTCGGCGCGCCCATGGCGGGGTTGCCGACGCCGCCGATGCCATGGCAGGCCGCGCAGGCGCTGAACTTGCTCTTGCCCAGGCCGGCGCGGACCGAATCGTGCGGGCTGCCCGACAGGCTCAGCACATAGTTGGCGACGTTCTTGACATCCTCGGGGGTGCCGACCGCCTCGGCCATCGGCGGCATCACGCCGGTGCGCCCCCGGGTGATCGATTCCTTGATCTTCTCCGGTGCGCCGCCGTGCAGCCAGTCGCGGTCGGCCAGGTTCGGAAAGCCCTTGCTGCCGCGCGCGTCCGAGCCGTGGCACTGCGCGCAGTTGTTGAGGAACAGGCGCTCGCCGATCGCCGCCGCCGCGGGTTCGCCCGCCACGCGCTCGATCGGCATGACCGCATAGGCGGCGTAGACGGGTTCGAGTTCGCGCTTGGCCTTGGCAAGGTCCTTCGCATACTCGTTCTCGGTACTCCAGGCGAGCTCGCCCTGGTAACTGCCCAGCCCAGGGTAGGCGACCAGGTAGGCCAGGCCGAAGATGATCGTGAGCACAAAGAGTCCGATCCACCAGCGCGGCATCGGATTGTTGGCCTCGCGCAGGTCTTCGTCCCAGACATGTCCGGTCGTTTCATCGGTCCCGCCCGGAACCTTCGCGCGGGCAACGAGCCACAGCAGCAATGCACACAGCAGGATGCTGCCCAGCGAGGCAATGGCGACATAGTTCGACCAGAAGTCACTGAAGAAATCGCTCATGTTGCTCTCTCAGTCCTGTTCGAACGGCAGTTGGGCGGCGCCCTCGAACCGTTTCGCGTTGCGGCGCGAGTAAGCCCATACGAAGATGCCGATGAAGGTGGCGAAGGAAGCCAGCGTGGCCACGATCCGCAAGGTGGTGATGTCCATGAGGCGCTCCTTACTTGACCGCGAGCCCGAGCGACTGGAGATAGGCCACCAGCGCATCCATCTCGGTCTTTCCCTTCACCTCGGCCGGCGCCGCGGCGACCTGCTCATCGGTGAAAGGCACGCCGACGCGGCGCAGGGCACGCATGTGGGTTGCAGCCTCGGCTCCGTCGAGCGGCGCCTTCTCGAGCCAGGCGTAGCCCGGCATGTTCGACTCGGGCACCACATCGCGTGGGTTGTTCAGGTGGATGCGGTGCCACTCGTCGCTGTACTTGCCGCCGACGCGCTGCAGATCAGGGCCGGTGCGCTTGCTGCCCCACTGGAACGGGTGGTCGTAGACGAACTCGCCGGCGACCGAGTAGTGACCATAGCGCAGCGTCTCGGCCCGGAACGGCCGGATCATCTGCGAGTGGCAGTTGTAGCAGCCCTCGCGCACGTAGACGTCGCGGCCCAGCACCTGCAGCGAACTCGGCGGTCGCATGCCCGTCACGGCCTGCGTGGTCGATTTCTGGAAGAACAGCGGCACGATCTCGACCAGGCCGCCGATGGCGACGACCAGCAGGATCAGCACGATCATCAGGAAGTTGTTGGTCTCGATCTTCTCGTGCGAGAAGCCGGACTTGGGCGTGTTCGAGCTCATGTTCTTCTTTCCTCAGGCGGCTGCGGCTGCGGGCAGTGGAATGGCTGCGCGCACCGAGCGTCCCGAAATGACGGTCATGACGACGTTCCATGCCATGACCAGCATCCCGCCCAGGTAGAGCAGACCGCCGATCAGGCGCACCACGTAGTAGGGATAGGTGGCCTTCACGCTCTCGACGAAGGTGTAGGTGAGCGTGCCGTCCGGGTTGATGGAGCGCCACATCAGGCCCTGCATGACGCCGGCGATCCACATGGCGGCGATGTAGATCACGATGCCGATGGTCGACATCCAGAAATGCAGCTCGATCGCCTTGACGCTGTGCATCTCGCTACGGCTGTACATCCTCGGGATCAGGTAGTAGAGCGAGCCCATCGAGATCAGTCCCACCCAGCCGAGCGCACCGGCATGCACGTGGCCGACGGTCCAGTCGGTGTAGTGGGAGAGCGCGTTGACCGTCTTGATCGACATCATCGGCCCCTCGAAGGTCGCCATGCCGTAGAACGAGAGCGCCACGATCAGGAAGCGCAGGATCGGGTCGGTGCGCAGCTTGTGCCAGGCGCCCGAGAGGGTCATGACGCCGTTGATCATTCCGCCCCAGCTCGGCGCCAGCAGGATCAGCGAGAACACCATGCCGATCGACTGGGTCCAGTCGGGCAGCGCCGTGTAGTGCAGGTGGTGCGGCCCCGCCCACATGTAGGTGAAGATCAGCGCCCAGAAGTGCACGATCGAGAGCCGGTACGAATACACCGGCCGGCCGGCCTGCTTGGGGATGTAGTAGTACATCATCCCGAGGAAGCCGGCCGTGAGGAAGAAGCCGACCGCATTGTGGCCGTACCACCACTGCACCATCGCGTCCTGCACGCCCGCGTAGGCCGAGTAGCTCTTCATCAAGCCGGCGGGGATCGCCACGCTGTTGACGATGTGCAGCAGGGCGACCGCGATGATGAAGGCGCCGTAGAACCAGTTGGCCACGTAGATGTGCCGGACCTTGCGCGTGCCGATGGTCCCGAAGAACACGACCGCGTAGGCCACCCACACCAGGGCGATCAGGATGTCGATCGGCCATTCGAGCTCGGCGTATTCCTTGCCGCTCGTGTAGCCCATCGGCAGGCTGATGGCGGCAGCCACGATCACGGCCTGCCAGCCCCAGAAGACGAAGGAGGCGAGCGCCGGCGCAAACAGGCGGACCTGGCAGGTGCGCTGCACCACGTGGAAGCTGGTGGCCATCAGCGCGCAGCCGCCGAAGGCGAAGATCACCGCGTTGGTGTGCAGCGGCCGCAGCCGGCCGTAGCTGAGCCAGGGAATGCCGAGATTGAGCTCGGGCCAGGCCAGCTGCGAGGCGATGATCACGCCGACGAGCATGCCGACCACCCCCCACACGACCGACATCAGGGCGAGTTGCCGCACGACGGTGTCGCTGTAGACCGCTGCGGGAGGATTGGATACTTGCATCTTCTGGCCTTCTCGTGGATTGCGGTCAGTGTCCCGGCGCGGCATGCGAGGCGGTTTGATGCAGATCAATCGTTGCGCAGAATGCGCTCGCCCTCGCCTTCGATGTCGTCGAATTGACCACGCTCGACGGCCCACCAGAGCCCACCCAGGATCACCAGCACGAGCACGACCGAGAAGGGGATCAGGAGAAACAGGATGTCCATCAGCGCCCTGCCTCAACGGGCCTGGCCAGGCGCGCCGCATTGAGCACCACGAGCAGCGAGCTCGCCGCCATCCCGAGCCCGGCGAGCCAGGCCGGCAGCCAGCCTGCGACGGCCAGCGGCACGCACAGCGCGTTGTAGCCGGCGGCCCACCAGAGGTTCTGCCGCACCACCCGCAGCGTGCGGCGTGCCTGCGCGACCGCTTGCGCGACGACGGCGAGCGAGCCCCCCAGCACGACGAAGTCGGCTCGCGCCTGGGCCAGCGGAACGGCGTTGCCAAAGGCGAAAGAGACATGCGCGTGCGCCAGGATGGGGCCGTCATTGAGGCCATCGCCGACCATCGCGACGCGCCGACCACTCGCTTGAAGCGCCTGCAGGACGCGCAGCTTCTCCTCGGGCGCACAGTCGCCCCTGGCTTGTTTGATGCCGGCGCGGGCGGCGACTTGGCGCGCGGCTGCGTCGCGGTCGCCCGAGAGAAGCTGCACCGACAGGCCCTGCCCTTGCAGCGCAGCCACCGCGACGCCCGCATCGGGGCGAAGATCCTCGGCCAGCACGAAGCTCGCCAGCCAGCCCTGCGCATCGCTCAGATGCACCTGCACCGCCTCGACCGCCAGCGGGGGCACCCCGCAAAAGGCTGCCGAGCCGAGGCGCACGCAACGCGCGGTGTCGTCCATCGCCGCATTTCGGCGAACACGTGCTTCGAGTCCGAGCCCACCGTATTCCGTCAGTTGAAGGATCTCCCACGCCGGCGCGGTGCGGAACTGGGCACTCCAGGCCGCGACGAGGGCACGGCCTGCGGGATGCAGCGACTGCGCAGCGATCGCCGCGGCGAGTTCCACCGCGTCGCCAGGCCGCATGCCGTGCCGGCAGTAGACGCGGTCGAGTCGGGGCACATCGCGCGTGAGCGTGCCGGTCTTGTCGAAGACCACGGTGTCGACCGAGGCGAGCGCCTCGAGCGCCTGCAGATTGCGCACCACGACGCCGCGGCGGGCCAGGAAGCCGGCACTCGCGAGCATCGCCGCCGGCGTGGCGAGCGACAACGCGCAGGGGCAAGTGACGATCAGCACCGCCACCGCGACCATCAACGCCCTGCCCGAATCGACCGGCCACCAGAACGCCCCGGCAAGGAAGGCTGCGGCCAGAACAGCCACCAGGAAGGGCCGCGCCGCACGATCCGCGAGCCGAGCGAGCCGCGGCTTCTGCAGCGACGCGCTCTCCATCAGCGCCATGATCTGCGCGAAGCGCGTGTTCTGGCCCAGCGATTCGACCTGGATCTGCACCGCCGACGACAGGTTGTGACTGCCGGCCAAGACGCGCGTGCCGCAGGGACGCGGCACCGGGCGCGATTCGCCAGTCAGCAAGGCCTCATCCGCCGTGGTGTCGCCGGCAGTCAGGATGCCGTCCGCCGGAAAAGCCTCGCCCGGCAGCACGCGCACGATGTCTCCAAGCGCAATCCGGCGCACGGCCACGCGTGTGAATATTCCGTCGGCGCCGAGCCGCTCGACGCTGTCTGGCAGCCGGTTCATCAGCGCCTCGAGAGCGCCGGCGGTGCGGTCGCGCAAGCGCGTCTCGAGCCAGCGGCCGGTGAGCAGGAAGAACACGAACATCGTGAGGGAGTCGAAGTACACCTCGCCGCCCAGCGGGCCAGAGGCATCGAAGGTGGCCGCCGTGCTGACAACAAAGGTGATTGCGATGCCGAGCGCAACAGGCAGGTCCATGCCGATGCGCTTTCGGCGCAGGTCAAGAAGCGCGCTGCGAAAGAACGGGCCGCACGAGAACAGGATCACCGGCAGGGTGAGCACCCAGGAGGCCCAGCGCAGCAGCTGCGCGGCATCGGGCGTCATGTCGCCGGGCTCGGCGATGTACGCTGGGTAGGCATACATCATCACCTGCATCATGCAGAAGCCCGCGACCAGCCAGCGCCACAGCGCGAGCCGCGCCTCACGCGCACGCCGAGCGCGCACGAACATGTCGCCGGCCGGCACGAGCCGGTAGCCGGCGGCCGCGCAGGCCGCGAACCAGCGCGAGGGCGTCACGGCCGCGGCCGACCACACGATCCGGGCGCGCCGGGTTGCGGCATTGACTTCGGCCTTCTCGACGCCCGGCACCTGTGCCAGCGTCGCCTCGACCGTGAAGGCGCAGGCTGCGCAATGCATGCCCTCGACCACAACCTGCGATTCCCAGCGGCCCGCCGCAGGCTGGTCGTCGAGCGAACGCCCGAATGCCGGCCACTCGGTCGCATCGTCCAGCAGCGAGCAGTCCGCCTGTGCCGCGAGATCGGCGGACGTGGGGTCGTGGCGGGCGGGCGGGCTGAACGCAGCTGCGGCTTGCATTGTGCAAGGCTATTGGCACGCATGCAGGGCGGCCTTGATCTGCATCAAACCCCCATCACACCCCGTTCCGTACGCTTGCGACATTCACCGCATAGGGGAAAGATCATGTTCAAACGCATCCTGGTCGCCACGGATGGCTCCGCGCTCTCGAAGAAGGCCGTGAAAAGCGCCGTCGCCCTGGCGGCTCAGAACAATGCCGACCTCGTGGCAGTCACGGTCGTGCCTCGCTATCCGAAGACCTATTTCGACGGCGCGATGGTCTTCTCGCACGACGAGGTCGCGCGCATTGAGCGGCAGTGGGCCGAGACCGCACAGGGCACGTTGGACGAAGCCACTACGCTGGCAGAGGCAGCGGGTGTCAGGAGCAAGACGGCAACCATCAACTCGGACCTCGTGGGGGACGCAGTGATCGCCGCCGCAAAGAAGCACAAGAGCGACTTGATCGTCATGGCATCGCATGGCCGCAAGGGCATCAAGCGGCTGTTGCTCGGGAGCGAGACACAGCACGTGTTGACCCATTCGGCGTTGCCGGTACTGGTGCTTCGCTGAATGAAGAGTTGACCCCATGACCTCGAGGCACACCCGAACGCTGAAGGCGCTGGCCTTCGTTCTTGCAACCCTTGGAGCGACAGCCCTGCTGGTGGCCGCGGGTCTCGCCGAAGAGCCGCAGCCGGCGGCCGCGAGCGCTTGCATCATCTGTCTGCCGGTCAATGCCCGTTGAGGGGCGATCCACACGAGCCATCTGGCTGCCGACGAATGGGTGTTGTTGGCCTCTTCAAGCACCGCCAGAAGCCCGATCTATCTCTCACAGCCGGATCCGCGAGAGGCAAGCCCATGGAAGGGACGTCGGATCGATCCGAGGCTGACATCTGATCCGCGTATTCAAGCTCATTGACCTGGCGCACCATCCAGCAGGTTCTCGATGAATCCAAAGTGTTGGGATGCCCAGCGCTTGAGGTCGTCGATGGAAGGACCATGAAATTCCCCAGAACGCGGCCCCCATGGCGCCGCGCGTGAGACAACGAGCGCCCACGGCGCCATTGAATGAGAGTTCCCCCTCAAGGGGCTCGCAGTCGCCCGGGGGTCTTGCCGGCGCTTGAGCCGGGCCGCTTGCGCCGAGTTGATCTTTCTTTCGTTTGAGCCGTGATGGCGTCATCATCGCGCGATCGTCCGCCGGCGCCAAACGACGAGACCTCGCGCTCACCGTCTCGAAGCGCTTGCAGCAGAGAAGCCGCAGCCAATCTGAATTTCAATGATGGTCGTGTCATGACTTCTCCGTGGACAATGGCTGAGACTAGCAAGCAGCCGGGACAAGGCACTTGCGCTCGATCAAGTTTTGCCACGCCGGCCGAAAACGCTGCATTGATTCAGCGCAAACCACAGCGCAAGCTCGAAACCTAGGCTACGTGGGTTCTTGTCCGCTCTCACCCGTACCAGCCATCAGGCCGATTGCAAAGGAGATCCTCATTCAAGCCCTCGTGTACAACGGCCCAGGTCGCCAGACGCTGGAAGTCCGCTCCAAGCCGATCATCAGCAGGCCCACCGACGCGGTCATCAGGAATCACGAAGATGACCATCCGGCACCGACCTGCACATCCTCAAGGGCGACGCGCCGAGCTGCTAACCCGCAACCGTACCGCGCCATGAAGGCGTGGGCATCGGCGACGCCGTGGGTCCGGGTGTTTCCGCGTTCAAGCCTGGAGACCGGGTCCAGATCTCCGGCATGACCATGCTGCTGCAGTTCGTGGTGAGCTTCGGCTTCATCCTGCCGGTGAATGCGCCGCAGAACATGCTGGCGGCGACCGTCCTGCTGGGGATCTTCGCGCTGACGTACTGGTCATGGATGGGATACATGACCCAGGCGGCCTGACGCCATGGCAAAGGCAGCCCGCCTCGACGAGCCGGCCACGAAGGACATCGACGAAGTCGCGCGTGCGCTCGGGGCGGACGTCGACAAAGGGCTCACTTCGCAGGAGGCGTCACGCCGACTTTCGGAAAGCGGTCCGAACGAACTTCGCGCCAGCCCGCAGACGCCGACCTGGCGCCGCATCCTGTCGCAGTTCCAGGATCCGCTGATCTACCTGCTGCTGGCCGCCATCGCTATCGCGCTCATTGCCTGGGCGATCGAAGGTCGGGATGGCTGGCCCGTGGATGCGATCGTCATCGCGACGATCGTCCTGCTCAACGCCGTGTTGGGCTACCTGCAGGAGGCCAAGGCGGCGAACGCCGTGGCCGCGCTGGCCCGGATGACCGCCGCGACTTCGGCCGTCGTGCGCGACGGGCAGTCGCTGCGCGTTCCCAGCGCCGAACTGGTGTGCGGGGACCTGCTCGTCCTCGGCGAGGGCGACGCCGTTGGGGCGGACGCGCGCCTGATTCAGGCCACATCGCTGCGCGTGCAGGAAGCCTCTCTCACCGGCGAGAGCGAAGCGGTGCTCAAGGACGCCGCCACGCTTCAGGATTGCGCTGCACTCGGCGACCGCCTCGACATGGTCTTCAAGGGAACGGCCGTCGCGCAGGGAACCGGCCGCGCCGTCGTCACGGCGACCGGGATGGACACCGAGATGGGCGCGATTGCCGAAATGCTCGAGGCCACCGCCCAGGAGCCGACGCCGCTCGAGAAGGAGGTCGGGCGCATCGGGCGCATGCTGGGCATCGCGGTCGTCATCATCGCCGTCGTGGTGATGGGGACCATCCTGCTGATCTCCGACATCCGCAGCGCCGCAGATGTCATCACCGTCCTGCTGCTCGGCGTCTCGCTGGCGGTGGCGGCCGTGCCCGAAGGGCTGCCGGCGATCCTGTCGGTGGTGCTCGCCCTGGGAGTGCAGCGGATGGCAAAGCACAACGCGATTGTCAAGAACCTGTCGTCCGTGGAGACGCTCGGGTCGGCGTCGGTCATCTGCTCGGACAAGACAGGAACGTTGACCCGGGCGGAGATGACCATTGAGAGAGTGATCACCGCCTCGGGCAGTTCCCGCGTCACCGGGGTGGGGTACGCGCCGCAGGGACGGGTCGAGCACAAAGGCGTCGAACTTGAGCCCGGGGCGCTGCGCGAGGAGCACATCGTGGTGCTCAGCGGCGGCAGCCTGGCCGGCAATGCCGACCTGCGCCAAGGACCGGATGGCCAATGGGAGATCCAGGGCGATCCCACGGAGGCGGCCTTTCTGGTAGCCGAGCGCAAGCTGGGCGTCACCGGGCGGCGCGAGCGGCGTTTCGAGCGCATCGGGGAAATCCCGTTCACGTCCGAGCGCAAGATGATGTCGACGATCGAGCGCGACCACGAGCACGGCGACGAAGTCGTGCTGATCACCAAGGGAGCCCCGGACGTCCTACTCGATCGGTGCACCCGGGCGCGGGTGGGAATGGACGCGGTCGTTCTCGACGGCTCGCTTCGGGCGCGGATCCTCGCCGACGTCGAAACGCTGTCCGACGCGGCGCTGCGGACGCTGGCCGTGGCCTACCGCCCGCTCGGGCCCGAGGAAGATCCGCTGATCACGGAAGCGCTCGAACGCGATCTCGTGTTCGTCGGCACCGTGGGCATCATCGACCCGCCGCGCGAGGAAGCGGCCGTGGCCATTCGCGAGGCCCGGCGCGCAGGAATCCGCGTGATCATGATCACCGGTGACCATCCCCGCACGGCTGTGCGCATCGCCACGGATCTCGGGATTGTGGAATCCGGAGCGACCGCGCTGACTGGCATTGAGATCGATGGGCTGGACGATGCCGCCTTCGCTGAGGCAGTGCGCACGACCTCGGTTTACGCCCGGGTCGCGCCCGCGCACAAGTTGCGCATCGTCGATGCGCTGCAGGCCGATGGCAACGTCGTCGCGATGACCGGCGACGGCGTCAACGACGCTCCGGCATTGAGATCGGCAGACATCGGTATTGCAATGGGTGTGACCGGGACCGAGGTCACGAAGGAGGCCGCCAAGATGATCCTCGTCGACGACAACTTCGCCACGATCGTCGCGGCCGTGCGCGAAGGGCGCGCCATCTTCGACGACATTCGAAAATTCCTGCGCTACCTGCTGTCCTCGAACATGGGCGAGGTGCTGACCGTCTTCCTGGGTGTCGTGGGAGCCGGCGTGATCGGGCTCACGGGTTCCGGCGAGGCGGTGGTGCTGCCGCTGCTCGCGACGCAGATTCTCTGGATCAATCTGATCACCGACTCGGGGCCCGCACTGGCGATGGGTGTCGACCCGCCCGTCGACGATGTCATGGCCCGAAGACCGAGGCGGCCCACCGAGCGGGTGATCGACGTGCGAATGTGGGCAGGGGTGATCCAGATCGGCGCCGTGATGGCCGCGATGACGCTGCTGACAATCGACATCCACCTGCCCGGCGGGCTGATCGAGGGCACGCACGACCTCGCCAATGCGCGCACTGCGGGCTTCACGGTGCTCGTCTTCGCCCAGTTGTTCAACTGCTTCAATGCGCGCTCCGAAACCACGAGTGCCTTCTCGCATCTGTTCGTCAATCCTTGGCTCTGGGGGGCGATTGCGCTTTCGGTTCTGCTGCAGGTGGCGGTTGTCCATCTCGACTTCCTCAACCTCGCCTTTGGCACGGTGCCGCTGGCTGTCGATCAATGGCTGGTGTGCGCTGCGATGGCCAGCGTAGTGCTGTGGTTCAGCGAGCTTCGCAAGCTGGTGAAACGCGCACGGGGCCGATGAGAGCCGGGTCGCCGCTCGCTCGTACAAGACGGCTTCGGACAGGGTCGCGGAAGTGGCGATCAATCTGTACTCTGCCGAGACATTTCTCTTCAACATGAAGCTGCGGCGCGCATGACGCGTCCGGCCGGGTTTGCAGTGCGGATTCAACCGGTCGATGCGACTGCCGCTAACTTCGGCAGTCGGGCCAGACCGGACATCGCAAATACCAAAGACCCCTAGCCCATGAATTCACCGGCGTGCGATAGTGAACCCCCTTGCACTCATGCGAACCGGAATGCGCTTGCAACGGAAGACGGCAATCGCCATCGCCCTCGTCGCGCTGACGACTGGGGCGGTCACCATCGTCTGGTGGCAGTGGCCCGCGCGCGTGGAAACCGCGCTGCCCACGCGCGGTCCGGCGATCGAGGCGGTGTACGCCACGGGCACGGTCGAACCCACGGTGATGGTACCAGTGGCGCCGCGCACCGGCGGACGGCTGGTGGCGATCGAGGCCGAGGAAGGCGCGCCGGTAAAGCGCGGCCAGGTGCTCGCGCGCATCGAGTCGATCGACCTCGATCAGACCGTGCTGGAGATGCGCGCGCGCGAACAGCTGGCGCGCGCCCAGTTCGAGCGCACCCGCAACCTGGTGGAGAAGCGCTTCGTCGCGCCGGCCGAGCTCGACCGCACGCGCAGCGAGCTGCAGGTCGCGCAGGCTGCTGCGAAGCGGGCCCAAGCCCAACGCGACTACAACCAACTCGTGGCCCCGGCCGACGGCATGGTGCTGCGCCGCGATGGCGAAGCCGGCCAGTTCGTGCCTGCCGGCCAGGCGGTGTTCACGCTGGCCTGCTGCGCGCCGCTGCGCGTGACGGCTGAGGTCGACGAAGAGGACATCGCCCGTGTCGCGGTCGGCCAGAAGGTCACGATGCGCAGCGATGCCTTGCCCAAGCGCCTGTTCGACGGCGA
This sequence comes from Variovorax sp. LjRoot84, assembly GCF_964254305.1. Classification (NCBI taxonomy): domain Bacteria; kingdom Pseudomonadati; phylum Pseudomonadota; class Betaproteobacteria; order Burkholderiales; family Comamonadaceae; genus Variovorax; species Variovorax sp. LjRoot84. The sequence continues at coordinate 1,048,615 of NZ_CAXUTE020000002.1, forward strand.
GGTGGCCGAGATCACGCCCAAGGGCGATCCGGTGTCGCGCAGCTACCGGGTGCGCGTCCGCCTCGCCGACGCGCCCGCCGTCGATGCCGGCCCGCTGCGCAGCGGCATGACGATGGACGCCAACCTGATCGTGTCGCGCCGCGAAGGGGCGCTACTGATACCGAACCGCGCGCTGAAGGGCGACGCCGTGTGGGTGATGGCGCAGGGTCGAGTGAAGCGGCGCACGGTGAACAAGGGCGTGGTCGGCGGCGAGCGCACCGAGATCGTCACCGGACTCGCGGATGGCGAAGAAGTGGTGCTGTCGCCGCCCGACGCGTTGCGCGACGGGCAGCGTGCGCGCAGCGCGCCCGCCTCGGCTGCCTCGGCCCCATCGACCCAACGGTGACGCCATGGCGATCGCACTCGACGTCGCGCTGGCTCACCTGACTAGTCGCAAGCGGCAGACGCTGGTCTCGCTCACCGGCGTCGTGCTCGGCGTGGCCTTCTTCCTCGCCGTGTCGGGGCTGATGCGCGGCTCGGAGGCAGACTTTCTCAAGCGTCTGGTCGACAACAGCCCGCACATCACCGTCTACGACGAGATGCGCCACGGCCGCGTGCAGCCGGCCGCGCTGCGCTGGCCCGATGGCGCAGTCAGCGTGCACAACGTGCGGCCGCCGCGTGAGACGCGCGGCATACGCGGCTGGTCGCAGCGGCTGGCCGTCATCGAGGCTTTGCCGGGTGTGCGCGCCGCGCCGGTGCTCGCCGACGCAGCCGTGCTCACCTTCGCTGGGCGCCAGCAGGGCGTCACCTTGTCCGGCGTGGTGCCAGAGAAGATGAAGCATGTGACGACCATCGAGGAGAAGATGCTCGAGGGCTCGCTCGAAGCGCTTGCGGCCGACCCCAACGGGGTTGTCGTCGGCCGCGGCCTGGTCGACAAGTTCAGCCTGCGCCTGGGAAGTACGCTGATCGTGCTGGCCGCCGACGGCACCAGCCGATCCTTGCGCGTGGTCGGCATCTTTCGTACCGGCAACGCCACGTACGACGAGGCCCAGGCCTTTGTGCTCCTCAAGCGCGCGCAGTCGCTGCTGGGGCGCGAGAATCGCGTCAACCGCTTGGTCATCCAAGTCGCCGACCCGTATGCGGCGCAGAGCGTGGCGCAGACCATCGAGGCCGCCACGGGCTACAAGTCGGTGTCGTGGATCGAGGCCTCGGAAGACCTGCTGAGCCTGCTTCTGGTGCGCAACATCATCATGTACAGCGTGGTCTCGGCGATCCTGGTGGTGGCCGCGTTCGGCATCTACAACACGATCTCGACCATCGTGATGGAAAAGACGCGCGACATCGCGATCATGAAGTCGATGGGCTTCCACGCGCGCGACCTGCGCCGCATTTTCCTACTCGAAGGGCTGATCGTCGGACTCATCGGCAGCGCCTTAGGCGAACTGCTCGGCCTGTCTCTGATGCGGCTGCTGGAGCAGATCGAGATCCGTCCGCCCGGCGTGACCGAGGTCGTGCACCTGCCGATGTTCTGGGGCGCCGAACAGTACGCGCTGGCGGCGGCGTTTGCGATGCTTTCGTGCCTGGCGGCCTCGTATCTTCCGGCGCGGCGTGCCGGACGCGTAAATCCGGTGGACATCCTGCGGGGTGCGGCATGAGTGGCGGTGAATCGGCGTCTGGCCCGGCGATTCGCGTCGAACACGTGACCCGCACGCTCCAAGGCGAGGTGCCGGTTACGCTGGTGAGCGACGTGAGCCTGCAGATCGAGCGCGGCGAGTTTGTCTGCGTGATGGGGCCTTCGGGCTCGGGCAAGTCCTCCCTGCTATACCTGCTGGGGCTGCTCGACGTGCCCACGCGTGGACGCGTCTGGATCGACGGCGAAGATACGAGCAGCTTCGACGACGACCGGCTCACGGATTTTCGGCTGTTGCGGCTGGGCTATGTGTTCCAGTTCCATTTCTTGCTAGCCGAGTTCAGCGCGCTCGACAACGTGTCGCTGCCCATGCGAAAGCTGGGCCGCGTGTCCGACGAAGCGGCCCGGGCGCGCGCCGCCGAGCTATTGGATCGATTCGGCCTAGCGGGCCAGCGCCACAAGCGGCCGAGCCAGTTGTCGGGTGGCCAGCGCCAGCGCGTCGCGATCGCCCGTGCGCTGGCGAACGACCCGCTCGTGATCCTCGCCGACGAGCCGACCGGCAACCTCGATTCGGTCGCCAGCACCAACGTGCGCGACATCCTGCGCAACCTGACCCACGAGTTCGATAAGACCGTGGTTGCCGTCACGCACGACGCCAACTTTGCCTCTGTGGCAGACCGGCGCATCGGCATCGTCGATGGCCGCATCGACATGGCATGGCGGCCGGATTGACGCCAGCCGCTTGGCCGCTGTTCCACGGTTCGCGCGCACATGTTGAGTTTGCTTCCATGGCGCGTCTTGTCCCTGCGCGCGAGGCTCGACACCGTGCGCACGACGAATCGGACTCCATCGCTGTCGAGGAGGATGGTCTGAGTCTCGATCGGCTTCAGTGCACCGTCTGCCAGGGCGCGCCGCATTGCGTTTTGGACGATGACGCTTCCTAGATGAGCAATCGGCCTCGCCCTCGTTGTGGCTGCGGATCACGGTCTCGATCGAAGGGTTGAGCGCGCCGTCTGGATCGCCGCACGTCCATCGCGGCGAAAAGACACGCAAGAAGACCCGCTGCAGCGGGTCTTCTTGAATGCACGAGGGCGCGAGCGCCCTCAGCGCATGTGCAAGCCGCCGTTGATCGAGAAATCGGCCCCGGTGGAGTAGCCGCTTTCGTCGGTCGCGAGCCAGGCGATGATGGAAGCGATCTCGCTCGGCTCGCCGAGCCGCTTGACGGGGATCGTGCCCACGATCTTGTCGAGCACTTCCTGGCGGATCGCCTTGACCATGTCGGTGCCGATGTAGCCCGGGCTCACGGTGTTCACCGTCACGCCCTTGGCCGCCAGCTCCTGCGCCAGCGCCATCGTGAAGCCGTGCATGCCGGCCTTCGCGGCCGAGTAGTTGGTCTGGCCGGCCTGGCCCTTGGCGCCGTTGACCGAGCTGATGTTGATGATGCGGCCCCAGCCCTTTTCGACCATGTCCGCGACCACCTGCTTGGTGACGTTGAACATGCTGTTGAGGTTGGTCTCGATCACCGCGCTCCACTCTTCGAGCGTCATCTTGAGGAACATGCGGTCCCGCGTGATGCCGGCGTTGTTGACCAGCACGTCGATGCTGCCGTGTTCGGCCTTGGCCTTGGTGAAGGCCTCGACCGTCGACTGCCAGTCGCCGACATTGCCGACCGACGCGTGGAACTCGTAGCCCTCGGCTTTCTGCTCGGCCAGCCACTTGGCATGGTCCCGCGTGGGACCGCAGCCGGCGATGACCGTGAAACCATCCTTGTGCAGGCGCTGGCAAATGGCGGTTCCGATGCCTCCCATGCCCCCGGTGACGTATGCGACTTTCTTGCTCATGCGCGTTCCTTGAAGTGGACGAACCTGAACCGGCGCTGTTCACTGTAGCGAGCTTTCTCATCACCCCCGCTCAGGAAAACACTGAGCCTGGATTGCAACGGGGTGAGCAGTGGCCCCACACCGCGATGAATGGCAACTCTGCCCCATAAACGCACCTGCGAAGCGGGTGTATGAGGCGTAGAGACCAAGAGCCAAAGACCACGCCGCGATCACTCACCAGCGTTCTAGGGCCTTGGCGGCGTTGGGGGCCGTCCGTGGTGACACGACGCTGGCCGCGTTGGCCCAGCAGCACGACGTGCCTCCCAACCAGATCACCGACAGGAAGGCGCAATTGCTCGAGGGGCCGCCATACGGGGCATGCCGCTGGTGTGAGTGAGCGAATCGCGGCTGCCATGGGGGTCGCGCTTGCACGCCGGCACGTTTCCCAAGAAACAGGCCGATAGCGACGATGGTGCAAGAATAAGGTGTGCGGCAGTCCGTGGCCGGCACGCAAAGCCCGCGTGGCAGGCAGCCCTGACTAGCGCAGTACCAGAACGGGCGTGTGCGAGTGGGTCAGGACGTGCAGCGTCTCGCTACCCATCAGCAGCCGCGTGAGGCCCCGGCGCCCGTGCGAAGCCATCACGATCAAGTCGCACTCGTGGGTTTTGGCGACGTCGACGATGGACTCGGCCACCAGGTTCGACTTCATGACCACGGCCTCCGCACTGCGAACCCCCTTGGCGTGCGCGGCGCTTTTGACTGCGTCGACCAACTTCTGGGCGGCAGCGACCGAACGATGACGCGACTCTTCGATCTCCCGGTCGTTCAACAACACGGTCGAGCCGTCAAAGTAGCTGTGCGGTTCGAGGTGAGCCACAGTGACTGCAAACAGCTCAGCCCCGGTCAGCACGCTCAGGTCGATCGCCTTGGCGACGGCCTGTTCGGACAGCGCGGAACCATCGGTAGCGACAAGAATGCGTTTGAACATGGCGATTCTCCAAGAATATCGAAGATTACTCCCGATTGACCCAGATCTTGCGTGCCGGCGGGCGCCGGGCAAATCCCCTCCGCAGTCGAGTGTGAAGATTGAGTTCGACGCGGACGCGAAGCGGACAAGTACGTCGTGTCGCTCCAGAATGCTGGGATGCTGGCCGAAAGCCCTTATCGCTTGTGACCCTTCCACCATGGACCATGTCAAATTCGCCCTGAGGCTGCTGGTCGCCCTGTTTTTCATCACGCTGATCTTCTTCTGGCTGGAAGCCGCGTGGGATTTGTCGCACGCGATTGACCCAGCCACCGGGGAGGCCGTGCGGCTGTCGCAACTTCGAGCGACGCCGGCGATGGTGCGTTCGCTCTCTTCGTCTTTCGCCGGCGCCTACAACACGCTGATCGCCCTGCTGTTGACCTTCATCTCCCTGGCCATCCCGATCACAGCCAATCTCTACACCCCGAAACTGATCGAAATCTTCATCCGCGACCGCATCAACCTGTTCGTGCTCTGCACCTGCGCGATTCTCGCCGCCCACAATCTGTTCGCCTTCAGCCTTTCGTTCGACCAATGGACCGGACAACTGCCGTTCGCGATTGCGGTTGCCGGTGCGATCTTCGGCTGGCTCTTGCTGCTGCCGTACTACTTCTATGTCGTCAGCTTCATTGACCCGCTGACGATCATCAAGCGGGTGCGCAACAGCCTGATGCACGAACTCGACGACGCTGCCGCCGGCAAGTATTCGGTGGCTGTGTCCCAGCATCGCGTCAACCAGAAGATCGCCAACCTCGGCAGCGTGCTGCTACGCGCGGCGGATCGAGCTGATCGCGACGTGACCTTCGACGCAATCCAGACACACATGCTGGAACTGGCTCGCTTGCGCGATGTGAAGGCGCGGCTGCCCGAGAAGTTCTTCCAGGTCAGCAACGACCTGCTCGTCGGCCTGTCCGGCGACGCCACCGACATTCTCAGCGAGGCCCGCATCTGGATGGAGCACCGCATTGCCATTCAGTTGGTCCTGGCCTTCAAGAGCGTGCTGGGGAAGATGCCGGACGGCGTGAGCGCCATGGCCCAGGCGGTCAAGAACGCCGCGCACGAAGAGGCGTGCCGGCGCAACGATGCTGTCTTCGACCTGCTCGTGCGCGTGCTGAATTGTTTTACGCGCGAGGCGATCAAGAAGAAAGAGAATGCCTCCGTCTTCAATGTCGTCTACTCGTACAAGGCCCTGATCCGTCGCTTACTCAGCGACCGTCCCGAGCAGGTTCCTCGACTGGTACGCTACCTGCGCTTTTACGCCGAGTACGCGCGCATGCAGGGGCTGCCTTTCATCTATGAACTGGTCAGTTACGAGTTGAGCGAACTGACCGAGCGCGCCTACGAGCGCAAGGCTGCGCCAGCGCGAGAGCTGCTCGATGCCGTGCTCGCCTTCGACGGCGCCGCGCAGAGCGTAGGCTTGGTCAAGTCGCGTGCAATTCTCGCGGCCTATTTCCTCGAGTGCGGGTTGACGCAAGAGTTGGAACTACTGGAGGCCTCGTTGCGGGGCGTGACGCCGGCTGTCATCGAGAAAGCGAAGCACGGCATCCTTTCCGTGCAGGACCGAGTGTTCTGGGAACTGAATGACCGCGGCCTCAACTTCGACTTCGTCGAACCGCAGCGCCGGACGCGGGTGACCGAAGTCTTCGAACGGCTGAAGGCCAACACAGGCTGACTGCCGGGACCGCGTCATCGAACAAACGATGCGCGCCCGCCATTCGACCAAGCGCCGATGACCGGCAACGCCGCCTGCGCCCAGGCTGACGCGCTGCAGCAAGCCCTTGGCGTCGCGCGGGGTGTGGCATTCCATGCAGTGGCCGACGTTGGCGAGGTACTCCCCGTATTTCACCTTCTTGCTGGTGGCCGGTGCCGCTGCGCGCCAACGAGGGTTGGCGAGCGCGACGCCAAGGTACAGAATGGGCTGGGGCCCTCGGCCCGAGCGACAAGACGCGATTCGCTATCCATCGCGCCTCCTCGACGCCCTCTACAGCGCACCCAGGTGCCGGCTCGGGAACGAAGTGTCCCTGTAACTCCTCTAGCCTGGATTTCCACGCTGGGTAGTTCGCCTAACGCGGTGGCCTGTTCGTCAGGGGCTGGGGGTTACGCCGACATGCGCAGAGAGTAGCCCTTCCACCAGGGAATGGGGATCGCAGTATTGAGCAGTCCGGAGGCGAGGACGATGGGCAAGTGGGCGCGGCGGTGGAAGTGGACGTGGACCTCGGAGTCGGTGACCGAGACGTCGGCGGGAGTGTCGATGAGGTCACGGAAGATGTGGCGAGCCTGGGCATCGGCATAGCCGCGCATGCGACGCGCGAGCAACCGGTACAGGCCGCTGGCGACGACCAGCAGCGCCATGTCGAAGTCCACCTTCATGCCCACCGCCGATGACAGTGCGTCCATGTGGAAGAAGCGCACGGCGTCGGACAAGGCGTTCTCGATCAACATGCGCTGGGCATAGCGGGTGAGCAGCTTGGCGTGAGAGCTGTGAGGGTCGTTGGTCAGCAGGATGGTGGGCTGCTCATGGCCGAGGTCGATCACGAAGAGCTGACGCAAGGTGGCCCCGGCCAGGCGGATCGATTGCTCGAACACGCGCGGGGTCTTGTACTTGCGCGCGGGCACATCCAGCGTGACACGGCGCCAGGCCGAGGCGGGAAGATCGGCCACCTCCTGCAGCAGCGCCGCCGAGCGGCGACGCAGCGTGATGAAGGTGATGCCCAACTGATCCAGACGCGCCAGGTGGGCATAGGTGGTCAGGCGCGAATCGAACACCAGGTGCCGCGGGAGCGCGCCGTGCTGGCGCTTCCAGAACTCGATGAAGCGGAAGATCTCTTCGGCCTCCTCACCCTTGCGCAGATCGGCGTTGGAGTAGCAAAAGGCGCGACCGCTCGCGTCCTGCGCGAGGAAGGCCAGCACACTGGGCTGGGCGCGGCTGCGCGCGGACACGAAGTGGCGCTGGACCTGGGGATCGTCGCCGTAGTACGGCACCGAGTGGAAGTCCAGGTTGAAAGAGTGGGCGTCGAACAGTTGCTCGTCGGTGACGGCGCGGTGCCAGGCCGCCAGCAGCGCGACGGTGCGCTCACGCTCGACCCGCGAGGAGTACTCGCACAGGTAGCTCTTCTTGGGGATGACGTTCAAGCCGCAAAACAACGCCAGGCCCGGATCGGTGACCAAGGCCATGACATGGCTCTTGCGCTCGATGGACCACAGCTTGAGCGCGAGCGCGCAACGCAGGGCGTGAGACGAGGGGATCATCCTGGAGCCCGGCAGCTTGGCGCGCGCGGCGATCTCCTCGAGCTGCAGGCGCACCAGATCGGGCAAGAACAGGAACAAGCCACCGCAGCGTGTGGTGAACTGCGTGCCGGGCTGTAGCGCGAACTCGCGCACGTCGGCCACCGCCTCAGCGGTGGGGCCCAGATGCTCAAGTCGCTCGTCGTCGCCGCGCCGCGGCAGCGGCGCGAAGCCCTCCTCGCGCAGCACTTCGCGCACGGCGGTGGGACTCAAGGGCGTGCCGTGCTCCTTGAGTGCCTGACTGATCTCGTAGACCGAATGGTTCTGCTTGCGCAGGGCCACGGCCAGGTCGTGGGCCTTGGACTTGAGCGGCTGGGTGCGTGGACCGGGACTGGGAGAGTGGAAGAACTGCGGATCGGGATCGCGGCGGAACTGATGGCACAGCACGCGGAAGGATCCGGGGGTGTAGCCGAAGGCGCGGGCGACCTCGTGGGAGGGGCGGTCTTCGACGAAGAAGGCGCGCAGCGCTTCGTACTGGCGCTGGCGGGGATGGGAGGGCTCGGCGAAGAATCGTCGGATATCTGTTAGATCTTTAGGTACGCCTATACCCATACGTGCATTGTGCTATATGGAGAATGGCGGTGTCAACGACAATCCCATCGGTACCCATCAAAGATCGGGAACCTCAAGCTGCATGCGGCTTGGCGAGAGATTGGCGTGGACTGGCACAAGCAATGCAGAAATGCCAACGGCCCCGCGTGGGGCCGTCGAGATGATGGGGTAGGCGCACCAACTGCTAACGCTGGAGGGCCAGGCCCCTCCACCAACACCAGCAGAAGCGGTCTGCTCCTATCGAGCAGCGTTACCCAAATGGTGGTGCGTGGAAATCCAGGCTAGCGAACAGGAGGGCAACATGTTCAAGCATCTTCTACTGCCAACGGATGGTTCTCCGTCGTCCAACGACGCGGTTATGAAAGGCATCCAGCTTGCCAAGAGCGCGCAGGCACGCGTGACAGGCATCTACGTCATGCCCGAGTTCCACGTACTGACCTATCGGACCGAGATGCTGGAAGACACGAAGCAGGAGTTTGCTGCGGACTGTCGCGTTCACGCGCGTCAATACCTCATCCTGATCCAGGAGGCGGCGAGCCAGGCGGGCGTCACCTGCGACACCGTGTCTGTCACCAGCGATCACCCCTTCGAGGCGATCATCAAGACGGCCGATGAGAAGGGTTGCGATCTCATCGTCATGGCCTCCCACGGAAGACGAGGCGTACGGGCCCTGCTGCTAGGCAGCGAAACTCACAAGGTCCTGACCCACAGCAAGATACCCGTGCTGGTGTATCACTGAGCGGAATTGCGGTGCTGCGCGATTGACGGCTGTGATCCTGATCCCCAATTGCGGTGGGCTGGATGGCCGTGCAGGCGCAAGGCGCCAGAGGCTCGGTCCAGAGGCTGGCATGTCCCCTCTTCGCCTTGTCGGGTGAGCGAAGTTGGGTCCGTGTTTGTCGTGCGATTTGCGACGGTGGCTACCCCTGACGCTTCCTGAACACGCGGGCGAAAATACGATGTCCTCGGGACCGGCGTACGTTAGACAACACTTTGCGGCGCAGCAAATCATGCATGGTGTTTCTCCTTGCTGCTCTTGCCACCATAGACACTTCAGCTCGAACCGCACGGTGCCAATGCCGATGGCCGTGATGCGCATCCGGCACATGAGCATTCATCTCGGGCCGCATGACAGACCTTCGTTCGCATTTTTCGAAGCATGCCTGGTCGCGGGCGACAGAACGGTTCTATTTGGCCAGCTCCCTGATCCGGTCGACGACCTCTGGATTGGCGAGGGTGGACACGTCGCCTGGATCCTGACGGTTCGAAATCGCTGCGAGCACGCGCCGCATGATCTTTCCCGAGCGCGTCTTGGGCATGTCGGGAACGACGATCACCCGGCGCGGACGCGCAATGGCGCCGATTTCGGACACCACCGATGCCGAGACACGGTCGGCAATCTCCGCGGAAGGTGCCAGCCCCAGCTTCAACGCGACATACAGGTCGGGCACCTTGCCCTTGACCGGGTCGGCCACCGGAACCACGGCCGCCTCGACGACCTCTGGCACGAGCAGCGCAGCCGATTCGATTTCCTTGGTGCCCAGGCGGTGGCCGGCAACGTTGATCACGTCGTCGATGCGACCGAGGATGCGGTAGTACCCGTCGGCCGCTTGCACCGCGCCGTCGCCCGCCAGGTAGGGCCAGTCGCGCCAGTCCTTGCTCTTTGGGTCCTTGCAGTAGCGCGAGTAGTACTGGCGCACATAACGCTCGGGATCCTTCCAGATCGTCTGGAAGCCGCCCGGCCAGGGATTGCGGATGCAGATGTTGCCGGCCTTGCCCGAACCGCTGGCGAGCTCCTTGCCCTGATCGTCGTAGATCACCGGATGAATGCCGGGAATCGCGGGCCCGGCGCTGCCGGGTTTCATCTGGTGGATGCCCGGCACCGTGCTGCAGAGGAAGCCGCCGGTTTCGGTCTGCCACCAGGTGTCCACGATGACGGCTTCGCCCTTGCCGACCATGCGGTGGTACCACTTCCACACCTCTGGCTCGATCGGCTCGCCAACGGTCGTCATGTGCTTGAATTGGTGGCTGTATTTCGCTGGCTCGTCGGGTCCGTCGCGCCGCAGCGCGCGGATTGCCGTGGGCGAGGTATGGAAGATATTGACATCGAGTTGTTCAGCGATGCGCCATGGCCGGCCGGCATCCGGATGGGTCGGAACGCCTTCATACACGACCGTTGAAGCAGCGAGCGCCAACGGGCCGTAGACGATGTAGGAATGGCCCGTGATCCAGCCGATGTCGGCCATGCACCAATACACGTCCTCGGGGTGGATGTCCTGGATGTATTTGGATGTCCAGGTGACGTAGGCGAGGTAGCCGCCGATCGAATGTTGGCAACCTTTCGGCCGCCCGGTGGTGCCGCTCGTGTACATCAGGAACAGCGGCGCCTCGGCCGGCATCGGCACGGGCTCGACACGATGGCCGCGGAACTTACCGAGCAGGTCGTTGACGATGACGTCGCGCCCCTCGACCAGCTGCTTGGCGCTCGAGGTTTTGCCCGGGTAGCGCTGCCAGACCAGGACCTTGTCGATCTGCTGGCCGAGGCTGGAGGCCTCTTTCACCGCGATGTCAGCCTTTTCCTTGTGATCGAGCAGATGGCCGGCACGGTAGTACGCGTCCATCGTGATCAGCACGCGGCTCTCGGAATCCCAGATGCGGTCGGCACAAGCCTTGCCGCTGAAGCCGCTGAACACCTGCGAGTGGATCACGCCGAGCCGCGCGCAGGCGAGCATGGTGATCGGTAGTTCCGCCACCATCGGCATATGCAAGGTCACGCGGTCGCCTGCCTTGAGTCCGCAGAAGTCGCGCAACAGCGCCGCGAACTCGTTGACGCGGACGAATAGCTCTTGATAGGTCAGGTGCTGTACCGGCTCGTTCTCCGGCTCGGGCACGAAATGGATCGCGGTCTTGTTCTTGTGTTTGACGAGGTGGCGATCGACGCAGTTGTGGCAGGCGTTGATCCTGCCGCCGACGAACCAACGCCAGAACGGCGGGTTGCTGGCGTCGAGCGTCGTCTGCCAGGGCTGGTACCAGTCGAGAAGGTCCGCGAATTCCTTGAAGCACTCGGGGAATTTGTCGAGGGCAAAGCGCTGGAAGATGCCGGCGTCGGTCAAATTGGCCTGTGCGATGAACCGGCTGGGCGGCGCGACATAGTCCTCTTCCGGCCAATGCACCGCGATCTGTGCCTCGGAGACATCGACGGTCTGCTGCTCCGCGGCATGGCGAGTGTGTTCAGTCATGACGATCACTCCTTTTTCGGACGGATCGAAATTCCAGAAATAAACCAGTACACCACCGCGCCAGGGCTTGTCAAGTCAGCGATTGCGGTCTAGCCTGTAGTCGGACGCGTCAGCAGCAGCAAAAGTGGAGGATCAATCATGGATCTTCTCGTGGAACGTGCGGATGTATGGGCAGCAGACATCCAGGACCGGCCCGGCGGCCTTGCCGAGGTGCTCGATACGCTGCGTGAAGCAGGGGCAGACCTGCAATTCATCATCGCGAGGCGCAGGCCGGAGAAGCCCGCGACGGGGGTCGTCTACGTCACGCCGCTGCAGAACGACCGCGAAATCCGTGCGGCGGCACAGGTGGGCTTCAACGTGACGCAAAGCCTTCACTCGGTTCGAGTCATGGGCCCGGATCGCCCGGGCATCGCTGCGGAGTTGACGCAAAAGCTTGCCGTTGGGGAAATCAATCTTCGCGGCTTCTCGGCCTCCGTGATCGGCAAACAGTTCGTGGCCTATATCGCGGTCGACTCGCTGGGCGACGCCAACAAGGCGATGGAAATCCTGTCGAAGGTCTGAGATCGCGACAACAGGTTCCGGCGCAAGAAATGCGGTGGTTGCGTGCAGGCACGACTGCACAGCTGTCGCGCGCCCGCTCCCGCCTGCTCGGCATGGAGCCGGTTGAGGCCAAGCTGTACGTCGAGCCTGCGACGCAAAACGCATGCTGGAAGAAGGCAGGCTCGGGGTGTTTTGCAGAAATGAGGCGGGACAGAGCGGGTGGATAGACGCTTCAAGCTGATGCTTCACCAGAACTTCCACCATGGCCGCGGTTTGGGGCTCATCGGTTGCTCGGACGTCGCGAGAGGCGAGATTTGGCTGTCTCGCACGCGGCGGCGAAGTTCTGCCTCGAAAGCATGCGCGAGGCCAAAGGCGAGCTCATCCCCGCGTGCGGCCCGACTGCGCCATTCCCGGGCCATCTCGGCCAATTGATCGTCGTCGAGTTCATGCGGCGGCACGCGGTCACTCACGTCCGCTCGTTTCTCTATTTCGTTGGGAGAAGACATTCATTGCCTGATGAGGCGGCTACGTAAAAATAGCCCGCGCCACGTCGACATGGCCGCCGCTGGGTTTGGCACTTTCAACCGTCGTGCGTAGAAAGCCGAGGATTGCCATGTGGCTCGGCGACTCTTGTGCTGATCGAGAGCCGCCGCGCGCGGCCCACGAAGTTTCGCAGTCCCCGTCGCCGGCAGCACGTATCGACCAGAGCCATTGGGACCAGATCGCGCTTCGCAGACCGCCCCTGAAAAAAGTGCATGCATCCAGCATCCGAACTGGGCAAAGATTTCGGGGCTGTCGACACCATCCACTGTGCGCCGTCCGACAGTTCTCTCGAATGTTCTTGCTCGCGTCAGCGTCGATCAGGGCTTTGCAGCCATTTCCTCGTCTTGCTCGATTCCGCTTGGGACGAAGGTGACGCCGTGGTGCGCCAAGTAGTCGCGAATCAGACGTCGAACGACCTGTGAAGGGGTCACATCCTGGCGGGCGCAAAGTGCCTCAAAGGCCTTTTTCTTCGAGGGATCGATCAGCACCGTCAGGCGCGCTGTCTTGAGTTCCATGAGCTATCCCTATGTTAGTTTCATGATAATAACAGTATCATCTAGTGCAATCGAATTGCAAGCTAGGCAGGGCATTTCCGATCCTGCTTGGCCGAGATGCTGGAGCCGTTCATTTGCATTGTCTCGTTGATTCCTGCGCAGCGCACGCGGCTTGGCCGCCCGGATCACTGAAGCGCGAAACCGGACGAGTTCGAGACGGCTTCACGTCGCCCAAGGCTCCGGAACACCAATGACGGCTCTCAGCGCCGCCGTATTCGTCTTGCTGCTGGGTGCCGCAGCCTGTTTGCTGCCCGCGCGCGGCGCCACGCATGCCGGCATCGGGATATTGTCGCAAGTGGTCGCTACGGCCTTGGTCTGGGCAACGGTGACACCCATTCTGGCCGGTGGAACACCCGTGGTCGGCGAACTGGCATGGGCCTATCCGGTGGGCGCGCTGCGGGTACGGTTGGACGCACTCGGCGCCTTCTTCCTGGCCTGGTCACTCCCGATGACCTTGCTGGGCAGCGTCTATGCGGTCGGCTACCTGCGGCCGCACTTCACATCGAAGCGGCATCTGGGGGTGCACTACGCGCTGCTGAACCTGACGGCCTTGTCGTTCGTGCTCGTCTACACCGCGGATCATGCACTGATCTTCCTGCTCGGCTGGGAAACCGCTGCTCTGGCCGCATGGCTTCTCGTCATCTGGGACTACACGAACCAGAAAGTCCGCTTCGCCGGCTTCAACTACCTGGTGTCCACGCACATCGGTCTGATCTTCCTGGTTGCGGCGTTCATGATCCTGTACACGCACTCGGGCTCGTGGGACCTCAGCAGCTTCGGGCGATGGCTGCGCGACAACGCGGGCTCGGAACGCAACCTCGTTTTCCTGCTGCTGGTCACGAGCTTCGGCCTTAAATCCGCGTTCTTCCCATTTCACTCCTGGCTGCCACGGGCCCACGCGGCGGCGCCGGCGCACGTGTCGGCGCTGATGTCGGGCGTCATCCACAAGGCCGGCCTCTACGCGCTGGTGCGCTTCGTTTTTCTGATCGGCAAGCCTGACGAATGGATGGGCTGGTTCCTGATCGGCTTCTCCGTCCTGTCGGCGGTGGTCGGCGCCCTGTACACGGTCGGGCAACGTGACCTGAAGCGCCTGCTGGGCTACTCGTCGACCGAAAACGTGGGCATCGCCGGCATCGGCTTCGGTGTCGGGTGCCTCGGGCTGAGCTGGGGCAACGCCTCGCTGGTAGCGATCGGGTTCGCGGGTGGGTTGCTGCACGTGCTGAACCATGCGTTTTTCAAGTGCCAACTGTTCTACGCTGCCGGCGCGGTCTACCAGGCGACGCATACCGTCGATATGGAAAGGCTGGGCGGGCTGTCAGGCCTGATGCCCTGGACGGCGCTGAGCTTCATTCTCGGCGGCGTCGCGATCGCCGCGCTGCCGCCGCTCAACGGCTTCACCAGCGAGTTCGTCATCTACTCGGGTCTGTTCACCGATGCCCCCGTGGGCGTCTGGGCCAAGGTAGCGCTGGGCGCTGCCGGCGCGCTGCTGGCCTTTGTGGGTGCCGTTTCCGCGCTGAGCATCACGCGCGCCTTCGGTGTGGTCTTTCTTGGCGTGCCGCGAGATCGCAGCGTGACACCACCCGCCGAGGTGAGCCGCTGGATGCTGGTGCCCATGGGCGTGCATGCGGTAGGCGTCATTGTGCTCGGCGTCATACCGTTGCTGGGCTTCAAGTTGGTGCAAGGTTCAACTGTCATCGCGCTGGAGTCTCTGTCCAAGCCGACCTTCAGTGCCCTAAAGCAAATCGCCGACACGTTGATGTGGATTGGCGCGATCTCCGGCGCGCTGGTCCTGTCGATCGAGCTGCTGCTCTGGGTGCGGTCGAGGGCTGTGTCGTCCAAATTGGCCGCCAGCCATCTGACTTGGGGTTGTGGCTATGGTGCGCCGACCCCGCGCATGCAGTACACCGGCTCCAGCTTCTCTTCAGACTTCAGCGCCCGCTTTCGCGCTGTGGTGCTGACGCTGCGGCGGCGGAAGGCGCCAGCGGGTTACTTTCCGACCGAAAGCTACCTGATCACCGACTGTGTGGACGCGGTCGAGCGAAGGCTGTTCTCCGTCATCGGCCACGGAGATGCGTCGGCTGCCGACCTGTCAAAGAGGTTGCGCGAAGACGATCCGCGCGTCGCCTTCGCGGCCGCCCTGATCGGCATCGTCGTGATCGCCGGAGTACTGGTGCTGATGAGCGGGCCGCTGCGATGAAGCTGTTGATCGGAGTCGTCCATGTGCTCATCGCGCTCGGGATGCCAATACTGATGGTCGGCCTCGTGAATCGAACCAAAGCGCTGTGGGCCGGGCGCAAGGGCCCGCGTCTGATGCAGTTGGGCTGGGACCTGCTGCGCCTGCTGCGCAAGCAGCCGGTATTCAGCGTCGTCGCCACGCCCTTGTTCCGGACTGGTGCCTGGGTGGTCCTGGCGGCGTCCATGCTCGCCGCGATGATTGCGCCGATTCTCGGCAGCATCGCGCCGCTCGAGTTCAGGCATGACTTCATCTTCTTTACCTACACGCTCGCGCTGGCCCGCATCTTTCTCATGTTGTCGGCCATGGACGTCGGCAGCTCGTTCGAGGGCATGGGCGCTGCCCGCGAGGCATCGTTCACCGCCTTTGTCGAACCGGCGCTGTTCCTGCTCGTCGGGGCCGCCAGCGTGGCGACCGGCCAGAGCAGCTTCGCCGGCCTGATCGGCCATCTGCACCAAGCCGAGTCGTTCCGCTGGCTTGCGGCGCCCGCTGTCGCAGTTCTTTTCGTCCTGCTGCAGGCCGAAGCCTCGCGAGTGCCCGTGGACGACCCGCTGACTCACCTCGAGCTGACGATGGTCCACGAGGTGATGGTCCTCGACCACAGCGGCCCGGAACTGGCTGCGATGCAATACGCGGCGGCGCTGAAAATGACCATCTATGCGGGTTTGATCGCGGCACTGCTCAATCCCTTTGACCCCCTGAGCGCGCCGCTGGCCTGTGTACTTGCTTCGCTGTTCACCATGGCCGGCGTCGCCGTGGCGGTGGGATGCGTCGAGTCGCTGGTCGCGCGGCTGCGCATGAGCCTGGTGCCGCGGTATCTGATGCTGGCGTCGGCCGTGGCGGCCCTGTGCCTGGGCGGCGCCGGCTGGTTGGAAGGATCTCGATGACGCTAGCGCTGGTCGTTTTCCTGGTCGCCGCGGTCATCCCGGTCTTCTTCGGCAAGATCCGCTCCGCGCCGGTCTGGCTCGCGGTGCAGGCCCTGGCGTTGGGCTGGAACGGCATCGCGCATCACGCGGAGGTATCGGTCCACGCTCTCGTGGCACTGCTTGAGGTCATCCTCGTGCGAGGTGCCATTGCCCCGCGACTGTTGCGCCGGGCCATCCGCCTGCGCGCAGAGCCGAACCTCGACCTGATGCCTTCGAACCTCTTTACCTGGGCGATCGCCATCGCGCTCATCGTGCTGGCGTTCGAATTCGGCGCTCCCGCCATGTCCGATCGGCAGGCCCTCGCGCTCGGCGTCGTCGGTGCGACAGTGGCCGTGGCCTTGTTGGTGCTGTCGACCAACAATTCGCCTCCGGCCCAGTTGGTTGCCGTGCTCTTCATGGAAAACGCGCTGGCGTTGTTCGAGTCGCTGCTTCCCGAGCCGTGGCCGCTGCCGGTCCACGCTGCCCTGAGTGCCATCTACCTGCTCACGGTGGGGGTGGGCGGTTGGCTGGTCGGGGCGCGCGAGTCGAGCGAAGCGGGCGGCGAGCCACACGTGGCGAAGGAAAGCGCCTGAGTCCGCCACCCGTCAGTCACCAGGCAGACGCGCTCACGCTTGGCGAGGCCGCGCGCGACGCTCAGCGCCCATCAATGATCCAAGCGCATTCCATTTTGGCACGCTCACACTCGGGGGCGCGCCACCGGTGGGTCGGCCCGGCGCTGGTCGCGGTGGCGCTGGCGAGCCTGTTGCTGTCGGCCACTGTCTTCGTGCTCGCGCCGCTTACCAGCTTGCCGCTCTATTTTGCACAGCGCTATTTCGTGCTCGACGCGACCTCGCTGCTGTTTCTGCTGGTGATCAACGGCGTCTTCCTGGGCATCAGCGTCTACATGGCCTCGCGCGTGGGAACGTCGACTTCGCTGGCCAAGAACATACTGTCCAGGGCTTCACTCACGCTCGCGTTCATGGTGGCTATGAACCTGGGAGTGATGGCCAACAACCTACTGCTGTTGTGGGCGTTCATCGAGCTGACCACCTTGTGCGCAGCGCCTCTGGTCGCCCAGGGCAGTGCGCCGGCGCCGCATCGCGTCGCTTGGCGCTATCTGCTGTATTCCAGCATGTCTCTGGCGCTGACTTTCCTGGGCATCATGTGCCTCACCCGCTCGGCGTACCTGCAGGGCGTGGAGATCAATTTCGCCCTCGGCGAAATGGCGGCGGCCGCACCGACCGTCGGTGACACCTGGCAGCACCTCGGGCTGGGGTTGATGCTGTTCGGCCTGGGCAGCAAGCTCGGCCTCGCGCCACTCTACAGCTGGATGCCGGAGACCTACGAAGCAGCGCCGACCAGCGCGAGCGCGCTGCTGGCGGCCGTACAGTTCAACATCAGCGTGGTGGCAGTCTTCCGCATCCTGCAGGTGTTTCGTGCCCAGGACACCGGCTTCGTGGCATATCAGCTGTTGATCATGGGCTGCCTGTCGCTGGTGGTGGCAGCGATTCAGGTGATGGCCGCGCGCAGCTACAAGCGGCTGATCGCCTATGCGTGCGTCAGCTCGTCCGGTGTGATCGCGATCGGGTTGTCGGTGGGCAAGGCGGCGGCGTACGGGGTGCTGCTCTATGTCGTCAGCAACGCCTTCGTCAAGGCGCTGCTGTTCCTCACCGCGGGCCGGCTGCGGGCCGTCTACGGCACCAACGAAGTCAAGGCACTGAGCGGTGTGATCCGGGTGCTGCCGTTCTCAGGGCTGCTGTTCGCCGTGGGCACCTTCGCCCTGCTGGGCTTTCCACCCTTCGGCAGCTTCATGGCAGAGATGCTGATCCTGTCGGGCATCGTGCAGTCGGGCAACCTGATCGCGTTCACGATGATGTGCACGATGCTGACGATCATCTTCGTCGCGACCGGCCGATCCATTTTTCCGATGCTGTGGGGACCGTCGGACCGGCAAGGTCCGCCGATCACCGAAAGCTGGGTGACTGCGGTGCCCAAGCTCGGATTCGTTGTTGTCCTGGTCCTGCTCGGCGTCTACACACCGGCCCCGATCAGCCAACTGCTGCTGCAAGTGGCGCAATCGATTGGCGGGCAATGATGGCAATGAGGGGACTCGCCAAGCCGACTGCCATGGTGCCGACCCGCGAGATCGCACCCTTCGGCTTGGCCGAGTGGGCGGGCTGTTGCGCGCAGGCCCTCGGCGCCGGCGATCGCATGATCACGCTCTTCGGGCGCCCCGATGCGAACGACGAAGTGGTGGTCACGGCGGTTCTGCAGGGCAATGAAGGGCAGCTCAGCGTCCTGCGCGGCCGCGGGAAGTGCCATGCATCGTTCCCCTCACTCACACCACGGCATCCGGCCGTACAGATGTTCGAACGGGAGTTGTGGGAGCAAACGGGACTTACCCCTGTTGGGCATCCCTGGCTCAAGCCAGTGCGCTACGAAGGGCCTCGCCAGCAGCGCATGGCTGAACATCCTTTTTTCAAGGTGCGCGGGCAGGAGATCCACGAGGTAGGGGTCGGTCCGATCCACGCCAGCGTGATCGAGCCGGGACATTTCCGCTTTATGTGCCACGGCGAGCAAGTGCATCACCTGGAAATTCAGCTCGGCTACCAGCATCGCGGCGTCGAAGCACTCCTGTTGCGCCGCCCGCCGCTCGCGCTCACGTCGTTGGTCGAGTCCATCGTTGGCGACAGCAGCATCGCCTATGCGTGGGGCTACTGCGCCGCGGTGGAAGCGCTGTCCGGTGCTCAGGTGAGCACCGAGTCCGATCTTGTGCGCGGCGTCGCGTTGGAACTCGAGCGCGTCGCCATGCATCTGGCAGGCCTCACCGGGCTCGCCACCGATATCGCTTTCCTGCAGGGGGGCGCCACCTATGGGCGTTTGCGCACGGCGGTCATCAACGCATCGATGCGCGCCTGCGGAAGCCGCTTCGGCCGGGGTTGGTTGCGACCGGGCGGCGTGCGGTTCGGGATCACCGATGAGCTGCGACGGGACCTGCTCGCGACCATCGCAGCCTTCGCGAAGGACATTGCCGAAGTCAACGACCTGATGCTCAACGCGCGCAGCGTTCAGTCCCGTTTTCAGGGAGTGGGCGTCGTCAGCAACGGGGCGGCGCAGGACATCGGGCTCGTGGGCTTGGTGGGTCGCGCCAGCGGCGTTGCCGTTGACATGCGCATCAGCCTGCCCGGGCAGCTGTACACCAGCCATCCGGTCAGGTTTCTGACCGAGGAGACCGGCGACTGCTGGGCGCGGCTGAAGCTTCGCATGCGCGAGATCGACGAATCCGTCCGCTGGTTGACGCAGGTGCTCGAAACACCGGGGCTCGACCTGGCGGCCACGACGCCCGTTCCGATAGGGCCGCTCTGCCCCGACACGCTTTGCGTCTCGGTGCGCGAAGGCTTCCGCGGACCCGTGGTCCAAGCGTTCGAAACTGGCGTCGACGGGCGCCTCGTTCACTACAAGGTCCAGGATCCGTCGCTGCTGAACTGGTTCGGCCTCGCGCTCGCGCTTCGCGACAACGAGATCTCGGACTTTCCCATCTGCAACAAGAGCTTTGATCTTTCCTATTGTGGGAACGATCTTTAGGAACATCGGTGCTCCAGTCGATCAAGGTCAGGGTCTCGCAGGGGACTCAATACATCAAGGATCCTCGCCAGGCGAATCCTGTCGGCTTCCGCGGCAAGCCCGTCATCGGTGCTGCTCCCTGCGAAACGGGTTGCAATGCCTGCGTTACCGCCTGTCCAGTTGAGGCAATCACGCCGGACCCGGTGCAGATCGATCTGGGCCGCTGCGTGATGTGCGGGGATTGTGCCTCCGCATGTCCAAGCGGGAAGCTTTCTTTCACGAACGACTTTCAGCTGGCCTCTACAAACCGCTCTGGATTGGTGATCAGCGCCGCGCGGCCGGCACCTGATCCCGTCAAGGTGTCCGAAGGGCTACGCAAGCGCTTTGGTCGCTCGCTCAAACTGAGATCGGTCTCGGCAGGCGGCTGCAACGGCTGCGAACTCGAGGTCAATGCGCTCACCAATGTCAACTTCGACATCGGGCGCTATGGCATCGACATCGTGGCATCCCCGCGGCATGCGGACGGCCTGGTGTTGACGGGGCCGATCACGCGCAACATGGCCGCGGCGCTGCAGCTGTGCTGGGACGGTATGCCCGATCCCAAGCTGGTGATCGCAGTCGGGGCCTGCGCGATATCGGGCAGCCCCTTCGAGGAATCGTCAGCCTTGGAGCGAAGCTTCCTCGACCGCTTCAAGCCGACGCTCTACGTGCCTGGGTGTCCGCCCCATCCGCTCACTTTCGTATGCGGGGTGCTCGACCTGCTCGGCATCAAGAGCTGAGATATTTCACTGACTCGCGGCTTCGAGAATACGTGGCCCCACAACCAGAGCCACAGTATTAAGGGCAATGGTCTTTGTTCTGGATGAGGAGTATGCTTTTTGCCCCGTTTACAGTTCTCGCCTCTCGTACTGAGGCGGCAGTTTGAGCGTCGTTCACCGGAATCTTCGCCATGTCTTCCCCCAACACCCATGCCCATTCCCAGATCGACTTCGTATCTGGCGACGTCGATGCGCTCGCATCTCACATGCGGCAGTGCGCGCTTTCGCAGGAGCGGTTGTTTGCGTTTAGGAGCAGCCTTCAGCGGGTGCGCTCGGTCGCTGCCGGTCACATCGTGACGATAGTTTGCGTGGCCGTCGTGCTCGGCTTCGGGATGTTCGCGGTCGCTTGACCGTCGCAGCAGTCGTCCGGCGCGACCTGCTCACAATGGTTGGCGTGGAGACGATTCGGCGCGGAGGAATCTTCCGAAGCACATCGTGCGCTCTAACCGGCGTTCAGGGGTACCGGCTTGAGTGGCGCCTGTCGCTGAAACGGTCGGCCGCTCTGCCCCGCGTCGCCCGAACCTTGTTTTGCGTGTGACCGCGCATGCCGCCGCCTCTGGGCGGTGCGCTCGACCGCTGGTCGAACGGCGGGTCACCCGCATCCGCCCGGCTCGGTCTCGTGAGCTGCCCTGGAAGCTCTCGCAGCCGCCAGTCTGCCGAGCGCGACCACTAAAACAGCGCCGACCGCACCGCTGACGTACCTTGCAATGGCATTCTGCGGGACCAGTCACGCGATCCCGACGTCGGTGACTAGCATGACACCGCCGATCCAGCCAAGAAGTAATCCACCTGCGGTCACGACGATCGGGTAGCGATCCATCAGCCGCAATGCCAAACGGCTGCCGACCACGATGATGGGGATGCTTACCAGCAGCCCGAACACCACGACCGGCATCTTGTGCTGGATGGCGGCGCTTTCAGCTGCCGCGGCAATCGCCAACACGTGTCGATACTCATCACCAAGTCGGCGGTGATCACGGTCCGTATGGCTCTGCCGAGCTGCTCGGTGCTCCCGATATGCGCATGCCTACTACCGTTATCTTGCGGGAGCAGCAGTCTGACCCCGATCCACTTGAGGAGCACCGCACCGACGATCTTCAGGTAGGGGATCGCAAGCATGTGGAGCGCGAAAAAGATCAGAACAACTCGCATGAGGATCGCGCCAAGCGTTCCCCACACGATCCCTTGGATGCGCTGGTGATCAGGCAGGCCGCGACAGGCCAAAGCGATCACAACGGCGTTGTCGCCACCCAGCAGGATGTCAATCATGATGATCTGGCCAACCGCGAGCCAGAAGGCAGGAAGCAACAGCTGTTCCGTCAAGGCGTCCCTCCAACGGCTTGCAAGAGCGGCCTTCTCTCCCACAAGTACCACAACCCTGCGATGAACTCGACGAGACAGGTTTCCAGGTTCTAGTTGACGATGCCCGAAGCGTCGATGCCGTGGCGATCGAGCCGATTTACCAGGGCCTTGAACATTCCGGCGCATTCTTGTTGTTGTCGGCCGTACGGGCAGCGACGGATAGCGCGTCGGCTCCATCGCCGCATCACGGTGGCCGCACCTGCAGCGATCCGGCATCCGTATCCGCCAAACATGGTAATATCATTACCATTGCAATTACACTTTCAACGCATTACATTTGCCTTGAAGCTTATGCCTCCTTGAGCGCGTTGGCTAGCCCAGCGTCGAGAGATCGCGTCGCTGGCCACACTTGCAGTGCAGAGGCTCGATGACGTGGGGTTCATTCGCCCGACTCTTGTTGCCGTTCCGGCAGCGACGACGATCGCAGTTCGAGTTGGCCGGCGGTGTTCACCGAGACGACGGTTGATCAACGTCGTTCGAGGCGCCTGAGGCGACACCATGCCCCAACAGCATTTCAACAAGCCCACGGCGGCCTGCGGATCACGGCTCAACCACAACCTGATGCTGGTGCAATTTCTGCCGCCCGGCGGGGAACCACGAGTTTGTGCAGCACTCTGGCGCGAGGGTGACCGTGTACACCTCGCAGCGCCGCTCATGCGCGCACGCAACGGTGTTCGGGACCCGAAGTCCTTTGCACGACAGTTTCCCGATGCCTTGGCGTCGATCGATGCCTTTGAAGAAGCCATGACCTGCCTGGATGCAGCGTGCTATGGCGCTGCCGATCCGCACGAGGTTGACACTGCCTGCCAGCTGTACCCTGAGTGGAGGCTGCAATGCGTGCGGTACGACGGAAGCGACGCCAACCTGCTGGGGCTGGCAAGCCTCATTCGGGCTACGGAGACAGCCGGCGCATTCCCGGAGGCGATCATGCGCGATTGCCTGCTGGAAATGATCAGGCAGATCCTGAAGAACGACCCTGATCTGGTGGCAGGGCAGATCGAATCGACCTCTCAGAAGGGGGACGACGTCGCGACGCTGGACCTCGGGCGGGGTCGAATGGTGGTTGTCACCTTGCTCGCGAACATCACCTCGACGGACGTCGTACATCAAGGGGTGCTGGCACATCACAGGATGACTGCCCCGAACAATGCTCGGACCCAATGCCTGCTCGTAGTGCCCCATCTCCAAATCAACCAGCCGACGTTCCTTACCCCGCGCGTGGCGATCACCAACATGGACACTGATCACGTTCGAGCCTCGCTGGTAGACATGGCCAAGCGCGGAAACCCGAGCTCCTCAATCAAGAAACAGTAGACCAACCTTGCCCATGTCCGACAGTTCCGCATCTGCGCAGCACATCAAACCCTTCATTTACGAGACCGTCAGCTCCAAGGCTCTCCACTTCTGTATCAGTCACACTCAAAGCCGCATGCGACTCAACGACCCGTACGCGCTCGCTCTCGAGTACACACGCACGATGATGGGATTCCTGCTTTTCAAGCCGGAGCCACGCAGCATTGGGATGGTCGGCTTGGGCGGTGGGTCGTTGGCCAAATTCTGCTACCGCCATTTGAGCCGCGCCCGAATCCAGGTCGCAGAGATCAATCCGATGGTGATCGCATTGCGCGAGGAGTTCCACATACCGCGCGATGACGCGCGCTTCATCGTTTTTCAAGCCGATGGGGCGGACTTTGTACGCCGTGGTCCAAATCGTTTCGACGTATTGATCGTCGACGGCTATGACCTTGAGGGACTGCCTGCGCAGCTGTCTTCTCGAAGCTTCTACGACGACTGCCGCGAGTCGCTCCAGCCCGACGGGATCATGGTGGTCAATTTGCAGTACGGTGACCCTGAAACTGACGAGCACCTGGCTCACATCCGTCGCAGTTTCAATGGCTCGGTCCTGGTGGTCGATGACGGCGAGGAGAGCCATAGCATCGTGTTTGCCTGCAAAGGTGATGCCCTCGAGACGTACCGCTTGGGAGCGATTCGCAGGCCGCCAGACCTCGACCCAGGCGCCGCCAACCAGCTACTCGCAGGGTTTGCGCTGATCGCATCGGTGCTGAGAGACCAGCGAAGCTAGACCTCTCCAATTGCATGGCGTTCATATACTATGTGCTGCGGGTACCTATTGCATTGCCATGCTGAGGATCCATGGAGTTCAAAACTGCGCGCCTGACTCTGCTCATCGCCCCTCATAGGAAGGAAGCCTTCGAGCGGCTTTGTGCGCTGCAGGATCGGCCGGCGCCGCAGATGGTGCGACAGCTACCCCGAGACATCGCGCAGGACGGTGCCTGAGTCATGAGCGGCCTGCCCCCCGTCGCGCAATGGATCCATCTCGACTGGATACTCGTTGTGGCGATGGCCTGGTTGGTCGTGGGGGCTACCGGGATCTTTGCCCTGCATCGATTCAGCTTGGTGTCCCAGGTGCTCTTCCCGGTCGGGGCGCTGCTCGGGTTGGCGCTCTTCGGCTTGGCGCTGGACGCACTGCTTGGCACCCCCGAGGTTGCCGTGCTGCCCATCGGGCTGCCGGCATTGCCGTTCCATCTCCGCCTGGACAGCCTGTCGGCCTACTTCCTGATGGTGGTCGGTGGCGCCTCAGCCGGGATCTCCACATTTGCGGCCGGATACTTCCGCAAGGGCGAAGGCACGCCCCCCGGCCTGCTGTGCCTGGAGTACCACGTATTTCTGGTCAGCATGGTGGGGGTGATCCTCGCCGACGACGCGTATTCGTTCATGGTGATGTGGGAGACGATGGCGCTGTCGTCGTTCTTCCTGGTGACCGCGAACCACCGCATGGCTGAAGTGCGCAGCGCCGGCTATCTCTACATCACGATGGCGAGAATCGGCGCGATCGCTGTCCTGCTGTGCTTCGGTGTGCTTCAGGCCAACACGGGCGACTACACCTTCGCCAACATGCGCGCCCAGGCACTGTCGCCGTTCTGGGCCTCGGCCGGCTTCCTGCTCGCCGTGTTGGGGTTCGGCGCCAAGGCCGGCATCCTGCCCTTGCATGTCTGGCTGCCCGAAGCCCACCCCGCCGCGCCCTCCCCCGTCTCGGCCATGATGAGTGGGGTCATGCTCAACACGGCCATCTACGGCCTGTTGCGCGTGTCTTTCGACTTGCTGCACACACACCTGTGGTGGTGGGGTGGGCTGCTGCTGGCAGTCGGGTTGTCGACCGCCCTGTTCGGTGTGATCTTCGCGGCGGTGCAGACCGACATGAAGCGGCTGCTGGCCTATTCGTCGATCGAGAACATGGGCCTGCTGTTCGTCGGCATGGGCCTGACCTTGATTTTCTCGGCCTACGGCATGAAGCCGATGGCCGCGCTCGCGCTGACCGCGAGCCTCTATCACGTCGCGAGCCACGCCTTTTTCAAAAGCCTGCTCTTCCTCGGCACCGGCAGCGTGCTTCATGCCACTTCCGAGAGAAGCCTCGGCAAGCTGGGGGGCCTGATCCGGACGATGCCCTGGGTAGCCTGGCTCACGCTGTTGGGCGTGCTGACCAGCGCGGGTCTGCCGCCGCTGGGAGGCTTCGTGTCGGAATGGCTGCTGCTGCAGAGCTTCCTCTTCACGCCGGGGCTGCCGGTGCCGTTGCTGACCATGCTCATCCCGGTGGTCGCCGCGCTCATCGCTCTGGTGGCCGCGCTGGCCGGCTACACGATGGTCAAGTTCTTCGGCGTGATCTTCCTCGGGCAGCCGCGCGAGGACAAGCTCACCCACGCCCATGATGGCGGCCGCTGGGAGCGCATGGGTATGGTGTGGCTGGCGCTCGGCTGCATCGCGCTCGGACTGCTGCCGACACAATTCATTCAGCTGATCGACCCCGTGACGCAGCAGCTTGTCGAGTCGGGTCTCGGCGCCAAGGTAGCAGCCAATGGCTGGCTGTTGGCGCCGAACAGTCTCGCGCAGGCCAGCTACGGCCCCGTGATCTTCCTGCTCGGCATCCTGGGGAGCTTTGCGCTCGCCTTCCTGCTCGTGCGCAAGCTTTACCACGGCCGCGTGCGTCGCGGCCTGCCCTGGGCCTGCGGCTTCCCATGGAGCACAGCACGCATGCAGGACACCGCAGAAGGATTCGGGCAGCCGATCCGCCAGATCTTCGAACCTTTCTTCCTGATGCGGCGTGATCTGCCCACGCCGTTCGACGCGAAACCGCGCTACCGCGTGACGGTGGAGGATCACTTCTGGCGCTGGCTCTATGTGCCCATCGCCGATCTGGCGGCGTACCTCGCGCGACTGATCGGCCTCATGCAGCAAGGGCGGATCTCGGTGTACCTGCTGTACAGCTTCCTGACGCTGGTGGCCACGTTGCTCGTGGTGATGCGATGAGGTCGCCATGAGCTTCGCCGGCTTCATGTCGCAGTTGCTGGAGATCGTCATCGCGATCGGGCTGGCGCCCCTGCTGACCGGCTGGGTCAACCTGTGGCGCGCGTGGCTCCAGAACAAGTCCGCGCCCAGCCTCTGGCAGCCCTACCGGATGCTGCACAAGCTGTTCAACAAGGAGTCGATGGTCGCCGACCATGCATCGCGACTGTTTCGCGTCGCGCCCTATGTGATGTTCGGCTGCATGGTGCTGGCTTGCGCCATTATCCCCACGCTGTCGACCGATCTGCCGTTGGCGCCAGCGGCCGATGCGATCGCGTTGGTCGGCCTGTTCGCCCTGGCGCGAGTGTTCATCTCGTTGGCCGCCATGGACATCGGCACCGCGTTCGGCACCATGGGTGCGCGGCGCGAGATGCTGGTCGGTTTCCTTGCCGAACCCGCGCTGTTGATGGTGCTGTTTTCGGCTTCGCTGATTTCCCAGTCGACCTCGCTCACCACGATAGTCGAGACGCTGGCGCACCGCGAACTGGCGATCTATCCCGGTATGGCCTTTGCCGGGGTTGCATTCGCGATGGTGTCGCTGGCCGAGAACGCGCGCGTGCCGGTCGACAACCCGGCCACGCACCTTGAGCTGACGATGATCCACGAGGCGCTCATCCTCGAGTACTCGGGCCGCCACCTGGCGCTGATCGAATGGGCGGCCAGCCTGAAGCTGTTCGCCTATTCGTGCATCGGCCTGGCCCTGTTCTTCCCTTGGGGCGTTGCCGAGGCCCAGGCGCCGCTGGAGATGTTGCTGGCGCTGCCCGTGTTGGTGATCAAGCTCGCCGTGGGCGGCTTTCTGCTTGCCGCGCTGGAGACGGCAAGCGCCAAGATGCGCATCTTCCGCGTGCCCGAGTTCCTGGCCACCGCCTTCCTGCTTGCGGTGATCGGCATGCTGGTGCACCTGCTGCTCAACCAGTGACATGAGCAGCGGCATCCTGACCCAACTCGTCAACCTGCTCGGTGCGGTGCTGCTGATGCTCGCATTCGCGATGATCTCGCAGCGGCGCATCCTCACCCTGATTCACCTGTTCACGATGCAGGGTGCTGCGCTGGCGCTCGCGACCGCCGTGGTCGGCTATGCGACCGACCAGCACCACCTGTACCTGTCGGCCGGGCTGACCTTGGTGCTCAAGGTGCTGTTGATCCCGTACCTGCTGCACCGGGTCATCGACCGTCTCAACATCCGCTGGGACGTCGAGACACTGATCAACATCCCGACGACGATGCTGATCGGCATCGGGGTCGTGATCTTCGCCTTCAATCTGGCGATACCGATCTCCCAGCTGTCGTCGGCGCTGGCCAGCGGCACACTGGGCATCGCGCTGGCCTGCGTGCTGCTGTCGTTCCTGATGATGATCACGCGTGCGAAGGCGGTTCCGCAGGTGATCGGCTTCCTCGCGATGGAGAACGGCCTGTTCTTTGCCGCCACGTCGGCCACCTACGGGATGCCGATGGTGGTCGAGTTCGGCATCGCGCTAGACGTGCTGATCGGCGTGCTGATCCTGGGCGTGTTCATGTTCCAGATTCGCGAGCAGTTCGACAGCCTGGACATTCGCCACCTCGAGAAGCTGAAGGACGACTGAGTTGCTCGCATTGGCCTTCCTCCTCGCAACTCCGCTGGCCGGCGGATTGGTGCTGGCGCTGGTCGGCCATCGCGACAACGCGCGCGACGTCAACGTCGCCTTCAGCCTGGGCACCTTCGTCGCCGCATGCGTACTCACGGCGCAGATCGTCAAGAGCGGGCCGATGCTGGTCTGGGACCGCGAGTTCTACATCGACCCGCTGAACGTCTTTCTCGTCACGCTGACCGCATTCGTCGGCCTGACCACTTCCATCTTCTCGCGCCCCTACATGCGCGTGGAGCGCGACCACGGCAAGATGACGCCGCCGCGCCTGCGCCTGTACCACAGCATGTACCAGCTGTTCAGCTTCACGATGTTGCTGGCACTGACGACCAACAACATGGGCATCATCTGGGTCGCGATGGAAGCCGCCACGCTGACCACCGTGCTGCTGGTCAGCGTCTATCGCACCGCGGCCAGTCTCGAGGCCGCATGGAAATACTTCATCCTGTGCGGCGTGGGCATCGCCCAGGCGTTGTTCGGAACGGTGTTGCTCTACATGGCGGCCGAAAAGGTGATCGGCCCCGAGGGCGGCGCCTTGCTCTGGACCAACCTCGATGCAGTGAAGGACCAGCTCGACCCGAACATCATTACGCTGGCGTTCGCGTTCCTGTTCATCGGCTACGGTACCAAGGTCGGGCTGGTGCCGGTCCACAACTGGCTGCCGGACGCGCATGCCGAGGGTCCGACGCCGGTGTCGGCCGTGCTGTCGGGCCTGCTGCTGAATGTCGCGCTCTACGCGATCCTGCGCTGCAAGGTGCTGACCGACGGTGCGCTGCACTATCCTCTGGCCGGCCGGTTGATGATGGGCTTCGGCCTGCTGTCGGTGGTGGCGGCAGTGTTCTTCCTGATCCGGCAGAAGGACGTGAAGCGCATGTTTGCCTACTCGTCGATCGAGCACATGGGGATGATGACCTTTGCTTTCGGTATGGGCGGCCCGATCGCCAACTACGCCGGGCTGCTGCACATGACGGTGCATTCGCTGATCAAGTCCGCGATCTTCTTCGCCGTCGGCCATGCCACGCAGAAGGCGGGTACCCAGATCATGGAAGACATCCGCGGGCTCATCAAGGTCAGCCCGACGGTCGCCTGGGGGCTGATGCTCGGATCGCTCGCCATCCTCGGCATGCCGCCGTTCGGGGTCTTCGCCAGCGAGTTCCTGATCGTCACGACCGCAATGCGCGAGCAGCCCTGGGCGACCCCGTTCCTGCTGATCGCTCTGGGCCTGGCGTTTGCATCCGTCTTCAGCCGGGTCCAGCCGATGGTCTTCGGCGAGACCAACGTCAGGCCCCTGGCGCATCCGCCGGCCCTGGTTCCGGTGTTCGTTCATTTGGCGCTTGGCCTGATGCTCGGCGTCTACATCCCGCCCTATCTCAACGCCTGGTACGTCCAGGCGGCGGCGATGCTGGGGAACTGATCAAATGGCGCTGCCGGAACTCGGACTCGATCTGCGGCGCCTGTCGGCGCCGATGCCCATTTGGCATGGACGGGTGGGTCGGGACGCCTGGAGCGCCGTCGCGCGCGAAATCGCGGACACGGGAGGGCGTCTGGTCTCGGTCTGGGGCCTCGACCGCAGTGCCGCCGGCGACGGCATGGTGGCGTGTGCAGCTTACGCCGTCTCCGAGGGGCTGATCTGGCTCGAACTGAAGCTGGACGATGCAGCGCAAGGATTTCCCGATCTGGCAGTCGCATTCCCGTGCGCGGGGCGCATGCAGCGCGCTGTGGCCGATCTATCGGGTATCCGCGCCGAGGGCAGCTGCGACGATCGCCCCTGGCTCAACCATGGGGTGTGGCCGCCCGGATCATGGCCGCTGCAGCACAAACCCCAGTCCGAAGTTGCCTCCGCCGCCGGTGCGCTACCTGCGGACTATCCCTTCGTGCGCGTCGACGGTGACGGGGTGCACGAGATCGCCGTCGGGCCCGTGCATGCCGGCATCATCGAGCCCGGCCACTTTCGCTTCTCGGTCGTGGGCGAGAAGGTGCTCAGGCTCGAACAGCACCTCGGGTACACGCACAAGGGCGTCGAGCGCCGGTTCACGGAACTGACGCCGCTCGAGGGGCACCGCCTCGCGGGACGCATCTCGGGCGACACGACGGTGGCCTACGCGTGGGCCTACAGCATGGCGCTCGAGTCGGCCTGGAGCGACGAGGTCCCGGCACGCGCCGCCTGGCTGCGTGCGCTGATGCTGGAGCGCGAACGCGTGGCCAATCATCTGGGCGACCTCGGCGCTCTTGGGAACGATGCGGCCCTGGCCTTTGGCCTGGCGCAGTTCTCGCGCCTGCGCGAAGACTGGTTGCGTCTGTCGAAGGAGATTTTCGGGCACCGCTTGATGATGGACGCCGTTGTGCCCGGCGGCGTGGCGATCGATCTGACGCCAACGATGCGAGATCGCCTTTGCATGCAGTGCGATGTGATCGAGCGAGAGGTGCGCGCGCTGCGGCGTGTGTACGACGAACATGCGGGCCTGCAGGACCGCTTTGTCGGCACCGGAGGGGTGACGCCACAACTGGCCGCACTACTCGGTCTCACGGGCCTTGCGGGACGCGCCAGCGGGCAGACGGCCGATCTGCGCTGCGACTTCCCGTGGTCGCCCTACGACCGACTCAAGGTTGCGATCGCAACGCACCGCGACGGCGATGTCGCAGCGCGCGTGACGGTGCGGTTCGAAGAGGCATTCGAGTCATTGCGGCTCATCCGCGCCATCTGCTCTGGCTTGCCGGACGGCGCTGCTCGCGCCGAGCTTCGGCCTCCGGCCTCGGCATCGCTGGGTGCGGGCTGGGTCGAAGGCTGGCGGGGCGAGGTTTTCGTCGCACTGGAGATCGGGAGCGATGGCCGCATCGTGCGCTGCCATTGCCACGATCCGTCCTGGCAGAACTGGCCAGTGCTCGAGCACGCCATCATGGGCAATATCGTTCCGGACTTCCCGCTGATCAATAAGTCCTTCAACCTCAGCTATTCGGGGCACGACCTCTGATGTGGCACATCCTCAAGCAGATCGTGCGCACCGGCATCGTCACTGAGCCGGCGCCGCAGGTTGACGATGCCGAACACGCCGCGGTCGATCGCATCCAGCGCGACATCCTCGTGATCCTTGGCCAGGCGCTCACGATCCGCGAGGTCGATGCCGGCTCATGCAACGGCTGTGAACTCGAGATCCACGCACTCAACAACCCCTACTACAACATCGAGGGACTCGGCATCAAGTTCGTCGCCAGTCCGCGCCATGCCGACATGCTGCTGGTCACCGGGCCGGTGTCGCGCAACATGGAAGAGGCATTGCGGCGCACCTACGACGCCACGCCGGAACCGAAGCTGGTGGTCGCCGTCGGTGATTGCGGCTGCACCGGCGGCATCTTCGGCGAGAGCTACGCCAGCTGTGGCAAGGTGGCGAACGTGATTCCGGTCGATGTGGCGGTACCCGGCTGTCCCCCACCGCCGATCGACATCCTGCGCGGGATCCTTAGCGCTGTTCGACAACGTCAGGCACAGCCCGGCAAGCGTTCACCATGATGATTGCCGACGGATTCCTGCTTGAGGCGAAAGGCGCCGAGGTTGGCGCCACGCCTGCGTCCACCGCCCGCCCGCTCCTCGTCAAACCTTGGATTTCGGTGCCTGCGGACATCGTGGTCTGCAGCCTCGGTGCCAGACAGGAGTCGGCGGGCCATTCCCGCTCATTGATACTCCATGCCGGTTGGCAAGCCGTGCTCTGTCGACTGGACAGCCCTATTTGGGTCGAGCTGAACCTGGTGAGACCATGGCAGGCGGCTCAATGCATGCAGGCAACCTCGAGGAAGCCTTGATTCGCAGTTGCTTGTTGACGTTCTTGCGCCCGAACACAACCTCGATGGCGCAGCGCGATACGCCAAACTCGCCGGCCAGGAAACGCACCATGTGGTCTGTTGCAGGGCCACGCGCGGCGCCTCGGTGACGCTGACTTTCAGCTGATTGCCCTCGACCTTGCCGGTGGCGTCTTCTGCTGCGCCGGGTGTCCCGAGAATGTTGAGGACCAGGATGTCCCCCTCCCACCTGTAGAACGAGCTCTTTTTCGATAGGTGGCCACGCGCCGGGTCAGGCGGCACGCGCGGCATCGAAGCATCACGCGATGACCACACGCGTGCACAGCAACTCGGCCTCAACGGCGAGCTGACCGTCTACAAAGCCGCTCCCCTTGAACTTGAAGACCCCCGCTTTCCTGCGCAGCAGTCGAACGTCCATCATCAACTGATCCCCAGGTTCGACCGGCCTCTTGAATCGCGCTGCATCGATTCCACCGAAGTAGTACATCTTCGTGTCATCAGGTGTTTCACCGAAAGTCTCGAATGCGAGCAATGCAGCCGCCTGCGCCAGCGCTTCCAGCAGCAGTACGCCGGGCATCACGGGACGATGAGGAAAGTGACCTTGGAACAATGCTTCGTTGATCGTGACATTCTTCAGCGCCTCGATCCGCACGCCCTTCTCGAGATTCACGACGCGGTCCACCAAAAGGAACGGATAGCGGTGGGGAAGCCTCTTCAGAATTTCGTAGATGTCCAACTTCACACAAACCCCTTGCCAAACGCGGCGCTCTCGGCATAGCCGGTAACGAACAGCACCTTGAGGCTGGGTCGTATCGCCCAGCTCCTCTCGGCCAAATCTCGGCCGTTCATCCCGCCACGCAGACCGAAATCCGCAGAAAAAACTCCGTCAGCTCCCTTAAGGACGGACTGCTGAATAGCTGGCGCTCGGCTGCGAGGAGCGTGACGCCGCGGCGCTGAACAGGCCATTCGAGCACTTTCATCTATTGAGCCTCAGGCGACGCAGATGCGGTGTTACGACGGGCGTACCTGTCGCGCTGAGGTGATCGAAAAATATGTTAATCAAATGGTAATTGCAATGATACACAATGAAAACTATATTTGCGCTTCCGCCGTGAAGCCCGATGAGCTCGCGACGCCCCCACCGTCCATGCGAGCGAACATTCTTCAAGAACTCATCCAGTTGGTTCGGGCCCAACGAACAAACCGACAGCTGGGAGGCGTGCTCGCGTTCATTGCCGGCGCGATCAACGCCGGTGGGTTTCTGGCGGTGCAGCGCTATACGTCGAACACGACCGGGATCGTGTCCGCCATCGCGGGCGACCTGATCTCCGGGCACGTCGCCTGGGCGTTTGCCGGAGTCGCGTTGCTCATTTCATTTATTTGCGGAGCGGCAACCACCGGAGCGCTGGCCACTCGTGCGCGCCGCCGGCGATTACAGGGCGAGTTCGCGCACCCCCTTGTGCTCGAGGCGGTCTTGCTGTTGCTGTTTGGTTTGTTGGGCGCCAATCTCGAGCTGCTTGGCGAATGGTTCGTTCCGTCCACCGTTTTGCTCCCTTGTTTCATCATGGGGCTGCAGAACGCGATCGTCAGCAAGATCTCGAAGACCGAGATCAGGACGACACACATGACTGGCGTTATCACGGACCTGGGCGTTGAACTGGGTCGATGGATCCACGGTGACGATCCTCGGGGAGTCGATGGCCAACGCATGGTGAAGGCCGACTCCGAGAAGGTGGCTCTCTATACGACGATCCTTGGGTTGTTTGTGGGCGGAGGCGTTGTCGACGCCATCGCCTTCTCGGTTGTGGGCTTTGCGGCGGCGGTGCTCTTTGCCGCCGTGCTGGTGACGTTGGCTGCACTGCCGATGCTGCAAGACTTGAGGTCGATGGGTGACAGATCTACGGGGGATGTTTCGTGAAAGCCGCTGCGGGAACGAACCGCACCGTCAGCCGACACATCAAGCTGCTGCGTTACCAGCCTCCATCGGGAGGTGCAAGCCGCACCTTCGGTGCGGTTTGGCAACTGGGCAACGAAGTCCGGTGGACGTCACCGATCACACGAAGACTCAATGACGTGTTGGACCCGAAGCTCTTCGTTGACCGGTTTCCAGAAGCCACATACGAATTTGATCACTTCGCTGCCGCTATCACCTGGCTGCAGTCAGTTTGCAGCGCTGCGCGCGAGCTACTGGACGTTGCACAGGCCTGCCAGACAGAACCGGGCCTGGGGTTGAGCTGCGTTCGGTACGAAGGACCGGATCGTGGCGGGGATCTCGCCAGCCTGCTGGAAGGAGAGAACCAAGCGCAGTTGCTGGATGTCGAGATGCTTCGGACCGTTGTGAACCTGACCTTGGAGCACCTCGTCAAGGAGCATGCCGTTCTCAAGGGCCTTCCATTGGAGCTGATATCCGAGGAGGGTTCGAGCGAGTGCGCGCGACTTCTCCTCCCTGACGACCGGCTCGTACGCATCTACTTTGATCGCGATACGCGTCCGAGTCGCGTGGTCCCCCAGTTGCTTGCGGAGAGTGATCGGCTTTTTCGCCTGCGCTCGGACTCGGAAGTCTCGTTCTTTGTATTCGCTCAGTTGAAGGGCGCGCTACCTCTCCGGCTGACAACCAGCGTGCTCGCGACGGGGATGCGGCTGCCACACATCGCCAACGGGTTGGTTCGGCTGGTGTGGGCTACGCCACTGTCGTCATGAAGTTGCCCCACAGACCTCGAGGACCAGCGCGTTCAGCTGGCGGGGAGCGTATCTCGGCTCCGTATGAAGCGCCAGAACAGGAACCTTATGACCAACCCCACTGATCCGTTTCGCCTTGCCGCGCTTGAATATCACGGGTATCCGGTGCCCGGCAAGATCGCGATCGCGGCGACCAAGCAGATGCTCAACCAGCGCGACCTGGCGCTGGCCTACTCGCCCGGCGTGGCGGCACCTTGCGAGGAAATCGTCAAGGACCCGGTCAACGCCTTCAAGTACACCGCGCGCGGCAACCTCGTGGCGGTCATCACCAACGGCACCGCCGTGCTGGGCCTCGGCGACATCGGGCCGCTGGCCGCCAAGCCGGTGATGGAAGGCAAGGGCGTCCTGTTCAAGAAGTTCGCCGGCGTCGACGTGTTCGACATCGAGATCGACGAGAAGGACCCGGCCAAGCTGGTGGAGGTCATCGCCGCGCTGGAGCCGACCTTCGGCGCCATCAACCTCGAAGACATCAAGGCACCGGACTGCTTCTACGTCGAGCGCGAGCTGCGCAAGCGCATGAAGATCCCGGTCTTCCACGACGACCAGCACGGCACGGCGATCACGGTGGCGGCCGCCATGCTCAACGGCCTGAAGGTGGTGGGCAAGGACATCTCGCAGGTCAAGCTCGTCACCTCGGGCGCCGGCGCCGCGGCGCTGGCCTGCCTGAACCTGCTGCTGAAGGTCGGCCTGAAGCGCGAGAACGTGTTCGTGACCGATCTCGCCGGCGTGGTCTACGAAGGCCGCACCGAGCTGATGGACGACGACAAGCGCCAGTACATGCAAAAGACCTCGGCGCGCTCGCTGGCCGAGGTGATCGAAGGCGCCGACGTGTTCCTCGGCCTCTCGGCCGGCGGCGTGCTCAAGCCCGCGATGGTGGCGAAGATGGCGGCCAAGCCGGTGATCTTCGCGCTGGCCAATCCCAACCCCGAGATCTCGCCCGAGGACGCGCATGCCGTGCGCAGCGACGTGGTCATGGCCACCGGGCGCACCGACTACCCGAACCAGGTCAACAACGTCCTGTGCTTCCCCTACATCTTCCGCGGCGCGCTCGACTGCGGCGCGACCACCATCACCGACGAGATGGAAGTCGCAGCGGTGCATGCCATCGCCGAACTCGCGCAGGCCGAGCAGAGCGAGCGCGTGGCTGCCGCCTATGTCGGCGAAAAGCTCAGCTTCGGTCCCGAGTACCTGATTCCGAAGCCCTTCGACCCGCGGCTCATGATAAAGGTCGCGCCGGCCGTGGCCAAGGCCGCGGCCGAGAGCGGCGTCGCGCTGCGCCCGATCGCGGACCTGGATGCCTACCGCGACAAGCTGCAGAGCTTCGTCTACGCCTCAGGCCCCGCGATGAAGCCGATCTTCGATGCCGCCAAGCGCGCGCCGAAGAAGCGGGTCGCCTACTGCGAGGGCGAGGAAGAGCGCGTGCTGCGGGCGGCACAGATCGTGGTGGACGAAGGCATCGCCCGGCCCACGCTGATCGGCCGGCCGGCCATCATCGCCCAGCGCATCGAGAAGTTCGGCCTGCGCCTCAAGGAAGAGCTGGACTACGACATCGTCAACGTCGAGCACGACCATCGCTACCGAGACTTCTGGCAGACCTACCACCGCATGACCGAGCGCAAGGGCACGACGGTGCAGACCGCCAAGATCGAGATGCGCCGCCGCCTCACGCTGATCGGCGCCATGCTGCTGCACAAGGGCGACGTGGACGGCATGATCTGCGGCACCTGGGGCACCACCGCCTTGCACCTGCACTACATCGACCAGGTGATCGGCAAGCGCGCCGGCGTCTCCACCTACGCCTGCATGAACGGCCTGCTCCTGCCCGACCGCCAGGTGTTCCTGGTCGACACGCACGTCAACTACGACCCGACGCCCGAGGAACTCGCCGAGATCACCACCATGGCGGCTGAGGAGATGATGCGCTTCGGCCTCAAGCCGAAGGCTGCGCTGCTGTCGCATTCCAACTTCGGCAGCAGCAACCAGCCCAGCGCGGTCAAGATGCGCCAGACGCTCGACGCCCTTCTGATCCAGGCGCCTTGGCTGCAAGTCGACGGCGAGATGCAGGGCGATGTGGCGCTCGACGGCAAGCAGCGCGCCGCCGTCATGCCGCACAGTGCGCTGGCTGGCGACGCCAACCTGCTGGTCTTCCCGAACATCGACGCCGCCAACATTTCCTACGGCCTGATGAAGACTGCCATGGGGGGTGGAATCACCATCGGTCCCGTCTTGCTCGGCGCAGCACGGCCCATCCATGTCTTGACACCGTCGGCAACGGTGCGCGGCATCTTCAACATGACTGCCCTGACTGTCGCCGAGATCCCAAGCGACAAGTAGTCCTTCCAAGCGCGCGCGCCCGCCCCGCCCGCCTTTCTTTTTCATCTCATTGAATCATTGATGTCAGACCGCCTCGAGTACAACCGGCACCCGCGACCTCTTGTTGAAAAATCGCTGAACTCAAAGACCATGCATTTCTCGATCTGCGACGTTCAAAGCCGGATGCAGATCGACCGGCCCAACAACCTCATGCTGGCGTACACGCGCCTCATGATGGGCTTCCTGCTGTTTGCGCCCAACCCCCGCCACATCGCCATGGTGGGTTTGGGTGGCGGGTCACTGCCGAAATTCTGCTACCGGTATCTGCCAGATTCACGCATTCAGGTGATCGAGATCAACCCCTATGTCATCGCGCTCCGCGATGAGTTTGAGGTGCCCAGAGACGACCACCGGTTTCATGTCCGCAAGGAGGACGCTGCTGACTATGTGCGTACTGCCCCGTATCGCTACGACGTGATCGTAGCCGACGGCTTCGATGCCAACGGGGTGCCTGCGAGTCTTTGCTCGCGCTCTTTCTACGACAACTGCTTTGGCATGCTGGAGCCCAACGGGGTTTTGGTGGCAAACCTCCACTCCCATCATGAGCACTTCCCGCTCTACCTTGAGCGGATCAAAGAAAGCTTTGCTGGACGTGTCGTCACCGTGAGTGACTTTGATCATGGCAACACCATTGCCTTCGCATTCAAGGAAACGCCCGCGCCGCCGCTGCTTGCAAACCTGCAACGTTGCGCATCGACGCTGGCGCCTGAAGCATGGACGCAACTGGCGCCCAGCTTTTCCATGATCAAGCGGTTCGGCAGATGGCATAGCCAGGGGATGCCTTAAGGACACGGGAGGCCCGCAACGGACGATATTTCGCATCTCCCACCTGGAAAGGCGGACGGAGGCCGGACTGGGGCATTGCGATGCTGAGCATCGCGCTCGGGTGCGCACGGTTCGCGGCCGTCATGCGTCGAATGCAAGAGTCGCGACGCGAGGTGCGCCGTTACCCCGATCCTGACACCGGCACTTGCCGCCGCTTACACGCAAACTTTTGCCCGAACATTTTTCGATCACCCGGAGTCATTCCATGAACAGCAGCAATCGTCGGAGCTTCATGCTTCAAGTCGTCGCCACAGGTTCAGCACTCGCGGCAACTGGCGTCTACGCCCAATCTACGGGGCCCAAGCTGGAAGAAAGCGATCCCCAGGCAACGGCGCTCGGCTACAAGCAAGACACTACCAAGGTGGACCCCAAGAAATACCCCAAGCACGTGGTCTCGCAAACCTGCGCGAACTGCCAGTTATTCCAGGGCAAGCCGAAAGAAGCGACAGGTGGCTGCCCCTTGTTCCCGGGCAAGCTGGTGGCAGCCAACGGGTGGTGCAGTGCATGGGTCAAGAAGGCGAGTTGACCGCCCTGCGCCTGATGTCGCGCTTCGGGAAACGCGCATGCAACATCAGCCAGCATTGCGCCTCTCTGACACGTACCCTGGAACTTTATGAACCATACAGAAGATCTGCAAATTGTCCTGGCGCGCACCACTCGTGGCCAGCGTGAGGTGTTGTTCCGCGCGTCTGCGCTGGGCTTGGACGAACGCTCGTTGCTGTTGCGAGTCAACGGCCATACTGCTTTGCAGCACCTTCATCAGCTCTCTCCGCTGAAAGATCCGGTCGCCGCGGCGCGGGCGCTCCTGAACCTGGGCCTGATCGAAATCTTGAAGCGGCCAAAGCTCGAGGCGGCCAACGATCGAATCGCCTTTGCGTATACGGAGCCTCTTTGAGCGCCTGCGCTCACTGCCCAGACAAATCATCGGAGATCAACGAAAACGAAATCTGACCAATCAACAGTCTCACGGCATAACGGTCCGATGGCATGCCGGCCTCCTTGGTCGCGACAGCCGGCGGCATCGAGGAACCGCCCGGAGTGGGCGGTTGCCGAAGCAACCTCTACCAGCGCCGGCCGACTGTCAGCCTGAAGTATGGTTCGTCGCCCCGAAAGTCCACACGCAGGCGCCGCGCCGGACTCCCATGATCGCTTGAAAATGGACATGGCGCGCACAAGAATTGCTTGGCCCAGCATTAACGCCATCACATGCAATACGCCAATGCGCCAAGAGCCATGTGGAAACCTGCCGCGCCTATCGTCATCGCCGGCTACACCCTCTCGCCGGCAGAGGCATGGCTGCGCGGCTTCACGCAGGAGTTTTCCAGGCTCTCCAATGGAGAGGCCCCACTGGAGCTACTCGCGGACTGGGCCATCGAGATCTACCCTTCAAAAGCCGACCGTGACCCCACTGAGGTTGCACACGAGGAGTTTGAGAACGCGGCACGGCGGTTCGGCAACTCTCGGTCGAGCGCCAGTCCGTAGTCGGTCTGATGCCCGTGCGTGCAACGCACTCGAGGGCCTGCCGGCGCCAAGCGAGAGCGCGTTCCCGCAGATCAGCGTCGGAGAGTTCACCGGGTTCAGTCATTGGGTGATTTTGCCGTGGCACGCGGTCTCAATCGCGTGAACGGTCGCGCGCATCGGTCGCTTTCTGAGTCGCGCGCTACGCACCGGCAACGCCCCACCCTCTTGCCCTGCTTAGCCGCTGCATTTGCGACTGTGTTGGCCTGTTTGCGACTTCAATGGCCGTGAAAAAAAGTGATCCTGGAGCAAGGTAAAGGTGATCGATCCGCACGGCGGTGGCGCCGCGAATGTCATCGGCGCGTCACCGAGTGAGCCCCAAGATGCGCCCCGGCGATCCCGCCGGCCCGTTGGAGGAGAACACCCGATGACCCGCTCGCTGCTTCGACGCCTGCACAGCTTCGCCACGCGGCTGGGCGCAGGACTGATCACCCTCGGCCTGGTCGCCTGCATCCCGCTGCCGGCCCACGCCGACCAGGGCGAGGCGAACGCAGCATATGCGATTGGACTCTGGGGCGACCTTCCCTACTCCCCCGTCCAGGAAGCCGTCGGGTTGCCCAACCTGCTGGCCGACATGAACGCGCAGAAGCTGACGTTCACCGTGCACAACGGCGACCTCAAGCAGGGCTCGGGTAGCCTGTGCGACGACGCCCTCTTCCACCGGGCGGTGGGCTGGTTCAATACGCTGCAGGGCGCGGCCATGTTCACGCCGGGCGACAACGACTGGACCGATTGCGACCGACCGGCCAACGGCGGCTTCAACTCCCGCGAACGGCTCGACCGCGAACGCCAGGTGTTCTTCTCCACGCCGCTCTCGATGGGCCGCGATCCGATCGTGCAGGAGGTCCAGACCGAAGCCCTGTGCCTCGGTCAGGCCGGGGCCGTGCCCTGCGTCGAGAATCGACGCTGGAAAGTGGGCAGGGTCACCTACGTCACGCTGAACATTCCAGGCTCCTGCAACAACCTGTGCGACACGGCCCCGGACCCTGCGGAGTTCCAGGCGCGCAATGCAGCGAACATCCGGTGGCTGCGCGGGTCCTTCGCGGCGGCGGCGCAAGCGGGCTCGGTGGCGCTCATGATCATTGCCCAGGCCAACCCCGGCTGGGACAAGAGCGATCCCACGCGCGCGCCGGTGCGGAACCCGCTGACGCTGGAGCAGACCGACGCTGCGCCCGACGGCTACAAGGAATACCTCCTGGCCCTGCGCGAACAGGTGATCGCGTTCCGGCGCCCGGTGGCGTACGTGCATGGCGATTCGCACTACTTCCGCATCGACAAGCCGTTCCTCGACGCCCGCGGCCGCCGGCTCGAGAACTTCACCCGCGTCGAGACTTTCGGCGACAATGCGGCCAACGGCAACAACGACGTCCAGTGGCTGAAGGTCGTCGTGGACCCGAAGAGCCGCGATGTCTTCTCTTACCAGCCGATGATCGTGCCCGGCAACCGCGAGGCTGTGCCTGCGCCCTGAGCCGCGGGGCGCGGGGCGCGCAATGGCTGCGCCATCGCCTGCAGGCAGCCGTAGCGCGCCGCCACGGTTGACGCGCAAAGGAGCGGGGTGAAACGAATCGCCTCTTGATTTGCCAAGCGCCGAGGACATGACCTAAGCTTCGTCCCCCCGAGGAGAACGCAATGTCTATGCCTTCTACGTCCCGGCACCTTCACGACTTGGTCACGCTCGTCGGCGATCTCGGGGCTCGCTATGGTTCGGACGATGACCTGGTCACGCAAATCGACTCTGAAGTCGCGACCTGTGAGGCTTGCGAGTTGGAACGGCGGGCTTGGCTCGCTACGCATGGCACGCCCGCTTCGCGTTTCGAGCGCCGATCACAAGAAAATCCTCCAGCCTGAGCGCGCCAGTTCTCGGCATTGCGGAGCCGCTGAGCACCTCAGCTGGCCCGCCGACAAAGAAGAGCGAAATCCAGCGGCGGTTGCAAGCGACGTTGGGTCTTGTAATCGTTGCTTCACCGTCGCACCTCACAATTCATCCTGACAGCCGGCAGGCGCTGGTAGAGGTTGCTTCGGCGCTCGCCCGGACCGGGTGGGGGTCGAAAGAAAAAACGGGCCGCGAAGGCTCGTTTTCCTTGTATGTTTGTGAACGCACTCGATGTCGACCTTCTTGCCAACCGCGAGCTTCTCGTTGATCGGGAAATCCAGGGGCTTCGCCGGCCAATTCACCCTCCGAACCAGAACTTGAACCACAGGGCGAGTGCTGCGAGAACGATGCACAGAATCACATCGTCGTTTCTGACTTGGATCCACGCGAACGCGTGCCTCAGCCAATGATCCCCTTGGACGCAACTTGCATCCCAGACGTTTGCAAGAACCAGGTGGATCGCCGCCCAGGACAATCCAGCCAACATGACCAGGTCGTCCAGATAGCTCGGCAGCGGCAGCAACTCCGGTGTCAGGTCGACCAGCAGCGAGCACCAGCGTCAGCTGCGCACGGTGCAAAGCGATATCGAGCAAGCGGGCGGCGAGGCGGTGATCTTCGAAACGCAGGCAGTCGACGCCAAGCAGGAGGAACGTGTTGTGGCCTATTTCAAGCGCGACCGCGAGCAGGACTACGAGGAGTTTCTCGAAAAGTGTGACGACTACAAGAAGGAGATTGAGAAAGAGGTCAAGGCTGGCCGCTACAGCTTCGCTGAGATCAAAGAGAACGAAGACCTGAAGAAGCTCAAGAACTGGCTCGAGCGCATCAAGATCGTCGACTTCTATGGCGCGCCGGCGCGCGCGAGGGCCGAACAGCAGTTGGTCGAGTGCGAGGCCTTGCTGGAGAGCTATGCCAATGAGGTTTTCGAGCGGGAGCAGAACACGAAAACTGCGCCGACGAGACGGCCCGCAACTGCAAAGAGAGCGACCGCAAAGCGGCCTGCCAAACGAGATGCCAAGCCCTGAGTGGATCCAACCCCCATCACGCCTGACATGCCCTTTGACAGCAATGCTGCGCCGGAACCCATGACCACAAGAAGCAGCAGCACCCTGCATCAAATTCCGGCCGGCATTTGGGTGCTCGGCTTTGTCAGCATGCTGATGGACATCTCGTCGGAAATGATCCATAGCCTGCTGCCGATGTTCATGGTCTCGACCTTGGGCGCCAGCGCTTCGGCGGTCGGTCTGATCGAAGGGCTGGCCGAGTCCACGGCGCTGATCGTCAAGGTCTTCTCGGGGGCGCTTAGCGACTATCTCGGCAAGCGAAAAGGGCTGGCCGTGTTTGGCTACGCCTTGGGGGCACTGTCCAAACCGCTGTTCGCGCTGGCCCCTACGATCGGCATTGTGCTGACGGCCCGGCTGCTGGATCGGGTCGGCAAGGGGGTACGCGGTGCACCCCGTGATGCCTTGGTCGCCGACATTGCGCCGCCGCACTTGCGCGGCGCCGCCTTCGGGCTGCGCCAGTCGATCGACACCGTGGGGGCCTTCCTCGGTCCGCTGCTGGCGGTGGGCTTGATGCTGCTCTGGGCCAATGATTTCCGGGCCGTCTTCGGGGTGGCAGTGGTCCCGGGCTTGATGGCTGTCGCACTGCTCTTGTTCGGCCTTCGGGAGCCGAAACATCATCAGCTTGAGAAGCGGACCAATCCAATCCGCCGAGAAAACCTGAAGCGGCTTGGCCCGCCGTATTGGTGGGTGGTGGGAATCGGTGCCGTGTTCACGCTGGCGCGGTTCAGCGAGGCATTCCTGGTGCTGCGAGCACAGCAAGGCGGCATTGCGGTCGCTCTGGTGCCCCTCGTGATGGTAGCGATGAACCTGATCTACGCGCTGTCGGCCTATCCCTTTGGCAAGCTCTCCGACCGCATGAGCCACACCAAATTGCTGGCGCTCGGCCTGGCCGTGTTGATCGCGGCCGACGTCGTGCTCGCCACCAGCGATCATTGGTGGGTCGTGTTGGCAGGCGTCGCCCTGTGGGGTGTGCACATGGGCATCACGCAAGGCTTGCTAGCCACCATGGTGGCGGATACCACGCCCGCAGATCTGCGCGGCACCGCCTACGGGTTCTTCAACCTGGTGAGCGGAGTGGCGATGCTGGTAGCCAGCGTGGTCGCCGGGCTGTTGTGGGATCGGCTCGGGGCGTCTGCCACCTTCTATGCCGGGGCGGCCTTCTGCCTGATTGCACTCTGCGGACTGTTGTGGCGTCCATGCCAGCGTCCTTTGGGCGCTTGAGTCAATGCGCCGAGCCGGCCCGCGAAGTGTCTGGTAGCCGGCTCACACCACAAGAAATCCCCTGTGCGAGGCCCTACCTGGAGCACGCGCACTACCGCACTACTGCTGATCGGCGGGTACAGCTGAACGAACAAGACCCGCAAGAGTCGCCCAGATGTGGCCATAGCAGCGCCTTCTTTCCGGCGCAATGGGTGCATCCGAGCGTGCTGACGGTTGACACGCTCTATGCGAAGCTCCTCTCATTGCGCGGCGAAAC
This sequence comes from Variovorax sp. LjRoot84, assembly GCF_964254305.1. Taxonomy (NCBI): domain Bacteria; kingdom Pseudomonadati; phylum Pseudomonadota; class Betaproteobacteria; order Burkholderiales; family Comamonadaceae; genus Variovorax; species Variovorax sp. LjRoot84. The sequence continues at coordinate 1,092,308 of NZ_CAXUTE020000002.1, forward strand.
CTCGCGCCCAGCGTGCCTTTTACATTGCGCGCCAAGCGATCAACAATCGTTCCATGAAGCGCCTATCAGGTAATTCTTGGGACCGGTCGCCCAATGGCAAGCAGTGCATTTCGACGCATTGAGGGCAGAGCTGCTTCAGTGCTCCTGGCCATCGGCGCTGCGGCGTTGATCGGCTGGCTGGTGGTGGAACTGTACGTCGCAGTGGTGACGCTCGACTGAGCCGCAGGCCTCGATGCACCGGCTTGCTGGTCAACCAGATCAGACAAACGTGTGACCAGCTTGTTCCTATTCGCCGTCAATGCTCGTGCCGATGGTGCGCATCCGGCACATGCGGATGCGCATGGCTCATCGGTTCGTGCACGTGTCGATGGCTGTGCGGGCCCGCCGGCATCACCTCGTGCGCGTGGTTATGGTGCCCGTCGTCATGCTGGTGCGCATGCTCGTGTTCCAACGCCTCGTGCGCGTGCGCATGCCCATGCGATTCCGCCAAGTGCAGCGCCACCCCCAGCACCATGAGCAGACCGCCCACCGCCATGATCCAACTACCGCTGCGGTCCCCCAACGCCATCGCGAGCGCGGCGCCTATGAATGGCGCGAACGCAAAAACAGAGCCTGTGCGCGCCGCGCCGAAGGCCCGCTGGGCCAGCAGATAAAAACGCAGGCTCAGTCCATAGCCGGTCGCGCCCACTACCAGCAGCCCGATCGCCGCGCCGAGCGTGGGCAGCGGATCACCGAACAGCATCGCCAGCGCTGTCGTGGCGGCAGCCCCGAGGACCGCCTTGCCAAGCACCACCTGTGCCGGGTCGCGCTCGGCCAGCGCACGCGAGAGCGTGTTGTCTGCGCCCCAGGCCACCGTGGCCAGCAGCACCGCCAGCACTCCCCAGAGCTGATTTCCGCCCTGGCGGCCCTGGTCCAGCACCAGCGCGATGCCGCCGGCGAGCAGCAGCAGCATGGCGGCCCAGACGCGTCGATCCATGGTCTCGCCGTACAAGCCGCGCGCCAGCAAGGCGGTGAACAAGGCTTCGAGGGTGAGCATCAGCGAAGCACCGGTACCGCTGGTGTGTTGCAGGCCCCATGCCAACGCGACGGGCCCCAGCACGGCGCCGAAGGCCGCCATCGACAGCAGGCGTGGAAGGTCGCCACGCTTGAGCCGAGCTTCCTTTTCAACATGCTGTCGCGAAAACGCTCCCACGACAGCAGCACCCGCATAGAGCAAAGCCGCTGTCGTGAATGCCCCGAGACCTGCCCCGAATCGCTGAACCAGCGGGGTGCTGATGCCGAACAGCGCCGCCGCCACCAGAGCCAGGAGGCCTCCGCGCAATGCGGGTAGATGAGCATGGGGTTGCTTCATGCGCCGACCACCTTCGAAAGATTATTTCCCTCAGCCACCGATCATTGCCAGCGGAACATGACAGTGCTGAATGTTGACTTGAACCCGATCACTAACTTCGATCGTTTCAGCGCCGGACAACGGTGCGACTCGATACGCACAGCGGCTGGGCGTCTCGGAGTAGCGAACCAGCACGTAGCGATCTCGCGCCGCGGCGTCGGGCGCCACCATCTTGCGGCAATCCTTGGCGATCCGCACGTGGATGGCGGCCCCTTGATCGATCTGCACGACCCTGCCCGGCCGCCAGCCTTCCAGGAAGCGGGCACGCTCGTCCAGCAGACCGGCGCAGCCTTGCAACAGGCCGTTGAGCACGACGAGTGCCAACGCCACGCCGCCTGCTGGAGGGCGCCGCCGCGTGCTGCTGATCACTTCAGCGTGAATCGCAGGGTGATGGTCTTCTTGTCCGCCGTCTTCAGCGCGGCCACCACCTTGGACCCCTTGCCCATCTTGACACCCTTCGCTTCGAGCTTGTTGCCGCCCGCCGGCTTCAGAGCGGCTTCCGATTTTTCTGCGCCGTTGAGCACCGTGAGTTTGCCGCTCGTACCGGCCGTATCGAACTCGTCTTCGTGGTCGAGGACGTAGATCGTGGCGCCGTCGCCGGCTGCGACCAGTTCGAAAGACAGGTCGCTCGCGCTTTGCACGATGCCGCCGTGCTGCGGCTTCGCAGCACCGTGCGCAAACGCGTTGTTCACGCTCAGCGTCGATGCCGTCAGCACCACAGCGGCGGCGAGAAGGCGCAAGGGAGAGTTTTTCAGGATCATCGGATCGTCCTTTGGTCAGGGGATGGCGCGCTTTGACAAGGCGGCGCCGCAAAGCCTTGGGGAATGGAAACAAGAATCGTGCAGCTCACCTCAGTACGACTCCTGCGGGACCGGCTGGAGGCCAGGTCCGGGCACCTCCACTTCGAGCAAACGCTCGGCAGCGCGGCGGCCAAGCAGCCAGAACAGGACCGGCGTGAGCAGCGTGTCGAGAACGGTCGAGCTGACCAGGCCGCCGAAGATCACCACGGCGACCGGGTGCAGGATTTCCTTGCCCGGCGCATCGGCGGCCAGCAGCAGCGGCGTCAGCGCGAAGGCGGCCACCAGCGCGGTCATCAGCACCGGCGTCAGACGCTCAAGCGAGCCGCGCACGATCATCGGAATGCCGAAGCTCTCGCCTTCGAAGCGGCACAGGTTGATGTAGTGGCTGACCTTCAAGATGCCGTTGCGCGTCGCGATGCCCGCCAGCGTGATGAAACCCACCATCGAGGCCACCGACAGGCTCACACCGGCGAGCCACATGGCCACCACGCTGCCAATGAGGGCGAGTGGAATGTTGGCCATGATGATTCCGGCCAGCACCGCGGACTTGTAGCGCGCATAGAGCACCAGGAAGATCATCGCCAGCGAGACCAGCGACAGACCCACGATCAGCTTCATCGCCTGCTCCTGGGCCTGGAACTGCCCCTCCAGGCTCACGAAGGTGCCCGGCGGCAATGGCGTCTTGGCGATCACATTGCGGATATCTTGGATCACCCGTCCCATGTCCGAGCCGTCGGTGTTGGCGTAGACCACGATGCGCCGGCGCCCGTTCTCGCGTCCGATCTGGTTCGGGCCATCGGTTTCCTCCACCGTGGCAATCGCCGAGACCGGCAAGCGGCCGGCCGGGGTGTCGATCAACGTGGCGGCAAGGTCCTGCGGGCTGCGCCGACCGTCCGGCAGGCGCAGCACCAAGTCATAGCGACGCTGGCCGTCCACAATCTGGGCGCCGTGTGCCCCGTCCGTCAAGGCCTGCAGCACCCGCACAGCTTCGCCCGGCGACAAGCCCGTCTGCGCCAGCTTGCGCTGATCGAGGCGCACCGTGATCTGGGGAATCAGCACCTGCTTCTCCACCGTCAGGTCGACCAGGCCGGGTACGCCTGACAGCCCTTGGCGCATCTGCTCGCCGAGGCCGCGCAACGTATCGGTGTCGTCGCCGAAGATCTTCAGCGCAATTTGCGCGCGTACACCCGACAGCAGGTGGTCCAGGCGGTGCGAGATGGGCTGGCCGATTGCCACCTGTGCCGGCAGCACCGACAACCGCGCCCGGATATCCGCCATCACGGTCTCGCGGTCGCGCGCGGATCGCTTCAGGTCCACGTCGATCTCGGCGGCGTGCACGCCTTCGGCATGCTCGTCGAGCTCGGCGCGCCCGGTTCGACGCCCGACCTGGGTGACTTCGGGCACCTCGGCGATCAGCGTTTCCGCGAGCGATCCCATGCGGTTGGCCTCGGCCAGCGCAGTGCCGGGATTGAAGACCATCCCAAGCACCAACGACCCTTCGTTGAAGGCCGGCAAGAAGGCGCGCGGGAAGAACGGCACGCTGGTCGCCGCAGCGGCTACCGCCACGGCGGCGATGGCGATCAGCAGCTTGGCGCGCTCGAAAGACCAGCCCAATACCTTCTCGTCCCAGCGCTTGAGGCGGATGACCAGCGGGCTGTCGCCGTGATCCAGGCGCTTCATTGTTGGCAGCAGGTAGAGGCACAGCACTGGAGTCACCGTCATCGACACCAGCATGGAAGCCAGGATGGAGACAATGTAGGCGATGCCCAGCGGCGAGAACAACCGTCCCTCGATGCCCGGCAGCGCGAACAAGGGCACGAACACCAGCACGACGATGGCGGTCGCATAGACGATGCCGGAACGAACTTCCACGCTGGCCCTTCGCACGACCTCCATCGTGGACAGGGGATTGCCGGCCGCACGGTTCTGCTTGAGTCGGCGCAGGATGTTTTCCACATCCACCACGGCGTCGTCGACCAGCTCGCCGATTGCGATCGCCAGGCCACCCAGCGTCATCACGTTGATGGACTGGCCCAGCAGCTTGAACACCAGCGCGGTGACCGCCAGCGACAACGGGATCGCCACCAGGGAAATCAGAGTTGTGCGCGCCGAGAGCAGGAAGGCAAACAGCACGATCGCAACCATGATGGCCCCATCTCGCAATGCCTCGCTGACGTTGCTGATCGATGCCTGGATGAAGTCGGCCTGGCGGAACAGCACCTTGGGTGCCGCCAGGCCCGGCGGCAAGCCTTGCTGGAGCTCGCCCAGGGCGGTCTCGATGGCGCCCGTCAGCTTCACGGTGTCCGCGGCGGGCTGCTTTTGCACGCTGACGATCACCGCCGGCAGGCCGTTGTAGCCGGCATCGCCCCGTTTCATACTGGCTGCGAAACGCACATTGGCCACCTGGTCCAGCAGGACGGGACGGCCCTCCTTCCAGGCAACCGCAATTCCGCGCAGATCCTCTACCCGGTTGGTGCGGCCGAGATGGCGGATGAGGAACTCGCGGCTGTTGAGGTCGATGAAGCCGCCGCCCGCGTTGCTCGCGAAGCCGCGCAGCGCCTGCTCGACCTGGGTCAGCGAGACACCGTACTGGGCCATGCGGGCCGTGTCGGGTTCGACGCGCAGTTGCCGCACGTCACCGCCAATCGGAATGACCTGGGAAACGCCGGCGATGGACAGCAGGCGCGGGCGCAGGACGAAGTCGGCGTACTCACGCGCGCGCATCGGGTCCGCGGCCGTCTTGCCGTTTCCTTCCGCCAGGGGCAGCGCGATCAGCATCACCTCGCCCATGATCGAGGACACCGGCCCCATGGCGGGCGTGATGCCACCTGGCAGTTGCTCGCGCACCAGCGCCAGGCGCTCGGCCACGAGCTGGCGGTTGCGATAGATGTCGGTGTCCCAGTCGAACTCGGCATAGAGGATGGACAGGCCGACCCCGGAGATCGAACGCACGCGCGTCACGCCCGGCATGCCATTGAGCGCCGTCTCCAAGGGAAAGGTGACAAGCTGCTCGACCTCTTCGGGCGCCATGCCGCCGGCTTCCGTGAGCACGGTGACCAGCGGCTTGTTGAGGTCCGGAAAGACGTCGACCCGCGTGCGCCACGCGGTGATGGCGCCATAGACCAGCAGCAGCGCCGCGACGGCCAGCACGAAGAGACGCCCGCGCAGGCTGTGGTGAACGATCCAGTTGAACATGCAGAAGCTCCGTTCAGCGGATCTGCGCGATCAGCGGAGCACCTTGCACCACCACGCGATTGTCGGCACCCAGTCCCTGGGTGATGATCACGGTCGATGCGTCCAGCGGACTGTACTGCACCGGCTGCGGGATGTAGCGCTCGGCGCCAGATTTGATCCACACGATGGGCTCGTTGGCGCTGTTTCGCACGACGGCCTGCGCCGGCAGCACGAAGCCCTTGATGCGTTCCGTGAGCGTCGCCACGACGGTGACCGGCTGGCCGATGGCCAAGGGCATGGCTGCGCCAGGCTTGTCCGGCTGCGCCCGGAACGTGAGCGGAAGCACGCCGTCGCGCAGGCTGCGTGCGGCACCCAGCAGCTTCAGCTTCACGCCGGCAGTGGCTTGCAGGTAAGCGTCTCCGAGACGAGCAGGCAAGCCAGGATCGGCGGTCGTGGCCTCGACCAGCACCCGGCTCGGGTCGACTACCTCGAACAGCACGTCGCGCGCTTCCACGATCTGGCCGGAGACTGCATCGGCCCTCGCGATCACACCGGCCACGGGCGCCACGAGCGCTTCGCGCGCGCCGAGGCTCGCACCGATGCTCTTCTCACGCGCCGAAAGACTTTGCAGCTCCGCGCGCGCGGCTTCGATGTCTTTGCGAGGCACCGTGCCTTCCAGCGACTGCAGGCGCTGCACCCGCTGCGCCGCCAGTTCCCGGCTGCTTCGCAGCTCGGCCAGCTGCGATTGCTGGTTCGCCAGCGCATAGGGCTCGGCATGGTGCTTCACATAGGCCAACAGCTCGCCTTGGCGTACCGATTGGCCGGCCACCGGCAAGCCGCGCGGGCCCGGCTCGATACGCCCGCCGTGCACAGCTTGCACGCGGCCGCCGGCGTTGGGATCCATCACGATCCGCCCCGGCAGCTCCACGGTGGCGGCCGCCTCGCCCTCGGTGGCCACAAGGGTCCTGATGGCCATGCGGCGCTGGGCCAGCATTGGCACCTGAACGCTGCCGTCCGGCAGGCGAGCAAGGCCCGATGTGTTGTTGCTGCTCGGTGCGTCAAGGTGCTCTCCGTTAGGTCCGTGCGCGCCGGGCGCTGCAAGCGTTGCACTGGGTGCGACGAGGCTTAGCAGCACCGCGAGCGCGGCGATCACCGCCGTGCGATACGGCGCCGGTTTGCAGGATGCAAGTTGAAGTCGCTGCGTCATTGGGCACCTCCGGTCGGAAGGCCGGGGCGGCTGCCGGCATGGCGATTGAGGAAATAGATGACGGCACCGGCAGCCAGCAGCGCCAGTGCGAGCCAGACGGTCAAGGGGACGCCGTGGCCGTGTTCGTCGTCATGGGAGTGCCCGTGGGAGCCCGCGGCGGCTCCTTCGCTCTTGATCGTCGCGTCCAGCAGATCCGCGTCTGCACCGGCCAGCACGGTGATCACGACCGCATGCTCGCCGGGCGCTTTCAGGGCCTTGAGGAAGGCGGCATCGTCGACGGCGTAGTCGCCCAGATCGGAATGGAATTTGGCGATTGCCTTGAGCGCGCCGGACTCGACTTCCACCTTCGCATCGAGGACCGGCTCATTGGTTTCGAACCGGTTGATGAGCATCGAAAGCTCGTCCTCGCGCAGGTGGCCGACCAGTTCGAACGTTTCCGACTTGGCCTCCATGCGCGGAGCGCTGTTGCCGCCGCTGACGGTCTGGCCAGGGGCATCGAGGTGCTCACCGTTCGGGCCGTGGGCCCCCGGGCTGGCCCAGGCGCTGGCACCCAGCAGCAGCATCAGCGGAATGATGACGGCCAGCAGCAGGGGGCGGCGCCTGAGGCTGGAGGTGTGTGTGAGATGAATCATGGAAACAGTCCGAGTGCTTGTTGGAGTTGGGCATGGGCCAAGCCCAGCCCCGCTTGCTGGCGCGCGAGCGCGGCGTCGGCCTGCGCGGCGGCGTTGGCGGCTCGCAGCAGGTCTGGAAGGGATGTTTCGCCTGCCTTGAACGAGGCGTCGACGAGCTGCGCACGTTCGCGCAGCAGACCGGCGCGGGTGCGCGTGCTGTCGAGTTGCAGCGCGGCGCTTTGCACGGCTGCACGCGCCAAAGCGAGTTCGGCGTCTTGTCGCTCGCGCAGGCGTTGCTCGGTCGTCTCCGCCACATCGAGGTCGCCGAAGGCAGCGGCTTGCAGAGGCGCATTGCGGCTGTCGGTGCCGAACGGTATCCGCAGGCCGATGCCGATGCCACGTTGTGTCGCCTCACCCATGCCGGGTGCCTCTTCGCGGTACCGAAGCGAGAGTTCCGGCGGGTCGCGTCGCGATACGTTGACGGCGTCCAGGCGTTTGCGCGCCCGCTCGACGGCCTGCGTGGCGAGCCGCAGTTCGGGATGCTCGCCGGTCGTCGACGGCTGCTCTCCAGCAGCCGGCGCTGGCGGGCTCGGCATTTGCGGCATCGCGTCGATGCCGGTGAGCGTTCGCCACTGCGCGCGAGCCGCCTGCAATCGCTGATCGGCTTCGCTCTGGACAGCCTTGGCCTCCAGGAACTCGGCACGGGCCGCCAAGGCATCAGCCCGTGCCAGGTCGCCTGCCTGGACACGACGCTGCACGTCATCGGCGATGCCTTGCAGATAGCGCGTCTGAGCTGCGACCGACATTGCTTCGGCCTGGGCTGCTGACAGCTTCCAGGCGGCTTCGCGGACCTGTCCGGCCACGCGCAATCGCGCCGCTTCGAGGCCAAGGTCCGAGAGCCTCAGTTCGGCATCGGCGGCTGCGGCGCGCGCGTCGCGCTGGCCCGGCAACCAGAGTGGCCACACGAGGCCCACCTCCGTCTCGCGACGCCCGGCGTTCGAATGCCAGCGGTCGTTGATGTGGTTGAGCTCGGCGGCAGGCGGCGCCGCCCAGAGGCTGGACGCCGCCGTCCGCTCTGCGCGTGCGCGTCGAGTCTGGGATTCAGTCTCTCGCGATTGGACGGCGCGCTGCCAGGCCGCTTCGAAGGCCTGGGCGATGCTCACGCTGGCCGACGCTGCGCTGACGGATAAAGTGGATGGTTGCGCGGCTGCGGGCGCCGTGACCCCAAGGAGCACGCTTCCTGCGATCGTGCAGGACACAAGCCATGGAACGGATTTCACAAGACTCCTGACTGACGGGACGGCGACATCGGCGAGCCGGCCGCGCACGCGCGATGCGTGCTGGGATCAGCCTGCGAGGGTCGCCAACATGAAAACGGCCCACGCGCGCGAACGCGGGGTGAGCAGTGGCGTTTTCAGGTCGTCAGTCTTGGAGGTCGTCGAGGACCGTCGACATGCGGCCAGGGTCCGGCCGCCTCGTTGACCATCATCGGTCGGGGCGCTTCGGCAGGTGCAAAGAAAAAGGAAGCCGTGAGCCAGACCGCGGACGCGCCCAGGCAGCCATCGGCAACGACGTGTTGGACGGACTCGTCCGAGTCGTCCTGCGCCACGGACCCGTCATCGTGATGGTGATGCGCCTCGTCCTGCCAGTGCAAGACGGCGTGGGCCATTTCTTCTACATCTGCAAACGCGGTGGCCTGCCCGCCGATGGCGATGGCCTGCCAGAACGCAGAAAGTAGGAGGAGGACGAGGGCTAGCCTGCGGCGCATCGCGCAAGTCTAGCCGAGGGTCGATGCGGCGCAGATGCATGCCCGCGATTTTGGCGGGCCCGCGCGCTGATCTATCTCAATGGCAGTGGTATCCGCTGCTCTTCCGATCGTGGTGGCAGCCATTCTTGTCCGTGCCGCCGGAGTGCGCCCAAACCCCAACGCTCATCATCAGCGCGACGAGGGCGACCATCAGTTTCTTCATATCGATCTCCTTGCCCAAAAGCAGGCGAGATGAAGCATCCCCGAATGTCACCAATTGTTTCTTGAGGGTTTGCCCATGCCGTCGTGACATTAGTTTCGCTCCTGCCGTTCCCAAGCCCGCAAGCTTGACCTCGTTGCATGAACGCGCCATCGACTCGGAACGGTTCGCCTATCCGGAGTGGCAGGTGATCGATCGCAAGAGAGGGGCGACGCGATACGGGCGCTTGCGCAGGCGCGAATCCAAAACTTCGCAATCTCGCGGTGCCGGCGATGACCACAGCTTTCGATGTGGCAGAGAAGAAGGCGCTTGACCCACTGGTCGGCGCGACGCGATCCTGCCTCTCGTCGACATGACCGCATCGGCGCGGCGCTTCAAGCCGGTGACGACACCGCCGCCGGGCTCCTACTAAGAAGCGCTAACCCGTATGTACCAGCGCAGGAACATCGCAGCCGAGGTCTTGAAGTCGTTTCATGAGGCGACGGATGATCTTGGTTCGATCCTGGCGGTCGAAGTGTTCGCTGCCCAAGTCGTTGTACTCGGTGCCGTCGCGAAGCATGTGGTACGCGGCGGTGAGCATCGAGGCGGCCACAGCGAGGATGGCCTTCTTGGCTCCGCGGCGTGCCTTGATACGCAGGAACTGCGCACGCAGGTAGCTGGTCTTCACGCGCACCGCGGCCCAGGCGGCAGTCACCAGGGTGGTCTTGATCCAGGTGCCGCTCTTGCGCACGCGGGTGGATCGGCGCTTGCCGGCGCTCTCGTCGCTGCGTGGACACAGTCCGGCCCAGGAGATCAGATGGCCGGCAGTGGGGAAGCGCGACATGTCCACGCCGATCTCCGCCACCACGACGCTGGCCGTCAGGTCAGAGACCCCGGGCATCGTCGTGAGCAGGCGGGCGCGCTGCCGGATCGGCGCCAGCGCTTTTCCCACGGCCGCATCCAGTTCGCCCAGCGTGCGCTGCAAGGCATCGATGACCTGCAGGTGCAGCCGCAGCATCGTGCGATGGTGCTCGGTGATGCGCCCGCGCAGCGCCTCGCGCAACTCGGCGGTCTTGTTGCGCGCCGTGCCCTGGGCCAGCGCGGCCAGCAGCGCCGGATCGCTCTGGCCGGCCACGATGGCATCGAGCATCGCACGGCCGCTCTTGCCCAGTACATCCGACAGGACGCTGCCCAACTTGAGGTTGGCGTCCTCCAGCACCTTCTGGATACGCAGCGAGTGCTGGGAGACCTCCCGCACGAGTTGCTTGCGCGTGCGCGTGAGGTCGCGCAACTGCTGGATCGCCTGCGGCGGCACGAAGCTGGAGCGAATGAGGCCGTGCGCCAGCAGATCGGCAATCCACATCGCGTCGTTGACGTCCGTCTTGCGCCCGGGCACGTTGCGAATGTGCGCGGCGTTGGCCAGCACCAACTCGAACTCGGCCTCCAGCACATGCCACACCGGCTTCCAGTACACGCCGGTGGCCTCCATCGCCACGTGGGTGCAGTCGTGCTCGGCCAGCCAATCGGCCAGTTCGAGCAACTGGGTGGTTGTGGTGCCGAAGCTGCGCACCTCCTGGTGCATGGGCGGCGAGACGCACCGCACGCAGGCCACGATGGTGTCCTTGTGCACGTCCAGGCCCGCACAGCGCGTGTAAAGCACTTGCATGAGAACCTCCTGACGGTTGATGGGCGCCGCAGGCAGTCCTCGTCATCGAACTCTACTAAGCGTGCTTCGGGACGTCGCCGCCCTCTGCCACATTCCGGGGTGCTCGCAGGACTGCGGGTCCAACTATTGAACGGGCTTGTTGCACCAAGGAGAAGCCGACCTCGTCAGCAGCGCCCAATTTCATCCTACAACCACCCGCCATCCGTCGCCAGCCACGTCCCCCGCTTCATGCTCCGGGGTCGGGCCCGCCCGATGACGAACTATTGAGTGGGTTTGCATCAGTTTTTACACCCGGCTCCGTTGCGCATACACAGGAGGAAGAATGCACTTGAGTCTGCTGCCGTCGTCGGTCCGCGAAGCTGCCTACCGGCGCAAGTTCCTGGACAACCGCGAAGAGGACCTGTTCATGGGTTCCTTCGAGAGCTTCGCCGCTGCCGAAGCCGGCGCGCCGCCCTCCAAGGCCATCGGATACGACAACGCCCCGGCGGACGCCTTCTACAGTCACCAGGTCGCTTTCTACGACTACCCCGGCCTGTTCTGGCTCGGCCGCGCGCTCGACGACGGCATGCGCAGCATCTTCGACCTGGGCGGCCATGTCGGCATCAAGTACTACGCCTTCCGCCGCATGCTCAACTACCCTGCCGACCTGCGTTGGACCGTCTGCGACGTGCCTAACGTGGTGGCGAGCGGCCGGGAGCTCGCGGTGCAGCGCGAGGCCAGCGCACAGCTCAGCTTCACCACCGATTGGCGCGACGCGAGCGGCTGCGACGTGCTCTACGCCTCGGGCAGCCTGCAGTACCTGCCGACGCGCATGTCCGAGATCATTGCCGCGCTGCCTGTGAAGCCACGGCGCATCGTGCTCAACACGACGGCGGTGCATCCCGAGCGCACGCTCTACACGCTCAACAGCATCGGCTTTGCCGTCTGTCCCTACCGGATCCAGCACCACGACGAGCTCCTCGCCGAGCTCGCCGAATCCGGCTACAAGCGGCGCGACGCCTGGCGCAACGAGGGCAAGCCGATCGAGGTGCCTCTCGTCGACGGCGGCGACAAAGCGTACTACGCGGGTTGCTGCTTTGACCTGTCCTAGGGGGCAACGCGGGCCCAAGATGTAGGCTACCGTTGCTCAGCCCGCTTTGGACGCCGCTCCGCTTCACAACGACTAGACAGTGTGCCGGTTGCCGAACCGCTTGGGCAGCACGCGCCAGCCTTAACCGTCGATGCGGGAGGCCGCCGGCGTGGCGTCGAGTCACTCATGGGTCGTTCCGCCCTTCGCGATCTGCGTCCAGGTCCGACCCTGGTCCTTGCTGAGAAACACGCTTCGCTTGAAGGTCGCGATCGCGATCTCTCCGCGCCGGACAGGGTTCTGCGCGATGTACGCCACAGCATCGTCTGTCGGCGCTGGGATCGGCACCTCTTCGGCCTTGGCCCTGGCCTTCAATACGATCCTCGCCAGCACCGCCTTGTCGGCATAGGTGCTGAACCACAAGTGCTGCCCATCCAGATCGAAGCTTTCGGCAGTCACCATGCCGCCGACCAGCCGCTCGAAGCTCTCGGCCGAATTCCGGGACAGATAGAGTCCCTCGTCCGTGCCGGCGGCGACGACGGCAGCGTCAGTGGGATGCACGGCCAGGCTATGGAGCCAGCGCCCCAGTCCCTTGGCCGCGGCGCGTCGCCACCTGAGGCCGTCGGTCCGCGTGTGGTAGATGCCGACTTGGCTCATGCGGGTGTTTGCCTCTTTGTTGGCCACGTACACGGCGTTGGTCGCGAAGCTGGTTGCCAGTATGTGGAAGTCCGACTCGCCCGTGAGCCCGAGCTGCTGCCAGGTTTTGCCGCCGTCGCTGCTCTTGATCAGGCCAAAGGGATCGGTCAGCTCGGAACCCGGCGCCGGGTGCCCGCTGCTGTACAGCGCATCGCGCGTGGCGGAGAAGCCCATGTAATCGTGCGCCGGCCCCTCCGCCTTGGACCAATGTCCGTCCGCGTACACGGCAAGGCCATGGTGGCTGGGGATCAGGAGCTGCTTTCCGTCAGCGCTATAGGACAGCCCGTGGACGTGAGTCAGGGTCACCGGTTGGCCGGCACGAACCGGCGGCGCCGCGAGGACGCCAAGTGCGCATGCGAGCATCCAGGCGTGGAGAGTCTGTCGTTGGGCGAAGCTCGCACGAATCATCTGAGGCCTCCGGTCCTGCGGATCAGCAAACGACTCCCACACCGATAAGCAGCGTCGACTCGCCGGAGAGGCCATAGGCAGCAATCGCCAACTGGGTGGGCACAAGCACGCCAATCAGCAGGCGACAGACCAAGCACCTCGCGAGGGGCGTCGTCATGATGATTTGTGTATCGGCAGGTAAAACAGTTCCACCCCACGCAAACCAGCTTCGTGCCGTCGCGCGCGGCTACAAGCCATCGTTGAGGTGTTGCGACGGCGCACAGATTCGACGTTTGCAAAACTTTCGAGCTGGAGGTGCTACGGAACTACAAGCAGGCGGTGGCCGACGACGATGGGAGGTCGCCGACGAACGGCCCCTATGAAGGCGATCGTGAACTTGGGCGGGCGCTTCCCTCAAGCCATCAATATCGGGCAGCTTTCTTGCGGTTGAGACGGAGTCCATATGGGAACGGTTATGCCTCACACCCACCGGTGAACCCTTTTCTTGTATGCGGCGTACTGTGGACCAAAGAGCGAGGACAACGCGCGCTCCTCGGGCTTGATTTGGAACTTGTTGATGTAGAGCACGAACACCGGCAGAAGCAAAGCCAGCAGTTTGACAAGTACGCGACCCACACAAGCATGTAGAGCAGAAGGCTGAGGTACATGGGATTGCGTGTGAGGCGAAAGGCACCGCTGGTGACCAGAGACGATGTAGCCATGGGCCCAGTTGAATTGATCTTGGTTCTTGCTCGCCAGAAGAAGACCATGCCTGCTAGGCCGAAAACCAGGCCAACCGAAGCAAGAACAAGGGCAACCGATACGCGAAGGCCGGACGGCACTTCAGCCGGCGCGACCAGCGAGGACACGAGCCACATGAGGACGCCGAAAAGCAACGCCACGGCAGGAGGCGGGACCTTCAGCTCAAGCGAGTTCATGGCAGCGAAGGTGGGGCACAACGCCAAAGCTCACCGGCGCGCTGGTGCGCAGCGGAATTGCCGTCCGGTGCAGCGCCTTGTTAGTCATGGGCGCCTGGGCCATGGCCGCCGCCAAGCAACATGGCACCAACTATCAGGATCAGGACGATGACAATTCCGCCAAAGACTTTCACCCAGAGTGGCGTGCTCGTGGTCGACCCGAGGTCGGACCCTGCCCTGGCGTTGCCCTGTTCGCGCTGCTTTCGCACACCGTACCGAGTCATGCCCCGCGGCTTGTATACCGCCAGCGTGACGGCCGCGAGCAACACCAATAGCCCACCTCCGGTGTGGACCACGAGGGAGGTTCGCAGCCCAATGAGGTCGGCGCTGGAAAATGTCGCCTCTGCCGCCACGTCGGCCAGGTAGCTAATTGGCTGCAGCTTCAATAGCAACACGCCGGTGGCAACGGCGGTTAGTAGGAGTTTGAAAAGAATCCAATAGTGCCGAAACAAGCCCCACGCAGTACCCAGTGCTTGAATCAGCCCAGTTGTCAGCGAGGCGAGACTCAGCGGCAGGATCACGAACCAGGCGGTTAGATCCATCGCGAGAGATGCCGCACGCACCATCTGCTCGTCTTGGCTGATCATACTGGCGAGGGTATGAGCGAAAAAAACAGCAAGCGCGCCAAGCCACCCAACCGATGCGGTGACATGGGCGGTGAGCGTGAGCTTGCGAAGAGGGGCGCTCATGGTCATGGCAAGAGATCCTGACTGCGTGATTGTGATCTCATACACTCTTTTTGCCGCCAAAGGCAGAACCTTCCTTGCATCGGTCGAACAAGTGATCGCAGGTTCAAATTGCCAAAACGCCAACTCGCAGCCAGACACGAACCATTGATGCTCACCATACCTCGCTTGCTCATGATTGGGGCGGTCGCTTTCAGCTCCGCAGCCTGGTCCGCCTCGACCAGTGTCTACCTTGAGGAGTTGACATCGACCGAAGCCCGAGATGCCATCCGCGCGGGCACGACGACGATCATCATTCCGGTCGGCGGGACCGAACAGAGCGGCCCGCACATGGCCCTGGGCAAACACAACGTGCGAGTGAAGGTGCTGGCAGGACGGATCGCCGCTTCGCTGGGTCACACGCTGGTCGCGCCGGTGGTGGCCTACGTGCCCGAAGGCAGCATCGCGCCGCCCACCGGGCACATGCGCTTTGCTGGCACGATCTCGGTGCCGGAGGACGCCTTCAAGGGCGTACTCGAGGGCGCAGCACGCAGTTTCAAGCAAAGCGGCTTTGTCGATGTGGTGCTGGTTGGTGATCACGGCGGATACCAGGCCCAGCTCAAGGCGGTGGCGACGCGTCTCAATCGCGACTGGGCGGCGACGCCTGCTCGCGCCCACTTCATCGGCGACTACTACCGCGTCACCCAAACCGATTACGTGCAGGCACTCAAGGCCAAGGGATTGAGTGACGTTCAGATTGGCGTGCATGCAGGCACGGCCGACACCTCGTTGATGATGGCCGTTGACGCCACCTTGGTTCGGCCGGCTCAAATTGCACATGACCCTCGCGAAAGCGAGGCCAATGGCGTCACAGGCGATCCGCGAGCCTCCAGTGCAGCCCTGGGTCAATTGGGTGTCGATTTGATCGTGGCGAAGACGGTGGCCGCCATCCGCGCTGCGAAGGGACCTTCGCGTTGAGCGCGCTGTTTCATTCCGTCCCGTATAGACCGAGTACTTGAGGAGCCGACGATGCGTAAGAACCGTGCAGCAGCAATTTCAATCCTGTTCCTCCTGCTGGGATCGGCGGCTTGGTGGGTCGCGGCCCAGACCGCCGCCAAGTCGTCGCCGCCCGATGCGGCCCGCCCCGCCGCGGCAGTGATCACGGTGCCTGGAATGCCGGCCGTCGTTGACCCTCAGAACCTGTACAGCGAGATTGGCGCAAGCCACATGAGCGCTGCGGTTTCCGGTGCGCTGGAGCGCGTCTACGTTCCGAACCGCACGGCAAATACGGTGTCCGTCATCGACCCGGCGACGTTGAACGTGATCGATACATTCAAGGTCGGCATCAATCCGCAGCATGTCGTGCCGGCGTGGGACTTGCGCACTTTGTGGGTCGCAAACAATGCGGAAGGACGCACCGACGGCAGCTTGACGCCAATCGATCCAAAAACCGGCAAGCCTGGAGCCTCGATTCGCGTCGAAGATCCCTACAACCTCTATTGGTCGCCGGACGGCCGGTCCGCGATCGTGGTGGCGGAAGCATACAAACGGCTGGACTTCCGCGATCCCAACACCATGCGTTTGCAATATTCGATAGCAACGCCGCAATGTGGCGGCATTAACCATGCCGATTTCTCGATCGATGGCAAGGTCGCCTTCTTTACGTGCGAGTTTGCCGGCGCAATTACCAAGGTA
The DNA here is from genome assembly GCF_964254305.1 of Variovorax sp. LjRoot84. Taxonomy (NCBI): domain Bacteria; kingdom Pseudomonadati; phylum Pseudomonadota; class Betaproteobacteria; order Burkholderiales; family Comamonadaceae; genus Variovorax; species Variovorax sp. LjRoot84. Next base: position 1,108,588 of record NZ_CAXUTE020000002.1, read on the forward strand.
GATCTGGTCAATCGGCGGGTGGTCGGCACCATCAAGCTGAGCAAATACTTCAGCCGCCCGGAGGTCCTCGCGATCATTGCTGCGCCGGGGAAAAAACCGAAAAAAGTTCCGGACCCCAGCGAGCTGGGCTCAGAGATCTGTACCACCCAAGGTATGCCGCAGGATGTTCGTGCATCGCCAGATGGCAAGGTTTTCTTCGTTGCCGACATGATGGCCGATGGCGTGCACGTGGTTGATGCGGAGTCCTTCAAGCAGATCGACTTCATCCCCACCGGCGTCGGCGCCCACGGGCTGTATCCGAGTCGCGACGGCAAGAGCTTGTATGTGGCCAATCGCGGTTCCAACGAAATCCGCGGCAAACCAGCGGGCAAAGGTAGCGTCTCGGTGATTGACTTTGCCACTCGAAAGGTCATCAAGAACTGGCCCATTCCCGGTGGTGGTAGCCCGGACATGGGCAATGTCAGCGCTGATGGCACGCATCTGTGGCTATCGGGCCGATATGATGATGTCGTGTACCGTTTCGATACCCGCTCGGGCAGCGTCGACAAGATCAAGGTCGGCCGTGAACCGCACGGGTTGACCGTATGGCCTCAGCCCGGCCGCTATTCGCTGGGGCATACCGGCAATCTGCGTTAATAAGGGCGCGTGTGTCGGTTTTCACCTTCGAACGGCCTAAGCGGTCAGAAGCGAAGAGCGTAGAGGCTTCCACATCGACGCGCTCGTGCCGTGGCGTGCTGCGTGGATGGTTTGCGGCATCGCAACTGCCGTACCGACCCGTTGAGCAGGAGCGAGCGGCCTCCAAGCGCTGATCGCAAACCTGCAAATCTCCGCGCGACTTCCTATACTGCCAACGCAGTCGTGGGAGTTGGCCAATGAAGTTCCCCCGGAGCATTACCGCTGGCCTGGTTGCGTTGACGGTCGCCGTTGGCGCGGTGTTGGTGCAGCTGACCGGCTCGCGCGAATCGGCGCCGGACGTGGTCTACACGCTGCTCGACGGCAAGCAGGGGGAGTTGCAAGCGTTACGCGGCAAGGTGGTGCTGGTCACCTTCTGGGCGACGAGTTGTGCCACCTGCGTCAAGGAGATGCCCGCGATCACCGCCACGCACGAAAGGTACAGGTCGCGTGGCTACGAGACATTGGCCGGTTCCATGAGCTACGACCCGCCGGTCTCTGTGGTCAATTTAGCCGAGTCGCGAAGGCTGCCGTTCGCAGTGGCGATCGACAACACCGGCGCCGCCGACACGACGACCACGTCCCTCGGAATCACCCGCCGCGGTAACGACGACGTTCCCCCCAGTCCCTAATCGACAAGCCTGCGCCCTGGCCAACCAGGTGCAGTCGCGGCGACCGGCCTTGGCGCTGCGGAAGTCACTGGAGGCACTCGAGCCCCAGCTGGCGCGGGCTCCCGCAGGCGGAATCCGGCCGGACCAGTCGTTCGAGGGCGGCGACATGGCGCGCCAGCCCTAGATTTCAAGCTTAGACAAGGGCGCCGGAATCCTATTCCTCGCCGCAAGGGGTGCGGGGGAGCTGGCCCTAGTCCGATACCCCTCGGATTCTTGTAGCTCATGGCGGAATCGGTTTACTCGCCTCGCGGTCAATATCGCTACGCAGCGTCTCATCAAGGATGGGCACCTCCCCATTGATCAGCCGCGTTCGGGCCGCAAGCACTACAGCCTTGTGCACAGCCTCCGGCAAGGTGCGTCCGTTCAGATAGTCGGCGACCAAGGCTTCGGCGGCTTCCAAAAAAAGGGCCAACGCATATCTCCCAGCCACCCGAGGGGCGCAACACAGTAGACCTCAGCGGCCAGCGCATTGCTAGCCCATCACGCCAAGTCCCCGGTGGCACCCGCCACGTACTGCCTTCAAGGCAGCGCACGCCGTTCTCATTGGCGCGCGGCCCCTTTCGGTCACCCGCAGGACCACCGCAGGACCACCGCAGGATCGTCATACCGGTGCGCGCCCGATGGTCGGCGCATCTTGGAACTCTGCCTCAATCAGCTCCGTGCCCTTCAACACCACCAGCTTGTCGATATCTTCTTGATCCTCGACCGTTGGGGCCCATAGCCGTCTGGGGCACCCCCGGCGAAAAATCAAAGAACTTCTCGCCCTGGGAAAGAATCCATCTTCGACGAGGTCCCCGAATCGAACGGGCCGTCCATGTGGTCATGGTCGCGGCGGCCCGGAAACGTTGTTGGCTTAGGCGGGGCGAGTTACGTACCGACATACAGGGCCGAACCAAGCAGACGCTGCTGCGGGCACGAGTTAGCCCGTTGGCGCTGCCCATTTGCGTACCTTCCAGGTTGCGGCAAGCGCTAGGAGCAGGTGAATCAGATGGATCATCCACCCACGAGCCACGTACAGATTTCTGCCCTCGCCGACGGCCAGCTACGGGAGGGTGAGCTTGCGCACGCCATCGGCGATGTCTGTGGCGATGAGGAGTTGCGTACGACCTGGCGCACCTACCAGTTGGTTGGCGAAGTGCTGCGGTCGGGTGTCCATCCTTCGTGTAGCGATACCTCCTTCTTCTTGGCGAAGTTCCAGCATCGACTCGCTGCGGAGTCCCCCGCACCGGCTCCTTTTCCCGAGGCCTTGCTTGGGGAACCCCGTTCAGCGGGCGCCAACGAGCCGGTGTTCTGGTGGAAATTGGTGGCCGGCTTCGCATCGCTGACGGCAACATCAGCCATCGGATGGTATTGGGTCAGCGGCGACGGAGTTCAACCAGCAGCGACACCGCTGGCACACCAGCAAGGCTCGGGCTCGGTCCTTGCGGCATCGCGCGGGCCGCCGCAAACCGCCACGTCCCGGCTCACGCCTACGCAGGTCGTGATCGGTACTGGCGCCCCTTCAACGGTGATGCGAAATCAGCGACTGGACCAGTTGCTCGAGGCCCATCAGCAGGCCGGCGGTGCGTCACAGATGCCCACCGGCTTCCTGCGGAATGCCACCTTGGAAGGCCCGTGGCGCTGAAGCGCATCTGGAGCTAAGTTCATGTCGACGTGACGATGGAGTGATCGGGCATATGGACCGGTCGATACCGTTACATGATGCGGAAAAGCCGCGTGCGACGGATCAGCACAGGATGAATCAGGCGCCGAATCCGCGGGCGCCCATCACCAGCGGCGCCGTTCACGCTCACACGCAGAAGACCGGTCGGCCCGCCTGCGGCGATCTGCGCCATCGGCTCACGTGTCGCCACAGGTTGGAACACCAATGGCTTCGACACTGCGAGCGCTGGCGTCCCGATCAGTCCCCGCCATCGCGACGAGGGTGAGCCTGCGTCGAATCGTGGGCGTGCCACCCGTAACAGGCGGACTTCGCAAGAGCCTCTCGCGCGTTGCCGCATCCGCATCATCGGTACTGGGCCGCCGTGATGAACTGGCCGAACGATTCGCACCAGACGATGACCGTGTTGTAGGCCGTCGTGTCGGCTGATGCCGGCATCGGCACGATGAAGTTCTCGAAGGTCTTCACGTCGCCCACGCGCAGCATCTTCGCCTTCAGCCGCAGGAAGTCGGCCTCGGTCTGAACGAACTCCGGCGCCAGGTAGAGCTTGTAGTCGGGCCCGGGCGCGATCCTGCCTTGCAGTGACACAGCGCTGCGGCTCACCGCCACCGTGCCTTCACCCAGTGAGCGCATCGCTGTCTGTCAGGTTGCGCCTGAACCGGCCGGTGAGCTGCGCTTGGGCGGCCAGTGCCGTGACCTCGGCCTGCGCGGGCGCGGGCGGCGCCGTGAGGATGGGCAAGGTATAGAAGCCCGCGCCGAAGCCCAAGGCGGCCACCACCGCGTGCGAAACGATGAGGAGGAGGATCTTCTTCACGATGGATGCGGACAACGCGCGCGGACGAGGCTACACCGCACCCGCGTACTCGCCACGGGCCGGGTAGTCCTTCGCCAGCGCGAAGTCGATCGCCGCCAGCAGCTCGTCGAAATGCGGCCGCGCGAACGGCATGGTCTGCACGGCGCCGTAGTAGAGCGTGCCGTCCGGGCGAACGATGAAGACACCGGGCTCGGAGAACAGCGCCGGCTCCTCGATGCCGATCGACGTGACGCCGCGCGAGGTGCTGACGTACAGGCCCCACGCGCGCGCGCTCGCCAAGCCGAGGTCGTACCCCATGCGCAGGCCGGGCGCGTTCAGCTTGTCAGCCATCGCCTGCGCGCGTTCGCGGCCGTCGCTGGACAGGGCGATGACCTTCACGCCGCGCTTTTCGAACTCGGGCTGCAGCCGGCCTAACTCCAGCAGGTACTTCAGGCAGATCGGGCAATGCAGGCCGCGGTAGAACACGACCAGGGTGAAGTTCGGCGCAGCGTCCTCGGCCAGCTTGAAGTTGCCATGGGCGAGCGTGGGCACGTGCAGCGTGGGTACGGGTTGGCGGGGCATCAGCATGACGGGTCTCCTTGGAATGAGTCGCAGTCTACGGGTTTGAGTGAGACTTTGGGACGCTGTTCGTCTCAATTGATATACGATACGTCTCATGTCGGACCGTCTTTCCGCCTTGCTGCAGCGCTTCGAGCTGAGCGCCCATGTCTTTCACAGTGGTGCGCTGTGCGGCGTGAGCGGCTTCGACGCCGAGCACGGCGTGGGCCATCTGCACCTGCTGCGACACGGCACCCTCGGCGTCACCGATGTCCACGGGCAGCGCACGGTGCTCGACGAGCCGAGCGTGCTGTTCTTCGCCCGGCCAGCGGCACACCGTCTGGACGCCGATCCGGTGCAAGGCGCCGAGTTGGTGTGTGCCTCGGTCGAGTTCGGTGTCGGTGACGAGAACCCCTTGCTGCGTGCCCTGCCCGCTCGGCTGCTCGTGCCGCTGGCTCGTCTGCCCGGGCTGGACCTCACGCAACAGCTGTTGTTCGGCGAGGCCTTCCGCCAACGCTGCGGCCACGACGCCGTGGTGAACCGCCTGACCGAGGTGCTGGTGATCCAGGTGTTGCGCTATGCCATCGAGCAGCGCCTGGTTGACGGTGGCCTGATGGCGGGCCTGGCCGACCCGCGGCTGCACAAGGCGCTCAGCGCCGTGCACGCCGAGCCCGCGCGCGCCTGGACGCTGGAATCAATGGCTGCCGAGGCCGGCATGTCGCGTGCGCGTTTCGCGGCGCACTTCGCGCAGCTCGTCGGTGTGCCGCCGGGTGAATATCTCACCGGGTGGCGTCTCGGGCTGGCGCGCACCATGCTGCGCCGGGGGCTGCCGGTGAAACAGGTGGCCGTGGAAGTGGGCTACGCCAACGCCAGCGCGCTGGGGCGCGTCTTCTCGCAGTGCTTGGGGCAAAGCCCGACCGCCTGGCAGCAACGCGACGGCGCGGCGCGGGCCTGACCCGCGCCGCCTTACTTACACCGAGGACACCGCATGAACATCCAGGCCCTGGCCTTCGACACCGGCGGCACCGTGCTCGACTGGCACGCCGGGCTCGTGAATGCGTTCCATCGTGTCGGCGCCCGCCATGGCATCACCGCAGACTGGCACGCGCCGGTCAACGATTGGCGGCGGCGCACCATGAAGGGCATCGTCGGCCAAGTGCGGCCTGACTTCCACATGGACGACGTGCATCGGCGCGTTCTCGACGACACGCTGGCCCAATTCGGCTTCGACCGACTCACCGCCGCGGACCGCCTCGACCTGTGGCGCGCCTGGCACGAACTCGACGCCTGGCCCGACTTCCCGGCCGCGCTGGCGGCACTCAGGGCTGCGCTGCCAGTAGTGTCCTTCACCATGCTGCCGGTTTCGCTGGTAGTCGATGTCTCGCGGCGCAACGGCATCGTCTGGGACGCGATCATTTCCTGCGAAATGATCGGTGTGTACAAGCCGCACGCCGAGGCCTATCGCACGGCGGCGCGCTGGATGAACCTCGAGCCCGCGCAGATCCTGATGGTGGCCTGCCACAACTTCGACCTGAACGCCGCCCACCAAGCCGGCATGCGGACGGCCTTCGTGCGCCGGCCCGAGGAGTGGGGCCCCGAGGGTCCACCCGACCCGCTGCCGAACATGGCGTACGACTTCATCATCGATGGCTTCGACGACCTGCGTCGAGCCGTGCTCGCACCATCGCCAGATCGATGAGGTTGCAGGTCACGGCACGGTGCCCTCTCCGGAAAGCACTGCCCCGCGCAATGGTGCCCTGGCCGCCCGGACCCCGCGAGTTCTAACTTAGCTGCAGAAAATTCAGGGATCGGTGGAGATCGACAGTAAGAACGCTTTGCGCGGCAACGCCTTGCGAGCGTGGGTGATGTCGTGACCGCCGGTCGTCTTACAGCCTTGATCTCCAACCGAATATCGCTGCTGACCGTATCAGTTTGGACGTACCGTGGGCGAATCGCTTGCGCTGCCCGCTGGCGCGTCGGTCGCAGCGATTGCTCAACGTAGGCGAGGGAAAGGGCTGTCGCAAATGCGAAGAGTGCAAGCGCCGATCGCCAACGCCGATCCAAGAAGCGAGTTGCCAGCGAACGCCGTCACGGCCAGCAATATCCTCGTTAGCGGCCTGAAGGCGGCCTTCATGATCACTCGGCGGGTCTCGGCACCCCAATTTTTCCCGACCATCGACGCGCGTGACATTGCATCAGCGCGCAACGACGGCCTCGGCCACACCCGCCAGCACCTTGCGCAAGTTCTCGACGACCGGACATGACACAGCTCCGTGGCGCTGCGCCAAGTACGCAGGATCGTTGTAACCCAGCCAGACCTGCGAGGACTCGTCCTGCCAGACCAGCGCCTTCAGCGGCAAATCGATGCCGGCGGTCTGCGCGCATTCCATCAAGGGGGTGCCCCCTTGGGGATTGCCGAAGATGAGAAGCTCAGTCGGGCGAAGCGTCTTGCCGACTTTCGCCGCACTTGCCGCGTGGTCGATGCGCGCGAAGACGTTGAGGTCGCGCTTCTTCACTACCTCTTCGAGCCGATTCATCGTTTCTGTGACGCTGTAGGGGCTCTTGAGCATCATCAGGCCGTCGGCCGCAGCGCTGAGAGGACCATAGGCGAGGAGCGCGAGCATGGCGATGCAACGCAGGATGTTCATGGCGGCGTCCGGTGGGAGGGGTGAGCTATGTAGCACACATCGTGGCACCGAAGATAAACCTCGGCGGATGATGTCAAGCGCGCGAATTCCTGGCATCGGGTCGGCGTGTCGCTGGTCATTTGAGAATCGGGTCAAACTGCCGGCCGATCTTCTGCCACAACCAATGATCGAGCGACAAGGCTCCGGGGCCCCGGCACAGCAGAACGAGCAGCATCGCAGCCCACTGAATGTGCGTCGGCCACGCCTGGGGATAGACGAAGATCTCGATGACCGCCGTCATGCCCAGCAGCACGGCGGCGGCGGGCCGGGTCAAGAGTCCCAGCACGAGCATCTCCGGTGCACTCAACTCGATACTTGCTGCCATGTACGCCGCAAGTTCCGGCGGCAGCAACGGCAAGCGATATTCGTCCGCGAACAGTGCAACGGCCGTGTCCCAGTTCGCGAGCTTGGTCATCCCGGAGTTCCAGAACACGGTCGCCACCGCGAGCCGCAGCGGGACGGCAAGGGCGGTGTAGGGAACCGCCTCGAGCCAGCGGCGCAGGCGCGCGAGAAGTTGGATCATGGCGTGTCTCCCTCTCGGCAAGGCCCGTTGCCCTCCGCAGCAGCGAGCCGAAATGCAACAAGGCGCCCCGCGCTCAGGTGCTGCGCGAGAAGTGCGGGCGCATCGACGCCCGCCGCCTCCGCCGCCGCGAGCGCGGCGTCGAGTGGCCTGCCCTCGAACAATGCGGCCGTAAAACGCCACGCGCCCTCGTCGAGGCGCTCGACTTCGACCTCGCCCGTCAGGCGCTGCACCAGCAGGCACACGGGCCCGCTGCCCGGATCGATCGCGGCCATGGCCTCGTCGTCTTGTTGCAGCACGGCGCGCCAGATGGCGTCGACCGGGAACTCCGAGCGCAACATTGATACCGACGGGTGCGCCGTGAAGCACACCTTGCCGTGGTCGGCGGGTGCGACGGTTGCCAGCCGCTCCACCGTGAGCGGGTCGGCGTCGGGCGCGTGCAGCGCACGGTTCACCGCCCATTCGAGGCGAGCCACGTCGGGCAGGTAGGCGAGCGTTGCCGCGGGCTCGAAGCGCTGCAGGAAATCCGGAAACTCGGCGCCGTAGGCGTTCAGATCGGCGCAGCGTGGCGCCTTGTCGCGCACAAAGATCTGCGCGGCGCCCTCGAAGAAGTCCGCGCCGACCAGCCGATGCACGGCCGGAAATGACAGCCGCAGCGCGTTGGCGAGCGTTGCGACCATGGTGTTGCGATAGATGCTCAGCCGCTGCGCGGGCGCCAGTCCCGCGCCGACGATCAGGTCCGCCGCAGGACCTTCCCCGTCCTGCAGCAGGCTGCACCGCATTGCATGCTGTACATCATGCAGCGACGGCATGGCCCGTCTCCTCGAGCAGCGCCGCGGCTTGGGCCGCCTCGGCCAGCAACACGTCCAAGGGCGGTATGTTCGTGTCCCACTCCACCAGCGTCGGCACCGGGCCGAACCGAGCCAACGCCTGCGCATACAGTGCCCAGACCTCCGGTGCGACGCGCGAGCCGTGGTCGTCGATCCTCAAGGCCTGTCCGCCTTCGATCTGCTTCAGCGTGTGGCCGGCGAGATGGATTTCGCCGATGGCATGCGCGGGCAGTGCGTCCAGGTAGGCCGAGGCGTCCCAGCCATGGTTGCACGCGCTGACGTAGATGTTGTTGACGTCGCACAGAATTCCGCAGCCGGTGCGCTGCGCCACTGCCGCGATGAAGTCCCATTCGGGAATCATCGAATGCTTGAAGCGCAGGTAGGTCGATGGGTTCTCGATCAGGATCTGGCGCTGCAGACAGCTCTGGGCCTGCTCGACATGGCGGCAGACGAGGTCGAGCGCTTCGTCGGTCATCGGCAGCGGCACCAGGTCGGCCAGGTAGGTACCGCCGACGGCGCTCCATGACAGGTGTTCGGACACGAGCCCCGGCTCGATCCGGCGCACGACATCCCGAATGCGTTCAAGGTGCGCGGCGTCCAGCCCATCCGCGCTACCCAGCGACAGGCCGACGCCGTGCAGGGACATCGGATAGTCGCGCCGGATGGCCTCGAGTGTGCGGATCGGTGGGCCGCCGCCCATGTAGTTCTCGGTATGCGCCTCCAGCCAGGCGACAGCGGGTCGTGTCTCGAGCACGGCCTCGTGGTGCTGGAAGCGCAGCCCGATCCCCGCGGCGGCGGGCACCGCGCCGCGTTCGTCACGCATGGCCGCCACCGCGCTCAGCTCGACTTCATGCTTCCGCCCTGGATCTTGGCGCAGTCGCCCACCGGCAGCAGCACGAAGGACTTGGTGTCGCGCGCCTGCGTGGACTGGCCGGCACAGGAGTGCTTACCCTCGGCGCAGTCGTTCTTGGCGACGGCGTTGATGCCGTAGCACTTTTCCAGCTTGTTCTTCTCCATGCGCGCCATGTTGTCCTTGACGGCCTGCGGCGCCTTGCTCATGTCCATGCCTTGCGCCTGGGCCGCCATCCCCGATGCGGCCAACACCAGTCCGAGCGCGGTAGACAGCGCGGAACCTGCGAACACCTGATGAGTCATGGTTTCACCTCTCGGTTGGGGTCTCGGGTCGAGACCACAACCGACAGTTCGCTCGACGGCGGGGAAAGGTTACGCGCCGCGAGAGAAAAATAGTCGCCCCGGCGGACCGCGTTGAGAGCTATCGTGCATTGCGTGAACAGCAGCCGCGATCGAAACCCTGCGCTGAGGCTCGTCCCTCATGCAACGTCGCCGACCGAGATGGCCGTCGTGGTGCGCGAGTTCGACTGGTCCATCCTGATGGCGCGTGCCCAGGCGGGTGATCGAGAGGCCTATCGGCGCCTGCTCGACGAGATCACGCCGTATTTGCGCTCGTTGGCGGCGAAGGCGCATCGCGATCGCAGCGATGTCGAAGACACGGTGCAGGATGTCCTGCTCACCGTGCATTCCATCCGTCATACCTACGATCCGAGCCGCCCCTTCGGCCCATGGCTGGTGGCGATTGCGCATCGGCGCATCGTCGACCGGCTGCGCCGCCAGGGCCGCACTGTCCAGCACGAAACACCGCTGCCCCCCGGACATGAAACCTTGGCGGCCACCGAAGCGAACTACCTTGAGGACACGGTCGACTCGATGGCCGTGCGCGAGGCGGTGGAGCACCTGCCGCCGGCACAACGCGAGGCGATCAAGCTGATGAAACTGCAGGAGATGTCGCTGCGCCAGGCCGCCACGGTCAGCGGGATGTCGATCGCGGCCCTGAAGGTGGCCACTCACCGTGGGCTCAAGAGGCTGCGCAAGCTACTCAACGGATCTGGCGGCGAATCATGATCACGACGAGCGAACTCATCGAGGCGCTGGTGGCCGATGCCCCTCCGGTGCGCCGCTTGCGGCCGCCTGTGGTTCGGGCGGCGCTGTGGTTGCTGCTGGCGGTGCTGATCTTTGGGTTGCTGGCCGCGGGCCATGGCGTGCGCCCTGACCTTGCGCAGCGGCTGGACCAGCCGGCCTTCATCGTCGGCACGGCCGCCGCCCTGCTGACGAGTGTGCTGGCGGCGGTCGCGTCGTTCATGTTGAATCTGCCCGACCGATCGCGTGGCTGGGCCCTGCTGCCGGTGCCGGCGCTGCTCGCGTGGGTGGGCACCGTCGGGTACGGATGTCTGGTGAATTGGGTCGGCATCGGCCCCGATGGCGTCCAACTCGGCGAGACGGCGCGCTGTTTCGCCACCGCGTTGATCACCAGCCTGCCGCTGTCGCTCGCCATGTTCGCCATGCTGCGCCGCGGGGCGCTGCTATCGGCGAGCACGGTCTCGCTGACAGGAAGCCTGGCCGTCGCGGCGATGAGCGCCACGGCGATGTCGCTTTTCCATAGCCTGGACGCAACCGTGATGATCCTGATCTGGAACCTGGGGATCGCGACGCTGATCGTCGCACTGGGCCGCTTGTTGGCTTCCCGGCTGGTCGTCCCCGCGCCCTACGAGTGAGTCCACCGGCTCCTGTAGATCAGCATTCCTCGCCGCTGCGTCGGGGCCCGAAGTATTTGGCCGCCATCTTCTTGGCCATGCGCATGCCCTCGTCGGTCAGGTAGATCGACTGCCGCCGCCCGTGCGGTTCAGTGATGAGGCCTTTGGCGTGCAGGGCATCCATCGTGGCAAAGTCGTAGCGCTTCCATACTCGCCCGCTCTCGAATTCGAAGACGCCGAGTAGCGTCAATAGCACCTCTTCGATCTTGGCCTTGTCGTATTCCATGACACAGTCCCTCGACGCTTCGCTTGAGGTCCTGGCGCAGAGCGTCGGGCCACCCATTTAGATCAGCCTTCGGAGAGCATTTTCTCCCCGGTGGCTGACGACTGCCGCAGCAGCACCTGCGCGTACTTCTCGATCCCGAACCGGAACGTGCCGCGGAAATTGATGTGCCCGAAGTGCACCGGTCCCATGCGACGCAACCACGCATCGTCGATCGCCATACCATCCTTTCGCAGTCGCTCCACGATCTCGTTCATGCCCCTGGTGTTCCAGGCCAGCACGATGTTCGTCAGCAAGGCGTGGGAGCCGGAGATGGCCTTCATCTCGTCACGCCGGCGCCCGCGCTCCTACTCAACCCCTACTTCGATCCTAATAATTAAACCTATTTACGGGATGTACTAGTTCGAGCTGCAGTCGGCCTCGGACGCTTCCGCGTCGCATGGAGGCCGAGCCGGTCGCTTGAGGCCCGTGAGCATGGCTGCGACCAACCTGTCTCCGTGGCGCCGGCCCATCACGAAGACGGCGCTGACGTGGACGCAGACCAGCGCGACACCCAGCCAGGCGCTGCCGCGGTGAATCCATTCGACCCAGCGCAAGCCCCAGAAGGCGTCGGTCGTGTACATGTAGCCGCTGGCGCAGACGACGACCGTCAACAGCAGCAGTGCAAGCACCATCCAGCCGCCCAGCGGGTTGTGCCCCAGGTAGCGGTGTTCGCGGCCTTGCACGATGCTGCGCCCGTAGCGCCAGACGGCGCCCGGACTGCGCACGAAGTTGGCGAAGCGGGCGTTGCGGCTGCCGACAAAGCCCAAGAGGATCCGTGTCGACGCTAGCGCCAGGGTCGCGTAGCCGGCCGCAATGTGGAACGCGAGCGTTTCTTCGCCGCTGAGCCAGGCGGCCGTCGCAGCGGCGGCCAGCCCCCAGTGGAGCAGGCGTTGCGCGACGTCCCAGACGGGTACCAGCGGGCGGATGACTGCCATGCAAGCCTTTCGCGCTACTCGGGCTGGCGGACCTCTCCGATCTTGGCGAAAGTCTTGGGATGGAAGAAGGCTTCGGTGCGCTTGCCCTTCGCATCGAAGCCGTAGACCTCGTAGCAGCCGTTGAAGTTCTTCACCTGCCGAACCTTCCAGCCTTCGTCGCTGAGCTTTCGCTGCAGTTCCATCTGCGGCTTCATTTCTTCCTTGGGCACGGCTTCGCAGCGCACGGTGTTGTGATCGACGAACTGGGCGAAGGCACTGGCCGCGCCGCAAAGCGCCAATGCGAAAGCGATCGTCCGGAAAGGGATGGATGACACGAGAAACTCCTGCAGAAGAGGCTGCCGCGATGGTTCAGACGTCGAGCCACATGCGCAGCAGGTTGTGGTAGGTGCTGGTGAGGCCGATCACGCCCTTGTCGGTCTCGCCGAAGGTGCTGCGCAGATGGCGCAGATGGTTGTCCATCTCGTAGAGCAGGAGCCTTTGCTCGTCGCTGCGGATCATGCTCTGGATCCAGAAATAGCTGGCCACGCGCACGCCGCGGGTCACGGGCATCACGCGATGGACGCTGGTTCCCGGGTACATGACCATGTCGCCGGCCGCCAGCTTGACGCTTTGCTCGCCGAAGGTGTCTTCGATGACGAGCTCGCCGCCGTCGTAGTCGGAAGGCTCGCTCAGGAAGACGGTGCACGACACATCGGTGCGCACGCGGCCGGCGCCGTTGCGCAGGAAGCGCACCGAGCTGTCCACGTGGTTGCCGAAGCTGTTGGAGGCACCGCCGTAGCGATTGAAGAGCGGTGGCGAGATCTGCTTGGGGAGCGCAGCAGAAAAGAAGACCTGATGGCGTTCCAGCCCGTGCAACAGCAGCTGCTGCACGGCGCGGGTCTCAAGCCTGGAACCGGCACGACGTGAATGCCTGCCTGGCATTGATGACCGAGGATGTCTGGTTCACCCAAGCGCTCGACCACTACGGGCGCATGAAGGGCAAGACGGCGGTGAAAACCGCGTTCGAGTACGACGTGAAGAACACCGACCTCCGGTGGGAGGTGAAGGGAGTCCGCATGATGCCCGACGGGACAGCCAGCGTCATGTTGCGTCAGGTCGGCTTGATACCGCCCAAGACCGATGGCAAGTACAAGCGTGAGGACGTGAGCGAGCCAAGCTTCGGCGGCTGGCGCTTCGAAGGCGGCAAGTGGCGGCTGTTCTTTTTCACTTCGCACAAGGGCTGGGCGCTGGATGAAATGAAGAAAGACGGAATGCAGTAACAAGCAATTCTCATTCATCTCCAACGCGGTCTCTTGGCCGCAATCTGCGGAGCTGCACAGCGTCGGAGGAAGTATGAGCGGGCGTCAATCCATGGAGCTCAGCGGGACCTGGACTTCGGGTATCCATCATGTCCGCCTCCTCTCTCGATGCGAACAATCGGGGTGATGGCGTTGCCCCGCAATCTGGAGACGTTCACGGCCGTCCTGCATGCCGAAGGCCCGTCTGCGGCACTTGGCTACCTGAAATCGGCAGACAGAGCCCTTGCGTCGGCGCGCCTGAACTGAAGTCTGCGGGCTCGACCTCAAAACGGCCAACCTGACCCTAGAGCCCATGAACAATAATGGCGTCCTTCGAGGAGGGTACGAACAAGGTCGTCTCGCCGACTCGGGTCAATCGATGTTCCTTGCCGTCGATCACAATGGACTTCATGTTCGCCCACACCCGGTATTCGTAGCCACCGGCGGTGGGCGTTGTTTGCAGGACCTTGAAAACCGGTGGCACGTGCACCTTGAAGCTGATGTGGCCTGTTGCACGACTGCTCCCCGCACCTGACGCTGCCGCGCAGGGCAAGGCCAAGGGCAGCAGGAGGACAGTGAGAACGAGCCTTTTCATGTCGGCCCAATGCAGAGCACCTTGGAGCTCTCCGGCCCGCGTCTTGAACCCTACGTGAGGTCGCTGAGCTCGATGAAGTTGCTCTCGATCCAGACGCGGCCCTCCTCATTCAGCGCGAAGGTCAGCGCCTTGTCTTTGGATAGCTTCTTTTCCTGAATGGCTCGGGAAAGCGGATTTGCACTCCCGAACTCACCGCGCCTGTGGTTGTAGACGTGCTCCGTGCCATCTTCATGGCTGTAGGTGTACGAGACCGTGATGCCGTCCAAGTCGGCGAGAGGCTGCAAGAACGCGATGAACTGCGATGCCGTGATGCCTTCGGCTTTGATGGCGTCCCAGTGCTTGTAGAGCGCCGACTTCGCGGCTGTCTGCTCGCGCTGGACGACCTCCGATGTCGGCCCGAATGGCTGGATCTTGGCGACCATCGACTCTGGAGCGTCCGCGCCGCCATTTCTGCGAAAGAAGTTGGCCACGGTGCTTGCGAACGGCCTGGCATTCGCTTGGGCCTTCGGCCCTGATGGCCAGACATCCAAGCTATGGGGCACCGTCTCGATGTCATCGCTGCGTTTGCTCATGGTTCAGTTCCTTCGCTTCCTCGTGCGGCACGGCTGTATCGTACGGTTGCGAGCGGCCGCGCGTGCGGATTCTGGGGTTCGGTTCCACAAGGGAAACGTGCATTACTGACGAAGTCGGTGTGGCCAGATGGCGTGCATTGGAGAGACTCATGGCGACATGAAATCCAAAGTTTTCATGTGACGCGGAGTTGCTCATGCATCCGGGTGCCTCGATCAGTCGGCCGACGTCTCCGCGCCCGTTTGGGCACCAACAGCGTTCGGAAGCTTCGTGTCCGTTCCGCTGCATCGGGCGTTGCCACGTCGCTTCCCGGAGTGCTGGCGCATCGAACGCGATGTGCAAGGCGTCACCCTCGGCATTGCGGACGCGCACAGCCTGGAACGGGTGCAGCGGCCTGCGCTCGCGGCTGCCCATCACCTCGACGTCGCTATCGGGGCATTTGACGGAGGAAGTCGCGAGAACCAAGCCGGCGTTCCCGCAGCGTCAGGATCAGTTTGGCTTCGCAAACATGTCGAGGATCAGCCCACGCAGCGGCGAGTTGCCCCTGAATGCGGCACTGGCGATGGCGTCATACTGCCGGCCATCGATACTTCATGGAGCTTTCAAATGCAGGCCGTTTCCATCCACGTCGTCGATGTAGCCCATGGCGTTGTCGCTCAGGGCATGCGGGTCGACATCGCCCGGTTCAAGGGCGAAGGCTGGACGGATGTGGCCTCGGGCAAGGTCGGCAGCAATGGCGTGGTCGACGGCATCGAAAGCCGCGAGTCCTTGTTCGAGATCGGCTTCTACGAGCTGCGCCTGCACGTGGCCGAGTACTACCGCGCAAGAGGCGTCAAGCTGCCCGAGCCCGCGTTCATGGGCGTGCAGGTCTTCCGCTTCGGCCTGGCCGATATGTCGCAGCACTACCACCTGCCCGTGAAGCTGACGCCGTGGGGCCTGTCCTGCTTCCGCGGCGGCGCATAGGTCCGGCTTTCTGTCCCTCGGACCGATCGGCGGACGTGCAATGCCTTGCTGGCCGTGGTCTTGGGCTCTGACAGTGCGACCACGCTGCCCGAAGCCGATGTCCGAGGCCTACGAAGCCTCTGAGCCCGCAGCGAGGGTGGGCCAGGACTGCGCCCTGACGGCCTCGCCCATCTCAGTCCTCCGGTGACGACCCTCGCCAACGGCACGGCGACGTCGACACCAGTCAGCGGCGACATGGGCAATCGACAGCAGGCCATCGCGCGCGCCCGTCTGCTGGCGCCGACGGGCATCGCGCAGCGCCAAGCTCAGGCCGCATCCCAGGCAACATTCGGCAGCATGGCTATGCAAGGACGTGCAAACAAGTAGCCCTGGAACAACTTCACGCCGAGGCTTCGGAGCGAATCGACCTCTTGCCGGGTCTCCACCCCTTCCGCGATCACCTTGATCTGGAGTTCGTCGCACGTCGCGACGAACCCCTTCACGATCGTGAAGCGCACGGCGCTGAGGTGGATGTCCCGAATGAAGCTCATGTCAATCTTGACGATATCCGGCTGAAAAGCGGCCAGCAGTTCGAAGCCTGCATAGGCCGCACCGAAATCGTCGATGGCCGAGGTGAACCCGAAGCGCTCGAAGGTTTCGAACGTCGCGGCCAGTTCGCGCAGGTCCTTGAACGGCTCGCCCTCCGTGATCTCGAACATCAGGCGATCGACGGGAAAGCCCACTCGCTCGGCCGTGCGGATGGCGGTATGAAAGCATTGCGCTGGCCTTGCAATGTCGTTGGGCGTGACATTGAGACTGAGCCTCGATTGCATGCCGAGCATCGATGCCATCTCGATCGACCTCACGCGGCACGCCTCATGGAAAGCAAAGCGATGACGCGCCTGCACCTTGCCGAGCACCTCAAAGGCCCCTTCCCCGTGAATGCCTCGAACAAGCGCCTCATGCGCGAAGATGCCTCGCTGCTCGAGGTCCACGATGGGCTGGAACGCGATGGTGAAGTCCGGCCCGATGCGAGAACCGGCGGCGTCGGCGATGTTTTCGGTTTTCATTGGACCAGCTGCTCCCGCCTCGCAAATGAGGATCCGTACCGGGCTTCCTGGGTTTCGGACCTCGACGCGGCCATCATGAATCGGTTTCGTCCCTCTTTCTTGGCCGCGTACAGCGCCGAGTCGGCGCATGCCAGCAGCGCGGGAAAGTCCTCATCCCCCTCCGAGATCGCGACACCGATGCTGGTCGTCACCTGCAAGGTGCGGCTCGGAAGGTGGAATATCGGCTGCATCGCACTGATCACATTGCCGGCAACCAGCCGCGCTTCGTCGGCATCGGTGACACCTTCGAGCAGGACCACGAATTCGTCGCCGGCGTAGCGCGCCGCCATGTCCGTCTCACGCACGCTCTCCTTGAGCCGACGGCCGAACTCCTTGAGCACCGCGTCACCCGCTGCATGGCCCAGCGAATCGTTGATTGACTTGAAGTAGTCGATGTCCAGGAACATGAGACAGACCGGAAGGTGGGACCGCCGGGATCTGGCGAATGCCTCGCGCACGTGCTCTTCGAAGGACCGGCGGTTCGGCAGGCCCGTGAGTGCGTCTTCACGCGCGAGGGTGTCGAGCTGCATCTGCTTTTGCTTCAGGTCGCTCACGTCGTTCGCCAGGATGTACAGGCCGACGACCTCGCCCTCTGCATTCCTCTGCGGCAGGTAGGTCGTCTGCAGGGTCCGCTCGCCAACCAGCAGCTTGGCCGTCTGCTCGAAGGAGACCTCCTCGCCGGCAAACGCGCGCGCCAGCAGCGGCTTGCGCATCTCGTAGTGCGCGTCACCAACGGCCTCCCGAATGGGCCGGTTCATCATCGAAGATGGCGGGATGCCGAGCCAGGTCAGGTACCTGCCGTTGCAGAATACCACCCGCTCATCGCGATCCAGCTCGGTCAGGAGCGCCGGCACGTTGTCGGTGAGCCCGCGCAGGCGTTTCTCGCTCTCGGCACTGCGGATCTCGGCTCGCTTGCGCTCGGTCACGTCGAAGGTCATCGCATAAAAGCCTCGCACGATGCCTTCCTGATCGAGATCCGGAATGTAGTGAGACTGGTACCAGTTCTGACTGAGCCCGCGCGTACGGTATCCAGTCTTCTCGAAGGTCACCGCTTCCCCGGCGAGCACACGCTGCACATAGGGCTCGACCATCTTGAAGTCTTCGATTCCACGCACATCGGCCATGCTCTGGCCCACCAGCTCCGCGTTGTCGTGCAGCGCCCGCACATGTGCGTTGACAAAGGTGTAGCGCAACGATGCATCCACGTGCGAGACCAGTGCCGGGAGGTTATCGGTGATGGTGCGAATGCGAGCCTCGCCCGCAGCCCGCTCGCGTTCGGCCACCTTCTGGCGCGTGACGTCGAAGGTCATCACGTAGTAGCCGAACACCTCGCCGGCATGGCGTATGTCGGGCACCAGATGGCACTCGAAGAAACCCTCCTTGCCATTGCGATCGTAGGTGCCCACGTAGCGCGTCGCCGTCCCCGCCAGCACTTTGGCAATCTCCGGCTCCAGTTGCTTGTAGACCGCCTCCGGCAGCGACTCCTTCATCGTCAGGGTGCCGATGTCGGCCGGCGTCTTGCCACGCATGGCGAGTCCCGCCTTGTTGCCGAAGAGGCAGACCTGGTGGCGATCGAAGTAGGCGACGACGGCCGGCAGGTTGTCGGTCACATCGCGCAAGAACCGCTCGCTCGACCGCAGCCGCTTGTGAGAGATCTGGCGCTCCAGCATGAGCGAATCGAAGGTGCGCGAAAGATCGCCGATCTCGTCCTTGGGGCCGACCTGCTCCAAGGGGGCGTAGTTCGAGACGGCGCGCGAAACCTGCATGTGTTCATGCAGCCGCGACAAGGGCGCGAGCTGGGAGCGCATGACCACGAAGGCGAGGCCTCCCACCAGCACGGTCAGGAGCAGCGCGCCCGCCCAGGTGTACCGTTCGATCTCTTCGATCCGGGCAAAGGCCTCGCTTCGCGGATAAATGCCCCCGAGCACCCAGTTGGTCTGGCTGCTGCGCTTGAATGCGTAGAGCCCGTACACGCCAACGCGATTCATGGCTTCGGCCGTACCCTCAAATCCGGCGATGGCGCGGTCCAGCGCAGGATTGCGGCCTCCCTCAGCATTCACACTCTGCAGAATCAGGTCCTTGCGAGGGTGGTCGATAACAATGCCATCCGTATTGGCGATGAACATGTATCCGCTCTTGCCAAATTTGATGTTGGCAAGTTCACCCAGGAAGTTCTGCTCCTTGAGGCTGATGGCGCCGGAGATGACATAGACCACTTCACCCTGGCTGTTCAATACCGGCTCCGTCATCGCGATCTGCGCCAGGCCGTTGAGTCGATTCCGGTAGGGCTGCGAGATGACGCCCGCCTTGGCAGCGACCGTCCGCAGGAAGTATTCACGGTCTTTGATATTGACCTTGCCGATTTTGTCCGCGCCGTTGAGGTTGGCCACAAGGTCGCCGTTCCTGTCGACAAAGGCGACGTTGTCAAAGGCCTCCTTCAGCGACTTGTGCTGCATAACAAAGTCCTGCAGCAGCTTGCTGTCGGCAATGTGTTGTGCCTCGACGCTGTTGCCGAAGGTCTTGAGCAAGGTGCGCCGGCTTAAGAACTTCTGATCCACTGCATCGGCGATGGCCGAAATCCGCTCGAACTGTTCGTTGGCGATGTCCTCCTGCATGTGGCGCTTGACAAAGTAGAGCGCGGCGGTGGCGACGCCCAGCGTCGTCAGCAGGACAACGGCAACCACGCCCACGGTCAACCGGGCGCGGAGGCCGAGGCGAGAGAGGCGAAGGACTGGGAGGCGCATCATGTGAGTTCAGGTCAGAACAGCCGCAGCTCGATGCCGCAGACCCGGAAGCGTCGCTTCGCTCTGGTCATCGGGTCAACGCCTCGGCCAGCATACTCATAAAAGCCCGCCCGGCACGCGTGCGTGAGCGACCAGAGATCGCACGAGCGTGAATGAAGTTGCGTTGTCACGACGCAATTGCTTCGAGGGGCGGCGTTTTGTCGGCCAGTGCCGTTCAACCCCCGGCTGCACTTCTCGGCCAGCCAATCCTTCAGCGTTTACTAAAGCATTCATTGCAAGATCGAAAGCGCTGCATGAATCCACCGGAAGGAGTGGGAGCAGGCTGGTCCCTACGGTTAGCAGAGGGGAACACCTTTTCAGAGCCTATGGCGCGCGAAGCTTTCCTACCCGTTGTTCGGCTGAATAGGCCGCGGTGATGGACCACCCAATTCCCGAGTGGAACGCCGGCTCCGGCGAGCCGGGACACGCCAGAATTCCGATCGCGGCCATCAACGTGAACTACTCGAGCGGCGACGAAGAGAGTCATGCTGTCGCGCCCAGCCGCCGCTCCCATTGCGGCTCCCTTCCAAGCTCAGGTGTGCGAAGTAGTCTTCCTTCGATGCAGGGACCACCCGAGGGTCATTCCGGCAGCGGCGATCAGGATGGCAACCGAGCCGACGAACTGCAACAGCTTGAGCCTATGGTCGAAGGCGACGAAGTCCACGACCATGGCGAAGATGGGATAGAGGAAGGACAGTGCACCTACTAAGAAGCGCTATCCCGTATGAGCAACCACAGGAAGCTCGCAGCCGAGGTCTTGAAGGCGCTTGATCAAGCGGCGGATGATTTTGGATCGGTCGTGGCGGTCGAGGTATTCGCTACCCAAGTCGCTGTACTCGGTGCCGTCGCGAAGCATGTGGTACGCGGCAGTGAGCATGGAAGCGGCCACGGCGAGGATGGCCTTCTTGGCTCCGCGACGTGCCTTGATACGCAGGAACTGCGCACGCAGGTAGCTGGTCTTCACGCGCACCGCGGCCCAGGCGGCAGTCACCAGGGTGGTCTTGATCCAGGTGCCGCTCTTGCGCACGCGGGTGGATCGGCGCTTGCCGGCGCTCTCGTCGCTGCGTGGACACAGTCCGGCCCAGGAGATCAGATGGCCGGCAGTGGGGAAGCGCGACATGTCCACGCCGATCTCCGCCACCACGACGCTGGCCGTCAGGTCAGAGACCCCGGGCATCGTCGTGAGCAGGCGGGCGCGCTGCCGGATCGGCGCCAGCGCTTTTCCCACGGCCGCATCCAGTTCGCCCAGCGTGCGCTGCAAGGCATCGATGACCTGCAGGTGCAGCCGCAGCATCGTGCGATGGTGCTCGGTGATGCGCCCGCGCAGCGCCTCGCGCAACTCGGCGGTCTTGTTGCGCGCCGTGCCCTGGGCCAGCGCGGCCAGCAGCGCCGGATCGCTCTGGCCGGCCACGATGGCATCGAGCATCGCACGGCCGCTCTTGCCCAGTACATCCGACAGGACGCTGCCCAACTTGAGGTTGGCGTCCTCCAGCACCTTCTGGATACGCAGCGAGTGCTGGGAGACCTCCCGCACGAGTTGCTTGCGCGTGCGCGTGAGGTCGCGCAACTGCTGGATCGCCTGCGGCGGCACGAAGCTGGAGCGAATGAGGCCGTGCGCCAGCAGATCGGCAATCCACATCGCGTCGTTGACGTCCGTCTTGCGCCCGGGCACGTTGCGAATGTGCGCGGCGTTGGCCAGCACCAACTCGAACTCGGCCTCCAGCACATGCCACACCGGCTTCCAGTACACGCCGGTGGCCTCCATCGCCACGTGGGTGCAGTCGTGCTCGGCCAGCCAATCGGCCAGTTCGAGCAACTGGGCAGTCGTGGTGCCGAAGCTGCGCACCTCCTGGTGCATGGGCGGCGAGACGCACCGCACGCAGGCCACGATGGTGTCCTTGTGCACGTCCAGGCCCGCACAGCGCGTGTAAAGCACTTGCATGAGAACCTCCTGGCGGTTGATGGGCACCGCAGGCAGTCCTCGTCATCGAACTCTACTAAGCGTGCTTCGGGGCGTCGCCGCCCTCTGCCACATTCCGGGGTGCTCGCAGGACTGCGGGTCCAACTACTGAACGGGCTTGTCGCACCAAGGGAAAGCCGACCTCGTCAGCAGCGCCCAAATTCATCCTACAACCACGCGCCATCTGTCGCCAGCCACGTCCCCCGCTTCATGCCCCGGGGTCGGGCTCGCCCGATGGCGAACTATTGAGTGCGTCGGCAGCTTCTGGATCGCGCCGTACAGAAGCGCGAAGACCAGACCTGTGTATACGGCGCCCATCACCACGAAATCGCGCCAGGCCCGATAGTCGGTTGGAAGATTCGTGAGGTCCGCGAACGGCGCGATCATGACGGTGCCGACGCAGACATGGATCAACGCGATGAGATGCGGCGGCGTATCGCCCAGTTTCTTGGTCACGATCACCGCGATGGCGTAGAAAAATGCAGCGCCGAGCGCCATCAGGACTCCGGCGATATACGCGCTTGGGGGCCCGGCGTAGGCTGCCGCTGAAGGTCTGGCATAGACGATGAGCAGTACGCCCGCGAATGCGATGCCAAGCCACGCGAGCTTGGTGCCAGTGATGCGCTCCGAGAAGAAGATCGCGCCGAGGCCGACCAGGATGAAAGGCTGTGTGTTGTAGACCGCGATCGCGACGGAAATCGACGCGCGCGAGAACGAGGCAAAGATCAGCAGCCAGTTGAGGACGATGGCCACACCGCCGAGGGCGGCCCAACCGACTTGCTTGAGCGTCAGCGGGCCGACCAGCGTTCTCGTGAGGAAACATGCGATCAGCAGCGTCACGGCACCGAAGACACAGCGCCAGAACAGCAACTGGATCACGGGCTGCCCGGAGAAAACGACGAACCACCCGATCGTCCCCGAAATCAGCATGGCGGCAACCATCTCGACGGTGCCGCGAATCCTTTTGCTCTTGTTGCTCATTGCTCAGACTTGCACTCGGGCCGGGGGTGCCGTCTTGCGAGAGCGGCAGGAACGACCAACACCTGCCGCTGGTCGCCCGCAATGTTAGTGTGCTTTGTCCCGCGCGGCCCTAGACCTGGCCGTGCGCCAGGTGATGGCCTTGTTGGGTGTGTCAATCGCGCGATCCGCGACGATGGCGGACCATCACCAAATGGACACCTGTGAGGACTTGGGAATAAGCCACCCTATTGGACTGACGTTCGAGCGCTGCTCAGGAACCTGTTGCTCGACGGGTTGCCATCGCACTTGGTCCCCATTTCGGACGATGGGTGCGACTTCAAGTTTCATCTTTCATGTGCCGCCGGGCCGGACCTAGGAAGCGTTCGCGTCTACGGCCCCGGTGTTGACGGTAAGCGGGTGTCGCGGGGGTTCTTCGAATTCGTTGAGCGAGCTGCGCGCGGCAGCATTTCCGAGCTGAAACCAGCTCAGCCATTCGACAATGTGCGACTGCGCGTGGAGGTAGCCGTGAATGACCAAACCGGACTGTCTGCGGGACAGCAGGCGCATGCCATTGGCAGAAAAGACCTGCACGACTTTCGAGCGGCAGCAGCGCCGCGGCCTCGATCCAGGAATCTAGGATGTTGGCCGCAGCAGAAACTACTGCCACTTTCATTGCGTCAATGCGAGCACGACGATGGAAACTGAATGCCAGGTCGCCAAGCGACTCGCAAGGATGATTGATGCGTGTGCGCGCGTTGAGCACGGGGCCGTCGAACGCTTCGGCGAGCGAGCGCATCAGCGCGACAGGTCTGGAGCGCGTTGCCCTGCAGTGTCGGCCCACATCTCCGCTGTCGCATCGCGCTCCAACTGCCGCGCGTCTACTTCATGTCCGCCCTCCTGCATGAGAGTCTCCCGCCTGGCTTGCCGCAGCATGTGCCGCGGAACGTCTGGGTAGGTCATCTGCAGCAGATCCAGTTCGCGCTCGGCCAAGGCGGCTTCTTCGGCCTTCCGCTGGATCAGTTCGTACGCCAACAGGAACGGCAGCGACAGCAGCGCCAGCACGGCGTAGATCTGGCCCATGGCCAAGCCCGCAATCGCGACCAAGGGTGTCAGCACGATGATCACGATCACCCTGGCCATTAACCACAGATGTCTCATGATTCATCTTGCTGCAGCGCGACCGGCCGAAGGTGTCGGGAGTTGCCAGTGCTGGCGTAGGACTGTCGCACACTCGGGGAAGTCCCGAAGTCGAAAGACTGACATCTCCCCCGTCCTGCGGGGCAGCGCCGGGTCCGCTCCTCAGGCGCGCCCGCTGACCTTTCGCGCCAGCAGCCAGACCACAGGCGGCGTCAGCATGCGGGCCAGCGCCTTGACGCGGTCGACGCGGTGCGTCTTCATGAAGACCGAGGCCGATTCGTCCCCGTGCTGCTTGCCGGCGAGCGGGCTGGTGTAGTAGTAGGCGGCGACCGAACGGCGCGGCCGGCCGTCCGGCGCCTGCAGCGGCTTGGTGTGGCCGTGGTAGCTCGCGGGGCCGTGCGGCAGCACGATGGTGCGGCCGAACTCGGGCTGCACGGTGGTCACGCAGCGGTCCTGCTTCTTGTCCCAGAGTTCGAGCCCGGAACCCCAGGCCGGGCCCCATCCCTTGTGCCGCAATTAATACACTAACGGCACACCAACTTAGCAACCAGCAAGCGCACGCCCACTCCACTACAAAGTGACAAAACGAACCCAGCTAGGCAAAATCAAGGCCTTCGCCGTTAGCGTAATTTCAATGCCTTCTCTCTCCCTCTTCGAAGAGTCGCCCCTCGCCGTTCATCGCCTGGCGTTCGAGCGATGGTTGCAGGATCAGCGCGCCGTTGGATCCCTGCGCCAGGCGTCGTCCATCGAGGTCTACCGAGACATGTGGGGCAGCTTCACGGCCTGGTGCCTCGGACAATCCCCGGCCGTGTCGCTGGCGTCTCTCGATGTCCGCGATCTGCAGGCGTTCCAGGCGGCGCGCTTCGGCATGAAAAGCGCCGACCTGTCGCTCACCCCGCGTCACGCGCTTCGCCTGCTGCGCCTGATCGACCGGGTGCTGCGTCACCATGCCGCTGAGACCGGCGAACCCGTGAACACGGCGGCGAGCGACTGGATCGATGCGCACCCGGAGATCCGCTACGCCGAAGCCGCGCAGGCCGATCCCTTGCCTGAGTTTTTGTCGGTGGCCGAGGCGCGGCACCTGATCACGTTCTTGTCGGATGCGCGACCTCGCCCGGGTCTGTCGGGCTCACGCCGCGACAGTCATCTGGCTTTCACCTGGCAGCAGCTGCGCAATCGAGTGGCCGTTGCGCTGCAATTGGGCGGGGGCCTGGCACCGGGCGATGTTCGCGCGCTGACCCTCGATGCGCCGACATCGCGCGGTGGCCGCGTGCGCGAACGCCCATGGAAAGTCGCGGTGCCGGGCAACGGCAATTCGCCCGCACGCGAAACGCCGATCGCCCCCTGGGCGGGCGAGTTGCTGCAGCACTGGCTCCAAGTCCGCACGGAAGCTCGCATTCTGGGCAATTTCCTTTTCCCGTCGACCCGCAGCGGCAAGCCCTGGAGCAAGGACGCGCAGTACAAGGCCGCCAGGCAGGTCTTGGAGGAAGCAGGTCTGGATGCCAGCGATGGCGGCTCGTTCCGGTTGCGGCATACCTTTGCATTGCGGCAGCTGCGCCGCGGGACAGATTCCGATCAGGTCGCACGGTGGCTTGGGGTCGAGCCAGAGGCCATGGGCAAATACCGCAGAGTCGTGAGCAGTCCCGAAGATGTGGTCTAGCATGATTCACACTGTCGAACGGGCACCCATCAATCAGACGCATTGGTGGACTGGCGAATGGAGTTAATCAGCTTCCCATTGGCAACCGAGTAAAGTCGGCCCTCTATTCATTCAATGGAAGTATCCATGGCGCAAACGTACAAGCAGATCCAGAAGCAGATCGAACAGCTTCAACGACAGGCAGAAGCTCTGCGCAACAGTGAGGTCAAAGGTGTCATCGACCGCATCAAGGTGGCGATTGCGCACTACGGCCTGACGGCTGCACAACTGGGACTTGGCACGAACAAGACAGTTGCTCAGCCGAAGAAGGCCACGAACGCTTCGGGCAAGTCCGGTGCGAAGTTCAGTGACGGCAACGGCAACGTCTGGTCAGGCCGTGGACCGCGTCCTCAATGGCTTCGTGACGCGCTGACGGCGGGTCGGTCGATCGACGAATTCCGAGTGGGATCGCGCAAGAAGTCGAAGCCTGTCTCCGTGGAGACCGTGTCCGGCGAGACTGTTGCGCCAGCTGCCCGCCCTGCCCGCAAGAAGGCGAAGCGCGCCGCGTCGAAGACCTACAAGGATGATGCCGGCAATTCCTGGAGCGGGATGGGGCCCAAGCCCGGATGGCTGAAGGCCGCACTGGCCGCCGGAAAGACTCTGGAAGACCTCCGGGGTTAACCACGCGACCAGGACGCTGGCACTCCATGGGCAGCGCAGGGGCGTCAACAGTCGATCTCGCGACTACCGATGCCCTCGCGGTCGCCGATCCATCGACTACTGTTCGCTTCCGCGGTCAGCTCGGTCATCTGCTCACGCCGTACTCGGCCGATAACTTCTTGACCGGTTCCTTCTCGATGAAAAGCCGCCAGGCAATCTCCAATGTCCGCGGATCGAAGCGCCGCTCGCGCGCGACGCGTTCGAGCAGGTGGCTGTCAATGACGGTCATGGCTGGGCGGCAAGGTCATGAAGAGGCTCATCAGGCCCAGGAATAGCCAGTAGAGCATCAGCCCCCACCGAGAACGCAAGCATGCCCCAGCGCGGAAATCGGGGGTCGCCGATCAGGAAGCCGAAGACCAGGGTTACCAGGAACCCCAGGAATCCGATCGGCACGAACGTCGCGCGCAGAAACGGCTCCATCAGCACGAGCAAGGCGCAGCATGCCAGGCGCACCACCTGCCAACCGACGAAAAGCGAGATCTCTAGCAACCGAAGCGCGATGGGAATGCGGTGCGTGGGCACGGTCACAGATCGAGATCGGCCGATATTGAAGTGGTCCATGGTTCATTCCTCCGTCGCCCAGCAGACGAGCCGGAGCTCTTTCAAATTGATGAGGTCGCGAGAGCCATCGCCGAAGCGAATCTCTGCCAGGTCGTTGTCGTGCGCCTTGAGTCGCAACGAACCGCGGCGGGCGCCGCAGTCGCTGCTGCGCCCGACTCAGCTGGCGGTGGTCGACCAAGAATCGCATCGACGTTGCCACGCGTGATGGCTGCGCTGCCTCCAGCAACGCCACGGTCTGGGCCGGTCGTTTCTTCATCGCCGCTGCGAGCTGGTAGAGCACCCGGGTATCGCCACCCACACGTCCTGTCTCGAATGCAGACCGCACCTGCGCCGGCGCGTCGATCAGGCTCGCGGCTTCGGTGATGAATGATCGAGGCTTGTTGAGCCTGCGGGCAATCTCCGCGCGCGAATACCCCTCCCTCTCGCGCTCCGCGATGAACAGCGCCAGGTCGAACGGCGACATGTTTTCGCGGTGGAGGTTTTCTGCGGCCTGGGCGAACGGATCCACCCGGTCGTCCAGGAAGGCCGGCACCGTTTCGAGTCCCGCGCGCCTGGCCGCGCGAACGCGACGTTCCCCCCGGTTCACGATGTAGCGTCCCGCTGCCTCCGGATGCCGGCGCAGCGACACGGGCTCCAGCACCCCGTGCGTCTGAATCGACTCCGCCAGTTCCGCGATGGTCCTTTCATCGACCGAACGCCGCGGCTGCGATGGATCGAAGTCGATCAACGACAACGCCACCTGCATGGGCACGCCATCGGCGATCGATGCGTCGGTCCTGTTCAGCAGATCGCTCGCCCTGAATTGCGCTCGCCGACCTCGTTCGATCTCTCCTTCGTGAAGGGCTACGAGTCTAGAGAGGCGACTCCGCGAGCTACTGGACCCGCCCGATCACCGATGCTTGTGGCCGTAAGCAGGGCGAGTCTATGAGCACGCCATTCTGCCGCCAGATCCATTTGGCTCACGGCTGCCACAAGCGCCCGCGTGAGAAGAACAAGATCGCGGTAGGCGCCAATGCCATGGCCACGAGCGCGATGGCAGGCCGGCAAACGCCACGCGTTGCCAAGACCGCAGAGGTGCTCTGAAAATTCGGCGCACCTGTGCGTAGGCGGTGCTCCCTACCAAACCCGGCCCGCCGGGCGTGGACACATGCAGGATCTCGTACTTCTCGGTGACAACCTCGTCAATCGGAACTGCGTGCTCCCACGCTACAAACTTCATCCATTGCCAATTGCGGGCATCGATTGCGAGTGCGGCGGTGTGCACCCCCTCACGCTGCGCGAGACCAGAGAGCTGTTCGATCTCTTTCTCAATACGGGCGGCACACGACGTCCAGATCGAGCGATCGGTCTTCAGAAGTCGGTACCGGCCGTTGCCGCGTGGGGGCGTTGTGCCCTGTCCCTACTGGCCCTTTCAGCGATCCGCCCGAAAAAGCATTGACAAGGAACGCAAGCAAAGTACATTTAACACTGTTTATTTAACGGTGTAAATGAAATGCGACCTGTACTGACCGACGAAGAGGTAGCTCAGTTCCGTGCCGATGTCTGCCGCGTTGCCGAGGTGCTGTTCGCGCGTCATGGCGTCGAGGGCGTCACGATGCGGCAGATTGCCGCGGAGCTTGCCTGGAGTCCTACCACCGCCTACCGCTACTTTAAGAACAAGGAAGAAATCCTTGCGGCTGTGCGAGCCGCTGCATTCAACCGGTTCTGCGAAGTCATCGAAGAAGCGATGCGCTCGAGCCCGGACCCGCGCAAGAGCGCACGCAACGTCGGCCAGGCCTACCTGGGTTTTGCCCTGGAGAACCCGGACGCCTACCGAATGATGTTCGACGTCAGTCAAGCCGCCGTGACCGGCAATGCGGAGCTGACAGAAGCTTTGGCGCGGGCGCGCCGCGGCATGGTGGCATACGTGGCCCCACTGATCGACAAGGGAATCCTGCGCGGCGAAACGCAAGCCCTGGGGCAGATGCTGTGGGCGTCCGCACACGGCCTCGTGATGCTGAGGCTCTCGGGCATCGTGGCCGACGACACCGAACTGCGGCAACTCCATGAAAGGACCATGTCAGCCCTGGTTCGCGGCGCCCATCAGGGGACGGCCAGCAGCCGCGGCACAAGCGCCCTGGAACGCATCAGCCCCGCCCCCGCTCGCAAAGCGGCAAGAAAAATCCCCTGAACCCCAACCCCAATCCCAATCCCACCTCGCAAGGACCATCATGCAGAACCCATCGAAACCGCATCGCGCCGTTGCCGTCGCGGTTGCTCTCATCCTCAGTGCCTCGGCCTCCCTGGCGCAGGCTCCGCAGCCTCCGCCGCCAGAGGCCACCGATCCCGTGAAGCTGGAACTCATGAAAGGATTCCCGCCGGCGCCCGACAAAACCGTCAGGCTGTCCACGGTCCTGAAATTCCCCAATGGCCGCTGGGCGTTCCACCACATGCGAGAACTCGGTCCGACGGCGCAGGTCTGGCGTGGCGACGAGAAGCCGTCCATCGTGCGCGAGGCCCAACAGGATATCGGCGCGCTGAAGTTCGAGGACGACAAGGGCGGCAAGACCACCCTGGCCGACTGGCAGCGCAGCACCTACACCGATGGCCTTCTCGTGCTGCACAAGGGCGCGATCGTCTACCAGAAGCACTACTCCGGCATGGCCGCCCACCAGCCGCATTCGCTCTGGTCCATGAGCAAGTCGTTTACCGGCTTGCTCTCAACGATGCTGATCAAGGAGGGGGTGATCGATCCCAACGCCCTGGTCACGAAGTACCTGCCCGAGCTGAAAGACAGCGCGTGGGCGGATGCCACCGTACAGCAGACGCTCGACATGACCACTGGCGTTGCGTACCAGGAAAACTTCCGCGACCCGAGCTCCGGCATCTTCCAGTACCTGCACGCCGCCGGGCTGTTGCCCGCGCCTCCCGCTTACAGCGGGCCCCGCACCATCCCCGACCTGCTGGTGACCCTCAAGAAGGATGGTGAGCATGGCGCGGGATTCAAATACAAGACCGTCGACACCGAGGTCATGGGCTGGCTCCTGCAGCGCGTCACGGGCAAGAGCTATTCCGCGCTTCTGTCCGAACGCCTCTGGTCGCGCATCGGCGCCCAGGATGACGCGTACGTCTGGGTCGACCCGATCGGCACGCAGATCACCAGCGTGGGCTTCAGCGCAACGCTGCGAGACCTTGGGCGGGTGGGCGAGACGCTGCGCACGGCGGGCCGTTCCAACGGGCAGCAGGTCATCGCGGAAAGCGTCGTCGCGGAAATCCGCAAGGGCGCCGACATCGAGAAGTTCAAGGCCAGCGGCCAGGCGACGCGCTTTGGCTACTCGTACCACAACCAGTGGTGGATTCCCCACGACCGCGACGGCACTTTCGAGATGAAGGGATTGAACGGGCAGCACATGCACATCAACCCGGCGGCCGAGTTGGTCATCGTCAAGCTCTCTTCCCACCCCAATGGGGATACCGGCTTCACGCACAACCTCGACCGGCGGGCGTTCGCCGCCATCGCTGCCGCGCTGCGCGCGCATTGAGAGGAACGCCATGAGCACCCACCACACCTTCCAACCCGGCCTCCTGCGCAACAAGGCCGTGTTCATCACGGGCGGCGGCAGCGGCATCAACCGCCAGATCGCGATCACCTACGCGCTTGCCGGTGCGTCAGTGACGATCGTTGGCCGCAGCGAGGAAAAGGCGCGCGATGCCGCTGCCGAGATCGGGGCTGTCGGCGGACATGCGATCGGGCTGTCCGCGGATGTGCGCAGCTATGAGGCGTTGCGAAACGCCGTCGAGCAGGCGCACGCGGCGTTTGGCCCGATCGACATCGTGGTCGCCGGCGCCGCCGGAAATTTCGTCGCGCCGGCGACGGGGATGAGTTCCAACGGCTTTCGTGCCGTCATCGACACCGATCTGGTCGGGACTTTCAATACGCTACGCGCCGCCTACGATTTCCTTCGCAAGCCATCCGCCCTGGTGCTGGCCATTTCCGCCGTCCAGTCCAGCATGCCCACCTACGCCCAGGCCCATGTGTGCGCCGCCAAGGCCGGCATCGACATGTTGATTCGCTCGCTGGCGGTGGAGTGGGCGGACGATGGAATCCGATGCGTGGGCATAGCGCCGGGCCCGGTGGCCGATACCGAAGGCATGGTCCGGCTCGCGCCGCAGGGCCAGGAAAGCTGGGCCAGGCTGCTGCAGTCCATTCCGTCCGGACGTGGCGCATCCAAGCAGGAGATCGCCGACCTGGCGCTGTACCTGGCCAGCGAATCCGGGCGCTACATCAATGGCGTGGTGATTCCGATCGATGGCGGCTTCTCCGCCGTCGGCTCCCTGGAGTTCGGACGGATGCTGAAGGATTCTGTCGCGCAGGCCGCCAGCGCTGCCGCCTGAAATCTGCACAAGAAAGGAGACCAGCATGAACAGCACCCCCGGCGTCGCCTTGCCGACCATCGATACACCCGGCTCCGGAACGCGCTTCGAAGACTGGATTCAGGCTGCGAACGCGTTCGATGCCATCGAGCGCACGCAAAGGCGCTGCTGCGTCGACAAGACAGCCATCACTTTCCTCGGCACGGAACCTGAAGCCCTGCCGCGAAAGGTCAGTTATACGGAACTGGTGGAGGGGATCGCGCGGACGGCGAATGCCTTCCGGTCTCTCGGCTTGCGGCGGGGCGACGTGGTGGCCTATATGCTGCCGTCGCTGGTCGAAACGCAGTTCGTGCTGTGGGGCGCGGCGACGGCTGCGTCGGCCTTGCCGCTCAACCCGCTGCTGAAGGCCGAGGAGATCGCCAGCCTTTGCCGGGCAGCCGGTGTCAAGGCGCTGGTGGCACTGGGACCTCTGCCGGGCACCGAGATCTGGGACAAGGCCGAGCGGGTAAGCGCGCTGGTGCCGGCGATCGGCGCCCTGATCCAGGTGGAAGGTGAGAAAGCCGCCGGCGGCGCCGAGGTTCATCTGCTGGCGGATCTGCTGCGGTCGAACTCGCGGCAACTGGCATTTTCTGACCTGCCCGAGCCAGACGATGTCGCCGCCTATTTCCACACGGGCGGAACGACCGGTGCGCCGAAGCTGGTCGTTCATACCCATCGCAACCAGCTGGCCGCTGCCTACGGAGGCGCCTGGGCGGTAGGCGCTTGCACCGACGACGTGATCGTCAACGGTTTGCCGATGTTCCATGTGGCATCCGCGATCTTTTGCAGCCTGGCCATGTTCGTTGCCGGCGCGGAGATGGTGATCCTCTCGCCAGCCGGATTTCGCAACCCCCAGATCGTCGCCAACTTCTGGCGCATCGTGGAGCGCACCGAAACGACCATCGTCGGCGGCGTACCCACGGCGCTCTCGGCCGTGGTGAAGGTCGATCCGAAAGGCGCGGACTTGAGCCGCGTGCGCATCAACATCTGCGGTGCCTCCTTGCTTCCTCGCAGTGTCGCCGAGCAGATGGAGCTGCTCACGGGCAAGCCCATGCGTGAGGTCTATGGCATGACCGAAGCCGGTGGTGTGATCTGCGTCGACCCGGTGTCCCGCGCGCGGGTCATGGGGTCCGCGGGGTGCCCCATACCGTTCTGCGAAGTCGAGGCGCGCGCGCTGGCTGGAACAAGCGCCTCGAGCCGCTCCTGCATGCCGGGTGAGGCGGGCATGCTCGTGGTTCGCGGGCCCAACGTGACGCCCGGCTACAAGGACGCCGGGCAATCCGCCAGCCTCTTTACCGAGGACGGCTGGCTCATCACCGGAGACGTGGGGTACGTCGACGCCACCGGTCGTGTGTTCATCACGGGACGGGCTAAGGATCTGATCATCCGCGGCGGCCACAACATCGACCCGGCTGTCATCGAAGAGTGCCTGATGCGGCACCCCGCAGTGGCCGATGCGGGCGCGGTGGGCATGCTGGACGCCTACGCGGGCGAAGTGCCGGTGGCCTATGTCACGTTGCGGCAAGGCGCTAGCGTCACGGAGGACGAATTGCTGGCTTTCGCCAAGGCCACCATCAATGAACCGCCCGCGCTCCCGCGGCGGCTCTTCGTCCTGGAGCAACTGCCCATGACCGCCGTGGGAAAGATCTACAAGCCCGCGCTGCGGCAGGACTGCACACGGCAGCACTTGCTGGAGGTGCTCCAGGGTGAATCGATCGCAGCCCTGACGGTGCGCGAGGAACCCGGCCGCGGCCTGGTCGTGTGCATCGAGTTGGCAGCCGCCGAGGATGACTCCTCCCACGAAACCCGTCAGCGCATCGCTGCCGACTTGAAGGGCTATCTGCTCACCCTCGAGTGGACAAGCTCCCAGACAAGCCCGTCCTGATCGCAACCAGGAGATCACCTTGAAAACCGTCAACAGGCGGACCGCCGCAGCGGCCGTCGCAGCTACGCTTTTGCCTTTCGGAAGCGCACAGGCCCAAAGCCTGGCGTTTCCCTCGCGCACCATTTCCGTCGTGGTCGGCTTTCCCGCCGGCGGCGCGACGGACGTCACCGCCCGGGTCGCGATACCGCACCTTCAGAAGTTGTGGCGACAGACCGTCATCGTCGAGAACGTGCCGGGTGCCGGTGGTTCCATCGGCGTGCAGAAGATGCTGAATGCGGCGCCTGAAGGGCACGTCCTGTTTCTCGGTACCGCGAGCGACACGGTGCTGGCACCGCTTGCCATCCAGTCGGCGCGATACAAGCCTGAAGACCTGCGCCTGCTGGGCTACATGGGCCAAGCCGAATTCGTCATCGTGGGGCGCCCGGGGCTGGCCTTGAACAGCCTGGATGACCTCGTGGCGCACATGCGCGCCGCATCCAGCATGGAATTGAGCTACGCCTCCTTCGGGGACGGGTCGATCTACCACCTGATCGGAGAGGACCTGAAGAATCGCAGCGGCGGGAAACTGCTGCACGTCCCCTACCGGGGTATGGGACCCGTCGTCACCGATCTGATCGGCAATCAGGTCGACCTCGCCTTCTTGCCCGTGGCCGGACAGACCGTGGGCCTCATCAATTCAGGCCGGGTGAAGCCCATCGCGCTGACGGGCCCCAAGCGAAATCCCCAGCTCCCACAAGTCGCGTCGGTGGACGAGTCCCGGCAGATGAAGGACTTGCACCACACCGTCTGGTTGGGCCTGTTCGGCCCTGCCACGTTGCCCGCCGAGGCGGCAAAGAAGGTGAACGCCGCCGTCAATGATGCGATTCGCACCCCGGAGTACCTCAAGTTCTCGGCTGAGAACGGCACCAGCGTTCCCGAGCCCGGCCTGACGCTGCAGCAAGCAGCGAAGTTCTATGGCGACGACACCGAGAAGCTTCGGCGGCTCGCCAGATCGATCAAGCTGGAAGCAAAATGACGGCGCAAACCGCAACGCCGATCCAGTTCTACTTCGACTTCATTTCCCCCTTCGGCTACTTCGCAAGCCTTCGCATCGACGATCTGGCCCGACGTTATGGCCGCGAGGTGGAGTGGACATCGATGCTGGTGGGCGTCAGTGTGCTCAAGGTGATGGGTCTGCCGCCCATCGTCGAGCTTCCGCTGAAGGGTCCATATGTCATCAACGATGCCAAACGCTATGCCAGGCAGCATCAAGTTGCATTCGAACGCCCCAGCACGTCTCCAACGTCCCGCCCTGTGGAGGCTGGACGCGCCTTCGCCTGGGCAAAGGGGATCGATCCGGCAGCTGCCAAACGGCTCGCCGGATTCATCTTTAGCAGCTACTTCGTGCGCTGTCTCGACATCTCGGAGGACAGCGTGCTGAGCGCGTGTGTAAGAAAGGCCGGGCTGTCGTGGCCCGCCTTCGAGGCGGCTCGCGCCGAGGGAACTCCGGCTGAGCTCCTTCGGCGCAATGTCGATGACTCGATCCAGCGCGGCGTGTTTGGCTCGCCCTACTTCATCGTGGATGGAGAGCCGTTCTTCGGTTTGGAGAAATTGCCGGTTGTCGAAGAGTGGCTCGCCGCTGGCGGATGGTGATCAAGCAGACTCACGGTCGCGGGCCGGGCGGCGTTCGCAAACCCGACCCGCTGGCCTGTTGTCGACGAGCAGCGCAGAATCTGGCTCCTCTAGGAGGGCGCCATGGGCAATCAGCAAACCACCGTGTCTGTCAAGACCGAACTCGACCGTCTGACTTCCGAGTTCTTCGGCGCTGTGTCGTTTGAACCCGCCAGCAGCCCACCAGCCTATGAGCGCATCCGGTCGCTCTTCATCAAGTCCGGTTTGCTCATCAAGAACGTGGGAGCCACGCCTGAAATCTCTACTGTTCAGGAATTCATCGAGCCAAGGGAGACCATGATCCGCAAGGGCGAACTGACGAGGTTCCTAGAAGAAGAGCTTTCCGAGGTAACGCAAATCTTTGGCAATATCGCGCACCGCTTCAGCGCGTACTCGAAGTCTGGAACCATGAATGGACGCTCTTTCACGGCGCGTGGGATGATTTCGACCCAGTTCATTCTGACGCCCACAGGGTGGAAGATGAGCGCAATGGCCTGGGACGATGAGAGGCCCGGCCTGTCATTGGCAATTACCTGAGTTTCTCTGTACGGGGTTGACCGGTAAGCTCACAGAACCTCTGTATCGCCTGCTCGGGATGCATCAACCGGGCTCGGTCGCTGGCCCGCGTGAGCCGCCTTACCGACTCACCCGTTTGCGGTTTATGTATATATTTGTTCACTGCTGTCCGGTTAAAAGTTGAACAAATTCAACTGGTTAGCGGTGTTGGGTAGCTCGGTTTGGGACAGATCGGCCTGCAGGGCGCATGAAAGCTCGGTTTTCTCGAAGACGGAGACCGACAAGATCTGTAGACAAGTGTAGAGAGAGGCGTCGAGTTGAAGCTCCTTCTTGACAATGGCGATGAGCACGTAGGTGGCCACGGCGCACCAGACCTGCGTCTTGACCGCGTTCTCGCTGTTGCCCATGAAGTGCTTGATGCGCAGGTGCTGCTTGATCCACTTGAAGAACAGTTCGACCTGCCAGCGGCTCTTGTACAGCGCGGCGATCGTCAACGCCGGCAAGGCCATGTGGTTGGTCAGGAAGATCAGCGTCTTGCCCGATTCGGGGTCCTTGAATCGAATTCGCCGCAGGTGCTGGGGATACTTCTTGGCCGAGTAGTGCCCATTGAGCATGACCTGCTGGTCGCTGATGATGCCAGTGCTGCGATCGGTCGGCGCCGAATAGACTCGCCTGGCATCCATTGGCGACTTCGCACGCGTGACGAAGAAGGCGCCGGCCTGAGTCAGTGCATGCAGCCTCTCGAAATCGACGTAGCCGCGATCCATCACGTAGAACGCGCCGGGCTCGAAGACCAGCATGTCCAGCACGTTCACGTCGTGCAGCTTGCCGTCGCTGATGTGGATGAATGCGGGGATGGCCCCGCGCAGGTCCAGCAGCGTGTGCAGCTTGATCGCCGCCTTGGTGGAGCGGAACGGCGCCCAGGAGAACAAGCTCAAGCACAGATCGATGGTGCTGGAATCCAGGGCATAGACCGTGTTGTCCAATTCCACGCCGAGCACGGAGTCGCCCAAGTAGAGCCTGCGCGCACGCCGAATGAGCACAGCCGCAAGATCGGACCAGATGCGCCAATCGCGCGATTCGTTGGCATCGGCCAAGGTCGAGCGTCTGACGGCCGAGCGAAAGCCCATGGCATAGAGCTTGTTGGCGTTGGCCGAGAGGCTGGCCTCGATATCGCGCAGGCTCTCTCGCCACGTCAGCTGAGCAAACGCCATGGCGCGGAACTGCTCGGCGCAAGACAGCGTGCGCACGCCCGAGTTGCCGCCGTAGCGTTGCACGATGCGAGCGAAGCTGGTCCATGGCACGAACTCCATGACTTGAGCGAACAAAGTCTTGCCGATGTGCACACGCTCTCCCCGGGGCTGCCAAACCGGGGAAAGTACGCGGTTCTTCGTGATCGAAGTTCAAATCGGCACCAAACAAAATCGGCCTGCAGCCCGCGCCAATGCTTGATCTCAGCCCCGCAGCGGATCATTTAACCGGACAGCAGTGATATTTGTTCACTGCTGTCCGGTTAAAAGTTGAACAGATTCAACTGGTTAGCGAGGTCAGGCGGTTCCGAATGGGACAGATCGGCCTGCAAGGCGCATGAGAGCTGGGTTTTCTCGAATACCGAGACCGACAATATCTGTAGACAAGTGTAGAGAGAGGCATCGAGTTGAAGCTCCTTCCTGACAATGGCGATGAGCACGTAAGTGGCGACGGCGCACCAGACCTGCGTCTTTACCGCGTTCTCGCTGTTGCCCATGAAGTGTTTGATGCGCAGGTGCTGCTTGATCCACTTGAAGAACAACTCGACCTGCCAGCGGCTCTTGTAGAGCGCAGCGATCGTCAGCGCCGGCAAAGCCATGTGATTGGTCAGGAAGACGAGAGTCTTGCCCGACTCCGGGTCCTTGAACCGGATGCGTCGCAGGTGCTGCGGATACTTCTTCGCCGAGTAGTGCCCATTGAGCATCACTTGCTGATCGCTGATGATGCCGGTGCTGCGATCGGTGGTAGCCGAGTAGACGCGCCGGGCGTCCATCGGCGACTTGGCGCGCGTGACGAAGAAGGCGCCGGCCTGCTGCAGTGCATGCAGCCTCGCGAAGTCGACGTAGCCGCGATCCATCACATAGAACGCGCCGGCCTCGATGACCAGCATGTCCAGCACGTTCACGTCGTGCAACTTGCCGTCGCTGATGTGGATGAACGCGGGGATGGCCCCGCGCAGGTCCAGCAGGGTGTGCAGCTTGATCGCCGCTTTGGTGGAGCGAAACGGCGCCCAGGAGAACAGGCTCAAGCACAGGTCGATGGTGCTGGAGTCCAGGGCGTAGACCGTGTTGTCCAATTCCACGCCGAGCACCGCATCGCCCACGTAGAGCTTGCGCGCGCGACGGATCAGCACCGCCGCCAGGTCGGACCAGATGCGCCAATCGCGCGACTCGTTCGCATCGGCCAGGGTCGATCGCTTGACCGCCGCGCGAAAACCCATCGCATAGAGCTTGCTGGCATTGGCGGACAGGCTGACCTCGATATCGCGCAGGCTCTCTCGCCACGTCAACTGGGCGAACGCCATGGCGCGGAACTGCTCGGCACAGGTCAGTGTGCGAACGCCCGAGTTGCCACCATAGCGATTCACGATTCGGGCGAAGCTGGTCCATGGAACGAACTCCATGAGTTGAGCGAACAAGGTCTTGCCGACGTACACGCGTGCTCCCCAGGGCTGTCAGACCCCGGAAAGTACGCGGTTCCTCGCGATCGACGTTCAAGTCGGCACCAAACAAAATCGGCCTGCGGCCCGCGCCAGTGCTTGATCTCAGGTTCGGCGCGGGTCATTTAACCGGACAGTAGTGATATTTGTTAAACCCTCTACTTCGCCTACAGCCGAGTTCCCAGACCGAAAAGGAGCACCCGTGAAGAACGCTGTCGTATTTTCGCTTTTGGCCGCGGGCGCCGTGCTTGCAGGATGCGCCTTAAATCCACCGGGTTCCACATCTACGCGAACCGAAGTCTGCAAGGCAACCAGCGAGCGGGAAGTTGCCGCGCTGTTTGACCGCTGGAACCAGTCTTTGCAAACTGGCGACGCGCACAAGGTGGTTGCAAATTATGCGGAGAAATCGGTCCTGCTTCCCACCGTTTCCAACACACCGCGTCTCAATGCGGCGCAAAAGGAAGACTACTTTGAACACTTTCTTGAAAACAAGCCGTTCGGCCGCATTGACTTCAGAACAATAGAGATAGGTTGCACCACGGCAGTGGATGCTGGCCTATATACCTTCACGTTCGCCAAGACGGGAGCTGTCGTCAAGGCGCGGTACACGTACACCTACAAGTGGGACGGTAGTCAATGGCTAATCACCAGCCACCATTCTTCGGCCATGCCGGAGAAGTAAATTACCTGTAGGAACTCATCGAACTTTTCAGTCAATCGTTAGAGTTTTCAGTCAAATTGCAGTAGCCGGGCTCCGGATCATCATCTTTTCAGCTGCCTGCCGCAGGTGGTCACGAGTGTCTCAGTTGCAGCGGGAGCACTCCTGAGGCGCGCGCCGACCGATGACTCATGTCGGCCAATAGCAGCCAGTGGAGCATTGGTCGAGAATCGCAGAATGACGATGCTCCGAGGCAACCGAATGGGTCCCCTTGACGCCGAGTGGCGCGCTTTTCGCGACGCGGTCCAGGCACGGCAGTTTGATGTCGCAAGCGAACAGCTTGCGTCCGACTCGAGGCTCCTTGACTTGCGCAACGGCCTCGGCGAGACCGTCCTGCACTTCTTTGCCGTGGAGGATGATCTCGACGCCATGACATGGTTGAGCGAGAGGAACGCGAGTTTGGATACCAAGAACGACTTCGGAACCCCTGTCCTTTTCGAGGTGGCGCTTCTTGGATATCGCACGCTGTTCGCTTGGTTTGTGTTGCATGGCGCCGACTTTGCAGCGCTAGATGGCGAGGGGCGCGGCATCATTGACTACCTCTCTGACTATGGTGAGGAGGCGATGGTCGATTTCGCAAGCGAGCAAATGGTCAAGGCGCGAGGGCGGCGACCGCACTAGCTTCGGCAACAATCGGCCATCAGCGGACGGTCGCGAGAGCGGCGTCTAGCGGCCGCTTGACCGCGTGATCTTCGTCAAGCATCCGCTTGAGCAGAGCGCTGAGCTCTAGCAAAGCCAAGCGCGTCGTCGTGCGCGAGAAGACACGCCGCCCCTGCGCCGGGCCCGACCGTCAGGGTGCGACGAAGGAGTCGCGCGCGAGCTTGCCGAGGTGCGGATGGTCGGTGAAGAATCCGTCCATACCGAGCTTGAGGAAGGCCTTGATCTGGCCGTCGAGCTTGCCGAAGGCCGCCGGGTCGGCGCCAGCGTCGAACTCGTTCGGCAGGAAGGTGTTCTCGGCGCGGAAGGTCCAGCCGTGCACGATCAGGCCGGCTGCGTGCGCGTCGCTGACGAAGCTCGTCGGTGTGCCGAGCGTGCCGGCTGCGGTGAGCGGAATCATCACGCTGGTGTTGGCGCCCACCCCGTTCGCATAGCTGCGGATCTCGGCCAGGCCGGCGGGCTTGGCCAGATCGGCGTACGTGCGCGGATCGCCGCTCGCGACGAAATCCCACGGCTTGCCGCTCGC
This sequence comes from Variovorax sp. LjRoot84, assembly GCF_964254305.1. Lineage (NCBI taxonomy): Bacteria > Pseudomonadati > Pseudomonadota > Betaproteobacteria > Burkholderiales > Comamonadaceae > Variovorax > Variovorax sp. LjRoot84. The sequence goes on from NZ_CAXUTE020000002.1 coordinate 1,148,074, forward strand.
GCTGATGAGCTGGACCAGCGGCACCTGCGTCATGCGATTGAGCTTGCGCAAGTTGGCGGTCTCGAACGACTGGATGAACACCGGCGCCTGCGGCCCCACGTAGCCGTGGCGCGTCAGCGTGCGCACCAGCGGCTCCTCGAGCGGAAGGCCGATGCCCTGGAAGTAGCTCGGGTGCTTGGTCTCCGGATACACACCGATCGGCCGCCACGCCGCCGGACGCCCGCGCCCGGCGTGCACCTCGGCGCGGCGCCGCTCGTTGGCCTGCGCGACGAGCTGCAGCACCTCGTCGAGCGTCGGCACCTCGAACATGCCGTCGAAGCGCGTGTTCGCGGTGCGCAGCGCGGGCAGTCGCTCGCGGGCGCGCAGCGTCTTCAGCTCGGCGAGCGTGAAGTCCTCGGTGAACCAGCCGGTCACTGTCACGCCGTCGATCGTCTTCGAGGTCTTGCGCGATGCGAACTCGGGACGATCGACCACGTCGGTGGTGGCTTCCCGCACCGAGCCGTCGGCATTGAGGATCGCGATCGCGTTCTCGTGCCTGGCGACGAGCACGCCGTCCTTGGTGATCACGAGGTCGGGCTCGACATAGTCGGCGCCTTGCTCGATGGCCATCCAGTAGGCAGCCAGCGTGTGCTCGGGCAGGTAGCCGCTGGCGCCGCGGTGGCCGATGACCAGCGGCGGCGCCGGCGGGCGGGCGCCGTGCCGCTCACTTGGCTGGGCGCAGGCGGAGATCGAGCCGAAGGCGAGAGTGGTCGCGGCGAGCAGCGACAGGAGCTTCATGTGCTAGTCCCATGGCAGGTGGAAAGCGCTAACCATAGGATCCGGCCGTGACTCCACCATGACGCCGCGTTCGTCAGCCTGGTCAAACCGCCAAGACGGACACGGCCTTGGTGTTCAGGTACGCCTCCATCGCCTCTGGGCCACCCTCGGAGCCGTAGCCCGAATCCTTGATGCCGCCGAAGGGCATTTCGGGCGAAGGCGTGGCCGGCTGGTTGATCCACAGCATGCCGACTTCCATCTGCTGCGACAGCGGGTGCGCGTTCTTGATCGCGGGCCGAGGGTCGTGCCTTCGGCCAGGCCGTCGCCGAGCTGGAGGCTCTCGGCATGCTTCACCATCGCTTTGGCGAAGGCTTGCTTGATGCTGTTGTGCACGAGGAAGCGCGTCGGCGAGATGCATACCTGGCCTGTGCTGCGCGGCGTGCATGGCGACGAATGCCAAATTGCGCCGAGCGTCAGGGCGTCGAGCGGCGAGACGCTCAGGCAGCTGGCGCTGGAGGGTGCGGGCTGGTGTGCCTTTCGGATTTCATGACCGCCGCCGACCGCGAGCGCGGCGCGCTGGTGCAGCTTCTCGCGCACGACACGGCGGACGTACGCCAGGGGATCAATGCGGTGTACTACCGCAACACGAAACTGGCGGCGCGCATCGCCTGCTTTCTGGACTTCCTGGCCGCGCGAGCATGAGGACCGGACGGTCGAGGGTCTGCCAGAATTCCTGCTCTATCCATCCCCATCCAGACGCCACCAATGCGCCGCGTGCTCTTTATCTGCAGTAGGAACAGGCTTCGCAGCCCCACCGCCGAGAGCGTGTTCGCGGGGCCGGACATCGAGACGGACTCCGCTGGCCTCGCGCCCGACGCAGACTGCGTACTGAGCGTCGAACAGGTTGAATGGGCGGACCTGATCTTCGTGATGGAGAAGCAGCACCGGGTGAAGCTCAAGCAGAGGTTCACGGCGTCGTTGCAGGGGGAAAAGGTCGTGTGCCTGGATGTTCCTGACCGCTACCAGTTCATGCAGCCTGAGCTCGTCACGCTACTGCAGAAGAAGGTTGGTCAACATCTGCGTTAGCGAGAGCGCCGGGCAATCGAACGGTTGACGCCCTCGCTCCCGATTCACACAACGAAGGCCGCAAACTCCACATTCGAGACGTAGCCCATGAAAACGACAGAGCTAGATATTCGCGCAACGCTTGAAATCGACTCGACCGACGCTGAGGCCATTCGTGGCTGGCCGATGGCAGAGGTCGAAGGGAGAATCTGGCAGATGGTCGAGATGCGTGTGCCTGTGGAATTCGAACTCGGAGCAACCCGCATTCGAGGGACTATGCGCTTCCTCGCGCCCACGCCGTCGGAGCTTAAGGCCGCTAGCGACGCTTCCGGGAAGGCCCCCAAGCCGGAGGCGCCATGAATGCCGCTGTCGGCCAGTAGCGGACGTCGATCAGAGTCTTGCGTTGCTCCAAGGTTGATGCTGTTCTCCACCGATCCCAATCCGTATCATGCGGAACCTCTACTCCTAGGGAATATCGTGCTCGAACAGAACAAGGCCACTGTGAGGGAGTTCCTGCGCCGGGTACTTTCCTTGGGCGATATTGACGCGACCGGCGACTACTTTCACACCGACATGGTGGAGGAGGTTCCATTACCAGGGCAAGGTCCTGGCCTCGCTGGCCTCAAGGAAATGTTAGTTGCGCTGCGACTGGCGTTTCCCGACATGCGCTGGGATGTTGAGGAGCAGATGGCAGAAGACAACCGCGTGCTGACGCGCTTCGTGTGGCACGGAACGCATCAGGGCGCCTTCATGGGAATTCCCCCTACGCAGAGGTCAGTCAGTGTCTCGGGCATGGTCATCGACCGCTTCGAGGGTGCGAAGGTCAAATCCACTCGGATTCAGATGGACACGCTGAGCCTGATGCAGCAGCTTGGTGCGCTGGCGGGAGGTCAGTCGTAGTTTGCCAGCCTTTCACTTGCGGCCTGTAGAGAGACCGCAACGGGCCCTTTGCCGCAGCACAATCGGCCGGCCCATCAGGCCGGACCCGGCCAGGAGCGGACTCTGGACACGGCCTTCCAGTTGGCGAACACCGTGGGCTTGGTCGGCCCGCGCAACAACTACAGTCATCTAAGACCAATCCTCCGCCGGCATGAGGGTGTAGCCGCGATGACGACGGGTTGCCGACGTTCGACGTCTCAAGGAGCAGTCGTTCGCGTTGGTTCCAGCACGACCCAGTTGCAGTCGTTCCCGGTCGTGTTCGCTGCGACTGAAGCGCTCCCTGGCGTGCCAAACGGGCCGCGAATCGCTACTCTTCAGCGACTTGACAGCTGCGACTACTCCGGCGCCATCGTCCTGAGCAGATGGATCAGCCGCAGAGCGGCAGGAGACAGATAGGAATCTTTTCGGTAGATCACGCCGAAGGCACGACGCCACTTCAGGTGCTCGACCGGAAGCTCCTTGACCCGCAAGCGCGGTGCAACGAGTTGTAGAGATCGTCGGGCGTTGAAGCTGAGCAGACGGGTCGATGCACAGATCTGAAGGCGCAGGCGCAGTGGCCGTGCTTCGATCGCAACCCGCGGCGGCGGCAGACCGCTTGCCTGCAACGTGCGATGAAGGTATTGCACGTTAAGCACGGAAGGGACCGAGAGCGTCCACAGCTCGTCGGCGAGGTCGGCCATCGCCAGACGTCTGCGCTTGGCCAGCGGGTGGTCAGCGGCTGAGCAGACGACAAACACGTCGTCGAAAAGACGCTCCTGTACACACCCGGCATACGGCGAATCGGGGAGCACATTGAAGATCAGGTCCAGTTCGCCGTTGGTCAGCGCGGGCACCATCACGTCGTTGTCGGCGACCGTGATTTGCACGCTCAGGGCGGGGGCTTGCTGCAAGAGAGGAGCACAACAGTGCGGCAGGTCCTCGACCGTCGTGGCGCCGACGCCGAGGCGCAGGTGGCCTGCCCGCCCTTCGGTGAGGTCTTCGGCTTCGCGGCGGATGTCCATCAAGGTGACGCGGAGCCGATGCACCTGTGCCAGCAGTGCCGCCCCGACTGAGGTCAACGCCACACCTTTGGGCGTCCTCTCGACCAGCTGCGCATGCATCGACTCCTCCAGCCGGCTCAGGCTCTTGCTCAGCGCGCCGGGGCTCAGCCCCAGCGCTTCAGAGGCGCGCCGCACGTTGCGGTGTTCCGCAATGACGGCGAAGTATTCGATGTCCCTCAGCTCCATGCGTTTCCCGAGATTCAACGATTGATGAAAGCTGGATAGTTGCAGGAACCAATGCGCAGGGTCAAGATGCATTCACGTTTTCGTCGGAAAGGGGAAACCGCAATGCGACACATCATCCAGGCGTTCGCCCTCGCGGTTTGTTTGTCGTGTGACGCGGCCGGCCTCGCGTTCGCGCAAACGTATCCGGCCAAGCCGGTGCGCATGGTCGTCCCCTTCCCGCCGGGGGGCGCTGCCGACCTTATCGGCCGCGTCCTTGCACACAGGCTGTCAGAACAAGTGGGCCAGCCAGTGATTGTCGACAACCGTGCTGGCGCGAGCGGCAACATCGGTGCCGAGGCCGTAGCGAAGGCGCAAGGCGACGGCTACACGATCTTGATGGGCGCGCTCACCTCGCACTCGATCAACCACACCTTGGAACGCAAGGTTCTCCGGTACGACTTGGAACGGGACCTGAGCCCCGTGATGATCGTGGCCACGGTGCCGTACGTGTTGGTGGTGCACCCGTCCGTCCCGGCCCAGTCGATGCAGGAGTTCATCGCCTATGCACGGGCGAAGCCGGGGCACTTGACCTACGGATCCTCGGGGGCCGGCGCGCCGCAGCGGCTGGCGGCCGAAATGTTCAAGTTGAAAACCGGCATCCACATGCTCCACGTACCGTACAAGGGTAGCGGCCAGGTCATCAACGACCTCATCGGCGGCCAGGTCCTTGCGGCCTTCGAGTCCGTGCCAGCGGCCCTACCGCACATCCGCGGGGGGAGACTGCGCGCCCTCGCCGTCACGACGACACAGCGCATCCCCATGCTCCCCGATGTTCCGACCGTGGAAGAGGTCGCATCGTTCACCTTCGAAGCGAGCTCGACCTTCGGCATCTTGGCGCCCGCCGGAACACCCAAGGCCATCATCGAGCGTCTGAACTCAGCACTCGCCGACGCCTTGCAGTTTCCCGATGTGAAGGAAAGACTGCTTCAACAAGGCGCCTTCGCCGAGTCGACGACACCGGAAGAGGCAGCCCGGCGAATCCGGTCGGAAATCGCCATGTGGGCCAAAGTGATCAACGAAGCTCACATCAAGCCCGACTAGGGCCGTTCACACGGGCTTGAGGGAGCGTCGATGCTTGCCACCGAAGTCTTTGCGCGCCACGCCGCGCGCTTTCGCAACGAGCCGCTCCACGAGGACGTGCTGCACCACGCCAAGCGCGCCGTCATCGATTGGTATGCGTCGCTGTACCCAGGGCTCAATGCGCCGGCCGTGCAGGCACTCGAAGGCGTGCTCTCCGACGACCTGGACCGTGGCGCAGCCCGCCTCGCTCGCGGGCGTCCCGCCACGGCACGCGCGGCAGCGTTAATCCACGGCACCGCTGCGCACGCGGCGGAGGTGGACGACAGCTTCCGCGATGCGATGCTTCACCCTGGCGCCCCGACCATTGCCGCCGCGCTCGCGGCCGCGCAGGTCGCAGGGGCCAATGGCCTCGACTTCCTGCGCGGGGTCGTGCTGGGCTACGAGGTCTCTACACGCATTGGCGTCACGATGGGCCGAGCGCACTACAAGTACTGGCACAACACCGGCACGATGGGCAGTTTCGGCGCTGTGGCCGCTGCCGGGGCCTTGCTGAACTTGGACGAGCCCGCCTTCGCGCATGCGCTCGCCATCGCAGGCACCTTCACCGCCGGCCTGCAGCAGGCGTTCCGGCTCGAAACGATGGTCAAGCCACTGCACGCGGGCCGCGCCGCCGAAGCGGGGCTGCTGGCGGCGCAGCTGGCGGCCAGGGGAGTGCGCTGCTCGCTCGACGTGCTCGACGGCGAAGCCGGTTTGGGCCGTGCGATGAGCGCCGGCCCGGACTGGTCGCAGGTCGGCGCGACGCTGGGGCAGGACTTCCACATCATGCGGCTCACATTCAAGAATCACATCGGGTGCGGCCACACCTTCCCGGCGATCGACGGCGTGCTGGAGCTTCAGCGCCGGCATGGCTTCACTCACGCCGATGTCGAAGGGCTGCACGTCGCAACGTACAAGTCGGCGCTGGAGATTGCCTGCCATGCGCAGCCGCGCAGCGCCGCCGAGGCGCGCTTCAGCTTGCACTACGTCGTCGCGACCGCGCTCGTGCACGGCAGCGTGCGCCTGGCCGCCTATGAGCCGGCCAGGCTCGAAGATCTAGCCACCCGAGCAATGATGTCGCGCATCACCGCGGTGGTAGACTCCGAAATCGACGCCGGCTTCCCGGGCCGCCGCGCCGCGCGCGTAGAGGTCATACTGCGCGACGGCCGCCGCTTCACCCACTTCCAGCCCCACCGCAAGGGCGACCCGGAACTGCCACTGTCCGACGCCGAACTCAGCGACAAACTGATAGAACTGACGGCACCGGTGATCGGGAATGGCCCGGCGCGTGCGTTGCTCGACAGGCTGTGGGTTCTGGACACCTGCGATGAGCTGCCATGAGCTGCCTGGCGGACGTCTCGGACGAGCATGGCGAGAGGATCCCGGTGCCGGCAAGGGCGCACGCTTCTTGACGCGGCTCGCGTCGTTTGCGCGGCTGATCCTTTTCGATAAGCGCGACACAGGTCTGTCGGACCGTAACGCCGAGACGGCCGTACTTGTGGTCACGAGCGGACGGAACGGCGCGATTGCGATGGGCACGGCCAATCTGTCGAGGGAAAGCTGCAGTGGAGTCAGGTTGAAGAAATCAAGGCTGGAAGCCCTGAGGGTGATTCACCCTTGATTCTTGGAAATGGCTCGTTGGCGCGAGCGCTGCAGTAGATTGGCTAGCTACCTGGAAGGCAGCATGCGGCCAGATCCGGTCCTTCAGCTTCGCGCTCGTAAGCCGACAGTCGGGCGGATGCAATCGCACTTCGCGATGGTCCCCCTTGAGGTTCTGCCGTTCAGCGAGTAACACGTCGAGGGTGGGACTGGGCCGAACAAGCGAACAAACTTCGTTGGCCCAGGGCCCCACCTGCCGTGACTCGAAGATCGCACAGGTGGTTGTCGCATGCGCATACAGCTTTCCGTCGGGCCCAACGATCCTGGCTTCGGAGGTGCCGACCTGCCGACCGAAGTGCAGAGCCGCGCCCACGCAGCGCAGCGCAGCGGGCCAGTCTTCGTGTGGGCCGCGCGCACGATGTTTAGATTGATCTGGCTGGTCGTGTAGCCTCGTCCGGCTGGTAGCTTGGTCTGCACCGCGCAGCCGAGTGCGAGTCGAGCAGGGTCGCGTACCAGCCCCCCTGCACCGATCCAGCGGGTTGTAGTGCTTGAGCTGCGGCGTCGCCTGGAAGACCGCATGCCTTTCGCCGACTTCGACCAGTTCGCAGTCGAAGGTGTCCGCCATGTAGGGGTGCGGCAGGTCGCCTTCGAGCAACGCGAGCATCACCTGTAGGCCCGTCAGGCCCTGAACCTGCTCGGGCCCGGCCAGGCCGGCGTGACCACCGCCGCGTTCGCGCCTGCGCTGTCGAACCTGGTCCACCTGCTGCTGCCAGGCCTGCAAGGTGGCTTCGACCGTGTTGTCGTGCTTCATGGCGATCCGGGTGACGGAGTGGAATGGGGCTGAGCCAGCAGCACGGCTTCACTTCGGCGACAGCACGCGGAACGGGCGTGTCCCGATCTCTGCACCCGTCACCGCGTCGATCGCCACCGGCTCGATGTCAAGGCCGGTCTCGGCATCCAGGTAGCGCGCCAGTTTCCCTTTGCCACGGTACTTGCGGCCCCAGGCGCCGATCATGAAGAGCACCGGCAGGTAGGCGCGTCCGGCCTCGGTCAGCAGGTACTCCTCGCGCGGCGGGCGCTCCGAGTACAGGCGCTTCTCGAGCAATTGCTCCTCAGTCAGCGCCGCCAGGCGCTTGGTCAGCATGGTCGGGGCGATGCCCAGGCTCTTGCGGAACTCGTCGAAGCGGGTCAGCCCGACAGCTGCGTCTCGCAGGATCAGCATCGACCAGGCATCACCGAGCACATCCAGGGCACGCGCGATGGGACAAGGATTCGCGGAGGAATTTGCCGAGTTCATATCATTTCAGTATTGACTCACTACTGTATCGATACTAACATGCGCCCTCAGGCGGTCCACACACCAATGGCCCGCGCTGATGGCCACGACTCTTCCAACCCCTCGACCTGTCCGGAGAACCCACGACATGACCAAGACCATCCTCATCACCGGCGCCTCGTCCGGCTTCGGCCTGATGCTCGCCCAACGGCTGCACGCGCAAGGCTTCACCGTCATCGGCTGAGCGCCATGAAGCACTACCTCTGCAAGTGGATTCCGCCGCGCGCGGATTTCCTGCCCACGATGTCGGCCGACGAACGCGAGTGGATGAAGCAGCATGGCCGCTACCTGGACCAGTTGCTCGATCACGGCCTCATCGTCGCCCATGGCCCGGTGATGGACCCGGCCGGCGGCTACGGCGTCTCGCTGTTCAGCATCGCCGACGACCAGGACATCGCCGCGCTCACCTCGGCCGATCCAATCGTCAGGAACGGCGTCGGCCACTACGAGCACCACCCCATGCTTCACCTGAAGTCGCGTGCCTGAACGCCGCGCATCACGAAGGAACATCATGAAGATCCAAGGTTCTGTCGCACTCGTCACGGGTGCCAATCGCGGGCTGGGCGCGGCGTTCGCGCGCGGGCTGCTCGCCGCCGGCGCGGCCAAGGTCTATGCCGCCGCCCGGGACCCCGCCAGTGTCACCATGCCGGGCGTGGTGCCCGTGCGGCTGGACGTGACCCAGCCCGACCAGATCGCTGCACTCGCCCGCGAATTGACCGACGTGAGCCTGCTGGTCAACAACGCAGGCATCGGCGGTTCCGGCCCAGTGCTGGACCCGAAGGCGATCGACACGCTGCACCGGCAGTTCGAGACCAACGCAGTCGGGCCGCTGCGCATGGCGCAGGCCTTTGCGGGTACGCTGGGCGAGCGCGGCCACGGCGCCATCGTCAACGTGATCTCGGCGCTGAGCTGGGTCACGCTGCCAGGCGCGACCGGCAGCTACAGCGCATCGAAGGCTGCCGCCTGGGCGCTGAGCAATGCGATGCGGCAGGAACTGCGGGCACAGGGCACGCAGGTGCTGTCGCTGCATGTGGCCTTTATGGACACCGACATGGCGCGCGGCGTACCGGGGCCGAAGGCTTCGCCTGACGAAGTCGTGCGCCAGGCCCTTGCAGCGCTCGAAGCCGGGCAGTCGGAACTGCTGGCCGACGACATGACACGCAGCGTGCACGCCGGGCTGACCACCCAGCCGCCGATGTACCTCGGAATGGTCGGGTGAGCGGCGCGGGCTCGAAAGAGGAAGTCCGCTTTCCCTCGGCCCGTAGTTCAGCTATGGGCCCATACCGGCTGTACGCCTCGCTCCAAAGCGGCCGCTCAGAAGTGGCTTGGGACCATCTCATACAACGCAGCGCCGCTCACTGACTCCCGGTCCGAGGCGCGCTCGTCGCGATGACTTTTCACGGGCCGTACTACTTAGCGGCCGTTCGGAGTAGTCGTTTAAGAAAGCGGTACTCGGACATTGAGCTTGTCCGCTCCGTTGCATGCCAGACAGCGGCGACAACGATGAGGCGAGCAAACATCAGCATCAGCATCAGCATCAGCATCAGCATCAGCATCAGTATCAGTATCAGTATCAGTATCAGTATCAGTATCAGTATCAGTATCAGTATGATTCAGCGAACTGCTCGAGGTCTTTCCGCAACGTCACTGAGTAGTCCTTCGAAATCTCTGCTCGTGGCCTGCATCCTGCCAGGGGTACGGCTCGAGGCCTGCCGCTTTTGACATCAGCCGACCAGCATCAAAGCTCAAAGGCTTGCGCCGTGCGAAGGGCCAGCCACATGAAGCGATTCATAGAAGGCGAGGATCGCAGTCAGGTCACTCTGCTGTCGGATCTGACTCGTGGAAATCGACTTGGCCATGAGCCCTCATGTGTCCTGCACGACGAAGGCTGGGTCGACCATCCGCACACGATGGTCAACGTAGTAACCCCCGTATTCGGTGTAGCGCATGAACACGCTGCGGCACTTGCGGCAGGAGTACACGTCGCAGCGATTGAACGGATACCACGCGATGGCGATCGGTGCGTCGGGCGACCCGTAGCGGGTCCCGTTTGGGTGAAATTCTTCGAAGGTGGGTTCGTCCACGTCCGGTGGGCGCAAGCTTCCGACGCGCTCAACCTCTGCCTGCCATCGATCGTCGGTGATGCTTTCCCACGAGGGGGTTTGCAAAGCCTTGCAGCCGCAGGCCAGCGCCTCGGTGTCGAGGCGCTTCGAGGCCAGTTCGTGCAATTGCATGGGGTCCATGACGCGTTATAGCGCTTGAGCCCTACTAGGACAGGCTGCCGAAAAGCAACGAGCGGCAGCTGTCTGCAACCGTAAACTGAAGTTTTTGGCCCCAGAGCAGACGCGCCCTGTCGCCCGATGCTTGTTAAATTTCTTCATGATGCTCCGGTGTCGGTGCTGCAGGCCTCGGCCGCGCCGCTTGATCGCCCTTGAGGCGTCGCAGCAGCAGTTGCAACGGATGCGCAAGCTCCAGGCCATCCATGATCGCCGCTTGACAGCGGCAGGAGTAGCCCGTGGCGACCGTGCGGCCGGCATTCTCCGGATCTGAGAGGATGGACTTCCAACTCAGCCCATAGACGGCCTCGGAGGTGGTGCGATTGGCGCGCTCGTGGCCATACAGTCCCGCCATCCCGCAGCAGCCGCTGGCCACGACCTGCAGGTCAATGCCGAACCGCTCTCCGAGCTGCGCCCATTGCGCAGTCGCGGCGGGCGCATTGGTCCGCTCGGTGCAGTGCGGCAGCAGCGCCCAACGAGAGTGGCGGTCGGCTTTCAGCTGTGGCAACTCGTCCCAGCGTCGCAGCAGCCATTCCTGCGGAAGAGCCACTTCGGGAACCGCTTCCGCACCCAGCGCTTTAACGTACTCTGCCCGGTAGGTCAGCGTCATCGACGGATCAACGCCCACGAGACTGACCCCCGTGGACGCAAGTTCGCGTAGATGACTCGCATTGCGGGCTGCGGTGCGTCTGAACCTTTGCAGAAAGCCCAGGACGTGTTCCGGCTTTCCATTCGCGCGCAAGGGCGCAAGCCACGCGAGGAAGCCGAGCCTTTGCAGAAGTTCGCAAAAGTCCAAAACAACTTCCGTGTCGTAGTACGACGTGAAGGCGTCCTGGACCAGCACCACGCTGCGGCGTCTCTCATCCGGTGTCAGCGCGCGCAAAGCCCGCGCTGTCGCCGTCCGAACGCCCGAGCGACCAAGTGCCGGTTCGAGGGCGGTGGTTGCGAGTTCAGGCAGCGCCACCAGTCCAAGTGCACGGGTGACACCGCGACCGACACGATTGTGCGTCGCGGCATTTGCCAGCCGCGGGAACCTGGCTGCAAACGGCAAACAGATCTCAAGTCCCGCGATGAGGTAATCCTTGACGGGACGGAGGTAGCGCCCGTGGTACGCCTCGAGGAAGCGGGAGCGGAACGCCGGAACGTCCACCTTGATCGGACATTGACCGACACAGGATTTGCAAGCGAGGCATCCGTCCATTGCCTCCTTGACCTGCAAGGAGAAATCGCCAGAGCCGCGGCGGGCCTGCCAGGTATTGACGGCGCGCAGAGGAAATTCAAGCCAGCGCCGCGCTTGACTCTGGGGTAGGGACCGCGCCGCCGCTTGTTCCGCATCGTTGTCCTGTTCGGCCAGCAAGCGCAACCATTCACGCATGAGCGATGCGCGGCCCTTAGGCGAGTGCTTGCGGTCGCGCGTTGCCTTCCAGGACGGGCACATGGCATCGTCGGGGTCGTAGTTGAAACACGCGGCGTTGCCGTTGCAGTGCAGGGAGTCCTGGTTGGCCTGACGCACCGCGATCGGAATGCGGCGATCGGACTGCCCACGCGTGCCGACTGCGTCGAGCCGGGTGAGTTCGTGTCCCGGCGGCGAGGCGATCTTGCCCGGATTGAGCTGGTTGTAAGGATCGAAGGCGGCCTTGATCTGCTGCATGCGCGGGTACAGCGGGCCGAAGAACTCGGGGACATATTCGGAGCGAAAACCTTTCCCGTGCTCGCCCCAGAGGACGCCCTTGTACTTGCGCGTCAGGGCGAAGACCTCGTCGGAGATTTGGCGCACTAGCACCTCCTGCGCGGGGTCTTTCATGTCCAGCGCCGGCCGTACGTGCAGGCATCCAGCATCCACGTGGCCGAACATGCCATAGACCAGGCCGCGCGCGTCTAGAACCGCACGAAATTCGCGGATGTAGTCCGCCAGATGCTCCGGTGGCACGACGGTGTCCTCGACAAATGGCATGGGCCTGCGCTCGCCCTGCATGTTGCCCAGCAAGCCCACAGACTTCTTGCGCATCGACCAGATCGCTGCCGCGGCCGCTGGATCGCGGGCGACCGTATAGCCGCGGCGGCCTGATCCGCCAGAGGTCAGTACTGCCTCAACCTTGGCGAGCTGCGCAGCGAGCCCTGATTCGTCCGAGGCAACGAATTCGACAATGTTCACGCCCTCAGCAGGCCCTTCGAGATCGTCCGGAAAATACTCGCTTACCTTGAGCCAGACCGGGTCTTGCCGCGCGAGTGCCAGAACCGTCGCATCCACGGTTTCGCTGGAGGCGGCTTGCACCGCCATGAGCGCGCCTGCGTCACGCAGCGCAGCGTCGAACGTGGCGTAGCGAATATTGAGAAGCGCCGTGAATCGAGGAACAGGCGTGAGCCGGATCTTCGCTTCAGTGAAAAAGGCCAAAGTGCCCTCGGCACCGCAAAGCACTGCACTCAGATCGAATCGGCCCTCGCAGTCGCAAAGGTGCGCAAGGTCGTAGCCGGTCACGCAGCGATTGAGCTTAGGAAATCGCTCGGCGATGAGCCCAGCGTCGTCCTCTCGGATGCGGTCCAGCACCCGGAGCACATGACCTACCCGGTCGGTGCGCCCCTTCGCGACGACCAGCTCTGCGGCCGTCAGCGGTCTGGAGCACCACGACGTTCCATCCAGGAAAACTGCGCTGAGCTCGAGCACATGGTCACGCGTTTTCCCATACAGAACCGACCCCTGCCCTGAGGCGTCGGTCGCGATCATGCCGCCGATGGTTGCACGGTTGGAAGGCGAGAGTTCCGGCGCGAAAAACAGGCCCTGATCGGCAACGGCTGCATTCAACTGGTCCTTCACCACGCCGGCCTGAACGCGCGCCCAGCCTTCTTCCGCGTTGACTTCCAGCACGGCATTCATGTGGCGTGACAGGTCTACGGCGACGCCTTCGGTGAGTGACTGTCCGTTGGTGCCGGTGCCGCCGCCTCGGGGCGCGAACTTGACGGTTCGAAACCGCTCTTCGCCGGCGAGCTTGGCGATCCGGACGACGTCGGTCTCGTGGCGGGGGAAGACGATGGCCTGTGGCGGGAGCTGGTAGATGGAATTGTCTGTCGCGAACACCGTCCGGTCGGCGTGCCCCTGCGCAATCTCGCCATCGAAGCCACGCAGGCGCAGCTCGGCCAGAAATTCCGCGGTGACCGAGTCGGCGCGGGTTGAGGGAATGAGCGCCGGGATCATGCGCCGTCGGTGCCAGTTGCTGCAGGCCTGAACGCCTCACGCTGGCGTTTGAAGCGGTGCGACGCCACTCGCAGATGCAGTTGCATCACCTGTTTGGCGAGTTCGCCGTCATGTGCCCGTACGGCCGCGGCCAGATCGCGGTGATGACTCAGGCTCTGCAGCTTGTCTTGCAGCGTGCTGATGAAGTGCGAACGCAGCACGATGGGCATGTCGATCAAGGACGTCAGGATCGAGCGCAGGCGGGGGGATCCGGACGCGTCCAGGATCGCTCGGTGGAATCGGGCGTTGATTTCTTGCAATCGCTCGGGCAGTTCATCTCCCCCTTTGCGGATCGCGCGCTCCATCCGCTCGTTGAGGTCATCCAGCACATCAGCCAATGCGGTGCCTCCTCGGCGCGCAGCGAGCTCGGCGGCATGCGACTCAAGCAAGCCTCGCAGATCGAAGGTTTCGTCGATGTCCGAATCGGTCCATTCAGCCACTCGCACGCCCCGGTTCGGATCGGCCGTGGCCAATCGATCGTCGACAAGTCGCTTCAAGGCGGCGCGCACCGGTGTGCGGCTGAGCGCCAGTTCACGCGCGAGGTGTTCCTCTTTCAGCTGTGCACCGGGAGCGAACCTGCCACCGACTACCCACTGCTTCAGAGCTTCATAGGCCGTGTCCGCTGCGCTTCCTGTGATTGTTCCGCTTTTGTTCATTTGTTGCGTCCAGAAATTGACTGCCCCCTCTATAAGAGACAACCCTTAGCCTCTTGGCCTTGCTGTTTTGTTTTTTTATTGTACATTTCATTCCACTCACAACGAACTAAATCCTATGCTCGGACTCCAGATCCTCCACCGTCGTCGCCAGGTCTCCACAGGACTCATCGATGCCTTCCGCGGCCTGCCGGTTGCCAACATCAGTGACTGCATGTCGCGGATGACGGCGGGTGGCCCTCGCCTCCGCCCCATGCACAAAGGCGGCTCCATGGCTGGCCCCGCACTCACCGTCAAGTGCCGCCCTGGCGACAACCTGATGATCCACAAGGCGCTGACCATGGCCCAGCGCGGTGACGTCATCGTGGTGGACGCGGGCGGCGACCTGACCAACGCTCTTTTCGGGGAGATCATGGTCGCTACGGCGGTGAAGATCGGCGTGGCCGGCGTGGTGCTCAACGGCGCGGTCCGGGACTCGGAGGAGATCGGTCAAGGCGATTTCCCGCTCTATGCCGCGGGTGTCACACACCGCGGCCCCTACAAGGACGGTCCCGGGGAAATCAACGTCCCGATCGCCATCGACGGGATGGTGATTCAGCCCGGCGACCTGGTCGTGGGCGACGCGGACGGGCTGCTCTGCATCCCCTTCGACGACGCGGAGCAGGTGCTCGCCGCGACACACAAGAAGATGGAGGCCGAAAAAATAATGCTGGCCGACATCGCGGCAGGCCAGCTGGACACGAGCTGGATCGATGCCACGCTCAAGCGCCTTGGCTGCAACCCGGAGGCTGTTTGATGACCGGCCTTCAAAAGCGCGTCGTTCGCTCCGACTTGTGGATCGCTCCGGCGTTCGACGAGCGCATGGCCAGCGAGCAAGACATTGAACTGCGCATTTTTTCGGTGCGCAGCAACAGCGCCGCGGCGTGGGACATGCTGTCGGCGGCGCACGTGTATCACATCTCCGCCGCAAAGGACGAGCTGCCCAGGGAATTCTTCGCTCGCGACGAGCTCCTTGCCCGTTGCCCGGATTTGCTGTGCGTGTCCGCCGGCGGGGCCGGCTATGACACGGTGGACGTTGCTGCCTGCACGGCGGCTGGCGTGCTGGTTGTCAACCAGGCAGGCGGCAACGCAGTCTCCGTCGCCGAGCACACGCTGGCGATGATCCTGGGCATTTCCCGCCGCATGATCGAGGGCGACCGTCGCATGCGACGCGAGATCGGCTACTCCCGCGAGGACGTGATGGGTCACGAGATCCGCGGCAAGACGGTCGGGCTGGTGGGCATCGGGCACATCGGCTCGCGAGTCGCTGCCCTCGCGCGCGCGTTCGGTCTAGAAGTCATCGCCATTGATCCTCTCCTGTCCCACGAAGAGATCACACGTCGCGGCGCTCAGCCTGTGTCTTTCGATGACCTCCTCACGCGATCGGATTGCGTCTCCCTGCACTGCCCGCGCGATGCGAGCACCCTGAAGCTCATGAATGCCGACACTTTCGGCCGCATGAAGAAGGGGTCGATCTTCATCACCACTGCGCGCGGCGGCATCCACGACGAAAAAGCGCTGGTGCAAGCACTGCGGTCCGGTCACCTGGCCGGTGCTGGCGTGGACGTGTGGGACCAGGAGCCGCCTCCGCTGGACCACCCGCTGCTGGCCATGGACAACGTCTTCGCGACCTACCACGTGGCAGGCGTGACGCACGAATCTCGCGGCAATGTCGCTGCCATCAGCGCGGAGCAGATCGTCGACCTGCTGGCCGGCAACCGGCCTCCCCGTCTTATCAACCCCGAAGCGTGGGCTGCCTACGAAAAACGGCGCGCGCAGGTTCTGGGCTGAAGTTGCCCACTCACTCCCAACCCACCCTTCCGAAAGAGACAACCGAAATGCAACGCATCACCGATTTCCTGCGCCGCTTCTTGCCGGCCCTGGCCCTGTCCGCTGTCGCTGTCGCCCCTGGTATGGCGTCCGCAGCGTACCCCGAGCAACCGATCAAGATGATCGTGTCGTATGCCCCCGGAGGTGGCAGCGACGTCATCGCGAGGTTGGTCGCACAGTACATGGCCAAGCATCTTGGCAACAACGCCAGCATCGTGGTCGTGAACCGTCCAGGCGCGGGCGGCGGCATCGGTTTCGGCGAGCTCACGCGCGCTCCGGCAGACGGCTACACGATCGGCATGATCAACACGCCCAATGTCCTGACGATCCCGATCGAACGAAAGTCCAACTTCCACTGGCAGGACTACGACTTGCTGGGCAACGTGGTCGACGATCCCGACAACATTTCGGTGCGCGCTGACAGCGAATTCAAGACGCTCAAGGATCTCGTCACGTATGCCAAGGCGCATCCTGGTGAGGTGTCCTACGGGACAACCGGAGTCGGCTCGGATGACCATCTCGCAGCCCTGCAGCTCGAGAAGGCGACTGGGATCAAGATGAACCATGTGCCTTTCAAAGGCGCAGCCGAGGTCCTCAATGCCACGGTGGGCAAACAGATCACCATCGCAATCATGAACATCGGCGAGGCGCTGGCCGCTGTGAAGGGTGGCAACCAGCTTCGACAGCTCGGTCAGATGAGCGCGACCCGGACCAGCGTAGCGCCGAACGTGCCTACGTTCCGCGAGCAGGGGTACGACATCATCATGGCGTCCTTGCGCGGCTTCGCAGCGCCCAAAGGCTTGCCCGCGCCGGTCCGTGAGCAGCTGGTCGCGGCTCTGAAGAAAACCGCCGCGGACCCCGAATTTCAAGCGAAGGCTGCGAGTTACTACGCTCCCCTGCGCTATCTCGAGCCTCAAGCCTATTCGACAGAACTGAAAGAGACGGAAGCCAACTTCAAGCAGCTGTGGCAAGTGATGCCCTGGGGCGAGAAGTAGGCGGCGGATGCAGCGCGCAACCCCAGTAAGCGGCGTGGGCCCGCCGGACCGCGCTGCTGCAGATACCGGCTTGGGCAAATCGATTGGCCTTCCCGCGCGGCTAGGCCATGTTCTTTCCTTGGACGACTTTGAAGTTGCCGCACGCCGGCACCTGCCACGGCCCGTCTTTGCTTACGTTTCAGGCGGGGTGGAGCGCAATCATTCGCTGCGAGCGAATGCAAGAGCGTTCGACGCTTTTGAGTTCGTGACGAGAGTCCTGGTCGATACGTCCAGGCGCTCCACCGAAACGAACTTGTTCGGCCGAACTTGGTCGGCACCGTTCGGGATTGCGCCGATGGGAATCTGCGCACTCTCGGCCTACCGCGGGGATCTGGTGCTCACGACGGCGGCGGCGAATGAGAACGTGCCGATGGTGATGAGCGGCTCCTCGCTCATCCGGATGGAGGAGATCGTGAAAGCGAACCCGCAGGCGTGGTTCCAGGCTTACCTCCCCGGCACGGAGGAAGAAATCGTGGCCTTGATCAATCGCGTAAAGGCCGCAGGCTACGGAACCTTGGTGGTAACGCTGGACGCATCCATCGCGTCAAATCGCGAGAACAACATCAGGGCTGGATTCTCGACGCCGCTTCGGCCGAGCATGGCCTTGGCTTGGGAAGGTCTCACACATCCGCGGTGGCTCTTCGGTACTTTCTTAAATACGCTTGTGCGCCACGGCATGCCGCACTTCGAGAACAACTTCGCGCGGCGCGGTGCTCCCATTCTCTCCGCAAGCGTGTTGCGCGATTTCTCCGATCGCGGCCACCTTGGCTGGCAGCACATCCGGAAAATCCGCGAGATATGGCCAGGCACCTTGGTCATCAAGGGCATCCTCGATGTCCGTGATGCGCGGATGGCTGTGGAGACAGGGGCCGATGGCCTCATCGTTTCGAATCACGGAGGTCGCCAACTCGACGGCACCGTTTCGCCTTTGAGGGTGCTCCCCGCTATCGTCCACGCCTGCCCCGAAGTGCCGGTCATGATCGACAGTGGCTTCCGGCGTGGCACCGACGTGCTCAAGGCACTCGCCCTGGGCGCGAAGTTCGTATTCGTCGGCCGGCCATTCAACTACGCGGCCGCCGTTGCAGGCGAATCCGGTGTGCGAAGAGCCATCTCGCTCTTGCGCGAAGAGACCTCGCGCGACATGGCGATGCTGGGCGTGTCGTCGGTGCAGGATGTCGCAAGGGACTGCCTCTTAGGGGCCTAATTCCAATGCGGCAGCCATGCGGCAAGAGGCTTTCCCTTTCGCGTAGCTGTTTCTCCAGAAGCAAGAGCCTTGGCGACTGTCTGGTTCTGGCCGGTCGTTGCCGAAGCATCGCCGTCAGCGCTACGGTCGGCGCCTTGCTTTGTCTTCTCGCCTGGAGAGCCGTCTCATGCTTCGCTCACGGGCCAGGTCCGCGGCAGAGGGCCGAGTGAAGTAGCGCCAAAGGGCGCCCAAGACTGCTAAGGCGAGCAAGCTCAGAAAGGCATAGGCCACGAACTCAGTGAGCCAGGAGTCGGGTCTTCGCCGCCACCGCCACCGCCGCGCCTGCGGGCATGAACCGGCGTTGCCATCAGGCTCGCCGTCGCAACTGAGCTCAGAAGAGAAGTCGAGAGAGGGTCATGCCGTTGCCATGAACTGGCGGGCGGTGTCGAAGGTCCGCAGCCGCATTCTGCCTTCAGGCTACGCCGTCTCTGATGCCTCAGGCACGCGCGGTGGGAAGCGCCAGAGTGGCATTCGAGCGCCAAGAGCGAAGGCACAGAACACGATAGTCGCCATGACACCAACTGAGAGAGCAGTGTCGACAAACGCTTCGAGGCGATGCGTGCGACCCCATTCGTTCGAAGGATATGCGGCTTTCAAGGCGCCAAGAGCGAGTGCTGACACGACCCCAGCTCCGGCCATCAGCGTAACTGTCGCTGCACCCACGCGAGCAAGACACACGGACAAAGGCATCACTACAAACGACGCAAACGGCAGCACAAAGATGAGTGACAGGACGAACATGTACCCGGCTTCTTCCATGCTACCCCCGCCGGTGAGAACCACCAACACCGATACGACGAACATCGCAGCGATGACTGCGCAGTAGCCCTGGGCGACCAGGCGCAGTCCCAAGCGCTGGAACGACCGCCAGGCGACAACGCGGAGGAAGAGCGTCGGAAGCCCAAGAATCGCGAGAAGGAGCCCCACGCCGAGAGGCGAGCTGAGGTAGTGAACGGCGAAGTCGGGCGCCATGGTCAACGAGTCGTTGAAGTCATTGTTCGCGGGTGTCTACTGTCCAATTTAGGCTCGCCGGGCAATGTCCGGTGCTGGCCGCATCCGGCGGTCGGTTAGCTGGACAGGTGGATTTGAATCACATGCTCCGGACCAAACTGAACCAGTGTCCCAAGTTCAAGCTCCTCGGTGCAATATGGCTGGTTGTCGAGCGCGCCGACGTAGCCTGATGGACCGGTGGACTGCACGATGACCCACATTCGCTCAACGTCAACTTCGCCATCATGCTCGATTCGGAAGACGAGCTTCACGATGTCGCCAGGTACCAAGCAAGTCCTGGCTCCGAGTGGAGGAAGATAAAACGTCGCGGGTGCAGCCGCATGCATCGCTTCTCCGTTGTCTAGTTCGAAATTGACCATGTGATTCGTGGTGCGTATATGTATGCCTGGTCGTGGCTGAATTCTGCCTTTTCCCAAGTGGCTTCACGCGCCGTGCTGCCAAACCAGTGCGGCGACAAGAACGATGAATGCAACTACGAACAGCCCGAAGAACGAGTACCAGCCTGCCCGAAGAGCAGAGCAATAGGCGATGAACGTCCGGTCATGCGTCGCCAGGTACGCGCGTCGGTCCAGGAACTCGAAGAAACTTCGACTTGCAGGCGTTCTGGCGAGCCACCCCCAAGCAGCGGGCTGCCCCCAACTGGCCCAGACCTCCGGGAACCGTTTGCGAAGGATGGACGCCATCGTGACCGTTCCAATGCACACGGTAACCCCGAGCGCGAAAACCGCGTAGACAAGAAGTTGTGCGACGTAGTACATCAGGCGTTGAGGGCAATCAGGAGCGGGAGAGAATGTCTGCAACTGGCCAGCGGCTAGGGCTGGGGACGTACTAGAGGGGCTTTCCCAGACCAAAAATCGTTGAGGCTGCTCCACCATTTTCGGCTTTCCTCTCCGAGGTACGCGCGGAAAGTTGCGGGGTCGGCCCCGCTATTGGCCCACACGTTCTGAACAGACTCAAGAATCCCGACCGTGGCAAATTCCTTGACCCAGGGCGAGCCCTCAACATGCATGCGCTCCACTGCTGCGGCTACTGCCGGGAAGGTCTCGGTTAGTGAATCCTTGTACAGGCTCAGCAGATGCGCGGCAAATGACCCTGCCGCGACGTAGAGCAGGTCTTCGCCGTGCTCCCGTTGGTGTTCCTCCCAGCGGTCGGCGAACGATGGGCAAGCATCGATTAGCAACTGCATCGCCTGTTGCGGTTCAATCATCTAGGCCGTGGTGGTTGTATGCGCACTTGGCGGCCGACTATTAGCCAGGTCGAAGACGTTGGCACGGCACTGGCAGGTGAACCTGGGCGGCCGCGACGCAGTTCCGCTTGAGCCGAATTCGGAACCGAAGTCGAGCGGGCGTCAGCCGAGCCACTGGACTTTCCAATCCGCTTCTTGGACAAAGCGCTGAAGGGAAGCCTTGTCCTCGACCAACTTCCATGATTTCTCCATTGCACCGACATCTCAACGGCCGCTTCTGCGCCTTCGCCTCACTCGCCGGAGAATTAGCAGACTGTCCACAGCGAGGACTACGGGGAGAACAACGGCGACTGGCCACCATTCGCCATAGCTGAAAGCGAAGTAAATCGACGCGAGGACTGCCGTCCACGCCGCGGTATGGTATGCAGAATCGAGAGCCAACGAGGGCAGCCAGGAACGAAGGAGTTTCATCAGCGGCGCATACAAATAGTTGCAGCGGGCGAAAGTCAGCAGTTGGCCGATTGTTGATGGCCGCTCGGTTGGTGTGCACGCGCTTCAGCGCGAGCGGCTCGCAAACCCACAGAAATCGTTGTGTACGCGCCGCGAAGGTCGGCTATGAGGCGAACTGAGCCTGCTCACTGAATGACGGGTTCTGGCCGAGACCGGGTGCCAACCGACGCTGCCGAACCCTACCTAGAAATCGGCAGGCGTCGTGGTGTGATAACCCGTCAGCCGACCACCCTGAGTCTCTTCGGGCCCGCGAGCCTTACCGGTTGAGAACACAAAGGTCGCCGCGGTGAGCACGACGAATGCAACCAGCAACCAGAAGCCGAACGTGTAGACGAGCCAGATAGGGCCGAGGGCGACGAGTAGAAGCAGCAGCGCTCTGAGCATGCCGTCAGTTTGCCCCAATGGGGTCACCCCGCGGCGTGACGGAATCGACAAGCCAACGCCAAATTTCACCGTCCTGTTCTGCATGCCAGTCCCGAGCTAAGGCAACGCACGAGGAACTGGGGACAGCGTGCGAATGTCCGCAGTTGGCCGACTGTAGTGTCGCCGGTCGGGGCCCAAAACAGTCAAGGGCGGCGGATCAGAGCGGCCATTCGCGATCTTCCCGGCCCACCTCAGTCGCGCTCACCCGGCATAGCGAGAATCAGCTCCTCGTCAATTGCCGTTGCCCTCTGCCCGTCACGCTCACACAATGCCCTGTTGAAGGATTTTCGATTGGGTTGAAATGGCATCTCGACCAAACGTCCTGATCATCGGAGGCGGAATTGGCGGCTTGTTCGCCGCCAATGCGCTGATCGGCCAGGGGCTGCGTGTCTCGGTCTATGAACAGGCGTCCGCCCTGGGCGAGATCGGCGCTGGTGTGTTTGTGACACCGAATGCGGTGCGCCACTTGGAGCGTGTGGGCCTCGGGCCCGCCGTCGAGAGATGGGGTGCGCGAGTCGGTCCCGGCTCCTACTACTTTCGCCACGACGGTACGCCGATCGCCCCGGTGCAGGTGTCGGATGCCTCCGGCTGGAACGCGACCTTTGGCATGCACCGCGCCGACTTTGTCGATTTCCTCGCTGCCAACCTGCCCGCCGGGATCGTCCATACCAGCCATCGTGCTATCGCCTTCAAGCAGACCGACGACGTAGCCCGCGTCGAATTTGCCAACGGCGCCATCGCCGAGGCCGACGTTGTGGTTGCCGCCGACGGAATACATTCCGAACTGCGTTCCTACGTCTTTCCGCCCTCGAAGCCCGTCTTTCACGGCACCATTTCTTATCGAGGTCTGGTCTCGCGGGAGCGCCTGCCGAACTGGCCGATGGACCGCTGGCAAATGTGGGCCGGTCCATCCAGGCATTTCCTGGTCTTCCCTGTTCGTCACGGAACGATGGTCAACTACGTCGGGTTCGTACCGACCGATGAGGAAATGAAGGAATCGTGGTCCGCGCCCGGCGATCCGGCGGTGCTGCGCCGCGAGTTCGAAGGCTGGGACCCGCGCATCGCCGATGTCCTTCAGCAGGTCGACAAGACATTTCGCTGGGCACTCTACGACCGCGAGCCGTTACCGACCTGGACCAAGGGCCGGTTGACGCTGCTCGGCGACGCGGCACATCCGATGCTTCCGCATCTGGGTCAGGGGGCCAACCAGGCAATCGAGGACGGCATGGCGCTCGCCACGATCCTGGCCCAGGTGGACGCATCGGGAGTACCGGCGTCGCTACTTGCCTACGAGCGATTGCGTCGCAAGCGCGTGGCGGAGATTCAGCTTGGTGCCCGACAGAATGGACTGCGTCTCGACTCGACCGACATCGATCTCAGTGCCCGTGACGCGGCGCTCGCCGCGCACGCCGAATTCCGCAAGCGCCTCTACGCCTACGACGTGGTGGCGGATGCGCGCGCCGCCGCGGCCGCGCTGCTGCAATAGATTTCTTTCGGCGCACGGCCCGCCCTCGTAGGAAACTGAAATGTTGGCCTTTGGAGATCAGTGAAAAGTATGTGCCTTGGCTTTTGAGGCACCCAGGCGCGGTACTGAAATGTTCGCTGCGTTCCTACAATACCGGTGGGGTCTATCCATCGAGCGGACATGCCCTGGCCAAGCCGGCGTTGAATCGCGAAGCGATTGACCCCGGAAGGTCCTGCCTGTCTTCATCACCGGATTTTGGTTCCAGCCACTTCGCTTTGGGCGCATGCCGTCATGGCGATGGACCGCAAGGGAGCCCGGTGCTGTACGTGACAGACGAGTCCTCATAGAAGCCGACGTTCGGCTAGCAGCCCAGTTGTAACAACAACAAGGCGCGAGATCCCAAGGCATCGTTCACAAGATTGCCCCCTGCCCTTGAGTCGACGGCACACGCTGGAGAGTAGAACCATGCTCAAGGTCTATGGATTCTCACGCGTCAACTCGGTCGCCCGCGGCCACACCCGGGACCTGCGGGTTCTGTGGGCACTCGAAGAAATGCAGATGCCGTTCGAGCTCGTCGGCATGGACCATCCGGCGCATGAACTCAATACGGATGCCTACCGCAGGCTGAGTCCCTTCGAGCAGATTCCGGCGATCGATGACGACGGGATCGTGCTGTCCGAATCGGCGGCGATTCTGATCTACCTTGCGAAGAAGGCGAATAAGTTGATCCCAAGCGATCCCGCGGGCGAGGCGCAGGTTGTCCGCTGGTGCCTGGCAGCAATGAACTCGGTCGAACTGCCGCTGATGAGCATGCTCTTCATCGACTGGACTTCCGACAGTGACGCAGGCGCGGCCAAGCCCAGGCAGTTCATGGTGGGCTGGGCGAAACGCTTGTTCACCGGACTGGAGCGCTGGCTGGAGGGCCGTGAGTTCGTGGCCACCGACACTTTCACGGTGGCCGACATCCTCATGTCGCATGTGCTCACCGAGGTCAGGGACGAACGGTTGCTGGAGCCCTATGGAAACGTCCGGAACTATCGCGACCGTTGCTTGTCTCGGGCCGCTTGGCGTCGAACGATGGAGAGGTATCTGGCTCGGGTGGAAGAGGGTTGACACTGGCAGCATGGCTACCAGTTACGAAGTCGATCCCGCGCGCGTCCACGAATTCGCGGACGGCGACCGGCCCAAAGCGGCGTAAGCGCAACGCACAAGCGAAGCTCCAATGGCGCGATATCGGAGATTGCGCAGGTTCGACGGCGCGCTGCGCGATGGTCGCATGGCGCCGAGCACGGTGTAAGCGGTAATTTGCCTCACGGCGGATTTCTCGCGGCTAACAACCGGCGACGTTCCGCAACCCTCGTATCGGCACATGCGTTTACGTGCTCCATGGGTTGCTGCAACGCCTTGAGCAGCAGCCGGGTCTGATTGCCGGCATGACCGAGGGAGTGCGTCACGACCGCGCAGCGATGAACCCAGACGCCTCCGCGTCAGCTGCCCATGGTTGTGAGATTGCCGATGAGGCGCTGCGTATGCTCCGGCCCATGGGCGAACAGTTACAGTAAGTCATCTCGCAGCGCCTGGGCCAGCCCGCAGCAGAGGTTCAGCGGCAGCAGCAAGGCGTGCAGCGCCAGA
The DNA here is from genome assembly GCF_964254305.1 of Variovorax sp. LjRoot84. Taxonomy (NCBI): domain Bacteria; kingdom Pseudomonadati; phylum Pseudomonadota; class Betaproteobacteria; order Burkholderiales; family Comamonadaceae; genus Variovorax; species Variovorax sp. LjRoot84. Next base: position 1,172,624 of record NZ_CAXUTE020000002.1, read on the forward strand.
ACCGGCGGCAGCCAGGTTAGCGCTGCGTAGGCGATGAACAGCAGGTTGCTGGCGATCGCAAGGCTGCGCAGCGCCGTCATCGAGCGCGCCGAGAACGTCGCCAACACCAGCGCCGCCGCGGCGTAGCCGAGCAAGTCGATGCAGCCGCCCGCGTTCGCCATGCGTTGCTACGGATGAACTTGGGCCGCGTAGCTACCCGTAGGGGCCACGTCGCTGCCGTCGGGGGTGTGGTTGTTGAACATGTGGTCCCAGTTGCCCGTCCAGTTGGCCACGTGCCCCACCACGAGCACGGTGCCCGCCGGCTTGGCGCTGGCAGGCGCCTCGAAGTAGAAGTAGCTGCTCGTCATGCTGCTGCCACCGTTCACGGTGTATGAGCCGGTGGTCAGGCCGCCGAAATAGCTGCCGTTGAGGCTGGTGCTGATCATGGCGCCGTTCGAGCCGGCGACCCGCAAGCTGACGTCGGTCATGTTGATGTGGCCGGTGTTTTCGACCTTGACTTTGAACTTCCATTTTTCGTTGATGTTGATCACGCCCGCAGTGCCGTCTGCCAGCGCAACATCCACGATGCTGACGACGACTTCGTCCTGCAGGTAGTTGTCGAATCCGATTGCGATGTCGTTGAGGATGGTCATGATGCTTACCTTTGGGTTGATGGGCCGGTAGAGTGGGGACCGAGGTCGCCGCCGGCTGTCGACGGCCTCGGGATTGGGAAGCCGATAACTTTCGCTGCCATTCGGCGACGCCGCCGCTGACCTGTTCGAAGCGGTTGTTCTGCAGCCAGCGCAAGCGGCCGGCAATTGCCGCGCATGGCCGTCGAGAAAGGCGAGGTCGGCGCAGCGGCGCGGAGGCGGCGATGGGTTGCCGGATCAGCAGCTTCACCTCGCGCTGCAGGTGGCCGTCGTCGGTGTAGAAAGCGCCGTGGGCGAGTTCGGTGAATGTGTGTCGCGCGGCCGGTAGGTAGAGGTCGGTGCTGGCGGCCTTGGGGCCGGCGCTGACGCACGCCCGCAGCAGTGCGGAGAAGAAAAGTCGTGTGATCGGCGTGCGGTTCATGCCTCCAAAGGTATTTGGAAACGCCTCGCGCCGAATCCCACTGCAGGGGGGAATGCGGCCTCGGGAAAGGCTGTCGGCCGATCAGCCGATCGCGTCGGCTGATCGGCCGACAGACGCGCCACCAGTTGCTGGTGGCCGTTGGTGTCGAGCCGCGCGTAGATCGCCTTGAAGTAGTCCTTCAAGGTGTTGGGCGTGATGTTCAGTCGGCGCGCCTCCTCGACATTGGGCAGCCCCCTTGGCACTGAGCAGCGCGAGCTCCTTCTGTCGTATCGTCAGCTCGGTGGCATTGACCCGCTCCAGCAGAGGTGATCGTCCTTTCCGTGCAGATTGATACGCTTCGCAAAAAAAGTTCAACGCCGACGATCACTTAGGAAACTGACATCCTTCCGAAGCCCGACCTTTTCATGCAGATCGGTACGCTTTTCATCAAGAGCACCGGTCAAACCCGGTTTTGCGCATGACTGGGTCGTACGCTGCTATCGCGCGGTCGGTACGCCGAACGCAGCATCCATCTGCCGAGCCCGCTTGACCTCATCGCCGTGCAGGTAGATCGAGGTCGTCGAGACGGAGGCGTGCCTCAGGTTGTCGCGCACGGTGGTGAGTTCGGCCCCACGCGCGAGCGCGTGCGCCGCGTGGGTGCGGCGCATCCAATGCGGACTGGCGCGCCACAGCTTCTCGGCCGTGGACGGAGCCTCCTGCTCGATGACCTCGGCCACCTTGGTGAAGAAGCGCCGCATGATGGCCCACAGGCGCGTGGCCGTAATGCCGGCGGCGCAGTCGTTCACGAGACTGGCGATCAGCGGAGTCTTCGGGTCCCAGCGCGCCGGCGGGTGCGATAGCTGGCGTTGCATCAAGTACCGGTCGAGGGCCGAGCGCGCCAACGGCGGCAGCGCCACCTTGCCCGCCTTGCTGCCCTTGCCCACCAGATGCAGCCAGTGATCGCCATGTGCATCGACTTCGATTTGTCCCAGCGTGGCGACCACCAATTCGCCGATGCGCAGGCCTGTGGCATAGGCGAAGTCGCTTCGGACTGCCTATAGGCGAGAAGATTTAGGCCGTTCGGGCCCGTGGCCAATCGGTGCGAAACGGCCTTTAATGCCTGCGATGGAAAGCAAGCAGATCTCGACGATCACGAAGGTCCGGCAGATCTGCTGTGCCGGGCTGCCGAGTCGTTCGTTCATGCCGATGGTCATTGCCGAGCTCCGCGCGTCGATCCCAATGGCCGCCTGCCAGTTCATCTGGTCGAACGAAAGCGGGCGAGTCATCAACGCCTGGTCCGACACCTTCCAGCCGCGCCGTGCGGCGTGGATCATCCTGCACCGGAAGCAGTACGAGATCGACGCTGGCATGACCTACCAGGACCTGGTGTTGTTCGGCAAACCGACCGGCAACCTGCGCTTCTGGTGGGACAGCGGATTCGACGCAACCGCGAGCTACGCCGCCCTGTTCGAGCGCTATGGCTACAAGTGGTTTCTCGATGGCATCGTGCGCGATTCGATGCGCCCCTACGGCAACTTCGGGCTGATCCGCAATCGCGACGATCCCGACTTCACTGCCGCCGAGGAGTCGCTGCTCGCCCGCGTGTTGCCCTACGTGGCCCACGCGATGCGTGTCGACGTGTCGCGTGCGCCGAAATTCATCCGTGCCGCAGGGCAGTCGGCGCTGATCGTCTGCGACGCAGGTGGGGACGTGATCGAATGGTCGCGGCAGGCCCATCAGCTGGCCGTTTTTGCGCTGGTCGACAGCATCACCTACGAGGCCGAAGTGGCGCATGGCGATCTCGGCGAAATGCGAACCGCGCTGAAAGACATTGTCTTGCTGCTGCGCAAGCGCATCGACGAAAACGTGGCCGGCGCCGAGCTGCCGGCGCTGGTGCGGCGCAACGGCTGGGGCGAGTTCGTGTTCCGCGGCTATCGGCTCAGCGGTTCGCGCGGACCGTCCGACCGCATCGGCATCCTGATCGAGCAACTTGTGCCGTTCGAAGCGCACCTGCTGGAACGCGTCAATGCGACGGAACTGTCGACGCGGCAAAAGGAGATCGCGCTGCTCAGTGCGAAAGGCGTGCCCAACGCCGAGCTCGCGCGGCGGTTGAACATCACGCCGAACACCTTGAAGGACTACTTCAAGGCAATCTACGCGCGGCTCGAAATCAACAGCCACCATCAGCTGGTCGAGCGCCTGTCGGCGGATCAGCCCATCGCAGTCGGCTGAAGCGGCCAGCCTCTACACCGAGGCGCATCCCCCCCTGCGGTGGGATTCCGAATCGAGGTGATTCCAAATACCTTTGGAGTCATGAACTGCAACTCGATCACACGGCGACTTCCGGCGCTGCTGTCACCCGCAAGGCAATCACATTGAAGAAGCCAGCGGCGTCGCCCGAGTGGCAGCGCACATGAATGCCGATGTCGTTCGTAGCCGGGCACGACATGGGTCCCACAGCCACCGGCCCAATCCAAGGAGATTCAAATGTCAGTCTTCAGCAAAGATACCGCGCCGTTGGCGCATCGCGGCGCCCTGGTCGCAATTGTCGCGGCGCTCGCCGTCTCGTTCGGTGCCACGCCGCAGGCCGGCGCGGCCGATCTCACATGCAAGCCGGACGTATTCGCGAAGAACAGGAAGGCGGCCTCGATCAAGGTCACCAGGTTCGAGTACACGGTCCTCGGCCGGACCTATACCGAAGGCCTGGCCAACAAGCGGCTGGCGCCGGGCGAGGAGGTCGACTGGGACAAGGTGAGGCTGCAACACGCGGCCATCGGCAACGTGATCACCTCCACCCGGATCGAGTACAAGGACGACACCAGCGGCGTCGGCAGCCCCATCGGCGACCCCTACGGCCCCCCGCGGTGGTCGGACCCGCATCCGCACACGTCCAGCTACCCTTGCTTGACGGACCGCAACTACGCCCACTACATCGAGTAGTGCGCCGCGGGCGCTGCGACTTCCACTCAGGATCGCGGCGTTCGCAGCCAAGGCACAAAGGCGGGCAACGTGTGCTATCGGCGAAACGAACAGCGGCAAAGGGTGCCAACCGGCTACAGTCGGCCAAGACCGGAAGTCCGTCACGACTCTCCAGTTTTCCTCCGGCAGTGCCTTGCGGGCGCGCTCGCGCTGGCTACAGTCCGTCACAAGCAAGTACCCGGAGGCGCGCGCCTCCCTTTTCCAAATGCCGACGCAAAAGCACCGACCATCAGGCGACCTCCACGAGGTCTGGATGCATGCCAATCCGGATGTCGCGGGTGACTGGCTGCCCTCGTGCGTTCCGGCTGGCCCTGATGGAAATCCTGCGCGCGAGCTCTCTGCGGAAATCTTCGGCCAGGGCCACTGCGTCTGGGTGTTCTGGGCGGATTCCCACGAGGAAGCAATGAACATCTACTACCAATTCCAGGGTTGGGGCGCCCGTCGGCCGTGAGTCAGAATTCGGCCAAGACCGGACCTTCCGTTCTCCCCGCCAATCCGTTCAAGAAGCGCAACTTCGAGAGCCCAATGGAAGTTCCTGACATGAGCAAGGAGAGGCATGACGCCCTGTCGAGAGGCAGCGCCTGGGCTACTGGACGGTCATCGCCCTCGCTTGCGCCGGCATCGGCTACCTGTACTAGCCATCGGGCAACAACAATCCCTGCAGCAATGGTTAAACCAACAATTCGGCCGTCCAGGAGCGAACTCAAGATGAAAAGCATCACACGATTGCTTCTAGCTGAAAGGAAATTGACGGGCCTTGGCGTTGCGCTCCTGTTCTTGATCGGAGTGCTGGTCTTGTTCGGCTCGGTGGCGTTTCTACCCATGGTATGGATGAGATGGACGGGCGCGTCAATGGGCCTTGGTTGTATGGCCGTAGCTGGATACAGTGGCCAGGCGTATGCGCTCGGGCTGCCCCCTCCTTTCACCAACGATCCGCTGGGTTGGCGCAAAGCAAAAGCCACATACAAGGACCAGCCGATTCCAGAAGACCATTCAAGCGACAAGCCAGAGCCGGAGCAGCGAGAGCGCGAGAGAGAGTAAGAAGTCGCGTGCTGTGGGAATTGGCCAAGGGCAGAATGCGGCCACAACCCAATACTGTTCTGATAGAGAAATCTGATGTAAAATGACTGCCGTCGCAACGACGGAGTCGAGCATGGCGCGAACCAAGGCGGTCCTGGGCAGCGGAGCAAGGCTGGCTGACTTTCTGAGCGCCAGCCTGCTGGCGCGGGTGGTGCCGGCCGAGGTCGTCAACGCTGTGCTCGACGCCCACGGCTGCAACTCGCAGCGCGTGCGCAGTTTCCCGGCGGTGGCAGGGGCGTACTACTGCATGGCTCTGAGCCTGTACCCCGAGGCCGCCTACGAGGAGGTGTTCGCCGCCGTGTCGCAGGGCCTGGCGTGGGCCGCCGGCGCTGCCGAACCGCCCCGGGTGACCAAGTCCTCGATCAGCGGCTTGCGCAGCAAGATCGGTGCGGCGCCGATGTGTGAACTGGTGGAGCGCTGCTGTGTGCCCATGGCCGACGCCCAGGCGCATCCCCACGCGTTCTATGCCGGCCTGAGGCTGGTGGCCATTGACGGCAGCACCTTCGAGCTGCCTGACGAGGCGGAGAACGCGGCGCAGTTCGGCTACCCGGGCAGCCGCATCGGCCACGCTGGCTACCCGCAGGCACGATGCATGGTCCTGGTGGAGTGCGCCACGCACGCGATCCTGGGCGCCAACCTGGGGCCCTACCGCAGCGGCGAATGGGAGCTGTTCCAGCCGCTCTTGGCCCGGCTCGAGCCGGGCATGCTGTGCATGGCGGACCGGGGGTTCAATGGCTTCGAGCACTGGCAGCAGGCGCAAGCCACCGGGGCGCAGTTGCTCTGGCGCTGCGTGGGCAACCGCCAGTTGCCCGTGCATCGCATGCTCGACGACGGTTCGTACCTCAGTGCCATCCATCCCACCGGTGTGAGCCGCAGCGAGGCGATGAGCCAAGCCATCGTGGTGCGTGTCATCGAATACGCCTTGCCGGGACTGACCGATGCACAACCGCGCTACCGACTGCTGACCACGTTGCTGGACCCGCAGATCGCCCCGGCGCTGGAACTGGCAGCGCTGTACCACCAGCGCTGGGAAATCGAGGGCGTGTTCGACGAGCTCAAGACGCACCTGCGGCAGAGCCGGCGCGTGCTGCGCAGCAAGACCGCGGAGCTCGTACGCCAGGAGTTCTATGGCTGGGTGCTGGCGCACTACTCGGTGCGCTGGCTGTTGCATCAGGGCGCAACGCGGCACCGAATACCGCACGCCGAGCTGTCCTTCACAGGGCATGTGCAGCTGCTACGCCGCGCACAGCCCCGCTCCGGGGCCTTTCCCCCCAGCGCGCCCGAGGCGTCGACGACGATGGTTCGATGAACTGCTCGAAGCCTGCGCCCGGATCCGCGCCACGCGAACGCTGAACAAGCGCTCGCCGCGGATGCTCAAGCGGCGCCACTCGCCCTACGCATCATACGATCGCCACGCGCCGACGCGCGTGCCCATCGATTGCACGCCCAAGATCATCGGCCCGCCTGGACCCCGACCCAGGCCAGCCGACTCCCACATACCGCGTCGATTCAGGAGCTTTATGCCCTAATCGAACAGTATTGGGCCACAACCAGACATTGACGGCGCCCGCCTGGCGCAGCCCAAAAAGCAGGGTCTATTCGCATGCAGATGAAGAAATGGAAGCCAGCGGGTGTCGTCGCAGAGGGCGACCCCATCGACATCGGCGGCCCCAATCCGTGGACGCAAAGCTGGCAGCGCGTCCAGGAAGCTGCCGTTGAGCTTCCGCATCCAGCTCACCAATCTCAGAGCCATAGGCTGATGGTTTATACGATTCAGGTCGCCGGGCGCGCCGTCGAGTTCGCGGCCGGCGAGGTCTCGGCAAACGTCTGGGCTTTCTACGTCCCAGTCGAGCAGGTCGGTAGCTGACGTCCGGGCGACGGGCAGAATGCGGCCAAAAGATGCTATGTGGGACTACCTGAGCGAGACCCGTTTGGCTAAAACGGGATTTCCTTAACTTCTTGGCAGGAGATGGAAATGTCGACAACCCAAGCAGTCCCACAACGTGAGGATACGGCGATCCAGGGCGAGCTGTACATGAGCTTCGAGCTCGGCGACAAGAAGTGGAAGTTGACGGCAAGCGATGGCGGCCGGGGCCCGAGCCGGTACAACGTGGACGCCGGCGACACGGCCGCCGTTGCGCACTGCATTAGCAAGGCCCGGGAGCACTGCAAGCTCGAGCCGCAGGCCAGAGTGCACTCCTGCTATGAAGCCGGCCGCGACGGCTGGTGGCTGCACCGCTGGCTGATCGAGCAGGGTGTCGACAACATCGTCGTCGACTCCTCCAGCATCGAGGTGAACCGGCACGCCAGGCGGGCCAAGACCGACGGATCGATGGCGACAAGCTGCTGGCGATGCTGCTGCGCCATCATCGCGGCGAGCGGGTGTGGTCGGTGGTGCATGAGCCCACGCCCGAGGACGAAGACGCGCGCCGCACGCACCGCGAGCTCGCCCGGCTGACGCAGGAGCGCACCGCCCACACGAACCGCATCGGCTCGCTGCTCGTGCTCCATAACCTGCGTCCGCACGTCATCATCGGCGGTCGCGACTGGCCCGCCTGGTGGGCGCGTCACGGCGAGCAGGTGCCACCTGTCTTGCGCGCCGAGATCGAGCGCGAGAGCGCGCGGCTGGCTTTGGTCAAGCAGCAGGTGAAGGCGATAGACGTCCAGCGGCGCCAGGAACTGGCCGATGGCAAGCAGCCCCTGGTGGCGCAACTGGCGCAGCTGCGCGCCATCGGGCTCAAGGGCGCCTGGGTGTTAGGCAAGGAGGTGTTTGGCTGGCGGCGCTTCGCCAACCGGCGCGAGCTCGCCGGCTGCCTGGGGTTGGCACCCACGCCGTACGCCAGCGGCGACAGCCAGATCGAGCAAGGCATCAGCAAGGCCGGCAACAAGCGAGCGCGTACGCTGCTGGTCGAACTCGCCTGGGCCTGGCTGCGCTTGCAGCCCGAGAGCGCCTTGACCCAGTGGTTCAACCGGCGCTTCGCTGGTGGGGGCAAGCGCATGCGCAGAGTGGGCATCGTGATGGTGGCTTCATAAAGCACTCCTCACGATTGAGTGTTGGGATGATAGGCGTCGGGCAGCGTCTCGCGATGGTTCTTCAAGTGACCTGAGGTGCGTATGCGATCACGGAGTTGCTGCTCCTGTTGATCGGTGATCGTGATCCACCAGGGGCCCTGTGCGCCGAGATGGCGCGCATCAATCACGCCGCGTTTAATCCAGTAGCGAACGAAATAGACGCTCACGGATAGGCGATCGGCAAGTTGCCCGGCAGTGAGCTCTTCTGGACGCATCAGACAGACGGAAGGCACGGCGTAACGAATGCGGATCCATTTGATCATCGCCTGCGTAATCGGCAGTCCGCGCGGACTGCGAAGGCCCTCTTGATTCAAGGCCTGGACGATCTGTGGATTAGAGAGCCGGTTTGACAGTTCTCGTATGCGTTCGATGATCTGGCGCGGGTAAAGCATCTGGTCTGCGATCGGGCTTGGGAGAGGAACCGTGGTGTCGGTGCAGGCACCCCCTTGCCAGCGAACGTGCAGAACGACCTGTCTCGCATCTGCGAGCTTCTCGACCGTGATGTCGCGGATGAGCAGTCGCAGCATCCGCTTGCGATCCTTCGACTGGGTCGTCGCAGCGCGCCAGACGCGCGGCAGATCACGAGCCAGAGCCAGAACCTTCGTCTTCTGCTCGGGCGTCACGACGTGGGCCCTCTGGGTCTGGAAATTTGCGGCTTCGGACTTGACTTCGTCGATGTGCAACATGGCTTCGTTCCAGCGACGCTCAAGGCTTGCGGCGACCAGGCGATTGGACGGGTCGACTTCTTCATAGCCGGCGTTTGGCCAATGCGCAGTCATACTCGGCGCGCTCGATGCGCATGTGCCACTGACGCATGACGGCTTGGTTGCGCTGCTCAAGGTCGTTCAAGGCTGCCAAGGCCAACTCGAGTTCGGCTGGCTTCAGGGCTTTGAATATCTCTGCGCAGATGGCGTCGTCGAGCAGATCGGTGCGCACACTGAAGCAGTTCTTCGTGGCCAGTCCTTCGCGGCGCCTCCAAGTGCATTGGTAGGTGGGATAGATGCCGCCGTTGCCTTGATAGCGCACTATGACCGCCCGCCCGCAGGTGCCGCACAACAGCATTCCCTGGAGCAACGCAAGGCCTTCGCGTGCCGGACGAAGATGCGCGCCGCACGCATCGCGAGCTCGCTCGGCTGACGACGGAGCGCACCGCACACATGAACCGCATCGGCTCGCTGCTCGTGCTGCACAACCTGCGCCCGAACGTCGTCATCGGCGGGCGTGATTGGGCCAAATGGTTGGAGCACCATCGCGAACGCTCGTCACACCCCAACCTCGGCCCTTGGTGCATCTCCCGAGCCAAACCCCGTCCGCAAACTCAATGCAGTGCAGAGGCCATCATGCATCCGTCAATACACTGACCGCCACCGCTTGACAAACAAGTCCTCATAGAAGCGGTCGGTCAGTACTCGTAGCTGACCTTGCCCGTGCTCGGTCGTGTGGCCACGCGGCGTCGAATGATTCGGAGCTGCGGTTTGGCAACAAAATGTTGCTACAGTTGGCCGCGTCATGGGTCGACGAAATGAAGCGCTCGGATGGCGCCTGCTGTTGCTGATGTTCGCGGTAGCGGGACTGGGATGGGGCGTCTCAGCACGGGCCGTGACGCTTGTGGAGCAGGCACAGCTCACGCTGACTTTGCGCGGCCAAGCGCCGGCCCAGGTCCAGGAACCGCAGACCGTGGCACTGCCCTATCACTGGGATCAGCGGCAAGGTGCGGTCGATGGTGAGGCGCGGTTTGCGTTCGAGATATCGGCTGCCGATCCCACCACGCCTCTGGCGCTGTTCGTGCCGCGCCTGGGCAACAGTTTTCGTGTGTCGGTGAACGGCCAGGAACTGACGCGGTTTGGCGCCTTCCCACCGGGGCCCTACGACGATGCCTCCGTTACGCCGCAGTACTTTGTGCTGCCTGCCTCGGGCTTAACGTCACCGCAGCGCGTGGAAATCGTCATCGCGGCGCAGGCTGCACGGCAGGGCGGGCTGTCCCCGGTGGTGGTGGGCCGCGAGGCCGAGATTCTTCCGTTGTACGAACGTGCCCTGTTCTGGCAAGTCAGCGGTGGGCGCTTCATCGCCATCGTGAGTGGCGTGCTGGGGGCGCTGTCGCTGCTGGTCTGGCTGCGCCAGCGCGAATCGATCTACCTCTACTACGGTCTGGGAGAGTTGTTGTGGTCGGTGCAGACGGCACGCGTGCTGTTCGCGCATGCGCCGTTGCCCTGGCCCTGGTGGGGTGTGCTACCGCTGGCGGCCTTCCAGGCAGCGGTGCCTCTGCTGTGTCGCTTCGCCCTGGCCGTGGTGGGACGCGACGATACCCGTCTGGCGCGCCTCCTGGGCCTGATGGCTTGGCTGGCGCCGGTTGCGGCCGGACTGGGCATCATGGTGCCTTGGCTGTGGCTGATGCCGCTGTGGCAGGGGCTGAACCTCGTGGCTGGACTGGCGATGATGGTCGTCGTGTTGCGCGTGACGCGGCGCAGTGCCGTGCTGGAGCACCGCGTGCTGGGCTTGGCCGTGGTGTTGATCGTGCTGTGCGCTGCGCGCGACATATGGGTCATGCGCACCTCACCCCAAGCCTACGCGATGGTGCCCTGGATCCGCTTCGCCTGGGTTGGCTTCGCCGTCTCGCTGGCTTGGGTCATCGCCGAGCGCATGCGCAAGGACGCCCGGGCGATGGCGGAAATGAACGCCTCGCTGGAGGCGGAACTCGCCGAGCGCAACGCCGCTCTGGAGGCTGCCTTCGCGCGCGAACGAGAGGGAGAGAAGGCGCGCGGCGCGCTGGAGGAACGTCAGCGCCTAATGCAGGATCTGCACGATGGTTTTGGGGGACAACTCGTGGGGCTGCTGCGGATGGCCCAGCATCCGGGGGCGGCGCGCGAGGACGTCGCGCTACACCTGCGCGACGCGGTGGACCAGCTCAAGCTCACAGTGGACGCCATGCATGCTGAGGGAGACGTGGCCTCGAGCCTGGGCAGCGTGCGCTACAGGCTGGGGCCGCGCCTGCAGGCCGTCGGCATCGATCTGCACTGGGATGTCAGCTGCATGCCGACGATGGCAGGCTGGAGCGCGCGCGAGTCTCACCAGATGCAGATGCTGCTGTTCGAAGCGTTCGCCAACATGATGACGCACTCGGCGGCGACGCGGGCCAGCCTGAATGCGCGACTGGTGCCCATTGGCGGTGCGGATGGCGCGACGGGTGAAGCCATCGAGGTCAAACTATGCGACAACGGCTGTGGCTTCGATGCAAACGCCAAGTTCGCCGGCAGAGGATTGACGAACATGCACGCGCGCGCCGCCGCGCTGGGCGGCACGCTGACACTGCGCTCGCAGCCTGGAGAGACCTCCCTCTATTTGCATCTGCCTGTGCCTATGCCTGCGGCGACGCCAGGTACCTGAGCGATGCCGTGAGGGCGCGCGGGCGCGAGGCTCCGCGGCCATTGCGGGAACGGCAGAATGCCGCCAAGCAGCCGGAGACGGCCAGAAGCGGAACTTCGTCACGCAAGTCCAGTTTTCCTGGCGGCAAGTACCGGGACAGTCGGTGCGTTTGCTAAGGTCTATCAAAAGCAGCCTCCAGGCGCCATTCGGCGCTCTTTGCAGACATGCAATCCATCGAACCGAGGATATCAATGAGTGCTTCGCGTCTATCCATTCTCAGCGCCGCAGCACTTTTGGTTGCCTGCTCCAGTACGACAACGGTCAGGCCCGTCACGGCGACCAAGATTGAGACCGTCTGCATTGAGCGCAACGCTGACGTGTACGTTGAGGACCTGCTGCCTGCAATTGAAGAAGCCTTCAGGCGCAACGGCATCGCGACGCGCGTTTTCGATGCTTCTCCTGCTCCCTGTCCATACCGAGTGACATATGCGGCGTCGCGGCGATGGGACCTGAAGGCGTTCATGTTAGACGCGCGAATCTCGCTCTATCGCGACCGCGAACTAGTCGGCGAGGCCACGTACGCCCTGCCGTCCGGTGTCTTTGGCGGTGGCGGTATCAGCCCAGACAAGTGGCGTGATGCGGCCTTCAAAATCGACCCCATCATGGACAAGATGCTGGTCGGCATGAAGGGGCCAGGCTAATCTGACCGTCAGGGCGGCTGGCGGCCATGAGCCGTCGTTCGTCGATGAGCTTCAGTCCGCCACATGGCGGACCTTCGGTGCGCGCACAACAGTCTCGGATGATCTTGGGATGCGGGCGGCGAAGCGCGTGCGCCAAACCGGGTCTCCATAAACAATCGGCGAAGGCGGGCACGCAGAATCCAACCACTGGCCTTCAACGAGACCTTGGAGAGCTGGCACACAGCCTTAGATACCGCACGCCACTGGTCAGCGCAAATCTCACCGCGGAGAAAATAGATGATGGACATAACAGCTCTCGGAAGCCAGGTTGCAAAGCGTCGTTCGTCCCGTGTTCCTTCCGAGTTCGGGGAGATCCCGGGCAGCATTGGTTATCTTGAAGGGTTGTTGAATCAAGCGACTACGCTCGATGAAAAGCACCTGATGTTTGTACTGATCCTCGGAGAATGTTCAAGGGCTAGTAATCCTGAGCCTGAGCTGCATTACCTGAGGCGCCAGCTCGAATCGCTGCCACTTCAGCCGATCCTACTTGCGAGTCTCGCGTATGCGCTCGCGAACATTCCGGGCTCTGGTGATGAAGCGCTGACTCGCTGTGCAGAGGCAGTAGCCCTTGCAAGAAAAGAAAATCGCCAAGTTCGATACAGCCTAGCTTGGCAAGTGCGGATCGCGCTCATCTTGGACGACTACACGGTCCTACATGACGCCCTTCAGGGCCTGGTTGACGACGCGGGCAAGCAAAGAGAAGAAGACAGCGCCTATGAATTCGACTTCGTCGACCAAATTGATGCTGCGCGCTGCGACGCGCAACTATTGGCCCGCTACGAGGAACTGGCTTAGTGCTGCCCGAGGGCCACCGGAAGACTGTCGATTCTTGCGATGACAACAGTCCGACTGACTTTTCAAACAACGGGCCCGAAGCGCCAAGCGAGCGACAGGCTACAGTCGGCCAGAAGCAGTCGCCCGTGACAGTCGGCTTTTCGGGTGACACAGAAATGCGCCTTTCCCGGCGGCAAGGCGGGCCCCAAAGCGCGACTAAGGGTCTTCGGGTCATGACTTCACCTTTGCGCTGGGGCGCCCGTGGTCGGTAGCCGACCGATGATCAGCTCGGCCATCGGCGACGGTGTGCGGCCCCGTAGTGTGACGACACCCATTTCCGATGATTGGGATGGCAGGCCCGTGACTTCCAGCGCGTGAAGCCTGCCAGCCGCGACTTCCTGCGCAACCGCTGCATCCGGTGCGGCCAGCACCGAGTCGCTGGCGAGCGCCACCTGTTTCAGTACCTCGACGTCGTCGCACTCAAGAGCCAAGGAGAGTTCGGCCGACGACCCGAGGCCAAGCAGGCGGGTAACCACTGCGCGTACGCCGGCTGGCAGCCGCACCGAAAGGACGCCGTGCGACCAGAGCTGTTGCAGCGTGACGGATTTGCGCGTCGTTAGAGGGTGACCGGCGCGCACGTAGAAGCCCCCCGGCTCGCGGCGCAGGGCACGGACATACAGGTTGGGGTCCGAAGGCAAATCCCTGGTGTCGGCAACGAAGAACTCGATGTCCTCCTCGAGCAGGCGCTTCAGCAGCAGCTGCCAATTGCTGATCTCGACGCGCAGGTTGATGCCCTGGAACTCACGCCGCATCGCCGTCAGCAGCGGCGCCAGGAAGGTCGCTGCGGGAAATGGGCCGACGCCGAACGCCGTGTCGCCCAGGCCGCGGCTGCGATAGAGCTCGACGTCGCGTTCCAGGCAGCGGCTGTTGAATACGAGCTGCCGGGCGCGTGCGACGACAAATTCACCGGCAGGCGTCGCGACCACCTCGTTAGTTCCACGGTCGAACAACTGCAGTCTCAGCTCGGCTTCCGCCGCCTGGATGCTGCGGGTCAGGGCCGGTTGGCTGAGATGCACCTGTTCGGCAGCGCGAATGAAGCTTCGCCGGTCCGCGACGGCGACGATATGTGCCCAGCGCTTGAGGTCCATGGGGCGGCTCCTTGTTCGCAATTGCATTCAGTGCATTGATTTTGGCTTCAATATGCATTGGACTCAACCGGTGATCACCAGAACAATCGCGCCTCACAGAGCCCCGGCGTTCAGACACAGGACCCGGCCCGCATTCATAGCCAAGGAGACAACCTGGTGAACCTCGTCCAGAACATCGTGCTGGTCACGATCATTCTCGTTTTTGCCGTGCTGGAGATCCGCTCCCGCAAGCACGAACACTTCCACGCCACGTCGGATGACACCAAGCTGGAACTGTTCATGTTCCTCGCGCTGCTGGCGGTGTCGCAGCCGTTCATCTTCGCGGTGACGGCCAAGCTGAGCGCGCTTGCCATGCCGGAGCAGCGCGACGCGTGGGCCCATCTGCCGTGGTGGGCCATGGGCGCGATCCTGCTGGTGGCCGACGACATGACGCAGTACTGGTGGCACCGCGTTTCGCACTCGCCGCTGCTGTGGCCGCTGCATCGTGCGCATCACACGGCGCACTACATGAGCATCCGCATCACCTACCGCAACAACTTCTTCTACTACCTGATGATGCCGGGCCTGTGGGCTTCCGGCGTGCTGATCTACCTCGGCTTCGGCAACGCCTATCTGGTCTACATCGTTGTCAAGCTCGCGGTGATCCTGGGCGCGCACAGCGCGGTGCCGTGGGACGCGCCGCTGTACCGCGTGAGGTGGCTGCACCCGCTCGCCTGGGTGTTGGAACGGACCGTGGTGACGCCCGCCACCCACTGGGCGCATCACGCGCTCACCAACGACGACGGCATCGGGCACTACAAGGGCAACTTCGGGAACCTCCTGTTCGTCTGGGATCTGCTCTTCGGCTCAGCCAAGATCACCCGTCGCTATCCGCCCAAGGTCGGCCTGCAGGACGACCTGGTCTTCGGCAAGGAGCGCTGGTTCGTGGAGATGTTCTATCCCCTGATCCATTCGCGGCGCGCGCACTCGGCCCTGGTGCCCGGCGGTCGGGCCTACGCAGAGGCCGAGGTCGATGGCGATGCCAGGCAGGAAGCGCCCGCGGCTGTGAGCAAGACATGAGTGCCGGTCCGAGCATGGCGCACATCTCCGCATACGCGGCACCACCCTCATTTCAGGAAACCACGATGACCCAAAGACATTGGCAAGCCAGCTACGGCAGCACGCCCAAGGAAATCAACCCCGACGCCTATCGCTCGGTGGTGGACATGATGGAACAAGCGATGAGGCGTTTCGCCGATCGGCCTGCGATGCGCTGCGCGGGCCAGACGCTGACTTACGGCGATCTTGACCGTCTCTCGCGGGACTTCGCGGCCTACCTGCAGGGCAGGCTGGGCGTGAAGAAAGGTGATCGCGTCGCCGTGATGACGCCCAACCTGCTGGCCTTCCCGATCGCCTTCCTCGGCATCATTCGCGCCGGCGCCGCGCAGGCCAACGTCAACCCCTTGTACACACCACGCGAGCTCGAGCACCAGCTCAACGATGCCGGTGTCGAGACGCTTGTCGTCTTCAGCGGCGTCACCGCCACGGTGGCCGAGGTAGTGGCCAAGACCCGGCTGAAGACCGTCGTCACCGTCAGCGTGGGCGACGGCAGCGGCGTCGCCCTGCCAAGCCCACCGGTGGACGCGCGCCTGACGGGCGCCGTCGCCTTCACCGATGCGCTGGCCGAAGGCGCCAGACTGCCCTTCACGCCGGTCGACGTCGAGGGGGACGACCTGCTGTTCTTGCAGTACACCGGCGGCACCACCGGCTTGTCAAAGGGGGCGGCGCTGTCGCACCGCAACCTCGTGGCCAACACCGAGCAGTTCAAGGCCTTCATGCCCGAGGTCCTGCGGCCGGGCGAGGAGGTGATCGTCACGGCGATCCCCCTCTATCACATCTTCGCGTTGATGGTGAACTTCATCAGCTACTTCTCGGTCGGTGCCGACAACTGGTTGGTGCCGAACCCCCGCGACTTCGACAGCTTCCTCGACACGTTCGAGAAAGCGCGTCCGAGCGTCTTCATCGGCGTGAACACACTCTACGCGGGGCTGGTGGCGCACCCGCGAAGCAAGGAGATCGACTGGTCCAACCTGCGCCTAGCCGCTGGCGGCGGCGCCGCGGTGATCGCTGCGGTCTCCGACAAGTGGAGGGCGCTCACCGGCACCTTCATCCGGGAGGGCTACGGCCTGTCGGAGACCTCTCCAATATTGACCTTCAACCCGGCCTCGGTGCACGAATTCACCGGCACCACGGGGTTGCCGATGCCCTCGACCGACATCAAGCTGCTGGATGACGATGGGCGCGAAGTCGCCATCGACGAGGCCGGCGAGATCTGCGCCAAGGGGCCGCAGGTCATGAGCGGTTACTGGCAGCAGCCCGAGGCCAACGCGGCCGCATTCACCGCCGACGGTTACTTCCGCACCGGGGACATCGGCAGCTTCGACGCGCAGGGATTTCTGAAGATCGTCGATCGCAAGAAGGACATGGTCATCGTCTCTGGCTTCAACGTGTATCCCAACGAGATCGAGGCGATTGCCACCGGTTGCCCGGATGTCGTCGAATGCGCGTGCGTAGGCGTGCCCGACGAAAAGACGGGCGAAGCGGTCAAGCTGTTCGTGGTCAAGGCGGCGAACGCCACGCTCGGCGAGGCCGAGCTGATCGCTCATTGCCGCGAACAGCTCACCGCCTACAAGGTGCCCAGGATCGTGCGCTTCGTCGAGGCGTTGCCCAAGTCCACGGTCGGCAAGATCCTGCGCCGCGAACTGCGCGAAGCGGCATGAGGCACGGAGCACTGACCATGAATGCCGTCCCGACCCCGATCACCCTCCACGCTGCCGATGCGGCGGAAATCCAGCGCATGCACCGTCTGTTCGATACGCAGCGCATTGCCTTCGAGGCCGCCCCGTATCCCGAGCTCGCGGCGCGCAAGGCCAAGTTGCGCCGGCTGATCGACACGCTGCGCCGCCACCAGAACGAAATCGTCGCGGCGGTGAACGCGGATTTCGGCGTTCGCTCCGGTGCCGAGACCAAGCTGGTAGAGGTGATGGGCCCGATCCTGGAGGCCCGACACGCCTTGTCCCACATGGGCAAATGGATGAAGCTGCGCCGGCGCAGCACCGAACTGCTGTTCCTCACCAACAGCGCCTGGGTCGAATACCAACCCAAGGGCGTGGTGGGCATCATCGGCACCTGGAATTTCCCGCTGTACCTGACCATTGGACCGCTGATTGCGGCGTTGGCCGCCGGCAACCGGGCGATGGTCAAGGTCTCGGAGTTCTCCCCGCGGACCACCGCGCTGTTGCGAACGATGTTGGGCGAATGCTTTGCCGAAGATGAGGTGGCCGTGTTCGGCGGCGCCGTCGAAGCCGCGCAGGTCTTCAACGCGCTGCCTTTCAACCATCTGATTTTCACAGGCTCGCCAAGGGTCGGCCGCGAGGTCATGCGTGCGGCGGCCCACAACCTGACGCCGGTGACGCTCGAACTCGGAGGGAAATCGCCGGCCATCGTCGGCCCCGATGCCGACCTGCGCGACGCGGCGCTGCGCATCGCCCACGGCAAGTCCTTCAATGCAGGGCAGATCTGCGTCGCGCCCGACTACGCGCTGGTGCCGCGTGGCAAGGCCGCCGAATTCGCCGCCGCGGTGCGCGATGCTTTCGGCAAGCTGTACCCGACCATCCGTGGCAACCCCGAATACACCAGCATCGTCACCGAGCGCCACGCGGCGCGGCTGCGGCAATTGCTCGATGACGCCCGAGCCAAAGGTGCAACCCTGCTGTCCTGTGGCGACGTCGAGGGCGCCGGCCGCCAGATGGCGCTGACCGTCGTGACTGGCGTAGACGACCGCATGCAGTTGATGCAGGAAGAGATCTTCGGGCCGATCCTGCCGGTACTGGAGTACGACCGCCTCGACGATGCGATCGCGCTGGTGCGGCGGGGCGAGCGGCCGTTGTCGCTCTATGCCTTCGGCTTGAGCAGCGCCGAGCAATGGCGCGTGCTTCGACAAACCCATGCCGGAGGCGTGACGCTCAATGACTGGGGTTGGCATGTCTTCCAGCACGATCTGCCGTTTGGCGGCACCGGCAATTCGGGCATGGGCACCTACCATGGGCCGGAGGGCTTCCGCGAGCTCTCGCATGCCAAGTCGGTGTTCAAGCGGCGGCGATGGTTTCCGGTGGGGCTGTTCTATCCGCCGTATGGGAACTTGGTGCAGCGGCTTTCAATGCGCCTGTACCTCGGCAAGAGCGACTGAATACGACAAGCTCAGGCGGTGGCGATTCAAAACCGACTTGACACGCGCTGTTAGTCCAGCGCGAGCGGCGGGGTGCCTCTCTTCACCGCGGCGAACGGCAGCTTGTGTCCTCGAATCGTGGCCATCGACCGTCGTCTGTGGGCCCACAACGGCTGTTCGGATCTTCAGTTAGCAGCCGTTCAAGACGGGGGTCACCGCAGCCTTAATTTCGAAGAACGGGGTCGCGCAACTGTGAAACCTCTGCGCGCAAGCTGTTGATCTTCCTAGCTTTTCAAGTGTGACAGTCTCGGAAGAGCTCACCGGCACTTTCGGCGGAGCGATCACGCCTTTCAAGGGGCAGATCGAGAATGCCGGACATTTCTTGCAGCCGACGGCTATGGCAATCGGGCAAAGCGTCATATGCACCTCCTTCACGCGTCGCCGGCCAGCATGGCGAGACGTTCGTCCAGTTGCTGGTCGCCAGCTTCGTCCAGGTACGCGTCGGCCGCGAGGTAGTAGCGCGTCGTGTCGCGCGTTACCACGCCTCGCACTCCTCCATCCGGCGCAACTGGTGCAGCACCCGGCTCAACACATCGGCGCTATCACTTCCGTGAACCGACGTAGCACCCGCTGGAAGGGCTGTCGTATTGGCTAGGCCATCGGATCCGCCATGGGAGGAGAATCAGGTCATCGGTATCGGCAGGCGAACCGGCGATAGTCAGCGATGGTGGCACGTCGGTTGCGTGCGAACAGAGAAGCAACAGGAGCGAGCATGCAGATCCGCGTTGGTTTCGAGATGGCGTATCAGTTCCCACAGCCGACACCGATGATCCTGGCATTGAGCGTCCACTATTCGCGTGCGTCCGATCTGGTGCGGCCTGATTACCTCGTGACGAGTCCCTCGGTGCCTATCACCGCATACCGCGATCTGTTCGGCAACTGGTGCAGTCGCATCGTCGCGCCGCAGGGCCGCTTCGTCCTCAGCACTGATGCGCTGGTCAACGACACCGGCGCGCCTGATGTTGTTGCTCCTTGGGCCACGCAGACGCCGGTCGAACAGCTCCCGGAATCGACGCTGGTCTACCTCGTCGGCAGCCGCTATTGCGAGACCGACCAGCTCTCCGAGATTGCGTGGCAGCGGTTCGGCTCGAGCCCGACCGGCTGGGCGCGCGTGCAGGCGATCTGCGATTTCGTGCACCGACACATCGAGTTCGGCTACCAGCACGCGCGCCGAACGCGCACCGCCTTGGACGCCTATAAGGAAGGCCACGGCGTGTGCCGTGACTACGCTCACCTGGCGATCGCGTTCTGCCGCTGCATGAACATACCGGCGCGCTATTGCACCGGCTATCTTGGCGATGTTGGCACTGAGCCACCATACGGGACAATGGACTTCGCGGGCTGGTTCGAGGCTTATCTCGGCGACCGCTGGTACACCTTCGACGCGCGCAACAACACACCGCGTATCGGCCGCGTGCTGATTGCACGCGGGCGCGACGCCTGCGATGTCGCGCTATCCACAACGTTCGGCCCGAACACGCTCGAGGGCTTCAAGGTCTGGGCCGACGAAGTCGCAGCCGGCCTGACTGTTGACGCCCAGGCGAAATCGGATCTGCGGTCGACCAATCCTTTATTGGGCGCGAACTGACCCGCGCTTCATCTGCATCATCGCGAAATGGGACGTGCGCGGCAGCATCCAGCCGTCGTCGCCCGGCCAGAGCTGCGATCCCGCGTTCCTGCTCGCTTCGTGCGCCGCCGAACAGCATCATTCGAGAATCGTGAACAGCCAGCTCTTTGGGTCCTATGCGGCCACGGTCGGCCCGACTGCAGCAGTTCGTTCTCTTTGAGCTTCCGGCCCAACGCCCCACGTAGAGGGCTATCGCGAGGCTCGCGCAATGTTCAAATGTGCATTGCTGCTAGAGCGCCAACGACCAGGCCAACGCCTGCAACTGCGAGCATCCCCCACTCCAACCACTTTCTCCTTGTGAGCAACGCCATGGCAGCCAAAGCGATGGAGACCTGTAGCGCAGTGGTCGCTTGCGCCCAACGATGGTGCTGGTGCATTTGCGCCTCCGATTTTTGGTCCCAATCGGTTGCGTCTGCCTCAAGCTTCTGCGCCACGAGCAATATCTCAGCTTTTTCTTGTTCATACCGCGAAACCTTCGTCTGCCAGCCTTGCTTGCGGTCATCGGGCGACATGTCCCTGGCGAACTCAGCAAGCGACTGCTTCGTGCTCTTCGACTGAAAGTAGTTCCATTGGTTTGAAGCCTCGGTCTTCTTCATGCCAGCGTTGTTCTTGTAGAGGCCCGCGTTGGCTTGAGTTAGACCTCCCATGTACGCAAAGATCGCTCCCACTGTGGCGATGACAGCAGTGCATACGGCGATTTGGCTGGTCATGTTCCTGCGGCCAGGCTTTTCTGTAGAAGTTGATTCAGAGGGGCCATGCGCACTAGCGTGCTCGAGTTCGTGGTCGTGCGGGCCATGCACGTGAAAACCGCCTGCTGACATAGATTTCCTCGTTGTCGTAGGGAGGCGAGTATGACGGCGCCGAGCGACGTCTAGCGCGCGCCGAGAACACGCACGCACTTTTTGTCGCTTTTTTTTAGCAAGTACTTCGTCGCAGGACCGCTCGTCGAGAAGCACTTGGGCCGAGTTTTCTCCCTCGACCGCGAAGGTCCGGCGTTGGCGACCTGTCAAAGCCCCGCATCTGAAGCCAATGACGCGTGACCGCTGCTGCGTTGCAAGGCGTCCGCGAATAGCCGCCACTGCGCTCTCCTGCCGAAGCCCCGGGAAGCGGATCGGCGCTGGCTGCTATAACCTGCATCGCTATGGACAGCCGCCTCATCCGTTTCCGCATCAATCGCGACATCGAGGAGAAAGCGCATCGGATGGCGGCTGAGCGCGGCATGGAACTGCCGGATGTCATGCGCATGATGCTAACCAAGGCCGTGCGTATCGGCGATTTCGCTATCGACCAGGATCGAGACGCTGCCTCGGAACCGGCCAACGACGTGCCTTTCCAGGCCTACGAACCCCGATACTGGGAACCGCTGAAGGCGTCTCTGGACGCGGAAGCCGCGCTGGCGCTGCTGAAGCAGGCGATTGCCGACCGGACGGCTGCAGGAGCTCAGTGGCATCCTCGCGCGCCGCAAGTTCGCCAAGAAGATCGCCGCCTCCGGCCTCACGCTGGAGCAACTCGTGCATGGCTACGCCACGCTGGCGAGCCTGGTGCGCCCGGCCACGATCGCGCCCACCATCCAGGATGACCCCGACGACGATGCCGTGCTGGCCGCCGCCGTGGCCGCACGCGCTCGGCTCATCGTCTCGGGCGATCGGCATTTGCTCACGCTCGGGCAGTTTCAGGGCATCGCCATCCTGACCGTGCGCCAGGCCATGGAGCAACTGGTGCAGCAGCCATAGCGCGCACGCGATGCGCGCGTGCCGCAGTCCTCGCGCTGGCAGCTGCAGCGTGAGGACCGACGGACGCACCCAGGAAGCCGGTAACACCTCAGGGTCAAGGCTGCATGCGGCCTTGCGCCCGATCGGTGTGACCTCTTGCCGAGCAAGTAACACCGAACAATCGAGCAACCGTGCGGGTTGCCGGGCACCTGGTAGGTGCGTATGGCGTATGGGGGCTGGGCTGCTTAACAATTAAGCAAACGCATTCGGCGCCGCGCCTTCGAGCACCCCGTTCGAACGATCGGCACGATCGCTTCGAGAGCGTCACATCACGACGCGCATGCGTCCAGGGGTGTAGCCCAACTGCATCCTTTGTGTACCCTTTCTGTACCTCTGCGGCCGTGCTTCGCACGATCATGAGCGCCCCCCAGTCGTCGCGCTCCTGCACGTCATCAATCTAATCGCGCAGAGTGAACACCACCGACAGGTACGTGACGGGCTGCGTGCCGATCGCCTCGATGCCATGCAACGCGCAGGCTTCGAAGAGCAGCGAGTCCCCCGCGCCGAGCTCCACCACCTTCGCCCCATAGCGGTATCGCACCTCGCCCGAGAGCAGGTACAGGAACTTCAGTCCGGGGTGCTGGAAGGTCACGTAAGGCTCGGCCCCCGGCAGCAGCGTCACCAGGTAGGGCTCCACGAACAGGTTGCCCGACAGCAGATGCCCCAGCAACTCGTATCGGTAGTCGGCCACGGCACCGACCCGGTCCACCTGGATCCCGTGCCCCGCCCGCACGTGGCTGAAGTCCGTGCGGCTGGGCTGGTCGCCGAAGAAGCGCGAGATCGGCACGCCCAGGCCGCTGGCGATGCGGTCCAGGGTTTCGACGGAAGCGGAGACCAGCCCGCGCTCGATGCGCGAGAGCATGGAGCGCGAGATGCCGCAGCGCGCAGCCAGCTCACCACCTGAGGCCCCAGCCGCCATGCGCAGGGCGCGCACCTGGCTCCCGAGCAGGGAGGCGGGCCTGCTGCGCGCGGGCGGCCCCTCGCGCAGCGGCTGGATGCGCGTCACCGATGCCGGCAGCCGCAGGGGTCGGGCAGCGGGAGCGGTGAGGCGAGTTGGCTGCTTTTCATGCGAGGACGCTCTGGGCAGTCGAGAGCCCGGCCGCGTTGCGCAAGAACGCTTGCCCGCGACGGTAATGGCTCTCGCGGCTCGACATGGCGTGATTCGGATTCGGTGCTGTCCAGGACATGCAGGGGAATCCATTATGTGTCGTTTAAGACGTTTCCTCCACAGGCACATTCAGGGAGCCTGTGCCGTCCATGACAGCACCTCCCAGAACGAAGAAGAACGCCGGTGTGCGGGGCGCGCTGCCCAACGCCGTCACTCTCGCTCTGGGCGGCAATCTCAGGCGTTTTCGCGAAGAAGCTGGCATGACGCAGGTCGAACTGGCTTTCGACGCGGAAGTCGAGCGCTCCCGTATTTCCAAGATCGAGCGAGGACACATCAACCCTTCGCTGCTCACGCTGGCCACGCTCTGCTACTGCCTGGAGATCACGCTGCCGAAGTTGTTTGAGGGAGTGAAGGACACGTTGGCGCCTTCATGGAAGGGCGGCGCACTTCGCCGCTCGAATCAACCCATTCTCGGCTTGCCCCTGAAGAAGGCGCGTCGCGGGTAGGTCAGGGGAGCGTGGCAAGGATGCAACTTGAGTACAGATCAGATGCAGTTCGGGTGCATGTTGGCGCATGCGTGCGTCCTGCGTGTCATTCCCCGTCCGCGTCGGCCTCGCGCGCCAGCGCCTCCAGGAACGCGCTGGCGGCGTTGTGCGGGTCGGGTTGAGGCTCGCCCACGTCCAGCGCCATCTGCCGGCCCCTGAGGCGCCGCTTGGCGCCCGGGTGCGTCATCGCATGCACCTGCAGCAGCTTCCGGATCGCCACCTGCGTGTAGATCTGCGTGGTGGAGAGCTCGACGTGCCCGAGCATCGCCTGGATGTGGCGGATGTCGGCGCCGCCCTCCAGCATCAGGGTGGCCATCGTGTGGCGCCACAGGTGGCAGCCGCCGCGCTTGTCGATGCCGGCGGCGGCCACGCGCTGGGCCACCAGGGTGGTCAGCCACGTCGAGGCCAGCGGGTTGCCCTCGTTGCCCAGGAACAGGGTCCGGTCGTGCTGGTCCAAGGCGAACTGCTCGCGCGCCTCGTCCAGGTACAGCCGCACCCAGTGCAGCGCGCGCTCGCCCAGCGGGATCAGCCGGTCTTTCTGGCCCTTGCCCTGGCGGATCAGCACCACGCAGCGCTCGGCATCGATGTCGTCGATCGCCAGCGCAGCGATCTCCATGCGCCGCATGCCGGTGGCATAGAGCACCTCCATCATGGTGCGGTCCCTCAGGCCGATCGGCGTGCCGATGTCAACGCTGGCCAGCACCCGCACGGCCTCGGCGGCGGTGAGCACCGCGCGCGGCAGGCGCTTGATCTGGCGCGGCAGGTCCAGGTCGGACGCCGGGTTGGCCGGGATCTCGCCCACCCGCGTGAGCCACTTGAAGAAGCCGCGCAAGGGGATGATTTTTCCTCTCTGGCTGATCAAGGCCAGCGGCTCGCCGTCCTTCTTGCGGTAGTGGTACAGCCAGCGCTGGTAGCGCTCGAGCACGGCGCGGCTGACCTGCTGCGGATGCGTGACGCCGCGCGCATCGGCCCAGGCGGTGAACTCGCGGATGTAGCGCTCGGCGTTGTGCCGGCCCACCGGGGTATAGCCCTTGACGCCCAGGTGTTCCAGGTAGCGGTGCATGGCGGCAGTCAGGCCCCTGAGGTCGCCCGGGCGCCCGAGGCAGCGGGCAAGGGGATGCTGGCGAAGCGCCGCCGCGGGTTGGGCGTGTGGGTGTACGGGCGCGCGCCGGTGCGCATGGCGGCGGCCTCAGTGCGCCGCGGCTACGACAGCGGCTTAAGGAAGAAACCATCGGGCCTGTTCAATGCGTGGCGGCGCCATTGCGCAGCACATCGGGCTGCAGAGCGCATGGCTGCTGGGTTCGAACAAGCGCTCCGCGTTCGGCATGCCGAACAGCCCGATCATCGAGTCGTGCAACGCATCGCAGCTGCGGCTCCCCAGGTCAACGTTCCGCAGTCTTGTTCGGCGTGCCGAACACCCAGCAATCTGCATCGATGGATCAAACATTCGGCACGCCGAACACGACACGCGCACAGCTCAAAAACAAGAAAGCCGGCAGCATCGCTGCCGGCGCCTCGGGATCGGCGATGAACTCAGCGCGTCACGGCACGTTCGAAGCGTGCACCGCGAACGGCTTGAACGGCAGGGCCAGCTTGCCAGCGTACTCGCCAGTGGATGCCAGCGTGGGGCAGACACCGGGCGCGGAACAGAAGTTGGTATCGGGATAGATCAGGTCACCGAACCGGTAGTTGTCGATGCTCTGGCCGCTGTAGTTCGCCACGCTGACGATGTTGCCCCGCGTGGAGTAGTTGTCGGACATCGTCACCATGATCGGGTCGACGCGCGAGTCCTCCATGGTGCGCAGGATGGTGCCGCTGTTGCCGTCGTCGGCAAACTTGAGCCAACCCCACTTGCGATTGGCCCGATCGGTGAAGATCAGCATCGTGTTGATGGCATCGTCCTGGCTCGGGTAGTCCTTGGCCGCGGCGAGGTGCGTGATGTTGCTGCCCAGGCCCGTCACCACGCCGACTTCCGCGACCTCGGCGGGCGTGCCGACCGCCGGCTTGGGGCCCTGCACGTACTGCCCCAGCGAGTACATGTGCACCTTGCCGTTCTCGGTGGCGATCCAGGCGCGTGGATAGCGCGGCACGGTCTTCCAGTACGGGCTGTCCGGCGAGATGCGTTCGCGGTCGTCCTTGCTCCAGTAGCTGTAGGTCGAGGTCGTCAGGATGCTTGTGGGCTTGTCGGCCAGCGTGATCGTCTTGATGATCGTCGGCGTGGCCTGTGGGCGATCTGCCAGCAGGTAGGGCCACTGGTTGGCGGCGAGCCCGACGTTCTGCGTTTCCAGGTTGCTCGCAGCGCTGCCCAGGTACATGTCATTCGTGTACTTGAAGAGCGGGCCGAGGTCGAGAAAGGCCAGGGTCTTCTCCGACTTCGAGGCCACCACCGCCACGCCGCCCTTGGCGTACTTCTCGTAGTACTCGCCGCCCGGCAGGAGCTTCGCCCGGTTGTCGGCCATCGGAGAGGCTTCCTTTGCCATGCCCGACAAGCCACCGTTGCCGGTGTACACGACAGCCGCATACGGGTGCATGCCGGTCGTCACCTTGATGGATGTCGGGGCCTTCATGTTGGCGGGCAGATCGACGTAGCCGAGCACCTTCATGAAGATGTAGTTGCCCTGGTTGAAGAAGCCGGGGTGGACCATGTCCATCCAGTCGTGCCACCAGTCGTACTTGGGACCATTGAGCGTACAGCCCTGGCAGCTGCCACCGAGCGAGATCACAGCGACCTGGCCCTTGTGGCTGATGGTGTCCCACACGGTGACGAAGGCGAACTCGCCGCCCCCGGTCACGGAAATGGCGGTCGGCACCTTGCCGATGGCCAGCTTGACGCTGGCACGGTTCTGGGCGGTGAACGTGCCGACGGTGAAGATCGTTGCCGCCTTCGTCGGGCTGCCCTGTGTCGCAATCAGCGAGAGGCGCGTCGAGGGGCTGTCCGCGGCGTTCTCGCCGCGATCTTCGACGATGGGCAGGTCCGCCGGGTCGTTCGGCGACAGCACGCCTGCGGCGTAGTAGTCATCGATCGACGTGGGCAGTATTCGCCGGTCTTGCCACAGCAACTGCGGGCGCTGCATGAAGGTCACCCGGTCGGTCGCCTGCGACTGGAACCACGCGACCGAGTTCGACAACGAGCTCCCACTGGCGGGCGTGCCGATCGCTGCGCCATGGATGCTCACGTACAGGTTGCTCGCGAAGGTGTTTTCCGCACCGAGCTGGTAGTAAAGATCATTGCCTGGGCCGTGGTTGATCGCGCCCACGTCGGCCCGCAGAGAAAGCGTGTTGACGCCGGTCCTGGCCGCCGCCGGCCCGAATCGGTACGCCACGCCCTCGGACTGGCCGAACTTGTAGGCGATGTTGTCGTAGGCATTCGCAACGATGGCGCCGGAACTGTCCACCACGTCTCCGGCGATGGGTAAAGGCGCGGGAGCAGGCGCGGGGGCGGGGGCCGGGGCCGGGGCCGAGGCCGGAGCGGGAGCGGGAGCGGGCGCAGGTGCAGGCGCAGGACCGGCCGACACACATGATTTCGCCGTCATGAACGCGGGATCGCCACCAAAGAACGTGTTCGTGCACGCTGCTGTTCCAGTGACCGACTGGGTGATCCAGCGCGAGTCGGCGCCGTACTTCACCAATGTGGGGGCGGGCACGGTGAATGAGGAACCTTCCTCGGCGAGCCAGGTTCCCGCGGCAGGGGCGGTGGGAGGGGGCGGAGCAGGCGGGGTTTGCACATAGCACGCCTTCGCCACGTACTCCAGCGGGTCGCGGCCGAAGGTTGCGTTGTTGCAGACCACGGTGCCGGCGAGCATCTTGCTCGTCCAGGCCGAATTCGCGCCGTATTGCACCTCCGTCAACGAGGCCAGGTTGAACGCCTGGCCTTCGTTGGCGACCTCGACCCAACTTGAGTCGAGCTTGCTGAGCTCTGCCTCCTTGTCTGCGGCGGGCTCGACTGCCGATGCAGCCGGCGAAGCTGTCGACGCATCGGTGCTTTGAGGGAGAGCGAAGCTGCCGCCTGGGCCACTTCCGCCCCCACCGC
Source organism: Variovorax sp. LjRoot84 (assembly GCF_964254305.1). Classification (NCBI taxonomy): domain Bacteria; kingdom Pseudomonadati; phylum Pseudomonadota; class Betaproteobacteria; order Burkholderiales; family Comamonadaceae; genus Variovorax; species Variovorax sp. LjRoot84. The sequence continues at coordinate 1,200,158 of NZ_CAXUTE020000002.1, forward strand.
AGCCCGCGAGTGCACCTGCTGCAACAAAAAGCAGAAGCGCGCTTTTGTTGATTTTTTTCACACTGAATCTCCTGGTCAACCTGTGGACGAGAAAAAAGAAGTCCCCTGCGCCTCCAAAGGGCGCAAAGAAATGGGTAAAGAAACTGCTGGAACGGGAGGGGCTGATCGCCGCGTGGGCTAGAGGGATGTGGCACGTTGTCCGTGCTCGACCCTGTACGTGGTGTGGGGCCTGAGGCCGCCGGACATCGAACCCAACTGGACCGCGGCGACAGCCTTATCGTTCTTCAAGAGAACGCCCACGTGTCGCCTTTCCTCTTCGCGGTGCCACTGCGATTCGATCGTCAGAGCTGCAACCGATTTGTCATCGGTTCTTTTGAGTACTTAGGTAAGCTGCATGCGCTGCGCGTCGTCGCCGCAGTTCGCTGCGACAGAAGCCTTCATAGTGTTGCCTTCTATTGTTTCAATAGATGTCTGGACTGGTGTTATTGTCGGCTCACCGATCTCTTTTGCGCCAAATCAAAGGCTCAAAGACAGGCACAACTTCACGTCGTGGCCGCGCGATATCGAATAACGGCTCTATGACGCCATTCGAATTAACAACTTAGTTCGAAGACGTTGCGGCTCTTCCACGCGATCAACGAATACTTAATTCAGATTAAGCTGAAAGAACCAGAGTCTTGAAAGAATGCGATCAATTCAAGGTGAACCGCCCAAGGCTGGCCGAGTCGATTCGTCGACTTGAATCCTGGAAGACCAGCGAAGCGATGGACGTGGACGCTGGAGCGCCTCCTCTAGAAGGAGGGTTCCCGGTCAACGCGAGTTGAACCACGCTCGCGACCAGTCCGGGGGTGGTCGCGCAAGCCGCTCAACGAGAAGCAATGGCCGAGGAGAAAAAGATAGGACCCTGCATGTGCCGTTATTGGTGCCGTACGCTCGCCAGGATCCGTGCCGATGACGTGGAGCACGTCCGCCTCGACGATCTGGCCGCGTACTACCGTGCCTGGGGCATCGATCTTTCGTTCCCGCAGGGGCTTGATTTCGACCACGACCCGACGGACGCCCGCCGAAGTGGATGAGCTGCGGCAGTAGTACCAGGCACCCCTAACAAACGCAGGTGTGCCGGCGTTGGTGGTCCTGGCGGCCGACTGCAGCGACGGTGCGCATGTCAATGGCAAGCTGCAGGACACGCAAGGGCGCGGCATCTGCGCAATCTTCACCCAATCGAACCGATATGCACGGCGACGCCCAAGAGCGGTTCGAGATCGTGGCGCACGGATCGGGCACATGCTCAGCCTGATCCCGGTGTGCGCTCGACCAATGGCGACAAGCCCAGGAAAGCCTCGACGCGAGCTCGCAAGCCCAAGATCCGGAACCGCTGGGCGTATGCGAACTACCTCAAGAAGAAACGCGACGCGTAAAGGGAAATGAATGCAGACCAGTACAAGAGCGAGAACTATGTCAGGGCGGAGAGCAAGTCCGCCGAACGCCGGGCCATATGACGGCGAGAACGGTGTGCCACCCTCAAGGTCGCAGCAAGCCAGCCCCACCCACCCCCTCTCTTCTCTCTCCTCTCTTCGGGCCAGCACGAGGCGAAGCGAGGCGGACCAGCAGTCTTGAGGCCGCGCCCGCGACCGGCCGCGTGCCGGAGGAAGGATTCGACGCGCTCGGCGCCGGGCGTCCGCGTCCACCTGGTCGGCGATGCGCCGCACCCTGGTGGCGCAGGCCAGCAGGCGCTGCCGTTCCTTATGACTCAGCACCACGCCGTGCCCGAGGTTGCCGGCAGCCACCGCGACCACCATCGCGTCCTCGCGCAGCAGCGCGAGTGCGTCGCGTGCCGGCAGCCCGCAAGGGCGCCGAAGCTCCCGGCCCCTCGCATCGGCGCACCGGACGACCACGAGGCACTACATTTCCCGGGTGTCTACCGCCGCTCCCACCTTGTTCGACTACGCTCGCTTCGCCGAGGATCTGAAACGCCGCATCGACGGTGCGCGGCTTTCGGCCGCGCGCGCCGTCAACCGCGAGCTGGTGGCTCTGTACTGGGACATCGGGCAAGCCATCCGCGAACAGCAGGCACGCCGGGGATGGGGCGACGCGGTGGTCGATCGGCTGGCGCGCGATCTCAAGGCGTCCTTCCCCGGGACGACTGGCTTTTCAGCGGCGAGCCTCTGGCGCATGCGCCAGTTTCACGAGACCTACACCGCGCCGGAGTTTCTCGCACAGCTTGTGCGAGAAAGAGAGCGCGCTACCAAACGCATCCAAGGTCCCAAGGCGCTGACGGCCGTCGACCATCGTCAACTCGCACAGGCGGTGCGAGAAATGGTGGAGGCGGTGCCCTGGGGCCACCATGTCAACCTGCTCTCCAAGCTCGACGATGCTGCGCGGCGGCTCTTCTACCTGAAGGCCACCGCGCGCTTCGGCTGGAGCCGCAACGTGCTGCTCAACCAGATCAAGGCGCAGGCCTACGAGCGGTCGTTGGCCCAAGGCAAGGTGCACAACTTCGCGCTGGCGCTACCCGAGCATTTTGCCGAGCAGGCCGAGGAGGCGCTCAAGAGCAGCTACAACCTGGAATTCCTTGGCATCCGGCGCGAGATCAAGGAGCGCGAGCTGGAGGACCACCTGATCGACAAGCTGCGCGACTTTATCCTCGAGCTGGGCTACGGCTTCTGCTTCGTCGGGCGCCAGTATCGACTCTCGCTCGGGCGCAAGGAGTACTTCATCGACCTGCTCTTCTATCACCGCTTCCTCAAGGCGCTGGTGGCGATCGAACTGAAGATCGGGCCCTTCGAGCCGGAGTTCGCCGGCAAGATGGATTTCTATCTCAACCTCCTCAACGAGAAGGAGCGCGCGCCGGACGATGCGCCATCGATCGGGATCATCCTGTGCGCCGAGAAGGACAACCTCGAAGTGGAGTTCGCACTGAAGAGCAAGTCGAACCCGATCGGCGTGGCCGAGTACCACCTCCAGGGCAAGCTGCCGGCCGAGATGAAGGGAAAGCTGCCCTCCGCGCGCCAGCTTCAGGAAGTAGTGCGGGCCGTCTACCCCCGATTGGGTTGAGCCGCAAACGCAACGCAAGCACGCGTGAACCCATTTGGATCGACTGGGGATTCGGGTCCACGATGAATGATGTCGCGGCACACAAGGTCACGGGCAGCGCCGGCCAGTCGAATCGCTAGGCGCCATTCAATCGGCGCGCCTCCGGAGCAAGAACCTATCGTTCAGCCCGGCCGCGCAGCGGGACGCATCCGCGCAGACTCAGGATCTCTCGCGTTGCCAGCACACCTCCTCTCGAGCGGGCGGCGCAACTGAAGCAGCACGGCGAACACATCGGGCGCTATCGATGAATGCCCCGGCGATGGCAAGAAACTGGGAATCGATCGAAGCGGTGCGCCAGTTTCAGACCGATCGCCAGACGGTCTCTTCTTCGATCACGGTGACGAATCGCCGCGCCGAGAACCCCTGCGGATAGAGCGTCCGCACCGCGGCCTCAAGGTCCAGCTCGCCCACTTCGTCAAGCGCGCGCCCCGCGTCGGCAGGCAACAGCTGGTCCGGGTCGTGCAGCAGCGCCGCATCGTCGCGCAGCGCGATCGGCATCTCCTCGAGCGACACCTTCAGGAAGCCGGCGAAGCGCTGGCGGTCGCACTCGATGGAGGTGTCGACGATCCAGCCGTGCACCTCGGACACTGGCCCCGCCCTCAAAGCGACACAAGGACTCAGCGTTCGGCATGCCGAACACGGGACGAGAACGCAGGCGAGAAAAAGCCGACAGGATCGCTGCCGGCTTCCAGATGGTCACGCTGTGAATTCAATCTGTCTCGTCGTCCTCCGCGCTTCGATTGGGGCGCCCAAGCACAACGGCGTCACGCCACCCGGCTACCCTCGAAGCAGAAACCCTTGATCAGATCTGCTTCATTCCTCGTGCAGGGAGTCGTCCCACGAGTCCGCGAAGCGCGGGTGTCGCATGCCGGCTCGGGTGATCGACGCGCCGATAGAGACGCAGCAGCTCGCGTCCGCATTTGATCTTGGATAGGACAGACCCTGCTGGTAGAGAGATCACCGACCGTACCAAGCGCCAAGGCGCACTCATCCCTGCGGCGCCTTCTCTCGAGTCCCCAGCAAGCTTTCCAACATGGACATCTCGAACGATCCTCCAGTTTGGTCGAGATGCGTCGCTTTCAGCCGGATCGCGTAAAGGCTCGCACGCATCACCCTCCAACTGGAGCTCCCCACGCCTCGCGTGCAATGTCGACAGGATTTCGCGTGCCACGGGTGGCATACAGCTCAAGGGCAAGGTCGGCGGTCTGCTCCAGGTCGGCGCATCCTTCTGCAAGCCGTTGCCACTCGGCGACGAACGCGCGTTGCCATTCCTGGGTATGTTTGGGGCGCGCGGCAGGCCCGCACGTCAGCGACTCTGATTGCCAGTTCATGTTTCCTCCTTCATTCAGGCGCAGCGGTTTAGAAAGGGCGCCCGCGAGCACGCGCCCTTCGCTTCAATTCATCGTAGTCGCCCATCAGCCGATCGAATGAAGATGACGGCCTCGGTCGTCACCAGCTGTGAACTTTGTAGCAGCGCACAGAGCCAGCCCCACAGGGACGAGATGCGAGGAGGCAACGCTCGATGGGAGTTTTTCACATCCTTACAGCCTTTGTGGTCCGTGGGCAGCACCCCTGGATGGACAGCTCAGGTCTTCGTCAGGGTTGGGCACTAGTATGGCCAGGCAGTGCCTCCGGGGGCATCGCATCGACCACTGCGCTCAAGCCGGCACTTCAGCTGGCAGCTCCCTCGTAGATGAACAAGAACACACGCGGCACGATCGAGATGACCACTGCCATGGTGATCTCTGGAACCCTTGGCTGGTTCGTTCTGCGCTCTGGACAGCCGATCATCGATCTGCTGTTCTGGCGCTGCGTGTTCGGCGCGGCCGCCCTGCTGGTCGTCTGCACGGCCATGGGCATGCTGCGCGGCAAACTCTCGATTCGCCTGTTCTGCTGGGCAGCGTTGGGAGGGGCGGCCATCGTCCTCAACTGGCTGCTGATCTTCGCTTCGTTCTCACGGGCATCGATCTCGATCGCGACCGCGGTCTACAACACGCAGCCCTTCATGCTGGTCGCGCTGAGCGCGCTCTTCTTTGGCGAACGCCTGACCGCGACCAAACTGACGTGGCTGGGCGTTGCCTTTGTCGGGGTGCTTCTCGTCGTCCAGGCGAAACCCGAGGCCAGCTACACCGGCACCGCGTATGTCTCCGGTGTCCTCATGGCACTCGGCGCGGCCTTCTTCTATGCGGTGGCCGCCATCATCACGAAGAAGCTCAGCGGCACGCCGCCGCACATGATTGCGCTCGCCCAGGTGTGCGTGGGCATCTTGATGATCGCGCCCTTTGCCAATCTCTCGGCGCTCACCGCCGATGGCCGGGTGTGGGGAGGCTATATCGTCATGGGCGTGGTCTACACCGGACTGGTGTTCGTGCTGCTCTACGGCGCGATACAGAAGCTGCCGACGCACGTGGCGGGCGCGCTGTCTTTCGTCTACCCCATCGTCGCGATCGGCGTGGACATGGTGGCCTTCGACCATCGACTGGAGCTGGTGCAAGGGGTCGGCGCCGCCGCGATCCTGACGGCCGCGGCGGGACTGAATCTCGGGTGGTCGCTCAAGAGATCGAAAGCGCCGGCCGTCGAGTGAGGTAGGCCCCGCCGCGGATTTGGGGCCGACGGCAGGAGCGGCGCAACGCATCGTCGATGGCCCGGGAGGCGGCCGTACGCCAGGATGAAGAACCCCCAGCGGTTCGCCAGGCCGCCCCACGGCGATTGCGGCTCACTCTTCTCACGAGGACATCGCAGTCAAGCCGAGGGACGGCATCTCCCTGGCCAGGATGAATTCGAAGGCGGCGCCGGCATGCCGTGCCGCAGTAAAGATCGCCGTGCGATCGTTCTTCAGCACCTGCAGCCAGCTGTCCAGGTAGGCGGCATGCCCTTCGATGGTCGCGTCGACCAGGCCGCAGTGCCCCATCACGAACGCGCAGCCGAGCTCGGCCACCAGTTCCTCGAACGCATAGGCCGCGTCGCCGAAGCGTTTGCCGAACTGCCGATTCAGCCGGCTCGGATGTCCGGTCCAGTGAACCAATTCATGCAGCGAGGTGGCGCAGCACGCTTCGGCGCTGGTGAAGCGGCTCGGCCACGGCAGACGGATCTCGTCGAGCTCCGGCAGGTACATCGCGCGCTCGAAGCCGTGCCGGATCGTCGCATCGCAACCCCCGAGCAGGCGCAAGGCGCCCTCCACCGGCCCCCGCGGTGATTTCACGGGATCGAGACAGAGCTCGATGACGTCCGACGGCAACCCGTCGATCTGCGCGACGTTGAAGACCCAGAACGGCCTGGCCAGCAGCGCGCCACCGCGCGGCGCTTGCTCCGCCCTGCCCTCTTCCTCGCCGTCCTGAATCGACGCAGCGCCATCTGCATCCGACCCCTTGCGTGCCTTGCGTTCGAAGTGCGCACACATCACCGCGCGCTCGCCCTTGCGAACCTGCGCGCCCATGCTCGATGCCTGCTTGTAGGTCAGCCAGACATTCGACGCATACCCGTGCTCGATCGCCGCGTCCCAGCCAGGTGGCCGCGCTTCAGCGGCCACTCATGTGCAAGGCCTCGAAGCCGCGTCATGCGGCGAGCCAGAAGAAAAAAGGGCCGAAGCCCCTGCCGCTACATCAACCCGCGCTGTGCGAGCGAACTCGCCTGGGTTCCGGCGATGACCAAATGATCGAGCACGCGAACGTCGAGCAGAGCGAGCGAGGCCTCAAGCGCCTTCGTCAGCACTTCATCCGCACGCGACGGCTCGGCCGCACCGCTTGGATGGTTGTGCGCCACGATCAGGGCGGCCGCGTTGTGATGAAGGGCCCTGCGCGCGATCTCGCGCGGGTACACGCTGGTCTGGGCGATCGTGCCGCGAAAGAGATCTTCGATCGCGATCAGCCGATGCTGCGCGTCGAGGTACATGACCACGAAGCTCTCGTACGGCTGCCCGGCAAAGTGCAGCTTCAGGAAATCGCCCACCGCCGCCGGCGAGTCGAACACCGGCGCGGCCGCCATCTCCTCGGCCAGCAGCTCCTGCGCCAGCGCCAGGCTGGTCGCCAGGCGCCGGCAACCGGGCAGCGACGAGTCGCGCGCGAAGGCGGCGAGCTTGTGCAGCGAACGGCCATGAGCTTCGTACAGCGCCTCGGCCTCTACGCCAAGAATGGGGCGCAAGGCATCGACGATGCGGCGTTGCTGGGCGGTGAGATCGAAGGATGCGGTCATGGTGAACTCCTGTGGGTGACACAGGCGGGATTGCCTGCGTGACCCCGGACCACCCCGCCGCAGCGCAGCGCTCAAGGCCGCCGCAGGCGCGCGGCACGCGCCGAGCACGCGAAGCGCGCGCAGGGCCTTGAACGCGAGAACGGTGGGGTACGCTGAGGGCACACAGGCAAGCCCTCCCCCACCCTCACCAACCCCCGGGACGCAACCGCTCCCAATCCCGCGCCAGGGATGCGCAAGGCGGGCCGAGAGGCACGTCCCCGTGAGGGGATGAGCGCGACCGCGCGAACCTGGAACAGCCCGGCACCGGCGTGCAGCCGGTGGGCGCCCAGCCTTCAACTCAATCGATTCGCGGCATCTCTTTGCGGTCGCGACGACATCGGCCATGGCTGTTCGCCCAAAGCCTCCGGCAGGGAATCTTCACCGCGCGCGAATCGACCGATGGTCGATGGAAGAACAGCAGCGCTTTGCCTCATTGCTGCTTGATCCCCCTGCGCTTTCTCCTGCGATGGCACGCGCGGCCAAGGCGTAAGTGCGGTGCCGGACGGGGTCAAATCGCACCTTGTTCCTGGCATCGATAGTTTCCTTGCTGGCTTTGTAATACACACGCTTTTGCTCGGCGCAGCACGCTCTACAGTGAGTGTGAAAGCCATCCTTGGTCGTCTTGTGCCGTTCGAATTCCGCGTACGGCTTGGCGACTGCGCACTTCGTGCAAATTTTCATTTCGCTCGCCCCTTTCGGACTGATGCACGGCCCGCATGCCGATTCAAAATTCCGCGCCGCGGCGCGATTGCGCTGCGTCGGCGCTCAGGAGATTCCAGCCGGTTGCCTTCACGAACGCCTGATAGTCCATCGGCGCTTCGATCCGAGCGTCCGCCGTGTTCGGGAGGATGTATGCCCACGAGCGTCCAGAGGCCTCGTCGTAGACCAGCTTGAACATGGCCGAAGGCACCCACACGCGGTTCGCGCCGATCGTGCGGCGAGGCCCGTTGAACATCGGTCCTGAGAAGACATAAACGGCACCCTGCGCGCGGCGCGCGAACTTGCGCACGTCCTTCTCCACTTTCGACCAGATCTTCCGATTGTTGGTCGGGTCCTGGGGGATCATGTTCGACAAGGCGAACGACTGCGCCATGGATTGCTGATCCGGTTGATCGCCCGCTGGCGCCATGTGCCCGCGATCTAGGCCGGAGCCCACATAGTCGGACAGCTCGGCCCGAGCGCCGGCGGGAAGCCGCGGATCAGGAAAGAACTGCTCGGTGCGCTGTTCGTCCTTGGCGTCATCGATCTGTGCGCGGCTCAGCCGTTCGACGACAACCAGCGGCGTCTTGCTGAGACCCGAATACAGGACGGCGAAATTGGTCGAGCAGAGCGCGGTCGGCTTCCACTCCGCACTGACAGAGGCGACATTCAGCGGGGCCTGCTGCGGGAAGAGGTTGGGGCAGGCGCTGAAGTTGCGGCCGCCGGGCAGCGCCACCGGGACGCCGACCTGGTCACGAGCTGCGCCAGGAAGGTGCTTGGTGACCAGGGGGCCAAGGTTCCAGGCGGCAGCTGGAACAGCCAGAGCGAAAAGGCCACTTGCCAGCGCGATTGCGACCAGTGTTTTTGAAGCGAAACCGAAAGGATTACGTTTGTGCGGGAACATCGGTGTGGGAGATCAGTTGACGCAACGATACAGGGCCAATCGTGAACTCCGATAGGTTGTTCGCCGCGTGAGGCCGAGCCAGCAACCGACAAACGCCGCTGCCTTCCACCAACCCGCCACCTCCTCCGATGTCCAACCCACTCGCTGAAATCCAGGCCTGCGCCGCCGCCGTCGCCATTGGAGCCGTCGTGGGCGTGATGCTTTCCAAGGCTTCCGTGCGAGTCGCAAAAGCGCGGATGCAGGGGGAGGTCACGGCACTCCGTGGTCAGCTTGAAGCCGATCGCCGGTCGCTGGTCAACCAAGTGCGGACGGATCAAGAGGAGTTGAATCGGCGGGAGCAAGGGCTGAACGAGCGCGAGATTGCACTGAACAAGCGTGAGGTCACTCAGCTCGAGCGCGCCGAAAAACTCAAAGCCCGGGAGGCCGCCGCCCAACGGATCGAGGAAGCTGAACTTCGCCGATCGGTCGCTAGGCAGCCACCCAACGATGGAATGGCCTGGAAGAACACTGGCCCGCCATTCAAGGGGAACCTCTCACCGGCGCCAGCAAAAGCAGCAACAGCCGCCGCGCCTTGGCCCCGCAAGCAGGGTAGGCGCTCCTACAACCAGATGTGAGTCAGCGCCGCGGCGCGGGGACACGCACCGACGGGTCGAAGGCGCTCAGCGTGTAAGCAATCAGGGTGAAGTCCTTAAGGCCGCCCGATCGAAGTGGCCGCCGCGCGCCAGAACGAGAAGCCCGGCGACAGCATTCCCGGCCCCTTCGGCGCGCACAACTGGCATTCGATGTCCTTCAACCCGCAGACCGGCCTGGTCTACCTGCCGGCGCAGAACATCCCGCTGAGCCTTTGCGCTCGGCCCTCGCGGCGCCGAGCAATGCCATCCGCTCGATCTCCTGAGTGAAGAGCAGGCGCCTGAAGCTTGCCGGAGCGGCTGGGGCAGCAGGCTCTGGCTTGACGCGCACCAGCACATTCGACTTTCGTAGTACCTATGTATTCAGAGCAACCGTTATATGTAAGAATTAAAGTTTAAATGTTGCTTTTGAGGGTATGGAGATGTATCTGAGCATGCAAGTGACTCGGGGGCTCAGGCGTGGCCGGGCCTCGGCCGTGCTGATCAGGCTGCTTGGCGTCGGGGCGTTGCTCCTGGCGAGCGCGTGCGGCGGCGGAGGTGGAGGCGGCGGGGGTGGCGGCTTCGTTCCCGTGGCGGGCGTGACGTCCACGCCGACGTCCACGCCGACGCCGACGCCGACGCCGACGCCGACGCCGACGCCGACGCCGGACAGCAGCCTAAAGGTCACCTTCGACACGGCCACGCTGACGATGACCTACCAGATGGGGGCCACCACGCCCAGCGAGGCGGTCGTCAATGCCGTTGCCGAAGGCACGCCGTCCAGTGGCCTGTTCGTGCGCGTGACGTCGCCCAGTGGGCAAACAGATCCCAACCTCGAGAACGCACAGGTGTCCGTCACGAGCCGGTCTGCGCGCATCGCCATCAAGCCCAAGACCGGCCTGCCTCCCGGCGTCTACAAGGGCACGCTGGTCCTTCAGGCCTGTCCTGACTCGGCCTGCGCGGTGAACTACGTCGGCTCGCCCTGGACGGTCAGCTACACGCTCACCGTGACCATGGTGTACGCCGCGCTGGACACCAGTGGCCTCGGCGTTCCCAAGACCATGGTGTACGACGCCGCGCATGGCGATATCTACGCCTCGTATCCGACCCCTTACGGCGGAGCCGGTCTCAGTGCCATCGTGCGATTCCGCTCTGGCGCCGCGGGCTGGACAGGCTCGACACTCTCCATTCCGGGCTTGAGCGACATCGCTCTCGCGACCGATGGCAGCGTGCTGGCCGCGACCGATGCCAGCGGCAAGGTCAACTTGGTCGACCTGGCGGGCTTCAGTGTGAAAAGCAGCCATGCCTCTCCTGCCGGCATCGGCGACCAGGGGAACATGGAGGAAGTGGGCATCGCCTTCACCAACGATGGCAAGCTGTGGATGTCCACGGGCACAGGCACCGGCTGGCACGGATTGGGCTACTTCGATCTGCGCACTTCCACCTTCGGAAACGCATCGCCCGCTTGCGCCCACTGCTACGGGAGCCAGTTCTTCGCGGTGTCTGGCGATGGATCCCGGTTGATGGTGACGCAGTCGGCCGCCATATCGCCGCAGCCGCCGATGCTCTACATGGATGCGTCCGACGACATCATGCGACCGAATCCCGTCGGGCTGACCTTCTTCTACTACCTGACGAGCCTGAGCGCCAACGGCGATCGTTTCCTGATGATGGGCAACACGGTCTATGACCGGGCCTTCGGCACGGTGGGCAGGATCCCTCCTCCGCCCAAGGGCGTCAGGGCAGCTCAGATGTCTCCGGATGGGCGCCGTGCGTACGTGCTGACCTACGCCGTCGAGCCCGGTGATTCGTCGCCGCCTGTCGTCCAGGTCTTCGACACCAGTGCGCAGGCCGGCACGCAGCTCAACCTGCCCCTGGTCGGGAGCTTCACCGTTCCCGACATGCCGGGCTGCCAGACGGCCAGCTATCCCAATTACGACTGCTACCGGCCAAAGATGCGGCTCACGCCGGATGGCAGCAACCTGCTGATCCTGGGTACCAGGAAGCTGATCGTTGCGCCCATTCCCAAGGAGCTGACTGGCTTGACGAGCAAGCCCGCGGATTCATTGTCGTAAAGGCGCGCCGGACGCGGAGTGCGGCTGGCGCATGGGCGCGCCGCCCGCACTCCCAGCGCTGGCGCGGGCTCGCGCTCATGTCGCCACGCCCGTCATGCACTCCGCGCATTGGCCGCCGCCTTCTCCAGATCGATCCCGTGCACCAGCGGATCCGCATGCCGGTGCGCAAGCTGCCACTCGCCGTCCGTGCCGCGGCGATAGCCCAAGGTCACGCGCAGCGACCAGTCCTGTTCCGGCAGGTGGGCGATCGCCGCTTGCTGACGTTCGATCACCACCAAGAGCCGCACTGAAATGTTCGCTGCCTTCCTACATCCAGGTCGTCAAGCTTGTCGCGCCGTGTCACTGCCTGATTCGCCAAGCTTCGGTCAGAATCACTGCGCTTGCCGCGAATGTTAGGGGGAACCTATGCCTCGTGAATCCAGTTTGACCGACGAGCTGCGGATGCTATTGCATTCGCGCCGTACGGCCGCCCTAGGCACTGTGGGTGATGACGGAGCGCCGTTTGTTTCCATGATCCCGTTCGCGGTGGAGCCATCTCTTGGATGCCTGATCATTCATGTCAGCGACTTGGCCGCCCATACGCGCTACCTTCGAGACAGGTCCAAGGTATCTGTGCTTGTCATGCAGCACGAGCTGCCTGGTGAGCCGGTGCATGCGCTTCCACGCGCGACTCTGGGGGGCGACGCCGACGTGCTGGAGAGCAACGGGCCGGAGTGGGAGCTGTGCCGAGCCGCATACTTGGCGCGCTTTCCTGAGGCAGAGCCCATGACGCAGCTGAGCGATTTCCGGTTTGTCGCAGTTCATGTCAATCACGGCCGCCAGATCTCAGGGTTCGCAGCGGCGCGTGACGTTGGCGAGGAAGAGCTCAAACGCGCCTTGCGCGCCGAGGCGTGACGCAATGCACAGGTGCGATCGGCCAGACAGCGGTCAGCGCCCGCCTCTGGCCCGGCTTCGGCAGGTCAGAGCCACATCTGTGCTGAATGTCCGGATGTGGCCATGCGGGTTCGAAGAACATCCGGGTCTTGGCGGACATCAGGGCAGTGAGATTGACGCAATCAGCAAATGATGAGATCCGTATGCCCGAAGCCCTTGGAATAATCGAGCACGGAAATGACCGAGGGCGTGACGCGGAACAGGCGAACCTCGTCCGGGCTTGGCATCTTCATCGGCAGAGGCCCCGCCTCAGGGTATTTCAGAGGTAGCAGGCGCAAGACTTTCTCCGCTTCGGCCCGATCATCCACCGCATGCGCACGTGCGGCCATCGACAAGCCGGTGATCGCCATCAAATCCGCCGTGTCGTGGTCGATCGTCAGCGAGAGTCGATCATCTCGCGCCAGGTTTTTTGCCTTCTGACTGTCCAGCCCGCAGAGAAAGTACAGCGTCAGGCCTTCGTTCACGTAGCCGACAGTCGTTGCCTGCGGCCAGCCATCCGGGCGCAGCGTCGCAACCGTCATGATTCGATGTTGATCCAACAGCGCCAGGACCTTCCGTCTGATCTCGTCGTCCATGAGTCGCCTCCACAATCGTCAAAAGGGACCGTCCCATTCTGGGCTTGTTTGGCGACTCGGCCTTGATCTTGATCAAGGTCTGACCGCATCGGGTCGAATGCGCGCCTTGGCGGGGTAACCGTGACTGGCTACCTCTCAGTGCGGTGACCCGGTAAGGTTCGTCTGCATCGAAGGCAAACCCAAACTGGGGGAAATGAGAAAGCCTGCCTTCCCGAACGCAGACGGATCGGTGGTTCGGACGAAGGATGCAGGCGCAGTGAACGGCGCGGACAGATTGCCGATATGGACCACCGGAGCTTGCATGGTGATCGCTTCCAGCCTGCCGCAGTCCTGGAAACGAAAGACGACCGAGTCGTAGTCGAGTTCATTGAGCCCGACTTGGTTTCGGTGCGTTCTCGCGGGATTGCCTCGCATCTTCACGATCTGTTCTCTCGTGGCCGAGAACGGTACTTCATCGACGCAGACGAACGGATCCAGCTTCATTTGTTCGCCCAGTATGGAGGCGAGAAGTGCCTGAGATCATACGGATGAACGCTCAGGCTTCGGGCCGTCCTCGTCACGGATTCGACCAGACCCCGCGTGGTCGGCCGGTGCGTTGTCGACGCAGTATGTCAAGCGTTGTCGGTCAACAAATCGACGCGCGGCATTTCAGTGGCTGGCATGGGTGATGGATCGTGATCCGAGGTCGGGTATGGCGCCACCACCAGCCTGCCCCATCGCTCCCGCCGATGCTCACGCTCGATTGCAGGTTGTGCAGCACCCGCAACGAGTCGATACGGTTCCTGGGTGCGGTGCGCTGCGTGTCAGCCGCGCCAGTTCGCGCTGCGTGCGGCGCGCATCTTCGTCCTCATGTGGAGTCACGCATCCCGTGCCTTCAGCGCAGCCCTTCGGGATTCTTGGAGACATCGCTCGACGGTCACTTGGTCTGCGAACTCATGCCGAGCGACTCCCGAGTCACGGGGTTCCTCCACCAGGCTTACCTCTTCATCGCGAAGCCATGCAGTGGCAGCGGCAGGCGATTGGGCTTCGGACATATCCCCTTTGTCTGATGCGCCACGGCCCGCGGCACGTCACGATGCGCGTCGGGGAGTTGGAGGTGGCGTGGGCGTCCCTCGGCGGAAATCGCCAAGCTGCGAACTGGAGGAGTGATCATGGTCGGAGACCGGCTGGCCGCTGCGCAGCGGGGTATCGCGCTCGCCGAGGTCATCGAGTCTGCGCCCATTGCGCCAGCAAGCGGGAAACGAGTTGCGCGCGCCGCGAAGGCGGTGGGTCGTGTCGGCGCGCCGGCGCCAACACGGGCCGGGCGAGCGCCGTCAAGGGGCGCCGCCGGCGCGTTCACCGGCCCGTTTCTGTCACCGTCCTCTTTGACGAGGGCCGAGCGGCTGAAGCTCGTCGACGGTGTCGAGCGCGTCATCGAAGGTGTGTTCGCGCACCTGCCGCTCAAGCGCGCGCGCTACGGCGTCGACCCGGTGCAGCGGCTGCGCATCCTGCGCACGCAGGTCGACCAGTTGTCGAGCGACGAATTCCACATCGAGCTGGCCGACGTGGTGACGCGACTGCGCGATGCGCACACGCGCTACGCCGGCCCGGCGAGCCTGTCGACCAAGGTCGCGGCCCTGCCTTTCCTGGTCGAGATGTTCGGCCCTGCCGCCTCTCCGACCTACGTCGTCACTCGCGTCGCCGCCGGACTGGACGCGGCCTTCAAGCCAGGTGTGGTGCTGGAGTTCTGGAACGGCGTGCCGATCGACAAGGCCGTGCGCCGACACGCTGACGAGGAGGTCGGCGGACGCACCGACAGCCAGCGCGCCTGGTCGGTCCAGAGCCTGACCCTGCGCTCGCTGCAGTACGGCCCGCCGCCCGACGAATACTGGGTCGTGGTCGGCTACCGCAGCAGCGCGGCCGACGGCGCTCCGACGGGTTCGCCCCGCGAGATCAAGATACCCTGGCGCGTCGTCGACCCGGGCGAGATCGACGAGATGCTGCCGAGCGGACCTACCGGCCGCGCGGCCACGCGCCTGCGGCACACGCGCGCGGTCGATCCGGCGGCAGCGATCGCGCGCCGCGCCAAGATGCTGCTCTTCGCGCCCGGCGCGTTGACCGGCGAGCAGGCCAGTGCGCAGCCGACACCGAAGTCGTCGTCCGGTCGCAAGGCGCCGACCGCCAAGGTCATCGCGACCGAGCTCACGGGCACGCTCAAGGCCACGTCGCTGGCCCAGCCGGACGGAGCCATCGCCTACTTGCGCATCTACGGCTTCGACGTCCCGCCGGAGGACTTCATCCCCGAGCTACAACGGCTCATCCCTCTGCTGCCGGACAACGGGCTCATCATCGACGTGCGCGGCAACCCGGGCGGCTACATCCTGGCGGCGGAATCGGCGCTGCAGCTCTTCACGCCCAAGCCGATCCAGCCGACGCGCTTCTCGATCCTGTGCACCGCCTTCACGCGCACGCTCGCCGCACTGCCGGGCATGGAAGGAGAGCTCGGGCCGTGGAAGGAGTCGCTCGAAGCGGCGGTGCGCAACGGCGAGCTGTATTCGCAGCCGCTGCCCATCACGAGCTTCGCGGAGTGCAACGCGATCGGCCAGCAGTACGGCGGGCCGGTCGTTCTCGTGGCTGACTCAACCACCTACTCCTCCGGCGATCTGTTCAGCGCGGGCTTCGTGGACAACGGCATCGGCCCTTTCGTCTGCGTCGGCGAGGCCACCGGTGCCGGCGGCGCGAACGTCTGGGACTACGAGGATCTGCGCCTGCTGATGGCCGGCACCGACTTCGAGCTGCCGACGCTGCCCGACGGCATCGGCATGTCCTTCGCGTTCCGTCGCGCGACCCGCGCGGGCCCGTCGGAAGGCCTGCCGATCGAGGACGTCGGCATCAGCGGCACGCCGTACGCGATGACGCGCGACGACCTGCTTGCCGGCAACCCGGACCTGCTGGCCCATTGCTTCGAGCTCCTCAAGCGGCAGCGCCGAAGCAGCCTGATCGTCGAGGCGAGCAAGACCGCGCGCGAGATCACCGTGCGGCACGCCGGGCTGACGCGGCTGGACGTGCTCTTCGACGGCCATCCGGGCAGCAGCCTTGCCCTGCGCGCGCGCGCGCCGGTGGTCGTGCCGTACCCGGCCGGCACCAAGGTGGTCGAACTGTTCGGCTTCGGCGGCGAGGAACTGCTGCAGAAGCGGCGCGTGGAGGCACGCCGCTGACACGGCTCACACAACAACAAGGAGCACGCTCTTGACTTTCCGCATCTCCTGGGCCGCACTCGTCGCGGTCTCGTCGTTCTGCTGCGCGACAGCGTCGGCCCAGTTTCCCGACGCCCGCGACACGCCGCCGGCGGGCTGGGCCGGGCCGGTCTTCAAGCTGAAGCAGGACTACCCGCAGACGCTGCCCGCCGTCGGCTCGCGCCCGTGGATGAGCTTCGACTTCCGCACCCAGCCCAACGAGTACATCAAGGCGGTGCTCGACTACGCGCTGGAGGGCAACAAGCAGGTCGACTTCGTGGTGCAGAACAACACGACGCGCGGCTGGTACCACGCCCCGTGGATGCACGTCGGCGCGGCCGGCCGCGAGTTCGTGCGCGGACTCACGCGCGAGCGTAGTTCGCGCCCCGGCGAACTGGCCCCGACCCAGACGGGCACTTTCGAGAACTGGGCCGTCAGCGTCTACAACCCGCGCGGTGGCTACACGCTAGGGCGCGTGTGGAAGGACCCGGACGCACCGAACCCGAGTGTCGCGAAGTTCCCGGTGGGCGCCGTCAGCGTCAAGCTGATCTTCACCGAGGCGCCGGTGAGCCAGGTGCCCTACCTCGCGGGCTCGGTGGAATGGCAGGCCGACATCAACCGTAGCCACAACACCAACCCGCGGCCCACGCTGCGCCTGCTGCAGGTCGACGTGGCGGTGCGCGATAGCCGTGCGGCCTCGACCACGGGCTGGGTCTTCGGCACCTTCGTCTACGACGGCAACGCGCCCGGCGCGACGCCCTGGGACAAGCTGGTGCCCGTCGGCCTCATGTGGGGCAACGACCCAACCCGCGTGGGGAGCGGCCAGGCGCTGCAGCAGACCAAGATCAACGCCGACCTGCAGATCCCGCAGCACCTGGGCTTCGAGAAACGGCTCAACGGACCGGTGGACAACCCGCGCTCGTCCTGTCTGTCGTGCCATTCGACGGCACAGGTGCAGACCAACCTCTCGCGCCCGACGCGCGCGGCGATACCGCCGGCCGGCGCAACGGCGGCGACGCTGCGCCTGTACTTCCGCAACATCAAGTCGGGCACGCCCTTCGATTCGAACGCGCTCGCGCTCGACTACTCGCTGCAGCTGCAGAACGGCATCGCGAACTGGGCGCAGACCGAAGGCCCGTCGTCGAGCCCGCAGGGCGGCGCGCGCGCCACCATCGGCGCGGCTCCGCTGCGGCTCGACCGCTCGCACGGCATCAACATCCGGCCCGCGGGCAGGGACGACTGAACGATGGCCACCAAGAAGCCCATCGATCCGGCGGACAGCCCGAGGGTCGTGCTCGAAGGTCGCGTCGTCACGATGAACGGCAACGCCGAGGTGATTGCCAACGGCCGCGTCTACACGCACAACGGCGACATCGTCGCGGTGCAGGAGGCGACGGCGCCGGCGCCCGCGGGCTTCGGCAACACGGCGGTGAGCGCCACGGGCGGCACGATCTACCCCGGCTTCATCGACCTGCACAACCACATGCCCTACAACGTGCTGCCGCTGTGGCAGGTGCCGAAGAAGTTCAGCAACCGCGGCCAGTGGGGCCGCCACGCCGAGTATCACAGCAAGATCTCCGCGCCGATGCAGACGCTCGCGGCCACGCCCGAGCTGCTGGCGTCCATCTGCCGCTACGTCGAGGCCAAGGCGCTGGTCGGCGGCACCACCACCGGCCAGGGCATCACGCTGGCGAACCAGTCGGGCATCCGGCGCTACTTCCGCGGCGTGGTGCGCAACGTCGAGGCCACCGACGACGAAGCCTCGCTGCCCGCGGCCTCGACGCGCGTGCCCGACGTGGCGGCCAAGGACGCGCAGACTTTTCTCACGCGGCTGAAGAAGGAGAAGAGCTGCTACCTGCTGCACCTCTCCGAAGGCACCGACGCGACCGCGCGCCGCGCCTTCCAGTCGCTGCAGATCGGCGGCGCCAGCTGGGCGATCACGCCCTCGCTCTGCGGCATCCACGCGGCGGCGCTGCAGGCGCCGGACTTCGAGGTCCTCGCAGCCAACGGCGGCAGCATGGTGTGGTCGCCCTTCAGCAACATGCTGCTGTACGGCCGCACCGCCGACATCGCCGCGGCCAAGGCGGCCGGCGTGCCGATCTCGCTCGGCTGCGACTGGGCGCCCTCGGGCAGCCGCAACCTGCTCAACGAGCTCAAGGTCGCGCACATTTTCAGCGAGGCCAATGGCGGGATCTTCACGGCGCGCGAACTGGTCGCGATGGTCACGCGCGAGCCGGCCGGGCTGCTCGGCTGGGACCGCGTGGTCGGCACCATCGAGGTGGGCAAGCGCGCCGATCTCCTCGTGGTCGAGGGCACGGCGGGCGACCCCTACCAACAACTCATCCGCGCCAAGGAGTCGGACCTCGCGCTCGTGATGATCAACGGCGTCGGTCGCATCGGCGACGCAGCGCTGATGCGCAAGCTGGGCTTTGCCGGCGAGACGCTCAAGATCGGCGGCGCCAACCACATGCTGTTCCTTGCGCACCCGGGCGAAGATCCGCTGACGCAGAACCTCACGCTCTCCGCCGCAGGCGATCGCCTGACCCGCGCGCTGCGTGGTCTGCCCGCGCTCGCGCGCAGGGCCGAGCGCCCGCGGCCGATCTCGCCGATGGCGATGGCGCGCGCCGGCGCCAACACCTGGCGGCTGGCGCTCGACGAGATCCTCGACACTGGCGTCGAGCTGCGCGCCAACCTGCCGGTGCGTGTGCCGGGCGGCCGCACGCTGCGGTCCGCGGCGATGCGGCCGGTGTTCGCGGAAACGAAGAAGCTCTCGGCCGCCGTCATGCCGCTCGCCATCGATGCGCTGACCGTCGTCGACGATCCCGGCTACCTCGACGCGCTGGACACGCAGAGGAACGTCCCTGACACGATCAAGGAGGGGCTGCGCGACCTCTGGTCGTGAACGCCGCCGCACCATGGCCCTCCTGCGCGACGCATTGAACGACTTCACCATCAACTGGCGCAACGACCTCACGCCCGCCTGGCGCTCGGTGCTCGCCGGCGCCAGCCCCAACCCGACTGCCGTCGGCAGCGCGCTCACCTACGACGACCTGCAGCCCATCTACCCGTCGCGGCGCGACAAGCCTCTGCCCGGCGCGCGCGCCGATGCCCACGTGTTCCGCGCTTTCGACGGCCTCGCGCCCGCGAAGGTGCGCTGCGTCCTGATCGGCCAGGACCCCTACCCCGCGCTGAGCCGCGCGACCGGCCGCTCCTTCGAGCAGGGTGACATCGACGCCTGGGGTCTGCCCGCCGCGTCGGTCGCGAACAGCCTGCGAGTGCTGCTGCGCATGATGGTCGCGGCGCGCACCAACGATCCGGCCGTGCTGAAGATGAGCTGGACCACCTTCGTTCGCCACATCGCGACGCCCGCCGTCGCGCTCGAATCGCCGCGCGCCCTCTTCGACAAGCTGCAGCAGACGCAGGGCGTGCTCTTCCTCAATGCCGGGCTCACCATCACGCGCTACCAGTCCGGCGGCGCGCCGGAGCAGACGCGCGGCCACATCCCCTTCTGGCGGCCGGTGGTCGGCCAGGTGCTGCGATCGATGGCGACGCGAACGAGCGGACAGGTGGTTTTCCTCTGCCTCGGCCAACTTGCACAAAAGCTGCTCGCCAACGAAGGCGTAAAGCTGGCTGCCACCCAGGCGGGCACCTGGGAAACGCGGGCCGGCGAGGTCGCGCTGCCGCACCCGGTGGCCCCAGGCTTCATCAACGGGCCGAATCCGTTCGCAGCGGTCAACGCGAAGCTCGTGGCCTTCGGAGCGGCGCCGATCGCCTGGTAGCGCGCCTGGACCAAGAGCCTCGGGCCAGCGTCCTCGAGTTTCGGGGGGTGACAACCGACGTGGCGCACCGTCTTGTTGGAAGGCCGAAAGGTCCGCTGGCCGCAGCCCCTTTGGGCAGCAGGTTCGGGACTTCGGTTACCAGTTGCGCCAGTTTGACGCAATGCTGCGCCCGCATGCCGCTCGTCACAAGAGTTGACGTCGTTGACGATGCGCGTTCCAAGCAGACCATCCGCGCTGACCTGGGCAGACAACCTCACGCGCGGCGGCGACCACGTGATCGTGAACTATAGGCGTAAGACCGTGGGCCAGAAGGGCGGTGGCCACATCTCGCCGCTCAGCGCCTGTGACGCTGCGTCGGACTCTTCCTCGTGCTCGATGTCAACCCGGCTGTAGCGGGCTGGGTCTGGATGCCGACAGCCACTCTGGTGAAAAGCATGCGGGGTAGTTCGCCATTTCGCCTGCGTTCGTACGCGCGGACCTTCTACCTTGAGTACAGTCCGGAAGTTCCATTGATCGTCGGCCGGGCTCGTGTCTCAACCCTGCCGGATAACGCCCATGAGTTCGCCCAGACCCCCAACCCTGCACGAGTTCGCCGTACTGCGTGTGCTTCGCGCCGAGGCTGAGCACCTGCCGCGCACAGCCGCAAGGATGGCGGCGACCTATCTGCCCACCATCGAGTTGCCCACCACTTGGCGGCCGGTGCTGGCACGAGCGCTCGAGGAGCGAGCCGGTGACGTGACATGTCCGCCGCTTGATGAACTTCAAGCCGAGTACGGCAGATGGGGTGCATGGCTGCCTGCCGCCTATCACGGCGATGCAACGGACGCGCGCTACTGGCTGGTGGGTCTGCAAGAGCACGCGGCCGAGTACCTGCCCCGATCACCCCCCGCGCCGTGACGGGGTAGACCAGAGCAAGCGCGACAGCGGCCTGTTTGGCCTCCGGCCCGAGTGCGATGCCTTCGGCGGCGCGCACGATCTTCGCGTCCGTCACGCCGAGCGTCGCCTCGTCGTGCGCAGGCGCGCTTTGCTGCACCAGGCAGCTGTCGCGCTCGCGCAAGATGTTGCAGCGCCAGGTCGCCTCGGCGAGCGTGGCAGTGGCCTTGCGGCGCAGCTCGCCCTGTTGCACGGCCCCGAGATCGCGCTTCTGCTGCTTGGCGGGAAGAAGAGCTAGGAGCCAGTTCCGTGCGACGCCGGCCTTCGTGCGGCAGCTGGGCGAGCGGCTGGCGGCGCGCCGCCCAATGGACACGTGCAGCGGCACGCGTGGGGCACATGTAAAATCAATCGCGCTCCGGGGTGCACGCGACAGTGCTGAGATTCAAACCCGCGAACTTGAACCGGTTAATGCCGGCGGAAGAAGAGCTTTCACCTTGACCCATCGGCGAATCCTGCCTAGGTCAAGGTGGCCCTTCGGAGCATCCGTTCGACGGTCACGAAGGAGTCCTCATGAACAACACCTCTGCAGAGCGGCCCACGCACACGGCGGGTGTTGTGTCCCATGCTTTCCGGTACCCGCGCGTGCTGTCTATCGCCAGCTCCGGCGGACCGTTGAACCATGGGCACGCGCCCGAAGCGATGCGGCTCCAGCGGCTGAATTGAATGTCAAACCATCCAGGACACAACACCGCCGGGGCCACGAGTGCAACCGGCGAAATTGTCGCTGACGTCCTCGCCTTCATCGAGCAGGACGGGTGCACCGACGACGACTTCGATCGGCTGGCGTTACGCCTGTTCGCCCATCAGTACGGCAACAATCAGGCGTACCGACGCTTCTGCCAGCGGCGCGGCGCGACCCTGCGCAATGTGAAGCGCTGGAGCGACATCCCGGCAGTGCCGATCGACGCCTTCAAGGAGCTGGACCTACGGTGCGAGCCGCCGGCCGCAACGGACCGCGTCTTCATGACCAGCGGCACGACCCGCAGCGAGGTGAAGGGCCGTCATCATCATCCGACGCTGGCGGTCTACGACCGGTCGATGATCCGCAACTTCTCGAGTCGGTTCATGCACGGCAGCGGCCGGATGCGCTTGGGGATCCTGTTCCCCACCGAAACCGTGCTGCCCAATTCCTCGCTGGCCCACTACCTTGCGCTCGCTCTGAGTGAATTCGGCACCGAGGAGAGTCGTTACTTCGTGAGCCCGCAGGGACTGGACAGTCCCGGCCTGTGCGATGCGCTGGCGGACGCTGAACGCCACGGCTTGCCCTACGCCCTGCTCGGCGCCAGCTACAGCTTCGTGCACCTGATCGACGAGCTCAAGCAGCGTGGAAAATCTTTCCGCCTGCCGGCGGGCAGCCGGGTCCTGGACACGGGTGGCTACAAGGGACAGTCGCGCGAACTGCCACTCGACGCCTTCTATGCGGAGCTGTCCGCCCGGCTCGGCATCGAACGATCGCAGTGCATCAACATGTACGGCATGACCGAGCTGAGCACGCAATTCTACGACGCGGGCAATGCTACCGTGCCGTCGGTGAAGTCGGGGCCGCACTGGATCCGCTCCCGCCTGGTCGACCCGCTCACGAGCCGCGAAGTCGCGCGTGGCGAACGCGGTATCTTGGTCCATTGCGACCTTGCCAACTTCAATTCCGTGACCACCATCCTGACCGAGGACGTGGGCCTGGCAGCCGACGGAGGGTTCCTGCTGCTCGGTCGCGCCGAGGGCGCGCAGGCCAAGGGCTGCTCGCTGGCGGTGGAGGAATTCATCCGGGCGGCAGCGGCATGACGACGCTGCACGCGGCTGCCGGTTACTTGCCTGGCCTGGCGCCGGCGGAAGTGCAGTGGCAGCTTCTGGTCTTCGAATCGGGCGCCACGCGGCTCGAAGTCGCCGTGCCCGTGTTGAGCCCGCAACAGATGACCGCGCTCGCCTTGCGGGTCAAGCAGGCCTGCCGCCTCCATCTGAAGACGATGACCGTGTCGGAGATCGTGGCCGTGGTGGATCGCGCGATCGCCCGCCTGCTCGACCCGGCCGACGCCTACCGCATACAGGCCGACCGGCTGCTGCCGATCGTCAGCGGCTACGACGCCGATATGGTTCGCCTGGGACTCACGGCTTTCTTCAAGACCTTTCGCGAGCCGCAACTGCACCGCTTCGTCGCCGAAGACTTCGCCAATCCCAAAGTGCTGGACGAGTTCCAGCCGCGACCCAAGGGCGGCGCGGCCAGGGCGTTCGGGCCGGATCTGCTGGTTCACAGCTGGGCCGGCAACGTTCCGGCCCTGCCGCTGTGGAGCCTGGTCTGCGGATTGCTGGTGAAGGCCGGCAACATCGGCAAGCTGCCAAGCGCGGAGCCGCTGTTCGCGGGCCTGTTCGCTCGGCTGCTGGCCGAGGTCCACCCGCCGCTGGCCGATTGCCTGGCCGTGGTGTGGTGGAAAGGCGGCGAGGAGGAACAGGCGTCGGCCCTCTACGCCGAGGCGGACACGGTGCTCGCCTACGGCGCCAACGATTCGCTGGCAGAGATCCGCCGTCGGCTGCCGGTCACGACGCGCTTTCTGCCGTACGGCCACAAGCTGGGCTTCGGCCTGGTGAGCGCCGCGGCCCTCGACACTCTGCGCGCGCCGGCGACGGCACGACTGGCCGCCTGGGACGTGATGCGCTACGACCAGCAGGGCTGCTATTCGCCCCATGTCTTCTACGTGGAACGCGGCGGCAAGGTGTCGCCGCGCGAATTCGCGCAGTACCTCGCCAGCGAGCTCGCCAACCTGCAGAACCGTTTCCCGCGCCGGGCCCTGGCGCTGGAGGATTCAGCCGCCGTGGCCGGATGGAGGCAAGCCATCGAGCTGCAGTCGATGTCGGCGGGCGGCGAGTTTGTCAGCGAGCTGATCGGCGAGGACGGCGCGGCCTTTGGCGTCGCTTACGCCGATGAAGCATGGGCCTTGGCGCCCACGGCGCTGAACCGGAGTCTCCAAGTCGTCGCGGTCGACTCGCTGGAACAGGTGATCGCGCAAGTGGAAGCGCACCCCCCGTTCCTGCAAACGGCGGGCGTGGCGGCAGCACCGGCTGAACTGTTCCGGCTGTCGGAGTTGCTGGGAGCAGCCGGCGTGACCCGCATCACCGCCATCGGCTCGATGACCTCGCCGGAGGCGGGCTGGCATCACGACGGCCGGTTCAACCTGCTGGACCTGGTGCGGATGGTCGAGATCGAGCAGTCGGCAGAACTTGCAGCCGACAAGCTGGCGCCGTACGCGGACTAGGAGCGCTCGTGAGCTTCCTCGACATCGACAAGGTGGGCTTCACCTACCCCGGCTGGCCGCCGGTGGTGCGCAGCGTCGACTGGCGCATCGCGGAAGGCGAGTTCCATTGCCTGGTCGGGCGCAGCGGCTGCGGCAAGACGACCTTGCTCAAGCTCGCCGCGGGCCTGCTGCATCCCCAAACGGGCAGCATCCGGTTGCAGGGCAGGGAGGTGGTTGCGCCCGGACCGCAGCTCGGCTTCGTGTTCCAGTCGCCCACCCTGCTCGAGTGGCATCGCGTGATCGACAACGTACTGCTGCCGGTGTCGCTGCAACACAAGCCAACCGCCCGGGAGATCGACAAGGCGCAGCAGTTGCTGGCGCTGCTCGGTCTGTCGGCCCATGCGCAGCACTACCCCCGGCAGTTGTCGGGCGGCCAGCAAAGCCGCGCGGCTCTGGCGCGCGCACTGATCCTGGAGCCGGCGTTGCTATTGCTGGACGAACCCTTCGCCGCGCTGGACGCGATCACTCGCGGCGAGCTGCAGGACGACCTGCTGCACATGTGTCGCCTGCGCCGCACCACCGTCCTGTTCGTGACGCACGACATCTCCGAGGCGGTGTATCTGGGCGACCGGGTCGCGGTGATGGACAGCGGCCGGATCGTGCAGGACGTCCGCGTCGAGGTGAGCAAACCGCGCGCGCCGGCAATGCGGTACGGCGCAGCCTTCAACCTGCACTGCGCGCAAGTGCGCGACGCGATGGACATGGCGACGGTATGAAGCTGACCTCCGCGCGCACGCAGTTCTGCTCCTGGGCGCTTCTGCTCGCTTTGCTCGCGGGATGGGAGCTGGCGTCGCGCGGCTCCGGCGTTTCGGCCCTGGTCCTGCCGGCGCCTTCGGCGGTGATGAAGTCGCTCTGGATGGGCCTGTCCACCGGCTACCTGTGGCCCCACATCCGCACGACCGGCCTCGAGCTGGTGCTCGGGCTGTTCACCGGCTGCTTGATTGGTTTCATCAGCGGCGTGGCGATGGCCGAGTCGGCGCTGCTGCAACGCGTGCTGAAGCCTTACATCGTGATCAGCCAGGTCATCCCCAAGCTGGCGCTGGCGCCGCTCTTCATCGTGTGGTTCGGCTTCGGCATGACGTCGACGGTGGTGATCACGGCGCTGATCTGCTTTTTCCCCCTGATGGAAAACACCGTGACCAGCCTGCAGCAGGTCGACCCGCAACGGCTCGAGCTGTTTCGGATGCTAGGCGCCACGCGGCGTCAGACACTGCTGCGCCTGAAGCTGCCTTCCGGCCTGCCCGGCATCCTGGCGGGCCTGCGGGTGGCGGTGGTGCTCGCGCTGGTCGGGGCGGTCGTCGGGGAGTTCATCGGCGCCAGCCAGGGGCTCGGCGCGCTGATCATCGCCTCGCAGGGAATGATGGACACGCCGCTGATGTTCGCGGTGCTGGTTGTCATCGCCGCGCTCGGCCTGCTGCTGTACCAAGTCACGCTCGCGGTCGAGAAACGACTGCTGCTGCCCTACACCCGAATCTCATGAAGGAAACGTCCATGCACAAATCCATCGCACGCCGTTCCGCGCTGCTGGCAACCGCTGCGCTTTTCACCTTGGTAGCCGCAGGCGGGGCGAACGCTGCCGACACGCTGGAGAAGATCACTGTGGCCGGCTGGAGCAAGCCGATCACCGAGATCACGCACCTGCTGGTCGAGCCCGACAAGGGCATCTTCAAGGCCAACGGGATCGATCTGGCCTACGTGTCGGGCGCCGGCGGGGGCGACGCGATCCGCAACATCCTCACGGGACAGGCGGACGTGGCCTTCACCGATCCGGGTGCGTTCTTTTCGGCCCTCGACAAGGGCGAGAAGCTGCGGGCGATCTACGACATCTACCCACAGAACGTCTTCAACGTGGTCTCGCTCAAGTCCGCCAACATCACCAGCCCGGCCGACCTAAAGGGCAAGAAGATCGGTGTCTACAGCCTGTCCAGCGGCACCCGCCAGAACCTGCTGGTGCTGCTGCACCAGGCCGGCCTGTCCGAATCCGACGTCACCATCGTCGTCACCGGGCTGTTGAACTTCGCGCCGCTGTTGCAAGGCCAGGTCGATGCGACTGCTGCCACCGACACCGGCTTGCTGGTGGGCAAGCGTAAGGGGCTGGGCGACGTCAACGTGATGGAGGTGCGCAACTACTTGAACGTGTCGAGCGACCTGTTCGTGGTGCGGGAACAGGTCTACCAGCAGAAGAAGCCATTGCTGAAGCGGTTCCTGAAAGCCTATCGCGAGAGCGCGGCGTGGATGATCGCCAACCCCGACGAGGCGGCTGGCCTGGCGGTGAAACACGCCATCGACGGTACCGACCGCCCCACCAACCTGGAAGTGATCCGCCTGCGCAATGCCGCCTCCGTGTCGGCCACCACCGGGAAAAACGGTCTTGGTGCCTTCGACCTGGAGTCGCTGCAAAAGGCCGCGGACGCCTACCGCAAGCTGGGCCTGATCGGGCACGACATCAAGGTCTCTGACGTGGTCAGCACGGAACTGCTGCCGGCGCGATGAAGGTAGACACCATGAAGTTCGATGGCAAGGTGGTGCTGGTCACAGGTGCGAGCCGTGGCATCGGCGCCGCCATTGCGCAGGCCTTCGCAAGCGAAGGCGCGACGGTGGTGGTCAACCACCTGAGCAACGACGCCGCAGCCGCCGATGTGGTCGCAAATTGCAAGGCGGCCGGTGGCGACGCCTGGGCTGTGAAGGCCGACGTCAATTCGGGCGCGGCCGTGCAGGCCATGGTGGAACAGGCCCTGGATGCAGCGGGCCGCATCGACGTGGTGGTCAACAACGCCTTCCGGCCGTATTCATTCGACCCGCAGCGCCGCACCTTGTTCGGCGACATGGCGTGGCAGGATTACCAGGCGCAGTTCGATGGCGCCGTCGGCGGCGCATACAACGTCTGCAGGGCCGTGCTGCCGCACTTCAGGCACCGCACTCAGGGCAGCATCGTCAACATCGTCAGCGACCTGGTCGAGCGGCCGGTGATTCCGTACCACGACTACACGACCGCCAAGTCGGCGCTGGTCGGCTTCAGCCGCAACCTGGCCGCCGAACTGGGGCCGCTCGGCATCCGTGTCAACTGCGTCGCCCCTGGCCTGGTCTACCCGACGCAGGCCAGCAGCGCGACCCGGGAAGAATTTCGTGAGTCGCTGATCGCCGCAACCCCGCTGCGACGAATCGCGCGGCCCGAGGACGTTGCCGGCCCGGTGCTGTTTCTCGCTTCCGAATGGAGCCGCTTCATGACGGGCCAGGTGCTGTTCGTCGATGGCGGCCTGGTGATGAAATGAAGAGTTCCATCGGCATCGCCGGCGCCGGCCTGCTGGGTCAGCTGCTCGCGTGGCAGCTGAGTCGGGCCGGTCATCAAGTGAGCGTGTTCGAACTCGACGATCTGCGCGTCGACGCACTGCTCGGCCAACTGGTGGCCGAGGCTCCCGAACGGACGATCGCCGAAGGTCCCGGCGCGTGACGCACGACTTGGCGACCTTCTGACACGCCAATTCGGCCAAGGCAGCGCGCACGTCGGCTCTGCACGACCGGTCCGCTGGCTTCCCACGCGCCGACCGCGACCAAGGTAGCGGACCGTGCTTCCAGCTACGTACCACCCAGTCAAAGTCGGACCGCCCGCCGGTTTCTCGCCAGCTTGATGAAGCGATTCGTAGTCCAACGTAGCCCGGTTGGACCGTGACCAGCGGATGGTCCGCCAGTTGTTGCCACGAAACGCTGATGCGTGCCCGAGCCGGGTAGTCCCTTCCTGAGATGCGGCCTAACGGTTCTCATCCTTGCGCGCGCCTGCGCGTGGCGCGTCGTTGCCGTCCAAGCAGCGGCAGCAGGCGAAGATGCAAACACGAGCGAATAACACGGCGTTATGACATTGGGCAAGATTGGTATTCGACCGCATTCAGTGCAAACCTTAGCATTCGATGATGAACGCGGTGCTCCCCTCGACCCATCTGCGAGACGAGCCGCTGCGATCGACCTCCGGCGTGTTGTGCGATGTCGTGATCAACGCGACACCTCTAGGAATGAAGGTGAGCGACGCACTCCCGATCGACCCGGCTTCGCTCGCCCCGGGCACATTGGTGGTCGATGTGATCATGGAGCCGGCCACCACGGAGCTCCTCAGGCGCTCGGTAGAGCGAGGCCTGCCAATCCACCCCGCGACGACCGATGCTCGACCATCAGCTTCCGGCGTACCTCGATTTTTTCCAGCTGCAGAGCGTCGCTGAACTTGCGCGATCGTCGCTGCAGTCCGGCGCCACCGTGCCCATCCTTCCCTAGAAAGAGACAAGACATGAACCAAGTCATCCGCCCCTTGTTGAAAGGCCTTCTCGTTGCCGGCGCCACGCTCCTCCTGTGCACCGCGCACGCGCAAGACTATCCCTCCAAGCCTGTGTCCCTGGTCGTCGGCTTCGCACCCGGCGGCTCGGCCGACATTCTGGCGCGGCTGGTGGCGCAAAAGCTCGGCGGCCCGCTGGGCCAGACCGTCATTGTCGACAACAGGCCGGGTGCCGGCGCCACGATCGCAACCGCCGTGGTTGCCGCAGCGAAACCCGACGGCTACACATTGCTGATGGTGACCAGCGGCCATGCCGGCAGCAGCGCCCTGTATCCCAAGCTGAGCTATGACACGCAAAAGAGCTTCGACCCTGTGGCGAAGGTGGGCGCCTCGCCGGTCGTCATCGTCGCTCCGGCGTCGACGCCGTACAAGCAAATGAAAGACGTTGTCGATGCTGCGCGCAAGAGTCCCGGCAAGCTCAACTATGCGGCGGGCGGCGGCGGCGCCACCACCACCAGCCTCGCGGCCGAGTTCCTGAAGAGCGAGACGAAGATCGACATGGTCATGGTGCCGTACAAGGGCTCTGGCCCGGCGCTCACAGCACTGCTGTCGGGCGAGGTCGATGTCGGCTTCGACATCCCTTCGAGCGCGCTCCCGCACATCAAGTCGGGCAAGCTGCGGCCCCTGGCGGTGACAACCAGGACGCGATCGAGCGTGCTGCCCGACGTGCCAACGGTTGCCGAGCAGGGCTTGCCCGGTTTCGAAGTCACTGGCTGGTTCGGCATCCTGGCGCCGGCCGGCACGCCGCCGGCGGTGATTGCGCGGCTGAACAAGGAAGTCAACGCCGTACTCAGCGATCCGGACACCAGGCAGAAGCTGGAGAGCCTGGGCGTCGAGCCTGCATCCGGCAGTCCCGCCGAATTTGGCAAGCTGATCGAAAGCGAAACGAAGCGCTACGGTGACGCGATCCGCAAGCTCGGCATCAAGGCAGAGTAAGCCGCGCATGACCGGCGCTGAACATACAGCAGACGTCGTCGTCATCGGCGGCGGGCTGGGCGGGGTGGCCGCGACGCTGGCGGCCGCGCGGCTCGGCGCGTGCGTCGTGCTGGTCGAAGAGCTCGACTGGCTCGGTGGCCAGTTGACGTCTCAGGCCGTGCCGCCGGACGAGCACCCCTGGATCGAATGCCTCACGGCCTCGCAGAGCTACGCCACATTCCGCGAAACGATTCGCGCCTACTACCGGCGCCACATGCCACTCACCGAAGCAGCCCGCGCGCGCGTGCGCCTGAACCCCGGGCAAGGCAACGTCAGTTCGCTGTGCCATGAACCGTGGGTCGCGGTGAAGGCGATCGACGAGCTGCTGGCGCCGCACATCGCCGCCGGCCGTGTGTCGGTGCTGCGCAAGCACCGCACGCTGAAGGTTGAATCCGATGGCGACCGCATCCGCGCGGTGCATGTGCACGACATTGAAGGCGACTTGGCCCGTGTACTGACTGCACCGCACTTCATTGATGCCACCGAGATCGGCGATCTGCTGGAAATGGCCGGCGTGGAGCATGTGTTCGGCGCCGAGGCGCAGTCGCAGACGAACGAGCTGCACGCGCTGCCCGAGACGGACCCATTCGACCAGCAGGCCATCACCTGGTGCCTGGCCGCGGACTACCTGCCGAATGAAGACCACACCATCGACAAACCCGTCGGCTACGAGCGCCTGAAGACCTTGCAGCTCGACTGCTGGCCTGGCCCGCAGCTGAGCTGGACCCTGAGCGACTTCGTGACGCACCAGCCGCGCGAGCGTCCGCTGTTCGTCGGGCCGACCGACGCCGAGTCGCTGTACGACCTGTGGCACGCACGGCGCATCGCCTATCGCCAGCATTTCACGCCGGGCAGCTATGCCAGCGACATCACGCTGGCCAACTGGCCGCAGATGGACTACTGGGAAAAGCCGATCGTCGGCGTCGCGCCCGATGCGCAGGCGATGGCGTTGAAAGAAGCGCGCCAATTCAGCCTGGCCTTCTTCTACTGGATGCAGACCGACGCCCCTCGCCATGACGGCGGCCAGGGCTACAAAGGTCTGCGGCTGCGGGGCGACGTGCTGGGCACCACCGACGGCTTGGCCAAGCAAGCCTACTACCGGGAAGGGCGGCGCATCCAGGCCGAGTTCACGGTTCTGGAACAGCACATCGGCGTTGCGGCACGGCCGGGAAAGGCGGGCGCCGAGCGCTTTGCCGACAGCGTGGGCATCGGCGCCTATCGCATCGACCTGCATCCAAGCACGCGCGGTCGCAACACGGTCGACATCGATTCGTTCCCGTTCCAGATTCCCCTCGGGGCGCTGCTGCCGGTGCGCGTCGAGAATCTGCTGCCAGCCTGCAAGAACCTCGGCACCACGCGCATCACCAATGGCGCCTATCGCGAGCACGCCACGGAATGGAGCATTGGCGAAGCTGCGGGCACGCTGGCTGCGTTCTCTCAGGCGCGCAAGGTATCGCCGCGTACTGTGCGCGCCGACGATGTCCTCCTCGACGACTTCCAGCGCACACTGGAACGGCAAGGCGTGCTGCTTGCATGGCCGAGCTTCGGCGCGCTGACGCCGACCCAAAGAGTGGGCTACCAGCACGCCGCGCGCTGACGCTGTCTTCAGTCGCGGCCGACCTGCTTCAACGAGGCAGCAGCCAGTTCGACCATCCGCTTGCCGAGCATCGAAGGCGCGAAGCCCTCGTGCGTGAGCGCGAAGATGCCCAGCGACGGACTACCGACGATGGGCCGGAAGTCCAGTTCGTCGCTGCGGCAGGCGCGCGCCGTCAGGTCGTCCACGATCGCGACGCCGGCGCCGCAGGCCGCCAGCGCGCAGGCCATCTGCCCGGAGCGCACCTCGACCGATGACGCTGCCTCCACCTTGCTGCTGGCGCACCAGTCGGCAATGATGCGGCCCTGCGGCGTGTCTCGGCTGAACGAGATCAGACGCTCGTTCAGCACGTCGCTGGGACGCAGCAAGCGTTTCGACGACAGCGCATGGCCCCTGGGGAACACGCAGACGAGGCGCCACTGTCCTACCGGTTTCGATGTCAGCAGCGCGTTGTCGGTCGGGATGGTCGAGATCGCGACGTCTGCTTCGCGGCTGGTCAGGCGGCTCAACATCTCGCGGGTCGGCAGCGTCTCGAGGTAGATCCTGGCCGCCGGATATTCGTTCGCCAGCGATGCCACGGCGCGTGG
This sequence comes from Variovorax sp. LjRoot84, assembly GCF_964254305.1. Classification (NCBI taxonomy): domain Bacteria; kingdom Pseudomonadati; phylum Pseudomonadota; class Betaproteobacteria; order Burkholderiales; family Comamonadaceae; genus Variovorax; species Variovorax sp. LjRoot84. Next base: position 1,231,966 of record NZ_CAXUTE020000002.1, read on the forward strand.
CACGGCGACCAGTGCGGTGCTCGGGCTGGCGAGCACGCGCAGCGACAGTCGCGCACCCGACTTGAGCTCCTCGGCGCGCTCAGTCACCCGCCGGATGCCGCCATACACCTCGGACACTTCTGCGTAGAGGGCCTGCGCTTCCGGTGTCGGCAGCAGCCGGCCCTTCGTGCGCTCGAACAGCCGCAGGCCCAGTTGCAGCTCGATGTGCGCCAGCATCCGGCTGATGCCGGGCTGCGAGACGTGGAGCAAGCGCGCGGCGTCTGTGACGGAGCCGGCCAGCATCACGGCGCGAAACACTTCGATCTGTCTCAAGTTCATGTGGCCTCCGGATAACTCGATGTTATGGGAACGTCCGATCTTGGTATTGGCGGAAGGAGGCGCCGCTTCCTATGATCGATCGAACGGCCCCAGATTTGGAGACAGGCGAATGGACCACCACCTTCCGACAGTGAACCGACGCACGATGCTTTCCACCGTCGCGCTTGCCCTCACGGCCGCGCATGCTGGAAGTGGCTTGGCTGCGCAGGCGTGGCCGAGCAAGACGGTGCGCATCATCGTTCCGTTCGCGCCAGGTGGTGGCGCCGACAGTTCGGCGCGCGTGCTGGCCGAGGTGCTGGCGCCGAAGCTCGGGCAGAGCGTCATCGTGGAGAACCGGCCGGGTGCCGGCAGCGCTATCGGCGTGATGGCCGCTGCGCAGAGCAAGGACGGCCACACGCTCCTCATGGGAAGCAACAGCATGGTGATCAACCCGGTGCTGAATCCCTCGATCACCTACGACGTGGCCCGCGATTTCGACGCGATCGGCATGGTGTCGGCGCAGCCGCTCGTATTGGTCGTGCCTGCGTCGTCGAAGATCACCAGCTTTGCTGATCTGGTCGCCGAAGCGAAGGCACGGCCGGGCACGGTGACCGCCGGCAACAGCGGCAACGGCACGCTGGCGCACTTGACGGCTGAGTTGTTCGCGGTCCAGACGCAAACCGCGATCACCAGTGTTCCCTACAAAGGTGAAAGCGCACTCCTGCCCGACCTGATCGGCGGGCTGGTGTCGTGCGGCTTTCTCAACCTGCCGAGCGTGATCGTGCACATCCGCGCGGGCCGGCTGCGCGCCTTGGCTGTGTCTTCGCCTGCGCCGGTGGCCGAACTCTCGGGCGTGCCGACACTGCGATCGCTGGGCCAGCCCAGCCTCGAGGTGCAAGGCTGGGCCGCGCTGGTCGCGCCGAAAGGCACGATTCCCAAGGAGGGCCTTGCCCGTCTCGAGACCCTGCTGACTCAGGCGTTGGCGACCGATACCGTGAAGACGCGTTTCGCCGCGTTGAGCGTCGAGCCCGTCGTCAGCGGTCGCGATGCCACAGCGCAGTACCTGAAAGCCGAGGGTGCTCGCTGGCAGCAGGTGATCAAGGCGCGCGGCATCAAGGCGGACTCGTGATGAGCGACGAAGCCTTCGGCTATCGCATCGCCTCCACGATGACCGCCGATGTGGTTGTCTGCGGTGGTGGCGTTGCGGGAGCGATGGCGGCGGTCGCGGCCGCACGCGCCGGTGCTTCGGTGGTGCTGGTGGAACGCTACGGCTTTCTCGGCGGCAATGCCACGGCCGGCGCCGTCGCGCAATTCAACAGCTGGCAAACCGCCAACGGCCGCCGGGTGGTCGCGGGTTTGGCCGACGAAGTGGTGACGCGGCTTGGGCGGTACGGCGGCGCCGGCGAGCACGCGACGTTCGTGATGTCGACGGGCCACAAGATGGACCGTGTCGAATACGCGCCCGAAGTGCTCAAGCTGGTACTGGACGATATGGTCCAGGAGGCCGGCGTGCGCCCGCTGCTGCACGCCAGCGTGCTCGACGTCGGCGTGACCGGTCGGCGCATCGACTGCGTGCACGCGCTGACCAAGAGTGGCGTGGTCGAGCTGCGTGCGCAAGTGCTGATCGACGCTTCCGGCGATATTGATGCGCTCAAACGCGCTGGCGCCACCTTCCTCCAACTCGACGAAGGCGAGGCGTTGCAGCCGGCCACGATGATGTTTCGCTTCGGACCGATCGACTTTGCGCGATTCGACGCGCTGCCGAAGGCTGAAGTCGCCACCCTGGCGCGCCGTGGCTACGACGACGGTCGGCTGGCGCGAGCCGCTTTGCATTCCAGCCGTGATCCGTTCAGCAACGACGGCTGGTTCAATATCAGCCGCCTCGGCATCGACGCCACGGACGCGATGGCGCTAGGTGCCGCCGAGATCGAAGGCCGACGGCAGGCTTGGAACGCAGCCCAGTACCTGCGGCAATGCGTCCCGGGTTGCGAGGGAGGCCAGTTGCGTGCGTTCGGCACCCAGGTCGGTGTTCGCGAAACACGGCGCATCGTCGGCGACCACGTCTTGACCAGCGAGGAATTGCTGCGTCCGGAACAGTTTCCCGATGCGATTGCCGCCGGCGCGTATCCGATCGACATCCATCCGGCCGCCGGCGGCGAACTGCGCTACGAAGGCCTCGGTGACGACCACGCGTACCAGATCCCGTACCGCAGCCTGATTCCGGTCGGCTTCGACAACGCGCTGGTGGTCGGGCGCGGCGTCTCGGCGACGCACAGCGCGCACGCGGCGATCCGTGTGATGACCATCTCGATGGCCGTAGGCCAGGCAGCCGGCGTGGCGGCTGCGATGGCGGCGCAGTCGAAGCAGCAAGGGAAGGTCCGTGCCGTGTCGATGCCGGCACTGCGCGAACGACTGCTCAGAGACGGGGCAAAGCTGGCTTGACCGGAAGGGCGCTGTACAAGATTGCGCCCGGGATTGCCTGCGGTGAAGCCATCGCCCGCTCAGGCATTCCCATGGCCAACAGCCAGCTTCCCTCGATCGCTTGCGCCTGTGCGCCGGTCAGCCAGGGCAGCGGCGCTGCGTCGGGCGATCGCTGGGCGAGCAGCAAGTCATGGGTGCGGGATGCGTGTTCATCTGCGCGCAGGCGAGCCGCATCTTCCGCATCGAACGTCCACACGGCCAGGTTGGTTGATGCGAAGAATCCAAGCGCCTCGCGAACATCGCACACCCAACGCGACAGGTTGCACAGATGCGGGCGCATGCGCGCGCTCATCGGTGTAGGCCGGCTCAGCAGAAGGCGATAGGCGTCGCTTTCCAAGACCTGCGCGTCGCGCATGCCATAGATCGTGAGGTAGCGTGGCGCAGCGCTGTTGCACAAGCGTCGATAGCGCCGGCCCCACAGCATGCCTGGGACCGTCAACCGCTCGGGCACGTGCTCGCTTGCATGCCACGCGTTGTACTCGACATCCACGTCGGGCGTGACGTCGTTCCATAGTGCCAACACGGCGCCCGTGCCGGCTATATCGTCATTCATCGCGTGCTTCCGGCTTCAGGAGCACCTTGCTCGCCGCCTTCGCGTGCGCCAGCGCAAACCCCTCGCGGGCTTGCGACAACGGCAAGACATGACTGACCATCGGGCGCATGACAGCATCCATCTCGCCCATCAGTTCGAGGGCCAGAGGCCAATCGGATTCGGGCGGACGAAACGAGCCGCGCATTTGTTGCTGGTTGCGCACCATCGGTGTCAGGTCGAGCAGAAGCGGGCGGGCATGGATGCCGGTGACGACCACGATTCCATTGCGCCGCAACAGCGCCAGGCCTTCCGTGATGGTTTCGGGCACCCCCGTCGCTTCGAATATGACATCAAAGGGCTCGCCGCCCGTGTGCGGCCGGGCGCCTTCGGCCAGCGGCTGAGTTGCCACATCGACCAATGCATCGAAGCCCATCCGGCGCAGTGCGTCGAATCGGGCTGCGTCGTCGAAGCCGCTGACCACTACCTGCGTGGCACCGGCACGGCGTGCCAGCGCAGCGATCCCCTGGCCGATGGTGCCCGGGCCCATCACCAGCACGCGCTTGCCGGCTACGTCTCCTGCGATGCGAAGCGCCTGCATCGATATGGTGAGCGGCTCCGTGAGCGCTGCGAGCTCGTCGCTCAGGCTCGCGGGCACGGGCACGCAGTTGCGCAACGGGACCCGGACCCAGGGCGCGAAGGCGCCATCGCGCGTCATTCCGATGCCGCGGCGCTTCTCGCAGCCATCGTGGTCGCCCGTGGCGCAAGCGGTGCAGACGCCACAAGTCACGGAGGGACGAACGACCACGCGCTGGCCGGCCAAGGGGCCGGTCTGCGCAACCCCGACGAACTCGTGCCCGATCGTGACAGGAATGCTCTGGGTGATGAAGGCATAGCTGGGCGTCCAGTCGTCTACGTGCAGGTCGCTGCCGCAGATGCCGGTGGCCCTGACCTTCACGAGCACATCGCTGGAATCGGTTTCCAGCACGGGAGCCGGTATGTCCACCAGTTCGAGGCCCGCTTCCGGGCGTGTCTTGCGCAAAGCTTGCATGGTGCTTGATTCCGGTGTCAGTCGATGCTGATGCCGACCTTCTTGACGATGGCGCCCCATTTGAGGCTTTCGGCCGCGATGAAGGTCTTGAACTCGTCGGGCGAGCCTCCGCCGAGGATCAAACCCTGCTTTGCGAAGGCGTCGCGCACGTCCTTGTCCTTCATCACCTCATTGACGTCGGCATTGATGCGGCGCACCAGTTCCGGCGGCGTGCCAGCGGCGCTGAACAGGCCGTTCCACGCCAAGGCTTCGAAGCCGGGATAGCCCGCCTCGGCGACCGTCGGCAGGTCCTTCATGGTCTCGGTGCGCTGGAGGCTGGTGGCTGCCAGCAGGCGAATGCGGCCGCCCTGGATCAGCGGCAGCAGCGCAGGAGCCACGGTGAACAGAGCTTGTGTCTCTTCGGACGCTACCGAAATACCGGCCGGTGGCGAGCCGGCGAACGGCACATGCGTGGCTTCGAAACCCGCCGCACTCTTGAACAGCTCCATGGTCAGGTGCGAAGAACTGCCGGCGCCGACCGAGGCGTAGTTGATCTTCCCGCCCTGCTTCTTTGCCCAGGCGACGAATTCGGGCAAGGTCCTGGCGGGGTTGCTGGCCGCAACCGCCAGCACGTTGGGTTGCGACGAGGTGAGCACGATCGGCAGCAGCTCCTTGGCAGGGTCGTAAGCCATCTTCTTGTACATGTGCGGCCCGAATGCGATCGGACCGTTGAAGCCAACGCCCAGGATGTAGCCGTCGGCCGGAGCCTTGGCAACGGCGGTCATGCCCAGCATGCCGCCTGCACCAGCCTTGTTGTCGACCACGACCGGCTGCTTCCAGCGCTCGCGCAGCTTGTCGCCCAGCGTGCGGGCGATGAAGTCGAGCGAGCTGCCGGCTGGCGCCGGCACGACCAGCTTGACCGGCTTGGTGGGCCAGCTCTGGGCCGACGCGGCCAGGCCAAATGCGCAACCCGCGAGCAGGGCGAGAGCTTTCTTCATGTGTGTCTCCGTTCAGTGGGCGACGCTCTTGCGCCTGGAATGGACGAATTCTGGTCGCTGGCGTTCGATACGCCAAACACCGATACGCTATGGATTTGATATCTCCTGGATATGGAGTTTTCATGACCATGGAACTGAGGCACCTGCGCTACTTCGTGGCCGTGGCCGAAACAGGCAACCTGAGCCGGGCCGCGGAAAAGTTGTTCATCGCACAGCCACCGCTGTCGGTGCAGATCCGGCAGCTCGAAGAAGAAATGGGCACTGCGCTCTTTGTGCGCCACCCCAAAGGCGTACGCCTGACGACAGCAGGCGAGTCCTTGCTGCCGGAAGCGCGGTATCTGCTCGACCGTGCGGCGCGCATGAAGGAGTCTGTGACGGGAAGCGCCAGCAGCGGCCACTTGGCTCTCGGCTTCGTGCCCTCGGCCAGCAGCACGGTGCTGCCGAAGCTCGTCCGGCATCTCAAGAAGGAGCATCCGGCGCTGCATATCGAACTGCGCGAGATGATCAGCAGCGAGCAGGCGGAGGCGGTGGCCGCGGGTCATCTCGATGCCGGGATCGCACGCAGCAAGCCGCACCATCCGCGGCTGACGGTCGCGGCGCAGATGGCCGATCCCTTTTGCCTTGCGCTGACGCCGCAGCAAGCACGCCGTGCCGGCAACCCGGTCGAACTGCGCAGCTTCGCGGACCACGATTTCGTCGCCTTCACCCGGCACCGAGGACCAGCGTACTTCGACCAGTCGATCTACCTCTGCGCAAAGGCCGGCTTCAGCCCGCGCATCCGCTACGAAGCGAGCACGGTGCACGGCGTGCTCGATCTGGTCGGTGCCGGGCTCGGCGTGGCATTGGTGCCGTCTTCGTGCGCGTTGCTTGGAGTGGCGGGCACGAGGTTTTGCAGCCTGCGGGGACCGGCCGCCAGCGAGGTGCTTGTTTTGCTGAGGCGAAAGGCGGATCCGAATCCTCTGTTGCCTACGTTGGCAGATGCAGTGCGCGCGAACTTTGCTGACCTTCAACGCCGCATGGCAGAAATGCTGGGCTGTTGAAATGGCCGAGCAGACCGACGCTTGAGGCTGCTTGTCGCCCGGACGCGCCCACGCTGCTTCTGGCTGTCCGTGTAGTAGATCCGAGGCCTTTGCCTCATCTGCAACACTCCTTCTGCCTACGCAGTTTTTAGTGTGTTGCATCGACCGGCTGAATCCGCAGCCGCGTCCCGTCACTGGATGAATCAAGCAAACGCTGCCTCGCTTCCGGCAAGAAGCGCAGACCTCACTCCTCGGCCTGCAACGACGGTGCGACATGGCGGAGCTGCGGAACGAACCCCCCGTCGAACAGGAAGAGGCTCCCCCCCATTGAGATGAGTCCTATCTCCTTGGCGCAGGTAGAGTCGTCTCACTCCAACTGCAATCGCACGTCCGCACCTCGTCCGCTCTCGATCCACTCATGACCTCGATTTTGACGGTGGCAACGAAAAAGCCCCGGCCGTTTCCGGTCAGGGCAAGAGGTCGTTGGTCGACCTTGGAGAAGGGTTCCCACTGAGAGATTTCATCATGGGCGCTTTGGCGGCGCCGTTCAACGACCCCGCGCACTGGAAGCTACGCGGCAGCCCTCCGGATCGGAACTACTGCACAGTTCGGCCGAAAATTTGACGATCCGCTGCACAAGCAAGCTCAGATATGACAAACCCGCCTCGGTGGGCGGGTTCTGGAACTGGCGCCGGGACTTGCACCCGGCCGTTTATCAGCGCGCAGCTACGGAAGCTTGGCCAGGATCGCGTCCATTTCGTTGCTCGAAAACGCGCGAAGCGATTGAAGGCGCACGTTGCCCTGCATGGCCGTGGCGAGACTGAACGCCGCCAACGCCTGCTCGTCCTCTGCCTCAATTATGGAAACAAGGTCGTACTCTCCCATGGTCCATACAAGTTCCCGCATGGTGACGCCGGACTTCTTCGCGGCCTCTTTGGCGGCGGCGGCTCGTTTGGTCGTGTCCTTGATCGATTGCAGACCCTTATCGGTGAAGCTCATCAAGCCAACGTAGGTGACCATGTCATCTCCTTCAGGTTTGACATAGGCGGCCGATGCCATCTGGCTCGAACCGACGCAGGCCCTTGATGGCGCGAGCCTCCTCGGTCTACATACTGCTGGACCTCGCATTCGTCGCGCCCGGCGTTCGAGCTGGCAGCGACTACGCTGACGCGTTGACCGCATCCTTCAATGCTTTGCCCGCCGTGAATTTCGGCGCCTTGCTCGCCTTGATCGTCATCGGCTCGCCGGTCGATGGATTGCGGCCGGTGCGCTCGGCACGGCTCGCGACGGTGAAATTGCCAAACCCGATGAGCTGCACGGCTTCTCCACGTGCCAGAGCCCGCGTCAGGTTTTCAAGTGCCGAGTCGAGTACGCGCCCAGCATCGGCCTTGCTGAGGCTTGTGTCCGCGGCGATCGCGGCGATGAGTTCGGTCTTGTTCAAACTGAGGTTCCTTTTGAAAACGTGATGAGCAGGATAGCTTCATCGGAGCTCGACCCACACGAGCTCACGCGTATCCTGAAGGCAGGCAGTGACGGCGTGCCCAAGCTGCTCAGTTGGCGGGGAGGCCCTCCGTGAGAACTGTTGCCTTACGTTCCGCAAGAGGGTCTTCGGGTCCTACACAGAACTTGAATTGCGAATGGGGTTGCTCGTTCGATGAGCACTGCAATGAAAGCCAAGCAGAATGCGGCTCCGACGAGATGCTCAGTGGGTTATCCACAGAGTCATGCACCGATCAAGGGGAAAACAAGGCCTTGACATTCGTGTTTTGGTGCAGTGCACAATGCCCTTTCCTCATTGGTAGAAGCACTTTTGTATGCGCTGGGCCAGTGCAGTGCAGCACGCCATGCTGGTGCGACGCCTGCCATCTTTTCCACAGCAAGATGCGAGCGGCAACTCACCTGCCGCGAGCCGTATGGACAAGAAATCGCAAAGCTGGTGATGGTTCGGTGCTGACCCCGAGCGGGCGGGCGAGGTCCGCATCATTCAGGAGCCGCGCAGCGCTTAGCGTTGTGCACTGACCTCTGGTCCGGCAACAATCGGCCAACAGCCATCACCTGCCAGAAGAAGCCGACGTTCTGTGCACCGCCACGATTGAACCACCGTAGAGTCCAGGCGTCGGATAGTGACCCGCGAAGAATGCTCATCCATGTCACCGGCGCGTCTGGGTCGGGTACGTCCACACTGGGGAAAGCTCTGGCCGGCGAGCTTGGAGGTGCCTTTCTGGATGCTGACGACTTCTTCTGGGCTCCCTCCGATCCGCCATTTCAAGCCCGGCGCCCGGTCGAGGAGCGGCGCTCTTTACTCCTAACCGAGTTCAGCCGCAGCGATATCGCTGTGCGCTCGGGCTCGGTCACCGCGTGGGGTGTCGAGATAGAGGATGTCTTCGACTTCGTCGTCTTTCTCTACGTCGATACCGCGCTTCGCTTGGAGCGCCTTCGCGAGCGCGAGCTTCAGCGCTTCGGAAAGGCGAATCCGACATTCCTTGAGTGGGCAGCACAGTACGATGAAGGGCCGTCAGAAGGACGAAGCCTCGCGAAGCAGCGGGCTTGGCTGTCTGCTCGTCGCTGTCCGGTGCTCAATCTTGAGGGCGACCTCTCCACGCAAGAGCGGCTTGCGCGCATCAGGGCGTGGATGGGAGACCATAGGCTGCAATGCGAGCGACCGTAGCGGGCTTGCCAGTTCTCCGGCCGCAGTGCGACGGAAGAATACGGCCGGGACCGGACCTCCGGGGCGGACCGCCCAAAGCAGGTTCTTCGGAATCTTCGGAGAGCATGCAGTTGGAAGTCCGTCGAACGGTCTGATTCGAAAGTGCGTAGCTGCCGCCGCCGATGAAACTTCTTCCCTTCTGGCTGCGCTCGTCGGCGCCCGGCAATTACCTCCCCGCCAGCTCCGCCAGCCGTCTGCCGGCTTCCTCCGACCTCAGGGACGCTTCGTAAGCAGTCCGGCCTGACACCTCGTCCCATTCGCCCGCGCAAATGGCGTTGATGTGGTGCTTCATCGAGCGGACCGCCTGCGCATCGCAGCGCGCGATGTGGTCCTGGTAGATGTCGACGCGCGACTGAAGCTCACTACGCTCCACCAACTCCGTCAGGAACCCGGTTCGAAGCAGCTCCTCGCTCTCCATGGTCATCCCGGTGAGGAAGATCTTCTTGGCCGCTGAGCAGCCAAGCCGCGCGGCGAAGCGTCGCAGCCCGCCAGGGTAGTAGTGCAATCCGAACCTCGCGGCGGGCATGAACAGCCTGCAACCGCGAACACCGATGCGGAAGTCGCACGCGAGCGCCAGGTCGGTGCCCCCGCCATAGGCGCTGCCGTTGAGCGCACACAGCGTAGGAATCTCCAGTGACTCCAGCGCATCGAGCATGTCCTCGAAGGATCGATCCAGGCGCGCGCCGATCTGCCCGAGCGTGTATCCCGAACAGAACGTCTTCTCGCCTTCGCCGGTGAGAACAAGCAGCCGCACGGAGGGATTGGCCCGGATTTCATCGAGATGGCGCAGGAGGACCGCAGGGTCGTCCGGATCGATGCGGTTGTGCTGCGCGGGACGGCGCAGCGTGATGGTCGCCACCGAGTCCACGATCTCCAGCGTGGGTGCCGAGCCGATGTTCATGCGCTCGCTCCCTGCGCATGCTGCACGACGACGCCTTTGCGAGCGAGCGCTTCCAGGTCACGTTGCGCATATCCGTGTTCGCGAAGCACCTCGAACGTATGTTCCCCCAGGACGGGCGGTGCGCGGCGGATCGATCCGCCCAGGCGGCCGTCGAACGTGACCGGGCTGCCCACCTGCCGGATCGCGCCGAGCTGCGTGTGCTGCATCTCCTCCACGAGCCGCGAATGGATCACCTGCTCATCACCGAAGACGTCGGCCAGGTTGTTGATGGGCCCGGCCGGGATGTCCGCCGCGAGGAGCCGCTCGCTCCATTCGCGGCGGCTGCGCTCCTTCAACTTCGCCTCGATGATGGCCTTGAGTTCGACGCGGCGCTCCATCCGCGCGGCGTTGGTTGCGTAGCGAGGATCGTCGACCAGTTGCTGCAGTTCGAGCACGTCGCAAAGCCGCTTCCACATCTCCGCTGTCGCCGGCGCGATGTTCAAGGGGCCGTCGCCTGTTTCGAAGACACCATACGGGGCGATGACTGGGTGCGTGTTCCCGGCGAGCGCCGGCACCTCGCCGAGGCTCAGGTAGCGCTGCGCCTGGACGCTCATCAGCCCGACCAGGCCGGCAAGCAGCGAAGTTTCCACGCGCCGGCCGCGACCGGTCGTGTGCCGTTCCGCGATGGCGGCGAGCACGCCGATCGCGCACCACATGCCGGCGGTCTGGTCGCCAATGGCCACCCCGACCCGCACCGGACCGGACTCGGCGCTGCCGGTGACGCTCATCAGGCCTGAATAGCCCTGGGCGATCTGGTCGAAGCCCGGACGGCCGCTGGCCGGTCCCGTGCGGCCGAAGCCGGTCACGCTCGCGTAGATCAGGCGCGGATTCGCGGCCGCCAGCGTTTCGTAGGCGAGGCCCATCGCTTCCATGGCGCCAGCCCGGAAGTTCTCCACGACGACATCGCAGCTTCCCGCCAGCTCTCGCAACAGGTCCAGCGCCGCAGGGTCGCGGAAGTTGACGGCGATGCCGCGCTTGTTGCGGTTTCCGCTCAGGTAGTACGCACTGGTGCCGCGGTCGAATGGCCCCCACTCGCGGATCATGTCGCCGCCGGCTGGCTCGACCTTGATCACATCGGCGCCGAGGTCGCCAAGGATCATCGTGCAGAAAGGCCCGGCCAGCGCGCGGGTGAGATCCAGGACGCGCACGCCGGACAGGGGCAGGGAAATTGGGTCGGTCACGTTTTCTCCACTTGTCACATCGCGGAAGCCAGTCTATATTGCATACAACCGTAATGCAACCGTTGTGCAATTAAGGAGCCCCATGCGCAAACCCAACATCCTCTTCATCATGGCGGACCAACTGTCGGCGCCCGCCCTGCCCTTCCACGGCAACCATGTCGTGAAGGCGCCGCACCTGCAGGCGCTCGCCAAGCGGTCTGCCGTCTTCGACAACGCCTATTGCAATTTCCCGCTCTGCGCGCCGGCGCGCTTCTCGCTCCTCGCGGGCCAGTTCGCGACGCGTATCGGCGCCTTCGACAACGCCTGCGAATTCCAGGCGGACACGCCGACGCTGCCTTACTACCTGGCCCAGCAGGGCTACAAGACCATCCTCAGCGGCAAGATGCACTTCGTGGGGCCCGACCAGAAGCACGGCTTCGATGAGCGGCTCACCACCGACATCTATCCCGCGGACTTCGGCTGGGCGGCCGACTGGGCCGAGGGCGAGTTCAGCTTCTACTCGCCGGGCCACAACCTGAGCACGGTGGACGAAGCCGGACCGTGCTTTCGCAGCCTGCAACTCGACTACGACGAGGAAGTGGAGGCCAAGTCGATCCAGCGCCTGTACGACCTCGCACGCGATGACGAGCAGCCCTTCTTCATGTGCGTCTCGTTCACGCATCCCCACCCGCCGTACCACGTCCCGCCGGAATACCTCGATCGGTACAAGCCGGAAGAGATCAACCTGCCCAATGTCGGCGACATGCCGATGCACGAGCGCGACAAGCTGAGCCAGTGGGTGCAGTATTCCCACGGGCTCGACAAGGAAGGAGCGACCGACGAGCAAGTCAGGCGCGCGCGGCACGCCTACTACGCGATGGTCAGCTACATCGACGACAAGGTCGGGCGCCTGCTGGAAACGCTGAAGCGCGCGGGCTTCGAGGACAACACGATCGTGGTGTTCACCTCGGACCATGGGGACATGCTGGGCGAACGCGGCATGTGGTTCAAGCGCGTGTTCTTCGACTGGTCGGCCAAGGTGCCCCTGCTCGTATTCGATCCCCGGGCACGCAAGCCGCGCCGGATCGCGGACCCGGTCTCGCACGTGGACCTGCTCCCGACGCTTGTGCAGTACGCCACCGAGGGGACCTCTGCGACCTGGGTCGAACCGATCGACGGCCACAGCCTGCTGCCGTTGATCGCCACGGGCGATCGCAGCGGCGACGCGGAAGCCTTCGTCGAATACACGGCCGAAGGGGTGACCGGTCCCTGCTGCATGCTGCGGCGCGGCAAGTACAAGTACGTCTATACGCACGGCCATCCCGACCTGCTGTTCGACATGGAGGCCGATCCGAACGAACTCGTCGACATCGCGCAGCAGCAGCCGCAGGTCCTCGCCGAACTCAAGGAGCGCGTGCTCTCCCATTGGGATCCCGAGGCGATCACGCGGCAGGTGCTCGCCAGCCAGGCGAGGCGCAAGTTCATCAACTCGCTGCCCGACGCGAAGCAGCCGGTCTGGGACTACCAGGCCAGCACCGACGACACGCGCCGCTTCGTGCGCCGCGGCAGCGCCCGGGTGATCAAGGTCAAGAAGCGTTGGCCGCCGCTGGCCGGCACGACGAACTGAAAGGAGACGCAGCATGGCCCCACACAACTTGACGGCGGATACGGATCCGCACCGGCTCGCTCGCGCCATCAGTGGCTACAACCTGATCGGCGGAGAACTGGTCGGCGCACGATCGGGGCGCACGTTCCCGGTCATCAACCCCGCCACCGGACGCGAGATCGGCCACGCCGCCCATAGTGACGCGAGCGACGTCGAGCAGGCCGTGGCCGCCGCGGCCCGGGCCCAGCCTGCGTGGGCTGCCATGGCCGCGCGCAAACGCGGCACCCTCCTGGCCGAGTGCTCTCGCCTGCTCGCCGAGCACGTGGAGGAACTGGGGCGTCTGGTCGCGCTGGAAACCGGCAAGGCCTTGCGCACCGAGAGCCGCGTGGAGGCTTCGGTCGTCGCCGACGCGCTGCAGTTCTACGGCGGCCTCGGCTCGGAGCTCAAGGGCGAGACCGTCCCGTTCAGCCCTGACATGCTGACCTTCACCCAGCGCGAGCCGATCGGTGTGGTGGGCGTGATCATCCCGTGGAACGCACCCATGATGCTGATGGCGCTGAAGATCGCGCCGGCGCTGGTGGCGGGCAACACGGTCGTCGTGAAATCTGCCGAGGAGGCCCCGCTGGCGGTCCTGCGGGTGTGCCAGATCCTCAACCAGAACCTTCCTCCGGGTGTCCTGAACATCGTCTCCGGCTTTGGCCCCGATTGCGGCGCGCCCCTGGTCGCGCATCCGGAGGTCGGGAAGGTGACCTTCACCGGCTCCGTCGAGACCGGCCGCATCGTCGCGCGCACCGCCGGAGAGAAGCTGATTCCCGTCACCCTCGAACTGGGCGGCAAGAGCCCGATGATCGTGATGGACGACGCGGACCTCCCCAAGGCAGTCGCTGGAGCGGTCAGCGGCATGCGCTTCACCCGCCAGGGGCAGAGCTGCACCGCGGCCAGCCGCATCCTCGTGCACGAGAAGATCCACGACGAGTTCGTCGCCATGCTCAAGGCGCGCGTCGATGCGATGAAGATGGGCGACCCGCTGGATGAGGCGACGGACATCGGCACGATGATCTCGCGCTCCCAGCTCGACAAGGTCCTGGGGTACATCGAAAGCGGCCGCTCGGAAGCCGGGGCCAAGGCTCATGAATGTGTCCAACTGCCCGCCGACGACGCACTTCGAGGGGGCCTGTTCGTGAGGCCGGTCATCTTCACCGGGCTCGACAACGCCTCCCGCCTCGCACGCGAGGAGATCTTCGGGCCGGTGACCTGCGTGATCCGCTTCTCCAGCTACGAAGAGGCCGTGACCCTGGCGAACGACAGCGACTACGGCCTGGCAGCGACCATCTGGACCCGGGACCTGAAAACGGCCATGGATGCCACCCGGCGGTTGCAAGCCGGGTTCGTGCAGGTGAACCAGAACATCGTCGTCCAGCCTGGTCTGTCCTACGGCGGCGTCAAGCAATCCGGCCTGGGACGCGAGGCTTCGCTGGAAGCCATGCTGGACCACTTCACCCACAAGAAGACCGTGCTCATCAACATGACCTGAGCCTGGTCCTGGTTTTCGAAAAAGGAGACAAGTATGGCTGCAATCGGATTCATCGGGCTGGGCAACATGGGCTTTCCCATGGCATGCCGCTTGAAGGAAGCAGGGCACGAGGTGCGCTGCTTCGACGTGAACGCGGGCTCCATGGAGCGGGCGCACGACGCGGGGCTGCAGCGGCGCGCATCGGTCGAGGAAGCGGTCGCCGGCGCCGAAGTCGTGATCACGATGCTGCCCAGCGGGCGCCACGTGCTGGAAGTGCTCGATGGCAAGGCGCTGCCGTTCGTACCTGGCGCACTCGTCATCGACTGCTCGACGATCGATGTCGAGTCCTGCGCTGCCTTCCACGCCACCCTGGGCGAGAAAGGCCTCGTCACCCTCGACGCTCCGGTCTCCGGTGGCGTCGGCGGCGCTGCTGCGGGGACGCTCACCTTCATGGTGGGCGGCACGGAGACCGCCTTCGCGCGCGCCCTCGAGCTCCTGCGTGTGATGGGCAAGAACATCATCCACGCCGGTGCGGCTGGCGCAGGACAGGCCGCGAAGATCTGCAACAACATGCTGGCGGGCATTTCCATGCTCGCGGTGTCCGAGGCACTGCACCTGGCCAAGCGCCTGGGCCTCGATCCGAAGAAGTTCTTCGAGATCGCTTCGACCTCGTCGGGACAATGCTGGGCGCTCACGAGCTATGCACCCGAGCCCGGCCTGGTGCCGGCTGCGCCTGCCAATCGCGGCTACGAGGGTGGCTTCGCATCCGAACTGATGCTGAAGGACTTGCGACTCGCCGAGCAGGCCGCGGTCGCGAGTCACTCCCCTGCCCTTCTCGGCGCGGCGGCCGCCTCTGTCTATGCGATGCATTGCGCCGCAGGGAAGGGGCGACTCGACTTTTCTTCCATCATCCAGATGCTCGGCGCTGCACAGCCCGCGCGCAACTGAGCGAACCGGACAAGGAGACGAGCATGACAAACAGCCGCCGCATCTTCAACAGCGGGATCATCGCGCTGCTGCTCACCGGCACGACCGCTTTCGCGCAAAAGGACACCGGCAAGCTGATCGTCGGCTATCCGCCAGGCCAGTCCGTCGATGTCGTCGCCCGCGTCCTCGCCGAGCGCCTGGGACCGACGATCGGCCGGACCCTGATCGTGGAAAACATGCCCGGCCTTTCCGGCAGTGTCGCTCTCGCGGCCGTCTCGCGCATGCCCGCCGATGGAAGCGTCATGACGCTGTCGGCATCCGCGGCCATCGCCGGAAATCCATTCCTGTACAAGAACGTGCAGTACGACAGCCTGAAGGACTTCGAACCGATCGGGCTGATCTATGACGCTCCGCTCGTGCTGATGGTGAACAGCACCTTGCCGATCCAGTCGCTGAAGGACCTGATCGCGCACGCGAAGGCGAACCCGGGCAAGGTGAATTACTCATCGCCGGGCAACGGCTCCGTATCGCACCTCGCCATGTCGGAGCTCATGCGACGCACCGGCATCGAGATGACGCACGTGCCCTATCAGGGCGCGGCCAAGTCGCTCACCGACCTGGCCGCAGGCCAGGTGCAGGTCTCGTTCGACGCCTACGCCGCGGCCCAACCCTTCCTGGCGGGCGGGAGGGTGCGCGCGATCGCCGTGAGTTCGAGCGAGCGCATTTCGGTGCTGCCTTCGATTCCGACGGTGGCGGAGAGCGGCCTGTCCGATTTCGATCTGGTGCCGTGGGTCGGGTTGCTCGCGCCCGCCGGTACGCCCAAGGCCGTCGTCGACAAGGTCAGCGAAGAGCTCGCGAAGATCGTGCGCTCGCCGGACTTCTCGCAGCGGATCATCGGCCTGGGAGCGCGGCCCCGATTCAAATCGGCTGCGGAGTTCAAGAGCTTCGTGCGGGTCGAAGTCGATCGCTGGGCCACCGTCATCAAGGGCTCCGGGGCCAGGCTGGAGTGAGGCGATGATCGCACTCGGCTGCGCCGCCCTCGCGGGCGAAACCCGGCACCGTCGTGTGCTGGAGAACGGCTTCAGCTTCCATCGAAGCGAGTGGATGCAAAGCGATCGCGGCCCGGGGCTGTCTCCGACCGTCTTCCTCGTGGAGCAACCGCCGAATGCCGTGCTGGCGCCGCACTTCCACACCCAGAACCAGTTCCAGGTGGTCAAGGAGGGCAGCGGCACCCTGGGTGCGCACGCCGTGGGCCCCGGGTCGGTTCACTATGCCGGCGCGTTCACGGGCTACGGGCCGCTGGTGGCAGGCCCTGCCGGCCTGAGCTATTTCACGATTCGTGCGGTGTACGAAACGGGCGCGAATTTCCTCCCGGCCGCACGGGACAGGCTGCCGCGCGGACCGAAACGGAATGCTCATGGGCCGGTGCACGAGCCCTTGGCGTTGGAAGCGCTTCGCGGCCTGGCATCGGCGCGCCGGGTCCCGTTGATCGCGCCGCAGGACGGCCTCGAGGCCTATGCGCTGCAGCTCCCGCCTTGGTCGCCACTCGAGCCGATCGAAGCGCGCGGCTCGGGCCAGTTCCAGCTCGTCCTTGCCGGAGCGCTCGAAACCCCGCAGCGGTGGCTGCAGGCATGGGAAAGCCGCTTTCTTTCACCTGGTGAAGATGCAGGTGGCTGCGCCGCCGGGGCAAGCGGCGTTCACCTGCTCGTGCTGCAGATGCCGGCCATCGCGCCCGAATATTCGGGTGGCTGAAGTGCCCGCCATCTCTTGTATAACGATTGCATGACATCAGAGAAGTCCAACGCATTGCGCAAGCGCGGTCCGCAGCCGCTATCGGCCGAGCAGGTCTGCGAGCGGATCCGCGCCGCGATCCTGAGCGGGGAGCTCAAGCCGGGGTCGAAGCTCACGGAACAGGATCTCGCGGCCGATCTCGAAGTGAGCCGCACGCCGGTCCGGGAAGCGATCCGGCAGCTGGAAGTGGAGCGCCTGGTCAGCCGCACGCCCTTCGTGGGCGTCACGGTGACCCAGCTCAGCCCGGAAGAAGTGATCGAGCTGCTGGACATCCGTGAAGTCCTCGAAGGATTGGTGGCCCGGCTTGCAACGGAAAACATGGACAGCTTCCACCTGCAACGATTGAAGAAATCACTGCAGCAGCTGGCCGCGAGCGCCAGGAAGAGCGACGTCGGCGCGTACCTCGATCAGGCGCTGGCGTTCCGGCGTGCGCTCGTGGAATGCTGCGGCAGTGCCACCTTGTCGGAGCATGTCATGGCGATCGAAAACCGCCTGCGTCTGACGGGCAGCCGCACCGCGCTGTTGCCGGGGCGCATGGAAGCTGCCATCGAGGAGCATGAGAAGTTGCTGGACGCGATCGTGCGCGGCGACGCCAAAGGTGCCGAACGACTCAACCGGGAGCGCATCCGGCACATCCGCGACGCGGTGGCGAAGTCGATTTCCTTCTCCATCCTGTAGCGCCCCGGCGCCGGCGTCGCGCGCCCTTGCTCAAGTCCGGTAGGAGGCCCCGCGCTCGCGCTCCAGCTTGCGCAGCAGTCCCGGCCACTCCAGCTTGCCGACTTCCATGAAGCCGCCGGGCCCCAGCATCTTGCGGCCTTGGGCGCGGGTGTGCCGGATGGTGGCGTCGGACAGCTCGTGGAGTGGCACTCCGCCGGCTTGTCCATCGATCTGGTACTGGCATGCCGTCTCCAGGCGCAGCATCCAGCAGAAGGCCTCTGCTACGCTACGGCCCACCGTCAGGGCGCCGTGGTTGCGCAGGACCAGCACACGGCCTTCGGGGCCGAGGTCACGCACGAGGCGCTCGCGCTCGTCTTCGTCGAGCGCCGTGCCCTCGTAGTCGTGGTAGCCGAGAAAGTCCAGCATGACGCAGGCCTTCTGGCTCAGGGGCCGCAGACCCATGGCCTGCATCGCGATCGCGTTGTTCGCACGGGTGTGGCTGTGCATGACGCACACCAACTCCGTCTGCGCCATGTGGACGGCGCTGTGGATGATGAACCCGGCGGGGTTGAGCAGTGACGGGTCCCCCTGCACCACGCGGCCGTCGAGGTCGACCTTGATCAGGGCCGATGCCGTCATCTCGTCGAACAGGGTGCCCAGCGGATTGACGAGAAAGTGATGTTCGGGCCCCGGCAGCATCACGGAGATGTGGGTCGAGGCCAGGTCCGACATGCCATGGAGATCCGTCAGCTGGTAGCAGGCGGCGAGGTCGCAGCGCAACTGCCACTCGGCGGCATCCATGCCTTCAGGCTTGGCATGCGAAGAAAGTTGCGCGATATCGTTGTTCATTTCGTTGTCTCCTTGCTGTGGGTGGGTTCGGTGCCGAG
The DNA here is from genome assembly GCF_964254305.1 of Variovorax sp. LjRoot84. Taxonomy (NCBI): domain Bacteria; kingdom Pseudomonadati; phylum Pseudomonadota; class Betaproteobacteria; order Burkholderiales; family Comamonadaceae; genus Variovorax; species Variovorax sp. LjRoot84. The sequence continues at coordinate 1,250,508 of NZ_CAXUTE020000002.1, forward strand.
CGATCGGGACATCGCGATCCAGCGGGCGAGATCCGCCTGCACGAAAGCCTGTGTCTCGGCCGGCGGTGCGGGCTGGATGACCAGCCCCAGGTCTCCGAGGCTGGCCCGGACATCGGGAGCCGCGAGCGCCTCCGACAGGGCACGGGCCAGCGTGGCCACGACCTCCGGCGGCATCCTAGCTGGCCCCATCAGGGCGAACCAATTGGAGATGGCCAGGTCGGGCATGCCCTGTTCGACGACCGTCGGCACGTCCGGCAGCGACGGGACCCGGGTGCTCGAAGTGACGGCGATCGCCTTGATCTTGCCCGATCGAACCTGCTGGACGACCAGGGGCACGGTCATCGCGGTGACACCGATCTCGCCCCGCACCAGGTCCGTCATGACCTCCGGCTGGCCTCGATAGGCCACGTGCGTGAGTTCGATCTTCTGCTGGCTCTTGAGCAACTCCATCGTGAAGAAGGGCGTCGTGCCCCCGCCGGCAGAGCCGTAGTTGACCTGGCCCGGCCGCGCCTTGGCGAACTCGACCAGATCAGGCAGTGAGCGGACCGGCAATCCGTTGCTCACGATGATCGCCTGGGGGATCGTGCCGATCATCCCGATCGCGCTGAACGCGGTTTGCGGCTGCCAGGAGGGGGTCGCCGAGCCGGGCGGCGCCATGGTCGTCGGGCCGCTGGCCACGACCAGCGTGTACCCATCGGGCGCCGCACGCGCCACGGCCGAATAGCCGATGCTGCCGGCGGCACCCGCGCGGTTGTCGACGATGAAGCTCTGCTTGAAGCGCTCGGAGAGATGCTGCGCGAGCCGGCGTGCGATGACATCCACGATACCGCCGGCGGGGAACGCCGAGACGATCGTCACCGGACGCTCCGGATAGCCCGCGGCAGCCGCTGGTCCCAGCGGCATCACGCATGCTGCAAGGAACAGGGCCAGAGTGCGTACGCCTGCACGGCGGCGCGTGCATGCGGAAGTCTTGCTGATCGCTCTGCGCATCGTGATCTCCTTCGGTTGAAGGGCGCCCGTGACGCCATCACTCCTCGCTGCGGAATCCCGAGGTTTGCACCACGGGACGCCAGAAGTCGCGCTCCGCGCTCAGCGTGCGTTTCACCGCGGCGCCAGGCAGGCCCGTCGCCTCCAGACCTGCGCGCGCCATCGCGCTGCGGACCTGCGGTTGCTGCATCGCGGCCACGAAGGCCCGCTCCAGGCGCTGCACGACCTCCGCAGGCGTGCCTGCAGGAACGAAGGCGCTGTAGGAGGCGTTCGCGTGGTCGAAGGCATCGATGCCGGCCTCGCGCGCGGTCGGGACATCGGGCAGGGATGCGTTGCGGCGCGTGCCGGAGACCGCCAGGATGCGCACCTTGCCGGCGCGATGGAGTTCCAGCTGGCTGGCCAGGGCGTCCGCGCTCAAGGGAACGTGCCCGCCGATCAGGTCCGCCACGAGCGGTGCGCCACCCTTGTACGCCACGGGCGTCAGCGGAACACCCACGGTCTTGGCCATGCCGAGGACGGCGAAATGAAGCGTCCCGCCGAGGTTGGTGAGCCCCACGCTCGCCTGTGACGGGTTGGCGCGCACCCAGCTCACGTAGTCCTGCAAGGTCTTGTAGGGCCGGTCCGCACCGGCGGAGATCACCGTGGGAACTTCGACGAGATGGGCCACGGGGACGAAGTCGCGATCGACGTCATAGGCAAGCTGCCTGTAGGTCATCGGGAAGATGACCATCGGGGCGTTGGAAGACAGCAGCACGGTCCTGCCATCGGGCGGGGCGCGCTTCACATACTCGATGGAGATCCGCGTGGCGGCGCCGGGCCTGTTGTCCACGATGACCTGTGGCTCGCCGCCGAGGCGCAGCTGCTCGGCGAGCGCCCGTGCCAGCGTGTCGAGCGCGCCTCCGGGCGGAAATCCGACGACGAGACGCAGCGGATGGGCGCCTCCGACCGATGCCCGCGCAGGCGCTTGCGCCTGCGCAGGGCCGGCTGCAACGGCAGCGATCGCCGCGATCCACGCGGCGGAAAGGAAAATCCGAATCACGTTCATCACCACACCTCCTCGTTCGGCCAGCGGGACACAATATTCCTGGCAGCCTCGAATACCGCCGCAGCGGCAAGAAGATCCGACTCCCGGCGCAGGCGCCCTACCAACTGCAGGCCGATCGGTAGTCCGTCGCTGCCGAAGCCGCAGGGCAGCGTGATGGCGGGGTGGCCGGTCAGGTTGAACGGCATGGTCCACGGGAACCAGTTGGACCGCACCTCGTCGAAGAGCCGTCCATCGATCTCGAGCTTGCCGAACAGGTCCTGGTCGATCGGAACGGCGGTCCGTGCCAGCGTGGGAACCACGATGAAGTCGTTGTCACGCAGCAAGTCCTGCACATGCCGGAAGAGGCGAGTGCGAGCGAAGTTCGCCTTCTGGTAGTCGACGGCGGTGTAGTCCTTCGCGAGCGCGAGCTGCTGAAGGAGGGAGGGGGTCAGCTGATCCGGCTGCTCCTCGGCCATCTTCCCGAACCGTGCTTTCCAGACCGTGTGATTGATGGTGCGCCAAAGTGGCTCGACGTCGAAGTCTGTCGACGGCCCCATCTCGGCCAACTCCGCGCCCAACTCCGCCAGGAGCTGCAGTGCGGATCCAAAGCAGGAAGCAACGTCGGACGCCATGGGCCTGCCGGGCGGCATTCCCGCGAACAGGATGCGCTTGCCCCGCAAGTCAGCCACGGAGCGCATGTCCTTGAGATAGTCTTCCGCCCGGGCGCCGGCAGACCAGGGGTCGCAGGGATGCTCGCCCGCCATGGCCTGCAGCATGAGGGCGGTGTCGGCGACCGTACGCGAGATCGGTGTGACGTAGGTGAGATTGCCGATGGCGTCCTCCGCCTGCGAATGCGGGACCAGCCCGATCGACTGCTTCAGGCCGACGACTCCGTTGCAGGCTGCCGGAATCCGGGTGGAGCCTCCGCCGTCCGTTGCGATCCCGATCGGGGCAAGTCCAGTCGCCACCGCCACCGCTGCGCCGCCGCTCGATCCGCCGCTCGTGCGCTCGGGGTGCCATGCGTTGCGCGTGCGTCCGAACAAGGGTGCATCGGTCAGGCATTTGGCGCCAAACTCCGACGTGGTCGTCTTTCCGACGAGGATGGCACCGTGCTGCCGCAGCCGGGAGATGGCTGCCGCGTCCTCGGTCGGGACGTTGTCGGCGAACAGCAGCGAACCGAAGGTGGTCTTCACGCCCTTCGTATTGACCAGGTCCTTGCAGGCGTACGGAATGCCGTGGAGCAGTCCGGTGGGCTCGCCCCGCATGACTGCCTGCTCCGCAGCCTTCGCATCGCGCATGGCTTCGTCGGGGCACAACGTGATGAAGCAGTTGAGCTTCGGCTGCAGCCGTGTCGCGCGATCCAGCACGGCCCGGGTCGCTTCGACGGGAGAGACTTCACGGTGCGCGATCGCTTCGCGCAGGCGTACTGCTGTCCAAAAGCAAAACTCTTCGGCCATCCAACCTTCCTCTGTCAGACACCGGCACATCCAGCCGGCATGCGCCGAAGGGTGCCATCCGGCTGCCGCACGGTCCAATACTCGTTCACAATCCGCTCATATCAGAAGCGTATGGGCATGGACCTCAAGAGCCTGCGTTACTTCGTGGCCGTGGCGGAAGCTCGCAGCGTGGGCAAGGCAGCCCAGCGGCTGCACATGGCGCAGCCACCGTTGTCGGTCCAGATCCGCAACCTGGAGGCCCAGGTAGGGACTGCGCTGTTCCTGCGCGAATCGACGGGGATGCGGCTCACCGACGCGGGGAGCGCCCTGTTCGCGCGCGCTCGCGAAGCCCTGGCCCTGGCTTACGACGGCTACGAGGCCGCGCGCGCGATCGGCTCCGGACGACGCGGCCTGCTGGCGGTGGGCTACATGTTTTCGTTGGGTTACGCCGTCCTGCCCAAGCTCGTCCCGCTCTTACATCGCGCCCTACCCGAAGTCGAACTGCAATTCGTCGAGATGAGTGCCGCCACTTGTGAGGCCCAGATCGTCGATCACAAGGTGTCCGTCGGCTTGTGCATGCCGCCGATGCAGCGCGTGGAAGTGGCCAACACCATCGTCGGCATGCAGCCGCTGCGGCTCGCCATGCCTGCACGCGCGCCGCTCGCGCGTCTCGCTTCGGTCCCCATCGAACGGCTCCAGGGCCAGAAGCTGGTCGCCCTGCCCAAGCTCAAGGAGAACGCGGACACGTCGCTGGTGGCCGCACTGCTTCGCCGGCACCAGGTGACGATGCAGGTGGTCGAACGTGTGGAGACCGTGCACGCCGCACTGGCTCTCGTGCTCGCTGGTGAGGGGTATGCCCTGGTTCCGGCATGCGCTGCGGTTGGCCGTCCTCCGGGTGTCGCCTTCCGGAAGCTGAAGGGCGTCAGCGAAGGCTTCGACGTGGCTGTCTGCCGGCGCCACGATCTGGACAGCCCCTTTGTCGAACCGTTCATCGCTGCTGCGAGGCAGGCTCTGCGATGAGGCCGCCCCCAGGCATCGCTCGGGCGCGATGTCCGACCGCGTCTGCGTGCTGGCCTACGGCATCGGCGGGCGATCGCAGAGTGCGTCTAGCCGCCGACCGCGCAGCGTCACGGTGCGCGCGCCACCGGCCGTCGCTCACGACCACCACGAACAGTTGCCGGCGCTGCGCCGCGGCGCGTACTGCTCCAGGTGCTGCGCCGCCAGAGTTGGTGACCCGGCCGCATCGACCGGTTGAATCCGCACCCGATAGATGCTATGTGGGACTCCCCGAGGTAGACCCGTTGAGCTAGAACGGAACTTCCCAACCTCTTTGTGCGAAGGAGATGGAAATGTCGACAACCCAGACAGTCCCACAAGGCAAGGATACGGCGATCGCGGGCGATCTGTACATGAGCTTGGAGCTCGGCGACAAGTCCTGGAAGGTGACGGCGAGCGATGGCCACCGCGGCTCGAGCCGATACAACGTGGACGCCGGCGACACGGCCGCAGTTGCGGACTGCATCCGCAAGGCCCGGGAGCGCTGCAAGCTCGAGCCGCAGGCCAAGGTGCACTCCTGCTATGAAGCCGGCCGCGACGGCTGGTGGCTGCACCGCTGGCTGATCGAGCAGGGCATCGACAACATCGTGGTCGACTCCTCCAGCATCGAGGTGAACCGACATGCCAGGCGGGCCAAGACCGACCGGATCGATGGCGACAAGCTGTTGGCGATGCTGCTGCGCCATCATCGCGGCGAGCGTGTGTGGTCGGTGGTGCATGAGCCCACGCCCGAGGACGAGGACGCGCGCCGCACGCACCGCGAGCTCGCCCGACTGACGCAGGAGCGCACCTCACACATGAACCGCATCGGCTCGCTGCTCGTGCTGCACAACCTGCGCCCGCACGTCATCATCGGCGGACGCGACTGGGCGCGCTGGTGGGAACGCCATGGCGAGCAGGTGCCGCCTGTCTTGCGCGCCGAGATCGAGCGGGAGAGCGCGCGGCTGACTCTGGTCAAGCAGCAAGTGAAGGCGCTGGAGGCTGCGCGGCGCTTGGAACTGGCCGACGGCAAGCAACCGCTGGTGGCGCAACTGGCGCAGCTGCGCGCCATCGGACCCAAGGGCGCCTGGGTGTTGGTCAAGGAGTTGTTCGGCTGGCGGCGCTTCGCCAACCGGCGCGAGCTGGCCGGCTGCCTGGGGCTGACTCCCACGCCCTACGCCAGCGGCGACAGCCAGATCGAGCAAGGCATCAGCAAGGCAGGCAACAAGCGAGCGCGCACGATGCTGATCGAACTCGCCTGGAGCTGGCTGCGCCTGCAGCCCGAAAGCGCATTGACCCAGTGGTTCAACCGGCGCTTCGCTGGCGCAGGCAAGCGCATGCGACGCGTTGGCATCGTGGCCATGGCCAGAAAACTGGTGATCGTCTTGTGGCGCTATCTGCAGAACGGCGAGATTCCGGCCGGGGCGACGCTCAAGCCAGCCACCGCTTGAGGCCCTGCCAGCCCTCACACTGAAGCACGGCTTGCCAAGGAACGCATCATCATGATCAAAGGTCGACGCGCCCGCAAGGTCAGCGGGTCACTGCACAGAAGTGACCGATGCGAAAGAAGGGGCGCGTCGGTAACCGGGGTTTGCCAGTGCGCTTCGCGCGCATGCAGCATGAGGTGCAGGGCTTGCACGCCCTGCACGGATAGAAGTTCGTCCGGGCACTGGCTCGAACGCTCGCCATACCCCGACCTCGGATCAGGTGGACGCATCACCCATGCCACGCCACTGTCTCATCCGCTCAGCAACACCCGGGGCCGCCATGAAATAACGCTTCCTATCGATGCGATGCTAAAAAAGACTTGACTAAAGAGTCCCCATAGAAGCTGACCTTCGCGGCGCGCGCACAACAATCTCTGTTGGGATTGGGAGCACCCGCCTTGAAGCGCATGCACACAAACTGGCGTCCATGAACAATCGGTCAAGTGCAGTCGCCCTGAAGTGCCAATATCGAAGAGCGGCGACGCCCTCGGCCGGAGAGGTTCGAGGCCGCAATGTGGTCGAACCCCAAGGAGCTGATCACCGCAGCGCAAGCGGCGGCCTTTCGAAAACGCCGGCCGTCCTCACCAATTGCCACCAGCTCAGATAGGACGTTCTTTGTCTCCGTGCCAATTTTTCACGCTGGGTCTCAGGCATCGAAGTAGAGATAGAACTCCCACGGGTGCGGGCGCAACCTCACGGGATCGACCTCGTGCTTCCACTTGTATTCGAGCCAGGTTTCGATCAGGTCCGTGGTGAACACGTCTCCGCGCATCAAGAAGTCGTGATCCTTCTCCAGCGCGCGCAGTGACTCCTCGAGCGATCCAGGGACCTTCGCGATGTTCTTTGCCTCTTCAGGGGATAGCTCGTAGATGTTCTTGTCGAGCGGCGGGCCCGGGTCGGTCTTGTTGGCGATCCCGTCGAGGCCGGCCATCAGCATTGCTGCGAACGCGAGGTAGGCATTCGCCGTCGGGTCCGGACAACGGAACTCGACGCGCCTCGCGTTCGGCGAGTCCGAATACATCGGAATACGCGCCGCGGCCGAGCGATTTCGCTGCGACATTACCAGGTTCACCGGCGCCTCGTAGCCCGGTACGAGCCGGCGGTAGGAGTTGGTGGTCGGCGCACAGAACGCCATCAGCGCGTGCGCATGCTTGAGCAGCCCGCCGATGTACCAGCGGCACAGCTCGGAGGTCAGAGCCCAACCCTTGGCGTCGTAGAAAAGATTGCGCTTGTCGTTCCACAGGCTCTGGTGGCAGTGCATGCCGCTCGCGTTGTCAGCGAAGAGCGGCTTCGGCATGAACGTGGCAACCTTGCCGTGCCGGCGCGCGATGTTCTTGACGAAGTATTTGTAGACCATCACGTTGTCGGCCATCCGCACGAGCGGCGCGAACTTCATGTCGATCTCATTCTGGCCCGCGGTCGACACCTCATGGTGGTGGATCTCGACCTGCACACCCGCGTTCATCAGTCCGAGCACGATCTCCGAGCGGATGTCCTGAAGGGTGTCGTGCGGGGGCACCGGGAAATAGCCTTCCTTGTAGCGCGGCTTGTAACCGAGGTTCCCGCCGCCGAACGCGCCTTCGTCCCGGCCCGAGTTCCAGGCGCCCTCGACCGAATCGACGTAGTAGTAGCCGCAATGCGTGTTCTGCTCGAACCGGATCGAGTCGAAGATGAAAAACTCGAGCTCTGGGCCGAAGTAGCAGGTCTGCGCGACCCCGGTGGCTTTCAGATGGCGCTCGGCCTTGCGAGCCACGAATCGCGGATCGCGCGAGTAGGGCCCCTTGAGGACCGGGTCGATCACGTTGCAGATCATCGAAAGTGTCGGGGTCTCGCACATCGGATCGATGAATACGGTGGTCGGGTCCGGCTGCAGCAGCATGTCCGACTCGTGGATCTCCTGGAAACCGCGGATCGAGGAGCCGTCGAACCCGATGCCGTCATCGAACAACTCGTCGTTGAGTTCCGGCAGCCCGATCGAGAAGTGCTGCCACAGTCCAGGCAGATCGGTGAACTTGAGGTCGACGATCTGGATTCCGTGCTCCCGCACGAGGGCGATCACCTCCTTCGCATTCTTTGGCGGATTCACCCGGTAGGAGCCGGGCTCGAACTGGGCGATCGGGCGCCTTTTCTCGGTAGGCATGGTCCTCTCCTCGGGTTGGGGTTACCCAGCGTCGGCGTGCTCAGTCGCGTTGCCTCAATTTGGTCGATCAACGCGTCTGCACACAGCCCTGGTCGCAAGGCGCCTTTCGACGCCGTCACAAACAGACTGAACAGAAGCCCTGTCATCGGCTCCGGCCTCGAGGCGTTCGAACAAGACGGCCGTGTAGCGCCCGAGGAATCCACCACAACTCCCGCTCACGCGGGCATCACTCTCGGTCCTGCGGGGAAGGGTCGCGATTCAGCCTCATCCTCGTGCCGGCCAACGTCATCACGCCATCCTTGTCAACGCCGACATGCCGACCATCCGCCAGCTTGTATTCGGTGAGCCCCGTCGGCTCCCATTGTCCTTGCGTGTCGGGAACCGCGTCGAGACGGGCGAGGTGTTCATAGACCTGGACACGGTAGGTCTGGCCATCGCTTCCGCGGGCGGTAAAAGTCTCGAGCAGGTGAAGCATCTTTTCCATGCGCGCGCTCTCCTTGCAACCGACAGAGCCGGGCGCCTTCGTGCATCCCAATGCGCTTGCGCGCGACCAGAAGGCGCACGTCAAAATGAGTTTGACGGGCCGCTGGGCGGTGAAGTTCCGACAGTTGTGGCTAGCCGTACTGGCAATAGCGCGAGCGCCTGTTTTCTCGGTCAGGTTCCCCCAAGCCAACTGACTCGGCTGGCGGGAGCGGCATTGGCGGTCAGACCACGAAATCTGTCAGGGTTTCTTGGCTAAATCGACCCACCCTCCACCTCCCCTTGCCCATTCCTATTGGTTTCAACGACTTACGAGGCGCGCGTTCAGAGTTCGGCTTTACTCAGCAGTCGGAAATATAGGCGACAGAGGGCGCTTCGAAGAATGATCGAACAAGCCGGCGATTCTTCTGCATGTTGCGCAGTTGCTGGTCGACGCGGATTTCGAGTTTCTCGCCAGCTCGCAATGGGTTGCGAGCCACGCCGGTACGTTTGACGTGACTCCAGACCAGTTCGTCCGGGTTCAGGTCCGGTGCGTAGCCCGGCAGAATGTGCATGCTCAGCTTGCCCTGAGTGGATTCGATGTACTCGCGCACGTTGGCTTTCTTGTGGGCCGGCAATCCGTCGACCACCAAGTGCACCGGCTTGCTGCGACCCTTCATCATCTTCTTGAGCAATTCGATGAACAGTTCGGCATTGAGCGCACCCTGGTAAGTCGCAAACCAGAATCCACCCCTGGCGTTGACGGCCGATGCCGCGGAGATCGACTGGCGTTGGCCGGGCCGCTCGATAACCGGGGTCTTGCCCATGGGCGCCCAGGTCTTGCCGTGCACGGTGTCAGCCCGAAAGCCCGATTCGTCCCAGAAGTAGACGTCGGCACCACTTTGCCTCGCAGCCGTGGCGATGCCGGGGTAGGTTTCACGCTGCCAGCGCTCGATGGCTTGAGGATCGCGTTGGTAGGCGCGTTGCAGCGGCTTTTGCGGGGTCAGTCCGAGCTTGGCCAGCAACGCACCGACTGCGGTCACCCCCATATTCACGCCGAACTTCTGCTCGATCAGCGCCACGACAATGGCGCGTGTCCACAGCCCAAAGTCCAGTCCGTACTGTCGCGGGTCGCGCCCATTGATCCAACGAAATATTTGGCGCTCTTGCGCGGCACTCAGCGTCCGTGGTCGCCCGGTGCCGCGCGTGCCGCGCAATGCCTTGAGTCCCTTGCCTCGACCCGACGAGGCCTTCAGCCATTTGTAGATGGTTGTGCGGCTGAAACCGTAGGCGGCAATCACTGCAGATGGCTTCTCCCCGTCGCGAACTCGCTCCACCGCCATCAGGCGAATCTCTTCAAGCGTTTTGTGATCCAGCGTGCGGCCATCTCGCTTCATGCACTATTGGATCATCAAACCGATCGCCGCGGTGAATTTTGTAGCCTAAATTATCGACTACTGAGTAATTCTGACGCGAAGGTGGATTGGCGCATCGCTGAACTTGCCCACTACGCGGATGACATCCACTGGCTCGACGCCGTAAGGGCGAGAGGCGCATACAAACTCATGCGCCGTTTCGATTCCCGAACACGTCTCGGGCTCAATCAAGCATCCGTTCAGCGTATCGAGCGCCTTGAGTTTGGTGACGATGTGGAAATGGGAACCTCACGGTTGCGGGCCCGCCTCTTGGCCGGAGAATCACTTGTCGTAGTGTTCGGCAAGGACGGCTGCTTCTGGGCCCATTGCGGCTGTACGGCCCGCTCCGAAGCGGCTGTTCGTTCCTAGGTCGAGACACTCCATCCGAGCAAACTGAGATCTGATCGAGGCGTCTATCGGGCATGTCATCTGATCGTCGCGCAAACGGCAAAGCGATCAGCCGGGGCGCCCGATTCACCAACTACTCGCCCTGTTTGAAGAACGTACCGAGAGGCGGCTTCCTGGAACGACTTCGGATTCACGTTTCGGCCAGAACCAGTCATTTCAGCATGCCCTTCAGATACTGAGTGACCGCCGTTGAGTCCGTACCCGCCCGAGGTGGAAGGTCGTCGCTAGCAGCATCGGTTGACGCCCCACATTTCGCCTTAGCGAAGGCCACTTCGTCGTTGCCGATGCCACCATTGAGACCTCGAGAAGCAGCACGCTTACGTGTCGAACTCACGCTGCCAGATGGCTCGACCACCCAGCAGTTCGCTTCCATTTTTCTTGCGGAGTGCTTTTCTTCCATGTGACTCCCGAGCGCCCGGCTTTGAACCGGCCAAGCGCCTTCGTCGAGCATTGCGTCTTCGAGCATCTGGATCGCTTTCGCCAGCGCTCAGCGTGCCCAAACCAATGCGCGCGGGCCGCACACCTCGAGCGCGGCGCTCTTCGGCAACAGCATGTCATGGCTCAACCACCCGGCGCCGCTGCGTTATCCGGCTGCGACTCTCGATCGTCGTCGACGGCATCGGGCCAAAGGAGCTGGTGCTTGATGAGGGACTTCTCGAATGCGTTGCACCGCGTCATCAGATCGATCGTGACATCCAGATCCTCGTAGCTGAAGGCTGCCGTCCAGCGTTGGATATTCGTCATCGCACCGAGGTAGGGTTCAGTCCTCGCCGCGCGCGTGAGCTCCCGCAGACAGTCGAGGTACTGCTCGCGATACAGCGTCGGGACGATGATCCGTGCCTCGCCTGCCGCGCTCAGCTCTGAGTTCATGACCAAGCGCGCCAAGCGGCCGTTTCCATCGTTGAAGGGGTGCACTTCGGAGATGATGAACATCGCCAGCAGCGCGCGCGGGAGACCAGCATCGATGTCGTGCATAAGCAGCCCCGCCTCGCGCAGGGTGCCCACTGCGAGCCGAGGCTCGACGAATGTCGTGTTGCCCGCAACGTTTCGCGTGACCTTGAACTCGCCCGGCAGCACCTCGGGCCGGGCGGCCATCATCAAGGCGTGTCGCTCGCGCAAGGTCTCTTCGAAGGTCTTGATGGCGGTGATGCTGCGCGCGCGCCAGGCAGGATCGCGCGCCTGATCGAACACGCCTTTGATGTCGTGGGAGTCCTTCGGGCGTAAAGCGCTGATCCTTCCTTCGAGCGCGATCGCACGGGCCTCGCCGATCTCAAACTCGGTGCCTTCGATGAAGTTGCTGAAGTACGACTCAAGGAAGGCGAAATTGGTGGTCGCTGGCACCGTCCCTGCTACGTCCGCGAAACGTGGCAGTTCCTCCACCTTCAGGACCTGGACCAGTTTGTGGAACAGATCCATGCGGGGCGCGTCATAGCCCCTTGCACGGCCCGTGCCTTGAGTCGTGGCCATCTTTCGGTCAGGCCGCGTGCCAAGGATCGCACCCATCAGGCGATCCATCTCTTCCAACCGCGTCTTGGGTGTCTTCAGCAGCCCGCCGACTACCTTCACACGATCGCGCAGCTCAAGGAAGGCCTGCTCGCCGCGTGAGTCGCATATCGAGATGAGGCGCTCCTCGAGTTCCTCGGCGCTGATGTTCCTGGGGTATGCCGGATCGTTGTCGCGCGGCGGCGGCGCCATGGCATCGAGCAACATGCGCTCCCTGCTCGGATAGTAAAGCTGGCGTCCCTGGATCTTCGTATCGCCGTCCACAGGGCCAGGCCCTTCCGATATCGAGACCCTGAGCCCAGGCAGTTCAACGACTCGCCGATAGCCGGCGGCCAGGTAGACGGTGCTGCCTGCCATGCCGTCGAAGGCACTACGGAATGCCACGACAGCGTCCGGAACGAGGGCGGCCAGGACTCTGGCCTTCTCGCGCCTGAAGAGCGCCGGCCATTCTGCTTCTGGCAGCGGCGTCGCGATACCAGCTCGCACGCGGAGCAGCTCGCCCGCCGCGACCCGACGCTGCACGGCGCGCTGCTCAGCGGGGCTCAGTTCAGCGTTGAGGTAGAGGATGTCGTGTCGCATTTTGTGGGCCCAATTCGATCGCCGCGGCTCGTTTGTCGTAAATTTTATCTTTATTTAAATATTATGTCGCTTTTTATAGCGCCGATGCGGATCGATCTAGTGACCGCGAAATCGATCTCAAGGTCAGGATTCCCGACATCAATATCGGTCGGGTTCAAACTTCGCGACGCTAAGCGTGCTCCTCGCTCACGAAAGGCAGAAAACCCGACACGCAGGTGTGAGGCCGCAGATGCATCAATACTGGATACGCGTATGGGGTATCCATTTAGCTCCAGTTTGACTAGCATCACTGGATGGACATCCATATATTAGTCCCCAAGGCGGGAGAAGACTACCCGGTCAACTGGAACCAGTTCCTGGACTGGTTCGCCACCGAAGAGGCCTGTCTTGGCTACCTGGAGCGGCTGCGCTGGCCGCAAGGTTTCGTGTGTCCGCGCTGCGGGGTGGCCGCTGAGCCCTATCGCTCCAGCCGCGCACGGCTGATGTGCCGAAGCTGCTCGACCCAGAGCACGGTGACCGCGGGCACCATCTTCGAGAAGACCCGCACGCCGCTGCGGGTGTGGCTGGCCGCCGCCTGGTACGTCACCAACCAGAAGCATGGCGTCAGCGCGCTCGGACTGCAGCGCGTGCTCGGCCTGGGCAGCTACCAGACGGCCTGGGCGATGCTGCACCGCCTGCGCCGGGCGATGGTGCGGCCCGAGCGCGAACGGCTCAGCGGAATCGTGGAGGTCGACGAGACGTATCTGGCCATCAGCGATCGCGAGCAGCTTGCCGCCCGCGGGCGGGGCAAGGGTCGAAAAAGCCAGACGCACCAGACACTTGTGGTGATCGCCGTGGAGCTGCACGAGCCCAAGGGCTTCAGCCGGCTGCGGCTCGAGCGCATCCAGAACGACTCGACCGAGCAGGTCATCCCCTTCGTGCTGGCCAACATCGAGCCTGGCTCACAGGTGCGCACCGACGGCTCGGCCGCCTACCGCGATCTCGCGGATCTGGGCTATGTGCACCAGCGCACTGTCCATCTGGGCTCCGACGTTCCCGCGCACGTCTCCATGGTCGGCGTTCACCGCGTGGCCGCACTGGTCAAGCGCTGGGTGCTGGGCACGCACCAGGGCGCCGTGCAGCCGGCGCACCTGGACGCCTATCTCGACGAATTCGTCTTTCGCTTCAATCGCCGGGCCTCGCGCTCGCGAGGGCTGCTGTTCTACCGGCTGCTCGAGCAGGCCGTCGTCACAGATCCGCTGACCTATCGCGGTGTCGTGGACAACATCCCCAAATCGGTGGAAGTGGCGTAGATTACTGGATGTGCATCCATATATCTCTGGGCGCTGGAGCTAAATGGATACCCCATATACGCGTACAGTATGCAGGAGGCGCCGCGCTTTGCCGAGCTCCATACCGTTCGAACTTCACTTTCATCGTCGGTGCCTCCCAGCCCGAGGAACTGGGCGGAGCGCGCGGCAGCCAAGTTGTACTCAAGCCTAGCGCGAGTGCCTCATCAGAGATCTCTGGCACTTCAGCGCCCTGTGACCGCCAAGCTTCACGAACCGCCGATTCCCTAAGCGTTGTCTGAATCTCGCGCCTCAGACGCAGCACGATGTCTTCCGGCGCCGCCGCCGGGACCCACCATGGGTACCAGATGGACGCGTCCATCGCAGGACCTCCCGCCTCTTCCAACGCGTTGGCATGTGTGCAAACAGCGAGTTTCTCTTCGCGGTTGTGACTGCCAGGAGGCGGATTCTTCCGGCCTGATCTGCGGCGCGGGCGACGATCTGGACCGGGTTGTCAGCCAGGACATGCCAGGGAAACACCTGAGACGGAAACGTTTGCGCAAACGTTTCCGTCTATTAGTATCTGCGCCTCGGGCCAATGCCCGCCCTGGCGATATCCACCGCTGCGCGGCAATCCGAGTTGATAGCTTGAACATTCCAGGCTAGCGATCGCCTCCCGCCGCGTTGCGGTCATGCAGCACGTGGCAGCGTTGGGGCCGACCCTGCTCGTCGCCCACCCCGGCCAACTTCGCCTTGGCATTGCGGATTCAACCGGTCGATGCAACTGTGTCTTCCTTCGGTAGCGATCTCTGAACCAGCACGCTCGCGCAGGTGAGCGATCAAGGCGTCGGCGGCGCGGCCGGCGCCATCGACATCGACGTAGTGCCGCCGCGTACGTGCGGCGGCTGCGGCGTACGAGGGTTCGGCCACGACTGGAGGACCGCCCGCGCCACCCACGGACAGGGCTAGGGTGACGCGGCGAGCCAACGCTACCTGGTGGTCGCTGCTTCGTCGATGAGATTGGCGATCTCGGCCGGATGGCTGACGTTCGGAACGTGAGACGCGTTCGGGAGCTCCACGAGCTTGCGGGCGCCCGCGCGAACGGCCATGAACTTCATCGCTTCCGGGGGAATGTTCTTGTCTGCCGTCCCGTAGATGAACCAGGACGGGATCGACTTCCATGCCGGCTCGCCAGACGCCTCGATCAGTGCCGCCTCGGCGATGGGACGTTGCGTCGCCGCCATCAAGCGGGCGCTCTGCGCCGGGACATCGGCCGCGAACTGGGCATGAAACTTGGATTGCTCGATGTACAGGTCCTTTCCTCCATCGGCCAGCAGGACCGCGGGAGCGAGCGCCGCGCCGAGCGTGCCGCCCGGATAGCGCCCCGACAGTTCGATCACCGTCTCGCCCTTGTCGGTCGCAAAGGCGCCGACGAAGACCAGGGCCTTGATGTTCTGCTGGCCATTCGCCGCATTGGCGATCACGGTGCCGCCATAGGAGTGCCCGACCAGGACCACCGGGCCGGCGATGCTCGAAGCGAGGGAGCGCACATATGCCGCGTAGTTCCTGACGGAGCCTTCGAGGTAGTGGCGTCGCCGGGTTCCGGTGGACGTGACCGCGCCCCGTGGCCTCAGCCGACTGTCGAAGTTTGGTATGACCGGGCCAAGGATTGCTTCCGCTGCGTTCCCGAAGTTTGTCGGAGTGGGCACGGGCAAGCTTGGACCCGGCCGTCCAACACACCCGAGTAGTCTGCCCTACAGCGCGAGGTCCACTACCGATCGAGAGTCACCTTTGCTGTACGAATGTATGCCCCCCAGCGATCGAACTCGCTGTTGTAGAAGCGCTGGTAAGCGTCGGGGGTCATTTGTTCAATGACTATCGCCATCTTGCTCATGAATTCAGCGACCTGAGGTTCCGCCATCGTTGCGGTAATTGCTGCATTGAGCTTGTTGACGATGTCAGCAGGAGTACCAGCCGGAGCGAGGAACCCCAACCACGGGCCCATGTCGATCTCCACCCTGCCCGGCGTCAACTACTTTGAGCGGCGGCCGCTCAAGATAATTGTCGCTGGCCACCACCCCGAACTCCTTGAGTACTGGAATGTCGGTGAAGCTATGTAGGCGCTCGCGTGCCGTAATTGCCAGGCTGCGAACACGCCCCGCACGAAGATACTGTTCGGCGACGAGCACTGGAACGATCGTGCAGTTCACCTGATCCGCGAGCTGTGCTTGCATCAGCGGCGCTGTTCCGTTGTAGGGGATATGCAGCAGATCGACTCGCGTCTTTTGCTTGAGTGCTTCCATGATGATCTGGCCGGAACTGCCCTGCCCCCAGGATCCGAAGGTCATGGGGTCCTTCGCCTCTTTGGCGATCTGCAGGAACTGAGTGAGCGTCTTCGCTGCATGAGAGGCGGGGACGATCAGCGCCAGGGGCGTGAAACCGATGGGGGCCACGGCCACGAACTCCTTCTTCGAGTCGTAGGGCGGAGTCTTCAGGATGTGCGGCGCTATCGAATGCGAATCTGCCGTTCCATACACCAACGTATAGCCGTCGGCCGGACTGCGAGCAGCGGCGAGACTGCCGATCGTGCCTATCGCGCCCGACCGGTTCTCCACGATGATGGATTGTCCGAGGCGTTGCGCCAGCGACGGCGTCATCGCGCGAACCAACACGTCGCCGCCACCTCCTGCATTCCACGGCATGATGATCTTGATGAGCCGCGAAGGATATGCAGCGGTTTGAGCCAACGCGCTCAGGGGCGCTGTCGTGGCAGCGGAAGTGGCCAGGCCGGCCAGAATAGCGCGGCGAGTCATGAGGTGCTTCATGTTTGTTGTCTCCTTGTGTGGACGGCCGTCATCGGACGCTGTCAAAGATTCCTGCTTTCAAGCCACCTGATCAGAACCGAGGCAACCTCGTGGCTATTGCTTTCGATCATCAACATGTGCCCATTGCCATTCAGGCCGATGTCCGGGAGCCAGGTGAAATCGGCATTCAGACGGCGGGCAAGCGCCTGGTCGACAGACTTTGGATGACGTGCATCGTGCTCGCCCGTGACGATCAGGATCGGTCTCTGGCCTACGACGGACAGGCTTGCCAGCTGAAGTCCTCTGCCTCCGATGTTGAACCGCTCATTCAGGACGATCGGGCTGTCGGGCACCACTGAGGCCGCGTAGCTTTCCAATGCATCTCGAGGGAATCTTGGGCTGCTCGCCCAGAAGTCGTTTATGAATGTGCGATCGGCCGACACGGGTCGATCCAAGGGCGAATACACGGGACAACCAGCCTCACGGTCATGGCGCATGGTCTCGATGGCCGCGGGATCGTCGGGCAAGGGATTGAGCAAGTTCGCGGGCGCCCCGGGCGCGATGCCGATGATGGCCGCCACCTTGTCTGGATGGTGCTGCGCGATCCACCACGCGATGGGCCCCCCTGCAGAGTGGGCCACGACGATCGCCGGGCCTATCGCGTCGATCACCGTCGCGAGCGCAGTGGCTACGTCGTGCGTCGTTAGGCGAACGAGATTCTCGACGCCAGGGGAACGCCCGTGACCCGGCCAGTCGGGCACGTGCACGGCATGCCCTCGGGCCGCGAACAGCTGCGCCCATCCGTCACGGCCGTCCGGCGTGCCCAGATACGACACGCCCGTATGAAACCCTCCATGAATCATCACGACCGGCAGGAGATGGCGGCCGACGCATGCCGGGGGCAGATGATCCACATACACGGGGTGCGAAGCAGTGCCCAGGAAAAGGCATGATCGGGCCGTTCGCACGGACGACGTCGACGCATCACACAGGCTCCGGGACATGCAAGTTCTCGTGAAGAATCCGAGACCCATGGTAGTTCCATATGGAACCAATTAAAAGTCGGTGTTTTCCCGCTTTACTGAGTTCGCGGCCGAGAGCGGCGGTTGGTAGCATCGAAACTAGTACCTCCGGCAGATTCCCCACGCATTGTTTGAAACACACAAGACGATGACGACCTCTCGACCCCTGAGCGACATCCTGGAAGGCGTTGCGATTCCGTACGCCTACAAGCTCGGGTACATGATCAATTCGTACCGCGAACCGTCGTTCCGGTCCATCGAAGCAAAGTACGGGTTGACGAGGCCGGAGATTCTTTCCTTGATCTTCCTGTACTTCAGAGACGGCATTTCCGCTTCAGACATCTGCGACTTTTCCGGACACCTGAAGAACAACATCAGCCGCGCCGTGACCACGCTGGAGAAGAAGGGGTTGATCCGACGGGAGCTTGACGAGATCGATCAGCGCAGGCAGGTCATATTCATCACGGCGTCCGGCCGCAAGATGCACAACCGATTCATGCCTGGGCTGGTTGAACGCGAGAAGGCAATGATGGAATGCCTGACGACCGAAGAGCGTCAGCAGTTGCAGCGGCTGCTGCGCAAGGTCTGCGCCAACGCACCGGCGTGGAGCGGCATAGACCATGTTTGATGGCTAGCCCACGGCGGGGCCGGTTTCTCGGCGGCGAGCCTGTGGCGCATGCGGCAGGGCGGACTGAGGGCCCGCATAGCGGCAGCGCGACGTCTGCGGCGTAGTCAATCGAGAGCTGATTTCGCTATACCGGGATATTGGCAGGGCCGTCGTGGAACAGCCGCGCTCGCGGGGCTGGGGTCAGTCGAATCGTCGAACGGATTTCGCGCATGTTCGGGCTTCATTCCCCGGCGACGCAGGGCTTCTCGGTCGCAATGTTTGGGACATGCGGCGGCTGTACGAAGAACATTCCCGGCCCGAAGTACTGCGACAGCTTGTCGCAGAAATTCCCTGGGGCCACCACGCAGAGCGAGCGCACACCGATCCTGCGCGCCGTTGTGCCATCGCTAGACCGATCCCGGCAGCTGACCCACCCGCAGCATGCCGGCCAGCACCCGGTGTTTGGACGCTTCGATATGCGCCATCATGTGGTCGAGCGCGCGTTCGCCATCCTTGGCGGCGAGTGCATGCAGGAACTCAAGGTGCTCTCGCATCGCGGGCACCACCTGAATCGGGCGCATGGAGTCGGCGTCGTAGCGGATCAGACGCACGTGAAGACTGTTGACCCGGTAGATCTCCGACAGAATCTCGTTGCCGATCGAATCGACCATTGAGTCGTGGAGGCCCCAGTCGACCGCCTGCGCGTCCTTCTCGAGCTGAGCGTCGGGATGGGGTCTTAGTGCGCGTTCCAGGATGGCCTCGTGGGCTTCGATGAGGCCCGCGATCGTCTCGGCGTTGGCGACCCGCGCAAAGTGGACCACCGCTTCGCGCTCCACCATTGCCCGCACCTGCCAGGCGTTCCGGATCAGCTTCATGTCGACGCTGGCGATCTGGAGGCCCCGTTTCGGTACCGTCTTGATGAGGCCGGCCGCCTCCAACCGAGGCACCAACTCGCGCACCGCAGCGAGCGGCATCTCCAGCAGTTCCATGAGCTCGCGCTGTGACACGAACTGCCCGGGTCGAATTCGCGCATCGATGATCTGCTGGCGAAAGCCCTCGTAGGCGCGGCCGCGCTGGTTCACCGGCTCCGATTCGAGGCCGCTGTGCGCCTGGCGTTTCGACAGTTCGGAGCGAGCGATGGCAATGGTGTTCATATCAATCATGGTACGTGGCGCAGGTGCTGCGGCAGCGACGTCAATCGTCTAGGGTAAATACTAGCATACGACTAACATGTTAGACAGGGTATAGTTGCATCACAGCAGGATATCAGACGCCTGTATTCATTGTCTTCATCACACATCGGAGCACTCTTTCATGGGTCTTGAACTCACCGGCGTCATTCCGCCGCTCGTCACACCTTTCACCGCCGACGGCAGCATCGATGAGGCTGCCTTCCGCAAGGTCATCCGCTTCAACCTCGACAAGAAAGTTCACGGCGTCTGTCCCGGTGGCAGCAGCGGCGAGGGCCATACGCTGACGATCGACGAGTTCAAGCGCCTCATGGAGATCACCGCCGCGGAAGTCGCCGGCGAAGTGCCCATCGTGGCCGGGATCATCTCCAACAGCACGCGTGACGCGATCAACCGCGCCAAGGCGATCTCGCACCTGCCGATCGCCGCGCTGCAGGTCACGCCGGTGCACTACCTGTTCAAGCCCGACGAGGACGCGACCTACCGCCATTTCAAGGCGCTGACCGAAGCGGTCGACATTCCCGTGATCATTTACAACGTCATACCGTGGAACTACCTGAACCCGGCACAGATGATCCGCCTCATGAAAGACCTGCCCGGCGTGCAAGGCATCAAGCAAAGCCAGGGCGACCTCAAGCTGATGGCCGACCTCCTGCTCGGCGTGCCGAAGGGCTGCAAGGTGTTCTCGGCCGTGGACGCGTTGCTGTACTCGTCGTTCGCGCTCGGGGCGCACGGCACGATCGCCGCCACCCCCGCCGCCTTGCCGGGCGTGTGCGTGGCACTGTGGAACACGGTGCAGGCCGGCGACCACGTGAAGGCGCTGGAGATGCACAAGTCGATGCTGGCGTTCTGGAACGCCGTCATCGGTGACAACCTGCCGGCGAATCTGAAGACGACCATCACGCTGCAGGGCTGCAACGCCGGCCTGCCGCGCGCACCCATGCCGCCCACCAGCGAAGCCCAAAAGGCCCGGATCAAGTCGGCGCTGGACGATGTGCTGCGCTTCGACGCCTGAGCGCGTCACATCCGCTCGGAGACAGGTGAACCCAATGAACATCAAACGTCGGCAGATTCTCAATTTCGGCGCGGTCGCCGCTGCGAGCAGCATGCTCGGCATGCCGGCCTGGGCGCAAGGCTTTCCGAACAAGCCGGTGACGCTCGTGGTGCCCTTCGCACCCGGCGGCAACACCGACATCGTCGCGCGCACCGTGGCCGTGGCGCTGGGCAAGGTGCTGAGCCAGTCAGTGGTGATCGACAACCGCGCGGGCGCCGGCGGCTCGATCGGCGCCATGCAGGTCGCCCGCGCCGCGCCTGACGGCTACACCTTGCTGCTGTGTGGTGCCGGCGTGGTGGTCACGGTCCCGGAAATGGTCAAGACCAGCTACAGCCGTTCGAACTTCGCGCCAATCGGTCTGGTGAACAAGAGCTCGATGGTGCTGCTCGCCCGCAAGAACGAGACCCGCTTCAAGAACTTCAAGGAACTCGCGGCCTACGCCCGTTCCGGCGAGGGCAAGCTGACCGCTGCGCACTCCGGACCGGGCACGCCCAACCACCTGGCGCTGCTGCAACTCGAGTCCTTGCTCAAGACCAAGTTCACGGTCGTCAGCTACAAGGGCTCGGGTCCCGCGCTGGTCGATCTGATCGGTGGCCAGGTCGACGTGCATTTCGATCAGGTCACCAGTTCGCTGCAGCACATCAAGGGCGGCACGCTCCAGCCGCTCGCGGTACTGGGCCCGGTGCAAGACCCGTCGCTTCCCGGTGTGCAGACTGTCGCAGAGCTCGGCTTTGGCGAGATCGACGGCACGACGTACGTCGGGGTCCTCGCGCCCAGCGGCACGCCCAAGGACGTGCAGGACAAGCTGGCCGCTGCTCTCGCACAGGCGATCAAGGATCCCCAGACAGTGAGCAGCGCCCGTGAACTCGGCAGCGTCGCCTTCTCCAGCACACCGCAGGAGTTCGCCCGGATCCTCGACACCGAGTACGCGCTGGCCACGCAGGCCACCAAGGACGGCCGCCTCAAGGCCGACTGAGCAGATTCACCCGCGCAGGCGCCCGAGCGCGAGCCGGCGCTGGCGCTGCCGTGTCCGCAACGGCGCGCGAAGCGCCCCGAACAGACGAATACCACCGTGAAGAAAATCCTCAACGACCCCAACGCCTACGTCGACGAAATGCTCGACGGCCTGTGCCTGGCCCACCCCGAACTGCAACGCCGCGGGGAGGACGGCCGCGTGGTGGTGCGCGCCATCGGCGCCGTGCCCGGCAAGGTGGGCATCGTCACCGGCGGCGGCTCGGGCCACCTGCCTGTCTTCCTCGGCTATGTTGGCGAAGGCCTGCTCGACAGCTGCGCCGTGGGCAACGTGTTCGCAGGCCCGCGCATGGGCGACTGCATCGAAGCGATGCGCGCGGCCGATGGCGGCGCGGGCGTGCTGCAGCTCTACGGCAACTACGGCGGCGATCGCATGAATTTCGACATGGCGGCCGAGATGCTCGAACTCGAGGGCATGCCGGTGGCGTCGGTCCGCGTCGCCGACGACGTGGCGAGTGCACCCGCAGCACAGCACGAGAAACGTCGCGGCGTGGCCGGCCTCGTGCTCGTCTACAAGGTTGCGGGCGCCAAGGCCGCCGGCGGCGCGAACCTGGAGACCGTGGCGGCGCTGGCACGCAAGGCCAACGACGCATGCCGGTCGATCGGCGTTGCGCTCAGCCCCTGCGTGGTGCCCGAGTCCGGCAAGGCCTCCTTCGCCCTCGGTGACCAAGAGGTGGAATTCGGCATGGGCATACATGGCGAGCCCGGCATCTGGCGCGGACCGCTCAAGTCGGCCAACGCGCTCGCCGATGAGATGCTCGAGCACGTAACGCCCGAGCTCACGCTGGCGCGAGGTGACCGTGTCACCGTGCTGGTCAACAGCCTCGGCGCCACGCCGGCCGAGGAACTCTACATCCTCTACCGCCGCGTGGCGGCCGTGCTGGCAGGCCGCGGCGTATCGATCGTGCGCCCGTTGGTGGGTCGCTACGCCACCTCGATGGAAATGGCCGGCGCGTCGCTCAGCGTGATGAAGCTCGACGCGGAACTTGAAGCCTTGCTGGCCGCCCCGGCGGTCTGCCCTTTCTGGAGCGTGCGCTGATGCTGGACGCTGCCACCCTCGCGGCTGCCCTGCCCCGCTGGTGCGCGGGCGTGCATGCCGCGGCGCGCGAACTGAATGCGCTCGACGGCCGCCTCGGCGACGCCGACCTCGGCGCCACGCTCGACAAATGCGCCACGCTGGTGGAACAGGCGCTGCCCGAAATGCCCGACACGCTGGAAGGCATTTTCAAGCGCTGCGCGCAGGCATCGGCCAAGGCTTCGGGATCGAGCTTCGGCACGCTGCTGACCGTCGCGCTCATGACCAGCGCGAAGCGCTGCGCGGGCGTGGCTTCGCTCGACCATCCGGCGCTCGCGGCGCTACTGGCAGAGGTGGTCAGCACGCTGTCGGCACGCGGTGGTGCGAGCCTGGGCGACAAGACCGTGCTCGATGGCCTGCAGGCCATCCACGTGGCGCTGGCCGCATCGCCCGAAAGCGCGGACGCGCGCCGCGTGGCCAGCGTCGCGGCGCGTTCCGCGCTCGACGCCTTCCGCCACAAGCCCAACCGCATCGGCCGCGCCCGCATGTTCGCCGACAAGACCATCGGCATGGAGGACCCCGGCATGGTGGCGCTGCTGCGCATGGTCGACGCCCTTTGACACTCGGCCCGCACCGCGTGCGCATTCTTTCCCGGAGACCCCAAACATGCTCGGACAAGTGATCGTCAGCGGCCTCGCGATGGGCTGCATCTACGCCCTGATCGCGCTCGGCTACGCCTACGTCTGGAACACCATGGCGATCGTCAACTTCGCGGCCGGCGAGTTCCTGACCTTCTCGGCCTTCGTCTTCGTCGCCACTTTCACGACCAGCCTGCACCTGCCTTTTTGGCTCGCGGCCATCCTGACCGCGGTGGTGATGGCCGTGCTCGGCGCGGTGTTCTCGCGCCTGGTGTTCGCGCGCCTGCAGCGGCAGAAGGCGCTCGTCGCCATCATCGCCACCGTGGGCTTCGGCATCTTCCTCAAGGAGATGGCTCGCATCATCTACGGGCCCGAGCCGCTGTTGTATGCCAGCCCGTTTGGCGACGGCGTGGTAACGGTGGGTGGACTGCGCGTTCCGGTGCAGCAGCTCGTGATCATGGCCGTCGTCGTCGTCGTGATGGCGCTCCAGTACCTGGTCCTGCGCTACACCACCATCGGAAAGGTGATGCGCGCCACCGCGCTGGACCGAGAGACGGCGCTGCTCATGGGGATTCCGGTGAACCGCGTGCTCGCCGGTACCTTCGCCTTTTCCGCGGTGCTGGCCGCGCTGGCCGGCATCCTGCTCGCGCCGCTCTTCTACGTGACGACCGAGATGGGAACGCTGGTGGGTCTCAAGGGATTCGTTGCGATGATCATCGGCGGCTTCGGCAGCGTGCCCGGCGCGATTCTCGGCGGCGTGCTTCTGGGCGTGATCGAGAACGTCGGCGCCTTCACGATCTCTTCGACCTACAAGGACGCGATCGCCTTCGGCGTGCTGCTCGTGTTCCTGCTCGTGCGCCCGCAGGGGCTGTTGCCCGAGCGCAATGCCGACCGTGCCTGAGGAGCTGCCATGACCAAGACCTGGATGCGCCCCGCGGCGTGGGTTGCCGTGCTCGCGGTCCTCGCGATGCCGATCGCGCTGGACCTCAACAGCTACTACCTGCACGTGCTCAACCTGGCGTGGATTTTCGCGATCGCCGCGCTGGGCCTGCAGGTGGCAACCGGCATCACCGGCCAGATCGTGCTCGGGCAGGCCGCGCTGGTGGGTTTCGGCGCCTACGCGACGGCGCTGTTCATGATGCGGCTGTCACTGCCGTGGTACCTCGCCCTCCTGGCAGCGATGCTGCTCACAGCTGCCGTGGGCGTGCTACTGGGCGCGGTGAGCACGCGCATCAAGGGCCACTACCTGGCCATCGTCACGCTGGCCCTCAACGAGATCTTCCGCATGGTGGCACTCAACGAGGAGTGGCTGACCGGCGGGCCGATGGGGATGCGCGACATCCCGACACTGAACATCCCTTCCCTCGGCGACAACATCGACAGGCAACTCTACTTCCCGCTGCTGGCGTTGTGCTTTGCGGCGTACGCCGCCACGGTGTTCTTCCACCGTACGCGCACGGGACGCAGCATGCGGGCCGTGCGCGACGACGAGATCGCCGCCGAGGCCATGGGCGTCGATTCGCGTCGCATGAAGACCATCGCCTTCGTGGTGTGCAGCGCCTGGGCGGCGCTGGCCGGCGCCATGTACGTCCTGCTCGTGGGCTTTGCGGCGCCGACCAACTTCACGGTCTTCGAGAGCATCAAGATGATGCTGATGGTGGTGCTCGGCGGGTTGGGCTCGATCGCTG
Organism: Variovorax sp. LjRoot84; assembly: GCF_964254305.1. Lineage (NCBI taxonomy): Bacteria > Pseudomonadati > Pseudomonadota > Betaproteobacteria > Burkholderiales > Comamonadaceae > Variovorax > Variovorax sp. LjRoot84. The sequence continues at coordinate 1,275,299 of NZ_CAXUTE020000002.1, forward strand.
GCACCTTTCTCGGCGCGGTCGTCATCACGGTCCTGCCCGAGGCATTGCGCGGGCTGCAAACCTACTACCTCGCTGCCTTCGGCATCGGCGTCGTGGTGATCCTGCTGGTGGCGCCGCGTGGCCTGGGCGTCGTGGGCGACTGGCTGCTGGGATCGTTTCTGACCGGCAAGCGCGAGGCCGTAGGCGAGGCGCCTGCGGCGCCGCTCAACCTCAGCGTTGCGGCAGGCGCCGCAGCCTCGGCGTTGGCCGGCCGCGCGCCGGCGGCGGTCGGCGGCGAGGCCTTGCTCAAGGTGCGCGGCGTCTCGCGCAGCTTCGGCGGGGTGAAGGCACTCAATGAAGTCAGCTTCGACGTGCGCCGCGGCGAGATCCTCGGGCTCATCGGTCCCAACGGCTCGGGCAAGTCGACCATGATCAACGCGTGCTCGGGCACGGTGGGCGTCGAGGGTTCGATCGAGCTGGGCAGCGACCGCATCGACAACCTGGCGCCGTGGACCATCCATGGCCGCGGCGTGGCGCGCATCTTCCAGAACGTGCGGTTGTGGGAATCGATGACGGTGCTGGAGAACGTCATGGTGGCCTACCGTGCGCCGCTCGACCAGGTGGGCGCGCGCGAGGCGCACAGCCGCGCGGCCGCACTGGAAGCGCTCGCCAGCATGGGCGTGGCGCATCTCGCCTACCGCCGCGGCGGCGACCTATCTTTCGGCCAGAGCCGGCTGGTCGAAATGGCGCGTGCCATCGTGAACAAGCCGCGGCTGCTGCTGCTCGACGAACCTGCCGCCGGCCTGCGCGGCGGCCTGATCCTGGAACTCGCGCAGATCCTGCAGCACCTGCGGTCGCAGGGCATGTCGATCCTGGTGGTCGAGCACCGCATCAAGCTGGTGATGAACATGTGCGACCGCGTCGTCGTGCTCAACCTCGGCAACAAGATCGCAGACGGGAGGCCCATGGAGGTCATGAATTCCCCTGCGGTGATCGAGGCCTACCTGGGCGAGCGCATTCCCGAGGAAGCGGCTCCGGAGCTGGCGCGCGAGCCGGCCACGGCGTGAGGTTTTCGCCCTCTTTTTCCATTCGTTCCCCTTCGTTTTCGTCAAGACATCACCTGGAGACACAAGCCATGAATAGACTTTCCATTCCCTTGCCTCGCGTCAGCTGGCTCGGTGCCGCAGCATTGCTGCTTTCCACACCGGCCATGGCCGACGCGCTGATCGGCGTGTCGCTGCCCCAGACCGGCCCCAAGGCGCTGGTGGGGCGCAATTTCAAGCAAGGCGTGGAGCTTGCGGTGAGCGAGATCAATGCCGCCGGCGGTGTGCTCGGCAAGCCGCTTGAGGTCGTGTTCGAGGATGATCAGGGCGACAACCCGAACGGCGCCATCAATGCCGTCAACAAGCTGATGCAAGTGAGCAAGGTGCCGGTGATGATTGGACCGCACTACTCGGTCACACAGATGGCGACGCAGAAAACGTACTGCAATGGCAAGGTAGTGTCCATCACCGGCGGCACCTCCGTTGCGATCACGCACAGTGGCTGCAATTACGTCATCCGCACGCGCTCGGACGACGACGTGCAGGCCAAGGCACTCATCGAGTACGCGCAGAAGGAGCTCAAGGCTGGCGAGAAAACGGCTGTCTTCTATGCCAACGACGACTTCGGCAAGTCGGGCCAGGCGCGTGTGGTGGCGCAGATGGCCACCCTGGGCCTGAAGCCCGTGGCCGTGGAAAGTCACAACCCGAGCGACAAGGACTATTCCGCCCAGCTCGCCAAGCTGCAGAAGTCCGGCGCGGAACTGGTGATCCTGTGGGCGCACGACACCGATGCGGCGCTGATCCTGCGCCAGGCCAAGCAGTTCGGCCTGCCCTTCAAGTTCGCCGGCGCGGTGCTCTCGGAAGAGGCCTTTCTCAAGCTGGCGGGCAGTGCGGCAGAGGGTTCGATGAGCGCCTCGTACTTCGTGCCCACGGATCCCAACCCGGCCGTGCAGGCGTTCGTCAAGAAGTACGAGGCCAAGTACAAGATGGCGCCTGACGTGTGGTCGGCCACCTACTACGACGCCACCATACTCGCGGCCAAGGCGATCAACGCGGCGAAGTCGGCCGACGTCCAGAAGATCCGCGCTGCCTTCCCGAACGTGAGTTACAGCGGCCTGCTGGCCGACTACAAGTGCGACCAGGCGGGCGACTGCAACAAGCAGGTGAACATCGTCGAGATCAAGGGCGGCCAGCCGGTCGTGCGCTCGGCGGTCAGGTTCTAAGGCAGCCTCCGCGCGAGGACAGCAATGATGAAAGCGGATCTGCCTCCTTCCTTGATCGCCCAGCCCCCGGAGCTCGAGCTCTCGCACGTCGACGTTTTCTATGGGAAGGCGCAGATCCTGTTCGATCTGTCGATACGTGCCTACCATGGACAGATCGTGGCCGTGATCGGGGCGAACGGCGCCGGCAAGTCGACCACGCTCAATCTGATCGTGGGGCGCCTGAAACCGACTGCCGGCAGCGTCGAGTTCTGTGGCCAGAGCATCCACGACCGCCCGATCGAGCAGATTGTCGCGGCCGGCATCGCCTGCGTGCCGCAGCGTCGGCGCATCTTCTCGACGCTCAGTGTCAAGGAGAACCTGGAGGTCGGCGCCTATGTGCGTCGACACGACAAGGCAGCCGTGAGCGAGACGCTGGACGAGGTGTACGAGCTCTTCCCTGTGCTCAAGCGCAAATCCAATGAGATGGGCGGCGTGCTGTCCGGCGGCGAGCAGCAGATGCTCGCCGTCGCCCGTGGCCTGATGGCCGGGCCGCGCGTGCTGCTTCTCGACGAACCCTCAATGGGCCTGTCGCCCAAGCTCACCACGGAGATGTTCCTGGACATCCGCCGCATTGCCCGCGCTGGTCGCACAGTGGTCATCGTCGAGCAGAACGCGTTCGCCGCGCTGAGCGTTGCCGACCACGGCTATGTGCTGGAAGGCGGGCGCATCGCCCTAGCGGGCCCGGCCCACCAACTGCTGCACGACGACCACGTGCGCGACGCCTACCTGGGCGCCTGAATCACATCAGCATCCGCAATGGCCTTTCACAAATCCCTCGGCGAGACCGCACGCGCGGTCGAGTCCCTGCTGCCTGAGTTCCGGGCGATCTTCGGCGACCGGGCCGTCACCTCGGCTGCGGTGCGGGCGCATCACAGCCACGGCGAGGGCCTTCCCGACCCGGGGCTGCCCGATCTCGTGCTGTTCCCTCTCACCAACGAGGAGGTGGCCGCGGCCGCGCGGCTGTGCCACCGCGCCGAGGTGCCGATCATCGCCTTCGGCAGCGGCACTTCGATGGAAGGTCACGTGGCGGCGATTCACGGCGGGGTGTGCATCGACCTCTCGCGCATGGACCGCGTGCTGGAGGTCTCCACCGATTCGATGGACTGTCGCGTGCAGGCCGGCGTGACGCGCGAGCAGCTCAACGAGCACCTTCGCGCCAGTGGTCTCTTCTTCGCGGTGGACCCGGGCGCCAACGCCTCGCTCGGCGGCATGGCGTCGACGCGCGCCTCGGGCACGGCGGCCGTGCGCTACGGCACCATGCGCGAAACCGTCATGGGCCTCACGGTAGTTACCCCCGACGGCCGCGTCGTCCGCACCGGCTCGCGGGCGCGCAAGTCGGCGTCGGGTTTCGATCTCACACGCCTCTACGTAGGCAGCGAAGGGCTGCTGGGCATCATCACCGAGGTCCAGCTGCGCCTCTTCGGCCTGCCCGAGCACGTGGTCGCCGCGGTTTGCCAGTTCGCTAGCCTGCACGCAGCCATGGACACCGTGATCGCCACCCTGCAGCTGGGCGTGCCGGTGGCGCGCATCGAGTTGCTCAACGACGTGCAGATGGACGCATGCATCCGCTACTCGAGACTCGACGAGTTCGAGGCACGGCCCACGCTGTTCGTCGAATTCCACGGCAGCGAAGGGGCCGTGGCCGAGCAGGTCGAGACGGTGCAGTCACTCGCCAGCGACAACGGCGGAAGCGGGTTCCGCTATGCGCACCGGCCCGAAGAGCGCTCGCGCCTGTGGAAGGCGCGGCACTCCTGCTACCACGCCAACCTGGCGATGCATCCGGGCTGGAGTTCGATGGGAACCGACGCCTGCGTGCCGATCTCGGCACTGGTCGAGTGCATCACCGAGACCGAAGCCGACATCCGCGAAAGCGGGCTCTACGCACCGATCGTCGGCCACGTGGGGGACGGTAACTTCCACCTCGGGATCATCTACAACGACGCGGATCGGACGGCGCGTGGCAAGGCCGAGGCGCTGGCCGAGCGTGTCGCGCTGCGCGCAATACGGATGGGCGGCACTTGCACCGGTGAGCACGGCGTCGGGCTGCACCGCATAGGCCAGATCGAAGTCGAGCACGGTGAGGCTATTGAACTGATGCGTGACATCAAACGTGCACTTGACCCATTAGGAATCATGAACCCAGGCAAGATGCTGCGCATGTGACTACGGGCGATCTGGTTCAGGGTCCGGACCGGTCGCTTTCCATTGCTTCAAGTGCGGGGCCCTCGCGCTATTCGCCAGGCCGATTCTGGAGCGTGGGTTGCCCCGCAGGCGACGCGTTTGGGCGCGACGATCGATCAGGTCGATATCGGTCCAGAAGCGGACGGTCGCCGATGTGGCAGGCTGGGGGCAGTTCAGCCATTCATTCATAAGCGCCTCATGGCATCGGCGGATTCCGTCCATCGTTTGCCAGCGCGATCGTGTGGGCGAGGCAAACCTCCATCGCCATCTCGCAACCAGGCGGTTAAAGTGAGCGAGAGCATTCCCCTGGGCGCGCACGCGAGAGTGAGGAACAACATGTCTTGGACCTCGGTCATACCTCCGATTCTTGATTGGTCGTTTCGAATTCTCGGCCTGACGACGCACGTACGGGTGCGCACCCACCTCGGACAGTTCTTCGGAAAGGATGGCGAGCCAGGTACGGTTGCCCTCTTCGTAAACGTCACCAACGTCTCCCTGGCCCAGGATGCAGAGATCACGCATGTCTGGATAGAGACGGCAAAGGGGCAAGTCGCCCCAGACCACTACCAGCGACCGCTTCCTGTGCGGCTACGTCCCAAACAGACCTGGGAGACGTGGGTCAGCCTCAAAGCGCTGATGGCCGCCGATCCAACGAATGCTGACCAGCTCGCACGAGTTCGGCTGAGCGACGGACGAGTTGTGAAGGGCAGGCCAGACAGGAACGTTCCGCATGCCGGATACGTGGCAGGTGGAGCACACACATCAAGGTGAGCATCAAGGAACCCGAGGCAAGGGGTTCCCGACGGCGGGGCTATTGAGATGGAAACGAACACGCGCTCCCGGTGCGCCTGCAGATAGGTCCCACACCCCTCACCGGGTATGTCGTTTCCAAGCTTCTGACGAGTTCAGATGGAGCTATCCTGCTCATCTGTTGTCATAGAGGGAACCTCAGTTTTGACCAAGACCGAACTTATCGCCGCGATCGCTGCGGACACTAACCTCAGCAAGGCCGATGCTGGCCGTGTACTCGACTCGGCGCTTGAAAACCTGACGCGGGCTCTGGCACGTGGAGAAGCCGTGCAGCTCATCGGGTTTGGCAATTTCACCGTCGCGAGCCGTGCCGAGCGTACCGGCCGCAATCCATCGACCGGCGAGCCGATGACGATCAAGGCGAGCAAGGTGCCGAAATTCACGGCAGGCAAAGCCCTGAAGGATGCTGTCAACGCGTCAGCGTAGTTGCGCCAGCACGAACGCCAGGTCGACCCACACCGCGCGCGGCGCGCCCGGGGCCACGAACTGCTCGTTGCGCCATGCATCCGGCGGCAACACCGCGCCGCCGGCATCGAAGCCGTTGCGGGCGAGCTGGCCGGCGCTGGCGTAGCGGCGGTTGAACACGTTCGCCACCTTCGCGACGAGTTCGACGCTGCGGCCCGGCTTCCAGTTCGTCGTGAGATCGAGCAACGCATAGCCGCCGAGGTGGCCGCTGCCGTTGAACCCGACACCATCGGGCGTGTGCGCGCCGTTCTCGTTGCCGCGCACGAATTGCCTCGAGTAGGCGCGGTACTGGGCGCCCACACCCCAAGCCGGCGTGACGCGCCAATCGACGTTGAACTTGAGCTGGTGGTCCGGCAGGCCGGTCGCCGCGCCGCACCGCGATCTCGCTAGCAACCGGCTCGACCTCAAGGGGTCTTCCGCCGAGGCATCCGCGCAAGGGCTAGCGCGGTGGCCTTGCCGACACTGCATTCGCGACCAGGAACGAAAACTGATCCGGATCTGTCCCTTTTGGAAGGGAGCGCACCCCGCGGGCGCCCATGAAGAATGCCCGCATCGGTGCGGGCAAATGAAGCCTGAAAGACCTCACGGGATCTGATCAGCGATCAGTTCGATGGCTTCGGATCAATCAAGACCAAGGCGCCGGCGTTCATTTCTTCATCGCCATTGCCTTGATGTCGGCCTTGCCCTTCGCCTCTTCTGCCTTGGCCGATGTCACGCATGCTTTCTTGGCATCGCCCTTCTGGTCGTCGCATTTCTCCTTGGCGACACTGTAGGCGGCCTCCACCTTGGCCTCGGCCACCTTGCGCGCATTGCCGTCGCTGGGCTTGCGCTGCTGGTCGAGCTCGGCCTTGGCGACCTTTTCCTTGCCCTTGGCTTCCTCGATGCAGACGTCCTTGGCGTTGTCCTTCATAGCGTCGCACAGGGCCTTGGCAGCCTTGTAGTCGGCTGCGATCTTGTCGCGGGCGGCCTTGTATTCGGCATCGACCGGATCGACCGCCGCAGCCGGCGGCGGCTGGGTGGCCTGCGCGCCGGCCTGGCCGGCAACCAGGCACGATGACGCAATGGCGAACATCAACAGAAGTTCTTTCATGGTGATTTCTCCTTGACGTCGGCGTGAGGTCCGACATCAACAGCAAATGTAGAAATCGGCCGAGTCACGCAAAGGTAGGACGCGCCGTGGAGCGGTCGTAGGACATACCGCATGCTGACTCGCGCTGCCCCAGCTTGGCTGGTTATGGCAGGCCGTGGGGGCGCCGCAGGACGGAGGCATAGAAGCGCGTGCCGAGGGCCACACCACCGGCGCCAAGCATCAGCGCATGGCGCGATTCCGCCCTCACCCGTCACGTTCACGCCGAACGCGTCCGAAGCCGGCTACAACGCGGCGGTCACAATGATCTCGACTCGCAGGTCCGGCGCCGCGAGCTTGGCCTCGCAGGTCGCACGGGTGGGCATCGCATCGGCAGGTATCCATGCCGCCCAGGCCGCGTTCAGGCCGGTGAAATCGCGCTCGATGTCCTGCAGCCAGATTTGGACCGACAGCAGGCGCGACTTGTTCGTGCCGACGCTCGCGAGGTAGCCGTCGATCTTGGCGAGGATGTCGGCGGTCTGCGCCTGTGCGTCGCCGCTGCGATCGGTCGCGGTGACCCCGGCGACGTAGACCACCGAGTTGTGCACGACGATGCGGGAAAGGCGTGCGTTGGAGTCGTAGCGCTGGATGTCGCTCATGATGAACTTCCTTCTTGGAGTGGTTGAAACGATGCAGCCGCTCGACGCGCGAAGCGCTCGACGGCGAACGGTTCGATGGGCAGCGTGCTGCGGCCTTCCGTCACGAGCTCGGCGACGATCTGCCCGCCAATCGGCCCGAGCTCGAAGCCGTGTGCGGAGAAGCCGAAGGCATGGACGAGGTTCGGTGCCGCGCGGCTCGGGCCGATCACGGGGATGCCGTCGGGCATGAAGGCCTCGACGCTGGCCCAGGCGCGGTTGACGCCAAGCGGCTTCAGGTGCGGGAACAGGGCGGTCACCGTGCGCGCGCTGCTCGCCAGCTTGGGCATGTCGACGATGCCGTGTCTCGCGTCGAGATCGGCGGCGCAGCGCAGGCCACCGCCGATCAGCACGGTGCCGTTCGCGAATTGCTTGAAGGACAGCGGCCGGCCGGTCGCGCCGAGCACCGGCGTGACGAAGGGCGGCGCGCGATGGGTGATCATGAGCATCAGTCCGCCGGCTTCGAGCGGCACCGCATCGCCGGCCTGCGCGGCGAGTGCGCCGGCCCAGGCGCCCGCGGTGTTGACCAGATGGGTGGCGTCGAAGCTGCCACGCGTGGTCGCCACGTGCCAGCGACCGGCACGATGGTCGATGCGTTCGACGCGCGTCTCTTCGTGCACTTCGGCCCCGGCGCGCTGGGCTGCGAGGCGGAATGCGGTGACGGCGCGGTACGGCAGGGCATGGCCGTCGTCGCGAACCCAGATGCCTCCGACGACGTGCGGCGCAATGGCGGGCACGAGTTCGCCGACCTGCTGCGCGTCGACGAGTTCTTCATGATCGAAACCGAGCGACTGGAGATGCGCGACTGTGTCGCGCAGCATCTGCAGCTCATCGTCGGTTTCGGCAATCTTCAACTGGCCGCTGGGCGCGAAACCCGCGTCGTCGCCGACGAGCTCTGCCAGGTGGTGCCACAGCGTGCGCGACGCCAGCGCAAGCGGGATCTCGGCGACGTGGCGGCCCAGCGTGCGCACGCCGCCCGCGTTCACGCCGGACGCATGGCGGCCGCAGAATTCGGCCTCCAGCACGATGACCTCGAGTCCGCGCCGCGCGAGGTGCAGCGCGCTCGACAGGCCGTGCAGGCCGCCGCCGACGACGATCGCGTCCGCCGATCGCTTCATGCCACGCTTCGATCCGCGCCGGCGAGTTCGCCCAGCGAGATCGGCTTGATGGGCGGTCGGATTCGGTAGTAGCCCACTTCCGCCGGGGTCACCCCGCGCGCGTCCGCGATCAGCTCGGTCACGGTCAGGCCGCATTGGCGCCCCTGGCACGGGCCCATGCCGCAACGCCCGAAGGCCTTCGCCTGGTTCGGTCCATGGCAGCCGAGCTCCACGAAATGCCGGATGTCGCCGGCGGCGACTTCCTCGCAGCGGCACACGATCACGTCGTCGGCCGGAATGCGATTGGCCTTCTTGGGCCGGTACAGGGCATCGAGAAAGGGACGGATGCGCAGCTGGTCGCGCAACGCCGAACGAAGCGGTCCAGCGAGCCCGTCGCGCTCGCCGAGCGTGATTCGGCCCAGCGCATGCATCGCACCGAGCGCCGCGAGCTCGCCCTGCAGCGCCGCCGCCAGCGCGCCGCCGATGCCAAGACCATCGCCGGCAACATGGATGCCGGGCACGTCCAGCGCGCCCCAGGCGTCCGCCTCGGGCTGCCAGCAGAGCTGCGCATCGTCCCATTTGTGTTTGGCCCGTAGCGACCAAGTGAACTGCGTGTTCGGCACGACGCCGTGGTGCAGGAGCAGCGTCGAGGTCTCGATGCGATGGGCCTTGCCGCCGATCGTGAAGCGCAGCGCCTCGACCCCGTCCCGGCCTTGCGCGGCGAGGTTCTCCGCACCGGTATGGAATGGCACACCGGCGCGCTTGAGCACGCGCATGAGCGACAGACCCTTCTTCAGATAACGCCAGCCGGCAAGCGCGCCGCCGAGGTGCGGGAGCGCGCGGCGGTAGTCCTCGATCGATGTCGTGTCGACCAGTGCGCGGATAGGCACGCCGGCGCGCACGTACTGCCAGCCGAGCAGGTAGAGGAGCGGTCCGCAGCCCGCCAGCACGACTGGCTCGACCGGCACCACATCGGCGCTCTTCAGGAGGATCTGCGCGGCACCTGCGGTGAGCACGCCCGGCAGCGTCCAGCCCGGGATCGGGAACGGACGCTCCATGGCACCGGAGCAGAGCACGACACGTTCGGCCTGGAGTGTCGCGGTCGCACCGTCATGCAGGTAATGCACCGCACCTTCGGGCGTCACCTGCCAGACGGCTGCATTCGTGACGTGCCGGGCACCGCTCGCGGCGAAGGCCTCGGCAAGCGAGCGGCCGGCGGCGTAGTCCGGCCCGAGCAGGTCGACCCGGCGTGCCGGCGCGTCGGTGATGGCACGGTAGATCTGGCCGCCCACAGCGCGTTGCTCGTCGAGCACCACGACATGGGCGCCGAGCCGCGCGGCGACGATGGCAGCCGACATGCCGGCCGGGCCGGCGCCGACGATGGCGATATCGCAACGCTCACTCGACATGCGCGGCCTCCTCGGAAACGGCGGCCCCGCCGCAATCCAAGGAACGCAGCCCCGCCTGCGTTCTCACCTGCATGCCCTCGGTCACCGCGACGAGGCAGCTCTGCCGGTTCGGTTGCCCGTCGATCTCGACGAGGCAATCGAAGCACGCGCCCATCATGCAATAGGGCGCGCGCGGCGCGCCGCTCACGGGCGTGGTGCGAAAGGTCGAGACGCCGTTGGCAAGCAAGGCCGCCGCCACGCTGCAGCCGACCGGCGCCCGCATGGCGCGGCCATCGAAGTAGAGGCCGACCGTGGGCTCGCCGCGCGGCGAAGCGTCGATCGGAAAGAGGGGGCGAAAGCGGACGTTAATGGGCATGGTGGAAGGTTTCGTTGCCGTTGAGGAAGCGGTCGCCGCCGAAGGACTCGATGCCGACCGGGACGCCGTGCCCGGCACTGCCGGCGATCCATGGCGCGATCGAGAAGACGTGGTTGGCAGCCAGGGTCACGCCGCTGTGGCAGGTCACGACAAAGGCGCCCGGGCATTGCGTCGATGCCTGGTAGATGGGGAAGCCGTCGGGCGTCATCACGCGCAACGCGCCCCATGCGCGCACGAGGCGCAGGCTCTCCAGCGCCGGGAAACTGCGCACCCCGCGGCGCGCGATGGTGCTGAGCACGTCGACGGTCGTACCGTCGTCGAGCCCGACGTCCTCCAGCGAGTCGCCGAGCTGGACTGTGCCTTCGTCCGTCTGGCGCACGTAGGTGGTCGGATGGTCGAGGAACCTGGCGACGCGCTCGCCGACCAGCACCTGGCCCCGGTTGGGCCGCACCGGGGCGTGCAGGCCGATCTGCGGCGCCAGCTCGCGGTTGCCGAGGCCGGCCGCGAGCACCACGCGCGGCGCGCGCCATGTGGTCGCGCCCGCCTCGAGATCGAAGCCGTTCGCCCGCGGCGTGATGCGCGTCGCGCGGCTGCCGTGCGCGAAATGCACGCCGCGATGCCGGCAGGCCGCGTGCAGCGCGCGCAGCAGCTTGAGCGGATTGGCGTGGCCATCCATCGGTGTGTAGCTCGCGCCGGCGACCGCGGGTCCGATGCCGGGCAGCCTCGCCTTGAGAGATGCGTGGTCCAGCATCTCGAAGGCGTAGTCGCCATCGAGTGCATCGCGGATGCTGCGCAGCCGCTCTTCACGGCTTTGCAGCTCATCGTCGGAAAAGCAGAAGTGAAAGCCGCCGGGCTGGCGCAGCTGCACGTCGACGCCGCCGTCGTCGGCCAGCGCGCGGGCGAGCTGCGGCCATTGCGCGGCGGACGTCATCGTCCAGCGCGCGTACGGCGCCATGCCGAAGCCCTTGCCCTGGACCCATACGAGTCCGAAGTTGCCGCGCGACGCGCGGAACGCATCGTCGCCCTCGTCGAGGACGGTGACGCGAATGCCGTTGCGTGCCGCGCCGTAGGCCAGCGCGGTGCCGACCAGGCCGCCGCCGACGACGATCAAATCACTTGTGTTCATGGAGTGCAGAAAAAAAGGAAGCGCCCGGATGCGGGCAAACCGCGCTCAGCCCTTGCCGATCAGCACGCGGTCGAGGCCGACGAGCCGGTCGAGCAGCACCATCAGCACCACCGTGCCGGCGATGAGCACGGTCGACACCGATGCGACCAGCGGGTCGATGGTCTGGGCGATCTGGTTGTACATGGCGACCGGCAGCGTCGTGGTGCCGGGCGTGGCGACGAAGACCGTCATGGTGAGTTCGTCGAAGCTCTGGATGAAGGCGAGCATCCAGCCGCCAACCACGCCAGGGAGGATCAGCGGCAGCACGATGCGACGAAACGCGGTCATGCGGCTCGCGCCGAGCGAGAGCGCCGCCTTCTCGGCATCGCGATCGAGGCCCGTGGCCGAGGCCAGCACCAGCCGCAGCGCGTACGGCATCACCACGACGACGTGTGTCAACGAGAGCCAGACGAACGAGCCCGACACGCCGATGGTGGTGAAGAAGCGCAGGAAGGCCACGCCCAGCACGACGTGCGGGATCATCAGCGGCGACATGAAGAAGGCCGCGATCGCGCCGCGCCCGGCAAAACGGTAGCGCACGAGCGCGAGCGCCGCCGGCACCGCCAGCACCACGGCGACGGTCGCGCTCGCGAGGCCGAGCCAGAGCGACAGCCAGAACGCGTTGACCAGTTCGGTGGCGCCGCCGATGGCGCGGAACCAGCGCAGCGACAAGCCGTCGGTCGGCAGCGAGATGTAGCCCTTGCCGGTGAACGAGACGAGCACCACCACCACCAGCGGTGCCAGGATGAAGGCGATGAAGATCGTGTGATAGACGAGAGAGAGCAGTCCGTTCTTGCGCATGTCGTGCTCCTTCTCAGCCTTCGAAGACCTGCGCGTAGCGCCGCTCGAGCCAGCGGTTGAAGCCGGCGATGACGATGACGTTGGCGATCAGCAGCAGGATCGCGATCGACGCGCCCAGCGGCCAGTTCAGGGTGCTGAGGAACTCGTCGTACGCGGCGGTGGCGACCACCTTGAGCCGGCGCCCGCCGAGGATGGCCGGCGTCGCGAAGGCCGACGCCGCGAGCGCGAACACGATGATCGCGCCCGACAGGATGCCCGGCACGATTTGCGGCAGGATGATGCGCCGGAACACCGTGAAAGGCGCAGCACCGAAGGAGAGCCCCGCATTCTCGACCTGCGGATCGAGCTTCTGCAGCGAGGCCCATACCGAGATCACCATGAACGGCATCAGCACATGCGTGAGCGCGATGACCACCCCCGTCATCGTGAACAGCAGCCGCACCGGTTCGTCCGTCAGGCCGAGCGCCTGCAGGCCCGCGTTGATGAGCCCGTTGTTGCCCACGAGGATGGCCCAGCCCAGCGTGCGAACCACGACCGAGACCAGCAGCGGGCCGAGGATGACGACCAGGAAGATGCCCCGCCACGGCGCCTTCATGCGCGACAGGATGATCGTTTCCGGCACGCCGAACAGCACCGACAGCAGCGTGACCGCCAGCGCAAGGCCGGCCGTGCGCAGGAAGATCTCGTAGTAGTACGGGTCCGAGAAGACCTCGAGGTAGTTGCGCGCGGTGAAGTCCGGCAGCACGCCGCGCGTGCCGTCGAACGAGTGCAACGACAGCACCGCGGTGAGCGCAAGCGGAATCACCAGCAGCCCGAGGAACAGCAGCAGCGCGGGTGCGCTCAGGAGCCAGGGCGCGGAGCCGGCGCGCGGCTCGACCGACTTCGACGGCGGCGCGGCCCGGGCCGGCGCGCCAGTCACGAGAGCGGTGGCGGCCTCAGCCATGCGCGGCCTCCGTGTCGAGCAGGCGCAGGTCGTCGTCCAGCCAATGCACGGCGACCGCCTCGCCTTCGGCCGGCGGCACCGAGCCGATGTTGGGGTGACTCACGCGCATGGGCCCGAGCGCGCTGTCGACCTCGACCAGCCAGTGGTTGCCGAGGAACAGGCGCGTGCGGATCGTGGCCGGGATGCCGTGCGCGGCCGAGGCCGGCGCGAGCCTTACCTTCTCGGGCCGCACGTAGACGTTGACCTCGCGCGCGAGCGGCTTCTCCTGGTGCGGCACGTGCAGCAGCGAATCGCCGACGCGCACCTCGCAGCAGCGCGCGTTGCGCGCTTCGACCACGCCCTTGAGCACATTCGTCTTGCCAAGGAAGGACGATGCGAACGCCGATTCGGGCCGCTCGTACGCCTCGTACGGCGTGGCGAGCTGCACGATGCGTCCGCCATGCATGACGGCGATGCGATCGCTCATCGTCATGGCCTCGACCTGGTCGTGCGTGACCAGGATCGTGGTGATGCCGAGATGGCGCTGGATGCTGCGCAACTCGACGTGCATGTCCTCGCGAAGCTTCGCGTCGAGGTTCGACATGGGTTCGTCCAGCAGCAGCACCGCGGGTCGCACCGCCAGCGCACGCGCGATGGCGACCCGCTGCCGCTGCCCGCCAGAGAGTTCCTTCGGGTAACGCTTGCCGAGGCCCGGCAGCCGCACGAGCTCGAGCGTCTCGTCGACGCGTTTGAGCTTTTCGGCGCGCGGGATGCCGCGCATCTCGAGGCCGAAGCCGATGTTCTCGGCCACGGTCATGTGCGGGAAGAGCGCGTAGCTCTGGAACACCACGCCCATGCCGCGCTTCTCCGGCCGCATGCCCGTGATATCGGCGCCGTCGAGGCGGATGCGCCCGCGCGTCGGCTCGACGAAGCCCGCGACCATCTGCAGGGTGGTGGTCTTGCCGCAGCCCGAAGGGCCGAGCAGCGAGATGAACTCGCCACGCTTAACCTCGAGACTCAGGCTCTCCACCGCGCGGAAGTCGCCGAAAACCTTGCCGAGTTGATCGAGTTGAAGGAAGGTCATGAAGGGGGCCCGGGTTCAGGAGCGGCGTTGCGAGCTCAGCGTTCGACGGTGCGGTTCCAGCGGTTGGTCCACTCGGCGCGCTTCTCGTTGACGACGGTCCAGTCGGTGGGCAGCAGCTTGTCGATCTGCTCCTTGCCGTAAGGCACCTTGGCGGCGACGGCCGGCTCGAGCTTCGCCTTGCTGTTGGCCGGGCCCCAGCCCTGCGTGTCAGCGAGGATGGCCTGCACCTCGGGCGTCAGGAGATACTGGACGAAGGCCTGCGAGAGCGCCGGGGCGCTGTTCTGCGCCACCGGGCAGGCGGCCGTCAGCAAGGCCGGCGCGCCTTCCTTCGGAACGACGAACTGCACCGGGAAGCCCGTGTCCTTCAGCGCCTGCACCCGGCCGCTGCCCCAGACGGCCAACATGATGTCGTTGTTCTGGAACAGCTCGGTCATCTTGCCCGGCGAGGGCTCCCACGCCAGCACGTTGGGGCCGATTTCGCGCGTCATCGCGGTGAAGCCGGGGTCGATGTTCTTGTCGCCGCCCTTGCGCAGCTTGGCGAAGGTCAGCAGCGTCTGCAGCCCGTAGGTGTTGCTGATCGGCGGGATCGCGACCTTCTGCTTGAAGCGCTTGTCGGTCAGCACTTCCCATGAATCCGGCGTGGGCAGGTTCGCCTTCTTGAAGGCTTCGGTGTTGTAGGCGATGCCGGTGGCGACGATGCCGATGCCAACCGCGCTGTCGGTCATGCGCGCGACCGGGTACAGGTCCTTCAGCACCGCCGGGTTGCCCAGCTTGTCGCAGAAGCCGAATTGCACCGCCTGGTACATCGGGCCGTCGTCGAGCAGCACGACGTTGAGTTCCTGCTTGCCCTTTTGCGCCTGCAGCTTGGCCAGCGTGTCGGTCGAGTTGCCCGGCACGTAGACGATCTTGGCGTTGTGCTTGGCTTCGAACGCGGGGATCAGCCTCTCCTTGAAGGCCTTCTCGGTCGACCCGCCGTAGGAGCCGACATACAGCGTGGTGGGATCGGCCAACGCGCTGGTCGCTGCGGTCAGGGCGCCGAGTGCCAGCGCTGCGGAGACGGCCACATTCACGGCCGCGGAAACGGGACGAAGCATCATGGGATTTCCTTTGTTGCGCACCAAGAAGTCGGGGTTTTCCCCATCATGATGCGTTTTGCTTATGGTGCACCAGGATGGAATCTGCGGTTGGTTTCACTCGCAGCTCGGAGATTAGTCATTCGATCTCCAACTGAACAATCGTTTTTTTTCGGAAACCCATAACATTGGCGTATGGAGTTGCTCATATGAAGATTCGTCAGTTGGAAGCCTTTCGCGCCGTGATGCAGTGGCAAACCGTGACACGTGCGGCCGAGTCGCTGCACGTGTCGCAGCCGGCCGTCACGCGGCTGGTGGCCGACCTGGAGGAAAGCGTCGGGTTCGCGCTCTTCCTGCGCGTGCGAGGGCGCCTGCAACCCACGGCGGAAGCAGAGGCGCTGAACGAGGAGGTCGAGCGGTCCTTGCTCGGCATGGAACGCATCGCGCGAACCGCCGACGAGATACGTTCGCTGCAGCGTGGCGCGCTGCGCATCGCTGCAGCCCCGGCGCTGGCGCTGTCGTTCCTGCCGCGCGCCATCGCGACGTTCCTGCGCGAGCACAGCGACATCCGCATATCGCTCGCCAACCATTCGTCACGAACCGTGGTCGACTTGGTGGTGGGCGAGCGCTGCGACGTCGGCTTCGTCGTCCTGCCGATGAGCCACTCCAGCACGCACGGCGAGCAGCTGATCGCGACCCGGATGGTCTGCGTGATGCGGAGCGATCACCGGCTCGCGAGGAAAAAGGTGATCCGCCCCGCGGACCTGGCCGGCGAGCACTTCGTCTCGCATCCGCATGCGATCGAATCGCGGCTGCACATCGACGCGCTCTTCGCGTCCTACGGCATCGAGCGCGAGCTACAGGTAGAGACGCAGGTGTCGGCCGGCATTTGCGCCATGGTGGCTGCCGGCCTCGGCGTGTCGCTGGTCGACCCGATCACCGCGCTGGAGCACCGCGGCAGGGGCCTGACCTTCCTGCCGTTCGAGCCAGTCATGGTCACGGAATTCTCCGTGCTGACGCCGGCGCGGCGCACCTCATCGATGTTGGTGAGCGCCTTCGTCGATCATGTCCGGCGGTTTGCGGTGCAAGAGTTGGATCCGAAGTTCGTGAGCACCTAGTTCAGCGGGCACCGCCGCAGACTTTGCGTCAGCGCTGCATGCCTTATGGGTCGGCCTTGCTGTCCTCACGATTGCGATTCCGACATCTGGTTTCGCGGATCACAGACACCCCGACTGCCTTCTTTCCCGCCTCCGCGTCAGGGATGCGCAAGGCGGCCACGGGCCGTCCCGAAGGGATGAGCGCCACAGCGCGAACCTGGAACAGCCCGACCGGCGAAGGCGGTGACGTCCAACTTCCGTCGGGCGGCCGTCGCCTCGCGAGATCGCCACAAGACGTCGGGCGTCACGCGCAGATGTGCTTCCTCGGGCACATCAGCCCAGCCCGCGCAGCGCGCCAGGATCGCAGCTTCTTCGCCACGTCGAAGGCATCGGCCGCAGCGAATTCGTCCGCGGAGGGTTCGCCTCCGTCCGGGAAGCCCAACGTAGCCAAGCCATCGCGCTTGAGCAATGCTTCGGCGGCTTGCATCGGGGTGACTCCCACCTTCGCGAAGACAGCCTGCGCTGCGGCGGGGCCTCGGGCAATGTCGCCCGGGCTGGCGCCTGGCACGTTCAAGATCATCGTCATGGCGGCCGAACTCCAGAACAGCGAAAGCTCGGCCGGTGGCTGCTTCGGCCGCGCCCGCTCTGGCTTGGGCTTCAGCTCCTGCGGCCGCAGCGGTTCGGGCGTCGCCACCAGTCGATCGGCAGGTCTCGTCGTTGGCCGCGTGGACCGCGTGGAGATCGCGATGCAATGGCGAGCCTTCGCCCTAGCCCCCTTTGAAGCTGGCGAGCTGGCCAACGATTGTTGGCACGCTTGCGGACGCGCGAAAGCGCGACTACGGCTTCTCCGCGGCAGCGGTGAACGGCTGGACCTGGGCGCGATTCGACGCTAGCGCTGGCGAGTCCATGACCGGCATCATTTCGGAAGTGCTTCGCTTCCTTGAGCATCTTGTCGCCAAGGGGTACCTGCGCTTCTCAGGCGACAAGTACTTCGTCGTGCGGGATTCGCTGCCACCGCGCGGCGGCTGAACCTGTCCAGCGGCTTCTGTTGGAAAGCAGCGAACATTTCAGTACCGCTCCTGGGTGCTTCAAAAGCCAAGGCACATACTGTTCACTGATCTCCAAAGGCCAACATTTCAGTTTCCTACGAGGGCCGTGGGTGGGCGCCGACCGGCTACAGTCGGCCAGAAGAAGCGGCCGGTCGCCAGCGACGGCAATGTAGCAACGCAAAGGTGGCCTTGAATCGCTGACACTGGCCAGCTCCGCCCGCGCATGCGTGGGCAAAGGAACTTCAATCGCCCTCTGCAAATCCCGACACCGGCCGGGTGCCTGGGATACCTCGATCTGGGGCGTCTCGACCGCTGCGCGGCGCTCGGTTGACCTAGCCTGGTGCGTTCTCAGGCCGCACTATCGGTCTTGAACTCGGGGTCGGCTCTGCCGAAGCGGTGACTGCGCAGTGCGGGCGCGGCCGGCCCTGCTGCTTCAAGGCGTGGCGATGCGCTCGCCGCGCGCCTCGGCGACACGTTCGGCGTGCCACCAGGCGAGCAGACGCTTGAAGTCGCCGCCGAAGCCGACCCTGAGCAGCTCTTCGTAGATGACCGAGCAGTTCGCCGCTTCGCCCATGCCGAGCAGGCGCTCGGTCGCGGCCCGCTCGCAGCGCAGGTAGGCCGCCTTCAGGCTGCGCACTTCGCGGTCGACGGCCGCGTGGGTGCCGTTGGGCGGCTGCGCGCGCGGGTTCGAAGCAAGGGTCGCGAGCAGAAGCGAGGCAGCGATGGTGGCTGCGATGGACAGAGTACGACGGTGGGTCATGGGGCCTCCGATGGCGGGTGAGGGTGCCGCTGCCATTGCGCCTCCACAGCTCGCGCGCCGTCATGAAGGAACCGGCACGCGTGGTGAAAAAAGCTGAAAATTCCCCCCACAGGCCGGGGAGACCAGATGCAGGTTCGAGCCGCCAACCGGTTGCGCTTCGAAGAGTTCGATCTCGACGCGGGCTGCCGCACGCTGCACCGGGCCGGTCGGAGGCTCGACCTTCGCCCGCGCAGCTTCGACGTGCTGGTCTACCTGGCCGAGGCCGCAGGCCGGCCGGTGGGCAAGGACGAGATCCTGGCCGCCGTCTGGCCCGATGTCGTTGTCGGCGAGGAGTCGCTGACGCGCTGTGTCTCCGACATCCGGCAGGTGCTCGGCGAGCACGGGCAGCACATCATTAAGACGCTGCCACGGCGCGGGTATCTCTTCGCGGCGCCGGTCGAGCCTGTGCCGGCCTCACGCGCCGCCGATGCGGGGCCGGCCACACCCGCTGGCGAAGCGGCAGTGCCGTCCTCGTCGGCTCGGGCGGCGATTGGCACGGTCGCGGCTGAGGCCGCCGCGCCGGTGAGGCGAGGCGCTGCTGCCGTCGCGCTCTGGAGCGGCCTCGCGGCTGCCACCGTCGCTGCGGCAGCGTTAGCTTGGTGGTGGCAGCAGCGCAGCGAACCGGTGGTGCCACCCGCACCGCCTCGCCTGTCGATCGTCGTGCTGCCCCTTGCAAGTGATGGCGGCGACCCGGCGCAGGACCGGCTGGCCGCCGTGCTCACCGACGAGATCACGGTCGACCTGTCGCGCATCCCCGAGAGCTTCGTGATCGCACGGGCGACCGCGGACAGCTACCGCGGCCGCAGCGTCGACGCGCGTCGCGTGGGCCGCGAGCTCGGCGTGCGCTATGTACTCGACGGCGGCCTGGTGCGCCAGGGCGACACGGTGCGACTGACCCTGCAGCTCGTCGACGGCGAGAGCGGGCGCGCCCTGTGGGCAGACCGTATCGATGGCGAGCTACCCGACCTTCCTGCGCTGTACCGCCGAGTCACCGGGACGGTGGCGAGGTCGCTGGACCTGACGCTGCAGGAGGTGGAAACCGCACGTGCGCGAGCGCGGCCCGGTGCCGACTCGCAGGACCTGTTGCTGCAGGCGCGCTGGCTGCTGCAGTTCAACCGGACGACGCCGGACTCCCTGCAGCAGGCCCGCCGGCTGCTCGAGCAGGTGAGCGCGCGCGACCCGGGGTCGGGGCTCGCCTTCGCGCTGCTGGCACAGACCTATAACTACGACGTGTCGCAGCGCTGGCTGAGCCTGCGCGGCGCGACGCGCGAGCAGTGGCTGCAACAGGCCGACAGACTCTCGGCGCAGGCCTTCCAACTGGATCCCGCCGATGCACGCGTCGTCGGCGTGCGCGGTACGACGCTCGCGCTGGCCGGCCGCTCCGAGCAGGCGGTGGAGTTGCTCGGGCGCCAGATCGGGCTCAATCGCAACGATGCAAGCGGCTGGTTCTGGCTCGGTTATGCCCGTTGCACGCTCGGCCGGCAGGATGAAGCGATCGCCGCCCTCGAGCAGGCGCGGCGGCTCAGCCCGCGCGATCCGAATCTCAACGGCATCTTCGTCGTCACCGCGGCGGCGCATCTGTACTTGGGCCGCGACCGCGAGGCGCTCGAATGGGCGCGGCGCTCGGTGCTCGAGCGGCCGCAGCATGCGGTGGCTCATTCGTGGGTCGCCGCGGCGGCAGCGAACCTGGGCGAGACGGAAACCGCGCGCGCGGCGCTGGCGGAGTTCAGACGGCGGCTGCCCTCCTACACGATTTCGTCGTTCCGCGACGAGCGGCTGTGCGCGAACGACCTCTGCCGCGCCCAGCGCGAGCGTTACTACGCGGGGCTGGTGAAGGCTGGGCTGCCCGAATAGGTTGATTCCGCGCTGCGGGCCGTCTTCGGGTGGCTGCGCATGGGTCAGAGCGGCTAAGCGAGCGGCGGACTTGTGGCGGCGAGCTCAAGACTACGGAAGTCGCTGATGGGTCGACAAGAGCAGTTCGTGTCTTCAGCCAACTGGCGCGAGAGCTGTCATCAACTTTGAGGATGCCGATTCCTCACGTTGGTTGTATGCGCGATCGGCCAGGAACGGTCATTCGCAAGGAGCTCCCAGATGCTTGATGCTCTCGTTTCTCCACGGTCTTGTCTTGGTGCCCTTGCCGGGTTGCTGCTCGCGATGGTGATCCATTGGGCCGCGCCGGGCGATATTGATACCGTTCAGGCTGGGGCATGGTTAGTGGGTATCGGCTGGGTTGCTGGCCTTGCGTGGGACCTCATCGGCCGAGGGAGCTCCAAGTAGTCGGCCGGCCGCGGCGACTGTTCCGGCATTACCAGGAAGGCAGAATGCGGCCAAAAGCAGAACTACGTCACGGCCTTCCAAGTTCGTGATCATGGCGTCGTTCGTACGGCTGCTGGCCCCGCTCGAGGCTAGAGAGCGTTATTGCGTCGTGGTCACAAGGGCGCCGCGCATTCCGACCCTCTCGATCGCCGCCTTGACCAGCCCCTCGGACTTCGCGCTCTCGACGAATTTGCGCGCGTAAGCCACGCCGAGGTCCCGTCCCTTCGGCATCGCCATAGCGTGCGGATCGATACCAGGCCGACCGTCGAGAACCCGAGAACCGGGCAACTGATTCGACAATTCGAACAGGATTGGCTTGATGCTACCCATGACGTCCGCTCTCCCGGTTTTCAGCAGATCCAATGTGGCAGGGTTGCTTGATGCCCGGACCACCACAACATTTTTCAGTAGGGGTGAGAAGAAGACATCCGGGCCGGACCTCTCCTGCAGGGCAACTCGAATTCCGGGGCGATCCACATCGGCCATCGTTGAGATGGAAGAACCGGCTGGGACGAGGTAGCCGAATTCGACTTCCAGGTGCGTCTTGGCGAAGTCGAAATCCTTCGCGCGCCCAGGAGTAAACCCAAAGAAGGTGACGTCCCAAGCGCCGGACCTTCCGCTGTCGAGGAGGGCTGGGATTGATGGATACAGGACCGGATCAAACGGAACCCCCATGCGCCGGGCCAACTCCTTTCCGAGGTCGAATCCGATCCCTTTCATCTCACCCGACGTGGGATCCTTGATCACGTGTGTGGGGCTGCCAAGCAAGAGCCCAACGCGAAGCTTGCCGGTTGGAGCCAACGCCTGTCGCGCTTCCGCTGTGGGGGCGGTACTGATGCCCGCACAGCCCGTAGGCAGCAGTCCAAGTATTGCAGTCATCAGCCAAAGAGTCGTGCGCATTGCGTTCTCCTTTGGAGTTGGACTTTCCTGTCCTTTACTTGTCGACCTTGATGTTCGCCTGCTCCGCGATCTTGCGATATTTGTCGATTTCCGCCCTTTGAAAGGACGCGAGCTCCGATGGCGAATTGCCGATGGCCTCGCTGCCCTGCTCCGACATGCGCGCCTTGTAGTCGGGCGACTGCACGATGCGCGTGATTTCCGCGCTCAGCTTGTCGAGCACGTCCTTCGGCGTCGCGGCCGGCGCCCACACGGCGTTCCACTGGCTGACGTCGAATCCGGGCAGCGTTTCGGCGAGCGCTGGCACGTCCGGCAACAGCGGCACCCGCTTTTGCGTCGTCACCGCCAGGGCGCGCAACTTGCCGCTCTTCACATGCTGCATCGCCGGCAGCAGCGTGGCAAAACCGCTTGGTGAATGCCCGCCGAGCAAATCGTTGATCAACGGGCCGGAGCCCTTGTACGGCACGTGCACGATGTCGATCATGGCTTGCATCTTCAGCCACTCGCCGGCGAAGTGGTGGGGGGTACCGGAGCCGACCGAACCGAACGTCATCGATCCGGGCTTCGCCCTTGCGATCGCGATGTATTCCTTCAACGATGTGATGGGCAACGACGAATGCACGACGAGCGCCATGGGGGTCACCGTCGCCAGCGTGATCGGCGCGAAATCCCTGACCGGGTCGTACGGCATCTTCGGGAAGAGCGCAACATTGAGCGCGACTTCCGCCGAGGCGCTGACCAAGAGGGTATAGCCGTCGGGCGGCGCCTTGGCGACCATGTCCGCGCCTATCATGCCGCTCGCCCCGCCGTGGTTCTCGATGACGACCGGCTGGCCCCAGCGTTCGCTGAGCATCTGGGCGATTGGCCGCGCGGTGATGTCGGCGCCGCCGCCCGGCGGGTACGGCACGATGATGCGGATCATCTTGTTCGGGTAGGTCTGCGCCGACGCCGTCGCGGCTGCAAGCGCGAGCAGTGCCGCGCAAATTCGGTGCATTGAAGGGTGTGTCATATCGTCTCCCTTGGTTGCGTCAGCTCAGGCAGTCCGGCGTCTCGCGCAGCACGCGCCGCGCGAGGTAATTGAACGTCGCAGCGATGTACTTGGGACTGCCGCGATAGCTACGCGCCTCGCGTGCGAGTTCCGGCTTCACCCGCTTGATCGGCCCCACCGCTCGCGCCATAAGTTGCAGCTTCGCCGCGCGCTCGACGTAGAACGCAAGCACCGCCGCGTCCTCGATCGTCGTCGCCGCAGTCAGCAGGCCGTGGTGCGCGAGCAGCACCGCCTGCTTGTCGCCCAGCGCGGTCGAGATCATCTCGCCCTCCTCGTCGCCAATCGGCACGCCCGGCCACTCGGGGAGATAAGCGCAGTTCTCGTAGAGCACGCAGGTGTCCATGTGCGACACGATGAGTTCCTCCGCGATCATCGACAGCGCCGAAGCGTGCGGCGGATGGGTGTGCACGATCGCGTTGGTCTCGGCACGGGCGCGATAGATCCAAAGATGGAATCGATTCGCGGGGTTGGCCATGCCCTCGCCAGCGAGGACGTTCAAGTCGTCGTCGATCAGCAGGATGTTGCTCTCGCGCGCCTCGTCGAAGCCCAGCCCGAAGCGGAGCGTCCAGTAGGTGCCGGGCTTCTCCCCGCGCGCCGAAACCTGGCCCGCGAGCGCGGACTCGTGCCCATCGCGATCGAGGATGCGGCACGCGAGCGCGACCTTCTGTTGCAGCGTCCAGCCGGTCACCTGCACGAACTTGTCCAGATCGGCCCGGAACTTCGCGTCGTACTCGGATTTCGGCCGGGATACCATGTTGTTCACTGGGGATTCCTTTCTCTCTCAGCGAAGGCGACGACTGCCAAGGCCGCCAAAACACCGATGATGAGGGGGAGCATTGCTGCACTCCCGGTTGATGGCTCTACGTCCAAGCTTGGACGCGCCCGGCTTCATTCGCAACTGACCTTTCGGAACGCCGGCCGTCGCGGGCCGCGATGGCTCAACCCGCAGCGAGATGCGCGAGGAGTTCCTCGATCGCAGGGGCGGCGGCCGGGCGCGGGGCGCACACCAGGTAGAGCTGCATGCGCGCCCAATCGTCGGTGAGCGGCAGCGCGCGCACCTGCAGGAGATCCTCGTACGGCAGAATGTTTGGCGCGGGCATCACCGCGATACCGAGACCCGCCCGCACCATCGCGCGCATCGCCTCGTAACTCTGGACCTGCATGGTGAACTTCGGCTTGCGCGCCATGCGGGCTGCCGCTGCCAGCGCCCAGCCGCGGAGTGCGGTGCCTTGCACCAGCGTGATGAGATCGAACTCGAGCGCTTCCGCGAAAGAGATCGCCCCGCGGCTGGCAAGCGGATGCGAAACCGGCATGACCAGCATGAGAGGAATGCTGCGATAAGGAACGACGCGCATCCGGTCGATGGGCTGAAAGTGGCCGATGATGCCGACGTCGGCGCTCCCTTGCGCGACCTCCTCAATGATCTGCAGACTCCGGCCTTCTTCAAGACGAATCTTCACCGCGGGCCGCTGCGCGATGTAGCTCGCGAGATCCGCGGCCACGACGACAACCGCGGTCTGATTCCCCAACATCCGGAGATCGGGCTGATCGTCTGCAGGAAGGGTGCTGAGCGCATCGGGTATTCGGTCGAGCGTCTTGATGACCTCGCGCGCATGGCGGGCGAGCGCTTCGCCCGCAGCGGTCGGGACGACTCCCGCGTGCTGGCGTACGAGTAGCGCGACTCCGAGCCCGGCCTCGAGGTCACCGATGCGTTTGCTCGCCGCCGAAGCGACGATGTGCTCGTGCTCTGCAGCTTTTGCGATGCTGCCGTGCTCGATCGCGCTGACGAAGAGCTTTAGCGTGGTGAGGTCGAATCGCACGGATGGATCGTAAGACAAACAAGACCGCCTTGGAGGGTTTCGCACCGCAACGACCGTGCTGCCGTGACGCGCTGGATGGCCAGCCACGGCCAGGCGCCCCAACGACATCCTGGCCAAGGTCACGCGAGCCAAGGCCGCGCTGGCAAGGAGCACAAGATAAGTACATATCTGAATGGCGCACCACACTAGCGCCAAGTTCCTTCTCTCACATTCCAGGCGACGTGGATCGAGTACGTTAGATGGTCCATCGCGCAGTTCGGGTTGTCCGCGTGCCGACGGTGATTGCAATCCCAGCACGACGCTGCGATGTTGCCTCGCGTGTGTTTCCCTCCGTCCTTACGAGCAACCTTGTGCTCGGCGGTGCACCGGAATAGCTTGGCCTCATCGAGCGAGATCCTCAGGCGCTTGGCGAATGCCTGCGGGTAGTTGAGCCACATCGGGCAGTTGCAGTAGATGCAGCGGCCGTGCTGTGCGGCGAAGGCTAGACTTCGGAGGGTGCGGATCTTGGCTGTTGTCATAGGCGTCACGAGAGGGTTTCACGGCTGTGATTCCCCGCGACGCCATGAGCGCAGATGCGGGCGCCAGGTCATACGACTATGCTGGCTGTCGCGGCAATGCTGCCGGCGAAGCCGAGGTTCTCACACCTCGGGCAGTGCGAAGTCTATTTCAGCATCATTCGGCTGGCAAGATCGCTTTTGTCTGACCAACACCGGTCACCTCTTTTCGCTGCGCAGCGACCTCGAGAACCATGGGAACCACAAGTACTGCCTTGTTCTCTGACGACGTGGCCTGGGTCCCGTGCCGTACGCTCGAGTGTCAGAGCGACACGTACCGCCGCTTCGGGCCCCAAGCTCCCCGGTTGCGACCGGCTACAGCCGGCCACAAGGAGTCCGTCCCGCCCGGCTGGTCTGGAGGAGCGAGATTTCGTCTTCCCTCCAGCAACGAGCAAGCTGAGCGTTGTAGGGCCTCGATCGGGAGGTTGAGGCGCTCGACTTCTGCACACGGACTTCCCTTTCACGCTACGGTCGGGCTGGTATTTAATGGCGGCTAACCTGCGATCGCATGGAACTCGCGACGCCGGGGCTCGAAATGGCCACCGACGCTCGGTTGAACACCGTGCGCAGTCGTACAATCCGCATCCCACGACGGGACCGGCGGAGGTACCTATGTCCAAGCTGTTCGGTGTTGTCATTGCATGTGCGCTTGCCTTGCTGCTGCCCTCGCGCGCGGATGCGCAGCAGCTTGCCACGGTTCACCGGGTGGGTTTTCTCGGCCCCAGCGCTTCGTCAATTTCTGGGCCTTCGCTGCTGGACGAGTTTGCGACGGCGCTGGTGAGCCACGGCTTCGTGCAAGGCAGGAATGTCGTGATCGAGAGCCGATGGCCTGAGAACAATCGTCTCGACCTGTTGCCGCAATCCGCCAAGCAGCTGGTAGACACCAACTCGCAGGTGATCGTTGCAATCGGGGCCAGCGCAGCTCGCGCGGCGGCCGGCGTGACCAAGGAAATCCCGATCGTGTTCGAGATCGTCCTGGACCCGGTGGCTTTCGGGCTCGTGGCCAATGCAGAGCGGCCCGGCGGCAACGTGACCGGCTTGACGACCTTCGATCCACTGCAAGCCCGCGAACAACTGAAGATCCTCAAGGAGGTGTTGCCGAACGTCACGCGCGTTGCGCTGCTTGGCGACGACGGCGCCGCGCCCAACCTGTTCCGGGCGAACGAAGACGCCGCACGCGCGCTTGGCCTGGAGGTGCAGACGTTCAAGGTGGTCAGAGGCCCGAATCCGGACTTCGACAAGGAATTGCACTCTGCCAAGGCAGCCGGCGCAGGTGCTGTTGTTGTGATCTCCACGCCCGTCACCACGCCAAACCGCAAGCAGATTGCCGCATTGGCAACCAAGTACGGGATGCCAACGCTCTCGCCGATCGACCATGTGGATGGCGGCGGCCTGCTCAATTACGGGACGACCTTCTCCGAATCGACCCGGCAGGCGGCCGACTACGTGGCCAAGATCCTTGGCGGGGCGAAGGCGGGCGACTTACCCGTGGCAATCGTCAAGAGGCCGGAACTGGTGATCAACACGAATGCGGCGCGACAACTCGGGCTGACGCTTTCGCCGGCCATCCTGAGCAGGGCGAATCGCCTGGTCGATCAGTGAGGGCGCCACTTGCGCGTGACGACAGCGAATCCCAGCCGCAGCGCGCGCGTGTGACTCCAACCTGAACCCAAGGAGAACGAGATGATGTGGCGTGCATCTCTGGCAACTGTGATGACCGTCGCAACTGTGCTGCTTACTTCGTGTGCACAGACTCCGCCGCGGACCTGGGAGCTGCCTGTAGGCGCGAAGGCCCTGCGGGTCAACGGCTACGACATGGCCTATGTCGAGCGCGGCGCGGGTCAGGCGATTGTCCTTGTGCACGGCTCTCCTCTCGACTATCGCTACTTCGCCGGGATCATGGAGCCGCTTTCGGCAAAGTACCGGGTGATCTCCGTGAGCCTTCGCCACTACTACCCGGAACCATGGGATGGCAAAGGTGGAGCCTTCTCCATGCGTCAGCACGCGTCTGACGTTGCCGCGTTCGTTCGCGCGCTCGGCGCCGGCCCCGTTCACCTCGTTGGCCATTCCAGGGGTGGCTCTCTCGCGCTCTATGCGGCAACGGCGAATCCCGACTTGTTCCGCACGCTCACGATCGCGGAGGGAGGCAACGGCATGTCTGCTTTTGAATCTGCCGATCCCACCGCCGCGGCCACGGCACAAAGGGCGCAACAACAGCTTGCCAATGCTGTCGCCATGTTTGAGCGGGGCAAAGTCGACGACGGCCTCGCCTACTATTTGGACGAGATCGCCGGTCCCGGCAGCTGGAAGGCACTGGCCGAGCCGGGCCGTCAGGCACTTCGAGGTAACGCTTGGACGCTCAAGGGGATGGCCAGCAACAGATTCGATCCGTACTCCTGCGCCGACGCGGGCCGCATTGCCTCGCCCGTCCTCTTGCTCGGCGGCGAGAAGAGCCCCCCTCAATACGGGAAGTACCTCGACGCGATGCAGTCTTGCCTCCGGAACTCTGAGCGTGTCCTCATTCGCAACGCGGGTCACGGCATGCCGCGCCAGAACCCCGGTGGGTTCAGTGAGGCCATCGTCGCATTCATTTCCAAGTACTGAACCGCGGCGCCGGATCGGCATAGCGCTCGAAAGTGGGGCTATTTTCGGTCGGCGCCGATGCTCCAGGCTGGGGGCACGAGTGATCACAATGGGCGTGCTTGGCAAACTCCGGCGGACGCGGTTCCGCCAAGGCGAATCAGTACGCGAGATCGCACACGCGACGAGCCTATTGCGAAACACGGTGCGCAAGTACCCTTCGGGCCCTTCGGGCCATACGGGCGATGTCAGCTTTCGGCGGAGCCTATGTGAAAAGTCCCGCACCAAGGCGAAGCTCTCTAACCGCGCGTGCGAGAGCGGAGGCGCAATGAAGCCGGGGACGCCGTGGCCGCAGGTTGAGTATCCCGACGGCACCCTCCCGCTTAAGCTGCGTTGAAATCGTGCCTTATTGATCGACCGCTTTTTGGCGGCGACTTCGGGCTCGCATACAGCCGCTCAGGGCCCGAAGCGGCCGGCGCGACCCGGCAAGTGCGAGTTCATCAGAGCGCGTCCCGCTTGAATGATTGACTGAAAAGTTCGATGAGTTCCTACAGCTTCACTGCCTGCGGGCCCGTCTTGGCGGTAGATTCTGCCGCCAAAAAACCCATATAAATCATTGTCTTATCCGTCATTTTCATTTAGAATACAAATTTGTATCTTAAAGGAATTACATGGCTGAGTGGGGCTTCTACGGGCGGACCGAGCCGTTGGCGGAGCTTCGGCGCGTTGTTGAGGCCGAGCGCTGGTACTTCTGCCGCATCGAGGGACGCCGTCGGATAGGCAAGACAACGCTGCTGGGCCAGCTTGCAAAGGGCGAGGCTAGCCTGGGGGCGAACCTCGTGTACATGCAAGTGCCCGATTCCGACGAGCGCGATGTCGCAACCACGTTCGCTCGAAGCCTTGGCGAATGCGAGCGCGACGATGCACGGGCGCTTGCGGCAAACGTGACGGATTTTGCGTCAATGGCCGATGCCATCGGCCAGCTCTGCGATGCGGGCATGGTTGTCGTGCTGGATGAGTTCCAGTACTTCACGCGCGCCAAGCTTCATGCGTTCAATTCGTTCCTTCAGGCGCAGGTGGACCGGCTGCGCAACGCTGGTCTGCGCCGCGGCGGGCTGTTCGTGCTGGGCTCTCTTCAGTCCGAGATGAATGCCCTCCTGGACGACAAGGCAGCACCCCTGTATGGGCGCATAACGGCACAAATCCGGCTGGACCACTGGGACTTCCAGGACCTGATGGCGGTGTTCCGTAGCCAAGGTGTTGAGGAACCGCAGCGATGGCTCACGCTCTGGACCTTCTTCGAAGGGGTCCCAAAGTTCTATCACGATGCATTCGAGCAGGACCTGTTCGCGGCACCCGCGGCGGACCTCGCTCGAGAGCTGCTGACCCGAATGTTCGTGCGCGGCTCCAGCCCGTTGTCTGAAGAGGCCGACACGTGGTTCCTGCGCGAACTGCGCGGCCGAGCCGTTTCCATATTGCACTACCTGGCCGACCACGCAGGTTGCAGCAATGGAGACCTGGTCACGGCGTTGAACGACCCTCACGACAAGACGCCGCTAGGCACGCACATCAGCCGGCTCGTCAACGACTACCGCATGGTGGACAAGCTCCATCCTGTGTTCTCGGACAGCAAGAGCCGAAATGCGCGCTACTACCTCGCCGACAATTTCCTGCAGGCGTGGCTTGCAGTGGCGAAGCCCGCTCGCGAAGCCGCGCGGCTCAAACCGTTGGACAAAGCACTGGCGCCGGCTCTGCGCCGGCTTGAGGTTCTCGAGGGCTTCTCCTTCGAAAAGCTGGTGCGCGGCCTGCATACCGAGATGTCTCGCAAAGGCCTCGGCGACTTCGAGCTGTCTGAGCTCAGGCTCGGTTATTGGAATAGGCCTCGGGACGTGGCCCGTAGCATCGAGATAGACCTTGTCGCGCTGGATGAGGCCAGCAAGCGTATTCGCTTCGGCTCCTGTAAGCGCACCGCTGGCGCGCACGACAACGCGGCCCTCGAGGTCTTCGACCAGCATGTCGCGGGATTCATGGCTGCACGCGAGCACAAACACCTGAGCAACTGGACGCAAGAGAGAGTCGTCTTCTCGCCCGAGTTCACCTCTGAGCAGCGTGCCGCCCTCGTTAGTCGAGGGTATGGATGCAAAGACCTGCATGACTACGCCGCTTTCGTCTGAGAGCCCTGGTGCTCGAAAGTCGCCCGTGCCTCAAACTCGACTCCTGCGCGGCGGGCCGGCCGGGACTGGCTACATTCGGCCGATCGCCGGCTACAGTCGGCCAGCATGACGTCGCAAACCGTGCCGCGCCCAACGACAATGAAGACCACTTCTTATGGGGTGCTCATCCTGAACGAGCAAGGTCAGCTCCTGCTGGCGCACGCCACCGGGCAGAAGCACTGGGACATCCCAAAGGGTGGCGCGGAAGAAGGCGAGTCTCCGCGCGAGGCGGCCATCCGCGAAGTCCGGGAAGAAACGGGTATCGAACTGATTGCGGATTCGATGGAGGAGCTTGGGCGCATGCTTTACCTCTCCCGAAAGGACCTACACCTTTTCCGTGTCGTCCTGCACACGCGCAACTGCGACATCGCGGCATGCAAATGCACGAGCTTCTTCCCTCACCGCGCGTCAGGCGTGATGACCCCCGAAGTGGACCAGTTTAGGTGGGTGGACATTGCGGATGTACCGGCGCTTGCTGCAAAGTCGATGACTGCGCTGCTTCGGTCGCTGCCGGGCTTCGAAGCGATGCCGCCGGTCGAAGGCTAGGAACGCAACAAGATGCCAAAGCGCACGAGCAAACGGACTAGCTTCGAAGCTGAGAGCGAGCGAGAGCCGCTCACGCGACGCATGCAGAGGCAACTTAGGCGCCTTGCTCACACCGTCCTGGGCCTCCTTGCGGTGCGACAGGACGAACTGCTGCTTGGTATACAGGAGCTCAAAGCGTCCGGCGAAACCAGCGGGTCGCCTCAACTCGGTTCGTTCGGGCCAAGCATGCAGCTCGCAAAAGAGCTGCTGAAGCACGGGGAGTTCGGGTCAGTTCTTAGCTATTTTCAACAGTGCAGAGTCTTCTGGAAGATGGGTGGCGCGTGGTTGGACATTTGGGAGCGAAAGGTCCGAGCAGGCTCCGTGCCCAACTTTGTCATGCACAGCTACCGATAGGCGGCAGAATCCGGCCCAAGAGCGGACGAAGTTGGCCAGAAGCTATCGGCACCAACACACAGCACCCAACGTCATGCTTCAAAACACAGTGGCGCACAAACAGGCGGGATGGAAGCGCCCCCGAAGGCTCTCAGTTCTTGCAAGTTCCGCGGCGAGGCAGCATCAGCTCGCAGCAGCGCTGGGCAACGCGCGCCCCGAGAAGAACGCCGAAAGATTGTCCAGCACCCTTCGGCCCATGGCTTCCCGGGTCTGCACCGTCGAACTCGCGATGTGCGGTGCGAGCACCACGTTGTCGAGCGTGAGGAGGTCGACCGGCACACGCGGCTCGTCCTCGAAAACGTCGAGGGCGGCGCCGGCGATCTGCTTTCCCTTCAATGCGTCGACAAGGGCCGCTTCGTCGACCACCGTTCCCCTGGCCACGTTCACCAGATAGCCTTTGGCGCCCAGTGCATCGAGCACCGCGGCATCCACGAGGTGGCGGGTACCCGGACCGCCCGCTGTGATGATCACGAGGAAGTCCGCCCAGCGCGCAAGATCGAGCAACTGAGGTTCATAGGCCCAATCGACGCCTTCCACAGCCCGCCGTGTGTGGTACCGAACTTCCATGTCGAATCCCAGCGCGCGCCGGGCGATCGTCCGGCCGATGCGGCCGAGGCCAACGAGTCCGAGCTTCGCGCCACTCACCTGCCGGCCCAGGGGAAAGGGCGAGTGGCCGCCACCCTGCCAGCCTTTCGCGCGTACGTAGCGGTCCGCCTCCGGCAGCCGCCGCGCCACCGACAGCAGCAGTCCCATGGCCATGTCCGCGACGCAGTCGTTGAGAACATCCGGGGTGTAGCCGACGGGTATTCCGCGCTGCGCCGCGGCGGTGACGTCCAGGCGATCGAGGCCGACGCCAAAGCTCGAGATGACACGCAGGTTGGGCAGCAAGCCGATCAAGCCAGCGTCGGCACCGCTGGCCGCCGATGTCACCACCCCTGTGATCTCCGCGCCGCGCTCGGCGAGAAAGGCATCGCGCTCAGACCCGCGCCCGGGCAGGCGATGCACGATGTAGCTTTCGGCGAGTGCGCGCTCCAGCGAAGGCAGCAGCGCGATGGTCTGGAGGAGGACGGGACGGTCGGTCATCTTCTTCAATCGATCTTGACGTTGCGCACGCGAATGATCTCTGCATAGCGCTTGCGGTCGTTGTCGATCAGCCGCGCAAACTGATCGGGCGTCGTCGCGGCTGGGACGGCGCCGAGCTGAACCAGCTTCTCCCGCACTTCGTCATTCGCCACCGCCTCGCGCAGATCGGCGGAGATCTTCTCGACCACATCGCGCGGGGTCGGCGCCGGCGCCAACAGCCCGATCCACGAGATGCTGTTGAATCCCGGCACCGCCGATTCCGCGAGGGTGGGCACGGCAGGAAGCGCACTCACGCGCTTGTCGCTGGTGACGGCCAGCGCACGCAGCTTTCCCGCGTTGAGGTGCCCGCTGGCTTCCAGAACGGTCATGAAGGAAAGCTGGACGTGCCCGGCCAGCAGGTCGGCAATCGCAGGTCCGCCACCGCGGTAGGGCACGTGAAGGATGAAGCTGCCCGTCGCGTCCTTGAACATTTCGGCCGCGAGGTGCGGAGCGCCGCCGGCGCCGGAACTGCTGTAGCTGAGCTTGCCGGGCTGCGCCTTGGCCAGCGCGACGAGTTCCTTCGCCGACCTCGCCGGCACGCCGGGATGAACCATCATCGCGAGGGGCAATTCCGCCACCAGAGCGATGGGCGCAAACGCCGTGTCGGGGTTGTACGGCAGCTTCGGATAGAGCACGGGATTGATCGCTTGTGTTCCGATGTTTCCCATGAGGATGGTGTAGCCGTCGGGGCGCGCCTTGGCCACGAACTCGGCGCCGATCTGTCCCGCCGCCCCGCCCTTGTTCTCCACCACGACCGGCTGGCCCCACTTCTTCGAGAGCTGCTGCGCGACGATGCGGGCGCCGGTATCGGTGCCGCCACCCGGGGGAAATGGGACCACCAGCGTGACGGCGCGCGCCGGCCACGTTTGCGCGAAGGCACCAGCCGCCGAGATGGAGACCAGTGCCGCAATCAATGACTTCTTCAAGGCTGCCCCTTCACTGTGTGGCCGTGGCGCCGGAGGCCTTGACCACTTGTCCCCACTTCTGCATCTCCGACTGGATGAAACGTTCGAAGTCATCGGCGCTTCCGCTCCCCGGCTCGGCGCCCGAAGCCTGCAGCCGCTCGCGCACATCCGGCATCTTCAGGATGCGGTTCACCTCCGCGTTGACCTTGGCCACGATGTCCTTCGGCGTGCCGGCGGGCGCGATAAGCCCGCCCCAGGTGCTCGTTTCGTAGCCGCTCACGCCGGACTCGGCGATCGTCGGGACCTCGGGCAATGCGGCGGAGCGCTTCGCCGTGGTCACGCCCAGGGGCCGCACCTTGCCGGCCTTGATCTGAGGTCCGATCGCAACCACGGTGTCGAACATCGCCTGCACCTCGCCGGAGATGAGGTCCGTATGCGCCGCGGTGCTGCCCTTGTAGGGTATGTGCGTCATCGTCGTTGCGGTCAGCGACTTGAACAGCTCCGCCGACAGGTGCGGCGCACCGCCGTTGCCCGAAGACGCGTAGCTCACCTTGCCCGGGTTCGCCTTGAGGTAGTTCGCGAAGTCGCGCACGCTCTTCGCCGGCAGGTTGTTGTTCACGACCAGCACCAGCGGCACCACGTGGGTGAGTGCGACGGGCGTGAAGTCCTTCTGCGTGTCGTACGGCAGCTTGCCGTAGAGCGTGGCGTTGATCGCATGGCTGCTCGCGACGAGCGCGAAGGTGTAGCCGTCTGCAGGCGCCTTCGCGACGATGTCCGTGCCGGAGATGCCCGCGGCGCCCGGCTTGTTGTCGACGACGACTGGCTGGCCCCACGCCTGCGCGAGCTTGTCGCCGATGACGCGGGCGGCGAGATCAATCGCGCCACCCGGTGTCGCGGGCACCACGATGCGAATCGGTTTGGCGGGGAATGATTGGGCAGTGGCCGGCGCGGCGAAGGACGCAGCAGTCGCTGCGGCAAGGATGCCCAGGACGAGTGGACGCATGCAAAGTCTCCTGGAGGATTTGAACTGGAGTCTAAGAAGCGGATCGATAAAAGTCCAAGCCAGATCCTGGATCGATCGATGCACAATCTGGATCGATGCTTGACTTCTTCCAACTGCGCTGCTTCGTCGCCGTCGCCAAGGAACTGCATTTCGGCCGCGCCGCGGCGCGGCTTCACATGACGCAGCCTCCGCTGTCGCGCCAGATCCAGCTGCTCGAACATGCCGTGGGCGCCCAGCTGCTGGAACGGACGAGCCGGAGAGTGCGCCTCACAGCCGCCGGCGCAGTCCTGTGTGAAGAAGCCGAGGCGATCCTGCGCCGCACCGAGCTTGCTGCCGACATGGCGCGACGCACTGCCCGCGGCGAGGCCGGCCGCGTTGTGGTCGGCTACACGGCCGTCTGCGGCTATGCGCTCATCCCGGAACTCTTGGCGGCTGTGAGCAAGGCATTGCCCGCCATCCGCATCCTGCTGAAGGAGATGGTCTCGTCAGACCAGCTTCGCGCGCTCGAGTCGGAGACCATCGACCTCGGCTTCGTGCGGCCGACGCAGCCGGCGGCGGGCATTCGCTATCACCGCATCGCGAAAGAGCCCATGGTGCTCGCGCTGCCTGCCCGGCATCCGTTGGCCAGCAAGTCTCGCGTGCGCCGCGAAGATCTGGCCGGCGAGCCGATGATCATGTACTCGGAAAGGGAGGGGAAATACTTCCACGACAAGATCGTCGATCTGTTTCCCGCAACGGACCGCTCGCCGGAGTACGTGCATCACATCGGGCAAACCCATACGATCGTTTCATTGGTGCGCTCGGGCATCGGAATCGCCATCGTCCCCGCCTCGGCGAAGTATCTCGGCTTCGAGAACGTGGTGCTGAGGCCGCTCTGGCGCAAGGACGTCACCGCCGAGATCTATCTGGCATGGCGCGAGGACTCGCGCAACCCGGCGCTGCACTCGCTGCGCGAGTTCGTCATCAGTCATCGTACGAAGGGGCTCGCAACCTCGCTCCCCTGAGCCGCCTCATTCGCCGCCCGTCATGGCGCCGACTCTGCACCTTCGTGGTTCCACTACACGAGCCGCCAATCGGAACGTCCAGATCGACGAAGAAGGCATCTCGAACCAGGCTCTCTCCTGAGCGCTCGACCTGGCCGGCGGTGAGCGCAAGCCTGTTGGCCGTGCGCGCCAGCCCCACAACCTGGCGCACCGGAACGTCCGCTGGCACAGCAAACGCTGCGCAAGCTCGGGCTGCTCGAGCGCGTTCCTGGCCAGCGCGGCAATTGGCGCCTGACCCCAAGGCGCAGCAGGAAGGCGACCTCACGCCGACGCCCGAGGGGGTGCCACTGGTCGCGTTCAGCACCGATCTGGGCGTGGCCATCTGGACCCGGACCGAGACGCTCGCCGGCAAACTGACGGATCAAATCTCCGCAATCATCACCTCGCCGCTCTACCCGTTACGCCAAGGGCGAGAAACAGGTCGCTTGTAGATGGGCGCCCAGCGCGAAGGCAGAATGCGGCCCAAGAGCAGACGTCCGGAGCTACCGCTCAATCTTGCAAGCCGTGACGAGAAACGCCTCGAGCCATGACGGTAGCTGCTGGACTTGGCCGGGCCCGAGCGTGAAGGCGGCAAGTTCCCAGTCTCCGGTCTTCTCGTCGCATCGGAGGACGTAAAGATGCCCGTCATCTGCGTCGACCTTGAACCAGCGCTGCGTTGGCGCAAACCAGCGGTCAACGATGCCACGCACGGCAAGCCGGCGCTCGCCGAGCCAGAAGGCGAACGGTTCCGGTTCACCGCGATGGCCGGCGCAGCACTCCACACGAATCGTCATGGCTTTCGATACCGCTGAAGCTTGGTTCAGTTCCCCGACGTGTTCCTGCCCCAATCTGGAAGTCGAAGACTCAGTCGCAGTCGATGAGCACACCTACGCACAGCGCAGCGCCCACGACGTATAGCAACCAAGTCTGTGCAATCGCGTAGGGATAGAGCATCAGGGCGACACCGAGCCATTTGCTTCGCTGGCGACCGGCGCGCTTTCCGTAACGATACGCCACGAACCCGACGAGGCCGAATAACACGGCACCAAGGATATAGGCCGGGCTCGGAAGCGAAATCCCGAGTGACTGCAACGTCTGCAAGTTGGCCATGGAAGGTTGGACCAAGAATGGAGAGGTGCTCCTCTGAAATTTGTTGCGCTGCGAGCGGCTTTCGATCCACACCGTTCGTTTTACTCATTTTCTTTTGGTGCGGTTTGACCAAAACGGCGGGTCAAAGCGCCCAAGTGCCCTGCAAGGACGCCCGCTGGCTGAACTTGGCGAACCAGCTAGCCACACCGGCATGGCGGCTGCGCCAATCGAAATTCGCAAACCGTAAATCCAGGTACCAAAGCGCGCAAGCCACGGTCAACGATCCGATGTCGACCCGGCCTTCCAGCATCTCGGGGTGGCTATCCAGGTGGGCAAGCGAAGTTTCCGCCTTGTCGAGTTGCCCCGCACGCCACTCGCTCCAGCGTAGTGCCTCCGGACGCGCCACGTCCTCATAGCGAGCCAGCAACGCGCCGTCGAGGATGCCGTCGCCCAGTGATTGCAACGTGAGCGCAGCCCATCGCGCGGACCCCGTGCGCGGGAACAAGTTGCCGCCGGCCAGATCGTCCAGGTATTCGCAGATCACCCGGCTGTCGTACAGCACCTGGCCGTCGTCGGTGATGAAGGTGGGGACCTTGCCGAGCGGATTCTTGGCAATGATCTCCTTGTCCCGCTGGATGGGGCCTGCATTGGAGGGCAAGAGCCGAATCCGATCGTTCAGGCCGAGTTCGTGGCCCGCGACCAGGCACTTGCGCACATAGGGCGAAAAGGGGGAGAAGTATATTTTCATGAGGGCGCGCCGGCTGTGGAATGGAGTTCGGGAGAGCTCGCCGCATGGCGTCCGGCGATCCAGCCGAAGGTCAAGGCGGGACCCAGGGTAATGCCCGGCGCAGGATACTCGCCGCCCATTACCGAATGCATGTCGTTGCCGGCCATGTACAAGCCGACAATGGGCTGGCCCTGCGCGTCCAGCGCTTGTGCGTGCTCGTTGCACGCGATGCCGCAGGCCGTTCCGATGTCGCCTGCATACACCTTCACCGCGTAGAAGGGGCCGCGCTGCAACGGCCCGAGGCAGGCATTCGGCTGTTGATCCGGGTCGCCGAGATAGCGGTTGTAGGCCGTGCTGCCCTTGCCGAAATCGTCGTCCTTGCCGCTTTCGGCAAACCGGGTGAACCGCGCGGCCGAAGCCTCGAGACGCTCCCCGTCGATGCCCAATGCCGCAGCCAGGTCGCGCAGCGACTGCGCCTTGTACAGATAGCCCGCACGCACAAGATGCTCCCGCGGCCGGCCACCAGGCAGCGCCAGGCCAAGGCCCCACCGCTCCATGAAGTCATGATCGCATACCAGGAACGCGGGCACCGTGGGCACCATCTCGTGCGACCGGTACATGGCGCGCACGAACTCGTGGTACGACGTCGACTCGTTGACGAAGCGTTCCCCCGCTTGATTCACCGCCATCAGCCCCGGCTTGGCGCGATCCCATACCAGATGCGGAAACCGGACCTCGCTGCCGTCGGGCCGCTTGAGGATCGACACCGGCGCCCAGAACGCGGGACTCACGTGTCCGGTGCCGAGCGTGGCGCCGGCCTCCTTGGCCAACGTGATGCCTTCACCCTGGTTGGCCTGCGGTGACATGGACCATGGGCCGCTCGGTTGCGGATAAAGTTCGCTGCGCAGCGTTTCGCTCCAAGGAAATCCGCCGGTCGCCACGATCACGCCGCGCCGAGCCCGCACCGCGACCCGCTTGCCATCGCGCATCAGCGAGACCCCGGTCACCCGACCGTCCACCACATGCAGTTTCTCAAGCGGCGCATTCAGCCAGTATTCGATCCCCCGGTCGAGCACGCTCTTGAACAGCCGCCCCGCAAGTGCGTTTCCCAACACCAGGCGCGTGCCGCGGTGATAGCCGCGCAAGCGGTCGCTGAAATAGCGCAGCACCAGCTTCATGCCCTCGCGCCACGACTCGAACGACCGCGTGACCGCAAGCAGGTGCTTGGCGTCGGTCATGTTGATCATCATGCCGCCGAGCACCTGGAACTCGGGCAGCGGATCCCTCAGCTCCTGGAAATTCCGACCCAGCGACCGCCCGTCGAACATCGCGGGATCCAGCGAGCGGCCCCCGAACGCGGCACCTTCGCGGTCGGGGTAGTAGTCCGGCGAGTTGCTGCGCGCCACCAGCTCAACAAGCGTGTTCTTTTCGAAGTAGTCGACCATGCCCGCGCAGTTGCGCAGGAAGGCTTGCTGCATCGCCGCCGGTGCCGCATCGCCTACCGTCTTCTGCATGTACGTCCAGACCTTCTCGAAGGTGTCGGGATGCCCGACCTTTGCGGATTGCGCATTCAACGGCGCCCAGACGGCGCCGCCGGACACCGCGGTCGATCCGCCGACGCGGTCCGTCTTTTCGGTCAGCAGCACGCTGCGGCCTTCGATGTTCGCGGTGAGGGCCGCTGCCATGCCGCCGGCGCCTGCGCCGATGACGACCACGTCGTACTCGGCATCCCAGGAGCTGTCATTCATGCGCCCGACCCGCCCAGGGATTTGCCGCCATCGACGAACAGCACCTGCCCGGTGATGAACCCCGTCTGCGCAGACACCAGGAACGACACCGCCTGTGCGATGTCCTCAGGCTTCCCCGCCTTCCCTGTGGGCTGCAGCGCGAGTTGCTGGGCCAGCCGTTCGGGCGTGAGCGCGCGCAGGATGGGTGTATCGATCAGGCCCGGCGCGATGGCGTTCACCAGGATGCCGCGCGGCGCCAG
This sequence comes from Variovorax sp. LjRoot84, assembly GCF_964254305.1. Taxonomy (NCBI): domain Bacteria; kingdom Pseudomonadati; phylum Pseudomonadota; class Betaproteobacteria; order Burkholderiales; family Comamonadaceae; genus Variovorax; species Variovorax sp. LjRoot84. The sequence goes on from NZ_CAXUTE020000002.1 coordinate 1,313,912, forward strand.
TTCCATCGCACTGGCCCGCGTGTAGCCGACCACTGCAGCCTTGGATGCGACGTAGTGCGGGTGGTTCTTGGCGCCGAGGTACGCACGCGAGGCGATATTGACGATGCGGCCGCCGTCGGGCATCGTCCTCGCGGCCTCCTGCGTCAGCGTCGCCACTGCGACAAGGTTGACTTCGTAGGCGCGGCGGAAGTCGGCGTTGGAGACTTCGAGGAACTTGCGTTCGTCGAAGATGCCGGCGTTGTTGACCAGCGCCTGGATTGGCGGCAGCGACCGGACCAGGCTGCGCACAGCCTCTTCGTCCGTCAAGTCGAGGACGCGGCATTGCACGTCCAGTCCAAGGTCGACCAGGCGCTGCGTTTCGCGTTGTGCGAGCGCTTCGTCGCGATCGACCATCACCACGGCGAAGCCGTCGCGCGCGAGGCGCTCCACCGTGGCGAGTCCCATGCCGCCGGCACCGCCGGTGACCAATGCAATCGGTTTGTTCATGTCGTTCCGGTTCTCATGCTGAAAGAAAGCCGCCGTCCACCGGCAGCACCACGCCATTGACGTAGCTGGCCATGGACGAGCACAGGAAGACGACCGGACCCACGATCTCGTCGACTTCGCCGCCGCGGGCCATCGGCGCTCGCTTCATGTACCAGTCGGTGCCGCCGGGCACCGCCAGTTGCGGCGCCACCATGTCGGTCAGCATCAATCCCGGCGCCACTGCATTGGCCCGCACGCCGAAAGGCGCGAGGTCGCGCGCCAGCACCTGCGTCAGCGATCGCACCGCTCCCTTCGAAGCGACGTAGCCGGCCGAGGAGATGCCACTCACGAAAGCGACGATCGACGACAGGTTCACGATGCAGCCGCGCGATTGCTTCAGCGCCGGCACGAAGGCATGCGTGACGTTGAAGAGGCCCTGCAGGTTGACCGAGATGAGCCGGTCCCATACCGCCGCGGCCTCCGGCTCGTCGATACGGGCCTTGCCGGAAATGCCGGCGTTGTTGACCAGCACGTCGATCGGACCGAAGCGCTCGGTCAGGTGCGCGGCGCAGTCTTGCGTGGCCGCGCGATCGGTGACGTCGAGCACCACGCTCCATGCCTCGCCGCCCGCGTCGGTGATGGCCTTGGCCACCGCCGCCGCGTTGTCCGCATGGATGTCGGCCACGATGACGCGGGCGCCTTCCCGGACGAAGCCGCGCGCGATGGCCGAGCCGAGACCGCCGCCCGCACCGGTCACGAGCGCCAGCTTGTTCTTCAGCAAATCCATTTGTTTTCTCCTTGTGCCTCGGCGCGTCAAACGCCGAGATACGCGCGCCGCACGGCGGGGTCGTTGATCAGTTGCTGCGACGGACCTTCCAGGTTGATCTCGCCGTTCTCGAGGATGTAGGCATAGCTGGCCACCGTCAGCGCCAGCCGGACGTCCTGCTCCACCAGCAGGATGGTCAGGCCCTGCTCGCGGTTGAGTCGTTGGATGGATTCGAAGATCTGTTCGACCAGCACGGGCGACAGGCCCATCGAGGGTTCGTCGAACATGATCATCCGCGGCCGCGACATGAGTGCGCGGCCGATCGCCAGCATCTGTTGCTCGCCGCCGGAGAGGGTCGAGGCGCGCTGCTCCCGACGTTCCTTGAGGCGGGGAAACATGATATAGACCTTGTCGAAGTCTTCCGCCATCTCACGCCGGTTGCGGCGCAGGAACGCGCCGAGCTCGAGGTTCTCGTGGACGCTCATTTCCTTGAACACTTCCCGTCCCTCGGGGACCTGCACCAGCCCGCGCTGGACGATCTCGTCGGACGGCAGCCGGTGGATCGGCTTGCCGTCGAAGATCACCTCGCCATGGGTCGGATCGACCAGGTGCGAAATGGTGTTCAGCGTCGAGCTCTTGCCGGCGCCATTGCTGCCGAGCAAGGCTACGATCCCGCCTTGCGGTACCTTGAGGGACACCTTGGACAAGGCCTGTATCGCGCCGTACGAAGCACTGATGCCGCGCAGTTCGAGAAAAGGTTCAGACACGTGCGGCTCCCTTGCCCAGATAGGCTTCGATGACCTTTGGGTCCTGGCTGATTTGCTGCGGCGTGCCTTCCGAGATCTTTTCGCCGAAGGACATGACGGTGATGCGGTCGGAGATCGACATGACGAGCTGCATCACGTGTTCCACCAGCAGCACGGTGATGCCGTCGCGCTGGGCAAGTTCGGTCAGCAGGCGATCGAGGTTCTCGATGTCGCTGTTGCGCAGGCCGGCGGCCGGTTCATCGAGCAGCAGCAGCCGCGGCTTGAGCGCCAGGGCGCGCGCAATCTCCAGCAGCTTCTGGTGGCCGAAGTCGAGTTCCTTGGCACGCGTGTTCCGGTCGTGCGTCAGGCCGACCCGTTCGATCAGGCTGTCGACCAGCTCGCGGGTTGCGGCGTTGGGCCGGCGCAGCAGACCGCCCAGCGTGCTGGCGCTGTGCGCATGGCAGCCGAGCAGCACGTTCTCCTGCACGCTCAGATCACCGAACAGTTCGAGGTTCTGGAACGTGCGCGCGACGCCGAGCCCCGCCATGCGCGAGGGGCGGTGGTGCGTCACGTCCAGGCCGTCGATTCGAATGCGACCGGCCGTGGGCTGGTAGTACCGGGAGATGCAGTTGAAGGTGGTCGACTTGCCTGCGCCGTTGGGCCCGATCAGCGCGTGGATGGTGCCGCGCTCGACCTTGAAGGACAGGGCGTTGACTGCCGTCAACCCGCCGAAGCGCACCGTGATGCCCTCGACTTCGACGAAGGGGTTGGCGCTCATTGGAGTACCTTCGCCTTCGGCTGCGGTGCGAGCGCCTTCGGGCGGCCGGGCGGCACTCACGACCGTACCTCCTGCGTAACCTGGGGAACCTGGCGCGCCACGCGCCCGGCCCGGTCGGCGAACAGGCCCTTGGGCTTGAACATCATGAAGCCCATCAGGATCACGCCGTAGATCACCTCCTGGATCGACAGCGCCTGCCGCAGCAACTCGGAGATCAGCCCAAAGGCAATGGCGCCGGCGACAGCGCCTCGCACCGATCCGATGCCGCCCACGACCACCATCGTCAGCACGACGATGGTCGTCTGGAAGCCGAGACTTTCCGGATGGATGAAGGAGGTGAAGAGCGTATACATGCCCCCCGCGATGCCGGCGAACGCCGCCGAGATCGCGAACGCACTCTGCTTCATCGCCTTGACGTTGATTCCCATGGCCATGGCCGCCACGTCGCTCTCGCGCACCGCACGCAGCGACGAGCCGTACTGCGACCTGGACAGCGCGATCGTGAGCCACAGCATCAACGCCATCAGCACCGCCACGAAGGGGTAGGCCTGCAGGTCGTTGGTGAGCTTGTAACCGAACAGCTCGGCGGGCTGCATGCGCATGCCGTTCGAGCCGCCCGTGACGCCTTCCCAGTTGAGGAACACCCATTGCATCGCCTCGCCGAAGGCGAAGGTGGCGAGCGCAAGGTAGATGTCGCGCATGCGCAGCGCCAACAGGCCGATGACGTAGCCGAGCACCGCCGACAGCAGCCCGCCCGCCAGGATCGACACGATGAAGGGTGGATGCCAGGCCGTGTTGATCAGTCCGGCGGTGTAGATGCCGATGCCGTAGAAGGCCGTGTGCGACAGCGCGAACTGGCCGGCCTCGCCGATGACGACATGCATGCCGAGCGCCAGTACGATGAACACCATCAACAGGTTGACGACGTACAGCACGTAGCCGGAAACCGCGAACGGCAGCGCGAGGAGGACGACCACGGCGAACAGCATCGCCCAGCGGTCGGGAGTCATGTTTTTCATACTTTTTTCACCTGCGGCTTGCCGCCGAGCAGGCCCTGGGGCCGCAGCACCAGGGTGACCAGGATGGCGAGGAAGGGTGCGACCACGATGGCATTGGTCGAGATGAAAAGGCCCACCAGGTTCTCGATCACGCCGATCAGCAGGCCTCCCAGCACGGCGCCGGGCAAGCTGGTGAAGCCGCCGACGATGGCCGCCGCGTAGGCCAGGATGGCGATGTGCGCGATGTCGGGAGTGATCAGCACCTTGGGCGTGATCAGCAAGGCGGCGATCGCCGAGATCAGGCCGGACATCGCCCATACGAGCATCCGGATGCGGGACAGCCGGATGCCGACGATCTGCGCGGCGCGCGGATTCATGCCGACCGCGCGCATGGCCTTGCCGATGCGCGTGCGGCTGAACATGAAGTACAGCAGCAGCATGACGATCATCGACACGATGAAGATGACGACGTCGAGCCGCGTGAGCGCCGCGTCTCCGATCACCACTGCATCGGCCGAGACCAGCGACGGCAGCGAGCGCGGCGTGTCGCCCAACCCGGTCTGGCGCACCATGCCCTTCAGCGCGTAGGCGAAGCCGAGCGTGGCGATCACGAGCTGGACGCCGACGCCCTTGGAAACCGTCACACGTTCCATCACGACGCGCTGGAAGAGCGCGGTCCCGCCCGCCACGACGACCAGCGTCAAAGGAATGACGATCGCATACGGAAGTTGCGCGACGAGCAGCAGCATGAGGGCGACGTAGCCCGCCATCATGAAGATTTCGCCCTGCGCGAAATTGGGCACATCGGTGGTCTTGAAGACCGCGACGATCGCGATCGCCAGCAGCGCGTAGACGCTGCCCGTCACCAGGCCTGACAACACGCCCTGCTGCAGGAACAGCCAGATATCACTGAGACCCATGGTTTCACCGGCTGCGGGCGCTGTTCACAGCATCCGCGGCCGCTCCTCGCTGGTTGGCTACTTGTTGGGCTGATAAGTCCACTGGCTGCGGTATGCGCCAGGCACGAGCGTCTGTTTCTCGCCGTCGAACTTCAGGTAGATGGCCGACTTCTGGCCGGCATGGTCGGTCGCGGTGAGTTCGATCGGACCCGCCATCACGCCCGAGTCGAACTTGGTCTGCGACAGCGCGGTCAGGAATTTCTCGCGCGTCAGGTTCGGGCCGGCCGCCTTGAGCGCGTTGACGACCGTCATCGCAGGCGGGATGCCGTAGGGCATGTAGGTCTGCGGATAGCCCGGCTTGGAAGCGAGTTCGGGGTAGTAGGTCTTGTACATGTCGTACACCCACTTGAGCTTGGGGCCGCCGGGAACGTCGGCCAACACTTCCTGGATGTAGACGTTCTTGAACGCTTCCTTGTTGCCGACGTTCTCGACCAGCTGCTTCAGGTCGGCCGTGCCGTTGACGCCGATGACGATCGGCTTGTTGAAGCCGAGCTCATGAGCCTTCTTCACCAGCAGGCTGACCGGCCGCGCATAGGTCGTGATCAGCAGCACGTCCGGATTGCCCGCGCGGATCTTGAGCATCGGCGCCGTGACGTCGGTGAGATTCGGATTGATGGATTGCACCTGCAGGTCCACCCCGATCTTCTTGGCCTGGAAATCGGCGGCTTCGAGGTTCCAGCCGCCATAGGCGTCATCGTGGTTGATGTAGCCGACCTTCTTGCCCTTCAGGTGCTCCGAGGCAAACTGGACCATCGAACCACCAACGGCGCGCTGGGAGATCGAGAAAGCGCCGTAGATGTACTTGGATGGCGGATAAAGCGCCCCGTCGCCCGAAGCGTTGAGCATGACGTACGGAATCTGCGCGCGCTCGACATATTCCCGTGCGCCGACCACCGCGCTCGAACACGAGCCGCCGTTCAGCGCAAAGACCTTGTCCTGCTCCGTCAGCTTCTTGACCGCGGCCAGCAGGTCGTTGGCATTGCAACGGTCGTCTTCGATCACCAGCTCGATCTTCCTGCCGTTGACGCCGCCTTCCTTGTTGATCTTGTCGTAGTACATCTTGGCGGCGTTCATCACGTCGAAGCCATAGGCCATCGAATTGCCGGACAGCGGGCCGAACAAGCCGATCTTGATGGTCTTGTCGGTCAAGCCGGGTTCCTGCTGCGCCTGGACTGCGCCGACCGCGAGGCTGCAAGCGGCAAGGGCAAGGACGGATCTGAGAAGTTTCATGAATGTCTCCTGTTGGTTGAGCGAATCGGGGGACGCTTCTGCTACTGCATGCGGTAGCCGCCGTTGACGTCGATGACGTCGCCGGTGATATAGGAAGCGGCGGGGGAAACCAGGTAGCACACGGCCGCCGCCACGTCGTCCACGGTGCCGACGCGGCCGAGCGGGATGTTCTGCGCCACCGACGCCAGCGCACCGCTGCTGGTCACCGTGCTGCGGAGCATCTCGGTATCGATCAGGCCGGGCGCGATGACGTTGGATGTGATGCCCAGGTGCGCGGCTTCACGCGCGAAGGCTTTTGCGTAGCCATGAACCGCCGACTTGGCGCCGATGTATGCGGCGCTTGATCGATAGCCGCCGAGCTGTGCGGCGACCGAGCCGAAGAAGACCACGCGGCCATGCTCGACATTCGCGGCCTCGCGCCGTTGCAGGTATGCCCGGCTGCACAGAAAGGCGCCGCGCGTGTTGACCGCGAAGCTGCGCTCCCATGTATCCAGGGTCATATCCTTGATCATCGGCCGCTCCCCACCCGGAAGGATCAGCAGGCCGGCGACGCATACCAGCACGGCGACAGGTCCGACGCTCTCTTCGATCTCGTCGAACAACGAATCAACCGCGCGCTCGTCGGCCACATCCACGGTGCGGCCAACATGCGGCGAGCCCAGACTGTCCGCCACGCGTGTGGCGTTGGCGCCGTCGATGTCGGCCACCACCACCCGCAACCCTTGCGCCGCCAATTGGCGGGCGATCGCTTCTCCGATGCCGCGGCCGCCACCCGTGATCACTGCCAACCTGCCGTCCGATGCCTTGTTTGCCATGCGATTCCTGTGAAAAAAATGCGCTTTTCATATCTCGAGAGCAATGCAGTATGTATACATGATGAGTGACAATATAGCGGGTTTACCCTATTTATCGCGTAAATTGGTCTTTCATGTATACTTGCTTGGCAATTCAAGAACCCTTAAGTACTGGAGGCTCGGCGTTGGAAACACTGTCTCACCAAGTCACCGAGGCCCTGCGCGACTGGGTCCTTCACGGCCGCTTCAAGGCCGGTGAACGCATCGAGGAAATTCCGACTGCGCTAGCGATGGGTGTGTCTCGTACCCCCGTGCGCGCAGCGCTGGCGACGCTCGCCAGCGAAGGCCTGATTGACCATCAGCCCAAGCGCGGCTACGTGGTGCGGGAGTTCGAGCTCGATGTCATCGTGGCGGCCTATGAGGTGCGTGCCGTACTTGAAGGACTGGCCTGCAAGAGCGCGGCGCAGCGCGGTCTGGGCGACTTGCAAGCGCAGCGATTGCGCGACTGCCTCGAAATCGGTGATCGCATCCTGGCAAAGGGCTCCCTGCAACCCGAAGACCACGAGCCCTATCAAAAGATGAACATCGATCTTCACAACACGCTGCTGGAAGCTTCCGCGAACCCGTGGGTCGGTCGGTTCGCGGAACAGGCCAACAATATTCCTTATGCGTCCGACCGGATCGTGCTCTGGGATGTCGAGCACACAGTGATTCTTCGATCACATGGCGATCACCATCGCATCATTGAAGCGGTCCTCGAGCGCGACAGCGGCCGTGCGGAGCAGCTCATGCGCGAGCACGTTTACTACGCGGGGATCATATTCAAGAGCAACTTCCAACGCCTGATGAAGGCAGACGCCGAGAGCGCCGCGTAAGAACGTTTGCCTTCCAAGGTCGCGCGGTAGGTGGCATCAAAGTTGCCGGGCCACGCGCTTCAAGTGACGCCTATCCCCTCGTTCCTGCGGATGCCTACGGCAGCCGCTCAAGTCAAAGTGAGCGACTGCTTTGCGGCAGGCAATATTGACCGGCCAATGTCAACAGTGGGCCCTTTCGCGACGGCAGCGCGAGCGCATCAAGGGGCCGCACGTCGCCATCGATCGCTTCTTTCGAACCCTTGGGCTGGTGCACAGGGAACGCGCTGTCTGCATCGTCCTGTCCGGGACGGGCAGCGACGGCGCCGTCGGGCTCAAGGCGGTCAAGGAGCAGGGCGGCATCACGATGGCGCAGTCGCCCGACGACGCCGAGCACGACGGCATGCCGGCGGCAGCGATCGCCACCGGCATGGTGGACATGGTGCTTCACGTGGCCGAGATGGGGCAACGCCTGATCGAGATCTGGAGCAACGCCCAGCGCATCAGCCTGCCCGATGCGAGCCAGGTCTCGCCCTACATCGACGAACCGCATGGCGAAGCGGCGACCGAGCAAGCCGAACAGGCGCTGCACGAGATCATGGGCCTGCTGCGTTCCTACACTCGGCATGACTTCAGGCACTACAAGCGCGCGACCGTGCTTCGCCGCCTCGAGCGTCGCCTGCAGGTCAACCGCCTGTCCAATCTCCCCGCCTACCGCGACTTCCTGCGCAGCCACAAGGAGGAAGCCACTCCCCTGCTGCAGGACATGCTGATCAGCGTCACCAACTTCTTCAGGGACCGGGCCGCATTCGAGGCGCTCGAGCGCGACGTGATCCAGAAGCTGATCGAGGACAAGGCGCCCGGCGAGCAGGTCCGGGCGTGGGTGGCGGGCTGCGCCACCGGAGAAGAGGCCTATTCTTTGAGCATCCTGTTGCGCGAGCAGGCCGATTTCCAGTCGAAGCTCCTGGACATCCAGGTTTTCGCCACCGACATCGACGAGCGTGCCATCGCAACGGCTCGCAAGGGCGTCTACGCCGACGGCATCGTGGAGGACCTCAGCCCCGCGCGCCTGCGGCAGTTCTTCGTGCACGACCACGACCGGTACCGAGTGTCTGGCGCTGTCCGGGAATCGGTGCTGTTCGCGGTGCACAACCTGCTGCGCGACCCGCCTTTCTCGCGCCTCGACCTGATCTGCTGCCGAAACCTGCTCATCTATCTCGACCGCCCGGCCCAGGCGCATGTGCTGGAGATGTTTCGCATCGCGCTCAAGCCCGAGGGCATCCTGTTTCTCGGTACCTCGGAGTCGACCGAGGCGGGCGGCGAGCTGTTCATAGCCATCGACAAGAAGAACCGGATCTACCGGGTCAATCCCACATACCCGGCCAGCCGGCACCTTCCGCTGATCAGCGATGCGCCGCTCGATCGCGCACTCGGCAAGACGATGCCGCCCGGAAAGCCGGCCAAGGCCTCGTCGGTGCCGAGCTTCGCCGAGATGCACCAGCGCGCGCTCGAGCAGTTCTCGCCACCGAGTGTCCTGCTGGACTCGAACCACAACGTTCTCCATCTTTCGAACGGTGTCGGCCGGTTCATGGAACGCTCCAGCGGCGAACCCTCGAACAATCTCCTGAACAACGTGCGCCAGGACATCCGGATCGAACTGCGCGCTGCGCTGTTCAAGGCGGCCCAGTCCGGCCGCAGCGTCGAGACGCGCCTCGCGCAAAGCCGGCACGATGGCCGCCAGTTCTTCCTGAACGTCACGGTGCGCCCCGTCCAGCAGGATGGCGTCGCCCCGGGCCTGACGCTGGTGGTGTTCGACGAGGTCGAGGAGAGCATTCGACCGCAGGACGGCATTCCGTCCGACGCTGCGCAGAGCCTCCTAATCCGCCAGCTCGAGCGGGAATTGCATGGGCTGAAGCTGCACCTGCAAGAGGTGATCGAGGGCTCGGAGACATCGACCGAGGAGCTGAAGGCGTCCAACGAGGAGCTGCAGGCGATCAACGAAGAACTTCGCTCGGCCACCGAGGAACTGGAGACCAGCAAAGAAGAGCTGCAATCCATGAACGAGGAACTCGTCACGGTCAACTACGAGCTCAAGACGAAGGTCGAGGAGCGCGGCCAGATCAACGACGATCTCCAGAACCTGATCGCGTCGTCGGAGATCGCCACGGTGTTCGTCGATCGCACCATGCGCATCAAGCGCTATGCGCCGCATGCGAGCAACCTGTTCAACCTGATCCCTTCCGATCTGGGCCGTTCCCTCTTCGACATGACGAGTCGGCTGGCGTATCCCGAGCTGGCCGAAGATGCGGCCGCGGCGTTCAAGGAGCTGCGCGCCAGCGAGCGCCACGTCTCCAGCAGCGATGGCCGGCATTTTCTGGCGCGGATCCTGCCGTACCGCACCTCCGAGGACAAGATCGAAGGCGCGATCCTCAACTACTTCGACATCACGGCGCTGCGTGCAGCTGAGGAGCGCGTGCGCTTGGGCGAGGAGCGCCTGAAGGTGGTGGCGGCGACCACCCGCGACTTCGCGATCATCACGACTGACGCGCAGGGCATCGTCGCGACCTGGAACGCGGGCGCCGAACGGATCTTCGGCTATGCCGAGGCGGAGATGCTGGGCCGGCCGATCGCCACCATCTTCACCGCCGAGGACCAGGCCCACGGCATCCCCGAGCAAGAGATGCAGACCGCCGCAGATGCCGGGCGCGCCGAAAACGAGCGGTGGCATCGTCGCAAGGACGGCAGTCGCTTCTTTGCCAGCGGTGTGATGACACCGCTCGATGGCGTTGCCGGACCCGGCTTCGCGAAGATCGCGCGCGACATGACCGGCACCAAGCAACAGGAACTCGCGCAGGAGCACCTGCTGTCCAAGGAGAAGAAGGCCAGCCTGAGCGCGCAGATGGCCAACGAGCTGAAGGACAAGTTCCTGGCGGTCATGTCGCACGAGCTGAAGCAGCCGCTGAACCTGATCCAGATGAATGCCGAACTGCTGTCCCGGCTGCCCGCGGCATCGGATCATTCGGGGGTCCGCCGCATCGGCGACGCGATCAAGCGTGCGGTCGGCAGCCAAACGCGCATCATCAACGACCTGTTGGACCTTTCACGGATTCGCACCGGCAAGCTGCGCTTGAACCGCGTCGTCGTCGACATCGGCGACATCGCCCGCTCGCTGACGAGCGTCGTAACCCGGGAGCCGGCCGGCAAACGCATCGAGGTCGAGTGCAGCGCCGAGCCCGGTTTGCGCTGCCATGGCGATCGCGTTCGCGTCGAGCAGATCCTGTGGAACCTGTTGAGCAACGCCGTCAAGTTCACGCCGGATGGCGGCAGCATCAAGGTCGACGTCGCGGCGGAGGATGGTTTCGCCAAGGTTGTCGTTGCCGACACGGGCACCGGCATCGACCCGGAGCACCTGCCCCACGTGTTCGCCATGTTCAATCAGGCCGGCACCGAGACAACGGGCAACGGCGGCCTGGGCATCGGGCTCGCTCTCGTCGAAGAACTCACGCGGGCGCACGGCGGTCGGGTGCAGGCGCAGTCGGAAGGTCTGGGCCGAGGTTCCACCTTCACGGTCTGGCTGCCCCTGCACGATGCCGAAGCGGCCGAGTTGCCCGAAGGCGCGTCGGTCGAGGTCGACCTCAAGGGTTGGCGCGTGCCCGCGGTCGACGATTTCGTCGAAGGCCTGCTTCCCTTTGCCGAGGTGTTGCGCCTCGAGGGTGCGATCGTCGACGTGGCGGACAGTGCCAGGAAGGCCCTCGAGTTGCTCGAGACGAGCAGCTACGACCTATTGATCTCGGACCTGGGCATGCCGGAGATGGATGGCTACCAATTGATTGCCGAGTTGCGAAAGCGCCCACGCACACGCGACCTTAGAGCGATCGCGATGTCTGGCTTCGGCCGGCGGGCGGACGCTCGCCGTGCGCTCGAGGCGGGTTTCAACGCTCACGTGCCGAAGCCCGCTGCCGTCGACGATCTCAAGGCAGTGATCGGCAAGCTGTAGCGGCCCAGCCCTCCCGCCTCCCGGTGAGGCCGGAGCCGGTCAGAAGCGGTAGTTGGGCCAACTGCTCTAAAGCGGTCAGTGAACGGGTACATGGCCACTCAACAAATACCACAGAGCGGCCGTCATCGGCAGATCAACATCGCATCCCGCAGGCGCCGAAGAAATCTATTGCAGCAGCGCGGCCGCGGCGGCGCGCGCATCCGCCACCACGTCGTAGGCGTAGAGGCGCTTGCGGAATTCGGCGTGCGCGGCGAGCGCCGCGTCACGGGCACTGAGATCGATGTCGGTCGAGTCGAGACGCAGTCCATTCTGTCGGGCACCAAGCTGAATCTCCGCCACGCGCTTGCGACGCAATCGCTCGTAGGCAAGTAGCGACGCCGGTACTCCCGATGCGTCCACCTGGGCCAGGATCGTGGCGAGCGCCATGCCGTCCTCGATTGCCTGGTTGGCCCCCTGACCCAGATGCGGAAGCATCGGATGTGCCGCGTCGCCGAGCAGCGTCAACCGGCCCTTGGTCCAGGTCGGTAACGGCTCGCGGTCGTAGAGTGCCCAGCGAAATGTCTTGTCGACCTGCTGAAGGACATCGGCGATGCGCGGGTCCCAGCCTTCGAACTCGCGGCGCAGCACCGCCGGATCGCCGGGCGCGGACCACGATTCCTTCATTTCCTCATCGGTCGGTACGAACCCGACGTAGTTGACCATCGTTCCGTGACGAACAGGGAAGACCAGGAAATGCCTGGATGGACCGGCCCACATTTGCCAGCGGTCCATCGGCCAGTTCGGCAGGCGCTCCCGCGAGACCAGACCTCGATAAGAAATGGTGCCGTGAAAGACGGGCTTCGAGGGCGGAAAGACGTAGGAACGCAGTTCGGAATGTATTCCGTCGGCGGCAACCACAACGTCGGCCTCGGCGATGGCGCCGTTGGCAAATTCGACGCGGGCTACGTCGTCGGTCTGCTTGAAGGCGATAGCACGATGGCTGGTATGGACGATCCCGGCGGGCAGGTTGGCAGCGAGGAAATCGACAAAGTCGGCGCGGTGCATGCCAAAGGTCGCGTTCCAGCCGGAGGCATCCGACACCTGCACCGGGGCGATCGGCGTACCGTCGTGGCGAAAGTAGTAGGAGCCGGGACCGACTCGCGCACCCCATCTCTCGACGGCGGGCCCGAGGCCCACACGCTCCAAGTGGCGCACCGCATTCGGTGTCACAAACACACCAGCGCCGATCTCGCCCAGGGCGGACGCCTGTTCATAGACCGAGACACGCAGCCCCTGGCCGATCAGCGCATTGGCGGCGAACAAGCCGCCAATTCCGCCTCCGATGATCAGGACGTTTGGTCGAGATGCCATTTCAACCCAATCGAAAATCCTTCAACAGGGCATTGTGTGAGCGTGACGGGCAGAGGGCAACGGCAATTGACGAGGAGCTGATTCTCGCTATGCCGGGTGAGCGCGACTGAGGTGGGCCGGGAAGATCGCGAATGGCCGCTCTGATCCGCCGCCCTTGACTGTTTTTTGGGCCCTTTGCGCCGATGCAGCGTCGGGCTACAGTCGGCCAGATCCGGACATTCCGTGAACCGGGGGAAGGCAAGCCATGCAAGTTCGAATGCTGGAACCGTACGAGCCGAACCTTCAACGTGAACTGCGTTTGCGCGCGCTACGCGATTCGCCGAACGCTTTCAGAGATACGTACGCAGAGATCTCGGCGCGACCGCCTTCATACTGGGAAGAACTCACGCGCTCGGTCACCGAACTGGGCGACGTGATGTTTCTCGCCTGTGAGGCACCAATGGTCGTTGGCTCGGTGTATGGCTTTGCCGACCGGACGAACAGCCACGTTGGCCGCTTGGGCGGCATGTGGGTCGACCCTGCATGGCGGCGTCGCGGAGTAGGCAACGCCTTGTTGAATGAAGTGATTGGCTGGTCCCGCAAGCCTGGCTGCGAACGGCTTAGGCTGTGGAGTGTCGTGGCCTCTCCAGGCCCTTCCGCGCTCTATCAAAACGCGGGGTTCGTAGCGACCGGAAAGGAGGAGCCGCTGGCCTCCGCGTCGATGCTGCGAGTCGTCGAGATGGAACTTGTGCTGTAGCGGAGGGGCCCTCTAAAGGACATCAGTCTGATCAAGATCGATGTCGAAGGGCGCGAAGCGCAAGCCATCAAGGGGCTGGAAAGGATTCTGCGCGAGTGCTCGCCGCTGGTCGTATTCGAACAGCACTTCGGTGCTTTCAAGGACGGCAGGTCGGAGGTGATCGAGTTTCTCAAACAGAACGGCTATACGAAGTTCTACTCCGTTGATAGGGTTCCTTCGACGTAGCGGGGAGGACGTTGTCGGCAAGGCCTGGTTCTTCCTTTGCCTTTGGAAGCGGACGGAGCTCGAGCCGGCATTCTATGAAATGCTGATTGCAACAAAGGCGGAACGTGCCTAGCCAAGCGGAGATGCAAACCACCCGAGAACTCCGACGAACTGCGGCAATGCAAGCGAAAGCTGGCACTCGAGGCTGGCGCCAGTACTGGAGGCAAGTCATTCCAGGTAGTCGAGAAACATCGGAGTCACTTGCTGGAGAAAAGCGACCTCCTCCTCATCGATTGTGCGTGGCTCCAGATCGAAATGGATGAACGTGCCATAAGGTGTCCCGGAATCACGTGTCAGTAGCCGCCCGTAGTACGACTCGACAAGACCCACATAGGGGCGGTAGCTGACCAGAGACCTATCCTTCGAGACGTGACTGGTCGCGAACTCGCCCTGCTCGATCACGTGCTGGCAAAAGCTCTTCTCCAGAGGAACTGCTTTCAACCAAGTTCGATATTCCGAGGCACGGTCAAAGACGTGCTCTGCCTTCAATGAATCGCCGCTCAACTTGTAAATGGCCGTGTATCGGTACTGCGTCCTGTCATTGAGCATCGCTAAAGCACGGCGAATTCCATGGACAGCAAGAGCGCTGCGAACCGCAGCCGCCTGCGCGGGCAAGTCAAATTCAGACATCGGGGGAGCTACGTTTTACGAAATGCGCAGGGCGTGAGGACGCCCAATGCGAAATGCTGGTGGAGAAGGAATTTCCCCGATGGGACGGGTTAATCGAACGTGTCCCTGGGCGCGACCTGCTGGCACCAGCTCGCGCCACCGTAGGCCGTTCTTCGCGACTGTGCCGCTCGATGCTGGTTCCGGTCTTTAGTTCGCGGACTCTCTTCACTGGTGCGTTCCGGCTGCAGCGTGACCTTCGTTGGTCACCTTCCGGAGGATCGCAGGTCCCATGTACCGGCAACATCCATCTTCCACAAGCACCGGAGGAATGTCTGCCTCTACCAGCGCCGCAGACCTTAGCACTGCCAGCTTCTCGATCTCGTCCTGGTCGAAAACTTGGATTGGAACCTCAGCGGCGCAGAGCCGCGCGAGGAGTTTCATTGGCACCTGTTTCTCGCTCTCATTTCAAAAGTGGCCCCCGAACTCTATGCCATCAGTCCATTGAACGCGTGCCAAATAAGTGACATTGAGCGGTTCAGTTCATCGGTACCCTGAAAGCTGTCGCACCAATAAAACAACGCTTCAGGTACATATCGCGCCGTTGTGGACAGCGCTTTGAAATCTCGAGCCAACGGCTGTCACCGTCCGCATACTGCAGGACCGATTCTTCGGCTCTGGGCACAGAGCTGTGACAGCATTCGCAGCCAAAACCGGGAGTTCTTCACGGCCCTCCAGTTTTCCTCCAGCGGTGCCTTGAAGGCGCTTCCGCGCTGGCTACAGTCGGCCCCGACCGGACTTTCATCCTTCCTCAACATGCGCGTTGGCGAAACCCTCTCCTCCTTCTGGCAGAACGTCGCGACCGTCCTCTGGATTGCGGGTCTTGGCCTCTGCTTCGTTGCGGCCCTCTCCACGCTGTGGGGTTGGCACGTCGTCGGCGTCGTGTCATGTCTAGCGCTACTGAGCCTGGTCATCGAAGACCGCGTAGCTATTCGGCGCGTGCTTCAAGGCCGGGGCACTCGGGCCGCCGACCGAGCCTTTGCCTGGTATCTCCTTGCACTCGCGGCAGCGGCAATCGTTGCCAACGCCGCTGCTGGAATCGCCTGGCTGGCTGGGGTTCATCCCTGAAGTCAAAGGCAAAATGCGGCCATCACCGGACCTTCAGAATGGACGTATGAATCGCCTCATCTCGCCGGTTGCCACCCTTGCACTTGGCCTGCTCGGCCATGTTGGTTTCTCCGTCGCCGCGGAGCCGTTCACCGGGACCTGGACCATCGACCTTCGAACGCCCGCCGAGCGCCAACGCAGTGTGGAATGCGGGACGGCAGAGTTCGTTCTGACGCAGACTGGAGACGCCATCAGTGGCACCCACTCGATGGCCGTTGCAGGCTGCGGGCGACTTAACGAAGGAGGCCCTGTGAGAGGTGTTGCGGTTGGGAAGACGGCCGTACTTGTGGTCACAAGCGGCCGGAACGGCGCGATTGCACTGGGCACGGCCAAGCTGTCGAAGGGAAAGCTGCAGTGGCGTCAGGTTGAAGAAATCAAGGCTGGAAGCCCGGAGGGTGATTCACCCTTGATCCTTGGAAATGGCTGGTTGGCGCGGGCCGTGCAGTAGATTGGCTGGCTGCCTGGAAGGCAGAATGCGGCCAGACCGGACTCTCGCAATGCAGGTAGATTTGCGCCCTATGACACGCTCACGAACGCCCCTCGAAGCCGCTGCCGGCAAGCTCGTCGCGGCCATTCAAAGGGAGTGGGACATGGAACTTGGTGAGCCGGAGGCGGCCATCAGCTTTGACGCGATGGATGCAGCTCACCACCTGCCGCAGGCCGCATCGAAGTTCGGGTCTCTCGAGAGCGTTATTGGCCCCGGCTCAACCTTCGCCGGCAGCGCCTTGCGTGTTCTCGCCATCGTTTCCGTCCATCGAAGCCTCAATGGAGTCGGATTATGAACGTTGGACTAAACCGCTGACGCGGTGGATGTGTGCGACGAGGGCAGATCGCGTTGCGCGGAGTTGAGTTGTACCTTGGTTGCGGGGAATGTTCCCCGGAACTCGGAGACGACGATGACACCACTACGTCAACGCATGATCGATGCGATGGTGCTGCGCGGCTTCAGGCCACGCACGCAAGAGTCCTACCTGAGGGTTGTCGCGCAGATGGCCCGTCACTACCGCCGAACCCCGGAGCTGATCACCGACCAGGAGGTCCAGGCCTATCTGCTGCACCTGGTGCGCGAGCGGCATCTGGCGCGAAGCAGTGTCAATCAGGCTTCCAGCGCCGTGCGGTTTCTGGTGTGCGAGGTGCTCGGCCAGAACGAGCGACGCCAGCGCATCCCCATGGGGCACACCTCGCAGCGGCTGCCCGACGTGTTGTCTCGCGCCGAAGTGGCAGCGGTGCTGGCTGCGCCGATGTCCATGAAGGCGCGCACGCTTCTGATGACGGCCTACGCCAGCGGGCTGCGCGTGAGCGAGCTGTGTCAACTGCGCGGCTGCGACATCGACTCCTCGCCCGACCGCATGTGCATTCACGTCATCGCGGGCAAGGGAGGGCACGACCGCTACAGCCTGCTCAGCCCGGAGTTGCTCGAGCAGTTGCGGCTGTACTGGCGGCAATGCAGACGCACTGCACAGGCCGAGGACTGGTTGTTCCCTGCGCGGCTGAACCCCTCCCAGCACCTGGACACCCGTAGCGCCGGGCGCTACTTCTACGCCGCGCGCAACGCTGCGGGCATCGCCAAGGTCGGCGGCATCCACACGCTGCGCCACTGCTTTGCCACACATCTGCTGGAAGCCGGCGTGGACCTCAACAGCATCAGCCAGTTGCTCGGCCACGCCAAGCTCAGCACCACCAGCCGCTACCTTCGCATGGCTCGCCCCGGCCACAGCGTCGGTGACAGCGCGCTGGCGTTGCTGGCCCATCTGCCCAAGGTCGAGCCAAAGGCGCCGTCGTCACCGCCGACGCCACCGCGACCGCCGCTGCACTGAAGCCGCTGCGCGATGAGTGCCACCCTGGCCGAGGTGCTGCACACCTTCGAGCCGGCCTATCTGCGCCAGCACACGCTGAGCACGCCGCAGGCGCGTGCCTGGCGAGCCATCGTCGCTTGCCGCACACCGGCGCTGGGTGGTCAGTTGCAGCGCTGTGACCAGTGCGCACGGGAGCAGCGGCTGTTCCACTCCTGCCGCAACCGGCACTGTCCGCAGTGCCAGAACGACGCCCGCGACGCCTGGCGCCAGGCCCAGCTTGCCGAGTTGCTGCCGGTACCGTACTGCCACCTGGTCTTCACGCTGCCGCACGCCCTCAACGCCCTGGCGCAGTTCCACGCGCGCTGGGCGTACGGCACGCTGATGCAATGCGCGGCGGCCACGCTCAGCGAGTTCGCCGCGAACCCGCGCTGGCTCGGTGCAACAGCTGCCTTCACTCTGGTGCTGCATACCTGGACGCAGGACCTGCGCCGCCACATCCATGTGCACGCGCTGATGGCCTGCGGTGGGTTGGACGGCGATGGCCTGTGGTGTGCACCCAAGCGGAGCCCGACGTTCCTGTTCCCGGTGCATGCGCTGTCACGCGTGTTCAGAGGCAAGTTCGTCGACGCGCTGCGCCGCGCGAGTCAGGCCGGCGAGTTGCCCCGCGATCCCGCCAACACGCCGGCGATGCGCCAGGTACGGCTGGCCGAGCTCAAGCGTCACGACTGGGTGGTGTATGCCAAGACGCCGCTCACTGGCCCCGAGACGGTGTTGGACTACCTGTCGCGCTACACGCACCGCGTGGCAGTCTCCAACGAGCGCATCGTCGGCATCGATGCCAACGGGGTGCGACTGCGCGTGCGCGCCGACGATCATGGCGGCAAGCGAACGGTCCTCATCGACGGACCGACCTTCATCGCTCGCTTCCTGCAGCATGTGCTGCCGCCGGGGTTCAAGCGCATCCGCCACTACGGGTTGCTGAGCCCGGCCGTCAAGGCCGAGCGCCTGGCGCAGGCCCGCTTGGCGCTGTCGATGCCGGCGGCCAATGCCCAGGCTCGAGAGGACGCCGCCACGTTCCTCCAGCGCGTCACGGGCATCGAAGTCTCGTGCTGCCCGCACTGCCGCTTGGGGCACTGGCGTACCGTGCAGGTGTTGCCACCCCAGCGCGGCTGCGCTGCACCGCAAGCCGTTGCATGCCGGGGTCCGCCGTGATACCCGGCCGGCGCATCACCGTCCAAGAACTTGTCCGTCACCGACATCGCGACGGCGGTGCGGATCGTCCCGACGTGTGTGGCCGAACCATCGGTATGCCGCGAACGACCCATCGCTTGCGCCTCGACCGCCCAACGGCCGTCACCAATCGCCGCCTGAGCACCCACGTTCACGCCTGCACACCCCGCACCTACTACCGTCACCGCGTCTGAACCTTACATTCCCCAACAGCCCCGCACGCCACCCCGGAGCGGCGGTTCAGTCCATCGACGTTTATCTGCCGCCGCAACACCAGCGCGCTCGATCAGCGTCGGCACGGCGTCAGATAAATGCTCTCCGATTTCTATCTGAACAGTATTGCGCCTAAGAGTCCGCAGCCGGCCATGAGCCAATACCGGTCTTTCCCTGGGGCCTCAGAATCAGGAGCATGCGTCAAGCCTCGGAACGCCAGAAAGCGAGCAGAGGTAGCGCGGTTTAGCGTCAGGTCTCAGGAGCAGGGGTCGCTCGGTGTCGATTTTCTGCAAGCTCATTCGTCGTGTCAGTTGAGCGTCATCCTCTGCACTTCAGGAGAACACAACCATGGCTACCAACACCGTCCGTCTGCATCGCGTGCTGCGCACCTCACCGGACCGGCTCTACCGTTCCTTCGTCGAACCCAGCGCTTTCGAGCGCTGGCTGCCACCATTCGGATTCACCGGCAAAGTCCATAGCATGGAGCCCGTGGTCGGGGGCGCTTGGCGCATGTCCTTCACCAACTTTGGTACCGGCCACAGCCACTCGTTCGGCGGGAAGTACCTGGAACTTGTCCCCGGCCAGCGCATTGCATACGATGCGACGTTCGACGACCCCAACCTGCCAGGCACCATGAAGACCACCGTGACGCTGACCCCCGTGTCCTGCGGCACCGAAATGTCCGTCGTGCAGGAAGGCATCCCCGATGTGATTCCTACCGAAATGTGCTACCTGGGCTGGCAGGAGTCGCTTCTCGCGCTGGCCCAGTTGGTCGAGCCGAATATTCCGGGTTGAGGGTCCGCTTTCGGCCGATGTCAACGCCGACCTTCGGGGCGGCAGACGGCCAGGAGCCGCCATTGGGAATCGGGAGAAAAACCGCCCTTAACCGGACGGTTGGAGCAACGCCAAGCCGCTTGATGCAAACATGGGTGTTGGCCCTCTTGGCAATCATGTGGCTCTCCGAAATGCCCGGTTACATCTCTGATGGCCCCTATGTAGCGGAGAGCTCCGGTTCGATCCAGCATGGGGAGGGCATCCAAGTGGCAGCTCAGTAAGGTAGTCCTACAAATGCAAATACCCTGGCAGGGCATCCAAGGCTTTTCCGGCGCGGTTGCAGTGGGTAGCCTCGCCCTCACTAGTCTTCTGTTGCTTGCGGGCGTCTTCGCAACCAATCTCTTTCTTGCAATAGAGTTCGTTTCTAAATCCACGGCTTGGGCGATCGTTGTGGCGTTACCTATCGCATCACTGGCTTATGTCGTAGGGCTACTAACCAACGCGGCCGCCGAAGCCATCTTTGTACGCTTGGGCTGGCTCCAGCGGAACACTTTAATCGACGAACTCCTCCAAATACGCGAAAAAGGCGAATTCTTAATTGGGCGCTTTCTTCACCTGCGCCAAGAAGGAGAAATACTGGCTGGCGGATCTCTCGCCCTAGGGATTCTCGCCATGGCCTGTGCCTTCGCTTCCTACCCTATAGAAGGATGGCGCCGCACCTTAATCAGCGCCACCTTCATGTGCGTGACGCTATGCATCGGCAGCAGCTCATTGTCGATATCCCGCTTCCGATCCGCCAATGCTTTGGCAAATGCCGGCCCAAATTCGGAGGAGCCAAAATGTCCAGCTACGAGCACTACGTCGCCGCCCTCCTGATTGCGCTCGCGCAAGATGCCGCTGCTGAAAGCGCAGCATGCATGAGCGACATGCAATGCAAAGGTGAACAAATCTGTGTTAGGGCCACCTGCTCCATACCGCAAGTCTCTGAAATGATGCCGGCAGGGTCCAGCGGTAGGGTTACGAGGTTCATATCATCCCGATACGTAGTAAAGACAACGCGAGCCGACTGCGTCAAGCGAGGAGGAGAGCACGAAGCAGGCGAAGCGACGGAAGTTACTAGATGCATGCTTCCAAGTAGCGCAAAGAAGCCCGCTGACGCCGAAGGAGCGGGTCGTTAGGAGACTTGACTCGGCCAAAAGCCGACGGTCGCGGACAGCTTCTGCCTTCGCCACAAACCATGAACCTCCACTCTCAGCCTGAACTCGGGGCACGGCTTGTCGCCATGGTGCGCTCGTCGAGCAGCTTGATGGCGGCATTGAGGGTGGTGCGCTCACTTGGTTTGAACTCTTGGTGCATCGGTGCCGGCGCCGTGCGTTCGCTCGTGTGGGACGCGCTCCATGGCTATGAACGGCCTTCAGCGATTGAAGACGTCGACGTCGTCTACTTCGACGACGCGGCAGACGGTCCCGGGCAGGACGCGGACCTTGAACGTCGCCTCCGCGAGGCGATGCCGGCGTTGCGTTGGGAGGTCACGAACCAAGCCACGGTCCACGACTGGTTCGCCAATTTCGGGCAGGTGGTACCCCCGGTTCGGTCCCTCGAAGAAGGCGTGGGCACCTGGCCGGAGTTCGCCACATGTGTGGGCGTCAACCTGAATGATGAGGAATCGATTGGGGTCGTGGCTCCGCACGGGCTCGACGACCTGTTCGAACTGCTCGTTCGGCACAACCCGCTCAGAGCGAGCGCCGCTACGTACCGGCAGCGAGTTCAATCAAAGCGGTTCGGCGAGCGGTGGCCGTTGCTCTCGATAGAAGAATGCTGAAAGCAGAATTCGCCCAACAGCCGTCACCGGCTGCGGACCTTGGCTTCGCAGTTCAGATGTGAAAGACTTGCGGTCAAGTCGTCGCCTCATGGACTTCATGGAGATTCGTCGGTTCAGGCTTGGTCCAGCTTCGGGCAACTCTGCTCCCAGGACTTCAAATTTCACCATCCTTACAAAAAGCGCTCGAATGTTCCCAGCGCGGTACCAGAATAAGCTTCACATTTTGAAATTCGGCGATCACACTGCCGTCCACCAGCACCAACACCGAAGGAGAATTTCCATGAGAGTCTTATCTTCGGGACGGCCCGTGCGGGCGACTGCTTTTGCCTTCGCTTTCGTATTTAGCCTAGTAGGCTCCGCTTATGCCGACTTCACTGTCGATATTCCGAAAGGAACCGCATGCCCTAGCTTTAACCTGAGGATTCAGAGCATAGGTGAAGGTACGGCCAAGGACTTTCACGACAAAGACGGCAATTTGGTGAAGTCGATAAATGCCGGCCGAGGCGCACAATTGACGTTCACCAATCTGGCTACCTCGGTCAGTCTCAACTTGAAGTCGAACGGGTCAGTAAGTAAGGTAACGCCCAACGCCGACGGTACTTCTACCTGGGTCATCACAGGGCATAACGTGCTCATTCTCTTTCCAACGGACGTGCCGCCCGGCCCCACGACCACGCTTTATGTGGGCCGGGTGGTATTTACGGTTGACAACTCGACCGGCGTCTTCACATTGTTAGGGACGAGCGGGAAGTCAGTCGACATTTGCGCCATCTTGGCATAGAGATATGTAGGGTTGCATATTTTGTTATGCAACGCTATTTCATGTGCGTATGCATATTTTGGCTGGGGGTTGGAAGCTAGGCAGCCGGCCACCTACCACGTTTTCCACTGCCTTTTTGAAACTGTGCCCTGCCCCTGGGGCGTGGTAATTGCTGCCTGCTAGCGATACACGTGATACACGCGCAGGCACTAAGTCTCATCGGCGGCCCGGCTCATTTCCTGAGCCCGGCGCACATAAGCTGATCCCCGGCGAAACAGGTTTTTCCTCTGCGCTTGGGCAACCTAGCGAGGCATAGCTTAGCTAGCCTGAATTTTCACGCAGGGTAGTTGACCTAACGCGGTGGCCTGTTCGTCAGGTGCTGAGGGTTACGCCGACATGCGCAGAGAGTAGCCCTTCCACCAGGGGATGGGGATCGCAGTATTGAGCAGTCCGGAGGCGAGGACGATGGGCAAGTGGGCGCGGCGGTGAAAGTGGACGTGGACCTCGGAGTCGGTGACCGAGACGTCGGCGGGAGTGTCGATGAGGTCACGGAAGATGTGGCGAGCCTGGGCATCGGCATAGCCGCGCATGCGACGCGCGAGCAACCGGTACAGGCCGCTGGCGACGACCAGCAGCGCCATGTCGAAGTCCACCTTCATGCCCACCGCCGATGACAGTGCGTCCATGTGGAAGAAGCGCACGGCGTCGGACAAGGCGTTCTCGATCAACATGCGCTGGGCATAGCGGGTGAGCAGCTTGGCGTGAGAGCTGTGAGGGTCGTTGGTCAGCAGGATGGTGGGCTGCTCATGGCCGAGGTCGATCACGAAGAGCTGACGCAAGGTGGCCCCGGCCAGGCGGATCGATTGCTCGAACACGCGCGGGGTCTTGTACTTGCGCGCGGGCACATCCAGCGTGACACGGCGCCAGGCCGAGGCGGGAAGATCGGCCACCTCCTGCAGCAGCGCCGCCGAGCGGCGACGCAGCGTGATGAAGGTGATGCCCAACTGATCCAGACGCGCCAGGTGGGCATAGGTGGTCAGGCGCGAATCGAACACCAGGTGCCGCGGGAGCGCGCCGTGCTGGCGCTTCCAGAACTCGATGAAGCGGAAGATCTCTTCGGCCTCCTCACCCTTGCGCAGATCGGCGTTGGAGTAGCAAAAGGCGCGACCGCTCGCGTCCTGCGCGAGGAAGGCCAGCACACTGGGCTGGGCGCGGCTGCGCGCGGACACGAAGTGGCGCTGGACCTGGGGATCGTCGCCGTAGTACGGCACCGAGTGGAAGTCCAGGTTGAAAGAGTGGGCGTCGAACAGTTGCTCGTCGGTGACGGCGCGGTGCCAGGCCGCCAGCAGCGCGACGGTGCGCTCACGCTCGACCCGCGAGGAGTACTCGCACAGGTAGCTCTTCTTGGGGATGACGTTCAAGCCGCAAAACAACGCCAGGCCCGGATCGGTGACCAAGGCCATGACATGGCTCTTGCGCTCGATGG
This sequence comes from Variovorax sp. LjRoot84, assembly GCF_964254305.1. Taxonomy (NCBI): domain Bacteria; kingdom Pseudomonadati; phylum Pseudomonadota; class Betaproteobacteria; order Burkholderiales; family Comamonadaceae; genus Variovorax; species Variovorax sp. LjRoot84. Next base: position 1,337,700 of record NZ_CAXUTE020000002.1, read on the forward strand.
ACCACAGCTTGAGCGCGAGCGCGCAACGCAGGGCGTGAGACGAGGGGATCATCCTGGAGCCCGGCAGCTTGGCGCGCGCGGCGATCTCCTCGAGCTGCAGGCGCACCAGATCGGGCAAGAACAGGAACAAGCCACCGCAGCGTGTGGTGAACTGCGTGCCGGGCTGTAGCGCGAACTCGCGCACGTCGGCCACCGCCTCAGCGGTGGGGCCCAGATGCTCAAGTCGCTCGTCGTCGCCGCGCCGCGGCAGCGGCGCGAAGCCCTCCTCGCGCAGCACTTCGCGCACGGCGGTGGGACTCAAGGGCGTGCCGTGCTCCTTGAGTGCCTGACTGATCTCGTAGACCGAATGGTTCTGCTTGCGCAGGGCCACGGCCAGGTCGTGGGCCTTGGACTTGAGCGGCTGGGTGCGTGGACCGGGACTGGGAGAGTGGAAGAACTGCGGATCGGGATCGCGGCGGAACTGATGGCACAGCACGCGGAAGGATCCGGGGGTGTAGCCGAAGGCGCGGGCGACCTCGTGGGAGGGGCGGTCTTCGACGAAGAAGGCGCGCAGCGCTTCGTACTGGCGCTGGCGGGGATGGGAGGGCTCGGCGAAGAATCGTCGGATATCTGTTAGATCTTTAGGTACGCCTATACCCATACGTGCATTGTGCTATATGGAGAATGGCGGTGTCAACGACAATCCCATCGGTACCCATCAAAGATCGGGAACCTCAAGCTGCATGCGGCTTGGCGAGAGATTGGCGTGGACTGGCACAAGCAATGCAGAAATGCCAACGGCCCCGCGTGGGGCCGTCGAGATGATGGGGTAGGCGCACCAACTGCTAACGCTGGAGGGCCAGGCCCCTCCACCAACACCAGCAGAAGCGGTCTGCTCCTATCGAGCAGCGTTACCCAAATAGTGGTGCGTGGAAATCCAGGCTAGGGGCGAAAGGCAGCTTTAGCCCAACCAAAAAGTCCGCTTGGGGCCCAATGCGGTCCTTGAGTTCGTGTGATTCGGTGCCAGATAGCCGCCATTCGGTGGCGCGGCCCACGCCGCCGGGGCCGGTGACCCACTACCTGCGCACCCGCCGCGGCACCAAGTGCGGGGAGGTGTTTGCGTGCAGCGCTTCCTTCACCGGCGCCGATCCGGATCGCCGCACAGCGTAAGCACGCCGCCGAGCGCCGAGACGATCAGCTCGCTTCCCGCCATGGCGGCGTAGGGTCCGTCTTGGCCGAACGGCGTGATCGACGTCATGACGATGCGCGGGAAGAGGTTGCCGAACAGCTGGTAGCGCCCGAGTCGAGGCGCGCCGACGATGGTCGGCGACCAGCGACTAGGCATGTGGCGGATGCTATTGTCGATCGCCTGGCTATGCCCGGCCAAGGATGTGCTGGTGGGCGCCATCGGCACCGCTCTGGCCGTGGGTGCGACCGTCATCGACCAGATTGCCTGTCTGCTCAGCCGCGCTGCCGCCGCATGTGAGACCATCGCCACCCACGTGACGACGCTGATCGGCGCTATCTTTCGCTCTCTTGGGCGCACGGCGCAGGCGGGCGTGTCGATCACCGCAGCGTTCTTGCGCTGGTGCCTCGATCTGTTGTCCACCTCGGTGCACGCAGTGGCGCTGCGTGCTTTGTCGCTCGTTGGCTGACGCTGACTTCTTGCAAGCAGGCATCAAGACTCACAGGAGGGTTCTCCATGCCACAGTTTTATATGTTCAAGTGCAGCACTTGCAACACGCGGATCAAGGGCCCGAAGGTTCAACTCGACAAACCGAACACTTCCAAGACTGGCTCCCTTTTCGTCGGAACCAACCGGCCACCAGGCGTGGCATGCAGCAACCTGAGGCACACGGGGGTCACCTACACCGGAAAAGAAGACCTGCGGGAGACGCTCTACGAGTTGTGCCAAAGCCCCACCATCACGAGCCCGACGGGCGGCGAAAATGTGGCGGGCTACATTGATGGCACCGAGTTCAAGTTCTATAAGTCGGACAACCTGGCGCGGCCCGCAGTGGTCAACGCAATATTGGGCAAGGCGAAGTCCAACTACGCAACGGTCTACACCAACCGCGCGGATGCGCTTTGGATCAAGCACTATCCAAAGATGAAGGTGAAGTTGATGGACCAACTGAAGCCCAACGAGGGTGACGGAGCGGTCGGCGTGACACTGGCCTTGCAAACCGTCAAGAAGTGGCCCAGCCAGATTGCTGCACTCGCGCTGAAAGCCCCCCTCCCGGACGGCGGCCTCTACGCAGCGGCGGCAGGCCTTAGCAAAGACCTCGACCTCCCGCCCGGCAGCCGCAAGAAGGGCCTGGCCCGCGCGCTTCGGTACTACATGCTGGCCACCTACTCGCTGGTGGACATCAGCTCGGCCGAGGGCTACGAAGGGTTGAAGAACTACGTGGGCGCCTTGCTCGTCAGCGACCGGGGGCAGATCCTCGCCGCGGGCATCAACACCGGGTCGTTCCGCCACGCCGAGGTCAGCATGCTGCTGTCCTACTTCCGCAACAATCCCACGGCGACCAAGGTGCCCGAAAACAGCGTCATCTTCTCGACGCTCACACCGTGCAAGGGGTGCACCGGTTTTCTCTCGGTGACGAAATCCAGCAACTGCGTGATTTATTTCGGCCAGGAAGACACCGGCAAAGACGGCAAGGTCGGCAAGAAGATCTCGACTCAATTGAGTGAGAAAACCAAGGCCCCTGTCGGGCGGAGCAAGGAAAAGCTCCCCGGCGAGATCGATACCGACGATACCGAGGACACCGAGGGCACAGGCGTCGTTGCGATAGGCACCGCGAGCGAAATCCACAAAGTTCAAGTGGACAAGGGCCTGACCAGCTGCATGGGCACCGGGTCGATCGCGACCCAGATTGGCAAAGCGAAGCATGCGAAAGAAGTCCTGCGTTCCGGGAGCGAAGCCCTCATCCACAAGATGCTCAGGACCCGCGCAACCACAGACGCCGAGAGCGAGGTCAAGCATGCCGTCCTCACGCATATTGGCCAATGGCTGGGTACGTCGAGGTCCGTTGAGTAATTCGGCCCCCGCTCGTGCCCGCCAGAGAAGCCCTGCTGATGGCGATGCAGTTGCATCAGCAAGGCTATTGGGACGCCGCCCAAAAATTTCGCCGACGCAATTGAGTTCCTGGGCTCAGAAGGTTCACGAGTCCTGCCGGTGTTCATCACCTTCGATCCGCGACGGGACAAGCCGGCCCCTACCGGTCGCTATGCAGAGAGCGCAGTCCACGTCTTATGGCACTCAGCGGGACGGAGGACGAGATCCGCAAGGTCGCCCTCTCGTATAAGGTCTCTTACGAGAAAGTGCTGATGCCGGCCAGCGATCAATACATGATCGACCATACCTCGTTCACCCACGTGCTGGATCTCGAAGGACGCTACGTAGGCTACTTCCCGCCTGGAACGAGCGGGCAACGGCCGGCCGAGCAGGTGAAGGCGATGCTGGCTGTGCGATCACCTTGATCCGAAGGCTTCAATGCCCACAAAGTCAGATCTTGGAAGGACCTTGAGCAGCAGAAGGTGACCGACTGCTTGTGGCCGACGGCTGACGACCAAAGGCAGCCCGTCGCCCTCAAGACAGCGCCTTTGGTCGGTAGGACACAGGTAAGAGCTTTCGGCGTAGCGTGGCCAACGGCGGGAAACCTGCAAGCCATCTTCCAAGGGCATCCGGCATTTTGCTTTGAAGGGCTGGATGAAGCTCCCGCAGAACAAGCCAATCGCCGTCCTCGCGCTCCAGTTGCTGAAGCTGCTGCTCCCCCCAAATAGACGCTATCACGTGGTCCGCATCGGAAGGACTGTCGACATTCAGCCGAATCCCCTCGAACTCCACAGTGCCGCTGTACTCCATGCATCCCACCCGAGGCACGCCGTGTATTTCTCTATGCTCGTACTCGGCATTCCAGGTCATGCGCAGTAGACCCGGAGCCTGCCAGCCTTGTAGCCGCAGTCGATTGTTCACAAGGGGCGGCGCGTCATTGCCAAGCCAGGCATCCCACCCTTCGACTCCGATGATTGACAGGTCAGCCAATTCCGAGAGCGTTGGATGGCGGCCGCCGGCCGCAAGCCAAACGGGAACGCGTTCGCAGAATGGACAAGGTGCTCCATCCTCGCCGGATTCATCGTCAATCACCACCATCAGGCTGTACGACACGGCCCAGGCCTCTGCCCCATGCATCCTTCTTTGTTCCTCGGTCGCCCACGGCTGCTCCCTGACGTGGATGCCGAGTCGTGCGGACCGTGTTGGCCTAGCGACGCCGTCGAGAACGATTTGATTTGTCATGTGGGTGTGAAGGTCCGCTCACGGCGGCGGTCCGAGCTGATGTTCGCACAGCGGACGAATCCCGAAGAGATGAACCAGAGGTCGAGAACGAACGTCGGGTTCTGGCCGTGTCCAGCCGAGTGTGTCAGGGCGCCAACAGCGATCGCAAGATGATCCCTATTCCGAAGAACGCAACCATGCGCCCAGAGAGAGAGCATTCTCAGCCGGCAAGATCGGGTGGAACTTGAAGCCCTGCGCGTCAAAGGCAATGATCGCCCCGGCGATGGCGCCTCCTACTGCACCTTGGGCAGGCGATGGCCCGTTGACCGTGTTCTGAACGATAAGCTGATCAACAAAGTCGGCTGAAGCGTTGCTTACCACCTTCTGAGGCCCTACCTTCGCCGGGTCAGTGATCCAGAACTTCTCGCTCGCCGGACGCAGACTTTGTTTTGTCGTGGGGCACAAATACGCCGCCGGTATACACGGCAGTTGCCAACTTTCCATCTATGCGATTCTTCGGCGAGTCCAAATAGATGATCAGAAGGTTCTCTGGTTTTCCGGCGTACCACACTCCAGAGTCATCCTGTCCCGCTGGATCGTATTGTCCAGCCCGCAGCACGACCATCGCACGGCTTCTCTCGAACACAAAATCTTCCTTGGGTGCTCCTACTTGATACGACGAAGCGCTCTTCAGTGCAGACCTCTGTGTAGTGCATGCAGTCAGGAGCAAACTGGAAAGGACGAGCAATACGGCGAGAAAGGGGCGCATAGGTATCCGAGGGTTTGACCGATAAGGTAGCCTCTTGCAACTGTATCCGCTCGATGGGGAAATGGCTTCTCAACACGTGCGGAAACTGCGGCGCCGCGACGAATGGCTGCTCCTGGCCGACTGTAGCCGGTTGCGCCCCTCTGGCACTTCGGGGCCGATCCGGACTTCCTGCGACTCACATTCGACCTCCGGGAAGCCGCCGTTAGAGAGCATCTACCTGGGTGGAGCAACGGCGACTCCGCGCAGCCCAGCCCCCTTGATCGCGGCCGCCACCAGGTTCGCTGACTTCGCCTCCTCGACGTATTTGGCGACGTACATGGCCGCGGCAGCATTGCGCCCCTTGGGCACGCCCATGCCGATCGGCTCGACGACGATCCGGCCCTCGAGAACTCGCGAGCCTGGCCGGCTCGTCGCTCCGGCGAAGAGGGCCGTCTTGGTGGCGGCAATCACTTCGACCTTTCCGGTATCCAGCAAGGCGAAGTTTTCGGCAGGGCTATTGACTCGGACCAGCTCGGCGTGTTTCAAGGTCTTCGACAGGTGGAGCTCTGCGCCGGATTTTTCGAGCACTCCGATCCGGATCCCCGCCTTGTCCACGTCCGCCGCCGTGGCGACAGGGACACCGGCGCGGACGAGGTAACCCTGTTCGACTTCCATGTAAGGCGCTGAGAAATCCATCGCCGCCGCCCGCTCGGCATTGATTCCGGCCAGTGCGACGTCCCATTCGCCGGACTTCGCACCGCCGATCAGCGCGGGAGGGTTGGAATACAAGACCGCTTGGAACGGCACGCCAACGCGGCGCGCGAGCTCCTTTGCGAGATCGACTGCGACGCCTTTGAGTTCGCCGGTCGCTGAATCCTTGGTCGCATAAATCGGCCCCAGGAGAAATGCGACTCGAAGCGTGCCCGTTGGTGCCACGGCGGCTCTCGTCTCCTGGTTCACTCCCCCCTGCATTCCCGCACAGCCCCCGATGCACAGCCCGACCACCGCTGCCCGTATCCAGTCACGTATTTGCATGGTGTGCTCCTCTGAAATCACGGTTCTCCGACGCAAGCCGCGCATCGCGGCGGGCAGCCGTCAAATCACATCATCCAGGACTCCAGTTTCCGAGAGCGGCCAGCCGCACGGTCCGCTCCTGGCCGACTGTAGCCGGTTGTGAGCGGTGGAGCTTTGGGCCCAAAGCCGCTGTTGGTGAACCACACCGTTTTGGCTCGCTTCGTGCGGGCCTGCTTTTGTCCGCGCTGGACGCATCGAGTCCGACGGTTCTCGTTTGGCCAGAGATGTGTTCTCCGTTGATGCGCAATTTGCTGCCCCGGCGCGTGATTGTGTCTATGCCAACCCAAACAAGGTGACGCCGGAACTGATCGACCGCTACTACGAGGTCACATTGCGTGAAGGCAACCGCAAGGCGCTGCGCGATCGCTTTCAAGCGAACAACGAGCGCTTCTCGTCGCAAATCAAGCAGGTCAAACAACCAACGCTTCTGCTGTGGGGCGCACAGGACCGCTTGATTCCGTTGTCGCAGGCGCAGTTGTTTGCCAGGGACATTGCGGGCAGCCGGTTGCAGGTGTTTGACGGACTCGGCCATGTCCCTCACGAGGAAGACCCTGCGCGAACCGTCGCAGCGGTACAAGCATTCCTCGTAAATTGAAGGAGCATGTGTGCGAATGCCGTGTTGGTAGACCTATCGGCCGGCGGAATTGAGGACCGAGATCGCGTTCCTCAAGTCGAGGAGCGCGTTGCCTTCGACGCGTTGACCTGAGGGTCTGCTTTTGGCCGACTGTAGCCGGTTGCGGCCCGCTACATGGAGAACCGAAACTCACTCGCGCTTTACTTTACCTGCGAAGCCGGACGTACACCGACGCCACTTCCAGCGGGAAAATCGCCACGAGCCAGCCCACAAAAGGGAGTGGAGATGCGTCGCGAAGGCTCCACCACAGACACACGAATCCCGTTCCCATCCCAGCGCTATGCATCAGTAGCTGGAAAATCAGGCTGTCGAAGATTGTCCTACGTCGGGGTTCAGCGAATTTCATACTGGCAACTTATGGCTGCGGATTCTGCCTTCAAGTTGACCGACGGCTTCTGGCCGATTGTTGCCCGCCACCCATACGGTCGCACGCGCTTCAGGGCTCGGACGGTGTTTTGGACGGACGCTGCGGAGGTCCGCCTGTGGCTCGCAAGACGTGCTGAACGGAAACTGGAGTCAATAGTCACCACGCTCTCATCGACACTGGCATGTCTTCGGTCCAGGTCCGCTCGCATTCGAGGAATCCTCTGGACGAACCAGCGTACCGCCATGCCATCCTCGTGCTACGCAGGTAGCTCGGCATACCTCACCGCCAAGCCCGCCAGCAGTCATGCCGCCTTTGCCAAAGCCTAGTGTTAATCCTAAGACGCCGAACGCTGCGAAAAAAAGGAATGCGACTACGGCGGTTAGCAAAGTCCGGCCCCTTTTCGCCTTGCCGCGGCGTTTTGAACTGGTCAAGTCATCATCCAAGCGGAGGCGCGAGGTCGAAAGAGCGTCTGAATCTGTTCGATTTTCCCCGTCTTCCAGTCAGTGCGCACGCGCTTCGGAAGCCATGCTCGACCGTCAGCTTCTGGACGGGCGCGTCACTGGCGAACGTCAGCTGACCGGGAACATCAACTCCGATGACAGTTTCGGCGAGTCGCCGCTGGTGCTAGCCACGAATTGCGGGCTGCGCCGCAGGTCTGGCAGACTAAGGTTTCCACACCGACGAGAGCGCACGTTGCACGAACTTGTCATTCGCCCCGACTGGGCTCAGCAAATCGGCCAGCTGCGCGAGCGCCTGACCGAGGACACGAACATCATCCGCTGGGGCAACAGCTTTTACCGCTGCTGCCGCAACGGGGCGCCAGTAGCTCTGCGGGTGGCCGCGCCCGATAGGAGCATGGCGCTGCCACTGCAACTGCGCCCGAGCGACCTGTACATCACGCAGGTGGGTTTGGCCACCGACATGGGTCGTTACGGCAGTCTCACCAGCGAGCTTCTGGTTAGCTCCCCGAAGTTCGAGCACGCGGTGCGCAGTCTGGCTGCCGGCACTGTGCATGGCGACGAGGCGTTCGGCCTGCGCAGTTTGGTGGTGTTCTGCGTGGCCGAGGCGCTGCGCTTCGACAGCGTGGCCCACGATGTCGGCTTTGCCCTGCGCACGATGGATGTGGCCGGGGGCGCCAAGCCCATGCCGCTGAGGCGCTGGTGGCCCACTGTGCATGCTTGGGGCCAAGCCTGTGATGCGGTCTGGGCAGAGCTCGACGCCGAGCTTCGCCGTGCGTCGCTGTTGCCGGCGGCGTTACGCAACGGCCCGGACCGCACCCGGTCGGCCCGCGCAACGTACAAGCGTATGAGCGGCGCCGTGCTCGAGGCCGCCAAGGGCGCCGCCGTGCTGAAGCGGCCTACGGCTTGACGCGCCGTCGCGCTCAACACCGCCGCGGCAAGCATGCTCGGGCGAGATGCCCGGAAGCCGCCGGTCGCCAGCGACAGCTGATGGCCGACTGTAGCCGGTTGCGCCTTACGGCGCTTCGAACCTGAGCCGACATAGCCGCCGTGCTGAAGCAGAGCGTTCCCAACGACCTTGTACTTGGCACCTCCGTTCAGGCGTGCAACAGGATTGCTTCATAGCGGCTTGCTCATGCGCAAGATCGGGACCGCAACGCCGCCGCGGTCGTCCGTGAGGCGTTCGCATGGCTCATAGCCGCAGGCGCGGTAGAGCGGCTCGCCCGCCATGGTGGCCATCAGTTCCACCTTCTTGAAGCCTTCGGACCGCGCCGCCCCCTCGCAGAGCGAGAGAATCAGCCGACCCACGCCTTTGCGCGTGTGTTGCGGGTGGGTGTACATGGCGCGGACCCGCGCCGCATCCTTCGCCGGGTCGAGCAGGACAGCGCTGCGCCCGGGCGACTGGTCTCCGCCGTACAGGGTGGCGCGGCGGCTCCATCCACCGCAACCTGCAAGCCTGCCGTCCGCGTCCACGACGAAATAAGTTCGATCATCGATGAGCTGAGTGTCCAGCCCCATGATCGCCCGGCTCGACGCAATCTGGCTTTCGTCGAGGAACGGCTTCTGCAATTCGGATATTGCGGCGTCCATCAAGGCCCTTAGCGCGTCAATGTCGTCGCGGTGGGCAAGCCGGTGGGTCAGGGTCGCAGTTGTCATGGCTCGCTCCTTGAGACCGCCTGAGCATTCACCAGTTTAGACTGACCAAGTCGCTGCTCGTTTGCAAGCTCGCCGATGCTTGAGACTGCACGTCCGATCATGGCCGCCAGCCGTCAGGCAGACCTGCGCCGTACTTCGCTAAAGCGCATGCGCCGCAGGTTGCCTTGCGACTCAAGTTGGCCAGACTCGACGAGCAGCGCGACCCGCTTCGCGAAGAAGACGTCGGGAACTCCGCTCGGGCGGTCTGGCATCGACAGCATCGCCATCCCAACCACGCGCGCGACCTTCCTCCAATCGTTGGAGACTTGCGAAAGAAGTGCCGCGTCGATGAGCGCCAGTTCGGCTTGAGGCAGCCTTGCAACCCGCTCACCCTCAGCGGGCGAAAGCTCGGTGTCGTAGGTGTCGTCGTCGTTCATCGTGCTGAATCGTTGGATGGGCGGGCCGGGTTGGATGGCCGCTTATGGCCGTTGGACTAAACCGCTGACGCGGTGGATGTGTGCGACGAGGGCAGATCGCGTTGCGCGGAGTTGAGTTGTACCTTGGTTGCGGGGAATGTTCCCCGGAACTCGGAGACGACGATGACACCACTACGTCAACGCATGATCGATGCGATGGTGCTGCGCGGCTTCAGGCCACGCACGCAAGAGTCCTACCTGAGGGTTGTCGCGCAGATGGCCCGTCACTACCGCCGAACCCCGGAGCTGATCACCGACCAGGAGGTCCAGGCCTATCTGCTGCACCTGGTGCGCGAGCGGCATCTGGCGCGAAGCAGTGTCAATCAGGCTTCCAGCGCCGTGCGGTTTCTGGTGTGCGAGGTGCTCGGCCAGAACGAGCGACGCCAGCGCATCCCCATGGGGCACACCTCGCAGCGGCTGCCCGACGTGTTGTCTCGCGCCGAAGTGGCAGCGGTGCTGGCTGCGCCGATGTCCATGAAGGCGCGCACGCTTCTGATGACGGCCTACGCCAGCGGGCTGCGCGTGAGCGAGCTGTGTCAACTGCGCGGCTGCGACATCGACTCCTCGCCCGACCGCATGTGCATTCACGTCATCGCGGGCAAGGGAGGGCACGACCGCTACAGCCTGCTCAGCCCGGAGTTGCTCGAGCAGTTGCGGCTGTACTGGCGGCAATGCAGACGCACTGCACAGGCCGAGGACTGGTTGTTCCCTGCGCGGCTGAACCCCTCCCAGCACCTGGACACCCGTAGCGCCGGGCGCTACTTCTACGCCGCGCGCAACGCTGCGGGCATCGCCAAGGTCGGCGGCATCCACACGCTGCGCCACTGCTTTGCCACACATCTGCTGGAAGCCGGCGTGGACCTCAACAGCATCAGCCAGTTGCTCGGCCACGCCAAGCTCAGCACCACCAGCCGCTACCTTCGCATGGCTCGCCCCGGCCACAGCGTCGGTGACAGCGCGCTGGCGTTGCTGGCCCATCTGCCCAAGGTCGAGCCAAAGGCGCCGTCGTCACCGCCGACGCCACCGCGACCGCCGCTGCACTGAAGCCGCTGCGCGATGAGTGCCACCCTGGCCGAGGTGCTGCACACCTTCGAGCCGGCCTATCTGCGCCAGCACACGCTGAGCACGCCGCAGGCGCGTGCCTGGCGAGCCATCGTCGCTTGCCGCACACCGGCGCTGGGTGGTCAATTGCAGCGCTGTGACCAGTGCGCACGGGAGCAGCGGCTGTTCCACTCCTGCCGCAACCGGCACTGTCCGCAGTGCCAGAACGACGCCCGCGACGCCTGGCGCCAGGCCCAGCTTGCCGAGTTGCTGCCGGTACCGTACTGCCACCTGGTCTTCACGCTGCCGCACGCCCTCAACGCCCTGGCGCAGTTCCACGCGCGCTGGGCGTACGGCACGCTGATGCAATGCGCGGCGGCCACGCTCAGCGAGTTCGCCGCGAACCCGCGCTGGCTCGGTGCAACAGCTGCCTTCACTCTGGTGCTGCATACCTGGACGCAGGACCTGCGCCGCCACATCCATGTGCACGCGCTGATGGCCTGCGGTGGGTTGGACGGCGATGGCCTGTGGTGTGCACCCAAGCGGAGCCCGACGTTCCTGTTCCCGGTGCATGCGCTGTCACGCGTGTTCAGAGGCAAGTTCGTCGACGCGCTGCGCCGCGCGAGTCAGGCCGGCGAGTTGCCCCGCGATCCCGCCAACACGCCGGCGATGCGCCAGGTACGGCTGGCCGAGCTCAAGCGTCACGACTGGGTGGTGTATGCCAAGACGCCGCTCACTGGCCCCGAGACGGTGTTGGACTACCTGTCGCGCTACACGCACCGCGTGGCAGTCTCCAACGAGCGCATCGTCGGCATCGATGCCAACGGGGTGCGACTGCGCGTGCGCGCCGACGATCATGGCGGCAAGCGAACGGTCCTCATCGACGGACCGACCTTCATCGCTCGCTTCCTGCAGCATGTGCTGCCGCCGGGGTTCAAGCGCATCCGCCACTACGGGTTGCTGAGCCCGGCCGTCAAGGCCGAGCGCCTGGCGCAGGCCCGCTTGGCGCTGTCGATGCCGGCGGCCAATGCCCAGGCTCGAGAGGACGCCGCCACGTTCCTCCAGCGCGTCACGGGCATCGAAGTCTCGTGCTGCCCGCACTGCCGCTTGGGGCACTGGCGTACCGTGCAGGTGTTGCCACCCCAGCGCGGCTGCGCTGCACCGCAAGCCGTTGCATGCCGGGGTCCGCCGTGATACCCGGCCGGCGCATCACCGTCCAAGAACTTGTCCGTCACCGACATCGCGACGGCGGTGCGGATCGTCCCGACGTGTGTGGCCGAACCATCGGTATGCCGCGAACGACCCATCGCTTGCGCCTCGACCGCCCAACGGCCGTCACCAATCGCCGCCTGAGCACCCACGTTCACGCCTGCACACCCCGCACCTACTACCGTCACCGCGTCTGAACCTTACATTCCCCAACAGCCCCGCACGCCACCCCGGAGCGGCGGTTCAGTCCATCGACGTTTATCTGCCGCCGCAACACCAGCGCGCTCGATCAGCGTCGGCACGGCGTCAGATAAATGCTCTCCGATAACGGCTGTCGACCAATCCTAGCGGTACGGCGGCACGCAATCCAGCGCGCGGTGGGCGTCCGTCGTTGGCCGCAGGTTCCGCGGCTCCAACTGGTCGACGCATCGAGCCGACGTGTGTGGTCGGCAATCAATGCTGGCGACGTTGGTCAAGGCCAAGCTTAATGACGCACAGGGCCAACTCGATGCTGAAAGTCACCGGAATTAGCCTTGGTACTGACCCCGTACGCGCTCTGGCTAGGCGTTGTTGTACATGCTGGCAGGTTGCGACCCGCCCTTGGGAGTTTGCGAGTCCACTCTCAATCCTTCAGCATTCCGGCGGCACGCAAGGCGGCGCGCAGCCACTTCGATTCGGTGTTGCCGGCGTGGATGTCTTTTAGGCGCTTGGCCTCGTCGGCCATCTTCCCGGCAGCCAGGTCCATCATGGCCGGCGCCTTGGCCTGCTCGATCACCACGACGCCGTCGGCATCGCCCACTATTAGATCGCCCGGGTTCACCACGCAGCCGCCAGCCGATATGGGGTGGTTAATGCGGCCCGGCACTAGCTTGGTGGGGCCGGCGGGATTGAAGCCCACGCTCCACACTGGCATACCCAGCTCCAGCAATTCCAGCCGGTCACGTATGGCGCCGTCCACCACGACACCGGTCAGGCCAATCTTCTTGCAGACGCTCAGCATCAGCATTCCCATGAGCGCGGCTGTCTGGTCGCCCTTGCCGTCCACCACCAGGAGATCGCCCGGCGGGCTAGCGCCATGGCGGCATGGATGGCCAGGTTGTCGCCCGGGCGCACCTCTACCGTAACCGCGGGACCGGCGCAGGACATGCGAGCGTCCACTGCCGCCACGCGGCCATGCAGCGTCCCGCGGCGGCCCGCTACGTCGGCCAAAATAGCGGCCTGGAAAGTCGCGGCCCGTGCTACTACGTCGGGAGCGACGCGAGTGATTTCGCGGACGATGTCGGGGAGCGTGGTCATGTCGGTTCTTTTGTATAAAGCAGAAGACGAGAAAGGAAAGAAGAACCTATACCTGCACCAGTCGTGCGGGCCCCAGGTCGTTTAGGCGGTTCACGCCCAGCAGTGCCATGTCACGGTGCACCTCGTCGCGCAGCAGCGTGATGGCATGGGCCACCCCGGCGCGGCCCGCCAGCGCCGCGGCATAGGCCATGGGTCGGCCCACGAACACGTGATCTGCCCCCAGCGCAAGGGCCTTCAGCACATCGGTGCCGCGGCGCACACCGCTGTCCAGCATCAGCGCCATGCCGCCTTTGGCGCGGGCCGCCTCGGGCAGGGCCAGCAGGGGCGGCATAGTTCCGTCCAGCTGGCGGCCGCCGTGGTTGGAAAGAATCACCCCATCAGCCCCGGCCTGCTCAGCGCGCCGCACATCGTCGGCCGCGCTCAGGCCCTTCACCACCAGCTTGCCGGGCCAAGACCTGCGTATCAGCGCCAGGTGCTCCCACGAGAGGTGGTCGCGCAGGCCGAACTGCCGCACCACGCCGCTGGAGATGATGGGCACACCCCGCTGCGCGCTGGCGTTCTCGAAGTGCGGCATGCCCCGGTGAAGCAGTGTCTTCGCCAGCGTGCCTAACAGCCAGCGTGGGCGCGTCAGCCCGTCCCACGCCAGGCGCACGCTGGGCCGCAGGGGGGTGGAGAAACCCACGCGCACATTGTTCTCGCGATTGGCCAGCGTGGCGGTATCCACTGTCACTACCAGAGTCTTGAAGCCCGCGGCCTTCACCCGCTCGAGCAGGCCCTCGATATGCGCCGGATCGCCCGGTATGTAGGCCTGGAACCAGCCGCATGTGGGCGCCGCTTGCGCCACCTCCTCCATGCGCGTCAGCGACGCGCCGCTCAACACATACGGTATGCCGGCAGCCTCCGCAGCCTCCGCCATGACCACGTCTCCATTGAAGGCAAACAGCGCGCACAGCCCCATGGGCGCGATGCCGAAAGGCGCTTGGTATTCCATACCCATCAACCGGGTGCGCTGCTGCCGGTCCGACACGTTCACCAGCACGTTGGTGCGGAACATCCAGCGGCGGAAGGCGGCCAGGTTGGCATCCAGACTCACGTTGTCCTCTACCCCGCCCGAGAGGTAGCCGAACACCGGGCGCGGCAGGCGGCTTCGGGCCGCAGGCTCCAGATCGCCCAGGCTGAGGATGGGCCGCAGGCTGGCCGGCAAGTGGCGCCGGGCATTGGGGGCGGGCCCAGACTGCTGTCTTGGTGAGTTCATGGCTCGCATTGGACAACCCGCCGCGCCCGCACCTCAATCCGTTACGTCTAGCGAAACGCAGGCCGGGGTGTGGGAAGCCTCCGCTCAGGGGTGCCAGGAAGCCCGAAGCGCGGTCGCCGGCATGGCGCCCAGCGCCTCTCCCAGCATTCGCGCGGCCATAAGGGTCGGAGCCGCGTAGCGCCGCAGGCGTGGCGCCGTCATACGCTCCATTGGGCCCGAGCTGCTGACAGAGCCCAGCACTGCCCCGTGCCGCCCCCGCACTGCCACCGACACGCTGGCGATGCTGGAGCGTCCCTCCCCCCGCGTCAGGTGGAAGCCCTGGCGGCGTATGCCCTCGTACAGGTCCCCCGGTTCCCCCAGTGCCGCAAGGATCACCCGGCCCGCTGAGCCTCGGTCCAGCGGAAAAACCTCGCCGGTGCGGATGTGGTGCTGTATTCCCTTCGGCCCCTCGCAGCGCATCAGGCAACTGCGCAGGTTGCCCTCGAAAATGAAGAAGGAGGCCGTCTCTCCCGTGAGCGCACTCAGCTGTCGCAGCATCGGCTCTATCGCCGAATCCAGATCGAACTGCGCCTGGTAGCGCGAACCTATCCAGCCTGCTGCCGGGCCCAGGCGCCAGGCCCCGTCCTCGCGCCACACCAGGAAGCGTGCGGTAGCCAGGCTGCGCGCGAGCCGCAGCGTTGTAGGCTTGTGCATGCCGGTGCGGCGCGCCAGCTCGTTCAGCGGCAAGTACACCTCGTCCCCATCGAAGGCCGTGAGGATGGACATCGCCCGCACCACTGCCTTCACCGTCTCCTGCCCGGGCACGGACACGGGTTTGTCCAGCAGCAATTGCTTGAGCAGGGCCGCCGTGCGCACAGGTACTTCCTGGGTTTTCTTGCTTGGCATATCGATCTCCACGCTGCGGGCTATGGTGGCAAGCTTGCCGATCTGTTACGCCATACGAAACGCATTGTCGGATGCGGAGCCCCTCTACATGATGCGGCACCTTTCAACCACCAAGGACCTTTGCCATGACTCGCAACCTGCCACGTCGCACCTTCCTCACTTCGGCTGCAGCCCTCGCAGCGTTTGGTGCGCGGGCACAGGGGGCCTACCCGAACCGGCCGATCCGCATGGTCATCCCGTTTGCCGCGGGTGGCGCCACCGACGTGCTGGGCCGCGACCTTGCCCAGGCCATGACGGCCACGCTCGGCCAGTCCTTCGTGGTGGAAAACATGGGCGGAGGCGCTGGCGTGCCCGCCCTCAACACGGTGGCACGCTCGCCCGCCGATGGGTACACCACGTTCTTCTGTGCGTCGGGCAATATCACCGCGCAGCCTTTATTGGCCAAGAACCGCGTGGACATCCTCAGCCAATTGACGCCCGTCGGGATGGTCGCCACTGCGCCGCACGTGCTGGTGGTCAGCGCCAAGCTGCCGGTGCACACGGTGGGTGAACTCGTGGCCTATGCAAAGGCGCACCCTGGCACTCTGAACTTCGGCTCGGCGGGCGTGGGCGGCCTTGCCCACCTGGGAACCGAACTGTTCGCCCGCGCGGCCGGCATCAGCATCACCCACGTGCCCTACAAGGGCGCGGCCCAGGCCATGACTGATCTCGTTTCAGGCCAGGTGCAAGGGATGTTCGGCACCATGCCTTCGTTCACCGGCATGATCGAGAAAGGCGCTATACGCGCCTTGGGCATTACCGCCCCCAGCGGCGCCACGCCCTTGAAAAATCTGCCACTGATTGCCAGGACAGTGCCCGGTTTCCAGTACAGCAGCTGGAACGGAATCTTTGTGCCCGTCGGCACACCGGCACCGCTCATCGAGCAGCTCTACATCGCCATGGCCAAGGCCTCAACCGACAAGGGCTTGGCGAAGCGGTTTGATGAACAGGGCGTAGACATCGCCTTGGCCAACTCGGCCCAGCTCGCCGCCGCCGTGCACAAGGAAATCGCCGTGTGGGACAAGGTGATCCGCGACGCGAAGATCGAACTGAACTAGTTGGTGAAACGAAAGGTCAACTGGAGTGACTTTTCCGCACCCTATGGGCTGACGTCAAGTTGGGGTGACACGCCGCCTACGCTAAAGCTGCGCGGGCTCCGGCTGATGTCCGCTTCTGGCCGGCTGCCGTCTATCGCTGCGGAGACCAGCGGACGGTGAGTATGCATGCCGGCTGGACTCCAAAGGCGCGATGGAAGAGGCCTGGGCCCCAAATGACAAAGTCACCATGGCGGCGCAGGGTGTGCGCCATAACATCCTGCGACGCGAAGTCGGCGGCTACCGAGAACTCAATCCTGAATTCGCTGGTCGGGCTCGCCAAGACTGACATCGTCCTCCCGTCGCTCAGCGGCTTGAATTCGCCGTTTGGATTGCCTGCCGGATGAGAGAACCACTTGACGCATAGCCCAGCAGCAGGTTCGTCGGCAGGCACGTGGCGGAGGTGGATTGATGCCCCCTTGGTCCAGTCGCTGAATCCGATAAACCAGCCGGTCTCTTGGGTGTCCATATCGCCGGCGTTGCCGAACTCGATGTTCTGCGCGAGAAGCTGCTTCGATTGCATGCCAAATTCTGCCTTCGAGTTGGACGTATAGTTGTGGCCGCCTCGTCGACCTCGAGAATCTCCGGGCCAGATCGACTGAGCTCGCTACGCTGACCCTCGGTTAACGCTCGTCCCGAGAGCACAAGCGACTGCAACCCCGTGATGCCTGCAAACGCCGCGATGGTCGCAACGGAGAGCCGCGAGGCGTCGAGCGCGATTTGCTGGACGCCGCGCAAGCCGCAAAGCGGGACAACCGCATCGTCATCCACAACTGCATCCATCAGTGTGACCGCAAACACCTCGGCGTCCCACACAAGTTCATTGTTTTCTCCCTTTGATCTTGCCCGTGCTTTTCCGCCGCTTTGT
Organism: Variovorax sp. LjRoot84; assembly: GCF_964254305.1. NCBI lineage: Bacteria > Pseudomonadati > Pseudomonadota > Betaproteobacteria > Burkholderiales > Comamonadaceae > Variovorax > Variovorax sp. LjRoot84. The sequence goes on from NZ_CAXUTE020000002.1 coordinate 1,355,037, forward strand.
GGGCTTGGCCGCGAGTTCTTCGTCGGGAACGGTCTGCCCGAGGTGCTCCAGTTCGCGCTGCATCTCGGCGCGCAGTTGATCGACACTCGGCAGCACAAACTGGTATCGGCTGGCGAAGACCTGTTCGTTCTTGTCGGCCAGCACGTAGCGCGCGACGGCGTCGTTTTTCTCGCTGCACAGGATCAAGCCGATGGTCGGGTTGTCGTCCTTGGACGCGACCTCGCGGTCGTAGTAGTTCACATACAGCAGCATCTGGCCCAGATCCCCGTGGGTGAGCTGCCCACCTTGAGATCGATAACCACGTAGCACTTGAGCTTGACGTGGTAGAAGACCAGGTCGGGGTAGAAGTGATCGCCGTCCAGCGTCAGCCGTCGCTGTCGGCCCACGAAGGCAAAGCCGCCGCCCAGCTCCAGCAAGAAGGCCTGCAACTGGTTGAGCAAGGCCTCCTCGACCTGCGACTCGACCAGCCGATGCAATGCCGGCAGGTCCAGAAACTCCAGTACGTAAGGATCCTTGATCGCATCCTTTGGGTGCGCCAGCAACTGGCCTTCATTAGCCAGTGTCAGCACGCCCTGCCTGTCGCGGCTCTTGAGCAGGCGTTCGAACAGCAGCGAGGCGATCTGCCGCTCCAGCTGGCGCGCCGACCACCCGTTGCGGATGGCCTCGATCTCGTAGAAATTGCGCACCTCGGGCCGCGCCACCTTGACGAGCAGGCGGTAGTGCGTCCACGACAACCCGGGATGCAAGGTGCCGGCCCGCCACGCGCCATCGGCATCGGCATCGGTATGGGTATGGGTATGGGTATGGGCGCCGGATTCAACACGCGCCGCGTGTTGAATCACAAGGGCGTCGATGGTCTGCGGGTCGAAATCGACACGCAGCGCGTGTCGATTCGCCAGTAGATCGGGGTAGGCCAGGTAAAATCCGCGCATGTACTGCAGCGCGCTGACCGAAAATCCGCTCCCGTACTCGCTGCTCAGTTGTGCCGACAAGCTCTTCAGCAGCGCCTGACCGTAGCCCGCGCGCCTGGCGCCGCGCCTCCACGATCTGCCGGCCGATCAGCCAGTTCGCGCACACATGCGCCGTGTTCACCGAACGTGCCGCCTGGATGCGTGCCGCTTCCCAGATATGACGGATGCGCGCCAGCAGCTCCGGACTGCTGCCGGAATCAGAGAAGCCATACGGCAGCATCCGGCGCTACGGCAAGGCCGATGTGGCGCGGGTCCGATTCGTCAAGTCTGCCCAGCGCCTGGGCTTCAGCCTCGACGAGATCGCCGGATTGCTCACCCTGGACGATGGCGCGCATTGCGACGAGGCGCGCCAACTCGCGGAGCAAAAACTCGCCGATGTGCGTGCCAAGCTGGCGGACCTGCATCGCATCGAGTCGGTCCTGGCCACCTTGATTGACGACTGCTGCGCGAGCCGCGGCAGGGTGTCTTGCCCATTGATCGCCGCGCTGCAGGAAGAGCCATAGCGGGCAACGATCGGCTGCGGCCTCCCGCGGGCCTCGATTTCTGGGCCACGCGCAAGCATTGAACAGGCAGCGTCACACCACCCTCAGGATCTCCCAGCGCGGCGTTGCCGAGACAACATGGGGCTCCATATCCTTGCTCCACTGCTTGTGGGCTTCAATGGCGCCCAGCTTGGTCCACGAATCGTTCAACTCGGCAAGGTCTTGAACGCTGACTTCCAGCTCGATGGTGGACTCAAGAGCCCCGATCGAACCGGTCGTGAGGCGCAGCTTGTCGGCGCTCCAGCCGACCTGTTCCCCGATATCGCCACACCACGTTTTCAGGGCGTCGATGACGGTCTGCTTGTGCCCGAAGCGGGCGTCGATATGCCAGCGCGCAATCATCATGATGTGCCTCCTTTCAGCATGGACAACAACAAGTCGCTGCCGATGACGCGTCAGGCGCGCACCGGGCAGACAGCCGTATATACGTGCCAGCGTCAACGCTGGATGCGACGCAGAGTTCTATCTACAATCAATCTAACGATTGTTGGAATATAGTCAATGAGAGAGTTGAAAGACCATCTGTACGAGCAGGTCGCCCGCCTGGGCAAGGCCCTGTCGAGTCCCAAGCGCCTGGAACTCATCGAGCTTCTGTGCCAGAGGGAGAAGGCGGTCGAGACGCTTGCGGCACAGGCGCAGATCAGCGTGAAGCTGGCCAGCGCGCACCTCAAGGAACTGAGGCAATCGAAGTTGGTCGAGACCCGCAAGGATGGAAAGTATGTGCTGTACCGGCTGGCGGACCCGGGGGTAGCCGACCTGTGGGTGGCGCTTCGCGGCGAGGCCGAGGCACGGCTGGTCGAGTTGCAAGCCGCATTGGCGGCCCTCGTCGAGCATGGCGATGACCTCGAAGGCGTCGACCGGCGCGACATCCTGAGGAGGGCCAAGACCGGTGAGGTGGTGGTTCTCGATGTCCGGCCGGCGGATGAGTTCGCCAGCGGCCACTTGCCCCACGCGCGTTCGCTGCCGTTGAACGAACTCAAGAAGAAGCTCGCCGAACTGCCGAAGGACACCCCCGTGGTTGCCTATTGCCGAGGCCCGTTCTGCCTGATGGCGCGAGACGCAGTGGAGCTGCTGCGCAAGAAGGGCTACAAGGCGTTCCGCCTCAGAGACGGCGTCGCGGAGTGGCGCGCGCACGGGTTGCCGGTCGAGGTCTAGCGTCCGAACGAATTGAGCCGGGAGACAACGATGTTCTTCAAGCAGCGAGCCACTGACGGCGCGACGCTCTCGTACTTCTTCGGTTGCTCGGGGCGCGGCCTGGGCATTGCGGTGGACGTCGTCGCGGGCGATGAGGACTGGTTCCTCGCCGAGGCCGGGAAAGCGGGCGCGGCGATCGCTCACGTCATCGACACCCATGTTCATGCCGACCACTACTCCGGCGGCTTCGCGCTGGCACGTCGCGCCGGCGCCGCCTACTGGCTGCACGAGAGCAACCTGGGGCGGGTGAGCTTCGACTTCACGCCGCTGACCGATGGGCAACGGCTCGACGCGGGCAACGTGCTCGTCGACGTGCTGCACACGCCGGGCCATACGCCCGATAGCGTCTGCCTGCTGGTGCGTGACCTGCGCCGGGGCGACGAGCCCTGGTTCGTCATCACCGGCGATACGCTGTTCGTCGGTGCGGTCGGCCGCCCCGATCTGGCGGGCCGGGAGCGAGAGATGGCGGCACAGCTGCACGATTCCTTGCACCGCAAGCTGCTCGCGTTGCCTGGCGACCTCGAGATCTACCCGGGCCATCAGGCCGGCAGCGCCTGCGGCGTGGGCTTGTCGGGCAAGCCGGCGTCGACCCTTGGCTTCGAAAAGCGCTGCAATCCCATGCTGTCGATGCCGCGCGAGGAGTTCGTTGCAGCGTTGACGCGTGACATCGCGCCGCAGCCGCAGGAGATGGCGCACATCATCGAGGCCAACCTGCGCGGCGCGCTGCCCGAGCTCGTTCGCGCTTGAGCCACGCGCGCCATGGAATACGGCATTCGCGCCAATTTGGGACAGGTCCTGCAGCAGTTGCTGCAGGTGCTGTTCGTGGGCATGACCCTCGGCATGATGCGCAATGTCGTGCCGGCGCTGGCCGAAAGCGAATTCGGCGTACCTCGAGGGTCCTTCATGCTGCTGGCGGCTTTCGTGGTGGCCTTCGGCTTCGTCAAGGGCGCGCTCAACTTCGTCGCGGGCCGCCTGGCCGAGCGCATCGGCCGCCGCCGGGTGCTGCTCCTCGGCTGGCTGGTCGCGCTGCCCATCCCGGCGCTGATCTACTTCGCGAGTTCGTGGAGCTGGATCGTCCTGGCCACGTTGCTGCTGGGCGTGAATCAGGGGCTCACCTGGTCGATGACACAGACGGCCAAGCTCGACATCACCCGCGCGGACCAGCGCGGTCTGGTCATCGGGCTCAACGAATTCTCCGGCTATGTCGGCGTCGCACTCGCCGCGGTGATCACCGGCTACGCCGCGGCGCTGGCCGGGCCGCGCGCAGGACTGCTGTGGTTCGGTGTCATCGTCATCGGGCTTGCGACGCTGCTGGCGTGGGCGGCAGTCGCCGAGACGCTGCCCTGGGCCCATGCCGAGGCCCGGCGCCACGCCGCAGGACAAGCCACGCAGGACCTGCGCCCGCGCCATCCGATCACGCTGAGCGCGCAGCCGTCCACCGGCGAGATATTCGCGCTGATGAGCTGGCGCGACCGCCGCATGGCCGCGCTCTGCCAGGCCGGCCTGGTCGAGAAGTTCGTCGACGCGCTGGTCTGGGTGTTCTGGCCGGTCTACCTGCACCAGCACGGCGTGAGCCTGCCCGGCATCGGCTGGATCGTCGGCGTCTACGGTTTCACCTGGGGCGGCGCGCAACTCATCACCGGCCGCCTCTCGGACCGCGTCGGACGCCATCGGCTCAACACCTGGGGCATGTGGATCTGCGGCGTGGGCGTGGCCTTGCTGCCGATGGGTACGGGCTCGGCTTGGTGGAGCCTCTCGGCCGCCGTCGCGGGCCTGGGTATGGCGATGCTCTACCCGAACCTGAGTGCCGCAGTTGCCGACATCGCGCAACCGAACTGGCGCGCCTCGGCGATCGGTATCTACCGTTTCTGGCGGGACCTCGGCTACGGCATCGGTGCCCTGGCGCTCGGCGGCGCCGCGGCGCTGGGTGGCCACATCGAGAGCGCGTTCTGGTTCGTGGCCGTGGCGATGGGGCTGTCGGGCCTCGCGCTACACCTGTTGGGCGAGGAGACGCATCCGCGGCTCAGCGCCGCCCGTTGAATGCAATCGACCCACGTGGCCGGTGCCTGGCTCGGTCTATTAGTAAGAAACTCGACAGCGCCGCCCGCCTACGGATCCAACCAGCAAGATCGCGGCGGCCGTGCGAACCTTCAAGGACACCGAGGCAATATGAAACTTCGCGCCATCACCTTCGACACCGGTGGAACTGTGCTCGATTGGCACAGCGGTGTCGTGCAAGCTCTCCGTCGGGTCGCTCACCAACAACAGGCTTCGCAAGCCGATTGGCATGCCATCGCCAACGATTGGCGCAGGCGCACCATGGCCGCGATCGTCGGGCTTAACCGGCCGACCTTCAATATGGACGATGTACATCGCCGGACCCTCGACGAGTCATTGACTCAATTCGGTCTGATGTGCTCCTCCACGAACGCGGGGCCCGCGGGAATCACCATCTCCCGGTAGGCGCTGTTCTTCAGGTCTACCCACGAAGTACCTTCGACATCCGAAGGCGTCTTCATCTCCGCAGTGTTCATCTGGTTCGTGTTGACGGCAACCGTCACCTGGTCGGGCCGGGGCGTCAGTTCGGCAAGGCCGTGGCGCGTGTCGTCGGAGAGCCACTTCGCGGTGTCTCCTTCATTCTCCGGCGCAAAGGAAATGGATCCGCCCACCTGCAACACCATCTTCGGAACGGCGGTGCGCAGGCGATCAAGCATTTCGTTGAACATCGAGAGCCGCTTCGATCCCTTGCCGTCGGCTTCGCGGACATGCACGTGCAGCACGGTGGCACCGGCGTTGTAGCAATCCACCGCTTTCTGGACCTGGTCAGCCATCGAGACGGGAATGTAGTCGGAGTCGCCCGGAAGCCATTGAGGTCCGTAGGGTGCGGCCTGGATGACAAGCGGTTCCTGGTTTTCGGGCAGAAGGGAGTCGTCGAGAAAGTGCATGTGGGTCTCCGTGGAAAGATGGACGCCCGCGTTGTGCGGGACGGTTGCATCTTCTGGATTCGCGCCACGGCCCGCTTGACGCTTGGCGTCGCCCACTTGGCTTTTCACGACACTGCCTGCAGCTGCCGGCGTTCAGAGACGCTATGCCGCGCCTCGCCCCGCGTGCGGACGGCGCTGGCGGACGGCACGGCTTGCCGAAGGCGCCGACCGTGTGCGCCACTTTTCCGGCGAACAGCCGAACTGGGTGCCGAACCACCGGGTGAATGCGCTGTGCGTGGTGTAGCCCAGCATCGCCGCCACCTCGCCAAGGCTGTGGTGGGTATTGGCGACATAGCGGCGCGCGAGTTCCTGCCTCACTTCACTGATCAAGGCCTTGAAGGTGAGTCCGCATCCGTCGAGCTCTCGCTGCAGCGTGCGCATGCTGATCCCCAGGCCGGATGCGACGGATTTGCATGTCGCTCGACCCGTTGGCAGCATCAGGTAGATCGCCTTGCGAACCTCCTGGTCAATCGAGCGCTGCCGATCATCGGGCAGCGCCGCGATCATCTTCTTGGCATATTCGGCCAGCACAGGATCGGCCGCCGAATTGGCCACATCCAGATCGGCCGCCCGGCACACCAGCCCATTGAAGGCGCCATTGAACTCGATGCGGCACTTGAAGAAGCGACGATGAAACGCCGGGTTCGCCGGCGGTGGGTGCGTGAAGCTCACGCTCGTCGGTCGCCAGCGCTCCTGAAGAAGTCCCTCGCCCAGCCGGTAGAGAACGCCGATCGCCAGTTCGATGGATTGGCGCGCGGCGACCGGAAGAACCAGCTCCTCGCGCAGCACGACCAGGTTCCCGACGTCCTCGACCTCGATCGCCAATCTCTCGTTGAGCAGGTGCAGGTGATCGATCAGCGTCAGCAGTACCTGCCGCAGCGTGGGTTGGTGCATGAGCAGCAGACTGACGACGCCGAAGTTCGAGAGCTGGCGCCGCGCTGCCATGCGCAGACCGAAGGACTCGCAACCGGTCTCGCGGGCCGCATCCTCGAACAGGCGTGCAACCCGATCCGCTTCGATCAGCTGGTCCGGCTGGCGAATCAGCTCTGCGCGCAGTCCCGCCCTGCGCAGTGCCGCGCCCGGATCGAATCCGAGCTCTTGTGCAACTTCGGAGAAGTTCGTCAGCGCGGCTGCGCGCACCAAGGCTGCCATCGTGAAGCGTTCCAGTCGTGCGCCGATTCTGGCATCAAATGTCAAGCGAATGGCATGAACTGCAAAGCGCCAATACAGCGCGACTCCTACAGTTCAGTCACCAAGAAGGAGACAAGCATGCAGATCGAACCGCTGACGTGCGCCATCGGCGCACAGCTCAATGGCGTCAGCCTTGCCGACGCAGTTCGCAGCGTCGAACTGTTCTCCGAGATCAAGGCTGCGCTGTTGCGCCACAAGGTGCTGTTCCTGCGCAATCAGACATTCAGTCGCGAGGACCACGTGGCCTTTGCTCGCCGCTTCGGAGAACTGGAAGACCACCCCGTCGCCGGCAGCGATCCCGAGCACCCCGGGCTGGTGCGCATCTACAAGACGCCCGATGCACCCAACGATCGCTACGAGAACAGTTGGCACACGGACGCCACCTGGCGCGAGGTGCCCCCGATGGGCTGCGTGCTGCGCTGTGTCGAGTGCCCGCCGGTCGGTGGGGACACCATGTGGGCGAACATGGCGCTGGCCTACGAAAGGCTGCCCGAGCACATCAAGACACTGATCGCCCCGCTGCGGGCGCGCCACAGCATCGAGGCGACATTCGGCGCGGCCATGCCGATCGAGAAGCGGCTGGCGCTCAAGGCCCAGTACCCCGACGCCGAGCATCCCGTGGTTCGCACCCACCCCGAGACCGGCGAGAAGGTGCTGTTCGTCAACAGTTTCACCACGCACTTCACCAACTTCCATACGCCGGCCAACGTGCGCTATGGACAGGACTTCGTTCAGGGCTCGTCCTCACTGCTGCAGTACCTGCAGAGCCAGGCCGCCATTCCCGAGTACCAGGTGCGCTGGCGTTGGCAGCCCGACAGCGTGGCGATCTGGGACAACCGGGCCACGCAGCACTACGCGGTGATGGACTACCCGCCCTGCCACCGCAAGATGGAACGCGCCGGAATCATCGGCACGCCCACATCCTGACCCGCGCCTCGTCGGCCCATCCCCACGACATTCCCCGGAGCATTCAATGAACTTCCTCGACGGTCACCTGTTCCCCGAGAACCAGCAGCCGCTGGTCATCACGGCGGCCCCCTACGCCCCTTCGTGGGTGCCCTCCGATTTTCCCGGCGAGATCGCCGTGACGATGGAAGAGCAGATCCAGAAGGCGGTGGACTGCTACGAGGCCGGCGCCACCGTGCTGCACCTGCATGTGCGCGAATTGGACGGCAAGGGTTCCAAGCGACTTTCCAAGTTCAACGAGTTGATCGCCGGCGTGCGCGCCCGTGTGCCGGAGATGATCGTTCAAGTGGGCGGCTCCATCAGCTTTGCGCCCGAGACCGATGGCGCCGCCGCCAAGTGGCTGAGCGATGACACGCGCCACATGCTGGCGGAGCTGGACCCCAAGCCCGACCAGGTGACGGTGACGATCAACACCTCGCAGATGAACATCCTGGAGCAGTTCGACGCCCGGGACATCCAGGGCACTTCGATGGAAGATCCGGCCGTCTTCAATGCCTACAAGGAGATGACCGTGCCTGCCCAGCCCGGCTGGGCCGAGGAGCACATCCGTCGCCTGTCGGCTGCGGGCATCCAGAGTGCATTCCAGTGCTACAACATCAACAGCTTCGAGTCGGTCGAGCGGCTGATGCGCCGCGGCGTCTACAAAGGCCCGCTGGTGATGAACTGGGTGGCCATCAGCGGCGGCATGGACGCGCCGAACATCTACAACCTCGCCAACTTCGTGCGCGCCGTGCCCGATGGTGCGATGTTGACGGTGGAGAGCTCGGTGCTCAACGTGTTGCCGATCAACATGATGGGCATCGCCATGGGCCTGCATGTGCGCTGCGGCACCGAAGACAACCTCTGGAACCAGTCGCGCAGCGCAAAGATCGGCACTGTGGCGCAGATCGAGCAGCTGGTGCGCATTGCCGGTGAATTCGGCCGCCCCATCGCGACCGCGCGGGAGGCGCGCGAGATCTGCAAGATCGGCGTGTTCTACGACACGGCGGAAGAGACGCTGCTGGCCAACGGTTTCGCACCCAATCGCAATGGCGGCCAGCAGGGCTTCCTGCGCAAGGCCGCCTGAGCGCGGCACGGGAAAAAACCATGAAGCACTTCTTGCGCCTCGCCTTGTGTGCCGCGGTCGCCGTCGCGGGGGTGGTGCCGGCTTCGGCGCTCGCTTTTGCCGACAAGCCGATCAAGATGATCGTGCCCGCGCCGCCAGGAGGCACCATCGACGTGATGGCGCGCATCGTGAGCGATCAGCTCTCGCGCGACATCGGCCAGCCGGTGGTGGTCGAGAACAAGCCCGGCGCCGGCGGCGCCATCGCAGTGAAGTACCTGCTCTCGCAGCCGGCTGACGGCCAGGCACTGATGGTGACGGCCAGCAACGTTCTCACCGAGGTGCCGCACGTGCTCAAGGGCGGCTTCGATCCGCTCAAGGACGTCAAGCCCCTCTCGCTGATGGCGCTCTCCTCGATGCTCTTCATTTGTTCGCCCCAGTTCCCTGCCAGGGACGCGAAGGAAGCCATTGCCTACGTGAAGGCGCATCCCGGCCAGGTGTCCTATGCCTCCTACAGCGCGGGGACGGCATCCCAGTACGCCGGAGCCATCCTGAACAAGACGGCGGGACTGGACATGCAGCATGTGCCCTACCCGGGGTCGGCGCCCGCGCTGGCGCAGTTGATGGGCGGCCAGGTTCCGCTGATGTTCGACGGGGCCGTCACCTCCAGGAGCCTGATCGCTGCCGGGAAGGTGCGACTGCTGGCGGTCGCGACCAAGACCCGCTTGCCGGAGTTTCCGAACGTGCCCACGCTCGCGGAGCTCGGCTACCCGCAGCTGAACTTCAGCAACTGGACCGGCGTGATCGCCTCGTCCCAGATGCCGGCACCGTTGGCCGAGAAGATTCATGCGGCGCTGCAGAAGGTCGCGGCGAACGCAGCGGTGCGCGAGCGCCTGATCGGTGCCGGCTTCGAGCCGATGCCGGAGCGCTCGCTGGCGCAGGCGCAGAGCGAACTGCGGGAGGAATACGTCCGCAACGCCGACATCGTCAAGACCTTCGACATCAAGCTCAACTGAGCACCGAGGCCGCCGCGGGCAGATGTTGCACGCCGGGCTCCCCAACTGAAGAACAGGAGACACGAAATGGTCAAGGCCATCCGCTTTTACGAGACCGGCACGCCCGATGTTTTGAAGCTCGAAGACGTCGAGGTCGGGGATCCCGGCCCCGGCCAGGCGCGAGTGCGCCACAGCTACATCGCGCTGAACTTCATCGACGTCTATTTCCGGACCGGACGCTATCCGCTTGCGTTGCCCAACGGGCTGGGCTCCGATGCAGTGGGCGTGGTCGAAGCCGTGGGCCCGGGCGTGACGGACATCCGGGTCGGCGACCGCGTGGGCTATCTGATCGGACCGCAGGGCGCGTACTCGCAGGTGCGCGTGATGCCGGCCGAGGTGCTGATCCCGCTGCCCGACGGCGTATCGGACCGCACAGCCGCCACCTTGATGATGAAGGGCATGACTGCGCAGTACCTGTTCCGTCAGGTGTTCCCGCTCCAGGGCGGCGAGACCATCCTCTACCACGCGGCAGCCGGCGGCGTGGGCCTGATCGCCTGCCAATGGGCGCGTGCCATGGGCGTGACCATGATCGGCACGGTCAGCACCGACGAGAAGGCCGAGCTCGCCAAGGCCAACGGCTGCGCCCACACCATCGTGACCTCGCGCGAAAACATCGTCCAGCGCGTCAGGGAGATCACCGGCGGCAAGGGCGTGCCGGTCGTCTACGACTCGGTGGGCAAGGACACGCTCGAGGCGTCGCTGGGCTGCCTGCAGCCCCGGGGCTCGTTGGTCAGCAACGGCACATCGTCGGGCCCGGTGGTGATCGACTCGCAGATGCTGGCCGCCAAGGGTTCGCTCTGGGTCACGCGGCCGGCGATGGTGCACTACATCCAGCCGCGCGCCCATATGCTGGACATGGCCCGCGAACTGTTCGACCACGTGCTCGCCGGGCGCATCGTCAGCGAGCCCAAGCAGGTGTTCCAGCTCGAGGATGCGGCCGAAGCCCATCGCGCGCTGGAGTCGCGCAAGACCACCGGATCGACCGTCCTGGTGCCCTGAACCGCCGGATGGCGATGGCCATCCGGATGCATTTCCTCCCGAGCGACGCCGGCACCGACGACTGCTTGTCCGGGCCGCGCCGGGCCTGCTTCGCCTCCAACAACCTGAGAGCATTTCCCATGAACGGTTTGATGATGGATCGGCCGCTGCTGATCTCCAGCCTGCTCACGCATGCAGAGAGCCAGCACGGCGACCAGGAGATCGTGTCGCGCCGCGTCGAGGGCGACCTGCACCGCATGACCTATCGTGATCTCGGCCGGCGCGCTCGCCGGCTGGCCAACGCGCTGGCGGCGCATGGCATCGCGCAAGGCGAGCGTGTGGCCACGCTGGCCTGGAACGGCCACCGCCACATGGAGCTCTACTACGCCGTATCGGGCACGGGCGCCGTGCTGCATACGATCAATCCACGCCTGCATGCCGATCAGGTGGCGTGGATCGCCGATCACGCCGAAGACCGGATCCTGTTCTTCGACCTCACCTTCCTTCCCCTGGTCGAAGCCATCGCGCCGCACGTGGCGACCATCAGGACCTTCGTCGCGATGACCGACCGCGCGCACATGCCCGTCTCCACGACGGTCCCGAACCTGCTGTGCTACGAGGATCTGCTCGAGGCCCATTCGCCCGCGTTCGACTGGCCCGAGTTCGACGAGCGCAGTGCCTCGTCGCTGTGCTACACGTCCGGCACCACCGGCAAGCCCAAGGGCGTGCTCTACAGCCACCGCTCCACGCTCCTGCACGCCTACGCGGCGGCGCTGCCGGATGCGCTGGGCTACGCCAGCAGCGATACCGTGCTGCCTGTGGTGCCCATGTTCCACGTGAACGCCTGGGGCATTCCGTACATCGCCTGCATGGTGGGGGCCAAGCTGGTGTTTCCCGGCCCGCGGCTCGATGGCAAGTCGCTGCACGAGCTGTTCGAGGCCGAAGGCGTCACTGTGTCTGCCGGCGTGCCTACCGTGTGGCAGGGACTGCTCGCGCACGTGGAAGCCAACGGGCTGAAGTTCAGCACCATGCGCCGCACCATTGTTGGCGGCTCGGCCTGCCCGCCTGCCATGGTGCAGTCCTTCCAGGAACGCCATGGCGTACAGGTGGTGCACGCCTGGGGCATGACGGAAACCAGCCCCCTGGGCACGGTGTGCAGGCTCAAGCCGCAACATCAGGCACTCGACGCGCCACAGCGCCTGGCCATCCAGTCCAGGCAGGGCCGCGCGGTTTTCGGCGTGGAGATGAAGATCGTCGGCGCCCAGGGCGAGCGGCTGCCGCACGACGGCCGGGCCGCGGGCGAACTGATGGTGCGGGGGCCCTGGATCGCTGCGGGCTATTTCCGCGGCGAGGGGACCGGCCCGCTGGTGGACGGCTGGTTTCCGACCGGTGACGTGTCCACCATCGATGCCGACGGCTTCATGCAGATCACCGATCGCAGCAAGGACGTGATCAAGTCCGGGGGCGAGTGGATCGGCTCCATCGACCTGGAGAACATCGCCATGGCGCACCCCGCCGTCGCCATGGCCGCCTGCATCGCCGCGCGCCACGCCAAGTGGGACGAACGGCCGCTGCTGGTGGTCGCGAAAAAATCGGGCCATGCAGTGACGCGCGACGAACTGCTCGGCTTCTACGAAGGCAAGATCGCCAAGTGGTGGACGCCGGACGACGTGGTGTTCGTCGACAGCATTCCCCTGGGCGCGACCGGCAAGGTGCAGAAGAACCTGCTGCGCGATGCCTGGGGCGACCACTTGCTGGCCAAGGCCTGAGGCACCCGTGACGAGCCTCTCCCTCGCCAGCTGGCATTCACGCGGGCGCGAGCTCTTCCCCGGCGTGCTCGCATGCGCCGTGGTCGCGGCCGCGGCCACCTTCTTGTCGCAGCACTACGGTGCGCCGGTGATGCTGTTCGCGCTCATGCTGGGCATGGCGATGAACTTCCTCTCCGGCGATGGGCCGTGCAAGCCGGGTATCGAGTTCACCGCGCGCCAGGTGTTGCGCTGGGGCGTGGCGCTGCTGGGACTGCGCATCACGGCGGCGCAGGTCATCGCGCTGGGCTGGTCCCCGGTGCTGGTGGTCGCGTTCTCGCTGGTGTTGACCATCTGCGTGTCGATGATCGTGGCGCGGCTGATGGGCTTCAACATCCTGTTCGGCCTGCTCAGCGGCGGCGCCACCGCCATCTGCGGCGCCTCGGCCGCGCTGGCGCTCTCGGCGGCGCTGCCGCCGCACCCGCTCAAGGAGCGCGCCACGCTGTTCACCGTGGTCGGCGTGTCGGCGCTCTCCACCTTCACGATGATCCTCTACCCGATGCTTGCGCGCGCGCTGGGCATGGACACGCAGACCGCGGGCGTGTTCCTCGGCGCCACCATCCACGACGTGGCGCAGGTGGTGGGCGCCGGCTACGGAATGTCGCAGGAGGTCGGCGATACCGCCACCCTGGTCAAGCTGGTGCGCGTGGCGGCGCTGCTGCCAGTGATCCTGCTCGCCGTGGCGTTCACGCGCCGCGGCGGGAAGGCAGGCGACGGCCCCCGGCCACCGCTGCTGCCGTGGTTCGCCGTCGGCTTCGCGGTGCTGGTGGCGCTCAACAGCACCGGTTGGCTGCCGAGGTCGCTCACCCGCATGGGCAGCGACCTCTCCGGCTGGTTGCTGGTGGCGGCGATGGCCGGCATCGGCATGAAGACCCAACTGCGCGAACTGGTCGCCGTCGGCCTCAAGCCGGTGGTGCTGATGGTGGGCGAAACCGTGTTCCTGGCAGTTCTGGCGATCGCCCTGTTGCGCTGGATGCCCTGATGCGGGTGGCTGGCCATGTCGGGACCGCCAAACGTAGCGCAACGGACACGTCCGTTGCAATCCACTGATCGATGTGAGGAGAACCCATCCATGAAGAAACTCGCACTGGCGCTTTGCGCGCTCGCGGTTGCGGGAGCTGCCGCCGCGCAATCGTCCGTCACCATGTTCGGCGTTGTCGATGCCGGTTTCAGCTACTACCGCGCCACGAGTCGATCCTGGGGGCCGACGCTGCCGCGGCAGGTGACGCAAAGCCAGAAGGTGCTGTCGAGTTCGGGCTACAACTCCAGCAGGTTCGGTTTTCGAGGTACCGAGGATCTGGGCGGCGGGCTGGCGGCCAGCTTCTGGCTGGAGGCGCCAATGGCCAACGACTCGGGTGCCAGCGCCATCTCGAACTTCGGCCGTCGCTCCACCGTCAGCCTGTCCGGCCCCTTCGGCGAGCTTCGACTGGGCCGCGACTACACCGCCTCCTTCTGGAACGACGCCGTGTTCGATCCCTTCGGCGTCAACGGCGTCGGCACCAATCTGATCGCGGTGGTCAACAGCAATCTGGCAGCTTCGCGGGCGCTGGCCACCGGCGGTCTGCTCGGCGGGGGACTGTCCGCCGGCACCGACAGCTATCTGCGCACGAGCAATGCGGTCAGCTACTTCTTGCCTCCGGGACTGGCAGGCCTCTATGGGCAGGTGCAGTACGCGCTTCACGAGAACGTGGAAGTCAGCACCGTGCCCGGTGGTCCGTCCGAGCGCGGGCGCTATGCGGGCGGCCGCCTGGGCTGGACCGACGGCAAGGCCGACGTGGCGCTGGGCTATGGTGAAAGCACCTTGGCCAGCACAACCCCCGGTGGCGAGAAGATCAAGAGCTTGAACATCGGCGGCTCCTACGACTTCGGGGTGGTGAAGGTCCTCGGCGAATGGTCGCGCGTGCGCGATGTGCGCGATGGCACCACGGCCCTCCCTGCACGCTCGACGGACCTCTACGACGGCCTCGTCGCCGGCGTGAACGTGCCGGTGGGCCCAGGCATCATTCGCGCATCGTTTGCGCGGGTGAAATTCAGGAACGGCAACGGCCTGCCGGACAGCGATGCCTCGGTCAACAAGCTGGCGCTGGGCTACGTGCACAACCTGTCCAAGCGCACGGCGTTGTATGCGTCGGTGGCGCGCATCGGCATCCGAAACGGCCACAACAACCCGACCGTGATGGGCGTCACCCCTCTGGTGCTGAGTCTCCCTGCCATCCTGCCTCAGCCTGCCTACGTCAGCACCAATGGAATGGAGCCTCGCAGGTCCATCGGCTACGACTTCGGCGTCAGGCACGCCTTCTGACCTTCGCGCGTGCGGCCACCGCGGGTGTGCTCGTCAGCCTTCTTGTGTTCGCATACATCCCGATGATGCACGCCGGTGGTCCTTTGCTCTGAGCGCCTGTCCCCACAGCAGAACGCTGTGTTCTGGTCACGCGTCCGCATCTAGCCCATCCTGATCGGCAAATGACTCCCATTGAAGGTCGGCTTCTATGAGGACTTGTTTGTCAAGCGTTGTCGGTCAGCATCTCGGTGGATGGCATGTCATGGTGGCCTCCGCGGTATCTGGGTCCAAGGTCGGGGCGTGACGGGCGTTCGAGCCAGTGCTCGGACGAACTGGCCGTCTGGCGCAGGAGCCCGCCGCCCGCGCCCTGCCCCTCCCCAGGTCGCAGCTGCATTCCAGGCTCGGTGCGCACGATCGCGCCAGCGCCGATGCTGCGGCATGCTTCGCCAGAACAGCACGACACTGGAGGTCGAGACGGCCGGCCGAGGTCTCGTGGACGTCACGCAGGAAGTGGCCCGCTGGGTCCATGGTTGCAGGATTGAGAGCGGTCTGCTCACCCTCTTCGTTCGCCACACCTCGGCCAGTTGGTGGGTGTGCCTGGCTAGAAGTTATTTTTCTTGAATTTGGGGATGTCCCCGGCCATCTTGAGGAGGTTTGCCGCGCGCTCCACAATGAAGTTGGCCAGGCCGGATACGAACTTTCTTTCTTCGTCGACGTAGACAGAATCCTCGGCCTGCAGCTTGGCCTGCACGATCGCGAGCTCGCACAGCTTCGTGAGCTCCCGCGCAAAGTAGGGTCGTGGAATGCGAGTGCGGTCGCAAAAGTCCGCAAGCGCGAACGACTTGATGCCGTTGAGTTCGAACTCGTCTCCGAATGCCATCGCGAGATCGTGGTGGATGTTCTTGTACTGCAAGACGCTCACCAGATCGTAGAGCTCGGTCACTGCGAGACCGGCGTTCTGGCTGTAGAAGGAGAGGTTCTTGCCGTGCGCATCGCTGTTGCCCAGCAAGAGCGTCGTCACCGCCCAGAGCACGATTCGTTGCACGCCCAGCGCTTGGTCGATCAGGTCCTTGCGCACATCCATGAGCTTCTGGAAGCTCACGCCATCGCGAATGTGCTTCACATCCTCTCCTTCGCCCATGTTCCGCTCGTACTTGGCGGTCACTGACATGTCGAGTGCCTGGCACGCATCGATGATGTGCAGTCGATCGACCGAGTCCTTGGACCTGCGGCGGTCGAACCGTTTCACTGCCAGCACGGCCGACGGCACTCTCAGGATCTCCACTTCGGCGGCATAGTCCGCGTTGAAGCGGCTCTGGCTGATGCGGTTCGCGAGCTTCATGCAGAAGTGCTCGTTGGCCACCATGAAGGGCATGGCCTCGCTGAGCGGCTGCGGCTTCAGGATGTGCGTCGAGGCGAGCGAGCCATCGGCCAGGAAGAGCTTGTCGCCGTCCTTCAGCACCAGCAGCTTGTCCTGGAAGCCGGCGACCGACATGCGCACCTTGCCATCCCAGACGCTGAAGGGCTGCTGAGCTCGACGTTGGATGCGCTCGTCGAGTTCCGCGAAGGGTATTTCGCGAGCCTGTGGGCCCCCCTCGCCTGGCTTCTGTCCCACGGGGACGAAGCTCAGTGCGCCTGCAGTCTCGCGTCCAAGATGGCGGATGAGACCGAAGATGTTGTTCCTCATGATGTTGGAGTGCTTCGACGCAACGTCCAACGCATTGCCCTCGGGCAGCAGATTCTCTACAAAGCGTTTGACCGTGCCTGACGATGCATCCCCTGCAAGAGGAAGGTGGGGTGACAGCGGGAATCCGGCTGGATTCTTTACCCAGGTGGGGTCGTACTCGAGAGCGAATTCCTCGCTCCCGGGGTCGAACTTCAATGCGCCGACAAAGACTTCCCCGGCGTAGAGATGCAGGGCGTAGTCATCCATGGCTACGCTCCGTCGTCTGGGAGGATGACCTGAGGGCGCTTTCCACGCGGGGCAACGCGCGCGCAGGTACGACGAGTATTCGCAGGCCCAGCCCCTCCAGGACCAGCATCAACTTGTCCACGGTGACCGGCTTTCCGTTCTCCAGTCGCGACAGCATGTCCGGCGACACCAGGCTGAGGGAAGCCGCATCGTCGATGCGCAGACGGGCGTGAGCGCGCTGGTTGCGCACCAGCCGCCCAAGATCGGCCAGGTTCCGCACCACGGGGGAAACGGTTTCATCGGGGATAGGAAGCTTGCGTGTCATAGTTCCGCCTTTACGGAACTAATTCTGGAGCCCTGGAGTAGAGTCGATTGTTCCGCAATGCCGGAATTATCCCCGCTTGCAGTCTCTCAGTCCATTGTTCCGTGATCACGGAATTAAAATCTCCCAAGAGCACTGGACGGATTGCCGGGGTGCCTGTTCCCCCTTCAAGCGCCCTTCCAATGATGTGAGCACTCACATCATTGGAAGCGGTTGCAGTAGCTGAATCGTTGGTCAAGCCGGGACCATGGCGCCGGATCCTGAGGTCAGTGGGAATGGGCCTATTTGCCGGCCGGCGCATCGAACAGCTGCCGATCGACCTTCCAGTCCGGGCCGTAGGTCGCATCCGCATAGGCGTAGACCACTGCTGATCCGAGGAGCCCGTGAAGAACGTCTCCCTGCGCAGCTCTGCGACTGATGACCGCGTTCAGTGCGCCTTTGCGCGCCAGATCCTGAAGGGCCCGATTGACCCAGCCGTTGAGCTTGGCCGGCTCCAGGGCGGCGACCTCTTTCTTCATGGCTTCGATCTGCTCGCGCAACCAGGTCGACCCGTCGGAGGCTGCGGGCTGCGCGGGCGCGGCCTGTGCGGGCGCAGCCACGGGCAGCGAAGGGGTGGCGGGTGCCGGCCCCGTTGGCGCATCGGGCTCCGTCTCGTTGCGCAGCAGCGAGCGCAGATAGGAGAAAGCGTTGTCGACGGCGCGCAGGCTCTTGTTGCCGGCGCGTCGCTCCAGCACGGCGATCTGATCGCGGACACGGTCGTCACCGAACTCCTTGATCAGGCCTTCGAGCTTGATCTCCCGGATGCCGAGTGTTTCGGCCCGCAGGATCAGGTTGGCATCCACGGGTTGATTCGAGGCAGGCCGTGGCAGCGACGCCTGGCGCTTCTTCCTGACGGCGAATTGGACCTCGTGGATCAGCCTGCCCTGCTTGTGTTCGATGAGCTCGATCTCCAGGTCCGTGTCGCTGTTGATCTCGGCCACTGCATCCTTCACGCGCTCGTTCTTGAACTTGCGCCACTCGCGCCGCTCGGGGCCCGGGCCGTTGCTCAAGGCGTCGACCCACCACGCCACGGGCTTGCGACTGGTGACCCCGCTCGGATTGTCCCGGTAGCGAATGCAGATCTCGTAGAGCGCCACGGCCGTGTAGGAGCCGAGCTTGCCGAGAACCTCCAGATCGATGGTGGCCCAGCGCTGCGGCTCGCGCAGGGCGGACATGATCGTGGGCGGATACGACCAGCTGACCCAGTTCTCGCCGCGACGCACTTCGAGCGCGACTTCCGAGAGCATGGAGAAGCCCCGCCACTTCACGCCGTCCCCGGGCGCGGTCGACTCCCAGTCGACCTCCAGGCTGCGCATTTCCAGCAGATAGCGCTTCGCCGCGGTGCGCTCGCTGCCGCTGGAGCCGGTGGTGCGCAGCACAGCCGCCAGGGGTGCCTCGAACATGAAGTCGGCCGAGGGCATGGCCGGCATGGCCACCAGCCGCGTCTGGGAGATCTGCAGCAGCGCCGTGTAGATGCGACGGCCGGTCAGCGTCACGCGCGCCGAGCGCGGCATCATCACGATCATCTCGTGCGGCTTGCGCAACTCGAGCGCTTCGTCGGCATCAGGTGCCGCGACGTTCTTCTGACTGTTCATGAGGACCTGATCGTATGTCCAACTCCGATTGGACACAAGCGGAATCACCGTCCAGTCGGCACCCTCTCTCACGCGCTGGGCGCGAAGGGTCGACAATCAAAACGGGGCCCGATTAAAAGCTGGACACTTGGTGAACTCCCCTGCCTCAGGCGCTTCAGCCGGCCCGATTAAAACCCGGACAGTTCGCCTCGCAGCGTGTTCTGAGGGTCGTCATTGGGGTGGTTAGAACCTGGACATTGCCCTCTTGCGAAGGCAAACGGGCAGATTTTGGGGCCTCAGCACTGCTGTGGATAAGCTGCGAGGCATCGCGTCACCGGCTGGACGGTTGCCGATCAGAGTCTGGACAGATGCGATTAGAAGCTGGACGCAAGCGATCAAAACCCGGACGGCGTACGCGAATATTGTCTCGTAAGTTATTGATTTATAAAGATAAAATTGAATTTGCCAGGAGCTTAATCTCTTTAAGGTATTCAATATCTTTTAATCTCGGGAGAGGTGGATGGAGAACAGAATACGAAGGCCGCCACAGGGCAGCGTCCGCGCAGGATGATTGTTGAAGATTCTTCGTTTTTGCGAAGGTGATGGGCATAATCGCAGCACTCTTCAACTTCCGGGGCAGACTTCGTGGACATCAAGCAAACCATCCGGCGCCAGAATCTCGAGGACATCGAGCACCAGGCGCACAAGGTCGCGGGCATGATGGAGCGCATCCGGGTTGCGATGCTGGCACCGACCGCCACCAAGACCGCGCCGACGCTCAAGGCCGTGCAACTGGCCGAGCTGTGCGGGGTCGACAAGTCCAAGATAGCTTACCGGCTCACGCGCGGCGACCTGCCCAGTGGCGAGATCCATGGCAACAGTCGTGAATGGACGATGGCGGAGGCCCAGGCCTGGGCCCGCGAGCTGCGTGCCGACCACCTGCGCCCGGACGGCGCCGCCGGCATCACGATCACCGTCGCCAACTTCAAGGGCGGCGTGGCGAAGACCACCTCGGCGGTCACGCTGGCCCAGGGGCTCTCGATGCGCGGGCACAAGGTGCTGTTGCTGGACCTGGATCCGCAGGGCTCCGCCACCACCCTGTTCGGGGTGCTGCCGGACGCCGAAGTCGAGACCGAGCACACGGCGATGTCGCTGTTCACCGGGGAGCAGGACAACCTGCAGTATGCGATCCGCCCGACCTACTGGCCGAACATCGACCTGGTCTGCGCGGCGCCGCTTCTCTATGGCGCGGAATTCCACCTGCCGGCGCGCCAGGCGCGGGATGCGGGCTTCGAGTTCTGGCGCGTGCTGGACCGCGGCCTGGACCTGACGCGCGAGGCCTACGACGTGATCGTGATCGACACCCCGCCGTCCCTGAGCTACGTGACGATCAACGCGCTGATGGCGGCCGACGGCGTCATCATGCCCCTGCCCCCTTCGGCGCTCGACTTCGCGAGCTCGGCCCAGTTCTGGGACCTGTTCTCCGACCTGTGCAACCAGCTGGTCCGAAGCCGCGGCAAGGACAAGAGCTTCGAGTTCATCGATGTGCTGTTGTCGCGGGTCGAGGCCTCGGACACGGCCAGCTCGGTGGTGCGCCAGTGGGTGCTCGAGGGCTACGGCGACAAGGTGCTGCCGATCGAGATTCCGAAGACCGCGGTGGCGGCGACCGCCAGCGCGGAGTTCGGAACCGTCTATGACCTGCCGCGCGGCTCGGTGAACTCCAAGACATTTTCCCGGGCGCGCGTTGCCTACGATCGGATGTGCGAGCTGATCGAGCAGCAGATCGAAGCGGTGTGGGCGCACCAGGTGGCGGAGCGGCAGGTTCTGGAAACGGTGGTTTGACATGGGACTGAAAGACAAGGCCTCCAAGATCGACTTCGCATCGTTGATGCCGGTGGCGTCACCCACGCCCGACGTCACCAAGCCGAAGACGGCGCCGGGCGCCATGATGGCCCTGGCCAACGACCAGCGTTCCGAGCTCCTGCGGGAGAACGACCTGCTGCGCGGGCAAGCCGCGCGGGCGGCGGAACTCGAGGGGCGCCTGAACGATGCCGTGACCGAGCTCCACACCTGGGACGGCGCCAAGGCGACGCGCTTGCTCGACCCGCGCGAGATCAAGCGCAGCGACTATGCCAATCGCCACGAGTCGAGTTTTCGACTCGAGGACTTCGAGGATCTCAAGCGCGAGATCAAGGAGGCCGGGGGCAATATCCAGCCCATCAAGGTGCGCCCGATCGCGAGTCCGGGCGATGGTCCCAAGTACGAGATCGTGTTCGGGCATCGCCGGCACGAGGCGTGTCTGCAGCTGGGCTTGCAGGTTCTGGCGTTCGTGGACAACCTGGACGATCGCGCGCTGTTCGAGGAGATGGAGCGTGAGAATCGGGAGCGTGCCGATCTGTCGGCCTGGGAGCAGGGCGTGATGTACGCACGTGCGCTGGACCGCTGCCTCTATCCGTCCTTGCGCCAGATGGCCAGCGCGATCGGCGTGGACCCGACCAATCTCTCGAAGGCGCTGGTGCTGGCGCGGCTGCCGCAGGCGGTGTTGCAGGCCTTCGCGTCACCGCTGGATCTTCAGTTTCGCTGGTCGACGGCGTTCAAGGCCGCGGTGGAGAGCGACCCCGCGGGATTGGAAGCTCGGGCGGCCGAGATCGCGGCGGACCGCGGCACGATGAGCGCGAAGGAGATCTTTGCGCGGCTGACGTCGCCGCAGGCGGCAATGCGGGCCCCGTCGCACCCGTCGATTCAGACTTTCGAGAAGGCGGGTACGACGATCGCGACGATGAAGGTCGATGGGGAAGCCCGGCCTTCCATCCGGATCCATGTCGGCTTGACCGCGGCGCGTCAGTTGGAGCTCGCCCGGTTGCTCAAGCAGTTTGTAGCGGAAGGATAAAGAGAGATTCCCGCAGGACAAACAAAAAAGGCGCCTTGGGCGCCTTTTTTGTTGGCCTCGAATATCCGAATCGGGAGGTGTAGTACGGTACTACACCCCGCGATCGAAGCGACCCGGGCGGGGAAGTCGTCGGTACCGAACCGCGTGTAGTACCGTACTACACCCCTCCGAACAGCGACGGCGATTAGGCCGCAACCACCCTCACGCCTCTTATGACTGCGAGCCGCGAGACGCCTCGAGACGCTCGAGCGACGACAGGATCTGATCGATCGTCGACTTCAGAACTCCCATGTCCCTGTCGCGCCGAGCCTCGACGATGGGGTTGCCGCCCCCTCCGTCCGCGCGCGCGGTGGCGAGCAAGGTCTCTCTGGAACGCGCCACCACCTCGTCAAGCCTGGTAATCAGGTTGTTTCGCAGCGCAGCGAACTGCGCCATCTCGCGCCGCATTTCTCGCACGTCGTCACCCAGCGTCACGAGCACCTGCTCAATGCGCTGCTGCCACTCTGCAAGTTCCTCCGAGGGCGGCGCGGCCGCGGGCGTCGCTTCGTGGAATCGGTGAGCGGGCGCCGCAGGTGCCACCTGGTCGTGCATCAGCGGGCGCAGCACCGCAGACAGCTGGCGGGCCGTGCGCGCCACGGCTTCCTCGAAGACGGCCTTCGGGTCTGAGTCCGCAAGCTGCGGCCACAACTCATAGACCCGTGCGATCGCCTTGTCCGTGGCCAGGCGCAGTCCTGGCCGGCCCGGTTTGCCAGGCAGCACGGTGCCCTTGGCGTTCGCGCCATCCTGACCGCCCGGGTCGGCCTCCCCGCGCGACGCGATGAGACATTCCCTGAATTCG
Source organism: Variovorax sp. LjRoot84 (assembly GCF_964254305.1). Lineage (NCBI taxonomy): Bacteria > Pseudomonadati > Pseudomonadota > Betaproteobacteria > Burkholderiales > Comamonadaceae > Variovorax > Variovorax sp. LjRoot84. The sequence continues at coordinate 1,377,621 of NZ_CAXUTE020000002.1, forward strand.
CCGCTCGCACTCCACTTTTTCAGCATTGCTTCCGACGGCGCGCTGGCGCCGTGCAGGATGACCAGGATGCGACCGAGGTCCGCGACACTGCTGATTTCCGGCCATGCGGCATCGCGGAATTCTCCGAGATCCACAGCCTGTTCTGAAGCACGATCCATGGGTAGAGAGGACAAATGCGCGCCGCCTGAAGGATTTGGTTACTGAATAACCGAATTATCAGCCCGCTATTGCCAAAGAGCTTTTCCGGCCCCGATTTCCGTGAAACAATTTTTTGCCCAAGGCACAGCGCGCAAGCTAAGTTGTTGTCGCACTTCAGAAAAAGTCTTGCGGATTCTTGCTCCAATTGGGAGGCGCAATGTTTCACGGAATCCGAGATGCGCTGATTCTTGCCCTAACTTTTGTCATGCGACACAGTAGTTGAGCCGACGCGACACTGTTTGTGCTCCAGTTCTCGGATGGTGAAAACATCCGCCGTCCAAGGGCCGATGAACGCTGGACCCGCGGCGAGTACAGTTTCACCTTCTGCTCGCGCCAATCATCGATCCGGGTGTCGCGCGCGCAGATCGTTCGAGTGCCATCATGGACGAACTGGTCCGGGACTGCTCTTTCGGCAGGAGTGGGACTTCCAGGAGACCGATGGCCACGGGGGCTATGCCGGGGTTCATCTCGGCCGGGGCGAGTTTTGCTGCAAGCTGCTGCTGGCAAAGTCGCTCCCGAGTAGGGGCCACCTTGATCGCCATGCTCCGCGAGAAATGCGTGGCCTGGTACTCGACTGGCAATTCAGAAACTCCAACGACAAGACCTCGCCGCGGTGACATAGGAGGCCGGTTGTTCGACCTTCGGCCGCCGGCGGCGCGTGGAACGTTCGCCCAGGTCGGTCCAGAAAAGATGGTGCAATCGGATCGCGAACGGAACTGTCCATCTTTTAATCGGGTATCGGCGCCAGGGGTCCCGGAGCCGAGTTGCCCGAAGTGGGACCCCAAGCCAGGGAAGGAATCGCCCAAACCCGGAAGTTCATCACGACGCTCCCAGTTTTGCTGCCTGCCATTGGTTGCCACGGGCGCTTGAACCCCGACTACAGTCGTCCCTCGAGTTGGTTCGCGCGTCGCAACCCGCTTTTTTAGACCTGTCGAACGAGGAGGCATGTATGTCCAAGTCGAAGTTCATAAGGGACTCCGATACAGAACTGGACGGCCGGGAATGGGGAAAGTTCTTGGCATGGACGAGGGCATCAGGCCGCACCGCGTCTGAGGTGGAGCAGCGCTTCAACGAGCTTGTTCGCGCCGGAAACCGGAACGCTGTCGCCGCGGAGCTCAAGATGCCTCGCCCCCCGCGGCCGACGGAGGGCTCGCTGGCCGAGAAACTCCTCGTGCTCCCAACGACTGATGTGTTGGTACGGAGGCACCGTGCAAGCGCGCACTAACTTCGCAAGCTCGCGGCTGTCCGCGCCCGTTTCCTATCGACTTCACAGAAACACCGCCAGAAGGCGAGGAGACAATCAGCTATCCGCTCGGACTGAGTAGTCGGTCGGTATGTCGAGAGGGCGCCTCGCCCCCGCGCGCTGCGCCACTAGTAACTGTCGCCAAGCGCGCCACAGTTGTGGCGGCAGTAGTAGATGCGCATCGGACAGCGCGCCCCACAGGCGCCAGCACCGAGCCTGATGCCGCCCCCAAGCGCCGTGGCAGTTGACGCCGGCCCAAATCTAAACTTCCCTTTTTCCCAGAAGGCCCAAGCCGATATTGCTTCTCCATTTTGGGCTGTAGTATGATTCCCCATATTGAGAACCATCATGCAGCTTTACGGCGTCGTCATCCTGAACGAGTTCGCTGCCGCGCACCCGGAGTGCCGCGGGCACGTCGCCGCGTGGCGGGGTGAAGTGGAAGCAGCGACCTGGACAAACTTGCGGCAACTGCAGGAGCGCTACATCACCGCCCAAATTGCCAAGAGCGGGCGCGTCGTCTTCCGACTGCTCCAAGGTCTGTATATGGTGGACACGAAGGTCAGGTGCGATAAGGGCATCGTCCTTGTCCAGAACGCATGGGTCGACGGCCAGACGGCGAAGGCCGCGACCCGCTCGTCGAAGAAATAACCCGCACACGGAGAGGCAGCACCATGACTTCACAAGTGCGCATCATCAGGACCCAAGGGGAGTACCAAGAATCACTCAAGCGCCTGGGCTCCCTGATGGATGGCGACTTCAACTCAGGTTCCGAACAGGAAAACGAGTTCGAATTGCTGCGCTTGGTCATCGGCGCCTACGAAGCTGAGCACGCCAAACGCCCTCCCACCGACCCCATTGAGGCCATCAACTTCCGCCTCGAGCAACAGGGTCTGACCAAAAAGGACCTGGTGCCCTATATCGGGTCGATGCCACGGGTGTCGGACGTCTTGGCCGGCCGGCGTCAGCTGACCTTGGCGATGATGCGCCGCCTGCACAAGGGGCTAGGGATTCCGGCGGCATCGCTGATTGGCGATGGCGACCTCGGTGACGAAGTCGGCGGAGAGGTTCCGGACTACGACTACACCAAATTCCCGCTGGTGGAGATGATGGACCGCGGCTGCTTCGGCGGCATCAAGTATGGGCTGGCCAAGCTGCGCGAGAACGCCGAGGAACTGGTCGCGCCGCTGCTGCGCCCGCTTTGCGGAAATGCCCACGCGCCAGCACTGCTGCGCGCACCGCTTCATCAGAGCGGTTCGCGCACCATGGACGAACACGCCTTGCTGGTGTGGCGCGTGCTGGTGGTGAACAAGGCCCGCAAGTCACCACCGCGCGCAACGTTCAAGCCCGGCAGCGTCACGAGCGCATGGCTGCGCGACCTGGCCAAGCTTTCCGCCTTCGACGGAGGCCCCCGCCTGGCGCATGAGTTCCTCAGCAAACACGGCATCTGCCTAGTCTTCGAGAAGCACTTCTCCAAGACCTACCTGGATGGAGCCGCGATGCTGGATGGCGAGCAGCCCATCGTGGCGTTGACGCTTCGACATGACCGATTGGACAACTTCTGGTTCGCGCTGCTTCATGAGCTCGTGCACGTCGCCAAGCACCTGCGTGCGAATCACCTGTTCATCGCCGACAACCTCGAAGACAAGACCCGAAAGGGTGAGACAGAGGAAGACGAGGCCGATGCGGGCGCACAAGAGGCTCTAATACCAGCCAAGCTGTGGTCCGAGGCTGCGGTGACCACCTCGCACAAACTGAGCGACGCTCTCGACCTCGCCCGTGAGGCGGGCGTTCATCCGGCCATCATCGCCGGCCGGCTACGGCACGAAACCGGCAACTGGCGCCTGCTCTCAAGCCTGGTAAGCGATGCAGGTTCTGTGCGCCAGTACTTCGAGGAGCAACTCGCATGAACGATACGTCACGCATCGTGGCCACGTGCCGGGTTGTCCAAGCAGAAAGCCATGAAGGGAGTTCTATGCCCCAGAAGTAGAAAGCGGCCGAATACCGGAGTACTCGACCGCGGAGGACTCGCTGCGTAAACAGTTCATCCTTGCTTGGTAGGCGGGAGCGATTGTCTGCAGTGACCTCTGCAATGTCAAGGAACGTCCGTGCCGGCCCGGCAGCCGGCGTAGTGTTTTTCAACATTCATGAGGTTTATATGCAAGCAGTCCAATCTGCGGGCGACGATGTCGCTCACCATCACGACACGCTGGTCCTGCGTGTGCGCTACCTGGCTTCGCCGAAGCCCTATGTCGACCCCAAAGCACTCCTGACGGAAACGCTGGGGACCCTCAAGCCGGTGGTACTCAACCACTTCGGTCTCGTCGAAGGCCCGGTGGACGGTGGACGCAAGGAATACGCGTTCTCCGCCCATGGCGTCATTCAGAGCAACCTGGCCGAAACCCTGGGCAATCTGGCCCAGGGCAAGCACCAGCTTGAACTGAAGTTGCTTGAGCAGTTCATCCAGGGGTAGCGCCATGGCAACCGACTTCGAGCTGGCGCTCTTTGAGCAGCAGCTTGAAGAAGTCCTCGCGTTGCCAGAGGCATGTCGCTGGAGCCTCGAGCGGGACATCTCCGTCCCGCTCGGGGTCTTCGCGATCATGCATCCGCTGAGCAACCCCGAGGAGCTCTTCAAGGCCCGGCTGCGCTGGAACGACCTGATGAAGGCGCCGTCGCTGAAGTTCATCGACATGACGACCGGAGGGGAGAACAACCCGGCGGCGTGGCCGAAGTGCTTCGGGTTTCGGCCTGGCTGCCTGGACGCCTGCCTGCCGTGGACCGCGGAAGGGCACGGTCTGCACAGCGAGTGGGCCCATTCCGCCGCCAACGCCTTCCCGAAGGTCGAGGCGCCGGTGCAGTACGCACTGCTCCATGTCCAGTCATCGCTGGACAACTCGTTTCAAGGAAGGGGACCGTGATGCATGAAACAACCTGGACCTTGCCGGCCGACCTGCTTGATGTGTCGGTCGACGTGATGCGGCCACACGGTCTCATCGGCAACGAGGGCCTCGCACTTTGGCTCGGCAGCTCAGACGGCAACCAGGCGCGGGTCACGCACCTGGTGGCGCTGCGTGGCGGCGGCTTTCATGCGTCGCCAGTCCAACTGCGGCTGTCTTGGAATGCAATGTCGCGGCTGACCGACCTGGCGGACGAACTCGGCACCTACCTGGTGGGCCAAATTCACTCGCACCCTGGACGTTTCGTCGACTTGTCCGACGTCGATCGGAAGTACGGCATTCGATGCCAGGACTTCCTGTCGGTCGTGTGCCCCCATTACGCCCAGCGTGCGGTCTCGGGCCTCGAGGAGTGCGGCGTCCATCTCTTCGATGGTGGCGGCTACCGACGTCTCGACACGGCCGAGGTTGCGCGGCGCATCGAGATTTCTGCCGCGACGGTGGATGTTGTGAACCTGGAGGTGCCGGCATGAATTCCGCTAGCGATGTGGCGTCGAGTCGGCCCCTGGGTGTTGCTGAAGGCCTGGGAAGTTCGCTGCTTGACGAGGCCATCATCTTTTCTCGGCCGGTCATCCTGACCGGCGAGCGCCAGATGCTCGCCACCCAGAACGGGCGCTGGTGCCTGCTCAACAGCCTGCGACTACTGTCGCGCATCGTCGGGCCTTTGACCGTGGTGCTGCCGGGCGGTCTCGAAGCTTTCGAGACGGAGGTTCGGCAGCTTGCCGCTCGCGTCTGGACCAAAGGCACGGTGACTATCGTAGGCGAAGGCGCTCCGGTCGCACTGGAGTCCGCGGCTGCCATCCTCAACATTGGTGCTCGTTTCGACCCTCGTCTGCCATGGACCTCCATCAACTCGAACGGGTGGGTGGCGCGTGTGTCATCCGGGCCGACGCCCCTGCCTCCGGACGGCGACCAGAGCAATCCGATGGCGGCGCTGATGGCGGCATCCTTTGGTGTCACCGAGGTCTTCAAGCGCGTGTACGCAGTTCCCCGTAACAAAGCACCGTTGCTCGATGCAACGCAGTTCTCGCTGTTCGAGCTGAGCACGTCGCCAACGGGTCTCGGCCCGCCGCTATCCACCGCGATTTCGCTTCCTGACACCGTGATGGTCGGCGCAGGTGCCATCGGCAACGGCATCGCCCTGCTGCTGTCGCAACTCGCGGTGCGTGGCCGCCTTCTCATCATCGACAAGCAAGACTACGGGCGCGAGAACCTGGGCACCTGCACCGTGCTCGACGATGAATCCTGGCTCGCCACCTCGAAGGCCGAGCGTTTGGCCGCGTGGCTCAACCGTCCTGATGGCCTTCGCTGTACCGGAGAACAGGCTTTGGTGGCGGACGCGCGCTCGGGTGAGTTTGTGCGCGCCATGTCCGTCGAGTTGGTGCTGAACGGCCTGGACGACATTGGCGCCCGGCACGACGCCCAATTGCTTTGGCCTTCTGTGCTCGTCGACGGAGGCATCAATGCCGTCGGCGCGGCGGTCATGACACATCGTCTGGACCGCCCGCACGGTGCCTGCATGCGGTGCTCGTTTCGCCTGCCGGTCGGCGACGAACGCAAGCTTCAAGCGAGGGCGACCGGGCTCAGCATGACATCGCTCAGCTCCGACCTGAGCCGGCCTCTGACGGAGCAGGATGTTTCGGACGCGGAGGAATCCAAGCGCACTTGGCTGAGTGAACGGCTGGCGCATGGTAAGACCGTCTGCGCGACCATCGGCGAGGCCCAGTCACGCTCCTTGGGACTGGGCATTGAGGAGGGATTCAACCCGTCAGTTCCGTTCGTGGCGACCGCGTCGGCGGCGCTTGTGGTGACGCAGGCGCTGAAGGCGCTGCTCTACCCAGACGCTGAGTTCACGCAGCGCTTTCAGATGGAAAGCCTCGTCATCGGACCGGAGGCTTCTCTTGGCGTGCTGACGCGAGCAGACCCGAGTTGTGAATGCGTGGTACATCGCTCCGTCATCGACAAGGTCGCCTCTGCACGGCGCATGCGGCAAGCCGCGAGCGGGTCGATTGCTGCTGCTTGAAGGGGCTTGTCCGTTTCTCACGGCCTCCGCAGTGCGGTTCAGGCTCAGGTGGGGCCGCTCGCTTGACCGCCCTGTGGAGCTGGCTGGAAGCGGACAAGCGCCTGCTTGGATTCCTCGTGTCGCTCGCCAGGCGCATGGACCTCACGGCAGCCGACGCCAGTACCCAAAACACGCAATCACCGGTCCTTGGCTCGCCTCGATGGCCCCAGAAACGCGAAATGTGCTCCGCGCCTGACGCCTTCACTTTGGAGCATGGCGACCAAGCACCCACTGCTCCCTACAAAGACCCTGACGAGGCGGCCAGCCACCGACAAGCGGGGTGGCATGCCAAGGCGACCTAAGACCGGACATCACGAGGCCATTCTCAGGCTCGAAGGCCGCTGGCTGGTAGGAAGCCGCGGCGCTTTGTGATCAGGCGACCTGAATCAAGCGCCTTCTTGAGGGAATCAGGGGTGTAGAGCATTGCGCGCCGTAGCGGAGCTTCGACCAAGCGTCGAAGGTTACTAGGCCGGCAGCCAAGTGTGTTGGCATGAGCGCCGCGAAGATCGCATCGATCTCTTTCGCTGCATGCAGCCCCCTTGCCGCAGCGCATGAACCTTGCTGCGTTAATACGTAAGGCCGCTTGCGCAGATCATGGCAATCTCCGTGCATACGGTCGTCGTCAGTGAGGCGCCGAATGTGACCGCTTGCGAGCAACGCGTTTGCCTGCTTGCGGACGCGATCCGCTGGCGTTCGCATGCGAATCGCAAGCTCCGACGCCGTTGCACGCTGAGTGTGGTGGCCGGTTGCGTCGAGTAGATGCAGACAGATCAACAGTTGCGTGGTGTTCCTAAGCCCCGCGGCCGCGGCAGCATTGCAGAGCATCATCTCCGCGAGCCCACCGGCTTGAACAAGCAAAAGGAGCAAGTTCCTCTTGGTCATGAAACGCCTCGGTGACGGGACTTACAAGAGAAAACAACTATGAAAAAAACCGGAATGTTCCGGTTTTCTTGTCCACGCTTTCAGTACGTCTGCGAAGTTCAGACGGCGGTGCCAGTCGGAGAATTCTCCAATTGTCCGTGCCAGACTGCCTCAGCGGAGTCCAACATTTTTGTCGAGCAGTAGAGGCGTTTAGCTACTTGCGACGCCACTGGCGACCACGAAATACTGGGCGCATGACTTGCCAAGCAGCTCAGTCCTCGAGGGCACGTCGACTTGTCGAAAGCAACTGGCCAGGGCAGGCCTTCGCTTCAGTGTTGGCAGCCCCTTGCCTATCTATCCCAGGTCCGCGAGGCGAGGGCTTCGTTCATCGCACCCCCTGGCAAGAAAGGAGGTAGATCACTACGGCGATTCACCAGCATCCTCACCGGACCCCAGCCGCAGTTGGAGCTGCTGCTGGGGCCTAGATCAGAGAAAGCTAGCGGCAGCCTTCAGCCTAGAGAACTGAAATCTAGCTGCGCTTTCTCTGTGGGTCAACTTTTTCCGGAGAAACCCATGAAAGCAGCTTTGGCGCAAGTGCGCCGCATGTCTTGGGCCACCACAGGAATTCTGGCGCTTGGCCGGGATGTCCACGCGGAACTCGCCAGCGTGAACGAGCGCGTCACATTCGAAGCGCTGCGAATGGCTGTCGATCTGCTAAGGATCGTTGCCAAACCGCCTCCGATCGAGTGGATCGACTCAACCATGCAGAAGCGCCAGTACCGCCCCGATGCGCTGGCGTGGCCCTACAACGGTCCGCCGACCTTCCTCGAAATCAAGCCGGCCGGAATGCTTGATTGGCAGCATGTCCTGCGACGCAAGTACGAAGCCATCGGTAGCTACCTTCAAGTGGAAGGTCGATACCGCTTCGGCTTGGTGGAATGGAGATCCGATAGCGTGTTCGCGCGCAACGTCTCGCGGCTCTCACGCTACTGGGCGGTTGAACCGGAAGGCATTGCCACAGATGCCTTCTCACGCATTGGCCGACGCACGACCACCTTGGGTCAACTCCTTGATCGCGTAGATGTCGCTCAGTGGAACAAGGTCTATGCAGCCATCGCCAACCAAGAGTTGGCCGTGGATCTTGAGAAGGCGCCTCTATCCCGAGCTTCGCACCTGTGGCTGCCGACGCCCGAACGGCCTGCGCTCAGGCTCGCTGACCTCGTCAACACATGGTGGGCCTAGTCGTCGCGCTCGACGACGGCATTTACCACGTGACCCTCTCGATCGGTGCGCAGTTGCGACTGCGCCGGCTCACGGACGGTCGCGTGCGCTGCTTGCTCGTCGAGCAACTCCGAATCCTGATCGCGCGCCGCGGTGCAATCGTGCTCGCACGACGGCCCGGGCGTTTCTCAGAAATGACTGCGCAGGCGATCGCATCACTGCAGGCGCGTTTGCCCAAAACTCAAGGAGATCTGTCATGTTCATTCAGCCCGTCACCGGAACGATGATCGCAATGCAGGGCCAGCAGCTGCTCTTTCACTCCGCACCTAGCGGTCTTGTGCAGTTCGAAGCCGTTGAAACTGGGGAGCTATTCAAGTGGACCCACGAGGAGTTCAGGAATGCCGTCGCTGCTGGCGAGATCACTCAGATGACGACCGTTGCGACCTCGACTTCGATCCAAATCATCGACAAGCCTCCGACCGGACACGAGAGCATGCTAATCGGTCTGACAGAGCATGAACTTCGGGAACAAGCGCGTCGGATGTTCGCCTATATGACCTGGAAGAAGTCCGGGCTTCACCTGAGAAAAGACGCTCCCGCGGTCAAGTCTCTCGTCTCCGAGGCCTGCGAGGCCGGCGGCTTCAAGGCTGTCACGACGTGGCAACTTGTCTCGATCCATCAAAGCGTCTGCCGCCACCGCGACGTTCTATACGCATGCACACCTCAGCGAAAGGGGACAACAACCGGAAGCTACCGTATCGACGCTCGAGATGAAGGGCTCCTCAATACCGCGATCGACGAGCACTACCTCAAACAGGAGCAGCCAAGCATTGCCTCTGCTCATCGTCACTATCTGCGCCTGCGCGAAGACGATGAGCGGATCAATGGGCCATTCAAAGGACTTCCTGCCTCGTTGCGGACCTTCGAGCGGCGCGTTGCGCGCTTGGATAGCTTTCTGCGGACAGAGCGGCGAGAAGGGATTGACGAGGCGCGACGATCGCATCGCGTTTCCCGCGGCGCATACATCGATGTCGATCCCATGGAGATCGGCGAGATGGACGACTGCTACCTGCCGCTGATGGTGGTGAGTGACGATTTCACGCGGGCGCTTGGAGTTCCGCGCCTGACATCCTTGAGAGATCGGGGAACGGGGTTTGTTCCGTCATTTTTCCTGTGGTGTGGCGACGTCTCGACCTTCACCAGCCTGGCCACCCTCAGGAACCTGCTCACTGAAAAGACACATTACCTCCAGAAGGCCGACCTTCCACTGGATGCTTGGCCGTACACCGGCCCCTTCGGCACGATCGCCACCGACCGCGGAACCAATCTGACCGCCGAAGGCTTTGTCCGTGCAGCCGTCGCGATGGGCTCCGCGGTGCAGTTCCTGCCGCGTCGGACCCCTTGGGGCAAGCCCTTCGTGGAACGCTTGCATGGATATATCTTGGAGTACATCGCCAATGAGCTGCCCGGCCGGCTCTTCGATGACGTGCAGTCTTTTCGATCGTACAAGGCAGACGTCAAGGCGGTCATCCCGCTGAGCGCGTTGATCCGCATCTTGGTCCACTTCTTCGTGAATGTCATCAATGGCGTTCCGCGACCAGGGCACCGAACGACCCCCACGCAGGAGATGTCCGCCTGGCTGGCCGATCACCCACCTGCAATCCCTTGTGATTCCCGAGCCATCGACCTCCTGACGGCGATGCCTATCGAGCGCAGCGTCAACCAAGAAGGGATTCGGTGGGAGAACCTCCACTACGTGAGCGATGAACTCGCTGCCGTGGTGCGACGCATTGGGCACGGCGCCAAGGTCACCGTGTTCGTCAACCCTGGCGATCTGGGTGAGGTATCAGTGGTGGATCCGCTAACTCGCGAACCCATCCGGGCGCATTGCACGTGGCCCGGCTACGCGGGTGGAATCTCGCTGCCGGAGCATCAACTCCTGTGTCGTGAACTGAGAAGAAATCGTGAGCGGATTCGGCTGTCAGCCCTGATAGGTCTGCAACGCCGCATTCAAGAGGAGCTCGAGGCGGGACGGCTGGGCAAGAAGAAGTCCGCGCTGGCGATCAAGAGCGAGCGCATGCAGCAGTCGAGCCAAAAGGCCCCTGCGGCGAAATCGGCTGTCTCGACGGTGCCCGCCGTCAACTCCAACCAGGGCGTGCTTGATGCCATCTTGTTCTAAGGAGTGATCATGAAAACCCAAATCAAACCGAAGGCTGTCTTTGATGGCGCGACTTGGCTCGAAGCCGCCGTTCAGGTTCTTCAGATGGCAGAAAAGTTCCACGAGACGCCTGCCCTCGAACTCTTTCTCAAACGAGTGGAGTACGCAGCCATGAGCGTCGCGCACGGACTTCCTGCCGAAGGCGTCTGGCTCTTCGGGGCTGCTGGCGCGGGAAAATCCACAGCCTTGAAGGAGGCTTGCCGCAGATTGTCTGCGAGACCCGGGTTGCGCTCGACGCGCTCTGCGTTGCTCATCACCCTCCTGCCTGGTCCGACCATGTACTCGATCGTGCGCCAGCTTCTCTTGGCACTCGACTACCCCATCTCCTCGTCGCGGACTTTCGTGGAACGCGTGGACGTTCTGTTCGAAGCGATTCGCTCCGCCCACGTCAGGGTCATTTTCATCGATGAGGTCCAACACGTCTGCGAAGGCAACCGGGTTGCCCACCTTCGAGAGATCCGCGATTTCCTGAAGCGTCTCGTTGACGAGACCAACGTTTGCCTGATCCTCGCGGGCATCGAATCAGCGAAACCACTGCAGAAGTCAGATGAGCAGTTGGCTTCTCGGATAAGCGGGGAACTCACGCTGCGATTCGATTTCAAGGGGAACGAGACGAAAGCCTTCGGCCGCGCGGTCTTGGCGGGATCGCCGATTCCGTTCACCGCTGACGCTGTGGAGGCCGTGCTTGAATTCTTGGCCAAGCGAGAAGGTGCGAGTCCGAGGCTGCTGGTGAAGATCGGGCGGGAGGCGATCAAGATCGCCGCATTGACCAAGTCATCCACGGTCGAAGTGCTGCACGTGACGCATGCGGTGAGCCTGCTGTTTCTGGGGCAACCAGAATGACGCCCGCTGACAATCTCTACGCCGAAGCCGCTCGGCGACGGATGAAGGGCCGTCCGTTTCCTCACCACGGTAGTCTCTATTTGACTCCTGCACCACTACCCAAGGAGGCAGCGACCTCGTGGTTGCAACGGGTGGCAAAGGCCCATCGGATTCCATGGACCGGCTTCCGTCGACTGCTCGGGTTGGGCAGCGGGTTGGACCCGGATTTCGGCTGGCCTTGGGAGTTGGAGTCGTCGGCTCGCTTCCTCGCGACCACAGCCGATCAACTCGCCCAGTTGATGGCTTGGCGATGCAGCTTCATCGCCCAGGCACGGCCAGATGGCGTTGTGACGGGCGACAGCAAGGTGCCTCTGTTCTCGCTTTGCCGAGCGTGTGTCGCCGAAAGTCGTGTCGTTCACTACCGGATCGAGTGCCGATTTGGGTTCGTTCGCCTCTGTCCGAAACATGGAACGACCTTGATGCGGGTGAATGGGGGGCGGTCGCTAGCGAGCTTGGAATGCGCGGAAGTTCAAAGTAGCTCGTTGTTGGGGCTGAGCTCCCCCGAACCGCCCAGTGTGCAGAGGCGTCGGGAGCGGATGGCGTTCGAAAAGCGGATCTGCAGGGCCTTGTACGTTGGGTACGAGCGCCATCCGACATTTGGGATCGTGCCCGCGCAGACCTTACTTGCCGTCGAAAGGATTCGGATGCTGGGCGCGCGTCAAGAAGATCCGAGAGATCCGTAGTTCAGCTTGCCGTGCTCGGGGCTGTATGAGGGCACCTGGGCTCAAGACCGGCTGAGGGTGCCGCTTATTGCGGCGACCGACTTGACGTTAGGTGGGACCTGGGAGGTAGCAGCTTGCGGCTTTGGCTTGAGGGGCGATAGAATTTTGGTGCACCCAGCTCCCAAGCCTTACCAAGACCGCGCCATGCTGCAGTTCTCGACCCTCACCGCCAAACGCGTCGCTATCGACGCGCGCATGGCTGTGCGCATGTCGATTTGCTCGGGTTCCTCGACCCGTGCCTCGAATAGGGCAGTAGCGGCGACGTCGCCTCTCCTCCACCTCGTGTCCCCGTCTTAAGGAGCTGACCAGTCGGCTCCGCCAAGGAGCCCCGAATGGTCAGCAAGAACAAACGAAGCAAAGTTCCCCCGGGATTCGGCGTTCACAAAGCCGCCGGCGACTTTTCCGAGCCTTCTGAACTCCTCTTGCCGCTATGGGTGCTCGAGCAACTCGAGATCGAACAACTCGAACTCGATCGACTGCTGCGGGAAGAGGTTGCACGCAAAAGAGCTCAAGCAGATGCAGCTCACAAGGCAAGGGTGGAAGAGGATTGGCGCTCCCGGCCTCCAACGCCTCCACCGCCCCCAGTCGCTAGAAACCTGACGCCATTTCAGGCGGCACAAGCGCTGACCGTCCCAAACGAGGTGCCGCAGGCGCCTCCGGATACCGTCGCGGTATTCGACTGGGATGCGGCACGTGAACGGTTCGAGTCGTTGAAGAAGCACCCCTCCGCAGTCGAGCGAGAGATCATCACCAGAGATCTTCAGCACTTTGCCAAGGCCATGGCCAATGGACCGTGGCGCTCGGTCGCGCGTGTTGCGACCTGGCGGGAAGATCTCAAGCGGCTCGCTGCTGAGATGCCAAACTTTGCGGCAGTTGTCGATGCGATCCAGCGTGCGATGGCTCTGGCTGATCTGTCGGGCCGTCCGGCAACGCCTCAGCCCATCCTGCTGCTTGGCGCACCGGGAGTCGGCAAGACGCACTTCACACATCGCCTGGCAGAGGTCCTGCAGACGACGATCCACAGGCAACCGTTTGATAACCCGCAGTCCAACTCGGCCCTGCGCGGGTCGGAGCGACACTGGGGCAACTCGGCCGTGGGCGCACTCTGGGAACTCATCATGCTTGGCGAAAGGGCAAATCCCGTAGTCCTGCTGGATGAACTGGACAAGGGCGCCCACGGTGGCAACCACTACCGCCCGGTTGATGCGTTGCTCTCCTTGCTCGAGCCGGTCACGGCGTCGAAGGTGAAGGATGTCAGTGTCGACTTCGAGTTCGACGCGAGCCACGTGGTCTATGTGGCCACGGCAAACGACGCCGAGCGCATTAGCGAACCGGTGCGCTCGCGCTTTCTTGAGTTCTTCATCGAGGAGCCGGACGTCGACGTTCGTCTGGTGCTCGCGCACAGCATCTTCCAGGCAACGCTCGAACGCATGGTGCCGCGGGAAGAGGTGCGGGCAACGTTCGCTCGGCCAACGGACCTTCAGATCTGCCGCCTGGCGTGGATGACGCCGCGCCAGATCCGCATGGTCAGCGAGCGCGCCTTGGGTGCGGCTGCCTACGAGGGGCGTCGTCACTTCGAGGATCACGACTTCGATGCCCCCAGGCCGCGCGCGGTGCTCCCGGCGACGTCTCAGAGGCCGAAGGATGGCGACGGCGATGGGATCTCTGCATTTGTGGTCAGGAGTTGAGGATGGACACCCACCATCCCCCACATCACGGCTCGCTCGCGCAGCACTACGCCGAAGACTGGGTGTCGGGCGCCTTCGTGATCGAGCTGCCGGAGGCTTTCTTCGACGTGCCTGTGCTCTGGGTGCACGGTCACACGCACCAAAGCTTCGACTACCGGGTCGGCTCTTGCCGTGTGCTGTGCAACCCACGCGGCTACGTGGATTGGGCAGAACGGAGAACAAGGCGTTCGATTCTGGCCTGGTGGTTGAGCTCCATGCTTCTTGCAAAGATGGACTTCTGAGATGACCAAAGGTCTTTACGCGAATGCCGCTGAGACGTTAGCCTTGCTTCGTGAAGGGCAGAAGTATCGCCACGATCGTGCGCGCGCGGCCGACATGATCACGGTGGATGAGGCAGCTTCGCTCATGAAGGTAGATGCCTCGACCATCGCGAATTGGATCAGCGGCGGCCGCTGCATTGGGGTCGTCGGCCCAGACCGGGAGATGAGGGTGCCTCGATGGCAGCTCGAACCGTCGGCCTGGGCGTCGATTCAGCCGATTGCCGAATGCCTTGGCTCGAAGGACGCATGGCAGGTGCTGGACTTCCTGGAGACGCCGGCGCCTGCGCTGGACGGTCTGACGCCGCGCGTGGCCCTCGAGCAAGGAGCGCCGCTTGCGCGTGTCCTGGCCGCTGCTATGGCCGAATAACATTGATCGAAACATGAAACTCCTGATCCTCTCCGACCTCCACGCTGAGTTCGAGACCTTCGAAATTCCGAAGGGTCTGGACTACGACCTGGCCATCCTGGCGGGTGACATCGCCGCGCCTGGCCGCGTGGTCGCGCGCTGGCTGCGCAGTCCTGCCCGATTTGGGGACAGGCCGATCGTGCTGATCGCCGGCAACCATGAGTACTACGAGTCTGCGTTGGAGCAGGAAGAGGCCGAGATGCGGCGCCAGGCTGAAGGGCAGGGCGTTCACTTCCTCGATTGCAACGAGGTCGTGATTGCCGGCGTGCGCTTCCTCGGCTGCACGTTGTGGACCGACTTTCGCCTGCGCATCGACAACGCAGGCTTTGCAGGGCAGCCTGTACGGCTGCTGTCTGACCGGCATCGCTCGATGACGGAATGCTCGCGCTACCTGGCTGACTACTCCGCCATCCGAGTCGACGACCCGCACACTTCGAACTCGCGCGGCACGCGGCGATTGGTACCACTAGATACCCTGGAGATCCATAGGCGGCATCGCTCCTGGCTACGCAGGAAGCTCGTCGAGCCATTCGGAGGGCCCACGGTCGTGGTGACCCACCATGCGCCGCATCGCAAGTCGCTGGCACCGCGATTCGCCGAGGACTGGTCCTCTGGTGGCTTCGTCAACGAGATGCTGCCCGAGTTTTTCAAGGTGCCGGTGCTTTGGGTGCATGGACACACGCATGACAGCTTCGACTATCAGGTCGATGGCTGCCGGGTGGTGTGCAACCCGCGTGGCTATTTGAACTGGCACGGGGAGTTCGAGAACAAGGACTTCGACCCTAGACTGGTCGTCGAGGTCGGCACCTCGGGGAACCCGGAGCAAGGCTTCGATCAAATGGACATACCGGCTCTCGCCGCGCTGGTGTTCGGCGCGAAGGCCAATGCCTGGTTGAACAAGCCGCATGAACATCTTGACGGCCGAACGCCAGCAGAGTTCGCTGCCGCGGGCGGTTCTGAGCGAGTGCGGTCGATTCTGGTTTCAATTCAACACGGCGGTGTCGCCTGAGGTGATCAATGGTATCGAAGGATCCGACTCACAGGGCAATGGTGGCGCGCACCTTGTCAAAGGCGGTCGATGTTCTCGGCACGCGCGAGGCCGCGAGAAGATGGGTTCTCTCGCCTGCCATGGTCTTGGACGGCGCGCGACCGAGGGACCTTCTTCGTACGGAAGAAGGTGCGCATGCGGTTATGGAGTTCCTCATGCGTCTCGAATACGGCGTGTACAACTGGGCCGATCTCCCGGTTCAGATTGATAGCAGACCTTGGCCAGCCGGGCGATCACGCCGAAGGTCAGCTGCCAGGCGCGGCCGCGAACTGGTGCTCGCGGCCAGGAGCGGCCCTACGAACTTGCCCCTCAAAGCGGACCTTCAAACTCAGGATTCGATCGCCTGGCGATAGCGACGTCGAGCCACGCCCTCCCACGCCGCCACTACGATCAGCAGCAGCGTGGTCAAGCCGCTCAGCATCAGCGGGTCGGTGAGGTAGGCCAGAGGCGTCAGCATCGCCAGTCCTGACAAGCCGACCAGATGCGACAGCGGGAGGCGGCCGAACACGATCCCCTTGAAGATCGCATTGCCAAGCAGATACAGCATGGGCCCGCCAATCAGCACTGCCGCATAGGCGGTGCTCACATAGCCGTGCGGATGGTCGATCACCAGTTCGTTGCCCACCGCCGACACGATGACGCCGGCGACCAGAACCACATGGGCGTAGACGAACCGGACACCCAGCCGACCCGGATCGTGCGAATGGGCAATGGCGTGGCTGGCGGCCTTGCTGCCGGTATCGAAGTACACCCACCACATCGCCAGGCTGCCAAGGAAAGCGACCAGGAACGCGATCGCAGTCGACGCATCCCAGGCCTTGCCGTGGGCGAGCGTGGCGCCGGTAATCAGGATCGACTCGCCCAGGGCAACGATGACGAAGAGCTGCCAGCGCTCGGCCAGATGGCCGCCTTCGACCCTCCAGTCCGTGCTCCGCGATCGCCCCAGTCCGGGAAACCAGAAACCGAAGGACATGCAGGCATATTCGCCAACCACAGCCAGGCCCCACAGCGCTAGGCGAAGCTGGCTTTCGGCAAACGCGCCGGCGATCCACAGCACGCCGGAAAGCGAGAACCAGGCGAGGATGCGACGGAAGTTCGGCGTCAGTTCGTGGCGACCACCCAACAGGAACAGCACCACCAACGTGCGCCCGACCTGGATGGCCACGTAGCACAGCGCGAAGGGCAAGCCACGCCCGGTGAAGGCTTGCGGCAGCGCCGCGGCCATCACCAACCCCAACCCCATGATGCCGAACAACAGAAAGCGGACCGGCATCGCTTCGGGAGCGAACCAGTTCAACGCCCACGAGGTGTACTGCCAGGCATAAAAGACTGCCAGCCAGAGAATCAATGTCTGCAGCGCCCCCGCCGGACTCAGGTTCGCCAGCAGGTAGTGCGAAAGCTGGGTGACAGCGAAAACGTAGACCAGGTCGAAGAAGAGCTCGACGGAGGTGACGCGCGCTTCCCGGACCTCGCGGACGCGTAGCAATCTGCTGTCATGGGCATTCATGGCGGATTTTTCGAGGTTTCGGTATCGGAGCTCTTGGCTCCGAGTGCCGGAAGCTACAACAACTGTTGCACGGCGAAAAGGTCGAAGGGGCAGTACCTGCCACCACCAAAGCCGCCGAATTGAAAACAGTGTGGCTCAACCCATGTGCGCGTCGAACCATTCGATCATCAGCTTCGGGTTCTCGGGGAAATAGTTGTAGCCGTCCCAACGACTCGTCGAAGGTCCGGCGATGTACATCGTCCATATTGAAGGTCGGCCGGTTTAGGCCGACGATCGCGGCCATGGTGCGTCTACGCCAGTCGTTGGCAATGGCATGCCAATTGGCTTGCGAATCCTGTTGGTGAGCGACCCGGTGGAGAGCTCGCACGACACCGCTGTGCCAATCGAGCACGGTTCCCCCGGTGTCGAAGGTGATGGCGCGAAGTTTCATATTGCCTCGGTGTCCTTGAAGGTTCGCACGGCCGCTGCGATCTTGCTTGTCGGATCCGCGGGACGGCGGTACTGTCGAGTTTGCTACGGATACGCAATCCATGCTGTGAGAGTCGGGCATGCCGCAGGTTCAGACCTACCGTCCAGGATCTGATGCCGCACCGACGGCGGCTTGTTGTTGTCAACGTTGAAAGGAGACACATCATGATGATTGCACGCTGGCATATCGACGCCCGCTTCGGGCACAAGCAAACCGTCATCGACGCCCTGAAGAAGTGGTGTGGCGACATCGGTGCACAGGTCGGCTGGAGCGCCGACAAGCTGCGCATCACGACCGGTTCGATCGGGGCATTGGAGTCCACCATCGAACTGGAAGTCAGCGTTCAAGACCTTGCCGAGTTGAACGATTCGTGGACCAAGCTCGGCGCCATTGAAGCCCACAAGCAGTGGAGCCAGAATCTGGAGCCCTATGTTGTCTCGGCGACGCCGCGCTGGGAGATCCTGAGGGTCGTGTGACGCTGCTTGTTCAGTGCTTGCACGTGGGTCCCTGGATCCGACGTCTGCGGAACGCCGCGGAATCCGATCCGCGGCCCCGACTACTGTTCCTGCAGCGCGGCGATCAGTGGACAAGACACGGTGCCGTGGCTCGCGCAGCATTCGTCGATCAAGGTGGACAGGGCTGACTCGATGCGATGCAGGTCGGCGAGCTTGGCGCGCACATCGGCGAGTTTCTGCTCGCCAAGCAGGCGCGCGTCGTCGCAGTGTGTGCCGTCGTCCAGCGTGAGCAAACCGGCGACCTCGTCGAGGCTGAAGCCTAGGCGCTGGGCCGACTTGACGAAGCGCACCCGCGCCACATCGGCATCGCCATAGCGCCGGATGCCGCCACGGGGCCTCTGTGGTTCCGGCAGCAGCCCCTTGCGCTGGTAGAAACGGATCGTCTCCACATTGACGCCCGCCGCCTCGGCAAAGGCGCCAATGCTCAATTTGCCGTCGATCAGCTGCTTCATACTGCTTGACTCCGTACTTGAGTACGGGAGTATTGTGGGCTCATCGAACAGACAAGGAATCGATCGATGGAATGGATCACGCGTGCGGCCGACAAGGCGGGGGCGCTCGGGAGCATCGTCTCTGCCGCCTCGTGTCCGGCCTGTTTTCCGGCCCTGGCGAGCCTCGGCGCTGCAGCGGGCCTTGGCGTCTTCAGCGAGTACGAGGGCCTGTTTCTCACCACCTTGCTGCCGCTGTTTGCCGCCGTTGCGCTGATCGCCAATGCTTTGGGCTGGTTACGTCACCGCCAGTGGCACCGCAGCATCTTGGGCATGATCGGCCCGGCGATGGTCCTTGCGGCCATGCTGCTGTTCTTCGGCCATTGGTGGACCGCCGAGCTGCTGTACACGGGACTGGCCTTCATGGTCGGCGTTTCGCTATGGGATCTCCTGTCGCCCACGCACAAGCGCTGCGACGCGGAGGACTGCGCGATCGAACAGAGGCGCCCATGACCCGAGCAGAGAGCTCACACGGCGCCGCGGTTCTCGACTCGGTGCTCACATGTCCGCACTGCGGCCACGAGAAGCGCGAGCAGATGCCTGTCGATGCCTGCCAGTTCTTCTATGAATGCGAGCGCTGCAAGGCCTTGTTGCGCCCGAAGCCTGGCGATTGCTGCGTGTTCTGCTCGTTCGGCTCGGTGAAGTGTCCGCCAGTCCAGGCGCAGGCGCCATGCTGCGGGGATGGCCTGAGCGCCATCGCCGGCGCTCGCCAAGCCGCCCCAACTGCCGAGGCTGATTGATAGGCGCAGGGTAGATGGATTGGCCGCAAGTAGCCGGTGCAGGTCTGCGCTTGGGCGAGTGCTTCGATGCCTCAAGGCGCATGTCAAGCTGACTACCAGCACGCTTGACCTTGCCTTGGTGGGAAGGTCTAAGGTGCTTCCAGGGCTCGGCACTACCGCATTGGAGGTGCCCTGTGAAACACGCTGTCCATTCTCGCTGCAGCTTGGAACGGGGGCTGCTACGGCTCTACAACTAAGCGACCGCCGAAAGGCGCTTCGAGGTCGCCGAACACTTACTCTGCGCGTTGGAGCGAATGGCGACACCGACCCCTGCGGCCACTTGTGCGGTCGAGGAGGCGTACCTGTCCATCGTTCCTCATAGACTTCCCCGTACCATCGACGTCGATCGCTCGGCTGCGACGGCACCAACCCAGGATCGTCGTCCCAGGTTCGATGCATTCCATCAGCAGGAGGCACGGCACGTCGCAAGCCAGGAGGGCGAGCCTATGGCGCCTGACCGGACGAAGTACCGACACCGCGTGGCCGTCCGCCGGATGCGCATATAGCCCGTGCTGCGCGCCACGATTCGGGTGGCGAAGCGCGACCGCGAGGCCGCGTGTCAACGCCGGCGATGCGAAGTTCATCTGAGAATCCCTCGGGATGGCGATCGGGCAGCCATCGCCACCGCGGTGCCATCCTCGAAAGTCCTCTCCGCCGTGTGTCGGCCCGCTCTATTTGACCGAGGTGACAACGTAGCCGTCGCCTTCTTTCACGAACTTGACATGGACTTTCGAGCCGACAGCCAGCTTGTCGAACAGCGCCTTGTCCTTGATCGCAAAGCCCATGGTCATCGCAGGCCAGTCCAAGCTCTTCACGGGGTCGTGTGCAAGCGTGACCTTGCCCTGCGCCGCATCGATGCTCTTCACCACTGCATCGGTCTCATGGGGCTTGGACTTCGCCGCCTTGGAAGTGCCTTTCTTGTCCATGCCCTTCATCATCTCGCTGCACTTCTTGGCATCCATGCCTTGCATGTCCATGCCCTTCATATCCTTCATGTCCATGCAGTTCATGCCCTTGTCCTGCATCTTCATGCTCCCCATGTCGACGGACTGGGCGAAGGCAACGGCGGAGAAGGACAAGGCGGCGATCAGCGTGGCAGTTGAGCCGAGTTTCATGATGAGTTTCCTTGGAAATAAGAACTGGGGCCGCCTTTCAGACAGGCCGCCGAGAGAGC
The DNA here is from genome assembly GCF_964254305.1 of Variovorax sp. LjRoot84. Lineage (NCBI taxonomy): Bacteria > Pseudomonadati > Pseudomonadota > Betaproteobacteria > Burkholderiales > Comamonadaceae > Variovorax > Variovorax sp. LjRoot84. The sequence continues at coordinate 1,398,373 of NZ_CAXUTE020000002.1, forward strand.
GGCCACCGTGATGGCCGCGTGTGGTTGGTATTCGTATGTGTCTGGCACAGAGCTACTTCGGTGTACCTCCTTGCAGAGGGAGTCGATGAGGACGTGCCTCGCGTGCATCGGCATAGTGCTGTCCGGTCAATGCGGCTTTGCCGGGTTTCATCACGCCCGAGCCAGCGCCATTGGCTGTGCTGCCGTCGTTGATTGGCACGAAGCCGCGCGGCCTTGCGTCCTTCATGGACTCCGCCACGATCTGGGGTCTGCTGTTGAACTGCGGCGCAGCCTCTTGCAATTGACTCTGCGCGTAGGCGCCGGACACGAGCAGGCTCGTTGCGGTAAGTACAAGAGTGGTTTTCATATCAAGTCCTGTTCAGAATGTGGGGATGACGCTGGCTGAGCGGGTCAGAGCACCCGCTCAGCACTCGCATGGAACGATCACGTCGCGCTTTCACTTCGCGGGGGCCGCACATGCCTTCACCTGGGCTTCGTAGCGCGCCTTGCGCAGGCGGTTTTCCCCGGGTGTGGTTTGCGGCCGCGGCCCATGGTCGAGCGGCAGCACAAGCGGCGCTGGCGGGCATGTCAGCGGTCTGCCCGCGATGCTCGCCATCTTGCTCGAGCTCGCGGCTTGCGCCACCAGAGCCTCTTGCCTGGCCGCGCGCGCGCGCTCAATGATTTGAAAGTCGGGGTCGGCCAGAGCGGGCCAAGCAGCGCCCAGCGCCAAAGCGCCGATGATGGAAATGAGCAGCTTCTTCACGATGTACTCCTAAGGTTGATCAGATGCAAAAGTTCGAGGGAACCTTCATCTGATCAATCCAGCCACCGGCAAAATGCGATGCGCACCGGCCATCGCAATCGCCAGCCTCCGGCGTCGAAGAACCATGTTGGAGCGGGTGACGTTGTCTGCACGGGCCAGGCCAGTACCGGCTCTTCTCGTTCCGTGCTCTCGCAACTGATGCCGTGTGTCGATGGCGCCGGAGCGATGTAGCAGCGCACGCAAGGCATGCAATCCGAGGCCATCGGCGTGGACTCCGAGGCCATGACCGAGATCGCAACCGGCCCGGCGTCCTGCATCGTGGCGACCGATGCCCGGGCTCCCGTGCCCAGCAACGTGAGGCACAGCAACAGCGCGACATACAACAGCGCGCGGCATCGTTGGAGACGCTCAGGCCATGCCATGACGCCTCCTCCAGAACGCGATGCGCCGTGCCTTGCGCTCTCCCGGTCGGCACATCAGCAGGTAGGCCGCGGGAATGACGAACATCGACAGTAGCGGCGCGCTGATCATCCCGCCAACCATCGGCGCGGCGATGCGCTGCATCACCTCCGAGCCGGTGCCGCTGCCCCACATGATGGGAAACAGGCCGGCCAGGATGACGGCCACCGTCATGGCCTTGGGTCGCACGCGCAGCACCGCGCCTTCGCGGATGGCTTCCAGCAAATCGGCGTTACCCGTGCGGCCTTCGTCGATCCGGTCCTGCCAAGCGTGCTTGAGGTACAGCAGCATGATCACGCCGAACTCGGCCGACACGCCTGCGAGCGCGATGAATCCGACCGCCCCCGCGACCGACAGGTTGTAGCCGAGCAGGTACAGCAGCCAGATGCCGCCCACCAGCGCAAAAGGCAGCGCAGCCATGATCAGCAGCGCCTCGTCGAAGCGCTTGAAGGTCAGGTACAGCAGCACGAAGATGATCAGCAGCGTGAATGGAACGACCACCTTGAGCTTCGCGGTGGCGCGCTCGAGGAACTCGAACTGGCCCGACCAGGAAACCGAGTAGCCCGGCGGCAGCTTCACCTCCTTCGCCACCGCGCGCTGCATGTCCTGCACGGCCGAGCGAAGGTCGCGGCCACGAATGTCCACGTAGACCCAGCCCGACAGCCGCGCGTTCTCGCTGCGCAGCATCGGCGGGCCGTCGGTGATGCGGATGTCCGCCACGTCGGACAGCACCAGCCGCGCGCCGCGCTCTGTGACGATCGGCAAGGTTCGCAGCTTCTCCAGAGAATCGCGGATCTCACGCGGGTAACGCATGTTGATGGGGAAGCGTTGCAGGCCTTCGACCGTCTCGCCGATGTTCTCGCCACCTACCGCCGAGGCGATCACCGACTGCACGTCGGCGATGTTCATGCCGAAGCGCGCGGCCTCGTCGCGCTTGATGTTCACGTCCACGTAGCGGCCTCCGGTGAGCCGCTCGGCCAGGGCGCTGGAGACGCCCGGCACATCCTTGAGCACACGCTCGATCTCGCCAGTCAGGCGGTCGATGGTCGCCAGGTCGGTGCCGGCCACCTTGACGCCGACCGGACTCTTGATGCCGGTGGCCAGCATATCGATCCGGTTGCGGATCGGCGGCACCCAGATGTTGGTCAGGCCCGGCACCTTGACGACGCGGTCGAGCTCCTCGACCAGCTTGTCCTGCGTCATGCCGGAGCGCCACTGGTCGCGCGGCTTGAACTGGATGGTGGTCTCGAACATCTCCAGCGGCGCCGGATCTGTCGCGGTTTCCGCCCGTCCGGCCTTGCCGAAGACGCTGGCGACCTCGGGCACGGTCTTGATCAGGCGGTCGGTCTGCTGCAGCAACTCGCCTGCCTTGCCCGCCGACAGGCCCGGCAGGGCTGAAGGCATGTAGAGCAGGTCGCCCTCGTCGAGCCGTGGCATGAACTCGCCGCCGATGTGCTGCAATGGCCACAGGCTCACCACGAGCACGACGGCGGCCCCCACCAGCGTCAGCTTTGGCCAGCGCAGCACCGCGTTCAGCAGCGGCTGGTAGGCCGCGATGAGAAAACGGTTCAGCGGATTGGTCTTCTCATCGGGAATCCTGCCGCGGATCAGATAACCCATCAGCACCGGAATCAGCGTCACCGACAACCCCGCCGCTGCCGCCATCGCATAGGTCTTGGTGAAGGCCAGCGGCGAGAACAGCCGCCCCTCCTGCGCTTCCAGCGTGAACACCGGGATGAACGACAGCGTGATGATGAGCAGCGAGAAGAACAGCGCCGGACCCACCTCGGCTGCCGAATCGGCGATCACGCGCCAGCGCGCTTCACCTTCGAGCGTGTGATCCGGATGCTCGTGATTCCACTGCTCGATGTGCTTGTGGGCGTTCTCGATCATCACCACGGCCGCATCGACCATCGCGCCGATGGCGATCGCAATGCCGCCGAGCGACATGATGTTGGCGTTGACGCCCTGGTAGTGCATCACGATGAAGGCGGCCAGGATGCCGATCGGGAGCGACACGATTGCAACGAAGGCCGATCGCAGGTGGAACAGGAAAATGAAACACACCACCGCGACGACGAGGAACTCCTCCAGCAGCTTGTGGCTCAGGTTCTCGACCGCGCGCTCGATCAGGCTCGACCGGTCGTAGGTGGGCACGATCTCCACGCCCCTAGGCAGGCTGGCCTGCAAGGTCTTGAGCTTTTCCTTGACGGCTGCGATGGTTTCCAGCGCGTTCTTCCCCGAGCGCATCACGATCACACCGCCGGCCGCTTCGCCCTCGCCGTCGAGCTCGCCGATGCCGCGGCGCATCTCGGGGCCGACCTGGATGCGCGCCACATCACCCAGGCGCACCGACACGCCGGCGTCGGTCGTCATGAGCGGCACCTTGCGGAAGTCGTCCAGGCTCTGGAGGTAGCCCGAGGCGCGCACCATGTATTCGGCCTCGCCGAGTTCGAGCACCGAGCCGCCGGTCTCCTGATTGGCCTTCTGGATTGCTTCGACGACTTTCGTATGCGGAATCTTGTAGGCGGCGAGCTTGTCGGGGTCGAGCACGATCTGGTACTGGCGCACCATGCCGCCCACCGAAGCCACCTCGGCGACGTTGGGCACTGTCTTGAGCTCGTACTTCAGGAACCAGTCCTGCAAGGCGCGCAGTTGAGAAGCGTCCTGCGTACCGCTGCGGTCGACCAACGCGTACTGGTAGATCCATCCCACGCCGGTGGCATCCGGGCCGAGCGACGCCTTGGCGCCGGCCGGCAGGCGCGACTGCACCTGGTTCAGATACTCCAGCACGCGCGAACGCGCCCAGTAGAGGTCGGTGCCGTCCTCGAACAGCACGTACACGAACGAGTCGCCGAAAAACGAATAGCCGCGCACCGTCTTCGCGCCCGGCACCGACAGCATCGTCGTCGTCAGCGGATAGGTGATCTGGTTTTCGACGATGCGCGGCGCCTGCCCCGGATAGGTCGTGCGGATGATGACCTGCACGTCCGACAGATCCGGCAGCGCGTCGAGCGGCGCCTTGGACACCGAATACACGCCCCAGGCGCTGATCATGAGCGTGGCCAGCAACACCAGGAAGCGGTTGGCGATCGACCATCGGATGAGCCTGGCGATCATTGCTTGCTTCCGGTTGCGGCGGGCGCTGCTGCCTTGGGCTCGGGCGCCATCGGCGTCACTCGGGTGAGCTGCGGCAGGTCGTCCTTGTCCATGAAGAACTCGAAGGTCACCCGGTCGCCGGTCTGGACATTGCGCGGTGCGCCGCCTGTGGGCAGCTTGAAGTCCATCGTCATCGGGCCCCACTTCATCGTGGCGATGGGGTCATGCGACAAGGTCATCGCGTCCTTGCTGATGCTTTCCACCTTGGCCTCGCCCACGTGCCTTGGAGCGCTCGCGGCTGCGGCGCCAGAAGGCGCAGCGCCCGATGCCGGCACGCTGTTCAAGCGCGCCTCGACACCCCTCAAACTCGCTTCCGAGTCGATCAGGAACTGCGATGAGACGACCACCCGCTGTCCCGCCTGCAAGCCGCGCTTGACCTCGGTCTGCCCACCGCTCTCGATGCCGATCTCGACATCCACCGGGCGGAAGCGTCCGTTCTCTTCGGCCAGCATGACCACCGTGCGCTTGCCGGTCTGGATGACGGCCTCGGTCGGAATCAGAAGCACCTTCTCAGCACGCATGTCCATGAACTGCATCGACACGAACATGCCCGGCACCAGCCGCGCGCCCGGGTTCGCTAACTCCAGTCGCGCCTTCAGGGTGCGCGTCGTCGGGCTGACGTCGGGAAGGATGGCCTGCACCTTGCCGTCGAATGTCTCACCCGGTGCGGCCGGGCTCCTGGCCTGCACCTTGGCACCCGGTCGCACGAGCGCCGACTGGCTCTCGGGCACTTCGGCATTGGCCCAGACAGTGGACAAGCCGTTGATGCGCACCAGCGTGGCGCCCGCCATCACCGTCATTCCTTCGCGAACGGCCAGCTCGGTAACCACGCCGGCAATGGGCGCGACCAGCGTGATCCGCGGTTGCGTCCGGCCACTGCGCGCCACGAGTTCGATCTGCCCCTCGCTCATGCCGACCTGTCGCATCCGCTGGCGCGCGCCATCGATCAGTGGGGCGAGATCAGTGCCGCGCATGCGTTGGACTGACAGAAACTCTTCCTGGGCGGCGATCCAGTCCGGTACGTAGAGCTCCGCCAGCGCCTGCCCCTTGGCCACGCGGTCGAGCGTGGCGCGCACATACAGGCGCTCGACATACCCGGTCGCGCGTGCCTGCACGATGACCTGGTCGCGCTCGTTGAAAGCGATGCTGCCAACGGCGGCGACCTGCGGCGACAGCGTGCCTTCCGACACGACCGCGGTTCGCACACCCAGGTTCTGCTGAACGCGCGAGCTGACGGTCACATTGTTCTGGTCGCCGTCGCCTCCGGCATAGACCGGGGACATCATCATGTCCATGAAGGGCGACTTGGCCGGCTTGTCGAACTTGTTTCCCGGCACCATGGGGTCGTGGTAGTACAAGACCTTCCTGCCATTTGCTGGATCGACGTCGCCCGCCTTGATGCCGGCCGCGATGTGCCGGCGGGTCGCGTCCTCGCCCGATTCGTTGGCTGGCGCGGCAGCAGGCGCAGCGGCCTGCGGCGACGAAGCGCCGCTGGAGCTCGGCGCTGCGTTGAGCGCACTGCCGCGCTGCAGGCCAAGCGTGTACAGGCCATAGCCGGCGGCGCCCAGGACCGCGGCGGAAATCAGGAAGGCGATGAGGCGTTTGAGTTTCATGGGAGTCTTTGTGGTCTGTGGTCGTGCTCAAGACTTGGCAGCCGCCGGGCCCTGGCCTGCCGGAACGAGGTAGTTCAATTGCGCCCACCGGCGCGCTGCGTCCATCGCCAGCCGCAGGCGCTCGAGCCGGGTATCGATCTCGCTACGACGCGCCTCGAGCACCGCTGAGAGCAGGCCGCTGCCGCCGCGGTACGCCGCGAGAGTGGCGCGCTGGCGCTCCATGGCCAGGGGGATGAGTGAGTCGTCGTAGCGCTTGATCCGCTCGCGATCGCTTTGCCACTCCTGCAACAAGGCGCGGGTCTCCGCCACGTGTCCGCGTATCGCTTCCTCGCGCTCGTCGCGCATCTGCTCTGCCAGCGCCAGCTTGGCCGCCAGTTCCCGATCCTGGCGGTTGGCCTGGTCCCACTGCAGCGGGATCGACACATTGATCGAAATCATGTTGGAGTAAGCCGATCCGCGCTGGCTGTACATGAGCTCGCCGCTCCAGTCGGCATGCTTGTTGGCTCGCGCGATCTCCGCTTCGGCGCGAGCTGCCTCCTCCTGTCTAGCCATCACTTCAATTTGCGGGTGATGAACGAGGACCTGCTCCAGGCTGTTTGGGTCGAGTCCGACGGCATCCGTGTTCGGGGGAGCGCCCAGCGCCTGGCCGGCCACGTCACCCGTCCAGCGTGAGAGCTGGGTGGCGGCCGTGGCGACCTGCCGCTCGGTCTGTGCGATGCGATCCTCGATCTGCGCGACCCCGGAGCGTGCGGCGAACACATCGGCCTGCGAGCCGCGCCCACCGCGGTACGCAGCGTCGGCCGCCTCGATCAGCAGGCGTGCTTCGTCACGCTGCGCGAGCAGCGCATCGCGCATGCGCTCCTGGTAGTAGCGATCCAGCCAAGCGACAGCGGTATCGCGCTGCAGGTTCGCCAAGGCGAGCGTGCGCTTCGCTTGCGCCGTTTCGGCCTCGCGATCGAAGCGGGCGGAACGCGCCTGGCGCTTGTCGCTGCGGGTGAATTCCTGTGCCAAGCCGACCGAACGCATCGTCATGAAGTCGCGCGTGAGGCTGAATCGATCGGCCCCGTTGACCGGCAGGTTGTTGATGCCGGCCTTGAGCGTGGGGTCGGGCAGCTGTGCGGCGGCGAGCGCCATGTTCCGTGCGGCCGAAGCGGCGGCATCCTGGGCCACGAGCAGGCGAGAACGGTTCTCGGCGAGGCGCAGAGCCTGGTCAAGGGTCAGGGCTTGGGCGTGTACTACGCCGGCGCCCATGGCGAGCATCGCGGCGATGCCAACGGTGAGCTTGCGCCACAGCATCACACCACCGGGCGTGCTGAAAGAAAAAGAGTCGATGAACATGAGATCTCCAGTGGACGAACGCAATCAGGTCGAACGGGGCTTGTGCAGGTGCGAGCAGGAACTCGCGGGCACGCGCAAGCGCGACCGATAGGCTGGTGCGAGCCGGTCAGGCCGACAGCACCAGCATCGTCAGGAGATCAAATTCGAAAGCAGCAGTGCAGGATGGCGAGTGGCGGCGAAGCCGCGACCTGCTCGAGCTCCATGTCGGCGGGAGGCCGGACATGCCCGAGATGCTCGGGCTGCACAGGGAGGGTGTAGAGGGTGGTCAGCAGCGCCGCGGGTACGGTGGGCGCCGGTGTGTGGTCCGCGCTTTGCTGGCCGAAACGGCAGTGCTCGGCACAAAGATTGGGGGCGCTGTTGTCGATCTGGTCACAGCCCACCATGGCGGCCTCTTCGCCAGGCGTCGCCGCGACGGAAGCATCCATGGCCACCATGGAGAGAGATTCCGGCGCGGCCGACAGTGTGGGACAGGCATAGGCAGCGATGGCCATCTGGGCAAAGACCAGCACGCCGATCAGCAGTCGGCACACGAATCGCCTGAGATCGCGCGTCATCGTCATGCTGCCACCGTGTCAGTGCGGTGATGCGCTTCGGTTCCCGAGCGCCTGGGCGAACGTCGAGGCGTGTTTGCCTGCCCGGCTGCGCCATCACCGGCAGTTGCCGCACCGGTGTCCTGACTCTCGGTAAGCGCCGCAATGATGGGACACGCCGAGCCTTTGGGCGCTCGAACGCAACAATCGGCGAGGCCCTTCAGCGCCAAAGCCATCGACTGCAGGTCGGCAACGCGCTCCCGGATCTCCGCGACTCGCTCGTGCGTGATCTCCCGAACGCGCGCCAGATCGGGCGTGGTACTCAGGGACACCAACTGCGCGATATCCTCCAGCGAGTACCCCAGTGCTTGCGCCCGCTTGATGAAGCGCAAACGGCGAACATCGTCGCCGGAGTACTGCCGAAAACCACCGTCCACTCGATTCGGCGCCGCCAGCAATCCACTGCGCTGGTAGTAGCGCACCGCCTCCACACCGACACCTGCCGCGTCGGCAAGCTTGCGGATGGTGAATGCGTGGGTGGGCATGGTGCAAAAAGCAAAAGAGATTCGGAGTAACCAATAAGTCTGTTGTTTGGTACGCAGTTTAAGCGACTTTTATTGCGTGTCAAATCGAGCCGACGCTCAATGGGTTTGGTCGATAGGGCTGTCGCCTCGGCCTATACACAGGTACGCCTGCTCGAGCGCGACCTCACAGTCGGGGTCGGACTTGGCCAGATGCTCCAGCGCGCACATCAGGGGCTCGGCGATCTCCCATCGCCCTTCGGCCAGCGCCCGCTTGCAAAGCCGTAGCACCTCCTGCTCCAGGCTCCTGCGAACCTGAACTCTATGCAGCATCGCAAGACCTCCACGACAGCCTGTTGCCACTGCGTGCAACATAGACCTTGCCATAGTGACAAGGTCAAGAGTGGGGTGATCGATTGAATCGCGGGTGCCGCCCCGGGGTGTCTGGCGCTGCCGTGTGCGCGGCCCGGAGCCTGCAAGGCCGTGTCCGTGACGTCCGTCAAGTTGGCGAAGCGCACGCGGCGGGGTCTGCGCGCAGATGCTCGGACCTAAGGCCGATTGAATGGATTGTTCATGGCGAATCTCCACGCGAGTGGCCGGCCGCTTCGACCGCGGGGGCCAGCGGGCCTTCACGGCAGTCATCGCGCGCGATGAACGGGGCGATGGAGCGGCGACCCAGCCACTGAACGACAGAGAAGGCTGTACCGACCGCCACGGCGACCAACAGACCCGCAGCGATGTCCAAGGGAAAATGGACGCCGACGTACACCCGCGCCCATCCGGTGATGGCGGCTGCAGCGACCATCGCAAATCCCAAGACCCGAAGTCGAGGGCGCAGCAGAAAGATCAGGGCGACGGTGAACATCACGGCTGCGTGCGCACTTGGCAGCGATCCGCGAGCACCGTGTGCGATGTAGGCAGGGCTCAGGCCCAACATGAAAGGGCGTGGCAGGTCGAGCAACCCCGCGATGGCATGCGCAATGGAGGCGGTTGCCGCGGAAACCACCAAAGCGGCTATTACATAGCCGCGCTCTGAAGGACGCTGCCATACCGCCCACCCCATCAGGCCCACGGTCACCCAGGCCCCGCCGAGCGCGATGGCGCAGGCGAGAGGCAGTAGCCAGGGATTGGGGTCATAGCCCGCGGCGATCCACTGGAATAGGGCGAGATTCACTGCCCTCATGCGGCCTCCCGCATTCGGTGCGCGCGCAAGCCGGCTGAGGTCCCGCGTCGCACCCTGCGGCGACCGCCCGACGATTCACCCAAGCATTCCAGACGGCGATTCACGTCAAAACCGAGGCGACATAAGAGCAGCTCGTAGAAGCGTGAATCGAGGGCTTCAAAGTCAGCATGGCGCGATGCTCGGTCTCGCTTATGAACGCAAGCTGAACAAGGTGCTCAACTTGATAGTTTTGTGATCGACGCCAAGCTACTGCCGCAATGACGGCCAAGTCCAATCACGACGTTCGATCACCCGTGAACGGTCCGGGCGCCGACAACGGCGGCGGCATGCTCGTCGGCCTCGAGGCACTCGAACCGGCCGCAAACGGTGTGTTTGAGCGAATATGCTGCAGTCCTTTACAGCTCCTTGAACCAGTTGGGATTCATGACGAAGCCGAGCACCCCGGGCTCTCGCTTATCTTCCGCACCCCTTCCGATCCCGCAGCGGTCGCGCTTCGTCAAAGCCGCCGCCTTCTTGTGGGGCTGCGTCGTCTTCATGCCGGTCGGCGCGAACTATCTTGCGGCCGGCATGCTGATCGTCGCATTGCTTTTTTCGTCCGGCTGGCGCGAACGTCGAGCGCGATGGCGCATGGATCCGCTGCGCTGGCCGATCCTGGCCTACCTGATGTGGACGCTGGTGGTGCTCGCGCTGCGGCCGCACCATCCCGAAACCACGCTGAGCCTTTGGCACGACATGCGCATCGCCACGACCCTGGCCATCCCCCTGGTGCTGTCCTTTGAAGAAGCCATCTGGGCGCTGCGGGGGTTTCTGCTTGCCGCCCTTTTTGCGCTCGTGGCGATCGTATTGACACACACGGCGGGCCTGCCCGACCTGCCGATCTGGCACAACGTCACGGTGATGAAAGGCAACAAGTCCATCAACGACGCGCTGCTGTTCGCAGTGCTTGGCGCGTCCGCGGCGGTCTGCGGCCTGGCGCATCTGAACGATACGCGCGATCGCTGGCACTGGGCCGGCCCCGCGTTCGCCATGACGGTCGCGACGGGCGTGATCGTGACGCTCACGCTGCCGTCCCGCACTTCCTTGCTGGGCCTGCTGGCGGCGATATTCGCGGCCTGCGTGCATCAATGGCGCGGCCGGTTGCGCGCCCTCGCCATCGCGCTCTGCGTCGGCGGCGCCGTCGCCGGCGGCCTGGTCTGGAACGCGCCATCGGTCCAGGAAAAGTTCAGGCTCGGCGTGCAGGAGATCGAGGAGGCCCAGGCCGGCGCCGTGTCGGAAGGCAGCTGGGTGGTGCGCTTTCACATGTACCGTGAAACCACGCGAATGATGTTCGACGAACCGTGGGCCGGCGGCGGGCTCGGCAGCTGGACGCCCGAATGGCATCGGCGCGGGCCGAACCTGCTGTACGACTACAGCATGCCGCACAACGACTTCCTTTGGATGGGCGCGGAAACCGGCGTTCCAGGCTTGCTGGCGCTGCTGGCCATCGTGTCGACGGGCCTCGTGGTCGCTTGGCGGCGGCGCGACCTCACCGGAAGGCTGGCCTTTGTCGGCATGCTGATCCTGCTGGTCGCGACCAGCGTCAACTCGGCCATGCGCGATGCCGCGATCGGTCTCAGCCTGCCCTGGATCGTGTTCCTCTACCTGCGCCTGGCGCGGGCGCCCGGCAATCCCTGGCTGCGCGTGCTGCCGGCCCGGATTGCGCCGCTGTTCGTGGGTCGCGGTCCGGCGCCTGCGGGCGGTCCGGCGCCTGCGGGCACCCCCTAAAACTTGCCGCCCTGCAGCGCGAGCAGGCCGGATCGGCCGGGCACGCTCCCGAGCGCGATGCGATGGCGCGGCAACGCCGTGCCGCGCAGCGCCTCGTGCAGCTCGCCCAGCCCCACCAGCGAATGCCCCTGCGCGCGCCAGCCCGCCATGAGTCTTTGCAGCACCGGCAGCAGCTTCATGCCCTCAAGTTCGGCGTGCAGCGTGTAGGCTTGGTCGCGCTTGCCGTCCTCGCACAGCGCCAGCAGGTGGCGATGCACGTTGTCCGGCGTGATGCCGTCGGTGCCGATCAACTCGTCCAGCGTAGGCAGCGTGGTCGGATACTGCGGCGGGCCGATGACGCTGCCGTCCGCCGCCACCGGCAGGAAGGGATGGGTGCCTCGAGTGTCGGAAGCCAGCCGGATGCCCAACAGCACCTCGGCCCGGGCGGCACTCTCGTTGAATTGCCAGCCGGCCGCACCATGCAGGCGTGCCGAGGCGCCGAACACTTCGGCAAAGCGCGTCGTGGCGTTCCCCATTTCGCGCAGGGCCCAGGCGTCGTTCTGGCCGAGCAGTCGGTCCTGCCAGCGCACATGGTCCCAGCAATGCACGCCGACCTCGAAGCCGTCGCCCTGCACGCTGCGCAGCAGCTCGGCCTCGCGCCGGCCGATGTCGGGCCCAGGCAGCGCGGTGCCGTAGAGCAGGGTTTTGAGGCCGTAGTGCTCGAGTACCGAAGTGCGCGACACCTTGCGCAGGAAGCCGGGGCGCAGCACGCGCAGCACCGCGCGGCCGGTGTGGTCCGGCCCCAGGCTGAACAGGAAGCTGGCGCGCGCCTGGGCCTTGTCCAGGGCCTTCACCAGGGCCGGCACGCCCTCGCGCGTGCCGCGCCAGGTGTCGACGTCGACTTTCAGGGCAATGCGCGCCATCGTCCGCCGGCCCTCAGGCCTCCAGATCCACGGCTGCAGCCGCTTCGTCGCGGTAGTAGGCCAACAGTTCGCTCAGGGCCTGCTGCATGCCGACCTGGGGACGCCAGCTCAGCTCCGCCATGGTGTTGCGGATGTCGGGCACGCGATGCAGAACGTCCTGGTACCCCTTGCCGTAATAGTCGGCGGAGGCGACGTTGATCAACTCGACCGCGTTCGCGGCCTCGCGATATTCGGGCAACTGCCTGGCCAGCGCCAGCATCACTTCGGCTAAGGCCCGGATCGATAGGTTGTTGCGCGGGTTGCCGATGTTGTAGATCTTGCCATCGGCGATGCCGCCCTCGTCGGCAATTATCTTGACCAGCGCCGAGATGCCGTCGTCGATATGGGTGAAGGCGCGCTGCTGGCTGCCGCCATCCACCAGCCGGATCGGCTCGCCGCGCACGATGTGGCCGAGGAACTGGGTGATGACGCGGCTCGAGCCCTCCTTGGGTGCATGTAGGCTGTCCAGCCCCGGCCCGATCCAGTTGAAGGGCCGAAACAGCGTATAGCGCAGCCCTTCCTGCTGGCCGTAGGCATGGATCACCCGGTCCATCAACTGCTTGGCGCAGGCATAGATCCAGCGGGGCTTGTTGATCGGGCCGTAGACCAGGTTCGAAAATTCCGGGTCGAACTCCTCGTCTTCGCACATGCCGTAGACCTCGCTGGTCGAAGGAAAGACGATGCGCTTGCCATAGCGCAGGCACTGGCGCACCACTGGCAGATTGGCTTCGAAATCCAGCTCGAACACGCGCAGCGGCTCGCGCACATAGGTGGCCGGGGTGGCAATCGCCACCAGCGGCAGCACCACATCGCACTTCTTCACGTGGTATTCGATCCACTCCTTGTTGATCGTCATGTCGCCTTCGAAGAAGTGGAACTTCGGGTGCTTCAGCCAGGGCGCGACCCGGTCGTCCTGCATGTCCATGCCATGAACTTCCCAGTCGGTGTTCTCGATGATGTGGCGGGTGAGGTGGTGGCCGATGAAGCCATTGACACCGAGGATCAGTACTTTGAGCATGCAGGGCAATCGTTGAGGGATCAATGAAGAGGTGTCAGGCGTCGACACGCAGGCGGAGCGCGCCGAAGCGCGCCTCGAAAGTGCGTGCGTCCAGCAGTTGGGCATCGCCTTCGCAGCGCGCGGCCAGCACGCGCAGGCGATTGCCGTCGGTCGCTTGCAGCCACAGCGCGCTGCCGTCGCTCGCCATCTGCAGTGCGTCCGGTGCCGCCGTGCCGTTCGATGAATCGGTGGCCTCGCGTCGCGTCCGTTCGATGAGCACGCGCCGCCCCTGGATTTGCAAGAAAGCGCAGGGATAGGGCGGCGCCAGGGCGCGCACCAGGTTGTGGATCTGCAGAGCGCTCGCCTGCCCGGGGATGCGCCCGTCCTCCGGCCGGCGGCCGCTGTAGTAGCGCCCCAGGGCCAGCTGCTGCGGCCGCTCCACCTGCGTACCGGCCAGCAGATCCGGCAGGCTGCGCGCCAGCACGATCTCGGCGGCCACCGTGACCTTGCCGAACACGTCGCGCGCGGTGTCGTCGGCGAGGATGGGCACGGCGCACTGGTCGACGATGGCGCCGTTGTCGGGCTTCTCGTTCATGCGATGCAGCGTCGCACCGGTCTCGCGCTCGCCGTGAATGACCGCCCAGTTCACCGGCGCGCGGCCCCGGTAGCGCGGCAGCAGCGAGCCGTGCATGTTGAAAGCGCCGCGCCGCGGCAGGCTCAGCCATTCGCGCTTCAGCATCTGCCGGTAGTAGAACGAGAACACGAAGTCGGGCTGCATCGCTCGCGCGGCTTCGAGCAACGCCGGCTCGTGGGGATCGGCGGGCGCGACGCAGCGCAGGCCGTACTCGGCGGCGACCGAGGCGACGCTTGCGAACCAGATCGTTTCGCCGGGCGAGTCGACATGGGTGACGACCAGCGGAACCTCGACGCCGGCGTCGAGCAGCACACGCAGGCAGCGAACGCCGACATCGTGATACGCGAACACGATTGCGCGCGCGGCGGGCCGGATGCCGCTCATGGCTTGCGCTCCAGGATCGCGTTGATCACGTAGCGCGGTCGCGCCCGGACTTCCTGGTAGATGCGGCCGACATACTCGCCGAGCAGCCCGATGCCGAACAGCGCGAGCCCGACCAGCAGGAACAGCAGCGCGAACAGCGTGAACAGGCCGCCCTCCTCCGGTCCCAGCAGGAGCCGTCGCCCGGCCAGTATCAGGAACAGCAGGCCGGAGAGCAGCGAAACGACGATGCCGAGCATCGAGAAAGCCTGCAACGGCACCAGCGAGAAGCCGGTGACGAGGTCGAAGTTGAGCCGGATCAGGCTGTACAGCGAGTACTTCGATTCGCCGGCGTGGCGCGCTTCGTGGCCCACCGTCACCTCGGTCGGATTTTTTGCGAACTGGTAGGCCAGCGCCGGGATGAAGGTGTTCATCTCGTTGCACTGGTTGATCAGCTGCACCACGTTGCGGCTGTAGCCGCGCATCATCGAGCCGTGGTCGGTCATCACGATGCCCGTCAGGCCATGGCGCAAGCGATTCATGGCCATAGAGGCCCAGCGGCGCCAGGCGGAGTCCTGTCGGTCGCGACGGATCGAGCCCACGCAGTCGTGCCCGCGCTCCATCGCCTCGATCAGGAGCCGGATGTCCTCGGGCGGGTTCTGCAGGTCGGCGTCGATCGTGACGACATGCTCGCCGCGGCAATGCTCGAAGCCGGCCAGGATCGCGCGGTGCTGACCGTAGTTGCCGTTCAGCAGGATCACGCGCGTGACATCAGGGCGGCGTTCGAACTGCGCGGCCAGCAGCGCCGCCGAGCGGTCGCGGCTGCCGTCATCGATGAACACCACTTCATAGTCGATGCCGAGGGCATCGAGCGCCGGATAGAGCCGCGCGAAGAGCGCCGCCAGCCCGGGCTCCTCGTTGTAGACCGGGATCACGACACTCAGCGCCGTCTGGGCGGCCATGTCGAGCGGCTGGGGCTCCGCAAAGTGGATCGCATCGTGCGTCGTCATCGCTTGCCTCGGATTAGCGCAGTGCAAGCTGCCGCGACGGTCACGGCCGCGCAGACGCGGTCCACGTCGGTGTCGGCCATGGCCGGGAACAAGGGAAGCGTCACGGTCCGCGCGCCGATGTCTTCGGCCACCGGGAAATCGCCGCGCGCATGCCCGCGGTTTCGGAACAGAGCGAACAGGTGCATCGCGGGGTAGTGGACGCCGACGCCGATGCCCTGGGCGCGCATGGCGGCAATGAAGTCGCCCCGGCGCGCCGCGAGCCTGCGCGGCAGCAAGGGCTGGAACATGTGCCAGTTGCCGTGATGCGCCGCGTCGCCCGGCGGCAGCTCGAAACCGAGCGAGGCATCCCAGCGCTCGAAGTAGCGTTCGGCCAGTGCGCGGCGGCGCGCAGTGAAACCGTCGACCTGGCGCAACTGGCCGAGCCCGATGGCAGCGGCCACATCGGTGAGATTGGCCTTGCTGCCCCAGGCCTCGACCTCCATGCCTCCGTCGGGCAGGCGAGTCACTCCCTGGAGCCGGAGCTTTTCGAAACGGCGCGCCTCCTCCTCGTTGTTGAGCACGAGGCAGCCGCCTTCGGCGCAGGTGAGGTTCTTGTTGGCGTGGAAGCTGAAGGACACCAGGTCACCAAAGCTGCCGATCGCGCGGTTCCCCCATCGGGCACCGAAGGACTGCGCCGCATCCTCGATCACCCGCAGGCCGTGGCGACCGGCCAGGGCATGGAGGCGATCGCGATCGACCGGCAAGCCGGCCAGATCGACAGGCATCAGCGCCCGGGTGCGCGAGGTGATGGCGGCCTCGACCCGATCGAGATCGATGTTGCGGGTGGCTGCTTCAGCATCCACGAACACCGGCGTCGCGCCGACGGCGAGCACCACGTTGGCGGTGGCCACCCAGCTCAGCGGCGTGGTGACGACCTCGTCGCCCGGGCCGATGCCGCACAGCCGCAGCGCCAGTTCCAGCGCCGCGGTGCCCGAGTTGACAAGCCGGACTGGCCGGCCGCCCAGGCGCTCCGACAGGGCGTCCTCGAGCGCCTGGCATTGCGGGCCCGTGGTGATCCAGCCCGAACGCAGCACCTCGCCCACCTCCGCGATCGTGCGCTCGTCGATGGAGGGCCGGGTGAAGGGCAGGAAAGGCCGTGCGCTCACGACGTGCTCCCGCTGCGCGCCACCAGCACCACGCCGACGATGATCACGCCGATGCCGAGCCAGCGCTGGGGATTGACGTCTTCGCCGAAGAGCCACCAGGCCAGCCCCGCATTGAGCACATAGCCAATCGACAGCATAGGATAGGCAATGCTGACGTCGACGCGCGACAGCGCGACGATCCACACGACGACGCTGACCACGTAGCAAGCCAGCCCGCCCAGGATGGACGGATGCTGCGCGAGCCCGA
Source organism: Variovorax sp. LjRoot84 (assembly GCF_964254305.1). Taxonomy (NCBI): domain Bacteria; kingdom Pseudomonadati; phylum Pseudomonadota; class Betaproteobacteria; order Burkholderiales; family Comamonadaceae; genus Variovorax; species Variovorax sp. LjRoot84. Next base: position 1,415,016 of record NZ_CAXUTE020000002.1, read on the forward strand.
TCGCCGTTCGCCAGAGGGCCGGCGCACCGGCCGAGAGCGAGATCTGTCCGGCGCTGCCGGCCCCGGCCTTCAGCAACAGTTGAGCCACCGCATTGAGCAGCACGCCGCTGAGGACCCAGACGAAGTCGACCGCCTTCATGGCTTCATCACGACGAGTCGCCTCGGGTCTTCGAACACGATGCGCATCGGTACGCCGCGCTGCTGCAGTTCGACCCATGTCGGCTTGCTCATGTAGGCCGCCGCTTGAGGAAGAGACCGCCAGCGGTCCATGAACTCATCGAGCGTTCCGATCGACAGATCGGGCTCCCGCTGCTGGCCAAGGGCGAACTCATCCCGGTAGTCGACCAGGACCACGTTGCGCCGGAGGTAGAAAGGCAGGGTCTGGTCATAGGTGCGAACGGCGAACACGGGGGTGGCGGGATCGACGAGCGGCCGCAGAACGGCGGCCAGATGAGCGGCGCTCTTGAGCTGGCCGTACCCGTTGTGCGCCTGCAGCACCACCGTGGTCGCCATGAAGTGGCCCAGTGCCAGGCTAAGCACCGCCGCGGTGACCCGGCGATGGCCGAGATGCCACCAGGCGATCGCGGCGCCTGCCAGGAACAGCGCGGCCCCCACGCGCGCGGCCGAGGCCAATGGCATCAGGACTTCGGCAGGCGTGCCGGCCGACGCAAAGCGGCCGCTCTGTATCTGTATGGAAACCAGCGAGGCAATGATCCACGCGAGCGTCGGTGCCAGCAGGTGCCAGCGCAGGGCGGACGGGTGCGCGTTGCGCAATTGCAAGGCGAACAGCAGGGCCAAGGCCGGGAACATCGGCAGGATGTACGACGGCAGCTTGGAGCCCGACGCACTGAAGAACACGAGCACGAACACGGACCACACGATCAGCACATGGCGGGCCGTGATCGGGTCGGATTCGCGATCGGCGTCGAGCTTGTTCTTCCGCAGCAACCAGGGCAGCCCGCCGGTCCACGGCAACAGGCCGACCAGCAGCAGCGGCAGGTAATACCACCACGCCCCTTCGTGGCGGTGGACCTCGGTCAGATAGCGCGCGAAATGCTCATGGATGAAGAAGAACTCCGCAAAGCCCGGGTTTCGCAGTGACACCAGCACGAACCAGGGCGCCGCGATGGCGAAGAAGATCAACAGGCCCGACACCCAGTGCATGCCGCGCCACAGCCCGAAGTCGCGTCGCCACAGGCTGACCAGCAGCAGCACGGCGCCGGGGATCACGACACCCACCAGTCCCTTGCTCAGCACGGCCGCCGCCATGGCGGCCCAGGCGAGCCATATCCAGCCGCGGCGCGCGCGCGCATTCGAGCGCTCGCTGCCGGCGATCAGCACGGCGCACAAAGTCAGCGTGAGGAAAAAGGTCAAGCCGGCGTCGAGCGTCAGGAAGTGGCTGTTGACGACGATCCAGGTTGTCGACGCGGCGATCGCCATAGCACGGATACCCGCCTCCCGGCCCCACAGGCGTGCGGCCGTGAATCCGACCATCAACACCGTCAGGAAGCCCGCCAGCCCGGGCCAAAGGCGTGCCGCAAATTCCGTGATACCGAACCATTGGAAGCTGAGCGCTCCGATCCAGTATTGCAGGGGGGGCTTCTCGAAGTAGAGCAGTCCGTTCAGGCGTGGGGTGACCCAGTCGCCGCTGCGTGCCATCCCAAGCGCCAGTGTGGCGTAGCGCCCTTCGTCCGGATGAATCAATGAACGGGTCGCCAGGCTGCCGAACCAAGCCAGCGCCAGAAGCCCGATCATCAAACCGGGCCAGAGCCACGCCATCGGGCTGTTGTGCGCGCGCGGCGAGGCGGCATGAGAGCCGCTCGTAGAAAGGTGGACCCGGCGCTTCAAACTCAGCATGGCGCGATGCTAGGTTTCACTTATGAAGGCAAGCTGAACAAGGTACTCAGCTTGATGGTTTTGTGATTGACGCCCAGCGCTGATGCAACGACGGCCAAGTCCGATCACGACGTTCGATCACCCGTGAACGGTCCGGGCGCCGACAATGGAACGCTGGTGGAACCACATCTTCAAGCGCTGATCGGCTATTTTTTGGAGCACCCGCAACTGGCGCTCGGCGCGGTGTTCGCGGCGGCCTTGCTCGAGGCGCTGGCGGTGATCGGTACGGTCGTTCCGGGCAGTTCAATCGTCTTCGTCGGTGGCATGCTCGTCGGACTCCAGGCGCTCGATCCGGCGTGGACGGCAGTTGCCGCAGTGAGCGGTGCGGTCGCCGGCGACAGCATCAGCTTCTGGCTCGGCCGCCGCCATCGGGATCGGATTCGCGCGCTGTGGCCGATGAAGGCCTATCCCGCTCTTTTCGATCGTGGGCAAGCGTACTTTGCGAAGAATGGCGGCAAGAGCGTTTTTCTCGCACGCTTTCTCGGCCCGCTGCGAGCCATCGTGCCGGTTATCGCCGGCATGTCGGGCCTGCAGGCCCCGCAGTTCTACGTGTTCAACGTCCTGTCGGCGTTGGTGTGGGCAGCGGCTCACCTCGCTCCCGGTTTCCTATTTGGTGCCTCGCTCCAACTGGCCGGTGCCGTGAGTTCACGGCTCGCCGTCCTGGTGATCCTCGTCGCCGGCGCCCTGTGGCTCGTAGCTTGGGTCGTCGCCTTCCTGCATCGCCAGGCACGGCCGCGCATCGGAGGCTGGCGAGATCGCGCTGTGGCCTGGGCCAGCACAAGATCGAACTCGCCCGCGCGCATCGTGATGTCCCTGTTCGATCCCGCCCGAGCCGAGTCGAAGGTGCTGCTGGTCACCGCGTTGCTGCTGTTCGGCAGCACCTGGCTGTTCCTCGGCGTGCTCGAAGACGTGCTGTCCAACGACCCGCTCGTGCAGGTCGACCGGCGCGTCTACACAATGCTGCAGACGCTTCGCACGGCCTGGGGCGACAGCGTCATGGTGGCCATCACCGAATTGGGCAGTGCCCCCGTCGTGATTTCCGTCATTGGCGCTGTCTCGTTGTGGCTGGCAGCAAAGCGCTGCTGGCGCACGCTGGGGTATTGGCTGGCGGCCGCCGGTTTTGCCCAGTTGCTCGTCTGGACGCTGAAGTTCACTCTCGGTCGCGCGCGACCGACCGAGATCTACAGCGGGATCGATCCCTTTTCGTTTCCGAGCGGCCATGCCGCGATGAACATCGTGGTCTACGGCTTCCTGGCCTTCCTGCTGGCGCGGGCCAAACCGGTCGGAACGAAGATCGCCATCACGATGTCGGCCGCGATGGTGATTGCGCTGGTCGCGTTCTCACGGTTGTACCTGGGCGCTCACTGGTTCTCGGACGTGCTCGCCAGCTTGAGTCTGGGTCTTGCCTGGGTGGCGTTGCTGAGCATCGCCTACCTCAACCATGTGCGACATGAGAGGGTGTCTGCCTTGCCGCTGTCGATGGTGGTCGGGATGACCTTGGCGCTCGTCGGTGGTTGGGTTGTCGGCGAATATCACCACGCCGATCTGGCGCAGTACGCCTACCTCCCACGAAGCGACACGGTACCTGTCGCCGACTGGCGAGCGGAGGGATGGCGTGGTCTTGCCTCTGCCCGAACCGACCTCGGGGGCGACGCCGAAGAGCCGTTTTCGGTTCAATGGGCAGGCCCGGCGGAGGAGGTCGGGGGCGTTCTGAACCGCGCGGGATGGCATGTCCCCCCGCCCTGGGCCGCGAAGACGGCGCTGCTGTGGTTGTTGCCGGACACGCCGATCGAACAGCTCGCCGTGTTGCCGAAGCTCGACCATGGCGAAGCGCAAGGGATGACGTTCATGAAAGCGCTGAACGCCGACGAACGCATCGTGCTGCGTCTGTGGCCGTCGCCCTATGTCGTCGACAACGTCGGAGCAGGGCCGCCGCGCCCGTTGTGGATCGGCATGGCAACCATCGAGCGCCTGCGGCGTCCTGCCGGCTTGATCACGCTCGCCGTAACAGAAAACGATTTCGCGGCCCCGCTGCGGCGGCTCGCTCAGGATGTTCGCGCTCAACAGGGCTCGGCGCACCTGAGGGAACGGACCGGTCGGATCGTCCTGCTGGTCTGGTGAGCTGCGCACTCGGAGGCGTTGCCGAAGCGACCGCATTGATCGTGGAGAGCCCAAGCGCCAGGACACGCGAACTCATGTGCCATGCGTCGCCAGCAAGGCCATCAAACGAAATCAACGCCCTGGTCGAATCATCCCTCTGGCGTGCCCACCGCGGCCGCCCTGCGGCGACGTGTCACTCTCCGAACCAGAATCTGAACCACAGGGCGAGCGCTGCGAGAATGACGCACAGAATCACATCCTCGTTTCTGACTTGGATCCACGCGATCGCGTGCCTGAGCCAATGATCCCCTCGGACGCAACTTGCATCCCAGACGTTTGCAGGAACCAGGTGGATCGCCGCCCAGGACAATCCAGCCAACATGACCAGGTCGTCCAGATAGCTCGGCAGCGGCAGCAACTCCGGTGTCAGGTCGATCGGCAGCGCTGCATAGAGGACAACGACAAGCGCGATGGCCTTGGCCGATCGCGGCGTCTCCCGGTGAAATCCTGCCGGCCACAGCGCAATGAGATTGCGTGCCGCGCGGAAGGCCCATGTTCTGATGCGCTCGATGTTCATCGCCGTTGCATTTTGCACGTTACCGCAGCCATTGCCAAAGGGCCACCGCGAAGCCGATCCAGATCGCGACGATGAGCACGGCGCCCCATACGCTGCGCGGTTTGCCGTTGTCCCGGCTCATCCACGCCGCCGCTTGTGCGCGGCATTCCTCAACCACGTCCGGGGGCAACATCCGGATCGCCACCCAGATCAACGCGGGCAGCAGCAGCGCATCGTCCACATAGCCGAGGATGGGGATGAAGTCCGGGATCAGATCGATGGGACTCAGGGCATAGGCGACGACGAACGCACCAAGGGCCTTTGCGGCCCAGGGCGTGCGTTGATGTCTGCAAGCGAACCAGAGCATCACGGCGTCACGCTTGAGGCGCTTGGCCCAGGCACCTAGAACCTGAAACAGGCTCGGGTTGTCTTTCTCGCGCGCCTGAACGCGCCCGTCCTCATGGTTCATGCATCACCTTCGTCGAAATCACAGATTCGATTCTAAGCTGCTACAGTTGCGATGTAACCACCGCTACATTAGCAATGAATCCGAACAAGTACTCGTCCTGGCTTCTCCTGACCTACAAGGTGCCCGCCGAGCCGAGCAAATTGCGGGTCGGCATCTGGAGGCGCATCCGCGGCATGGGCGCCGTCTACCTGCAGAACAGCATCTGTGTACTGCCCACCAGCAGCGAGCACCAGCGTCAGCTGCGCACGGTGCAAAGCGATATCGAGCAAGCGGGCGGCGAAGCGGTGATCTTCGAAACGCACGCGCTCGACGCCAAGCAGGAGGAGCGTGTCGTGGCCTATTTCAAGCGCGACCGCGAGCAGGACTACGAGGAGTTTCTCGAAAAGTGTGACGACTACAAGAAGGAGATTGAGAAAGAGGTTCAAGCTGGCCACTACAGCTTCGCCGAGATCAAGGAGAACGACGAAGACCTGAAGAAGCTCAAGAACTGGCTCGAGCGCATCAAGGTCGTCGATTTCTATGGCGCGCCGGCGCGCACGACGGCCGAACAACAGCTGGTTGAGTGCGAGGCCTTGCTGGAGAACTACGCCAACGAAGTATTCGAGCGTGAGCAGAACGCGAAGGTCGTTCTGACGACACGGCCCGCAGCTGCAAAGAAAGCGACCGCAAAGCGGCCTGCCAAGCGAGATGCCAAGCCCTGAGTGGGTCCAACCCCCATCACGCCTGACATGCCCTATGAGAGCAATGCTGCGCCGGAACCCATGACCACAAGAAGCAGCAGCACCCTGCGTCAAATTCCGGCCGGCATTTGGGTGCTCGGCTTTGTCAGCATGCTGATGGACATCTCGTCGGAAATGATCCACAGCCTGCTGCCGATGTTCATGGTCTCGACCTTGGGCGCCAGCGCTTCGGCGGTCGGTCTGATCGAAGGGCTGGCCGAGTCCACGGCGCTGATCGTCAAGGTCTTCTCGGGGGCGCTTAGCGACTATCTCGGCAAGCGAAAAAGGCTGGCCGTGTTTGGCTACGCCTTGGGGGCACTGTCCAAACCGCTGTTCGCGCTGGCCCCTACGATCGGCATTGTGCTGACGGCCCGGCTGCTGGATCGGGTCGGCAAGGGGGTGCGCGGTGCACCCCGTGATGCCTTGGTCGCCGACATTGCGCCGCCGCACTTGCGCGGCGCCGCCTTCGGGCTGAGCCAGTCGATCGACACCGTGGGGGCCTTCCTCGGTCCGCTGCTGGCGGTGGGCTTGATGCTGCTCTGGGCCAATGATTTCCGGGCCGTCTTCGGGGTGGCAGTGGTCCCGGGCTTGATGGCTGTCGCACTGCTCTTGTTCGGCCTTCGGGAGCCGAAACATCACCAGGCTGAGAAGCGGACCAATCCAATCCGCCGAGAAAACCTGAAGCGGCTTGGCCCGCCGTATTGGTGGGTGGTGGGAATCGGTGCCGTGTTCACGCTGGCGCGGTTCAGCGAGGCATTCCTGGTGCTGCGAGCACAGCAAGGCGGCATTGCGGTCGCTCTGGTGCCCCTCGTGATGGTAGCGATGAACCTGATCTACGCGCTGTCGGCCTATCCCTTTGGGAAGCTCTCCGACCGCATGAGCCACACCAAATTGCTGGCGCTCGGCCTGGCCGTGTTGATCGCGGCCGACGTCGTGCTCGCCACCAGCGATCAATGGTGGGTCGTGTTGGCAGGCGTCGCCCTGTGGGGTGTGCACATGGGCATCACGCAAGGCTTGCTAGCCACCATGGTGGCGGATACCACGCCCGCAGATTTGCGCGGCACCGCCTACGGGTTTTTCAACCTGGTGAGCGGAGCGGCGATGCTGGTCGCCAGCGTGGTCGCCGGGCTGTTGTGGGATCGACTCGGGGCGTCGGTCACGTTCTATGCCGGCGCAACCTTTTGCCTGCTCGCGCTGGCGGGTTTGGCGTGGCAACCGGTCGCGCGGGCGGCCAAGGCCTGACGTGCGATTTTTTTCCACTGGCGAGATGCCCCTCTTCTGTGTGATTGAGCGAAGCGGGGGGAGTTGATCAGTGTCGAGAGGGCTGCTCAATTAAGGCGACGGGCCGGCTCGTCCAGACTGAAGCCGGCCGAAAACGACGAACTGGATTCGGGCCACATCGGCGGTACGCAGCCAACCCCGCCGTCCGGTGCAGGCCGCTCACGCCTTGTAGCTCTGCCCGTCGCCGTCCTGCGAGCTGGCGCAGGTGCGGCCTCGCATCGTCTGTGACGGCAATTCTCCGAACAGCGCCTTGTACCGCTGAGCAAAGTGGCTCAGATGGTTGAATCCTCTGTCTGCGGCCGCCTGCGCAATGTTCAGGTCCACCGCTCGTGTCGACATCAACTGCCGACGCACGGCGTTCAGCCTCACACAGCGCAGATAGTGCACAGGCGTCGCGTCGGCGACCTGCCTGAAGCTGTTCTGCAAGGTGCGCCGGCTCGTGCGAAGGCGCAGGCACAGTTCCTCTACGCTAGGTGGGGAATCCCCGCTGCCTGCCACCATCCGATGGCATTGCGCGACGATGAAACTGGCCGAAGCGCTCCCAACGGGCTGCCTCGCGTCGGCGGCACCATCGAACAGTTCGCAAAGCGCTTCAAACACGCCGCGGGACACTGACTGGTCGTTGATCGCTTCCGACTTGCATGGATCGGTTGTCGACGTCTCATCGAACAACGAAAGAAGGTCGTACCGCAATCGCTGCATCGCGCGACCCGGGGCTCGCAGCACGGAGCGGGACAGTAGAGCCCGGGCGCCCGGTGCCCACGGCCGTTCGTCAGACAGGCGACGAAATTCGTCGAGCTCGAACGTCACCGCCATCAGCTCCATCCCTTTCGGCCGTTGTAGCGTGAACTCGTCGCCGCCGCGAAGAACGACGACGCTGTCCTCGTGCATTTCGTGCCCTTGCATTCGGGGCGTTCCAGCGAACTTCCCAAGTGGGATCGCGAAGCAGATCTTGCCGTTGGGTAGACAGCCCTGTTGAATAACCCGCTCACTCATCCACTTGCGAAAGACATGGATGCTGTCCGTCGTCACCTCGGCGAGCGAACTGTGCATGGCCCCCGGCGATACTTGCAGATAGCGTTGATTCCACTCCGGCGCCGAGGCGCCATGCACGTGGAAGTCGTCGAATACGTCCAGTTTGAGTGTCATGCGGTGTTCGGTGGCGGCGCTGCAATCGAAGAATAGCCTAGACTGGGACGCTGTGTCGCTTTGCCGATTTGGGCTAACGGAGCAGGGCGCTCGCGCTTCATAATTTGCGCACCTTCTCAGGCGAGGACTCTTTCCAGATGTGGACACGACGCATTTCACGCCTCTTGGCGCTCGTGCTGGCGTTGACTCTCGCAGCCTGTGCGTCAGCGACCGAATCGCCCTCCCGCAAACCCGAAGGACAGACCGTCATGAACGTGGAACAGATCAAGGAGGCCCTCGTCGGTGATTGGGCCAGCATCGCCCCGGAGGTCCGCCCGAGCGCCAGCAAGAATCCCGACGGCACGCTGAAGCCGTTCTATCTGAAGCGTGAATTCAAGTACTTGGCCGGGGATCGATTCGAGCTGAACATCGTCAATTCGGCAGACCCGAACGGTGCGGTGCCCATCGCCCGAATCGCCATCCGGGGTCACATGATCTGGCGCGGCCCTCACTCGATCGCTCCAGGGGCGCAAAAGGTGGACTTCGTCGCTGACGAGGGATACGAGGTCGCGCCGCTGATCCAGGGGTTTGCCGATCTGCTGAATCAGGTGGCCGCCACTGGCTACGGAAAGTGGCAAGTCAACGACACGCAAAGTGTGTTCGGCAAGGCGTTTCCCCCGTTCGGGTTGACCGAAGGGAAGAACTTCATGGAATTCGATCTCGTCTACCTGAGCCACGACATGCTGTTCTGGGGCGCGCGCAACGTGGACGGTCGTGGGTTCGACAAGGAAGAGAACCGGCCGACGAACCTGCAGATCCCGCTTGCGCGCAAGTAGGTCTGGAGAACGAAAGTGAGTCTGTCCATCGAAGCGAGAAACAAAGCTCTGGTCCTCGAGGCCTTCGACGCATTGTTCAACCAGCGCGACTACGCGAAGGCCGAACGCTACTGGTCGCCGAACTACATCCAGCACAGTGCTCACATTTCGCCGGGCCGCGACGGGCTTTTCAACCTGATCAGGAGCCTGCCGGCGTCGCTGCGCTACGAGCCGGGGCTGATCATGGCCGAGGGCGACTACGTCATGATCCACGGCCGCTTCTGGGGTGAACACCGTCCGGTGAACTGGATCGGGGTGGACATCCTGCGCATCGCCGACGGCGTGCTGGCCGAGCACTGGGATGTGCTGCAGGACGAGGCGACTCGGGCCGAATCGAAGAGCGGGCTGCCGATGTTCGGCGACGAGTTCCTTGCGTGAGCCTCAGCCTTCGACGCCGACTTCGATGGCGTCGACCCGATCCGGGTAGAACGCCAGGTATTCGCAGATGGCCGATACGGCGGCATACGGACTTTCGTAGGTCCAGGCGGCGTCGACCGAGCGTTCCCCGCCGGCCGGAATGCTGTAGTAGGCGCAGTCGCCCTTGTAAGGACAATTCGTCTGATGCGAGCTCCGTTGCATTTGCGTCATATCGACGTCCTTGCGGGGGATGTATTGCACTGCTGGATAGCCCGCCTCCTTCAGGGTCAGGGCCTCGCGGGTGTCAGCAACGCGTTTGCCGTTCACGGCGACCGTGACCCGGCCTTTCGTCGGCGTGATGGTGATCGGATGATCCGGTCCCGGAATCTTGGTGAGCTTGCTGTTCATCTCTTCAACTCCTGAAGGTGATCTTTGGAGACCTCTCGCTCCGAGGGATCAGGCGGCGGCGCTGGGACGACTGGACACGATCTCGTACCAGCGCTTCAGCGCCACGTGATCCGCCGCCACGGACAACTCGAGCGCCTTGGCAAAGTCCACCGTCACCAGGGCGGTAATGTCCGCGGCGGAGTAGCGCTCGCCAGCAACGAAGGGCACCTGCGCGAGCCGCTCGTTCAGATCAGCGAAGAAGTTCTTCACGCGCAGCGCACTGCGCTCGACCAGCGCTGGAATCTGCTCGTAGTCGTGCGGCCCGGCGATGGCGCGGCCCTTCAACGCGGCAATCCTGTTGCGCACGCCCTCCATCACCGCCGCGAAGCCTTCCAGCTCGGCGCGCCGCTCCCACATCGCGATCAGACCCTTGTACTTGGGCGTGGCGCCCAGCAAGAGCTTCTCGGGAAAGGCCTCGTCGAGATAGCGCATGATTGCCGGCACCTCGCCGATGGCGGTGCCATCCCCAAGCACCAGGGTTGGCACCACCCGGCGTGGATTGATCGCCCGGTAGGCTTCCGAGGACTGCTCACCCTTGCCGAGGTCGACAGCGACAAGTGGAACCTGCAAGCCCTTTTCGGCAAGAAGAATTCGCACGCGCCGCGAATTCGGCGAGGCGAGGGATTGGTAGAGCTTCAGGGTATCGGGGGTCATGGCGGTAATCGAAAGCGAATGCACCGAGGAGCCTTACTCGGACAGGAAGTCCGAGACGTGGCGGACGAAGCGCCCCGGGTACTGGTACTGCGAACCGTGATTGGCATCCGGGTAGATGATCAACTGAGCGTTGGGGATGTTCTGCTGCAGGATCCAAGAGTTGATCGAGTAGATGATCACGTCGTTGTCGCCGTTCACTACCAGCGTCGGTTGCAGAATGGTCTTGAGGTACTCATAGGAATCCTCACGCTGCACGCCCCACTTGCCGATTGCTTCGACCTGGGCGGGCGCCACTTTCTCGTTCACTGCGGGATCGCGGTTTTCGGTGCGGCGGAGGAAGCGCTTCAGGAATTCGCGGCCCGCGGCCTGGCTGGCTTCCGAGTCGGTGAAGTGGACCTTCAGCCAGATCTCCTCCGGCACCTCGTAGGTGGCACCGAAGATCTGTTGCGCTTCCGGCGTGAGAGTCCCCATGTTCTGGCCGCCGCGCGGTCCGGTGCCGACCAGCACCAGGCGCCGGACCAGCTCAGGGGCCTGCAGCGTGATCTCCTGGGCGACGAAGCCGCCGATCGAGAAGCCGAGCACATCCACTTGCTTCAGTCCCAGCGCCTTGATGAAGGCGATGGCGTTGGCGCCCATCTCCTCGAACGTGGTCGGCACTTCGCCCGAGCTGCTGGAAACGCCCGCGTTGTTGAACAGGATCACTTCTCGATCCTTGGCCAAGCCGTCGATCACGGCAGGATCCCAATGGTCCATCGTGCCGGTGAAGTGCTGGTTGAAAACCAGCGGCACGCTGCCGGTCTTGCCGAAGCGGCGGAAGGCGAACCGAAAACCTGCCGCGTCCACGAACTGAGTCGGCGCGGTCTGGTGGGTGTGCTGGGTCATTGAGAATCCTTCTGGCGGCGGCACTCGAGCCGACACGCGAAGCAGTCAGCGGCTCTTACCGCCATCGACGTTGAGGACATGGCCGGTGATGAATGAAGCTTGGTCCGACGCGATGAAGACGATCGCATCGGCAAGCTCTTCCGAGCGACCGAGGCGCGCCATCGGAACAGTCGTCACCAGAGCCGCCTTGTTCTCCGGCGTGCCCGTAAAGCGGGTCAACATGCCGGTGTCCGTGGGACCAGGCGCTACGCCGTTCACACGGATTCCAGACTTGGCGATCTCGAGCGCCACCGACTTGGTGATACCTTCGACGGCGTGCTTGCTGCCGACATAGATTGAGGCCCCCGCCGCACCCTCGTGCCCGTAGGTCGATGAGATGTTGACGATGCTGCCGCTGCCCTGCTCTTGCATGACGCGCACTTCGTGCTTCATGCTCAGGATCACGCCGAGAACATTCGTGTCGAACGTCGCGGCGTAGCTTTCGGCGGTCTGGTCCGTGATCGGGCCCCCGTGGCCTTCGGTGCCAGCGTTGTTCACCGCGACGTCGATGCGGCCAAACCGTGCGACGGTCTTGTCGACCAGAGCGCGGACCTCGTCCTCCTTGCGGACGTCGGCGTTGATGAATTCGGCCTCCGAACCGAGCGAGCGCAGCTCCTTGACGAGTGCCTTGCCGACCTCGTCACGCCGACCGGCGACGACCACCTTCGCGCCTTTCCTTGCAAACGCGACAGCCGCGGCGCGGCCGATACCGGTCAGCGCGCCGGTGACGAGAACAACGGGTTGATTCATGACTATCTCCTGTGAGGTAAGACTGTTGCCGCAGGCCGGGTGACCGAGAGCCGTTCTGTGCCAAGACACCGCTCATCACGCCGCCATGAGGGGTAATCTAGGGACTCGTGGCCCGAAAGAAAAAGACTTCGTAAGCTGGGGGGCATACCTTTCAGGCATGGGGTGGCTATGGAGTTGAGGCACTTGCGTTATTTCGTGGCCGTGGTCGAGGAAGGCAGCCTGACGACAGCCGCCGAGCTCCGGCTCCACACCTCCCAGCCTTCGCTGAGCCGGCAGATTCGCGACTTGGAGTACCAGGTCGGGGCCGAGCTACTGTCTCGCAGCGTTCATGGCGTCGAGCTGACCGCCGCAGGCACGGCCTTTCTCGTCCATGCGCGGCTGGCGCTGACCCAGGTCGAAGCCGCAGTGGAAGCGGCGCGCAGAGCGGCACAGCCCGCGAGAAAGACGTTCGCGATCGGCTTTCAGACCGGTCATGAGATGAACTGGCTGCCGCAGGCCATGCATGTGCTGCGCGACGAACTGAAGAGCATCCAGGTCACGATCTCGAGCGACTATTCGCCGGACCTCGCAGAGGCGCTCGTCCGAGGTCGGCTCGACGTGGCCTTCCTGCGCGTCGAACCGACCTTCGACTTGGGCTACGAGGTGGTGGACCACGAGCCGCTGATCGTCCTGATGCCGAGCGACCATCGCCTCACCAGCCGCGAAGCGATTCACCCGCGGGAATTCGTCGGCGAGATCTTCATCGGCGGTTCGAACAAAGCCAGCGTGCTTCGCGCCGTGACCGAGGATTACCTGCGGCGCTCGGGAGTGGATATCAAGCTCGACCACGGCGTGGACAACATGGCGATGGCCATGTCTCTTGTTGCGTCGACGCGCGGGTTGGCGCTTATGCCCGCCTATGCGAAGAACCTGCTGCCTTGGTCCGTGGTCAGCCGTCCGCTGGAGGGCGAAGCGCCAACGATCGATCTGGCCGTGGGCTACAGCAAAGCGAACACCTCGCCGATTCTCAAACTGTTCCTATCGCGCCTCGACGAACTCGCGGGGCCGAACCGGAAGCACTGACGCCGCGCCGACAACCCACCCGGCGCGGGCGACGGCTTTCTGGCCACGAATCCAGCGATGCGACCTACCGGTTTGGGCCCGTTGCAGTCGTTCGTGATCGCACAAAGCGGTCGCTCGACGTAGTAGCTGCCATTCACGTTACCTCGAGCAACACGTGGTCGGGAATAGGCGCGCGGCCGCGCTTGTTTGAGGATCCCTGGGCGCAGTCAAGATCCCCAGAGATATGGCCGCCTGAGACAACCCGGTCATGCTGCACGCTCGAAAGGTTTCACCCGAAACGATCCACGCGCCAGATGAAATTTCAGGTTCGTTTCAGGAACAGCGCGTACGTTCGTTCCGAAACATGCTGCGCTCACCCATTTTCCTGATTGCGCTGTTGGCCCCCAATATCGGGGCGCACACGGGCACGCTCCCCCCGCAAACACACGCGGTTCGCGATCGTGCGCCCGAAACGACCACGGCTGAAGGTGCGGCGTCGGCGTTGCAGGAGGCTCAGGATCTGCTTAAGGCTCGACGGTATCGCGACGTCCTGATCCGGCTGCGTGAAGTCGACGGCGCCAGCCGGGCATCCATCGACACCTTCGAGGTCGAGCAGCTTCGTGCCTTGGCAGCGAACGCGACCGGCGATCTTGCGTCAGCAGCGCGCGCCTACGAAATCATGTTGGCGTCGCCTCATTTGGCGCCGGCCGATCGGCTGCCGACGATGCGCACGCTGATCGGCGTGCACTACCAGCGCCATGATCACGCCCAGGTCATCGCCTGGGCCACGCGCTACCTGAAGGAAGGTGGGGCCGATTCGCAGGTGGGCGCCTGGCTGGCGCAAGCCTACTTCGACAGCGGCGACTTCGCCAATGCGGCACGCGAGCTGCAGCGGGGGCTGCTCGTTGCCGAGCGTTCGGGCCAGGCCCCGTCGGAGGAGCAGCTGTTGCTGCTGCAGAGGAGCTACACGCAGCTCGGTGATGCCAGCGCGGTGTCATGGACGCTCGAAAAGCTGCTGGTCCACCATCCGCGCAAGCGTTACTGGTCCGAGCTGCTCGACCGGCTCGAGAACCGCATCGACATCGGCCACCGCCTCACGCTGGATGTGCTGCGCCTGCGGTGGTTGACCGGCACGATGCGCGCTCCGGGCGACTACGCCCAGATGGCGACGCAGGCGCTGCAGGCGGGCTTTCCCGCCGAAGCGGTGAAGGTACTCGAGCAGGGCTTCGCCGGGGGCGCACTCGGCAAGGGTGCGCAGGCGCGCGAGCACGAGGCGCTGCGTGCGAAGGCGCTGCGCCAGCAGGCTGAGTCGCGGCAGACGCTGGCCCGGCCCGATGCCGCAGCCGCGGCGACGGCCGCGCGCGATGGCATTTGGCTGCACAACCTCGGCTTCGCCTACGTGACGCAGGGCGATTTCGCAAAGGGTCTGGCGCTGATGGAGCAGGGCATGCGCAAGGGCGGCATGGGCGAGAAGCCGCAGGATGCAAAGCTACGCCTGGGCATTGCCTACCTTCTCGCCGGCCAGAAGGACAAAGCGATTGAGACACTGAAAAATACCGGCGGCGTCCATGGTGCGGCCGACCTCGGCCGGATCTGGGCGATCTACGCGCGCACGGCGGGCAGCTCGACCATCACCTGAAGGCCGGTGCCCGGCGGACCGGCAGGATGCGCGCTGATCGTGCCGTCATGCAGGCCCACGATGCTGCGGCAGATCGCCAGCCCGAGGCCGGTGCCACGGTCCTCCTTCTCGTCGGCGCTGTTGTCGACGAATCGGACGAAGCGCTCGAACACGCGCTCGCATTGCTCGGGCGTCAAGCCCGGGCCCTGGTCCTGGAGGCTCAGCTGCCAAACGCCCCGGTCGAGGCGGGAGATCAGGCGTATCGGTGCGCCCGGCGGCGACACCCGGATCGCATTGACAAGCAGGTTCAGCAGCACCTGCCGCATCCAGCGCTCGTCGAAGGGTACCTCGCCCTGTCCCTCGTGCGACCACTCGAAGCGCAATCCCTCGTGCTCCGCGAGCGCTTGTGCATCCTGCGCAAAGCCGTGCAGGAAGCCGTCCGGATCGTGGGGCTCCAGCTCGAGCTGCATCACGTGCGCGTCGGCACGCGACAGCAGTAGCAGGTCCTCGATGATGCGTGTCAAGCGTTCGATCTCCTCCAGCTGGTCCTGCACGGCCTCGCGGTGCCGTGCAGGCAGCGACTCGTCGCCGATCATTCGCTCGGCTTGCAGCCGGATCAGCGATAGCGGCGTCTTCAGCTCGTGAGAGGCCTCTGCGGTGAAGCGGCGGATTTGAACGAAGGTCGTCTCGAGCCGGTCAAACATTTGATTAAGTAGGCGCGCGACATCGGACACCTCATCGCGCACATCGGCGACCGCGATGCGTTCACCCAGGTTGTCCGAGCTGATGCGCAAGGCCGCGTCGCGGATCAGCCGCACCGGCGCGAGGATCAACCGGCTCAAGCCAGCGCCGATGAGCAGGCTGACCGCCAGCATCGCCACCACCAGCGCAGCGCACACCTTCACGTAGCTGGCCATCACCTCGTTCACCTGCGCCAGCGGCGTGGCGACCATCACCACGAACGGCTTCATGTAGAACTCGGCTGCGCGCACATCGCCGACCTCGGGAATCCTGACGCTGAACTGCTCGGCGCCCGCAACGTCGGGAATGTCGTGGCCGTTCAGGTTCGTCGAGCGAAAGATCGCGTTCTGCTTGGGCAGGCGGATCAGGATGTAGAACAGCGTCGATGCCGACTCGGTCGTCTCGCGGATGCGCATCTCGATGAAGGGCTCGCTGAGCGTCTCGTATTCGGGTCCGAGGCGCGAGGCGATCTGCTGGAACTCCGCGCGGTTCAGCAGGTCCAGCCCGTGCAGCAGGTTGCGTTCGAGCAGCGCATAGCCGGCGACGAACAGCACGGCCAGCGTCGCCGTCGCGGCGCCGGCATACCACAGCGCAATGCGTGCGCCGATCGACCTCATGTGAACTGGTAGCCGACTCCGCGCACCGTCTTGAAGCGGCTCTTGCCCGGCACGACATCGAGCTTGGCGCGCAGGCGGCTCATGTAGACGTCGAGCAGGTTGGTGTCGACGTCGTAGTGCGAGGCCCAGATCTTCTCGGCGATCATCGTGCGGGGCAGGATGCGGCCCTGGTTCTGCATGAAGATCTCGAGCAGCGCGTACTCGCGGCTCGTGAGCTCGATCGGCTTGCCCTCGAGCTTGACCGTGCGGCTCAGAAGGTCGAGCTCGATGCCGTCGTGCTCGAGCACCGACTTCTTCACGCTGGCCTGGCGCCGCACCAGCGAGCGGACGCGCGCCTGCAGCTCGTCGAGGCTGAAGGGCTTGGGCAGGTAGTCGTCGGCGCCGAGGTTCAAACCCTTCACGCGGTCCTCGACCGTGTCGCGGGCGCTCAGGATCAGCACCGGCTCGTTGAAGCCGCTGTCGCGCCAGCGGCGCAGCAGGTCGAGCCCGTCGCCGTCGGGAAGGCCGAGGTCGAGCACGATCGCGTCGACAGTGGTCTGCGCCAGCGCGTCGTTGGCTTCGGCGCAGCTGCGCGCCCATTCGACGGTGTAGCGGCACTCGATCAATCCCTGCTTGAGGAACTGGCCGAGGCGCGCCTGGTCCTCGACGATCAAAACCTTCATCTCGCACTCCTGGGAACACTCGTCGGCCCGATGTTCCGCCGCCCGGCGCAATTGGTCATCGGTGACAACCAGCAGGGACCTGAACGCATTTTCAGAATGCGTTTAGTTCGGATTCAGAACGCGCTCCTAACCTTGGTGCACTGTTCAACCACCACCCCACCACCCCACCATGAGACTGCTCAGGAAGATCACCCTTGCCGCCGCCCTCGGCGTCTTAGCCGCCGCCGCGGCGCTTGCCGCCGAGCCCGCGGCCATCCAGAAGAACTGGACGGCGCCGATGCACAAGATGCTGGCGCAGGCGCTCGTCGACGACGTGATGGCCAGCCATCCCGAGCTGCTGAGCCTGACGCTGCAGGGCGAGCCGCCCGGACACAAGGGCGTCTACACGATGTTCGCCGGCTCCTTTCCCGACCGCATCGGCAAGGTGTCGTCTGCCGTCGACGTGCTGGTCATCACGAAGGGCTACACGATCCTCGATCCGCGCTGGAACCAGGATGACAACCCGCGCAAGTCGACCTACCTGATGCCGCTGCGCGACAAGGCGGGCCAGAACGTCGGGCTGGCGGTGGTCGTGTTCAAGAACCCGGTGGGCACGAACAGGAGCGAGAAGGAGTTCTTCCTCGCCGCCTCCGAGATCCGCGACAAGCTGGCGCAACGCATCCCGAACCACGCGGCGCTGTTCGCGCCGGCTGCGCAGCCCTGACACGCCACCGCTTTCATCCCCTCCACGCCCCCGGGGACCGGGCGGCGCGGGCCTCTTCACCCCTCCAGGAGATATGCATGCAACCGACCCCTTCGCTGCTGGCCATCGCGGCGGCGCTCGTACTGGCCTTGCCGGCCTCCGCCGCCGAACCGAAGGCCGATAAAAAGGCCGAGGCCTACAAGGTCGCCGCGACGATCAAGACCGACATCCAGGCTCCGGTGCTGGCGCTGCGCGCCGACACGGATGCCCGGCGCCTCTACGTGGCTCGCCAGGGCGCCATCGAGGCGATCGACATCGACAACGGCAGCCGCACCGGCAAGCTGGCCGTGTCCGGCGCGGTGAGCGCCATCGCGCTGGCACCCGAGCTGAACCGCGGCTTCGCGACCATCGCGAGCGACAACACGGTCGTCGTGTTCGACCTGAAGACGGTGCAGCTGTTGAAGACGGTGAAGTCGGGCGGCAGCGAGCCGGTCGGCATCGAGTACGAGGCCATGACCAAGCGGCTCTTCGTCTCGCACGGCAAGGGCGGCGCGCTGAGCGTGCTGGCGGCCGACAGCGGCGAACCGGTGGGCAGCGTCGCCCTGAAAGGCAAGCTGCGCGGCGTGGCATCGGACACGCGCGGTGCGATCTACGTCGCCGACGAAGAGCAGAACGGCGTGCACGTGATCGACGCGCGCGAGCTGAAGGCCAAGGGCCTGATGTCGACCTGGCCGGCGACGAAGCCGACCTCGATCACGGTCGACGACAAGGAGCGGCGCGTCTACGTGGCGACGGCCAGCGGCCGCATGGTCGTCATCGATCCCGACATCGGGCAGATGGTCGGCTACGTGAGCACCGGGACGGGCGAAGGCGGCATCGCAGCGCAATACCAGCCCAACCGCTTCGTGCGCCTGTTCGTGCCCACCGCCGACGGCCAGCTCACGGTCGTGGCCAACGCCAAGCTGAGCGTGGCGGTCGAGAGCACGGCCAAGCCGGACGGGGCGCGCGGCACCGCGGTCGCGGTCGACGGCAAGAGCGGCAAGGCCTTCATGGCCAACGCCAACGACATCCTGGTCCTGAACAAGTGAATCGCTGCAAGAGGTCCGACATGAACAAGTCCATCATCCGTATCGGCGCGCTTTCGGTCGCGCTCTCGGCGGCTCTCGCCGCCTCCCTGGCCACGGCCGGCCCGGTGTCGCCCACCGCGCTCAAGGGCAAGAAGATCCTGTTCGTCGTCAGCGACGCCAAGAAGGGCGAGAAGAACGACGACCTGCTGATCAAGGAGTACCTCGAGTCGCGCGGCGCCAGCGTCACGCTCGCCAGCGCCGAGGAACCGGCCACTGCCGCGCAGGGCAAGGACCTGGTGATGATCTCGTCGACCGCCGATGCGCGCGTGCTCGGCGACCGCTACCGCAACGCGCCGCAACCGGTGGTGACGTGGAACGCGTACAGCTTCCCCGAGCTCGGCATGACCGGCAGCGAGCTGCACCGCGACTTCTCGGTGGTGCGCGAGAAGGTGTTCCACAACGCCAACCATGCGGCCTACTATGCCTACGCCACCAGCGCCGCGAAGCCGATCCTGCAGGCTGCCGGCATGCACGAGGGCATGATCGCGCCGTTCACGTTCAGCGCGGGCGAAACCGATCCTTCCTGGGGCCGACCGACGATCGCGGCGGACATCTCGGTGGTCTTCGAAGGCACCCCTGACAAGGCCGCGGTGTTCTCGTATGAGAAGGGCTCGCTGATGGCCAGCAACACCGGCGCGCCGGCGCGCCGCGTCGGGCTCTTCCTCGGCGACAACAGCTTCTCGATCCTGACCGACGCGACGGGGCCGGCTGCACGGGACCTGAAGTCGCGCCAGTGGTTCTCAGGCCGCCGCCTGTTCGATGCCGCGCTGCGCTGGGCCGCGAGCCCGCCCGACGTGCCCGTCCAGCGCCCCGACCTCGCGCAGGCGCAGGCCGAAGTCGCGAGGCAGCTGCGCGGCAAGAAGATCCTGTTCGTGCGCCGATTCGACATGCCCTGGCCAGCGAACGAGGCTTCCGACCAAGCGCACCTGGCGTGGCTGCGCTCGCTCGGCGCCGAGGTCACCGCGGTCGACCACATGGAGCCCGACACGCATGCCAAGGGCAAGGACCTGGTGCTGATCTCGGCGTCGATCAACAAGTACAAGCTCGGCTTCAAGTATGCCGAGACTACGGCGCCGCTGGTGATGATGGAGGCCAAGGCGGTCGACCAGATCAACATGGTGGGGCGGCAGCGCAATACCGAGTACGGCGTCAACGACCACAAGGAAAGCCTCTATCCGCCGGAGAATTACGTGCAGATCGTGCGTCCCGCGCATCCGCTCGCGGCGGGCTTCCCGGCCGGCAACTTCAAGCTGTTCAAGACACCGGGCGTCCTGGCGTGGGCGGTCGTTCCGCCGGGGGCGGAGGTGATCGCCGGCATCCCCAACCAGCCGCGCCACGGCACGATGTTCGCGTACGAGAAGGGCGCCGTGATGGCCAACGACCACATCGCACCGGCGCGCCGCGTGCTGTTCCCGATGGACGCGACCCGCTTTCCCGACCTGACCGACGAAGGGCGCGTGCTGTACGGCAACACGCTCGTCTGGGCGCTGGGCCAGTCGGCGGCTGCCGCTTCCGCGAGCAGCGACACAAACGCCGCCACCGTCGCCTCCGGCCGCTGAGCATGGAGCCGGCGCAGCGTCTCCGCGAAGGCGGCGCCGGCCCCTCCCATTCCATCTTCAAGGAAGGTTCATGCCTACTAATTCCATCAGGCGCCAAGTGTTCTTCTGCAGCCTGGGCGTGGTGCTCGGCACGGCGATCGGCGCCGCAGCCGCACGCGCCGAACCCGTGCATGCCGTGATCACGGAGCCGCTCGGCAGCGAGCGTCTCTCCGAGATGGCGCCGCAGTTCAAGGCCTGGCGCAAGGCCGGGCTGCTGACCGACTTCAAGCTGCTGAAGGCCCAAGCGGGCCAGAAGGAGCCGGGCTTCGCCACGCTCGCCGTGGTTGACCTGCCGGACGAAGCGGCCTTCAAGACCTGGAGCTCCCAGTCGGCGCCGAAGCTCGGCGACAAGCTGATCGTGCGCCGTGCCACGCGGGTCCGGCACGAAGGCCAGCCGTCGAAGACGCCCGCGTCGGCCGTGCACGTGGCGAGCTTTTACTCGACCCATGTCTCCGTGAGCGACTACAAGCTCTATACCGAGCGCTACATCGCGCCGAACATGGACGTGCAGCGCGCCGCGGGCATCATGAGCCGCTACGCGATGTACGTGGAGCGAGAGCCCGTCGCCGGCCAGACCCGCGCGCTGCTCGTGATGGAGTACGCCAACGCGGCCGCCTTCGCGCACCGCGACGCCATCAAGGAAGCCGGCAAGCAGAAGCTGCTGGCAGACCCCGAGTGGAAGCGCATCAATGACGTGAAGGAGACGATCCGCTCCGACATCTCGTCGACGGCGGCGATCGATGTTGGCGCGGCAATCCCGGCCGCCCACTGACGACCGGGGAGCAGCCGCCGATGCCCCGACCGACCCGGCTGGGACCGACGGCAGTCTTTCCTGAAGCGGAATTCAGGAAGGCTACAGGTTCTCTTCAGCCGGCCGCCATACCGTTCACCCCGTCGAATCCAGGATGAAAACACAGGAGACCTCGTCCATCATGAAGCTGTTCCTCCGCTCGCTGCCCAGCCTCCTTGCGCTGTCCGGTGTGCTGGTCGCGTCCGGCGCCGCTGCCGGCCCGCTCTACCGCATCGACTCCGCAGTCACGATCCAGGGTCAGGCAGCACCCAGCTGGGATTACCTGGCGTTCGACCCGGCGACCTCGCTGCTCTACCTCTCCCTGCGCCAGGACGGCGCGCTGGTGTACGACACCAAGGCCAGGAAGGTACTGCGCACGATCGACGACACGAAGGGCGCGAACGCCTTCGTGCTGCTTCGGGAGTTCGATCGCGGCTTCGTGATCAACACGGACGGCTCCGCCACCGTGTTCGAGTTGTCCACGCACAAGACGCTGAAGCGGGTCAAGTTTGCCGAGGAAGCCGACAACGGCTTCTACGATCCGGTCACCCGGCAGCTGCTCGTGACCACGGGCGGCGCCCACGAGGCCGTGTTCCTGGATCCGAGGAGTGCGGAGGTGCTCGGCCGGATGCACGTGGACAGCAGCAAGCTCGAGGGCACCGCGTCCGACGGCAAGGGCAACATGTTCATGGCGCTGCGCGACCGCAACAAGGTCCTTCGCATCGACATGAAGCGTCGGGAGGTCAGCGCCGAATGGCCGACGCCCGCGCCATGCGATCAGCCCAACGGCGTGGCCTTCGACCAGGCGAACGAACGCGTGTTCGTCGCCTGCCGCGGCCGCGATCCGGTGCTCTCGGTGATAAATGCCGCCAATGGCAAGGTCGTCTCGACGGTGCCCATCGGGCGCGGCAGCGACGTGCTGGTCTTCGACGCCGAACAGCGCAAGCTGTACACGTCCAACGGCGTTGATGCAAACCTGGCGATCGTCGATCAGATCGACGCCGACACCTACAAGGTCGCCGAGGTGCCGACGACGCGGCCCTACGCGCGCACGATGGCGCTGGACCCGCGTACGAAGACGGTCTGGCTCGTTGCCGCGGAAGGAACGGTCGATCCCGCGAAGAAGAGAAACACCGACGTGGCGACCTACTACCCGAACACCTACTTCAAGGACACCGTGACGGTGATCTCTCTTCAGCGGCACTGAACCAGCTCATCGCTCACCAAGGCACAGCATCATGAAGAAAGTTCTCCTCTGGACCGTCGCGGCTCTCGCCGCAACATTCGCTTCGATCGCGTCGGGCGATCCGCTCCCGGTCGACAAGCGCATCGTGCTGGTGGTCGACGAATGGAAGGCGGTACGCAACCTGCCGGTCGTCGTCGCCGAGCGGCTGGGGTACCTCAAGGCCGACGGCATGGACGTCACGGTGATGAACGTACGCGACGACGTCTGGCACGGCGACATGCTGGTCGACGGCCGCGTCGATGCCGTGATGGCGTACTGGCACCACAACGCGGTCAACCAGTCGATCGGCCGCGACACGCAGGCCATCGTCACGCTCGGCGTCACGCCGGGCGCGAAGGTGCTGGTGGCGAACCACGCCAGGGACAAGTACCGCACGCTCGCCGACCTGAAGGGCAGCCACTTCATCGCCGGCGGCGCGGGCTCGTCGAAGACCACGCTGGCCAACGCGCTGGTGCTCGCCGGCGGGCACAAGCTGTCGGACTACACGCGGCTCGGCACCGACGGCAAGGACCTGAACGTCGCGGCGCTGCGCGACGGAAGGGCCGACTTCGTCGTCGCGCCGACGCCGGACGCGAGCTTCTACGAAGCGCAGGGCGTGGCCACGGTGTTCGCCGACCTCACGACGCCCGAGGGCACGAAGAAGGCGTTCGGCGTGCCGTTCCCGAGCAGCACCGTGTTCATGGCGACCGCGCGCATGAAGGAGCGGCCCGACATCGCGCGCCACCTCGCGAAGGCGTTCACGCGCGCGCTGCACTTCATCAACACGCACAGCCCCGAGCAGATCGCCGCAGTCGTGCCCGAAGCGGTCAGCGGCAAGGACCGCGAGAAGTACATGAAGGCGATGAAGGAAGCGCTCCCGATGTTCGCGACCAACGGCCTGATGCCGGCGGACGGCGTGGCGCACGAGCTTCGCGTGCTGGCCGAGTTCGATCCGAAGTTCAAGCCGGTCGACGTCAAGCGCACCTACACCAACGCGTTCGTCGAGGAAGCGCTGAAGGCGGCGCCCTGACCTGATCCATCCAATCCGCTCTCCTTATTCCCACACCTGAAAGACCCATCATGCGTCGAGACACCTTCCTGAAAAGCATGGCCGCCATGGCCGTCTGCGCCGCGCTGCCGCTGCCCGCAAGCGCAGCGGCCAGCATGAAGATGATGATTCCCGCCAATCCCGGCGGGGGCTGGGACACCACGGGCCGTGCGCTCGGAAAGGCGCTGCAGGAGGCCGGCTTCGCGAGCACGGTGGTCTACGAGAACAAGGGCGGCGCCGGCGGCGCGCTTGGGCTGACACAGTTCGTGAACAGCACCAAGGGCGATCCGAACGCGCTGATGATCATGGGCGCGGTGATGATCGGCGGCCTCATCTCGGCCAGGCAGCCGGCACAACTGCAGCAGGCGACGCCGCTGGCACGCCTGCTCACCGAGGACCAGGTCTTCGTGCTGCCCGCCGACTCGCCGCTGAAATCGATGCAGGACGTCATCGCCCAGCTGAAGAAGGACCCGGGCAGCGTCAAGTGGGGCGGCGGCTCGCGCGGCTCGACCGAGCACATCGCCGCGGCCATGATCGCGCAGGAGGTGGGTGTCGATCCGGCCAGGATCAACTACGTGGCCTTCCGTGGCGGCGGCGAGGCAGTCTCCGCCATCCTCGGCAACAACGTCACCGTCGGCGGCAGCGCCTACACCGAGTTCGGGGAATACCTCAAGAGCGGCAAGATGCGGGCGATCGCCGTGACCTCCGCCGAGCGACTCAAGGAGGTCGATGCGCCGACGCTCAAGGAGCAGGGCATCAACGTCGTCATCAGCAACTGGCGCGGCCTCTATGGCGCGCCGGGCATCACGCCCGAGCAGCGCAAGACGCTCATCGACGGCATAGTTAAGGCAATGAAGTCCAAGGCCTGGCAACAGGCCGTCGAGCAGAACAAATGGACGCCTGCGCCGATCACCGGCGATGAGTTCGCCAAGTTTGTCGAGAGCGAGTTCACCCGCCTTCAGGCCGTCATGATCAAGTCCGGAATGATCGGGTCGTGAGCAGACCGGCGGATCGGCACGCCCCATGGCGCACGCTCGCCACCGCCGGCTGTCTGCTGCTGCTTTCGTTGCCGGCCTGGGCCGGTCGGCCGTTCACGACCGAGGATGCCGGCGTCCTCGCCGGCGGCGACTGCGAACTGGAGACCTTCGCCGCGCACGTGCGCGCGCGCCCAGATCCCTCGGAGCGCGGTGGCTGGAGCCAGGTCGGGTGCGGGATCGGCTTCGACACGCAGCTCGCCGTCGGCGCGGGGCGATTCAGGTCAGGCGATGAAAGGAGCACGGTCGTCGCGCTGGTCGGCAAGACGGCCTTGCGCCCGTTGACCGAGGACAGCGTCGGCGTCACCCTCGCCTACGCGCTGGAGGGCCTCCGGCACTCCGGACAGGGCATGCGCCGCGCGGGCACCGCGGCCGCGCTCGTCGTCTCGGTCCCGCACGGGCGCATCCTCATGCATGCCAACCTGGGTGTCGCGCGCAAGCATCTCGAAGGCAAGACCGTGGGCACGTACGCGCTTGCCGTCGAGCGGCTCGGCGATCAAGGCCTCGATGTCGGCCTCGAGGTCTACGGCGAGGGCAGCGAGCGACCCTGGTTCGGCACCGGCGCGCGCTACGCGATCAGGCCCGAAAAGCTCTTTGGCGACTTTTCCTTCGCTGTTCAAAGCGGCGACAGTCGCGCCCGCAAGCTGACGGTCGGGCTCAAGTACTCATTCTGAGCACGAGCAATGCCCCCTCGCCTGAACTTCCGTTCAGGCAGGCGACAGGTTGCCTTTAGCCCCGCTCCCTACGCTCGCGGCTCCAGTGGATGCGAAGGAATCCGATCATGCGAAAGAGCCCGATCTTCAAGAGAGCCGCCGCCAAGCTTTTCCTTGGCCCGTTGCTGGCCTGCGGGGCGCATGCAGCCGATGCCGATGTCGACACACTCGCCCAGCAGTGCATGCGCTGCCATGGCGCAGCCGGCATATCGAGCGACCCGCGGCGACCGAGCATCGCGGGCAAGGGCGCGAAGGAGCTCTACGGGGCCCTGCAGGCGTACAGGAACGGAAGCCGCCGCGGCTCGAACGGCATGACCGCTGCGGCCCAGGCGCTGAGCGCGACGCAGATGCGCTCGCTGGCCGCGTACTTCAGCGCGCTGCCCGCAGATGAGAAGAGATGATGTCTGCAGCGCCGCGGCCGGTAAACAGCGCAGCCGCCGCAGAGCCTGAACGAAGTTTCAGGATCGCTACAGATTCGGTACAGCCGGTGCTCATAGAGTGCCTCCGGCGCCAGCAGATCAGTCGCCATCAAGGACGAAGAGCATGAAACCCAATCTCTACAGATGCATATTCCAGGTCCACCGTTGGACAGGCCTGACCATCGGGATGGTGATCCTGATGATGGCGCTCACCGGCGTGGTCAACCTGTTCCGGCCGCAGCTCGAACCCGTCGTCAACCGCGACCTGCTGACGGTGCCCACCTGCAGCGAGCGGGTGCCGCTCGATGTGCTCGGCGAGACCGCACGCGCCGCGCACACGGGCGGTCGGCTCGACTACATCAAGCTCAGCGCCGGTGAACCCGGCGCAGCGCGCATGCCGGCAGCGCGGGTGCGTTTCGACGACCCGCAGTTCGACGTCTACATGAATCCCTGCACCGGCGCCGTGATCGACGAGCGGGCGCGCTACGGCGGGGTGCTCGGGACGATCGAGCAGACGCACATCCTGCGCTTCAGCGAGGAGAAATGGGTTCGCAGCATCACCGGCGTGTGCGCGATCATCTTCGGCATCGTGCTGATCGGAGGCGGGTTCTACATGTGGTGGCCGCGCCGCGGGGGCTACGGTCGCGCGCTCAAGCTCGATGCACGGCTGGAGGGCCGCGCGCGCAGCATGAATCGCCACAGGATCGCCGGCGTCTACGGCAGCCTGGTCCTGATTGCGCTGATCCTGAGCGGGCTGCCGCTGGTGTTTGAGTGGTACCGCAACGGCCTCTACACCCTGACCGGCTCGTCCTTGCCGCAGAAGCCGCCGAAGTCGGCCCCGGCCGACCGCGATTCGCCGCGGGTGTCGATGGAAGCGTTCTGGCAGAAGGTGCAGGCGCTGGAGCCGAACCCCGCGCATGCGCTGCTGAAATACCCCGGGGAAGGTCCCAACGCACCGCTCGAAGCCTACATGGTCGCGCGCGGCGCGTCGCACGAGAACGCCCGCTCGCTGCTGTTCCTCGACGCCTACAACGGCAAGGTCCTGCGCTACACGCCATACGAAAAGGCGAGCCCCGGCTTCAAGTTGTACTTCTGGATGATCTCGTTCCACACCGGCTCTGTCGGCGGATGGCCGATGAAGCTGATCCTGCTGTTCGGCACGCTCATGGTGCCCGTGCTCGCCTATACGGGAATTCGCAGCAATCTGCGCCGTCGCAAGTCGCCTGCGGCCGCAGCGGCCGCGGTGCCCCTCATGCCCGTGGGCGTCAAGCGGATCGCCTTCGAAGCAGCCGACATCAAGTCCTTCGAGCTGGTCAGCGCGACCGGAGCCTTGCTGCCCGCGTTCACACCGGGCTCGCACATCAATGTCAGCATCGAAGATGGCCTGCAGCGCCAGTACTCGCTGTGCAACGATCCGAACGAGAGGCACCGCTACCTGATCGCCGTCAAGCGGGTCGCCGACTCGCACGGTGGGTCGCGCGCCATGCACGAACTCGTCGAAGAGGGTGACCTGCTGTCCATCAGCGCACCGCGCAACCACTTCGCGCTGCATCCGGCAGCCGGGCACCACGTGCTGGTCGCCGGCGGCATCGGCATCACGCCCTTGTTGTGCATGGCGCGCCACCTGCTGTCCATCGGAGCATCCTTCGAGCTGCATTACTTCACCCGGTCGATCGAGCAGACCGCATTCCATGCCGCGCTCTCCGCACCCGAGTTCGTGCCCCACGTGAGTTTCCACTGCGCGATCGAGCGCGGCCGGCTGCGCGAGACACTGCATCCCCTGCTGTCGCGCCGCGCCACCGATGCTCACCTGTATCTGTGCGGACCTTGCGGGTTCATGGACCTGGTCGAGGAAATGGCGGCAGCGGCCTGGCCGGCCGGGACCGTGCACGTCGAGCACTTCGCCGCCAATCCGCTGGCCTTGGCCGGCGAGCGCAAGCCCTTCGAAGTGACCCTGGCCCGAAGTGGCGGCACTTTTACCGTGCCGGTGTCCAAGAGCATCGTCAACGTACTGGCCGAGCGCGGCGTCTGCGTCACGACTTCCTGCGAGCAGGGTGTCTGCGGCACGTGCCTCACGGGGGTGCTCGAAGGCAAGCCGGATCATCGCGACGCCTTCCTCAGTCCACAGGAGCGCAGCGCGGGAGCCAAGATGCTGGTGTGCGTGTCGCGCGCCAGCACGCCTCACCTGGTGCTCGACCTCTAGCGGCCACTGGCCTGGAGGAAGAGATGATCTCCGCACGCAAGCTCGTGACGCCGGTAGTGGCCTTGCTACTGGCCTCGGGTGCCGCAGCGCTCGCGTATCGTGCCGCCTCCGAGCCGAACGCCGCCGCGCCTTCGTTGCAGGCCAGGCCCGATCCGCTCGTCGCCGTCACGCCGGCGCAGCGGACCGATCTGCCGATCCGCATCGCGACCGAGGGCCACGTGACGCCGCTCGCGCAGGTCGACATCCGCGCGCAGATGAGCGGCGCCGTGCTGCAGGTGCACTTCCGCGAGGGCGACGAGCTGCGTGCCGGGCAGTTGCTGTTCACGTTGGACGCCAGCGAGGCCGAGGCCCAGCTCGCGCGCGTGCAGGCCGTCGCGGCCAACGCCCATGCGCAGGCGCAGGAGGCCCTGCGCGAGCACCGCCGCGCCGTCGAGCTGGGGCGGGCCAACTTCGTCTCGCCGAGCGCGATCGACACGGCGGCCGGCAAGGTCGAGTCGCTCAAGGCGGTGCTGGCGGCGGCCGAGGCCGAGGTTCGCTCCGCACGCATCGCGGTGCAGCGGTCGCGCATCGTGGCGCCAGCGGGCGGCGCTGCGCAGGCGCTCGCCCGCGGTCCTGAATGCAAATTCAGGCGGGGTACAGGATTGTTTCAGCCGGCTTCCGTAACCTGCGCCGACACCACCACGAGACCACGATGAAACTGCTGCATTCGATCGCAACCGCCATCACGCTGGCCGCCTGCGCCATCGGCGCATTCGCCCAGGTGCCCGCCGGCTATCCGGCCAGCTACGCCAAGGTCGTGGAGGCCGCCCGCAAGGAGGGCAAGGTGGTCGTCTACAGCGTGCTCGGCAACAAGGCCGCGACGCCGCTCGTCGAGGGCTTCAGGGCGCTGTACCCGAGCATCGAGGTCGAGTACGACGGCAACAGCGGCTCCAACGAGATCACCGAGCGCTTCCTCGGCGAGCTCAAGTTGGGCAAGCCGTCGGCCGACGTGATGTGGAGTTCGGCGATGGACCTGCAGATGATGCTGGTGCGCGACGGCCACGCCGCGTCGTACGCCTCGCCGGAGGCCTCGCATCTGCCCGCGTGGGCGCGCTGGCGCGACCAGGCCTGGGGCACGACCTTCGAGCCGGTGGTGTTCGTCTACAACAAGACGCAGGTTGCCGAGGACGAAGTGCCGCGCGATCGCGCCGCGCTCGCCAAGTTGCTCACCGAGCGCGCCGACAAGTTCGCCGGCAAGGTCGCGATGTTCGACATCGCCAAGGCGGGGGTGGGCTACCTGTTCGCCGTGCAGGACGAGGCACAGGGACAGCGGCTGCCGGCCTTGCTGCAGGCGCTGGGCCGCGCCCGGGTGCAGGAGGGCGGCGGGACCGGCGAGATGCTCTCCAAGGTGAACTCCGGCGAGTACCTGCTCGGCTACAACATCATGGGCGCCTACGCGCTGGTGCGCAGCAAGAAGGAGCTGCCGTCGCTCGGCGTCGTGCTGCCGCGCGACTACACGCTGGTGCTGTCGCGCGTGATGTTCATCAGCAAGCACGCGAAGCATCCGAACGCCGCCAAGCTGTGGGCCGACTACCTGCTGTCGCAGCGCGGCCAGAAGATCATCGGCGACGCCATCGAGCTGTTCGCGGTGCGCAACGACGTCGATGCCGAATACACCGCGGCCAAGCTTCGCGAGCGCATCGGCTCGGCTGCACGGCCGATCCCCATCGATCCGAAGATCGCCGCCGCGCTCGACGAGAAACAGCAGCGTGCCTTCATCGCGAACTGGAAGGGTGCACTGGCGGAAGCCGGGCGCTGAAGTGCAGCCCCCGCGGGGGTCCCGCGCAGCGGAAAGAAAGCTCAAAATTTGTTCATGAGCGAGGCAGGCTGCCTTCAGTGCGGCCGCCCACGCTCCAGAAAGGACGTAGGAGACGAGGATGGGAAGCACGAAAAAAACGGCATTGGCGCTGGCGATGATCGCCGCCTTCCCCCTGGCGCAGGCGCAGACCGATGGGTCGCGGGCGCCGCAACCGCCCGGCGTCGGGCAGGCGGCGCCATCCGGCGCCGCCAGCTACGCGCAGACGCTGGTCGAGAGCACGGCCGCGATGCACCCGGAGCTGATCGAGATCGACCTGCATGTAACGCCCGCCGGTGCGACGCAGGGCGCCATTGTCGCGGCGAAGTCGCCCGCGCGCATCGGCCGTCCCGACGACGACGCCGCGATCGCGGTGTTCAGGAGCGGCGAGCCGCGCATCGAGATCAACCGCCGCGGCGACGGCAACGTGGACGTTCAGGTGCAGCTGTTCGACATCTTCCGGCAGACCATCGGGAGTGTGGCGTTCACTTTCCCGTACCCGCCCGAGACCGACCCGGATGCGCTCGTCAAAAAGGCCGGGCAGTACCGCGACGAGATGAGCCGCCGCATCTTTGGCGCCGGCAGCCTGATGGAGCCGGCGCAGCTCGACCCGCGCATCCCGCTGCGCAGCTACGCGCAGTTCCTCGTCGACGACCTGCTGCGTCGACATCCCGGCATCGAGGTGATCGCGCTGCACGCGCGCACGCCGAGGACCGGCACCGACTACCCGATCGTCGCATCGAACATCGGCCGCATCGGCCGGCCCGCCGACGAGGGCGACCTGGCGGTGATTCGCAGCGGGCAGCCCTACGGCAAGGCCGATGAACGCGGTGCGCGCTTCGAGGTCAAGGTCCCGGTCAAGGATGCTTCCGGCGCCATCGTCGGCGCCCTGGGGGTCGTGTTCCCGCTCGGCGCGGCGGCGAGCCAGGAGGCGCTGCAACGCCGCGCCGCGATGATTGCCGCCGAGATGGGGCAACGCATCGCGAGCGCGGGCCAGCTCGAAGGCCCGTACCCGGCCACCGGGATGGCGAAGGAGCCCGAGGCGATCGAGGAGTACAACAAGCAGGAGCTTGGCAACAAGCAGAATCTTCCGATGACCAAGGAGGTCGCTTCGGGACAGGCGATCGGGCAGACCCAGGAGGGCTATTCAGAGGCCATCAAGAACCAGGCCGGCGTACAGGCGACGAACTCGGCCGGCAGCGCCAACGACGCCTTCGCGATCCGCGGCATCAAGCTCAACCTGTTCTCCAACTACCGGCTCGACGGCGGCCTGCCGGTCGCTGGCGTGATCACGAACCCGACCGAGAACAAGGAACGCGTGGAGACGCTGAAAGGCGCGAACGCGTTGATGTTCGGGGTGGCCAGCCCGGCCGGCATCATCAATTTCGTGACCAAGCGCGCGGGCCCGCGTGACATCACCAGCGTAGGCGCTGCCGGCAATTCCTTCGGCCAGTACGGGGCTTCCCTGGATCTCGGACGACGCTTCGGCACCGACGAGCAGGTCGGCGTGCGGGTCAATGCGTCGGCGACGCACCTCGAGAACGGGGTGCGGGACATGGGCGGGCACGGATCCTTCGCCAGTGTCGGCGTGGACGTGCGGGTCACGCCGCGCCTG
The DNA here is from genome assembly GCF_964254305.1 of Variovorax sp. LjRoot84. Lineage (NCBI taxonomy): Bacteria > Pseudomonadati > Pseudomonadota > Betaproteobacteria > Burkholderiales > Comamonadaceae > Variovorax > Variovorax sp. LjRoot84. The sequence goes on from NZ_CAXUTE020000002.1 coordinate 1,446,136, forward strand.
ACCTTGCAGGGCGACTTCGAGCACTACCGGCGCGACGTGCCCGAGCAGGCAGGCATCGCGCTGCTGTCGCCCGTGAATGGGGTCATTCCGCTCACGCCGGTTCCCAGTCCGAGAAACCTGCTGTCCGGCACCTGGAACCTCTACACGCCCAGGACCACGAACATCCAGGGGCGGGCCGACTACGTCCTGAACGACGACTGGAAGGTGCTGCTCCAGGGCGGGCAGTCCCAGTCGGAGCGCCACCGCAACACGGTGCGCATTCGCAACTACAACATCCTCACCGGCGCCGGCGGCATCGTGACGGTGCAGCCGATCGACAACGACTACACCAACACGTTCTGGCGCACCGAGGTGCTCGGGAAGTTCAGGACCTGGGGGCTCACCCACGACCTGACCCTCGGCCTGTCGAGCAGCGAACGCGAGTCGAGCACCTCGCAGAGCGCCACCATCACGCTGGCGCAAAGGCAGAACATCTACAACCCGATCCGGCTCAATCCGCCGCTAATCGGGCCGTCGGTCCCGAGGCCGATGCAAAGCAGCACCGACACCGGACTCTATGGCTACGACACAATCGGGGTCACGGACAAGCTGAAGATGCTGCTTGGCGTGCGCAGGGTGCAGGACAAGGAGGTCTTCGGCAGCACCGAGACGAAGACGTACCACACCTCGCCCGCTTACGGTGTGCTGTACGACATCCGGCCGACCACGACGCTGTTTGCGAGCTACATGGAAGGTCTCGAAGCGGGCGCCACGGCGCCCGCGAACGCGGCGAACGCGAACGAGATCCTGCCGCCGGCGATTTCGAAGCAGAAGGAAATCGGCATCCGCGACTCCTACTTCAAGGGCCTGCAGCTCAGCGTCTCGTACTTCGACATCATCCGCGCCAACGCCGTGACGGATCCGGCGACCGGCATCTTCGGCTACAACGGCAACCTCTCGTACAAGGGCATCGAGGCGACGGCCAGCTACGAGATCAATCGCGACTGGAAGGTCAATGCGGCGGTGCTGCGGCTGAACGCGAAGCAGGACGCGCCGGGCCAGCCGCTTATCGACGGCAAGGTGCCCGAGAACACGCCAAAGTGGAATGCGAATTTCGGCGTGGCCTACCGGGTGGCGGCGGTCCCGGGCCTGACGGTGAGGGCCGGGGTGAAGATCATTACCAAGCGGCCGTTGAATGCGCAGAACCAGGGCTATCTCCCCGGCACCACGCTCTACGACGCTGGCCTGAGCTACGCGACGCGCATCGGCGGCCGCCCGACGTCGTTCAGCCTCAGCATCGACAACCTGACCAACAAGCGCTACTGGAATTCGGTGGCCGACGGGACCTACGGCATCGGCATGGACCGCGCGCTCAGGTTCAACGCGAAGATCAATTTCTAAGCGCGTCAGGCGCCTCGCGACGAACCCAGGTCATGAAACCCAAGCTCTGCGTCCCCGCCGTCGTGCTTTGCCTGTTCCTCGGCAGTGCGGCGCAGGCGGCGCCGCCCTCCGATGGCGTGTGCGCCGGCTCGCCTGCGGAACGCATCGATCCGGCGCTGCCGGCCTACGAGCCGCGCGCGGTCGAGTTGGCGCCCGGGGCGCGCTACTTCGATCCGGACGGCGCCGTCGCGGTGGTCGGCTACAACGACATGCGCGAGATGCTGGAGTCGCTCACCGCGTCGTTCAGCGCAACGCATCGGAACATCCGCTTCAGGCTCGATCTTCCCGGCACGCGTTTCGCACCGGCCGCGCTGGCCCGCGGCGTGTCCGCGTTCGCGCCGATGGGCGCGCTGTTCACGCCGCAGCAGCTCGAGGAATACCTGGCGATCGCGCGCAGCGAACCCATCGCTGTCCGTATCGCGCACGCGTCGCTGGACGCCCGGGCGCTGAGCGGCCCGCTCGCGGTCTTCGTGCACCGCGACAACCCCATTCGTTTCCTCACGCTGGCGCAGGTCGCGAAGGTCTTCTCGGGCGACGCCGCACGCTGGAGCGAGCTCGGTCTCCAAGGAGCATGGGCCGGCCGCGGCCTGAACGCCTATGGCATGCAGCCGGACACCGCATTGGCCTTCGAGCTGCAGCAGATGGTGATGCCTCACACGGACTTCGGCCCCCGCATGGTCGGCGTGCCGCAATCCGCCGAGCTCGTCGAGAAGGTCGCGTCGGACCCCTCGGCGATCGGCTTTGCGGCAGCCATGCGCGCAACCCCGGCAGTGCGCGCCGTTCCGATCGCCGCGGCGGCGGGGGCCGAAGCCGTCGCGCCGACTTGCGAGGACATCGTCGCCGGCCGTTACCCGCTCGATCGGCACCTGCTGATCTACGTGCCGCAGCCGGTCACGCCGCTCGCGCGTGAGTTCGTTCGTTTCGCGCTCTCGCGAGAGGGTCAGCAGGCGATTGCCGCTTCGCCGCAAGGCTATCTGCCGATGTCGGCGAAGGACGCGGCGGCGCAGCGCGCCAAGGTTGAATAGCGTGCGCATCGCGCTCGTCTGCAGAAGTCGTTGTTGACCTACAAGGAGACTCCCCCATGAATGCATTGCTTTATGCAAGACAAACGATGCTGTCGGTCGCTGCCTGCATTGTCGCGGCAGCATCATTTGCACAGCCCGCCGATACCCGTCCGATGGTCGAGTGGGTCATCCCGGCCCTGCCGACGAACGCGCCGCAGACGCCCGAGCAGGCCGACGCCAGCAGGAAGCGCGGGCGCCAGTTGCCGGCGCCCGAAGTCCTACAGCCGGCGCTCGACAAGGCGCTTCCCGCCTATCAGCCCCGAAAGGAGAAGTTGACCGGCACGTTCAAGGGCGCATCGTCCGACGTGCTGACCGGTCTGGTGCAGAAATGGTTCGAGAAGTTCAAGACTTACCACCCAGGCGTCACGCTGAGCATCGCGCCGCCGTTCGCGGGCAGCTATGGCGCGAACGAGCTGGTGAAGGAGAACCTCGACTTCGTGTTCGTGTCGCGCGAACTCAAGCCCGACGACATCGTGAACTTCAAGGCGAAGTTCGGGTACGACCCGCTCACCGTCCCGGTCGTGGGTGGCTCCTATCGCCACTACGGCGCGCTCGACGCGGTAGGTTTCTTCGTCCACAAGGACAACCCGATCGAGAAGATCAGCTTCGACCAGATCGATGCGATGTACTCGACCACCCGGCATCGTGGCGGCAAGGCGATCACGACCTGGGGCGATCTCGGGCTCACCGGCGAATGGGCCGACAAGCCGGTCAAGCTGTACGGCATCAAGCCATGGAACGGCTTCGAGGAGTTCGTGCGCCAGCGCGTGATGAGCAAGGGCGACAAGCGCGGCGAATGGCGCGACGACATCCAGTTTGAAAAGGTGGTCTTCCCGATGGCCAAAAACGTGGCCGGCGACCGCTACGGCGTCGGCTATTCCGGCATCGCGTATATCGATGCGCCGGTGCGAATGCTTCCAGTCGTTGCCAATCCGGGCGACCCGCCTCAGGCGCCGACCTACGAGAACGTCGCGCTCGCCAGCTATCCGCTCAGCCGCCTGATCTACTTCAACACCAACAAGGCCCCCGGCAAGCCGCTGACGCCGGCGCTCGACGAATTCCTGCGCTTCATTCTGAGCCGCGAAGGACAGCAGGTCGCGCTCGACCACGCGAGCTACATCCCCTTGCGTGCGTGGCAGGTGCAGGGCAGCCGCGCATTGCTTGACCACTGATCGACCCGAGGACCCGTCATGCAGACACTCCGACTCTTCGCCCTAGCCCTCGCATCCGCGTTCATGCTGGCGACGGCCGGCCCCGCCGCCGCACAAAGGACATCGGCTTCCGCACCGGCGCTCGCGAAGCACGCCCTGCTGATCAGCATCGACGGCGCGCACGCCATCGACCTGGCGCTCTACGTCAAGAACAACCCGGGGTCGCACCTGGAGCAGCTCGGGCAGCGCGCGATCACCTACACCAACGCACGCCAGCCGCTGCTCGGCGATTCGACGCCGGGCCTGCTGACGCTCGCCACTGGCGGCTCGAGTGCCGGGGCCGGCGTGATCTACAGCCCGTTCTACGATCGCGACCTGTCGCCGGCCGGCTCCGACTGCAGCACGCGGGGCTCGGTGTACTACGTCGACGAGAAATGGGTCAAGGACATGAAGCGCGAGGACTCGGGTGGCGGCATCGATCCGGCCAAGCTGCCTCGCGATGCTTCCAAGGGCTGCACGCCGGTCTATCCGCATCAGCTCGTGCGCGTCAACACGATGTTCGAGGTCGTGAAGGCGGCGGGCCGGCGCACCGCATGGATCGACCAGCACGAGATGTACAACGACCTGCTCAACGGCCCCTCGGGCAAGGGCCTCGATGACAGCCGCGCACTCGAGCGCAAGGGCGTTCCGCAGACGCTGGAGGGCTTCATGGGCCAGGATGCGCGGCGCGTCGATCTGCTGCTCAACCAGATTCGCGGATTGGAAAGCACCGGCACCCGTCGCGTCGGGATGCCCGCCGTGTTCGGCATGGGATTCATCAGCTTCGGTGCCGTCCAGAAGTCGCACGGCTACAAGGATGGCGATGCGTCGCCAAGCGAATCGCTGAAGAAGACGCTCGACTTCGTCGACGAGTCCGTTGGGCGCATCGTCGGCGAGCTCAAGTCGCAGAAGCGTTTCGACTCGACGCTCATCGTGCTGACCGCGAAGCACGGCCAGTCGCCAATCGACATCAAGCAGCGCCGCGTGATCGATCGCAACGTGATCCGCAATGCGGTGAACAGCGTCGCGCCGGGCTTGCTCGCCCAAGCGTCGCTGGACGCGATCGGTCTCGTGTATCTCAAGGATCGAAGCCGCACGAACGAGGTCGTGGCGGCGCTGCGCGCGAAGGCCGACGAAGCGGGCATCCTGAAGATCTACGCCGGCGAGCAGCTCGAGCTGCTGCTGCCGGCCCGGGATTCGCGCACGCCCGACATCCTGATCCAGCCCGTGCTCGGCGCGTTCTACACGGACAATGCGGACGGCGAAGCTGCCAAGGGGCTGCTGGCCGAGCACGGCGGAATGCTGGACGAGGACACGAACGTGCCGCTGCTGGTGTCGTTCCCTGGTGCGAGGCCCACGGTCAACAGGGCGCCGGTCCAGGTGAGCCAGGTCGCGCCGACGGTTCTCGCCGCGCTTGGACTCGATCCGAAGGCGCTTCGGGCGGTGCAAGCGGAAGGCACGCCGCTACTGCCCGGCTTCGGCTCCAGGCGTTGAGATCCCTCCAGACCCAAGAGACAACCTGAACTGGATTTCAGTTGAGCTTCAGCCGGCGTTGAGGCGGGCCCCTTAATGTCTGCCTCACCAGGACACCGATTCGTCCTAGGCCCATCAAGGAGACGGACATGCTGCAGATGACGCGTGAGCAAAGCGAATATGAAGTGCGCTTCGAGTCCCTGTTCAAGCCAGGCCGGGGCTTCGCCTTCCCCTGCGACCAGAGCGGTCGCCTCGATCTGGACCGTGCGAGCGAGGCCGCACGCAATAACTACTTCTTTGCTCGGGCCATGGTGGGTCGCGAGTTCTCGCCTCCCGTCGTGCGCCCGCTGACGCTCCATTGAACGCAGCCCCTCGATGCGACCGCTGCGCGCGATCGCCCAAGCGCCAACCTGCGCGGAGACCCGATCTTGAACCTCACCACGCGGTGTCGTGCTGTTCGTTATGGCACTGATCTCGTTACAAATGGCCTTCGAGTGGGCGCATGATGTAGGCAACGCGATCACGGGCTCGCCGCTGCTCGCGTCCAAGCCCCGCGTCCACTGTTTTGGCTGCGCTACCGTCAATTTAGTAGGGTGTTCGCGAACTGGACGGCGGGCACGAGCGACCGGTGTTGGCCGGTGACGGCTGTTGGGCGAATTCTGCTTTCAGCATTCTTCTATCGAAAGCAACGGCCACCGCTCGCCGAACCGCTTTGATTGCACTCGCTGGCGGTACGTAGCGGCGCTCGCTCTGAGCGGGTTGTGCCGAACGAGCAGCTCGAACAGGTCGTCGAGCCCGTGTGGAGCCACGACCCCAATCGATTCCTCATCATTCAGGTTGACGCCCACGCATGTGGCGAACTCCGGCCAGGTGCCCACGCCTTCTTCGAGGGACCGGACCGGCGGTACCACCTGCCCGAAATTGTTGGCGAACCAGTCGTGGACCGTGGCTTGGTTCGTGACCTCCCAACGCAACGCCGGCATCGCCTCGCGGAGGCGACGTTCAAGGTCCGCGTCCTGCCCGGGACCGTCTGCCGCGTCGTCGAAGTAGACGACGTCGACGTCTTCAATCGCTGAAGGCCGTTCATAGCCATGGAGCGCGTCCCACACGAGCGAACGCACGGCGCCGGGCGCCGATGCACCAAGAGTTCAAACCAAGTGAGCGCACCACCCTCAATGCCGCCATCAAGCTGCTCGACGAGCGCACCATGGCGACAAGCCGTGCCCCGAGTTCAGGCTGAGAGTGGAGGTTCATGGTTTGTGGCGAAGGCAGAAGCTGTCCGCGACCGTCGGCTTTTGGCCGATTGTTGCCTGCCGCATGGTCAGTGCGCACACGCTCCTGAAACCCGCGAAAACCGTCCGCGTCCGGGGAGCTTGAGGCCCGAGGACTAAACCGCTAGCGCGGTGGCCCGCCGCGAAGGCTGCGGCACATGGCAAACGTTGCGCCCCTGTCTATGTTGAGGAGCGAGGCAATCGGCCTCGTCCTTTGACAGGAGCGCCACCATGACCGCTTCCACCCAAGCCATCTCGCCTTTGCGCCAACGCATGCTCGATGACATGCGCATGCGCAAGCTCAGACCCAAACCCAGGCCAGTTACGTCCGCGCGGTGCGCTACCTCGCAGCCTTTCTCCAACGCTCGCACGATACAGCCACCGTGGAGGATCTGCGGCGCTTCCAGTTGCACACATGGTCGACCGCGGCGTCTCGGCCATCACGATTAACGCGACCATCACCGCCCTGCGGTTCTTCTTCGAGGTCACGCTCGGGCGCGACGACGCAATGACCAGGATGAGCTATGTGCGTGTTCCGCAGAAGCTGCCGGTCGTGCTCAGCCGCGACGAGGCCGTGCGCCTGATCGCGGCGGCGTCCAACCTCAAGTACCAGACCGCGCTGTCCATCGCCTACGGTACCGGACTGCGTCGCCAGCTATCGCGTGTGGCAGGCGATCACCGCCTTAGCGGCGGGTCGCTCCCGTCACCGCCCAGGCGAGCCCCGCCATCACGACTGCTAGGCCCAGCGCTTCCACGGCGCTTGGAAAGTGGTCGAGCACGGGCCAGGCCATCAGCGCTGCCAGGCCGGGTGCCAGCGCCGGGAAGATGGAGGCACGGGCAGGTCCGAGCAAGGAGACCATGCGTGCATAGGTGAACAGCGTGCCGGCGCCGGCGATGAGCCCCTGGACCAGCACCTCCGTCCAGAACACCTCGGAACTGGCCGCGAGCAGTCGCGTCGGACCGACGGCGAGGAAATAGAAGGGCACATAGGTGACCAGGGACGAGAAGGAGATCACCGCGGTGGCCAGCAGCGGGTCCAGCCGATGCTTGCGCAGCACGATGCCGAACCCGGCCCACAGCGTGCCGGCCGCGATGAACATCGCATCACCGACGAGCGTGCGGGCGGTGAAGCTGGAGACATCAAGCCCCGAGACGAGCAGCAGCCCGACGAGGACAGCCGCGATGCCGGCGGCGCGCCGCGGCGTGATCCGCTCCTTCAGCACCAGCGCACCGAGCACCATGCCCATCAGGCTCATGGCCGAGAACGGGAACACGGCCGCATGGCTCGCCGGTGCAAACTGCAGCGCGCCGAACATCAGCAGGCCGAAGGGCGTGCCCGCCAGCAGCGAGATCAGGGCCCACAGTTTCCAGTGGCCGCTGAGTTGCTGCCGGTTCCGGCGCCAGACCAGCACCAGGATCGGCAGCGTGACGAGGCCGGCCACGCCGAAGCGCAGGGCGGTCAGGTCCTGCGACTGCAGGCCCCGCGCGATGCCCCATCGGGCGTAGACCGTATAGAGCGCACCGATGCTCGCGGCCAGCAGGCCTACGGCGATGCCCTGGACGAGCCGTCTGAAGTCGTCCGTCGACGCGGTGGCGGGCACGGCCGGATTGCAGGCGTTCATGGTGCGCTCCCTCTGTCCTGGCTCAGAGCTGCGGCGCAGCCGGGAAGTCCACCGGTACGCGCGTCGTGCCGTGCAGGAAGTTTGTGACCGTCTTGTCGCCGATCGCGACGATCGTGTCGACGAGGTGACCCTTGTCCCAGCCCGCGGCGAAGAAGGCATCCACCAACGCGGGGTCGGCGTGGCCACGCTCGAGCGCAATGTTCTTCGCGAGCCGAGTCAGAGCATCGAGCTTGGGGTCGAAGCCCGCCGTGCCACTGCGGATCTCGAGGATCTGCTCGTCGTTGAAGCCATGCATCCTGCCGATCACGGTGTGCGCGGCCAGGCAGTATTCGCAGGCGTTGACCTCGCTGACGACGAGGTTCACCACCTCGCGCGCCTTGCCGGTGATGCTGCTCTTGGCGTTCTGCAACGCGAGGTAGGCGCCCAGCGCGTGCTCGGAGTGCGCGAAGGTCGCATAGAGGTTGGGCACCTTGCCGAGGTTCTTCTTGAGCTGGTCGAAGATCGCCTGGTTGGCGGGGGACACGTCGTCGCGGGTCGGGACATTGATGGCGGTGGTCATGAGGGTTCTCCTTCAGGTTTCAGACAAGGGTGGGGTGAGGAAAAGCGCATCACTGCGCCGTGTAGCCGCCATCGACGGCCAGGCTTTGCCCCGTGAGGTAGCGCGCCTTGTCGCTGCCGAGGAACACGATGGTCTGGGCGATCTCGTCCGCGCTCGCGGCGCGGCGCGCCGGCATCGTGGCGAGGAAGCCCTCCTTGGCCTGCTGGTCGCCGCCAACGAAGCGCTCGAGCATCTCGGTAGCCACGGGGCCGGGCGCGACCGCGTTGACGCGCACGCCCGCCGCCGCGCCCTCGAGCGCCGCGCTCTTGGTCAGTCCCTCGACCGCATGCTTGCTGGCCGCGTAGACGGAGGCACCGGCGATGCCCACCTGCCCCGCGATCGAGGAGAGGTTGACGATCGCGCCCGCGCCCTGCGCCAGCATCACTCGCATCTCGTGCTTGAGCGAGAGCAGCGTGCCCAGCACGTTGGTCGAGAAGATGCTGTCGTAGTTGTCGGTTGACTGCTCGGTGATTGGGCCGAGCTGGCCCTCGGTGCCGGCGTTGTTCACTGCAACGTCCAGACGGCCGAAACGCTCGACGACCTGCTCGACCAGGCTGCGCACCTCGCCTTCGAAGCGCACGTCGGCGCGGATGAACTCGGCTTCGGCGCCGAGCGCACGCAGCTCGGCGGCCAGCGCCTGGCCGGCTTCGTCGCGCCGGCCGCTGACGGCGATGCGATGGCCTTCGCGGGCGAAGGCAAGAGCGGTGGCGCGGCCGATGCCGGTGAGCGCGCCGGTAATGAGGACGACGGGCAGGTTCATGGTGAAGCTCCTTTCAAGGGGTACTGGGTTGCGATGGCCTCACTGTGATTGATTCCGATCGTTTGATTCAGTGGGGTTTCGCTCATATGATTGATTCCCACTAGGCATAAATAAGGCGTCAGGATGGACAAGCTGCAGGCGATGAGGACCTTCGTGCGCGTGGTGGAGGCGGGCAGCTTTTCCGCCGTTGCGCACGAGCAGGACAGCAGCCAGAGCGCGGTGAGCAAGCAGGTAGCGGCGCTTGAGCGGGCGCTTGGCGCCCGGCTGTTGACGCGCACCACGCGCTCGCTGGCCTTGACGGAGGAAGGCGAGCGCTACTTCGAGCAGGCGCGGCGCCTGGTGGACGAGATCGCCGAGGCCGAAGCGGCGCTGCGCCGCGGCGAGCGGCAGCTCGGCGGCTGGCTGCGCGTCGCTGCCTCGGTGGGCTTCGGCCGACTCAAGCTGATGCCGTTGGTGCAGACCTTTCTCGAGAAACATCCGGAGGTGAAGATCGACCTGCGCTTGAGCGATGGCTTCATCGACTTGGTGGAGCAGGGCATCGACGTGGCCGTGCGCATCGGCGAGCTGCAGGACAGCAGCCTCATCGCGCGGCGCGCCGGCACCACGCATCGCATGCTGGTTGCGCACCGCCGCTATATGCGCGCGCTACCCAAGGCGAGGCAGCGCCTCGTCGCGCCGGAGGACTTGGCGGACCACAATTGCATCGTCTACACAGAGATCGCGATGCGCAACGACTGGCCCTTCACGGCCGGCCCCGGAGCACCCCACACGGTAGGCACGACGCGCACCGTGCGCGTGGAGGGCAACCTGCAGACCAACAGCAGCGAGGTGATCCGCGCCGCGGTAATGTCGGGCATGGGCATCGGCTACGCGCCCGCCTGGCTCTTCGATGCAGAGCTCGCCAGCGGCGAGGTGTTGCGCCTGCTGCCGGACTGGCCGGCGCTCGAGATCCCGATTCACCTCGTGAGCCCGCGCGAACGGCGGCACTCGGCCAAGGTGCGGGCCTTTGCGGAGCACGTTGCCCAGGCCCTGCTGCAGGAGTAAGGCCTTCAACCCAGACAGGAGGGGAAGCCTTCAACAGCCGAGCCTCAGACGCTTTGTCGATCCACGGCGGCGGAGCGACGCCACTGCCCTGGCGTCATGCCGATGCGCTGCGTGAACGCCCTGCGGAAGGCGGCCACCGACTGATAGCCGACGTCTGCCGCTACGGCCTCCGTGGACGCGAGTGGCTTCTTCAATGCGTTCGCCGCGACGCTCATCCGCACGTCGAGCAACAGGTCGTGGGCCGTGCGCCCCAGGCTGTCCTGGAACTGACGTATGAACGTCGCGCGGGACATGTTGCAGCGACGCGCAAGGTCCGGCAGCGTCCACGCTCTTTCCGGCTCGTTGAAGATGGCCGAGACCGCCGGTGCCAGGCGCGGATGGCCCGCAAGCGCCAGCAGGCCCGCTGGCGCATCGCTCGCCCCGCTCGCAAGACGCAAGGTCAAGGTGAACAGGGTCGCCGACAAAGCGTTGAGCATCGCATGACCGCCCAAGCGGTCCCCGAACGACTCGATGCGCATCAGTTGCACGAGGTGAGCCAATTGGGCGCGCGTCTCGTCTGGTGCCGCGGCGTCATGCCGCGTGGCGCTGACAACCAACGCCGGCGGCAGGTAATCCCGCATCAACAGATTGTGCGGCGGCGCGATGATGAAGCGACCGCACAGCATGTCGAGGCGCTCCCCTGCACCGGTGTTCTCGCTGACGGTCAGGTTGAGTCCTTCGCGCTCGCGTGCGCGCTTCGGACGCTTGCCGCTGCCATCGTGGAGCACATGCGCAGAGCCATGCGGCAGCCACACGATGTCGCCTGCACCGAGCAGTGTCGATGCGCCGCCGGCCGGATCTTCCAGCACCGCGGAACCACCGAGCACGACGTGGTAAGGGATTTCTCCCAACGGCGAGGGCTCATACACGATCCGCCACGGCGAACCGTAGGCGCATCGGATCTCGACCCGACCTGCAACGGCAATGACTTCGAGGAGGTGGCTGAGCCAGTCCGTTGGCAACGACATGATGGTGGATGTGATACTTTCGAGCATCTTATCGACACTATTTGGACTCGGCAAGATCACATCGGCTCCCTACAGTGTGGGCTTCATCCACTTCATCCCGGAGCTTCACCATGAGCCGCATCACCATCCCCCCGGTTGCCTCCGCCACCGGCGCCACTGTCGAGGTCTATGCCCAGGTTAGGAAGATCGCAGGAGGCAGCATCCCGAACATGTTCGCAGCGCTGGGCCACCTTGCGCCCCAGTCGCTCAAGGCCGTGCTGAACACTGAAGGCGCACTGGCGGCCGGCAGTCTCAGCAAGCAGGACCTCGAGACGATCAAGCTGCTCGTGAGCGAACTGACCGGCTGCGACTACTGCGTCGCTGCGCACACGATGCTGGGGAGGATGGCGGGCCTCGCGCCGGACACGCTACGGCAGATCCGCATCGGCCAGGTCACCGGCGATGCCAAGCGCGACGCGCTGGCCAGGTTCGTGCGCACGCTGCAGCAAACGAGCGGCACGATCGGCGACGACGAGGTTGCGGCCATCCGTGCTGCGGGCTACACCGACACGCAACTGGCGGACATCGCGCTGGCAGTCGCGCTGACGGTGTTCACGAACACCTTCAATCGCATCAACGACACCGACGTGGACTTCCCACCGGTTCAATGACGCCGGGTGTCGGGAGGACGAATTCGGTTCGTTCTCCCGAGAAGTTCGGCGGCGACTGATTCGCAAGCTCTTGCCGGCTTTCTGTCGAAGGAAGGAGTTACAGCATGTCCACGCTACAACCAAGTTTCCAAACCGAACGCATTGCCTGCGAGATGTGCCTGGGCGAGGTGCCGCAGTCCGCGGTCCTTGTCCCCGAGGCGGCGGACTACGTCGCTCACTTCTGCGGATTGACATGCTATGAGCTGTTGAAGAACTTGCCTGAGCTTCGCCATCCGGACACGCAGCTCGTCAAATGAACTACTGGTGCTGTTGCTCGAGCCACTGCGTTGGCGCCATGCCGACCAGATGGCTGAACGCACGTCCAAGAGCGCTCGCGCCGCCATAGCCAACTTCGAGCGCGACCTGCTTGACCGGACGGCCCCGGCGCAACAAGGCCTTCGCCAGCCCAATACGCCACTGCATCAGGTACTCCCCGGGCGGGATGCCCACGACCTCCGCAAACCGTGCCGCGAACCGGGCCCTGGACATGCCTGCGGAGTCTGCCAGCGCTTCGAGCGTCCAGGCGCGCGACGGATCCGCATGCATGGCCGTGAGTGCCTTGGCCAGTCGGGTGTCGGAAAGACCGGCGAGCAACCCGCTGTCGACGAGCTGCCGCTCGATGGCAAATCGCAACATCTGAACCACCAGCACTTCAGTCAATCGGCCCACCACCGCATCGTGACCGCACCGCTGCGCAATGGCCTCGCTGAACAGGAGCTGCAGCGTCGAGTCCAGCGACGGCATGTCAGCCAGCACGATGATCAGCAGATCCGGCAGGCCCCGCAGGAGCGGATTCTCATCGCCCAAGCCGAACTCGATTGCGGCACAGACCACGTCGGCTCCGGCGCGCTCATCCGCATGGAGCTGATGCGCCAATGGCCGCGGGTAGAACAAGGCGCTCGGCACGCTCACCACTTGCCGGATCCCATTGCGATCGGTCACCTCGATCGGCCCTTGGCGCACCAAGTGCAGGTGACCGACGCCATCACGCCCGTCGAAGTTGGCAATGCCGCACAGCGCCCCCGTGTGGTAGACGCGGGCGCTCAATTCGAAGCGCTGAAGCAGGTTTGACAAGCGGTCGGACACGAGACGATTAGTCTACTCTTTGGGACGAATGGATGCTATTCGTCTTGGATTGTGCTCTAGATTCGTGGCTCGTCGAGGAGTCGTGGCAGCTCCTGCTGTCACCCAATTGAAGGAGAGTCATGTGATCAAGTTCTACTACCACCCCTCGCCGAACCCGGCCAAGGTGGCGCTCTTTCTGGAGGAAGCCGGCTTGCCGTACGAGCTGGTGCCGGTCGATACCCGAAAGGGCGAGCAGCATGCCCCCGCGTTCACTGCCCTCAACCCCAACGCCAAGACACCGGTCATGGTGGATGGCGACGCAGTGGTCTTCGACAGCAATGCGATCCTGCTGTACCTGGCCGAGAAGACCGGGCAGTTCCTGCCCGAAAGCACGCTCGCCGCTCGCGCTGCGATGCACTCGTGGCTGATGTTCGTGGCCACTGGTATCGGTCCTTATTCGGGGCAGGCGGTGCACTTCAAGCACGTCGCGCCGCAGCCCAAGGCCTACGCGGTGAACCGCTACGAATTCGAGGCCTGGCGGCACTGGGGCATCCTCAACGACCGCCTCGCGGCGAACCGCTACATGCTCGGCGACACCTACACCCTCGTGGACATGGCGGTCTGGGGCTGGGCGCGCGTGGCGCCCTATGTGCTGGGCTACGATGCGTGGGAGAAACTGCCGCACGTCAAGCGCCTGCTCGACGAGATCAACGCGCGGCCGGCGGCGCAGCGTGCGGAGGCTCTGAAGGCGCGCCACGCATTCAAGACGGAGGTCGATGACGAAACACGCCGCGCGCTGTTTCCGCAGAACGCCAGGCTGGAAGCCGGGACGCTGGGAGGCTGAGGTGATCGACCTGCACTACTGGACCACGCCCAACGGTCACAAGGTTAGCTTGTTCCTCGAAGAGGCAGGCCTGCCGTATCGGATCGTGCCGGTGCACATCGGCCGCGGCGAGCAGTTCGCGCCCGAGTTCCTTCGCATCGCGCCCAACAATCGCATTCCCGCGATCGTCGACCATGCGCCGGCCGATGCCGGCGAGCCCTTGTCGGTCTTCGAGTCGGGCGCCATCCTGCTGTACCTGGCAGACAAGACGAAGCGCTTCATTGCGCAAGACTTGCGCGGGCGCAACGTGGCGCTCCAATGGCTGTTCTGGCAGATGGGCGGGCTCGGTCCCATGGCCGGGCAGAACCACCACTTCGTCCAGTACGCGCCCGAGAAGCTGCCGTATGCCATCGATCGCTACGTGAAGGAAACCTCGCGGCTTTACGGCGTGCTCGACAAGCATCTCGCCGACGGCCGCAAGTACATTGCGGGCGAGTACTCCATCGCCGACATGGCGTGCTACCCGTGGGTGGTGCCGCATGAACGCCAGCGCCAGCGACTGGGGGACTTCCCGAGTCTCGCGCGCTGGTTCGATCGCGTGCAAGAGCGCCCGGCCACTGCGCGGGCCTACCAGCGCGCCAGCGAGATCAACTCGGCGCCGGTGGTCGACGAACGGTCCAAGAGCCTCCTGTTCGGGCAGGACGCCTCCACGGTGCGCTGAGCCAAGCGCAGGGCCTTTTCCGGAAGTTACCCGCGGTGCCAGGGGTAGCGGCGCGCACCACTTCCAAGCTCAAGGCCAGGGGCAATACGGGCCGAGGCGCGATTGTTGCTCCTTGTACTCCCCCTGAAGATCTCGAACCCAATGCTTGAACTACTCGTCGTTGACGAACACAGCATCTTCCGAATTGGATTGAAGCGGCTGCTGTCGGACGAGCCGGACATGCAGGTGACGGGTGAGGCTTCGGACGGCGCCAGTGCGCTTCTCAGTATCCGAAGTCATGCCCATAGCATGGTGGTGCTCGACATCAATGTCAAAGGGCACAGTGGACTCGAGACCTTGGCAGCCATTCGCGCCGAGCAACCGAGATTGCCGGTAATCATGCTGTCCATGTACGAGGGTGAGCACTACGCCGCATTGGCGTTGCGTGGAGGGGCGAATGCCTATCTGTCGAAGAATGCGGAGCCCGAGGAGATCGTGCGTGTAATTCGAGAAGTCGGCCGCGGCACTTACCCTTTACCCAGCGTGGCTGGTACGGTGCTTAAGCAGCTGCCCCACATCGGCTCCCATTCATCCCATGAACGGCTGACACCGCGCGAGATGCAGGTGGTGATGAAGATCGTCAAAGGGCAATCAATTTCTGAAATCGGATTGAGCATGGTCTTGAGCGTCAAGACCATCAGCACCCACCGCACGCGCGCTCTTGGGAAGCTCGGACTGACAAGCAACGCACAGTTGGTGCAATACGCGGTGCGAAACGGTTTGGTCGATTGATGGGCGCATGAGGCGGGCTCCCCTCAAAAGGAGGAGATCACGACACCGAACAGGCAAGGGCAGAAGGCCCAGCCACTGGCCGACTACGGGAATCCCGATGCGACCTTCGAATGACAGCTCTCACTTGCAGATGAAGTCGTTGAGACTATGCTCGTGACCTACCGTGGTCGACCTATTTCGTTGAAAAAACGCGATCGGCGATTGAGTTGTTGGGCCGCCGCTCCTGCGCGAGTGACTTCGCTGACATGATGACGAGCTTCATGCCGAAGCGTTCCTCCACGCGATCAATCATCGTCTTGGTCGATTCGACTTCTTCGGTCCGATGTGAAGGCGTTGCTTCTACGTCGACAATGATTCCGGCGTCCAATCAAGTAGTTGGTCGAGTAGGCGCAAAACGCTGGTCCGCCCGGCGCGGCGGTCCAGCGCGCCGCTGGGTCAGTCACTTCAAATTGGCTCCAGCCGATGGCCTTCGGCTGCGGCTGATCGGCGTTGGGTGACTGCTTTGCGGCCGCGAGATCGGCGGGCTGAAGGTCAGCTGAGGGCACACAGCTGAAGTACGAAGGTGCTCGATAGCGGGCGTTCGATCCCGTCGCCAAGCATGACCGTTCGACATTACTGGCAAACCCCTTGCAAAGGGTTGGCCGGCTCGGCTGAGCCACGAAATGCTCCTGGTAAATCATGCTATTGAGATAATCTTTCTTATCGCAACAGCCATGTCAATCGCCTAAACTGGCCCTCATGAAAAGTACCCGAACCATCAAGCCGGCAAAAGCAGGACAAGGGGTCGATTTGTTTTCGGTGTCAAAACTGACGGTTCGGATCTCGAGCAACGGCGGGGTCGGTTCGCTAAGTCGTTGATTTCGCGAGCATTGCTGTTCACTTCGCAGCGGCGTATCTGTCCGGCCCCCGAACTGCGAAGGAGCGCGGCAATGCAAGGCTGGCAGACGTCCTACCTCGGCCTGCGTGACCTACCAAGCGAGCTCAGTGAGTTCGAGCTGCACGCGTTCTTCAGCTTCAGCCGCGCCGAGCGAGAGTTGATCGCGCGGCGCCGCAGCGATAGCCTCAAGTTGGGCCTGGCGCTGCACATCGGTTTCGCGCGCATGAGCGGGCGGCCGCTGAACAGCGTTCGAGCCGTGCCGCCCGCGTTGCTGCGCCACCTTGGCCGCGAGCTCGACATCGCCGCGCCCGACCTGGTTTCGCTGCGCGCGCTGTACGCCCGCGGGCGCACCCTGTTCGACCACCAGCAGCAAGCCTGCGAGTGCCTGGGCTTCCAATGGATGACTGAGCACCAGCGCCGCGCCCTGGTCCGTGTGCTGCGCGATTAGGTCGCGCATTGCACCTGCGTCATGCGATCGAAGGTCCAACCGATGAAGGAAGTTGCCGCGCTCGTGCGCCGTCACATGGACGGCATCGTGGCCTGGACCCAGACGCGCCGGACCAACGGCTTCCTCGAGGCCATCAACGGACTGTTCCAGGCCGCCAAGCGGCGCGCCCGGCTTCGTGCGCCTGTCCACTATCAAGACGGTCATCTTCCTGATCGCGGGGAAGCTCGACTTCCAAGCGATCAACCCGCATGCTCCGCAACCCACTTGATTTTCAACAGAGCCAAATATCTCAACAACATGATTGAGCAGGATCAGCGGGGCGTGAAGTCGCGCATCAACCCCATGCTCGGCTTCAGGTCTTCGCTCGCGCTGCCGTGACGATCGCAGGCGTGGAGTTGCTACATCGCATCCGCAAGGGACAGTTCAATCTCCGCAGGCTGCGCCTTCGAGGCCAAGCTACGCCCGCTATCTGGAGCGCCGTGCTTTCGGCCTGACCTTTGCGGCACTCTCGCAGTGTCACTTGGCCACGACCAATTTTTGCACCAGAGCCGCCGCACTGACGCAGGCAGCTGGCTGCAGGTGCTGAAGAACGATCGCACGGCGATCTTCACGGCGGCGCGGCATGCCGGCGCCGCCTTCGAATGCTGGTCAGGCAAGGATCCCGGCGGCGGCGATCACGTCGCTCATTTTCCTGACGGCCTCCACCACCCTCGCATCACGTGCCGGCGGCTGACCGGCAACGTACAGGGGCAACGCCGGTAACGGAAGGGTTGGCACGTAACTCTCGATCAACCCGCTTTCGATTTCCTGCCTGACCACGCAGACCGGCAGAACGCTGACAGCCAGGCCTTTGGCTACGAAACGCGTGATGAGCGAGATGTCATTGCACACACTCAGCGTCGGCGAAGGCGCTTTCTCGTTGGCAAACCAGTCGTCGATGATCTGGTGCAGGCGCGACGGCGACTGCAACGTGAGCACACGTTCCCTATACAGATCCTCCGGGGCGATCGTGGCCTTCTGGTCGAACTTGCCGACACCGCCGACCCATGCGGTTTCCAGCGAGCCGATCAACTCGAACCAACAGCTCTCCTTGCGTGCCGGCTCCCCCAGAAAGGCAATGTCCAATTTCTTTTGGTCGAGCAGGTCGACGAGATCGGTGCTGGTTGCAATGGTCAGGTTGACGCGCAGATCGGGATAGGAAGCCTCCAGCATGCCGACGACCTCCGGGAGGCAGGTCATGGCCAGTGCATCGATGGCGCCCAGCCGCAGCAACCCGTCAAAAGGCTGCTCCAAGTGAAGCATGCCGTCCATTTGATCCAGCAGCCCGATGCCGTGCTCGACATAGCGCCGCACGAGAGCCCCTTCGGCGCTGAGCGTCACGCCGCGACCGGATTTCTCAAACAGACTTATACCGAGTGCAGTTTCCAATTCTGAAATGCGCAATGAAATCGTGGGTTGTGTGACGCTCAAATGGTCGGCCGCAGCCCGAAATGTCCCGAGTTTGCAGATCCAGATGAATGCCTCCAACTGGGCAATTGAATATCTTTTCATAAAAAATGAATTCGCGAAATTGATCGGAACAGCCGCTATTCAAATTCTGTTGATGAACCGGGAACCCCGATGCCGGGGTACGCAGGAACCGGGCCAGAGCGCGCAGTCGCCTCGACGGAGGGCCGCATCAAGGCGCGAGAAGGCCCCCCGCCAACCCCGCACGGATAAGTACCCCAATCGATAGGAAATTCTGATGGAAATTCGATTGAATTCCTCATTGGTCCATTCAAATTCGACACGTAAAATCTCCAACCCGGCGCTGAGTAAAGGTGCCAAATTGAATCACTGGAACAGATGAATGACTGATTTAGGTCGACGTCCAGCGTCGGATCTGATTGGGCTGCTTGCCGACGGCGAAGTGTCTTCTCGAGAGATTGTCGGAGACTTTGTCTCCCGATATGAACGTTTCAATCCTGCGATTAACGCCATCATCGAAATCGATGCCGATGCAGCGCTCAAAGCGGCGACGGAATCCGACCTGCGTCGCAAAGCAGGCGAGAGCCTGGGTCCGCTGGACGGGCTCCCGATCACCGTCAAAGACAACATCCATGTGCGAGGCCTGGGCGCCAGATGGGGCAGCCGGCTGTTCGCCGACCATCGTCCCGAGGTCGACGACATCGCGATCGAAAGACTGCGCGCCGGCGGCGCCAATCTGCTCGCGAAAACGAATACGCCAGAGTTTGCCCTTGCAGCGCACACCGACAACCTGTTGCACGGGCCGACCCGCAATCCCTGGCGTCTCGACCTCACACCGGGAGGGTCCAGCGGGGGCGCCGTGGCGGCGCTGGCGGCTGGTATCGGCCCATTGGCGATTGGCACTGACGCCGGCGGATCCATCCGGCGACCGGCGTCCTACGCCGGGGTCGTCGGGTTCCGTCCATCCACGGGGCGGATCCCGCGCGGTGCCGGGTTTCCGGCCCTTGCGATGGATTTTCAGGTCGTCGCTCCGGCTGCCCGCACTGTTGCGGACACCTATTCGATCTTCAGACTCATCGCCGGGCCCGATCCGCGAGATCGCAGCTCGCTTGCCTTCAACGACTACCCGTTGCCAATGCAATTGGCCGAAGGGCAACAAAGGCGTTTGCGTATTTGCTACGTGCCGGATGTCGAAGGATGCGCAGTGGACAGAGAGGTCCACGACCAAGTGCATGCGGCGGCCCTCACGTTCTCTGCGCTGGGACATCACGTTGAAAGCGGCGCAATGCCGTTCGTGCTTGCCGACATCGAACGCATCTGGTCCACGTTGACCGCTGTCAGCCTGGCGCGGGTGGTGGGCCTTTCCGCTGAGTCGCTGGCTCAGGTCTCTGCAAGTTCCAGGGCATCTGCGCAGCGCGGCGCAACGGTCAGCGCCCAGGAATATTCGGACGCGGTCGATGCCATTCAGAAAGTCAGACGGGGAGTCGACGCGTTCTTCTCCAGATTTGACGTCCTGCTCAGCCCCGCATCGGCCTCACTGCCATGGGCCATCGGACAGGCCTTTGCGGAAGTGATCGACGGACGGGAGGCCGGTCCTCGAAGCGCCGCCGTGTTCGCCACTTTCGTCAACGTTGCCGGCATACCGGCGATCAGTCTTCCCGCTGGTCGGGGGGCATCGAGACTCCCCATCGGGCTGCAGCTGGCGGGAGCCTTCGGACGCGACCTGCAGGTGCTGGGACTGGCCATGGAATACGAATCCGCGTCGCCGTGGCAGCTGCTGGCCGACACCTATTAAGGCCCCGTCTCCATCTTCCTCGAGGAAACCCAATGCCTGACATATCTCGTGCTTCGAAGACCAAACAGGTCGGAAAGCGTCTTGCCGTGCATGCCAAGCACTGGCTGCTTGGCGCGTCGCTCGGCCTCGGCTTGGGCGTATCGATGCCGGCCAGCGCGCAAGACTTTCCGAACAAGGCGATCCGGCTCGTCGTTCCCTATCCAGCGGGCGGAGCGACCGACGCGCTGGCACGCGTCCTGGCGCCAGAGCTGTCCAAGCTGCTTTCGCAAAACGTCTATGTGGAGAACAAGGGCGGTGGCGTCAGCATCATCGGCACCGACCTCGTCGCGACCGCCAAGCCCGACGGCTACACATTGTTGATGTCCGACCAGGCGCTGATGACCAATCCCGCCTTGCAACCCAAACTTCCCTATGACACGCTGAAAGACCTGCAGCCCGTGGCGTTGATCGGTCCCGCGCCGTCGGTGCTGGTTGTCAACCCCTCTGTTCCTGTGCACACGATCCAGGAACTCGTTGCGCTGGCCAAGGCCAAGCCTGGCGAGATGCAATACGCGTCGTCAGGTAATGGCACCTCTACGCACATCGCGGGCGAATTGCTGAAGCAGGTCGCCGGCATCCAGATGACACACGTCTCCTACAAGGGGGGCGGGCCGGCTCTGAACGATGTCCTGGCGGGTCATGTGCCCGTCTTGATCGCCAGCATCGGCCCCGCCGCGCCGCTGATCAAGGCTGGAAAACTCAGGGCGATCGAGGTCTCAAGCATCAAGCGCTCGCCGGTGCTGCCCAATGTTCCCACGCTGGCGGAGTCGGGCCTGGGCGCTGCCGCAATCCTTGGCTACTGGGGCGTGCTGGTGCCAGCAAAGACGCCACCGGCCGTCATCAGCACGCTCAACGGCGCCTTTAATAAAGCGATCCAGTTGCCGGACGTGCGACAACGACTTCTGGACCTGGGCATCGAGCCCACCGGGGGCACTGCAGAGCAGTTTCGAAGCATCTTGCAGACGGAAATTCCCCGAATGACGCGGATCGTCAAGTCCGCAAACATCACCATCGACTGACACGGCAGGGCGCGCGTTTCGACCCAAGGACATTGTTTTGAAAATCACTGAAATTCGTGAGGTCGCGATCCCTCTGAATTCCACGCTGCGCAACGCCGTCTATGACTTCAGCGAGATGACAACTTCGGTTGTCGCCGTGAAGACCGACGTGCTGCGCCATGGAAAACCGGTCATCGGCTATTCCTTTAACTCCACCGGCCGCTATGCATGCGGCGCGCAGATGCGAGACCGCCTGATTCCGCGCATTCTCGCGGCACCTGCCGAGAGCTTGCTGACCGACGATGGCAGCAACCTGAATGCGGAAAAAATCCTCGCACGGATGATGATGCGGGAGAAGCCTGGGGGCCATACCGAGCGATCCGTGCCGGTGGGAACGATCGAGGTCGCGGTCTGGGATGCCGTGGCCAAGATTGCCGATGAACCTCTGCACAGCGTGCTTGCCAAAAAGTACAACGCCGGCACGCTGCTGGAGCGGGTGCCCTGCTACGTAGGGGGAGGCTGGTACGCGCCCGGCAAGGGCATTCCCGAGCTTCTGGCCGAGATCAAGTCCCGCATGGACGAGGGCTACACCACCATGAAAATCAAAGTGGGTGGCGCGTCCGTTGCGGAAGACCTCCGGCGCATCGAAGCGGCGATCGAATTGCTGGGCGGGGGCCAACATCTCGCCGTCGATGCGAACGCGGGATTCACGCCCGAGCGCTGCGTCGAATACGCCAAAGCCTTGGCACCCTACGACCTTCGGTGGTTCGAGGAGCCCACTGATCCCGCGGACTTTGCGCTGCTCGCCGAAGTCGCAGGGTTCTATCCGGGTGCCATCGGCACCGGCGAGAACCTCTTCTCAACCCAGGACATCCGGAATCTGGTGCTCTTCGGCGGGCTTCGTCCTGACCGGGACATCATCC
Organism: Variovorax sp. LjRoot84; assembly: GCF_964254305.1. Lineage (NCBI taxonomy): Bacteria > Pseudomonadati > Pseudomonadota > Betaproteobacteria > Burkholderiales > Comamonadaceae > Variovorax > Variovorax sp. LjRoot84. The sequence continues at coordinate 1,468,200 of NZ_CAXUTE020000002.1, forward strand.
AGATCGACGTACCGCAGTCGTACGGCATTGTCCAGTTTTCCAGAACCTTGGACATGCTAAGCAGACTGGGATGGTCGCGGGAATCCATTTTCCCCCACGGCGGCAACCTGATGACGCTGTCGATCGTGGCCGGCTTCGGCTTGGGGGGATGTGAAGCCTATCCCGACGTATTCGGCGTGTTTGCCGGCTTTGCCGATGACTCGAAAGTTGATGGCGGCTTCTTGAGTCTGTCGGACCGTCCAGGTATCGGCTTCGAAGGCCAGAACGCGCTCTACGACGTCATGAAATCGATCTTCTAGCCGCGATTTACCCGCCATTTCGGCAACCACTTATTCAAGACCCCTGGACCCATGAACCGGCTTCTTCGCTTACTCTCCGTCACCAGCCTGGCGGTTCTTTCTCTCGCGCCCGCTCACGCGGACGACCTATATCCTTCCAAGCCGGTGCGCATCATTTCGCCCTACGCGGCCGGTGGCACCAACGATTTTCTGGCGCGGATGAGCAGCCTCATCCTGACGAACGCGTACGACAAGACCGCTGTGGTCGAGAACCGTCTTGGCGGCGGCGGCATCATCGGTTCGACCGTTGTGGCGCGCGCCAAGCCAGACGGCTACACACTTCTGCTCGGATCGATCTCGACCCACTCCATCGGTCCGATCGTCTACAGCAAGATGCCCTATGACGTGAACAAGGACTTCACGCCCATCTCCATCGTCGCGGAAGTTCCGATGCTGCTCGTCGTGCATCCTTCCGTGCCGGCAACCAACCTGGCGGAACTGCTGGCGTTGGTCCGCAGCCAGCCCGGCAAGTTGAACTACGCGTCGGCGGGTGCGGGAACGATCCCCCACATGACGGCTGAGCTGTTCAAGACCATGGCCAAGGTCGACATCACCCATGTTCCCTACAACGGCGATGCACCGGCGATGAACGACGTTGTCGGGGGACAGGTCCAGATGACTTTCGCCAACATGCCATCGGCCATCAATTTTGTGCGAAGCGGCAAGATGCGCGCCATTGCTGTCGCCAGCAAAACTCGCTCATCTGCCCTGCCTGACGTGCCGACGATCGCCGAGGCCGGCGTGCCTGGCTTTGATGTCACTGCCTGGTATGCACTTTTCGGCCCCGGCAACATGCCAGCCGCGCTGGTGTCGAACATCAACGCCGTCATCGCCAAAGGCGTGCGCGATCCAGACATGGCCGCAAAGATCAGAGCGCAGGGCGCCGAGCCTGTGGGCAATACGTCCGCCGATTTCGCCGCATTCATGGCGAAGGACCAGGCCAAGTGGAAAGCAACTGCCGCTGCAAGCGGTGTCAAGTTGGATTGACCCGAGCCGAAAGCCTCCTCCATGCTTCCTTCCCACAACCGCTTCAAGTACTCGGGCATCAAACAGCGCCCGGTGTTCAATTGGCCCGGCAACAAGCGGCTGGCCGTCTACATCGCGGTCAACATCGAACACTTTCCCTATGGCGTGCAGTGCGGCGTGGACCTCGACCGCCAGACGCAGCCATGGAGCCAGCGAAGCTGGCTCTGGCGTGAATACGGCAACCGCGTCGGGGCGTGGCGCCTCATTGACCTGTTCGATGAACTGAATCTGCCGGTCGGCGTGATCGTGAATACGGAGAACTACGAGCACTGTCCCGAACTGATCGCCGCGCACCGCGAGCGCGGCGACGAGCTGATCGCACATGGCCGGTCTAACGCCGAACGCCAGATCGAGATGGACGAAGACACCGAGCGCGCGATGATCGCGGAAGTCACCACGCTCATGGAGAAGGCCGATGGCCGCCGGCCCCAAGGGTGGCTCAGCCCCTACCTCACACCGAGCCTGGTGACCACCGACCTGCTCGTGGAGGCGGGCTACTCGTATGTGCTTGACTGGGGCATCTGCGACGAGCAGCCGTTCTGGGTCGACACGCGCCGACAACCCATCCTTTCCGTGCCCTATCCGATCGAACTCAACGACCAGCCGGCCATTGCCTACCGGCACAACTCGGCTGCGGAATACTGCGACATGATCGTAGAGAACTTTGACGAAATGCTCCGGCGCTCGGCTGAGACACCGCTTGTGTGCGTGATCTCGCTGCACTCCTTCATCATGGGCCAGCCGTTCCGGCTGGCGCGCTTGCGCCGGGCGTTGCAGCACATCCTCGCACACAAGGACCAAGCGTGGATGACCTTGCCCGGCGAGCTGGTGCAGTACTACCGCAGCTTGCCGGCCGATCTGCAACTGGCCGCCAAATGAGCCGCATGACGCAAGATCTTTGCGGTACCCGCAGGGCAATAGGCGAGGGTTCGACGACTGCGATGGAGCAGATCGAAGAATCGATTGCGGCCGCGCAGTCGGCCGCATGCGCCGCCGCCTTTCTCAGCACGACGTTTGACGAAGCGCGTGCCGCGGCGGCGAATCCGACCGCGCAGCGGGCTCCACTGGCCGGCCTCGGCGTGTCCATCAAGGATTTGTTCGACGTGGCAGGGCAGCCCAGCCGCGCGGCGTCGCAGGTGCTCGCCGATACGGCACCCGCCGCGTGCGACTGTGTCGCGGTTGCACGCCTGCGCGCCGCCGGGGCAGCCTTCGTCGGGCGCACCAATATGTCGGAGTTCGCGTTCTCCGCCGTGGGCGTCAATCCGCACTATGGCACGCCGGTCAATGCCTGCGATCCGGAGATTGCGCGCATTCCTGGCGGCTCGTCCTCGGGAGCGGCCGTCTCGGTGGCCGCAGGCGCCGCCTTCATCGGCCTGGGCTCGGACACGGGTGGATCCATCCGCACGCCCGCCGCCCTCAACGGCATCCTCGGCTTCAAGAGCACCGCGCGCCTTGTGCCACTGGATGGAACGGTCCCGCTGTCCCCCACACTGGACACCGTATGCGCCATGACGCGTTCCGTGCCCGATGCCATCCTGGCTCACGAGATTCTTTCAGGGCGCGTGGTGCCGCGCAGCGCCGCACCGCTGGCCGCATACCGACTTGCCGTACCTCAGACCCTCATGCTCGATGGCCTCGACCTAGGCGTCGCACGGGCCTTCGAGGACACACTGGACACCTTGCGCGGGGCCGGCGCGCGCATCGAGTCCATTGCATTGCCCGAGATCCGGGATCTGGGCAGCCTTCAGTCCACCGGCGGTTTTGCGGCGGCGGAGAGCTACGCCTGGCACCGCGAATGGCTTGAGCGCCGCGAGGCCGACTATGACCCCCGCGTTGTTGCCCGCATCCGGCGCGGCGCTTCGATCACAGCCGAGAACTACATCGAACTCGTGCATGCCCGGCGCGGATGGATCACTGCAGTGGAAATGGCGCTGCAAGGCTTCGACGCGATGCTCTCCCCCACCGTGCCGATCGTCGCGCCTCCCATTGAAGACCTGCTGCCTGGTGCCGAGCGCGACGAGCAGTTCTTCCGCATCAATGCCCTGCTGGTACGCAACACAAGTGTGGTCAACATGCTCGACGGTTGCGCGCTCACCCTGCCGTGCCAGGCACCGGGGGAGTTGCCGGCCGGATTGATGGTCTGGCACGGCACGCTACGAGACGACAAGGTGCTGAACGTTGCATTGCGCGTGGAGGAGTTGCTTGTCTGTCGATAGACATGGCAGCCAGGTGACATGACCGCGCGTAACTCGGATGGGCCCGCAATATCGCCTCAGTCTCTTTTACTCGGGCGTGATGCCGGCCGCTTTGGCGACTTTGCTCCATTTGTCCACCTCGTTCTTGAGGAAGCGGCCGAACTCTTCCGGCGTGTCGCCCACCGGCTCCAGCGCGAGTTCGGCGAACCGTTGCCGCACCGTGCTGGTCTTGAGGATGGCAACGAGCTCGCGGTTGAGCCGGTCGACGATCTCCTTCGGTGTACCGGGCCGGCGCGAAGATGAGAAACGGTTCGATGCTTCGATCCTGCGGTTCAGGATCGCGTCGAGCATGCCTTGCGATCCGATGCAAGGCACCTGTACCAGCCCGCCGATGGGATCGCAGGTAAAGCCCGGGTTGTGCTCCATTCCGATCTCCGCTGCATTCTCGACCTGCTCGGCCGTGCCGCCCATCACAGCCGCCAAGCCCGCCGCCGCCATGGAACAGGCAACCCCTACTTCGCCCTGGCATCCGACTTCCGCACCCGCGATCGACGCATTGAGCTTGTAGAGGATGCCGATCGCGGCAGCTGTCAACAAGAACTCGACAACGCCATCAGCGTGCGGCACGCCGCTGAGCTCATGCACCGGCAAGGCATCCATCGTGAATGGATCGGGGCGTGCCATCGGGCTTCGCGCCGACATGGCATCGCGCTGAGCATTCGGCATGACGCCGCTGTGCGTCGAAGCAATGAGCACTTCACTTGCCGCGGCCAACGGGGCAACTGCCAGCGTCGACTACATGCGCCGGTACCCTCCACCGTGAATAGCCACGCTGAGGTCGACAGTGCCATTGCAGCAGCCAGGGCGACTGCGGGTGCGAAAGGGGTTCGAGTTGGCGTGCATCCTTCCATGGCCTCCGAAGACTTCGCCTTCATGCTGCAGGCCAAGCCAGGTGCGTACATCTGGCTTGGTGCGGACAGCGACAAGCCGGGCGCCGCGCTACACAACCCGCACTACGACTTCAACGACGGCACCTCAAGATCGGCGCCTCCTACTGGATCTCGCTGGTGCAGGAGCTCCTTGGGGAGCGTCCGAGCGCGCAGTGAGTTTGGCTTGCTTCCACCTGTGCCGCACACCGCAAGACGCGCGCGTCTTCGAAGCGCGGCCCGACGATCTGTAGCCCCACCGGCAACCCGCGCACGAGACCGGCCGGGACCGAGCAGGCGGGCATGCCGCAGTAGTTGAAAAGCGGGGTGAATGCCGCATGGCCGCGCGGGCCGGAAGGGCTGCCACCGATCACCGCAGGGCCGAGCTGATCGATCGGCCATGCGGTCACCGGCGCGGTGGGGCAGAGCAACAGGTCGAAGCGCTCGAAGAAGCGCAGCAGGCTGGCGCCGATACGCTCCCTCAGACGAAGCGCTTGCGCCACGTCGCCAGGCGTGATCGCCGCGCCCGCATCGATCTGTGCGACGAGGTCGGGGTCGATGCGGTCACGCGCATCCGCGAGCCGATGGCCATAGAGCGCGTGCAGCCCGGCCTGCTGCAATGCCAGAAGCGGGTACTCGCGCGCTTCCGCGGGCCAGGCAGGGTCCGCGTCATCGATCTTCCATCCTGCGGCGCGCAGCGCATCCACCCGTTGCTGCAGCGTTTGCAGCACGTCCTCATCGACGGCGAAGTCGCAGCCGAGCCGCGGACTCCACGCGATGCGCAGGCTGGCCGGGAACGGCATCGCCAGTGCGTGCCCGGCTTGCAGCGCCACGGCAATCGGCACCGCGGCCGGATCGCCTGCGTCGTAAGCCAGCAGGTGGTCGTAGAGCCACGCGCAGTCGGCAACATTGCGCGCAAGCGCCCCGATCACGGATAGCCCGTAGTTCGGCTCCGGGAAGCCCCAGGGGTGGGGGATCAGCCCGGCACTCGGCTTGAGGCCGACCAGACCGCAGTGCGCCGCGGGTCGGCGCGTGGAGCCGCCCGCGTCGGTCCCCAGCGCGAGCAGGCCCAGGCTCGCGGCCAGGGCCGACGCCGCACCGCCGGACGAGCCGCCAGGGGTCAGCGACGGATCCATCGGATGGCGCGTGGCGCCATACAGCAGATTGGAGCTCACGCCCTTGCAGGCGAATTCCGAACAGTTCGTGATGCCAAGCATGACGGCGCCATGGCTGCGCAGCCGCGCCACGGCCCAGCCGTCGCGAGGGGCCACGAAGCCGTCGAAGAGCCGCGAGCCCTGCGAGACGCGGCGCCCGCCGACCCAGAGGTTGTCCTTGACGGTGAAGGGCACGCCGGCCATCGGCAAGGCCTCGCCATCGGCCAGGCGGCGGTCGACCGCTTCAGCCTCTTCCAGTACCAGCCGTGCGTCGAACTGCACGATGGCGTTGAGCCCCGGGTTGAGCCGCTCGACCCGCGCGATGAAGAAGCGCGCGACCTCGACTGCCTTCAGCGCGCCCGCGCAGACGCGGGCAGCCAGCTCGCGCGCGGTCCAGCTGGCCATCGTTCCTTCGCTCATGCCGTCCTCCCGAAGAGGCCGGCCAGCGCGGGCGAAACCCCGGCCACCGCGCGCCCGCCCGTGGGGGCGACGCTGCCCACCCGGGCCTTGGGCAGCCGTAGCGAGACCATGGCCAGCGCCAGCGCCACCGCGCAGCCCACGCCGTCGAGCAGCGGCACATCCATCTCGGGCTGCAGCGCCTCGGCCATCGAGGCCATCGCGGCGCCGGCCAGCAGCACCGCCTCCGCGCCGTCCCGCTCCACCAGCCGCCGCGCGCCTGCGAGCACGGCCTCGCGCACGGCATCCGGCACGTCGAAAGTCTGCTGCGGCGTGACGTCCAGTGCCTCGATGCCCGCGAGCCGCGAGGCCAGGCCATAGCAATCCGCCAGCTCGCGGTAGAGGGGCCCCATGCGCGCGCCATAGGTGAGCAGGCCGATGCGCGGCGCCACCGTCGCGCCGGCCAGCAGACCCGCCTCGGTCATGCCGATCACCGGCATGTCGAGCAGCTCGCGGCAGGCCCACAAGCCGGTGTCGAGCGACACACCCAGCACCACCGCATCGCAGCCGTCCGCATGCCGTGCCACGAGTTCGAGCACGCCGTGCTGCGCCAGCGCGTTCTCCGCCCGGGAGCCGATCACGCGCGGCCCGAAGTCGCCCGTGACCGCGAGCAACTCCGTGCCCGGTGCGGCACGTGCACGCGCCGCCGCCAGCACCGCGTCGGTCACGGCCTGCATCATGTTCGGGTTGACCAGCAGCAGCTTCATCGCGCAGCTCCCGGTTCGACATTCGCCAGCCAATGCCGCGCGATCTGCTCGCGCGTGGCGCACCACACGCCTTCGCGCTGGCGGATGTGGGCCAGCAGCTTCGCCAGCCCCTGGATGCGCCCCGGCCGGCCGATGATGCGCGTGTGCAGGCCGACGGACATCATCCGCGGCGCGTCCTCCGATTCGCGCAGCAGGCATTCGAAGGCGTCGATGGCGTAGTCCGCGAAGTCGTCGCCGCGCACATAGGCAAAGCTGTCGAAAAAGCGCATGTCGTTGGTGTCGAAGGCGTAGGGCAGCACCAGGTGCGGCTTGCCTGCCACGGGCACGTAGTAGGGCAGGTCGTCGTTGTAGGCGTCGCTGTCGTAGAGGAAGCCGCCGTGCTCCACCAGTAGCCGGCGCGTGTTCACCGAAGCCGAGGACTTGGTGTGCCAGCCGACCGGCGCGCGGCCGTGCAGTCGGCGGATGCTTTCGGCGCTGCGGGCGATGCGTGCGCGTTCCTCGTCCTCGGCCATGCCGGCGTGCGATTCCCAGCGCCAGCCGTGGCAGCAGATCTCGAAGCCCTGCGCGCTGGCGTCGCTGGCCACCCAGGGCGTGGCTTCCAGCGCGCGGGCGCAGGCGTTGAGCGTGAGCGGAATGCCGTGCGCCATCAGCAGGCGCGTGACGCGCCAGTAGCCCACGCGCGCGCCGTACTCGAACTGGCTTTCCATGCACAAGTCGGGCGCGCCCACCACTTCATGGTTGACTTCATGCCGGCTCTCGTTGCGCTCGTCGCCCGCGCTCAGCGCGAGCTCGGCGCCTTCCTCGATGTTGAGGACGAAGGAGACGGCCAGCCCGGCGCCGCCCGGCCAGCGCGGCGAAGGGTAGTTCCACCGATAGCCGGAGAAATCGCGTGCGCTGTTCATGCCGAGGCCCTGGCCCGTTGCCACAGCGCGACCGACGCTTTCTGCGCGTCGCGCAGGATCGTGTCGAGGTCGGCTTGCGTCGGCCGCCCCGATTCGACGACCCGTTCGCCATCGACCCACACATGCTCCACGTCACGGCCCTGCGCCACGTGGACCAGGTTGCCCACGGGGTTGATGCAGGGCACCAGGTGCGGACGCCGGAAGTCGAAAGCCACCATGTCCGCGCGCTTGCCCACTTCCAGCGAGCCGATCTCGTCGCCCAGGCCCATGGCGCGGGCGCCCTCGATGGTGGCCATGCGCAGCACGTCCGCCGGCTGCCAGAAGTCGCCGACGCCGTCCTCCTGCAGCCGGCCGATCGCCAGCGCCCAGCGCAGCACCTCGACCATGTCGGCATGCATGTTGTCCGTGCCGAGCGCGAAGTTCGCGCCCGCGCGGCGAAGGGCGGAGGTGGGCGCGCGGGTTCCGCCCGTCGCATTGCCCTTGGGGATGTGGGCCACGTGGATGCCGGCGCGGCCGCAGCGGGCGATGTCGTCCGCGTCCAGGAACAGGCAGTGCGCGGCCAGCAGGCGGTCGTTGAGCAGGCCTGTCTCCTCCAGCAACTGCGGCGGCGTGCGACCGGAGCGGTGCAGCACCTGCACCACCTCCTTGCGGCTCTGGGCCAGGTGCGTGTTCACGCGCAGGCCGTGGCGGCGCGAGGCGTCCGCGATGTCGCGCAGCAGCGCGTCGGAGCAGGTGTCCGGCGCATGCGCCGATAGCTGCACGCCCGCGCGGCCGTCGAACTTGCCGTGCCAGCGCGCGGCGAGTTCGAGCGCCTCGCCCAAGGTGCGCTCGCCGATTTCGCGATGATGCTCCCAGTGGCCGTCGCCGATCAGCGAGAAGTCGGCGTCGTGGATGCGGCCGCAGCTGAAGACGCGGCCGCCGAGCGCCGCCATCGCGGGCAGCGTCAGGTCCGCATGCACATAGGTGTCGTTGATCAGCGTGGAGCCGAAGAGCAGCGCCTCCGCCGTGCCGAGCCGCGCCAGCGCCACGGCCTCTTCCGGCGTCACGTCGTGGCCGTGAGGGATGCCGGGGGTGTAGGCCGGCGCGAAGCCCAGGTCCTCGGCAACGCCGCGAACCATGGTGAGGATGGCGTGCGTGTGCACGTTGACGAAGCCCGGCGTCAGCACGCGGCCGGCCAGCGAGACGCGCCGTGCTGCCGTGGCACCGGGCGGGAGCTCGTCCGCCGGGCCGACCCAGGCGATGCGCCCGCCGGTCACGCCGAGCGCGCCGCGCTCGATGACGCGCATGCACGCATCGACGGTGACGATCGTGAGTTCGGTGAGCAGAAGATCGAATGCGCGGGTGCCTGTCATCGAGTCAGCCTATTCATGCAGGTGCGCCAGGAAGCGCCGCGTGCGCTCCATCTCCGGCGCATCGAAGATTCGCGAGGGAGAGCCTTGCTCCACCACCGCGCCGCCGTCCATGAAGACCACGCGGTCCGCCGTCGAGCGCGCGAAGCGCATCTCGTGCGTCACCGCGACCATGGTCATGCCGGCCTGCGCGAGCTCGCGCATCACGTCGACCACCTCGGTCACGAGCTCGGGGTCGAGCGCCGAGGTCGGCTCGTCGAAAAGGATCAGCTCCGGCCGCATCGCCAGCGCCCGCGCGATCGCGACGCGCTGCTGCTGCCCGCCGGAGAGCTGGGACGGGCGCTTGTCCAGGTGGTCCTGCAGGTGCACGCGCGCCAGCTCCTCGCGGGCGCGCTCGCGCGCCTCGGCCGGCGTGAGGCCCAGCACCCGGCGCGGACCCATCGCCACGTTCTCCAGCGCCGACAGGTGCGCGAAGAGGTTGAAGCGCTGGAACACGAAGCCGATGCGGCTGCGCTGGCGCGACAGGTCCGCCTCCGGCCGCGCCCGGCCCCGCGCGTCGCGGCCGATGCTCTCGCCGCGCAGGCTGATGCGGCCGGTGTCGGGCGCCTCCAGCCAGTTGAGGCAGCGCAGGAAGGTGGTCTTGCCCGAGCCGGAGGGGCCGATGATCACCACCGTCTCCCCTTCGTTCACGCTCATCGACGCTTCGTGCAGCACCTGCCGCGCGCCGAAGCTCTTGCACAGGCCCGTGGCCTCGAGGACGGTCGTCACCATACGGGGAGCTTTCTTTCCAGCCAGCGCGACAGCCACGCGAGCGATGAAACGGTGAGGTAGTAGTAGAGCGCGATCAGCACGAAGATCTCGAAGGGCGCGAAATGCACCGCGATCACCGCCTGGCCCGCGCGCGTGAGCTCGTAGACCGAGATCACCGACAGCAGCGCCGAGCCCTTGACCAGCGTGATCAGCTCGTTGGTCGCCGGCGGCACCACCGAGCGCAGCGATTGCGGCAGCAGCACGTGGAACAGGATCTGGTGGTGCCTGAGGCCGATGGAGCGCGCGGCCTCGGCCTGCCCCTTCTCGATGGAACCGAGCCCGGCGCGGAAGATCTCCGCCAGGAAGCCCGCCGCGTTGAGCGACAGCGCGATCACTCCGGCCCAGAACTCCGGCAGGTTCACGCCGATCACCGGCAGCGCGAAGTACACGAGGAAGATCTGGATCAAGAGCGGCGTGCCGCGGATGAAGTCCACGTACGCCCGCACGAACCAGCGCGCCGGCGCGAAGCGCGACATCGACGCCAGGCCGAGCACGCCGCCCAGCACCAGCCCGATCAGCATCGCGAGCGAGGAAATCTTCAGCGTCATGAGAAGCCCGGTCCCGAGCAGCGGGATGGACTTCTCGACAAGAACCCAGTCGAAGACCATGGCTCAGGCGAGCGAAGGCACGGCGTCGGGCAGCTCCATGCGGAAGCCGAACCACTTTTCCTGCAGCTTGTAGAGCGAGCCGTCGGCCTTCAGCCGGCGCAAGCCCGCATCGAGGAACTGCACGATCTCCGGGTCTTCCTTGCGCGCGGCGATGCCGGCCCAGTTGTCGCCGCCCATGCCCTTGACGATGGCGTACTTGCCCGGCGCATCCTTCAGCACCATGGCCAGTGTCGCGAGGGTGTTGAGCACGCCGTCGACGCGGTTCTGCGCGAGCGCGACGTAGGCCGAGGGATGGTCGTCGAAGGTGCGGACTTCCTTGAAGCCGGCGCCGCCCGCCTGCTTCAGGCTGGCGTTGATCTTCTCCTGCAGGATCTGGCCGGGCGAGCCCAGCTTGACGGCCACCACGCGGCCGTTGAGGTCCGACATGCCCTTGATCCTGCCCGCGTCGTCCGCGCGCACCAGCAGCGACTGCGAGGCCTCCGTGTAGGGGATGGAGAAGGCGACGCGCTCCAGCCGCTCCTTGGTGTAGCTCATCGAGCTCATCACCACGTCGAATTTCTTCGCGTAGAGCGAGGGAATCACGCCGGCCCAGGCGGTGTCGACGAAGTTCGGCCGCACGCCCAGCGGCTTGCACAGCAGCTCGGCCAGTTCCACGTCGTAGCCGACGATCCTGCCCTCCTGGCGGTAGGTGAAGGGCACGTAGGCGGCCTCGCAGCCGATGCGCAGCTCGCCGGAAGCCTTGATCTGCGCGAGGGTGGTCGCTTCGGCGGCGAGTGCGAAGCGGGGCAGCAGGGTGCTGGCGCCTGCGGCCAGCAGAAGTCGGCGGGAGAGTTGGGACATGGAGGGTTCCTTGAGTTGAAGATGAAGAAGAGAAGGGAGGAGGGCCGCGCTGCTCAGGGCAGCCGCGCGGCATAGGTGTCGGTGGGGATGGCGGTGGCCAGCGAGCGGCGGTAGATGCCCTCGACCGCCGCGAGCACCGGCGCCACCGAGGCCTCGGCCTCGGTGTACTTGCCGGCGAGCGTGTGGAATTCGTTCTCGATCTCGCGCAGCAGCGCGGCCTCGTCGATGCGGGCGAGCGCGCCGCGCTCGATGGCGACCTCGCCGGCCACCATCGAGAAGTCCAGGCCCGCGCCGCGCTCCGCATACACGAGTTGGCGCACGGGGTCGTTGAAGGGCGTGAAGGTGACGGTGTCGGTGCGGTAGGCCACCAGGTCCGCGATGGCGCCCACGCGCAGCGAGCCCAGCGCCTCGCCGAAGCCGAGCGCCCGGCCGCCGGCCAGCGTGCCGGCATGCAGCGCCTCGTGCGCCGAGAGCCAGCGCGAGGGCTCGTCGCCCCGGAGCTTCGACACGGCGGCGGCGCTCCCCAGCACGTTGAGCATGTTGACCGTGACGGTCGAGCACGAGCCGTCCGAGCCCAGGCTCACGTTGACGCCAGCGTCCAGCAGCTCGCGCACCGGCTGCACGCCCGAGCCCAGTTGCAGGTTGCTCCACGGGTTGTGCTGTGCGGTGGCGCCGCCGCGCGCCAGCGCGTCGATCTCGCGCGGGTTGAGCCACACCGCGTGGATCAGGCTGGTGGCCGGCTTCAGGAAGCCGATGCGGTCCAGGTACTCGACGATGGGGCAGCCGTAGAAGAGCTGCCCGGTCACGACCTGCATCCGCGTCTCCTGCACGTGCGTGATGACGGGCAGCGCGAGCTCGTCCGCCAAGCCGCGCACGGCCATCAGGAAGGTCTCCGTGCACCGCTGCGGCGCCGAGGCCGACACCAGCACGCCCACGCGCCGCTGCTGCGGATGGTGGTCCTTCGCGAGATCGCGCACCAGCGCCAGGCAGTCCTCCGGCGCCGGGCGCGGCGCGGCGCGAAGCTCGGCCGCGAGCGCGGGCGGGAAGTGCGCCTCCACGAAGGGGAAGTTGTCCACGATGGGCTTGTCCATCATCGCGAAGCCGACCAGCGCGCGGATGCCCGCGTCCTCGTAGGCCTGCAGCACCGCGTCGATGCGTTCGCGGTCGATCGCGGCGCCCAGCGCCATGTCGTCGACCAGCGTGGTGCAACCGGTGCGCAGGCTCTCGATGGCGCCGATCATCGTGCGCAGGTACACCTGGCGCGGCGTGAGCGCGACCGGGATGCGCGTGCGCACGAGGTGCATCCAGAGCTCCAGCGGCAGGTTCTCGGTGCGTCCGCGCTGGAAGTGCTCGTGCGAATGCTGGTGGCCGTTGACCAGGCCAGGCACCAGCAGGCGGTGCGAGAGATCGACGACGGTGTCCGCGCCGCCCAGCGTGCCGGCGGGCGCGATGGCCGCGATGCGCTCGCCCTCGACGAGCACATCGAGCGGCTGCGGGTCGAAGGACAGCGTGTCGCCCAGCAGCGCGGTGGCGTTGCGCAGCAGGGTTCGTTTCTTGCTCATCTGGAAGCTCCTGAATCGCACGGAGAAAGATCGCCATGAACGGCATGACGGAAGACGAAGCCGACCTGTGCTGGATGCGGATGGCACTGGCCGAAGCCCGCGAAGCCCACGCCCGCGGCGACTGGCCCACCGGCGCCGTGCTGGTGAAGGACGGCCGCCTGCTCGCGCGCGGCCAGAACCGCCAGAACACGCAGGGCGACCTCACGGCCCACGCCGAGCCCGACGTGTTGCGCGCGGCCTTCGCGGTGCACGGCCCGCAGGCGGCGGAGGGCGCGACGCTCTACTGCACCATGGAGCCGTGCCCCATGTGCGCCGGCGCATTGAAGCTGGCCGGCGTGCACCGCCTGGTGCTGGCGCTGCGCCATTCGCGCATGCAGCGCAGCGACCTCGGCGGCTACTCCATCGAGGCCTTCTGCGCGATGACCGGCTACGTGCTGGAACTGCGCGACGGCATCCTGGAGGAGGACTACCTCGCGCTGCGATTGCGCTGGGGCGGTGACGCGCATCACCGGAAATGACGCGAGATGCCGGCCACGCGTTCCAGCACCACCATCAGCACCATCGTCGCCGCGATCAGCACGCCCGACACGGCGGCGGCGCGCACGTCGAGGTTGGATTCGATGATGTGCCACATGCGGATCGGCAGCACCTCGCTGCGCGCGTCCGACAGGAAGAGCGACACCGCCACGTTGTCGAAGGAGTACATGAAGCCGATGAAGGCGCCGGCCGCGATGCCGCGCGCGATGAGCGGCAGCGTCACCGTGCGGAACACGTAGAAGGGCGAGGCGCCCAGCGAATGCGCGCTCTCCAGCAGGCTGCCGTCCATCTGCAGCAGGCTGGCCGAGGTGGTGCGCAGGATGTAGGGCGTGGTGATCGCGATGTGGCCGATGACCAGCGTCCAGAAGGAGAGCCCGGAGCCCGCGAGGTTGAAGAGCATCAGCAGCGAGAGCCCGATGGCCAGCGATGGCAGCATCAGTGGCGACAGCAGCACCGATTCGAAGGCGCGCGCCCAGGCCTCGCGCCGCCGCGCCAGCGCCAGCGCCGCGGCGACCGCGAGCACGATGGACACGGCCGTCGCGATGAAGGCCAGCTCCAGCGACAGCAAGAAGGCCTCGATGAGTTCCGGCGATTCGTTCCACAGCGCCATGTACCAGCGGCTGGAATAGCCCGGCGGCGGGAACTTGAGCGAATAGCCGCTGGTGAAGGAAGTGACCAGCACCACCACCGTCGGCGCCAGCAGCAGCACGGCCGCGAGCACGCCCAGCGTGCCGAACACGGCCCAGAAGGAGCGCCGGTCCAGCGCGCCCGAGGCGGATTCGGGAGCGGCGCGTGAAGGCACCGCGGGCGGCACCAGCGTTCCGGAGACGAATTCTTCAGGCATGGACGAACCCCCGGCTGCGGCGCCCGAGCGCGTTGATGGCGACCACCACCGCGAGCACGAACACCAGCAGCAGCATGGCGACCGCGGCGGCGAAGGGGTAGTTGTTGGCCTGGATGGCCTGCTGGTACATGTAGTAGGGCATGAACATCTGCTGCCCGCCGCCCACCAGCGTCTGCGTGACGAAGGCGCTCACGCTGGAGGCGAAGACCAGCAGCGATCCGGCGAGGAGCCCCGGCATCGACAGCGGCAGCGTCACCTGCACGAAGGTGCGCCAGTGGCCTGCGCCAAGCGCCAGCGAGGCCTGGCGCAGGTTCGGGTCGATGTTCATCAGCGCGGTGATGAGCGGCAGCACCATCAGCGGCAGCTCGATCTGCGCCAGTGCCACCGCCACCGCGCCCTGCGTGTAGAGCAGCTTCACCGGCTCCGCGATCAGGCCGAGGTCCAGCAGGGCGGTGTTGACGATGCCCTGCCGCCCGAGGATCACGACCCAGGCGAAGGTGCGCACCACCGAGCTGGTGAGCAGCGGCAGGATGATCAGCAGCATCAGCGGCCCCTGCCAGCGGCCCGGCACCTGGGTATAGAGGTAGGCGAGCGGAAAGCCGATCAAGAGGCTCAGCGCCGTCACCTCGAGCCCCAGCCACAGCGTGCTGCCGAGCACACCGAGGTTGAAGCCGTCGGTGAGGAACTTGGCGTATTGGCCGATCCCAGCCTGCGTCATCGCGGTATCGTTGTGCAGGCTCACGTAGGCGAGCAGCAGCATCGGCGCCAGCACGAAGACGGCGAAGAAGATGCCGAGCGGCAGGCTCAGCGGGAGGGATGGCGAGGACGAAGGGGCGGAAGCGGCCATCGTCGTCAACCCGCGAAGACACCAGCTGGCGAGCCCGCCCGGAGGCTCAGGCCCACGCGGTCGCCGGCCGCGTAGCGCGGCAGTTCGGCATTGCGCGGCTGCGTGACCTTCACCGTCTTGCCGTTGGCCAGCAGCAGTTCGTAGACCAGCGAGGGGCCGAGCGGCAGCACCATTTCCACCGTGGCGGGCAGCGCGGCCTCGGATGGCGCGGCCAGGCTCAGGTGCTCCGGCCGCGCGGCGACCACCACGGCGCCGGCGCGCGAGCAGGGCGAGGCGCGGTCCAGCAGCAGGGCGCCGCCGCCTTCGCAGGCGACGGGCCAGCCTTCGTTCGCGCGCGGCCCGAGCCGGCCGCCCAGCAGGTTCGCGGTGCCGATGAAGGTGGCGACGAAGAGCGTGGCCGGCCGGTCGTAGATGGCCTCGGGCGTGTCGAACTGCTCGACCCGGCCCGCGTTCATCACCGCGATGCGGTCGGCCATGGACATCGCCTCTTCCTGGTCGTGCGTGACCAGCACGGTGGTAATGCCCAGCTCGCGCTGGATGCGCTTGATCTCGATCTGCATGTCCAGCCGCAGGTTCTTGTCCAGCGCGGCGAAGGGTTCGTCCAGCAGCAGCACGCGCGGCTTCACGGCCAGCGTGCGCGCCAGGGCCACGCGCTGCTGCTGGCCGCCGGAGAGCTCGCGCGGGTAGCGCTTGCCGTAGTCGCTCATGCGCACCATGGCCAGCATCTCGATGGCGGTGACGTTGGCCCGGTGGGCCGGCACGCCGCGCGCCCGCAGGCCATAGGCCACGTTGGCCGCCACCGTCATGTGCGGGAAGAGGGCGTAGTTCTGGAAGACGATGCCGGCGCCGCGCTCGTTGGTCGGCAGGGCATCCACCACGTCGCCGCTGATGCGCACCGCACCGCCCGTCTGGCGCAGCAGGCCGGAGACGATGCGCAGCAGCGTGGTCTTGCCGCAGCCGCTCGGGCCCAGCAGGGCGACCAGTTCACCGGCGCGGATCTGCAGCGACACCGACTCGACCGCCGTCGATCCGGCATAGCGGTGATGGATCTGGTCGAGAACGACGTCGACGCCGGGTGCCCGGTCGGTAGCTTGCATGCGTTGTTGCCCCTTGTTGGCAGGCGCCGGGATGCGCCGCGATGCCTGCAGCGACTCAAGAAACGTGCCACGCGCGGAGAACCGTGCTCGATCCGCCTCGTTGATGGACACAAACGGGAGAAAGATTGGACACAATCACAAATCATGTTGTGCACAAAAAGGTGCGCAGCGGACCATGTTGGCGCGCGGCGGCGCACCGTCGTGGTGGGCGTGTGGAGCTCGGTGGGGTGCGTACGAGGGCAGGCCCGGTGGCACAGAGATTGCGCTCCCAAGCTCCGCCTGGACCTCAGGCGCCGTCCCAAGAAAGGAATTCCATGAGCATGTCTCTGTCCCGCCGCAGGCTGTTGCAGGGTGCCGCCAGCCTCGGTGCCGCCCACTGGGCCGCGCAGGCCGGCCTCGCGCAGGCGCAAGGCAAGTCGATCTCCGCCACCACCTACCCGGGCGCGTGGGAATCCGCGCACCGCAGCATCCTGCTGCCCGCCTTCGCCAAGGCGACGGGCGCCTCGACCACCCTCGTGTCCTCGCTCGCGGTGGACACGGTCTCCAAGGTCGTGGCCTCCAAGGCCAACCCGCCCTTCGACGTGATCATCCTGGACGAGGGCCCCTACCTGGCCGCGCTGTCGCAGGACATCTTCGAGAAAATCCCGGTCGACAAGATGCCCTACCTGAAGGACGTGCCCTCCAAGCTGGTCGACCCGCGCGGCCTCGGCGTTTTTGTCTCGGGCCAGATCATCGGCATCGCCTACAACACCGAGAAGATCAAGAACCCGCCGAAGTCCTGGAATGACCTGCTCAAGCCCGAGTACAAGGGCCGCATCGGCCTGGCCGGCATGGGCTCGACGCTGATGTCGGCCTGGATGGTGGAGATCGCGCGCCTGAACGGCGGCAGCGAGGAAAACCTCGAGCCCGCCTTCCAGTTCGTGAAGAAGCTGCTGCCCAACGTCAGCGCCGTGGCCAGCAACCCGGGCTCGCTCGCCACGCTGTTCCAGCAGGGGCAGATCGACATCTCCGTGCACTACAACAACAACGTCGGCGACCTGCAGGGCAAGGGCGTGCCGGTGGCGCTGGTGAAGCCGGACACAGGCTGGATCCACATCAAGAGCGTGATGCACATCGTGAAGAACACGAAGAACCCGGACCTGGCCGCAGCCTACATCAACGCGGCGCTGAGCCCGGAGGTGCAGACGCAGATGGCCGCCGCGCCGTACTTCGTGGCGCCGGTGAGTTCCAAGGCCGTGTTCAGCCCGGGCCTGCAGGCTTACGCAAAGAACACGGCGGACATCGAGGCGATGAACGGCGTGGACTGGGCCAAGCTCAACCCGCGCCGCGCCGAGTACATCGACCGTTTCAACCGCGAGGTGAAGGTCTAGCCCATGAAGCGCGTGCTGCTGGGGATGCTGACCCCGTCGTCGAACAACGCGCTGGAGCCATTGACTTCGGCGATGCTGGCCGGCCTCCCCGAGGTCTCCGCGCACTTCGCGCGCTTCCGCGTGACGGAGATCTCGCTTCGCTCGCAGGCGCTCGGCCAGTTCGACATGGCGCCTATCCTCGGGGCGGCACGCCTGCTGGCGGATGCCCGCGTCGATGTGATCGCATGGAACGGCACCTCCTCCGGCTGGCTCGGCTTCGAGACCGACCGGCCTTGTGTGAGCGCATCACGCAGGAGACCGGCATCCCGGCCTGCACCTCGGTGCTGGCCTTCAACGAGGTCATGCAGATGACGGGGCGCACGCGCTTCGGACTGGCCTCGCCTTACCTGGAGGATGTGCAGGCGCGCATCGTCCAGAACTATGGTGCCAATGGTTTCGAATGCGTCGCCGAGCGTCACCTCGGACGCCACGTGAACTTCGAGTTCTCCGAAGTCACGCCCGAGCAGATCGGGCAGATGGTGCGCGAGGTCGCCGCCGCCGGCCCGCAATGCATCACGACCTTCTGCACCAACCTGCGCGCGGCGAACCTCGTGCCCGCGCTGGAGGCCGAGTTGGGCGTTCCCGTCTACGACACCGTCAGCACCGCCGTGTGGAAGGCGCTGCACCTCTGCGGCGTGGACACCCGCCGCGTGGAAGGCTGGGGCCGCCTCTTCGCCGAGGTGCATTGACGGGTACCATCCTGCACAGACATGGCCATCACCACCCCCCGCCGCGCGCTTCGACCCTCGTCGAAGACCGCCGCATCGAAGACAGACATCTACGAGCGCATCTACGAAGCCGTGGTCGAGCACCGCCTGCTGCCGGGCACCAAGCTGACCGAGGAGCGGGTGGCGGAGCTGTTTTCGGTCAGCCGCACCCAGGTGCGCGGCGTGCTGCAGCGCCTGGCGGTGGAGCAGCTGGTCACGCTCATTCCCAACCGCGGCGCCTTCGTCACCACGCCCAGCGCGGACGAGGCGCACGACGTGCTCGAGGTGCGGCGCACGCTGGAGCCGGCGATCGTGCTGCGGCTCATCGACCGCATCGCCGAGGGCAAGGCGCCGGGCGCCATCAAGCAGCTGCGCGCGCTGGTCAAGCGCGAGCAGCAGGCGCATGCCAATGGCGACCGCCGCGCGGCGGTGCGCCTGTCCGGCGAATTCCACGTGCAGTTGGCCCAGCTCTCGGGCAGCAGCATCATGGTGCGCATGATGCGCGAGCTGACGCCGCTCACCTGCCTGGCCATCCTCACCTTCGAGGCACCCACGGGCGCCGCCTGCCCCAACGACGAGCACTCCAGCCTGATCGACGCGATCGAGGCGGGGCAGAAGAAGACGGCCACCGCGCTCATGACCGACCACCTGCACCACATCGAGAAATCCCTCAACCTCCACGCGGAGGAAGAAGCCGAGATCGGGCTGGCCGAAGCGCTGCTCGGCTAAAACGCTTCGCTCCTGCACGGCCGCCGGGTGACCGCGCGGCCGTTTTCTTGCCCGCGCTCCGCATGAAGAAATGCTGGACACGATTTGTCTCGGGATTGGATACAAAATGGCATGGCGCTTGCATGTCCCGTGGCCATGGACATGCCGGACCCCCTCTTCGACCTGCTGCTGCTCGACGTCGTCGCGCTGACCGCCGATCCCGCGCAGCCCGAGATCCGCGACTGCGCGATCGGCATCCGCGACGGCCGCATCACCTGGCTGGGCGCGCCGCCCACGCGCTGGGAAGCAAAGCGCACGCTGCGGCTGCCGGGCCACTTCGTGACGCCGGGCTTCGTGAACGTGCATACGCACGGCATCCTCACCATGGTGCGCGGCGTGGCGGCGGACCTGGGCTTCGCGCCTTCGTACACGTCCGGCATTCCCAAGGGCACGAAAGTGAATCCGGCGCAGGCGCGCGCACTGGCGCGGCTCGGCGCGCTCGAGGCGCTGATGTTCGGCTCGACCGTGATTGGCGACAATTTCGTGCATGCCGACGTCGCAACGGAGGCGATGGCCGAGCTCGGAGCGCGCCTTGCACCCAGCTGGCGCATCCATGACGTGGATTTCGCGCGCGTGGCCGACGGCCACTGGCACCACGACCCGGCCATCGGCCGCAAGACGCTGGAGGCCGGGCTTGCGCTGCATGCGCGCTGGGCCGGGCATCCGCGCGTGCGGGTCAACCTCGCGGCGCATGCCGTCGACACCTGCTCCAACGGCTTCCTGAAGGAGGTTGCGGCGGCCTCGCAAGCGCACGACCTGCGCGTCAGCACGCACCTGGGCCAGAGCGAGGTCGAGGTGCAGCGCGTGCGGGAGCGCACGGGCAAGACCTCCACCGAGGTGCTTGAAGAGACCGGCCTGCTCAACGAACGCCTGATGGGCGGCCATTGCATCTACGTGAGCGAAGAGGATGCACGCCGCATGGCCGCGGCCGGCGCGCACGCGGTGCACATCCCCAAGTGCAACGCCACCTCCGGCCGCCTCGCGCCGACCCCGATGCTCAAGCGCGCGGGCGTCAACATGGCACTGGCCACCGACACGCAGCACGGCGACATGGTCGAGCTGATGCGCTGGGCGCTGGTCACCGCGCGCGTGCAGGAAGGCCGCGTCGACGACGAATGGCAGCCGCACGACGTCTTCCGCATGGCCACGATGGGCGGCGCCAGGGCGCTGGGCATGGAAGCCGAGATCGGCAGCCTCGAACCCGGCAAGGCGGCCGACCTGGTCGTCTTCAACGCCAACCGGCCGCACCTGCGCCCGCACGTCAACCCACTCGGCAACCTGGTGCACACGGGGCAGGGCAGGGACGTGCGCATGGTCTTGGTCGAGGGTGAGGTGCTGGTCGAGGACGGCCTGCCCACCCGCGTCGACATGGAAGCCGTCTGCGCCGAAGCCGAGGCCGCGAGCCGCGCGCTGTGGGGAGCCGAAGGCAAGCACTACTGAACCACCTTTTTCACGCAAGGAACGATCGATGAGCAAGATTCCCGTGGTGGACCTGGCTGGACGCGATCGTGAAGTCCACCGGCCTCGAGCGCGGCGTGGCCGGCGAGGCGCTGAAGAACGTCTTCCCCGACACCGCCCTCTACCGCAAGAGCACGCTGGCCATCGGCACCATGATGAAGGACCTGAAGTACACGAGCGGCAACAACGCCGCCGAGTTCGAGAAGCGCATGGACTACTCCTTCATCGAGGTCGCGCTCGGCAAGAAGAAAGGCGCGCTGGGCTACTAGGCACGGCCCGCACCCTCTGAATCCATTTTTTCAATCCAAAGGAAGTTCCATGTTCAAGATGATCGCGAAGCTCGTCCTCGCCGTGGCGGCCGTGCTGCCGCTGGCGGGCCAGGCGCAGGACGTGCCGTCCATCAAGCTCGGCTATGCCAAGTGCGCCCACTGCACCCCGCTGGCCATGACGCCGGAGAACGCCACCGGCGTCAAGCTGGAGGCCATCGGCTTCAACACCGGCAACGACGTGCTGACGGCGCTGCTCTCCAAGAGCATCGACGTCGCGCAGGTCACCTACCTGCACTACGCCACCGCGCTGGACAAGGGCTTCGACGTGGTCGCCATCTCGGGCCAGATCAACGGCGGCTCGCAGATCCTGGTGGGCAACCACCTGCCGCTGGCCGAGAACGACTGGGCCGGCCTCAAGAAGCTCATCGCCGACTACAAGGCGCAGGGCAAGCCCTTCCGCGTCGCGGCCTCGCGCGGCAACGCGCAGGACATCCACATGCGCGGCGCCTTCGCCAAGCAGGGCATCGACATCAACAAGGACGTGCAGTTCATCAACATCCCCAACCCCTCGGACCACGTGCAGGCACTGCGCCGCGGCGAGGTGGAGCTGATCTGCTCGGTCGACCCCTTCGCCACGCAGATCCGCGAGGTCAAGGCGGCCAAGTTCTTCGCCTTTCCCTATGACCAGGCGGCCGGCAAGCTCACCAACCTGATCGTCACCCGTTCCGACGTGATCGCTTCGAAGCGCAAAGGCGTGGAAGAAACCGTGCGCTCCATTGTCAAGGTCAACGGCCTGATGGCCGCCGACAAGGGCCTCTTCGTCGACACCATCCAGAAGGTCACCGGGCTGGACAAGGCCGTCGCCACCGGCGCGGTCGCCAACCTGTACCCCGACTACGAGATGCACCGCGCATCGGCCGTGGCCATCGCCGCGATGATGCGCGACCTGAAGTACATCAACACCGACGTGACGGCGGGCATCAGCAAGAACATGGACTACAGCTTCCTCGAAGCCGTCACGGGCAAGCCCAAGTCCGCGCTGGGCTACTGAAATGGCGCAGGCCATGGCATCCCGCTCCTTCCCGGCGCGCGTCTACAGCCGCATCGAGCGCGCGATCGTACCCGTGCTGCTGCTGGCGGGCTGGGAGATCTTCTCGCGCTCCGGCATCCTGCCGCCCGCCTTGCTGCCCGCGCCATCTCAGGTGCTGGTGGCCTGGGCGGACTGGGTGTTCGCGACCGACGGCAACACGCAGACCTACAGCGGCCACTGGATCTTTGACACGCTGGCGAGCGCGAGCCGGGTCTTCGCGGGCTTCGGCCTCGCGACCTTGCTGGGCGTGGGCATCGGCATGGCCATCGGCTGGTCGCGCACCACCGAAAAGCTGATCGAGCCGGTGCTGCAGATCCTGCGGCCGGTGCCGCCGGTGTCGTGGATTCCGCTGGCCATCATCTGGTTCGGCATCGCGAACAAGCCGGCCATCTTCCTGGTTTTCCTGGGTTCCTTCTTCCCGGTGCTGCTGAGCACCATCCACGGCGTGAAGACCTGCGACCGCAACCTGCTGCGCGCCGGCGCGATGACGGGCGGCACGCCGGGCAAGCTGCTGCGGCACATCGTGTTCCCGGCCGCGCTGCCGAGCATCTTCTCGGGCCTGCGCATCGCCATCGGCTCGGCGTGGATGCTCACGGTGACGGCCGAGATGGTGGCCGTGAAGAGCGGCGTGGGCTACGTGCTGTGGGACTCCTACTACTTCCTGCGCTACGACATCGTGATCGCGGCCATGGTCAGCATCGGGCTTCTGGGTTTCCTCAGCGATTTCGCCATCAAGCGCATTGCCGCGCACGTTCTGCGCTGGCAGCGCGGCTCGACCCTGCAAGCCAAGGAGGGCTGAAACCGTGAGCCTCATCACCATCCAGAACGTCACGCGCCTCTTCGACGATCCGAAGCGCAACACCGCCGTGAAGGCGCTCGACGACGTGAGCGTGAGCGTCGGACGCAACGAGTTCCTGTGCCTGCTGGGCCCGAGCGGCTGCGGCAAGTCGACGCTGCTCAACCTGATCGCCGGTTTCGACAAGCCCAGCAGCGGCACGGTCTCGGTCGGCGGCCATGTCGTGAGCGAGCCGGGCGCGGACCGCGGCGTGGTCTTCCAACAGCCCACGCTGATGCCCTGGCTCAGCGTCTGGGAGAACGTGGCCTTCCACCTCACGATGCGCGGCATGCCCAAGGCCGAGCGGCGCAAGAGGGCGCAGCACTTCATCGACATGGTCAACCTGCGCGGCTTCGAGAACCACTTCCCGAGCGAGCTCTCCGGCGGCATGAACCAGCGCGTGGGCATCGCCCGCGCCTTGCTGATGAACCCGGAAGTGATCCTGATGGACGAGCCCTTCGGCGCGCTCGACGAGCAGACCAAGATGGACATGCACGCCGAGCTGGTGCGCATCTGGCGCGAGAGCCGCAGCACCATCGTATTCGTCACGCACGGCATCGACGAGTCGCTGGCGCTGGGCACGCACGTGGCCGTGATGTCGGCGCGGCCGGGGTGCATACGCGAGATGATCGAGATCGACCTGCCGCGCCCGCGCGACCCGACCAGCCCACGCTTCAACGACTACAAGCGGCACATCCTGTCGCTGCTGCGCGCCGAGCCGGTGCCCCAGGAAGCCTGAGGTGCCCACATTCATCACGGGTGCGAGCGGCTTCGTCGGGCTGGGGCTGGCGGAGCATCTGCTGGCGCAAGGCGGGGAGGTGGTCGGCTTCGACATGGCGCCGCCCCGGGCATCGGCACTGCAGGCGTTCAGTGCCTTGCCGGGCCGCTTCTCGGCGGTGAGCGGCGACGTGCGCGATGCGGATGCGTTGCGGGCCGCCATGCGGCGGTACCAACCGAAGCGCCTGGCGATGCTGGCGGCCGTGACGGCGGATGCGCGGCGCGAACGTGCGGCACCGGGCTCCATCTTCGAGGTGAACGTCGGCGGCATGGTCAACGCGCTGTCGGCTGCCGTCGACTGCGGCGTGGAGCGCGTGCTGTACCTGAGTTCCGGTTCCGTCTACGGGGCCAGCGGCAAGGGCGCCGATGCCCTGGGCGAAGACGCGACGCCGCTGCGGCCCGAAGGCCTGTACGGTATCTCCAAGCAGGCCGCGGAAGCGGCGGCGCGTCGCATGGCCGCCTTGCACGGGCTGGATCTCGTCGTGGGCCGGCTTGCCACCTGCTTCGGTCCATGGGAGGCCGAGACCGGCGTGCGCGATACGCTGAGCGCGCCGCTGCAGGTGCTTCGCTGCGCCGACGACCGGATGCCGGCCGTGCTGCCCAGGCCCGGCCTGCGGGACTGGCTCTATGCGCGCGACGCCGCCGCCGCGCTGGCGCTGCTGCTCGAGCGGCCCCGCCTGCCGCATGCCGTCTACAACGTCGCTGCCGGCTTCAGCTGGCCCCTGGCCAGCTGGTGCGATGCGGTGGCCGCGCGCAAGCCGGGCTTTGCGTGGCGCATGGCCGCCGATGGCGAGCCGGTCACCATCGACTACTACGCGCCCTATGACCGGGCGCCCATGGACATCACGCGGCTGAAGGCGGACACCGGCTTCGTACCGCGCTTCGACCTGCCCGCCGCCGCGCAGGACTATCTCATCTGGCGGGAACAACATGCCTGAAGCACAACGCATGGCCGGCAAGGCCTGCATCGTGACTGGGGCCGCCTCCGGCATCGGCCGCGCCATCGCGCGCCTGCTGGCGGCGCACGGCGCCATCGTCGTGATCGCCGACCTGACGACCGAAGTCATCGAGGGCGGCATTCCCACCGCCGAGCTGATCGCCGCCGACCGGCACGAGGCCGCCTTCATCGCCACCGACGTGTCCAGCAGCGCGCAGGTCGATGCCCTGGTGGCGGAAACCGTGTCGCGCTACGGCCGCCTTGACGTGCTGGTCAACAACGCCTGCATCCGCCACGCGCGGTCCTTGCTGGAGCTCGAGGAGGCCGACTGGCAGCGCGTGCTCGACGTCAATCTCTCCGGCGTCTATCGCTGCTGCCGCGCCGCCGTGCGCCAGATGGTGGCGCAGGCGCCGGTGGACGAGGTGCGCGGCCGCATCGTCAACCTCTCGTCCCAGCACGGGATGATCGCCGCGCCGGAAGACCTGGCCTACGGCGTGAGCAAGGCGGGCATCGCCTACCTCACGCGCCAAGTGGCCGTGGACTATGCCGCGCAGCAAATCATCTGCAACGCGGTCGCGCCCGGAAAGATCCAGACGGGACAGGGCGGCCGCGCGCTCGACCCCGCCGTCATGGACCGCGCCGTGCGCCGCACGCCCTGGCCCCGGCTCGGCCGGCCGGAGGACGTGGCGCGCGCGGTGCTCTTTTTCGCGAGCAGCGACGCCAGCTTCGTGACAGGCGCGCAGCTCATGGTGGACGGCGGCTGGATGGCCGCCTGAACCGCCCTCCCACATTCACAGAATCACCAGACAACAGCAGACAAACCCATGGCAGATTTCGACCTTGTCATCCGCAATGCGCAGGCCACCACGGCCAGCGACGTCTTTCACTGCGACATCGGCATCAGCGATGGCCGCATCGTGCAGCTCGGCCTGGGGCTGGCGGCCGGCGCGCGCGAGATCGATGCCGCCGGCCGCTCAGTCACGCCGGGTGGCGTCGACGCGCATTGCCATCTCGACCAGCCGCAGGCGCCGCCGGTGCGCATGGCCGACGACTTCGACAGCGGCACCCGATCCGCAGCCTGCGGCGGCACCACGACCGTGATTCCCTTCGCGGCGCAGCAGAAGGGCCAGTCGCTGCGCGCTGCGGTGGAGGACTACCACCGGCGCGCCGAAGGTCGGGCCCACGTCGACTATGCCTTCCACCTGATCGTCAGCGATCCGACCCCGGCCGTCTTGAAGGAGGAGTTGCCGGAGCTGATCCGCGAGGGCTACGCCTCGTTCAAGATCTACATGACCTACGACGACCTCAAGCTCGACGATGGGCAGATTCTCGACGTGCTGTCGGTCGCACGCGAGCACGGCGCCATGGCGATGATCCATGCCGAGAACGCGGACTGCATCGAATGGCTGACGAAGAAGCTCGAGGCCGCCGGCCGCACCGCGCCGCGCTTCCACGCCCATTCGCGGCCCATGCTGGTCGAGCGCGAGGCCACGCACCGCGCCATCGCGCTGTCGGAGCTGGTGGACGTGCCGATCCTCATCGTTCACGTCTCGGGCCGGGAAGCGGTCGAGCAGATCCGTTGGGCGCGCGCGCATGGGCTCAAGGTGTTTGCCGAGACCTGCCCCCAGTACCTGTTCCTCACGGCCGAGGATCTCGGCATCGACGACAGCTACGGCGGCGCGCGCTGCGTCTGCAGCCCGCCGCCGCGCGACAAGGCGAACCAGGAAGTGATATGGGATGGACTTTCCGACGGCCTCTTTACCGTGTTCTCGTCGGACCATGCACCCTTCAAGTTCGAGGGGACCGAGGGCAAGAAGCCGGGGGGTGAGGAGGTCGACTTCCGCCATATTCCAAACGGCATTCCCGGCATCGAGACGCGCATGGCATTGCTGTGGTCAGAAGGCGTGCTGGCCGGGCGCATTACGCCGCAGAAGTTCGTCGAGCTCACGGCCGCGAACCCGGCCAAGGCCTACGGCCTGCATCCACGCAAGGGAACGATCGCCGTCGGCGCCGATGCGGATCTGGTGATCTGGGATGAGCGCGACTTCGTGCTCACCAACGCGCAGCTGCACCATGCGGTCGACTACACGCCCTACGAAGGCATGCACCTGTCGGCCTGGCCCGGCATGACGCTGACGCGCGGCGAGGTGGTGTGGGACGGCTCGCGCTTCACGGGCCGAGCCGGGGCAGGACGCTTCCTCGCCCGCGCCGCGCCCACGCTGCTGCCGAAGAAGCGGGGTTGAGCGCCGTGCGCCTGCTCGTCATCAACCCCAACATCTCCGAGAGCGTGACGGCGCTGATCGAGGCCGAGGCCAGGCGCAGCGCGTCGCCGGGCACCGAGCTCACGATGAAGACCGCGGCTTTCGGCGTGGCCTACATCGAGACGCGATTCGAGGCCCTGATCGGCGCCTATGCGACGGCGCAGATCGCGGCCGAGCACCATGCGGGGCATGACGCGGTCGTCGTCGCCGCCTTCGGCGACCCGGGACTCGCCGGCCTGCGCGAGGCGCTGCCCGTGCCGGTGCTGGGCCTCAGCGAATCGGCGCTCGCGAGCGCCTGCCTGCTGGGACATCGCTTCTCGATCATCGCGATCTCGCAGCGCATCCAGGCCTGGTACCGGGAGATGGTCGAGGCCAACGGACTCATCGGCAGGCTGGCAAGCATCCGTGCGCTCGAGCGTCCGCTTGCCGACATCGGCAGCGTGCAGGCCGACCATGCGCAGGCGCTGCGCACGCTGTGCGACCGGGCGGTCGACGAGGACGGCGCCGATGTGCTGGTGCTCGCCGGCGCACCGCTGGCCGGTCTGGCGCGCACGCTGCACGGACAGTTGCCCGCGCCGGTGGTGGACGGCGTCTCGAGCGCGGTGCGGCATGCCGAGACGCTCGTCGGGCTGCGGCCCGGCAAGGCGGTGCGCGGCAGTTTTGCCCCGCCGCCGAAAAAGCCGTACCGCAATCTTCCCACACCCATCGCCCGCCTGCTTAATCGATGACGTGCCATCGGCCCGGTCTGCTTGGTGCATGGGCGGTGCGAATGTTGCGTCCTTTTTTGTTCACGAGTTCAGGGTGATACCCCGTCATTGATATCTTCCGATTGGATAACTGGACGACAGGCAAGCCATCGCAGATGCCGTTGCGTAGGCGTGCGAACGCATCGGCTTCTCTACGATCACCGGCCACAGGATGGCGGACGAACTGATCGCCGAGTTGCGATCCGTCTTGACTGAGTTCATGAGCGGGCCTGACTCCATTCCGCCTCGCAAGTCTTTGCGACATTGCTACCCTTGCCAAAACGCGACATTCTTGGAGGCTCGGATCTCTCGGAACTCGTCCATTTTGGACCCTCGTACTTTTCCGGTTTCACCGTCTTACCCTCGTGGAATATTTTTCATCGATAAGGGAATGTTGTCGTTACCCCTACGGTCGAGCGCTGCGCCGCACCAAAGCCCGCGGTGACCGAGCTGATTCGCGCGTTGGGCATCGAGCGCCAATGACGCGGGTTACCCGGCCCGGACGTCCGCCTCCGCCACGAAGCGGTTGCGCAGGCGGCCCAGGCCGCTGATCTCGACCTCGACCACGTCGCCGGCCTTCAGCTGCGGCGACTTGCCGTCCGTGCCCATCCAGATCACGTCGCCTGGATAGAGGGTGAGGTAGCGCGTCATGCGGCTGATGAAGGTGCGGATGTCGAACAGCATGTCGGCGGTCCGGAAATGAGTGCACACCTCGCCGTTGAGCCGCACGGTGGTCTCGGCCGCGTCGAGGTCGAACTCGGTCTCGATCCACGGCCCCATCGGCTTGAAGGTGTCCGTGTTCTTGGAGCGCCAGAAGGTGCGGTCCGATGCCTGCCAGAGACGCTCGCTCACGTCGTTGCCGATGGTGTAGCCCAGCACGCACGAGAGCGCTTCGGCTTCGCTCAGGTGCTTGCCCTTCTTGCCGATCACGACGACGACCTCGCCCTCGTACTCGACCTGCTTCGCGTCCGACGGAATGACGACCGCCTCCTCATGCGCGACCAGCGCATTTACCGCGCGGTAGCCAATGTCGGCCTGCTTGGGTTCTGCGACGGGATTGCCGGTCAGCTCGGCGTATTCGCGGATGTGCTTGACGTAGTTGAGCCCGGCCGCATAGAAGGTGCGCGGTACCAGCGGCACTTCGATCTTGACGTCGGCCAGCTGGTGCACTGCCCCTGTCGGTTGATGCGGGCCGAAGGGCGTTCCGCGCACTTCGCGGATGCGGTCGTCGGGCCCGAGAATTCCGTAGGCGCTGGCCGCGCCGTGGGCTGAAAAATGGATCCACTTCATGCGCTGCTCCGGGCTTATTCGGCCTTGATGTTGGCGCTGCGGATCAGCTGCGACCAGCGCGTGCGGTCTTGGCCGAGCCACTCGCGGTATTGGTCCGGCCCGAGATGCTTGACCTCGGCGCCCAGCGACTTGAGTCTCGCCTGCATGGCGGGCTTGTTCAGGGCCGCGACGATGGCGGCGTCGAGCTTGGCGGCGATGGGCGCAGGCAGGCCCGCGGGGCCGACGAAGCCGATCGGTTGCGCATAGTCCTCGAAGCCCGGGAAGCCGAGCTCGGCGGTGGTGGGCACTTGCGGATAGTCGGGGTGCCGCTTGGCCGTGGTCGCGGCCAAGATCCGGATCTTTCCGCTGGTGACGAACTCAGACACGCCGATCATCGGGAAAAACATGAAGTCCACCCGGCCGGCCATCACCTCGGTCAAGGCCGGCGCGTTGCCCTTGAAGGGGATGTGGTTCATCTGTGTCTTGCTGCGCTGCTCCAGCAGGGCGGCCGCCAGATGCGCAGAGCCGCCCACGCCGGCCGTCCCATAGCTGACGACGCTCGGCCCGGTCTGTGCCTTCTTGATGAGGTCGCCAAGCGTCTTGTAGGGCGAATCGCCCGCCACGACGATGAGCTGCGGCAGCACCGCGACCATGCTGATCGGCGTGAAGTCCTTCACAGGGTCGTACTTGATGCGGTCGGGTTGCAGCAGCGGATTGACGTTGTGCGAGATGGTGTTGACGATCAAGGTGTAGCCGTCGGGCGCGGCTTGCTTCACGAACTCCGTGGCGATGTTGCCGTTGACGCCAGGCTTGTTCTCGACCACGAGCGGCTGGCCGAGCGTGGCGCCGATGTCCTGCCCCAGCACGCGCGCCAGCACGTCGGTCGGTCCGCCGGCGCTGTAGCCGACCACGAGCTTGATCGGCTTGCTGGGATAGTCGTTCTGCGCCTGGGCCTGCATATGGAGGCCGGCAGCGCCCCACAGGGCGGTCGCGATCAGCATGTGGCGGCGGAGGGTGTGGTGTCTCTTCATAGTCTTTTCCTTTGACGGTTCAAGGGTTCACGGGTTCACGAGATCGGGCGTTCGATTGGCGCGAGGCGCGGCGTTGCGGGCGGCCGGCGGCGAGGCCGCGGAGGCGGGCCACGACGCGTTCGGCTCGGCGGGCCGCAGCAAGTCGGCCGAGAGTTGCGCCACGGTCGGGGCGCCGCACAGGCGCATCGTCCGCAGCAGCTCATCGTGCAGGATGTCGAGCGCGCGCTGTGCACCGGCGTCGCCGGCAGCCACCGCGCCGAACAGCGTCGCGCGGCCGAGCAGCACGCCGTGCGCGCCCAGGGCCAGCGCCTTGGCGATGTCGCTGCCTCGGCGAATGCCGCCGTCGACGAGCACCGGCAAGCGGCCGGCCGCGCCTTGCAGCACCTCGGGCAGCGCCAGCAGGCTGGGCACGGCGCCGTCAAGTTGCCGGCCGCCGTGGTTGGACACGATGATGGCGTCCACGCCCATTGCGGCCAGGCGCCGCGCATCGTCGCCGCGGCTCACTCCCTTGACGATCAGCTTGCGCGGCCAGCGCTCGCGCACCTCGGCCAGCCGCTGCCAGTCGAAGGCCGGGTCGTAGCTGCGGCCGACCGAGGACGCGATGGCGGTCGCATTCGTGGCAGCGGCTTCAAGGCCGCGCAGGTTTTCCATCACCGGCATGCCGCGCAACAGCATGTCGAGCGCCCAGCGTGGCCGCGAGGCGAAGTCGAGCATGTTGCGCGGCGTGAAGCGAAACGGGATCGAGAAGTGGTTGCGGAAATCGCGCTCGCGCTTGCCGCCAACCGGCAGGTCGACCGTGATGACCAGCGCTTCGTACTCGGCTCGGCGGGCGCGTTCGATCAGTTGCCAGAAGAAGTCCCGGTTGCGCAGCACATAGGCCTGGAACCACAGGCGGCCGGGCGCCTTGTCGGCGATGGTTTCAATGGCTGTCGTGGCGCTGCTCGACAGGGTGTATGGCAGGCTCATCTTCGCGGCTGCGCGCGCGAGCGCGAGATCGGCGCCGCGGTAGCCGAAGCCGGCCGCGCCGGTGGGCGCGATGGCGGCCGGCATGCCGGCGGGCGCGCCCAGCAGGGTGCAGGCCGACGAGGCGCCGGCGACATCGACCAGCACGCGCGGCGCCAGGTGCCAGCGCTCGAAGGCGAGGCGGTTGCCCGCAAGGGTGCGCTCGTCCTCGGCGCCGCCGTCATAGAAGTCGAACACGGCGCGCGGCAGCCGTCGCCTGGCCAGCGCGCGCAGGTCGGCGATCGAGTAGCAGGCGGCGACGCCACGCGTCATGCGGCTTCGAGCTCCGTGTGGGCCACCGTGCGCGGCGTGCCGTCGTCGTGGAAGAAGCGCGTGGCCATCACCTGGCAGCGCTTGATGAGGCGCGGCTCGTCGGGCCGGTAGTCGGGGATCGCGTTGTGGATCGTGCCCATGTTGTCCCACATGAGCACGTCGCCGACCTCCCACCGATGCGCGTAGCGGAATTCGGGCCGGGTCTGGTGCGCGAAGAGGAAGTTGAGCGCCTCGTCGCTCTCCTTCTCGTCCATTTCGTTGATGCGGATCGCATAGCCCGGGTTGGCATACAGCACGCGCTTGCCCGTGAGGGGATGGCGCAGAAAGAGCGGGTGCGACACGGGCGGCCGGGCGGCGCGCTGCGCCGGCGTGAGCGGCGGGCGGGTACTGCCCCGCTCGCGGCGCATCATTTCCCAGAACTTGTCGAAGTCGTGCAGCACTGTCATGCCGTCGAGCCGCGTCTTCCACGCCTCGGGCAGCCCTTCGTAAGCGGCATGCATGTTGCAGAACTCGGTGTTGCCGAGCGGCTGGCCGTCGCGATGCGGGATCTGGATACCGTAGAGCACGTTGGTGAACGCGATCATCCTGTTGTAGGACATGTCGGTGTGCCAGTCCTGCCCGGCATCGGAAAGGCCGATCGGCTTGCCGTTTTCGACGATGTTGGAAAGCACCATGACTTCGGGCAGGCCCGGCTCCTGGTAGGCGCCCGCCACGTTGACTTCGAGTCGGCCGAAATTGGCCGAGAAGTCGAGCAGCTGGGCCGCGCTCAGATCCTGCTTCGGATAGCTGAGCACGCCATAGCGGCCGAGCACCTGCAGCAACTGCTCGAAGACTTCGGCCGACACCGGCCGCGACAGGTCGAGGCCTTCAACGCGGGCGCCGAGCGTGGCGCCGCCGGGAACGATGCGCATGGTCATGGGTGGGACTCCTTGTGTGGGTGAAGTTCGTCGAGAGCCTGGCCGCCGTCAGTACGCGGCATCGAGCAGCGCGCGAAGCTCGCTCTCGCCGGCGACGGGGCGGGGGTTGTAGTAGAGACCGCGTTCGCGTATCGTCTTGGCGGCGATGCGGTCGAACGACTCGCGCGGCACGCCGATGTCGCGCAGACGGGTCGGCACGCCGATGGCGGCCTGCAGTTCGCGCACGGCACGCACGAGGCCGGCGGCGCCTTCAACAGCGCCCAGCACCGCGGCAGCGCGGGCCAGCGGTCCGGCCGCGGCCTGAGCGTTGAAGGCGACGGCGTGCGGCAGCATCACGGCATTGGCATCGCCGTGGCCGACGCCGGTTACCGATCCGATCGCATGGCAGATCGCGTGATGCAGGCAGGTGCGGGCATTCACCAACACCAGCCCCGACAAGTGTGCGGCGTACAACAGTGCCGCGCGCGCCGACGCATCCTGCGGCTCACGATGCACGGCGGGCAAGGCCTCCGCGAAGCGCGCCATCGCGTCCAGCGCGAGGGTTTCGGCCAACGGCGAGCGCTCCAGCGCGTACAGGCCTTCGATGCAATGCGCCAGGCCGTTCATGCCGGTGGCGCACATCAACGCGGCCGGGACCTCGAGATTGGCGAGCGGGTCGATCAACACCAGGCGGGCCGCGAGCTGGATGTCGGTGAACAGCAGCTTGGCGCCGTCGCTGTCGCGCACGCCCAGCGAGACGGTGACTTCGGCGCCGGAGGCGGTTTGCGGAATGGCGACGATCGGCAGCTTGGGCGCAGCGAGACGCGGCGCGACCAGCGAAGCCGGCGGCGTGAAGCGCACCGCATGGTCGGCAAGGCGGCCGCCCTCGGCCATCAGGAGTGCAATCGCCTTGGCGGTGTCGGAGGCGCTGCCGCCGCCGATGGCGATGAAGCCGTCGACGCCATCGGCGATCGCGCGCGCCGCCAGCCGCTCCACGAGCTCGACGCTGGAATGCGCGGGCACTGGCTCGGCCAGCACATGCGGCAGGCCATTCATCGCCGCGACGCCGCGCGCGAACAGCGCCGAGCGCTGCGTGCGGGCGCCGCCCAGCACCAGCGGCCGCGCGATGCCGAGCGCGTCGAGTTCGGCGCGAAGGTCGTCGATGGCGCCTTCGCGCAGCACCAGCCGCATGGCCGCGCCGCGATGCGTGAAGGAGGATGGGAGCGTGCTCATTCGACGAAGGCGAAGGCCGCCACCATGCGTTGTTCGGCGATGCGCCAGTCGTGGCCAGGATCGCGCCGGAACACGGTGGTCGTGAGGTTGAAGCGCAGCGGGCCGGCGATGGGCGGGAGTGCCCTGCCGGGCTGCGCCGCCGCCGGATAGCGATAGGCCGTCATGTACGCCTCGACCTCGGCCGACTCGCCTTCGCATGCGCTCACGTAGGCGTTGGTCAGCACGTGGCGGGTGTCGACATCGGCCGCGCGGGCTTTGAGCGCCGCGCGCACGGCATTCTTGCCTTCCAGCCATTGGCCCTGGCGCAGCCAGCGGCAATCGTCGGTGAACAGCTCGAGCATCCGGTCGTAGCGCCGCATGTCGAGTGCGTGGAAGAACGCGTGCAGCTGCTGTGTCAGCCCGGCGAGCAGCGGTGCGACGATTGAAGATGGATGAGCGGTCATGTGATCTGCAGTTTAAAAACTGCCTTGCCCACTGGCGCACCCTGTTTGACAATCCAAGGTTTGCGATTTGGAAACCTTGCCATCGTGGATCGTCTTCGCTGCCTCCAGATATTCACCGAAGTCGCACGCTGCGGCAGCTTCGTGCGCGCTGCCATGCAGCTCTCACTCTCCCGGGCGACGATCACCAAGCACGTCGCCTGGCTCGAGGTCTCGATGGGCGCGCAATTGCTCAAGCGCACCTCGAAGCAGGTCGCCCTCACCGAAGCCGGCGCGCGCGTCCTAGAAGCAGCGCGCGACCTGCTCGAGCGCTACGAAGCGATCGAAGGCGAGGTGCGCGACGTCGTCCACCTGCCGCGCGGCGCGATCCGCGTCGGCACGCCGCCCTCGTTCGGCGCCTATCACCTCATGCGGCTGATCGCGCAGTTCACCCATCGCTATCCGGACATCGAAGTGACGGTGGTTCATGACGATGGCCGTTCCGACCTGGTCGCCGAGGCGCTCGATCTCTCGATCCGTATCGCACCTTCGCTCGAGGATGCGAGCTATGTCGCCCAGTCGCTCTTGAAGGCGCCGCAAGTGGTGGTGGCGTCGCCCGCCTACCTGAAGGCGCACGGCCGGCCCGCCACCGCAGCGGATCTCGCGCGCCACAACTGCCTGGTGCACATCATCAAGTCGGGCGCCGGCGTGTGGAAGTTTGCCGGCAACCCGCCGCAGGAAGTGCGCGTGCGCGGCACGGTGCGTTCCAACCTGGGTGACGCGATCAAGCAGGGCGCCTTGCTCGGCGCCGGCATCTCGCTGCATCCCTATTACATGGTGTCGGAGGAACTGCAGGCCGGGACGCTCGAAGCCCTGTTACCCAACTGCGTGCCTGAAGAGCTCGACATCAACGTCGTGTTCTCGACGCGGCGCAACATGCCGACGCGCGTGCGGCACCTGCTGGAATTCCTCAAGGAGTGGTCGCGCCATCCGCCCGACTGGGCCTTGCCCAGGGCGACTACCTGGCGCGCCCGAGTCACTCCGCCTTGAGCCCGAGCTGCCGGATCAGCGGACCCCACTGGTTCATTTCGGAGCGAACGAGACCGTCGAGCTCCTGCGCGCTGGAGCCGAAGCGGAAGCCGCTGGACGGGGAGACGTTGCTCGCGAGGCCGCGCATGTGACCGCACCGGCATCGGAGCGGGAGGTCTAAGGATGGTGTTCAAAACTCTGCCCAGACGAGTGCGGTGGCCGAAGCCGAAGCCGGAGCGTCGGCGGCAAGCGGCGAATTTGCATTGACACCCGAATCTTCGCCGGCCGATGCCAGGCGCACGGGCAGCAGCACGGCAGGCGTCGGATGAAGCGACGTCAATTCGCGTTGGCGGTCGCGCCGCCACTTGAACAACAAGTTGGCATTGATGGCGTGGGCCATTGCAATGGCCGCCACTGACGCGCCGGGTTGCATGCTCAGCTCGATCAGTCGCGCCTTGAATGCACGGTCGTGATGGCGACGTGACGGTTCACCGCCCTCTGCTTGACTCTTCATGGTGTGCACGATCTCCTGATGATGCACACCATCTCTGGGCACGCACTCTTCAGTCAGCATGCTCCGAGGTCAGGCCAGCTTCGACAACAACGGTCCTGGCCGGACTATTACTGCGAATCACGCGGGCGGAGAACTACAATTTTCCATGGCTGAGTTCCTCCGAACTTCCGTGACGTGGGTGATTGACTTCCACTACGACGGTCGTCCGCGACGTTGGTTTCGGGCGTTCCGCCCTAACGTCAACGTGCACGAGGCGATGGTGGCGGAGCTGCGCGACCTGTACGGGGAGCGGGCAACGCTCGTGGAGGTGCGCCCTGCCACGGACGAAGAGGAAACGGGCTACCTGCGTGGCGAGGAACCAAAAAACGCGTTCTGCCCAATGCCCGTTGCGCGCAAGCCTGGCTGAGCGCCGGGCTCCTCAGGGGCGAAGACAGCTCGATTGGACAGGTCAGCACCCCTGCCTGCGATTCATTGGAAGGGCGCAGTCATTGGAAACCAATGCTCCCGGTCATTTCGCAGCGCTTGTATGGTCGCTGCGTCGTGTGGCCGCGCCGTCACCAGATGACTTTATGACTACTGGCGGCTGGCGGCTGGCGGCTGGCGGCTGGCTGTTAGTCGTACCCTGGCAGGCGATGAGTCTTTGCGCCTTGATGGCCCCACGAGGCGCAGCAACTCCAACCGGGAAGGGCAAACCCCGCCCAGCAAGGCTCACATTCCGCACATCGAATCTGTCAATAAACCCGAATTTCCGTCGTAGCGGAAGGCGGCTTCAGGGCTTGTCGAGATAGGCTGAGGCGGGCACTCCCAGCAAGCCGAGGACTCGGCGCTGCAGCTCGGTGAGTTCTGGCGGGAAGACGCGAATGACCTCGCCATGGGCCAACACCGACACGCGCTCGGCGAGGCTGAACAGCCGCAGGATGTGTTCGGTGGTGGGCCGCCGACAGGCCCGGGCCTCGGGATAGAGGGGGAGCTGATCGATGTTGGCCGCCTGCATGCCCTGGCGCAACTCGCGCTCGATGAGCGCCTGCACCAGCAGGGCCAGGAAGTACAGGGTGAACAGCGCCTCGATGCGCGCCTCGTTCTTCAGGAACACGGGTGCGATCTCGTGCACCGACTTCAGCTGCTCGAAGCGCTTCTCGATGCATGGCTGACCCTTGTGGGCGGTGAGCACCTGGGCGGGCGAGAGGCTGGGGTCGTTGCAAAGCAACGGGTACATACCGTCGCTCTTCTGGTCGTAGGCGATGGCATGCGTGTCCAGCGTCCATTCGATGTCGAAGCGCCGGCGGGTGATCTTGCGGTAGGCGGTGTCCGGGCCCGGGCGTCCGCGGCGTGACTGCTTGAAGCTGTGCTCCTCGCGCACCACGCGCGAGACCTTCACATAGCGGGCGACCTTGTAGCGCTCCAGGATCTGCGCGACCTGCAGGTCGATCTGCGCGGCGCCGCGCAGCCGGGCGCGGGCAGCGGCCAAGCGTCGCTTGAGATCGCTCAGCTGTTCGATGGCCGCCGCCAGGTGCTTCTGGCGGCGATGGGTCTGGTGCAGGGTCAGCAGCGTGCTCCACACCCACACGATGGTGTACAGCTCCGCCGAGGGCAGTTCGGGCTTGAAGACGCACCACAGATCCCGCGGACCGTCGGCCTCGCGCGCATTGGGCCGGTCCCACACCAGCTCCCAGGGCGGCGAGCCGGTCTGGATCCATTTGCGGAACTGCGCATCCTCCTGACGCGAGCGCGGCATGACCGTCACGAAGCGCCCGCCGGCGCGCGCGATGTGCTGCATGTTGTCGTACGAGCAAAGCTTCGAGTCGGCGACATACAGGAAGTCGGCGCGCCCGGCCAGCTCGCGCAGCGTGTTCCAGGTCTCGATATGGGTGCGCACGTCGGTGGTGTTGCCACTGGCGCAGCGGAACTGCACCGGCACGCCGCCGTCGGCGGCGGTGGTGAGGATGAACAGCAGCTGCTTCAGATCGGGGCGATGGTCCTTCGAGTAACCGAAGGCTATGGCCGGCGCACTGCGCCCACGCACGCCGCGGCCACTGGCCTGGCGGTACTGACCGCACAGAGAGACCGACGTCGAGTCGTTGTGCAACTGCTCCATGCGCACGCCGAAGCGCTGCGCGACGGCCAGCACGACGCCGGTGAGCAGCGCGGCGCGATCGGCGTCGAACAGCCGATCCAGCGCGCGGCCGATGCGATCGTCGCTGAGTCGGGTGGCCTGCGCGGCATCGACGCCGAACAGGCCGGCGGCGAACCCGCTGGCGCTCTCCTGCTGGCGGTAGATCGGTTCGCGCTCGACGATGATCGAGCGCAGCAACACGCCCAGCGCCTGCGCATGGGAGACAGTGCTGCGGCCGTCGGCGGTGGGGACGTGGTGCTCGAGCAATTCGAGCAGACCCATGCGCGACAGGAAGTGATTGACCAAGGGTAAGGGACCCATCCGCTCGGCGAGCACGCCCAGCGCGGAGGGTGAGAGCGGAGGTTGAAGTGCCATCCTTCTTACATCATAATATATGTAAGATTGAAACAAATCAAGATCAGGCAGCGCATGACCATCCCCTCCAAGCGCAGCGTGCAACGCGCGCGCGAACGCATCCAGGGCATCCGCGCCTCGCTGGGTGAATTCGAGCTGCTGTGTTCGGGCACGCTGAGCCAGCGCATGATGAAGTGCGGCAAGCCCAACTGCGGCTGCGCCACCGATCCGGCGGCGCGCCACGGCCCGTACTACCAATGGGTGCGCACACGCGCGGGCAAGCCGACCGCCCGCTACGTCAGCGAACAGCAGGCGCAGATCCTGAGCCAGGCGATCGACAACTATCGTCAGGTCAAGAGGATGCTGCGCGACTGGGAGGAGAACACCGAACGCCTCATCGACGCCGTGCAACCACCCGCGCCTTGACCGGGCCCCAAACGTCCCGGTAATTGCGAGTTATTGCGTCGCAACATGTGCGGAATGTGAGGCAAGGCGCCAACTGTCGTGTCGAGTGCTTCTGCAATTGACTTCAGCTCAACCTCGTCGGGCAGCGCGAGCCCCTTCAGTACCCTCCCCAGTCGGTACTCAGCGCGCGCATCAAGCACTTCCTCCTCAGAAGCTCCGAGGGACTTCCGAATGAGGCCAACGCGGGTGAAGCCAAGTGCGGCCGTGCGCGCACGAACTTGCAGGGCCAGGTCCCATGCGAGCTTCCCGCGTTCCCTGACTGCAACATGCTCGTCAGCGTGTCGGATTCGCTGTCGATAGGGTGACTGGTCGATGCCTCTTGGCAGCGCGACGTTGCGATGGTGCGCTGGTGGTGCTCCCGATGAGGAACGATTTGGCCCACAGGGGCCTGCAGCTTCACTCATGGGTAGTGACGATAGAAACGTACAAAAACATGATCACCTGGCCGGCGGTTATAGGAGGCGGCACGGTCGTCACAACGAACGCGTTGCAGACTTCCATCGAGCGCGACCGTTGAGGAATCGAGCGACGACGACCGCGTCTTTTCGCAGCGACTGGCGCCTGGTGCTCCGTTCAGGAGCTCCGTGCCGCAAGGGATGTCAACTCGCTACTGGAAGCCGTCAAGCCGAGCCATGCCAACGCGGAGGTGGCTCGGAGAGCCCGCCGCAGTTCGCTCTCGCGCACTGCCGGCATACGGTCTCCAGCTGAAAGAATGTTGTTAACTCTGGAGGATGGCCGGTCGAATCCGGCGAGCAAGCGCATTGCTGGCACGCCCAGCGCTGCAAAGTTCGCGTGGTCTGAATTGGCCATCAGGGGCAAATAAGAACCGATGTGCAGGTCCGCAGCAGAACTGGCCCGCTCCACGAAGGGCTCAAGTCCCGGGAAGTCGCTGGTCAGCGCAGTCAGGTTTTCATCGCCAGCGACCGTATCCAGATTGATGTTCAGCTTCAAGGTCGCGAGCTCACTGGCTTCAAGACTCTTCAGGTATCCCGCAGAGCCCGACAAGGCCCATTCTTCCGCGGAGAAGAAGCAGATGCGCAGGCTGTTCGTTC
This sequence comes from Variovorax sp. LjRoot84, assembly GCF_964254305.1. NCBI lineage: Bacteria > Pseudomonadati > Pseudomonadota > Betaproteobacteria > Burkholderiales > Comamonadaceae > Variovorax > Variovorax sp. LjRoot84. The sequence continues at coordinate 1,507,305 of NZ_CAXUTE020000002.1, forward strand.
CTCTCCCGACCCGCATGGCCAGCGCCCTGGCGGCGGCCAAGGCTGTGGCCACCCCCGTGGCATTGTCCAGCGCGCTCTCGCCGAGGTCGTGGCCATCGATGTGGGCGCTGATGACAACACGTTCCTCGAACTCCCCAGGGATGTCTAGTACGCCGACGCCCGCGGTCGAGCCTTCCAACTCCTTTCCGGCAATCGTCAATCGGATTGGTGCGTTTGGGCCAGCTGATGCGATGCGGTCCGCCGACTCCCGGTCGATGTAGGCGGCCGGAATGCCCGGCTTGCCACGGCCCCTTCCTGAAGAACCAGATAGAAGTCCCTGCTCGGGCAGATTGTTCGCAATCAGGAATCCCGCAGCCCCGCGGGAGACTGCCATGTCGTACTTCTTGCGACGGTGCAGGTGGGTCGGCGAAAACGGATACTCGTGGCGAACGAGGACGATGCGTCCGCGAATCTGTTCGCCGGCTGCATCGAAATCGCTCTGGCGCCCTTGCCCCAGGTCAATGACGGCCGCTTCGAGTCCTTCGGGGGGCGTTGCCATTGAACGCAGGAGCGGCCGGGAAGACAAGGTCTCCGAGCGGCCCAAAAGCAAGAGTTCGGCTTTCTCGCACACCCAGCCGTCGTAGGAAACCTCGACGCGGCGCGCACCGCGGCGTACCTCATTCAGCCTGCCAATCGTCCAATCCAATGCGTCGGAATCCTGTCCGCTTCCCGCGAGCCGTCCGCCGAAACTACAGATGCGTTCGAAGTCAGGCATCAGCATCGGGTCCATAGCGGCCTCATCCAGCCACCGATTCAGAGAGATGTTCATGGTAGAGCGCAATTGCTGTTTGTCGGCTGCTCACTCAACCTTGAGTTGTGCCCGCTGGACGACATCTCGCCATCTCACCGCGTCATCGCGGATGAACTTGCGCAACACTCCTGCGCTCGTATCGGCTGGCACTTCGACGCCTGCCGACTCCATGCGCATGCGCACGCTCGGCAACTTCATCACCTGCCGCATCGCGTCGCCCAGGCGAGTCTGGACCGCCTGGCTGACGCCTGCAGGAGCAACCAGCCCCCACCAACTCTCCACGGTCATGTTCGGAATGCCACTTTCCTGGAACGTGGGAACGTCGGGCGTTGCTTTCTGCCGCTGTGCGCTGGTAACCGCAATGGCGCGCAAGCGACCTGCGCGATAAAGGCCGCTCGCACTGGCCATCGTGGTGAAACTCGTCTCAATCTGGCCCGCGGCAAGGTCGTTCACGGCTGCCGATGCGCCTTTGTACGGGACGTGGACCATCTTGACGCCCGTGTTAATCATGAACAGTTCCGCCATCAGGTGGGTCAGCGAGCCGTTGCCTCCAGACCCGATGGATATGGCCGAGGGCTTCGCTTTCGCCGACCTGACCAAGTCGGCAGGAGACCGCGCAGAAAAAGTCTCGTTCACGAACAGGTAGGTCGGAGCGACACCCATCAGCGAGATGGGAGCGAAGTCCTTCTCGATGTTGTATTTGGCGCGGTCCCGGTACAGAGCGGGCACGATGGTGAAGGGCACATCGACGAGCAAGAGCGTGTAGCCGTCAGCACGCTCGCCGGCGACAAACTGGGTGGCGAGTAGAGAGCCCGCACCCGGTCGATTCTCGATGATGACCGCCTGACCCAAGGCCTTGCCCAGTTCGTCGCTGACGGCCCGCGCCAGCACGTCGGAGCTGCCGCCAGGAGAGTAGGGCACGACAATTTTGACCGGCTGCTCCGGATACTGCGCAGCGGCGCCGAGGCCCGCGAGGGCAAGTGCCAAAGCCGGCACCAGGGAAATGAGTGAGCGTCGCATGGTCGTCCAAGAATGGTGAACTCCACGATTCTGGTTGGCCCAAGCCCACTGCGCCAAGCGATGAATGGGCATACGCTATTCCATTCTGGAATGCCGTCTCGCCTTCGTTGATTTGCCCTGGCCTGGTGGCAACAAGTTCTTGGCCATGCTGTCAACCCATTCGCAGAAGCTGTCCAGATACGGTCCACTCTGGTTCGGCCTTGGGAGCATGAGGTAGTAGCCATACCGCCCAGACACCGTTTCATCGAACGGACGCACGAGCGCCCCGGTCTCGAGATGCTCGCGGACCAGGCAGAGCGGAACGATTGCGGCCCCCAGTCCATTCAGGACTGCCGGCAGCAGCACGGAGAACCCCTCGTACTCGGGAGCGTGGACGCCTGGGCCGTCCCAGCCCGGTGCCATCTCTGCTCGCCATTCATCCCATCCATAGCCCCGCTGGGCGCGCTTGAGCAGCGTGACTGAGGAGAGATCCTCGGGGGCCCGGAGCCGATGAGCCTTTGCCAGCGAAGGCGCGATGACCAATCCCATCTCGCGACCGCAGAGGTAGGAACTTGTCATGCCGCTGACGTGGCCGGTGTGCAGCTGTATTTCAGCGTCGAAGCCCTCCTGCCTGTCGCGCGGAGTCATGAGCCGCGGTCGAATGTTCAACCTAACGTCCGGGTGTAGGTCGAAAAATTCCCTCATGCGCGGGATGAGACAGAACTGCGCGAACGAGGGCGATACCGCGATGTTCAGATTGACGCGGGTTTCCGGACGGGCCACCAATGCCTCGGCCTCGTCGATAAGCCGTAAAGCCGCGGATATCTTCTCAAGATAGACCGCGCCGGCGTGTGTGATTCGCAACCCGGTCGGAGTTCGCTTGAACAGCGCTGACCCGAGCCGTTCTTCGAGCGACTGAATGTGTTTGCTGACAGCGCTTTGAGTGAGATGAAGGTCCTCTGCGGCGCGGCTGAAGTTCAGCTGGCGCGCAGCGACGAGAAAGACTCTCAGCGACGTCAAAGAGTTGCGAGAGCCCTTCATCGGTTGCCGAGGCTAGAGCGAAAGTAGCGGTCAGCACGAGCGAGGTCGCTCAAGCAGTTCGCGTTGTCCAAGGTTTGGCTGGGCAAGAACTCCGCACCCCCTTCATCCGACAGCCAAAGATGGAAAGTGTTCCCCAGGCGTGATGGAATCGACAAACACTGAAGAAAAACGGGTCCGCCGTCCGCCTGTGGCCCGCCAGCGGGCATCGAGCTTACGAGCGAATCGTCTCTCCGAAGTCCCACCCCGAAGTCTTCCGCCGTTAGCGACCCTCGCACTTGACCTCTTCCTTGAACACCTCGCGGCTGGCCTCGAGCTTGACCTTGCATGGCCCATCCCCGGAACTCATCCTTCCATTCCCCGCGCCACGTTGCTCCGATGCCATCCTTGCACTTGACCTCTCGCTTGAACTCCCCTCGCTTCGATTCCTGCTTGACTTCGCAAAGGCCTAGGCCAGCGGTCCTCCCGCCAGTCGCTACGCCAGTCGTTGCGCCGCCAGCGCTTCTTTGAGTCATCGTCATCTGCGAGAGCGCACGGGGAGGCGATGGCGGAAAACAGCATGAATGCTACAGCGGCTCGAATGGACATTTCGTACTCCTTGACGAGGGATGCGGCATCGAAAGCCTGTGCCAGGTGGCGCTGCCGCGCTCAGCGTCGATACGGATTGTGCGGGCGTCGGTCGTAACGATCAGGCACGCCATCGCGGTCGCTGTCCCGGCGTGCGTGGCGGTAGTGGGCACGGCGGTCGTGACGATAGTCGGCACGGTAGTCGTGATGGCGTACATAGCCATGCCGTGTGACGTGGTGCGGCGGGGGTGGCGGAACAACGACCACGCGAGGGCGATGGCCGCGGTCTCCATGGTGGGGCTGTGCTTGAGAAGGAGCGCTCAATGCGGCCAATGCGACTACGGCTGCAGCGCCGAATGCGAAAAACATCTTCTTCATTGCAGCTCCTTCGAGGAGTTGTATTCAGGAGCTCCGATACTGAGGGCGAAATGTGAAGGACAGGTAAGGCCGGAGCGAAATCTCGATGAATCTTCTACCAGTCACCGAACTTCAGGCCTGGCGTCCAGCGGCCGCCCGTCCGGGTCGCAGACCAGCCCGCAGCCCTGGTCCACCGGCTGCGCGGCTGTGCCGCGGTCGTGCGACATCGCCATCCATTCGGCGTCGAGAATCGTCCAGCCTTTTTCACGCTGGTGGCCGATCACCGTGGCCAGCACCGACAGGGCGATGTCGTCCACGCGGCAGACGTTCAGGCCGGCCATCACGAGATCGAAGAACACGAACACGCCGGCGCGCACTTCGGTGACGCCTTCCAGGCGCTCGGCGAAGAGCGCGGTCGGCGTCGAGCCGATGGCGCGGAGGTCGCGGCGTACGCTGGCCTCGTCCACGGCACCTCGCAGTCGAACGCGCGCAGGACCGATGTCAATTTCGATCACGCTTTGCGAGGCCCGGTCCGTGGGCAACGACTTTGAAACGGCCGGCGTCGAAGTCGCCTGCACGGTCACCGGCAACAGGATCGAGCTTGGTTCGGCCTCGTTGCTCGACTTCTCCGAACGCAGGCGTAACCGGCGCCAGTTGAACCGGAGGTTCGCGTTGATGCCGTGCTTCTGCGCAATGGCCGCGACGGATGCGCCAGGCTCCAGGCCCAGATCGACCAGCTCTCGCTTGAGCGACTCGCTGTGCCGGCGCCGGATGTCCTTGCTCGAGGTGACTCGCTTGTCCATGTGTGCACTTGACCAGTTAGATGCACACATCCAAGTGTGAGCGATCCTGCTCACGCCGGCGCGATTCCGACGGAGGCCTTGACGGGAGCCTTGGCCATTCGCGGGACGGCTATGAGGAGCCAGAGCCAGACTGCTTGTGGGCCGGTTCGCCGATGCGCATCACCTCGCGCGACAGGCCGTAGCGCTGCATCTTGACGTAGAGCGTGCTCTTGGCGATGTGCAGTTGGCGCGCCGCGAGCGTGAGGTTGCCTTCACTGGCGATGATTGCGCGTCGGATCAACGCTTCCTCGCCCTCGGCGATGCTGCGCACCTCGGCGCCCAGCGCTTCGGGGTGCGCTGCGCCCGAAGTTTCAAGGCCCGACAGTTCGGGGGGCAGTGCCTCGCAAGTCAGTGGTTCCGCCTCGCTCATCATCACGGCTCCCTGAATCACGTTGCGCAACTCGCGTACGTTGCCAGGCCAGCGGTACGACGCCAATCGCGCGAGCACCGCCACATCCAGAACCTCGGGCTCCGTCCCCTGCTCGCTCCGAAAAAGTTCCAGGAAATGCTGCGCAAGAAGCGCGACGTCACCCTGGCGCTCGCGCAACGGCGGAATGCGCAGGCTGGTGACAGCGATGCGATAGAACAGATCCATGCGGAACCGGCCCGCCGCGATCTCCTCGCGCAGGTCCCTGTGCGTGGCGGCGATCAGCCTGAAGTTCACCCGGCGCGGCGTGTTCTCTCCAAGGCGGTAGATCTCTCCCTGCTCCAGCACCCGCAGCAGATGCGGCTGCATGTCCATCGGCATCTCGCCGATCTCGTCGAGGAACAGCGTGCCGCCGTCGGCGGCCTCGATCTTGCCGGCCATGCCGCCCTTGCGTGCGCCGGTGAAGGCACCGTCGGCATACCCGAACAGTTCGCTCGCCAGCAGTTCGCGCGACAACCCGCCGCAGTTGAGCGCTATGTACGGGCCCGCGCAGGAGCCGTGAACGCCTCGCGCGAACTCTTCCTTGCCCACGCCGGTCTCGCCTTGCAACAGCACCGGCGTCCGGGACCGCGCCAATTGCCGCGCCTTGCCGATGACCTGCAGCATGGTCGGGTCTGCTGTAATGACGGTGGCAAAGGCGTCGCCGGCTGCCGCACTGTCTCGTTGGCCATGGCTTGCCTCTTGCGTCGCCATCGAGGGGTGCAGCGTCGCGCGGCCGCGCACCGGCACCACCAAAAGCGTACCCAGATGCTCCCCCTTGACGATCAGCGGCTCGAGCCACTCGGGCTTGATCCACAGGGGCAGCTGACGCCGGTGGCCGCCGCGCCCCAGCCGACCTGCAGCGAGTTCGGGCAGCCGGTGCGCGCCGGACAGGTCGATCTCACCGCCAGCGGCCGCGATCGCGATGTGCGCATGCTCGTTGGCCTTGATCGGACTGCCTCGCCGATCGAACAACACCAGACCCTCCTGCCGACCCGAATTCCAGCGGCCCATGCCGTGCTCCAACAAATGGTAGCGGCGCTCCATCTCCACCATGGCAAGCCGGCTTTCGATGCGGTTCGCGGTCGTGACCACCAGCGCCAGGCTCTGCCGGCTGTACGTCTGCGACAGGCCCGAGACGTCCAGCACGCCGATGATCTCGCCGTCCGTCGGATGCCGCACCACGGCGGCCGAACAGGTCCATCGCTTGATGCCGGCACAGAAATGCTCGGCAGAGTGGATCTGAACCGGCTGGCCCATGGCGAGGGCCGTTCCGATCGCATTGGTGCCGCACAGCGCCTCGTTCCAGGTTGCGCCTGGCATCAGGTGGATGGTTTCGGCCAATCCCATCGCCGGCGTGTCACCCTCCGTCATGAGAATCGTGCCGCGGGTGTCGGCCAACGCCATCATGGTGCCGGTTTGCGAGAGGAAGTCGTGCGCGCAGGCCATGGCCGGGGCGCTGGCTTCCAGAAGCTCGCGCTGGCGTTCGCGCAGCAGGAAGAGATCCTGCTCGGACAACGGCTGCGGCCCAACACGACGGTTCGGATCGACCTGCGCCTCCTGGCAGCGTTGCCAGGAAATGTCCACCAGCGAGCGCAGCGCCTCTGTCGGCCGCACGTCTCCACCGACGAAGGATTCCCACGCCGCCATGATGGCCGGCTCGTCGCCAGGGGTCGAGAACATCTGTTTGTCCCGTGGTTCCATGCTTGTCTCCGCCGGGCCGTGCAATGCGGCCTGCATGTTTGTGGGCGCGTCCGTGGGTGCAGGCGCTGCTCTCTGAATGATAGAGACAATGGCCATGGTGGGGCAACGCCCCATGGGATCTCCTTTCCGCCACGGTGGGCGAGATGGATGTTGTCAATGAAGACGCCCCGCATCGCAGTGAGCGAGCGGGGCATCGGTCAATTGCTTTTCAGTTCGCGCGTTCCGGCAGCGGCAGCTTCACCCACTCCTTGTAGAAGGCATCGATGTCGGGCTCGAAGTCGTGGATCACGGGATACCACGGCGTGGGTGCTTCGATGTCGTGCATCGTCCCGCACTGAGGGCAGTAGTACTCGCGATAGACCTGCCAGTTGGTGTCCGGCGCCATCAGCTTGGGATAGACCTCGGTCATCTCCTCCTCGGTCTGACGTACGTAGAGGTTGGCATGCAGCTTCCAGTTTTCGCGCCAGCCGCAGAACTCGTGGCCGCAATCGCACTTGGTGACCCATTTCTTGGTCTTGGCCGACTGGACGATGTGCAGGTGCGGGCCGAGCGGCAAGACAATGCGGTCATCCCAATCCAGCTTCTTCTGCAGCGCTTCGACGTACTTTTCGAAGCGGTCCGGATCCTTGGGCATCGAGAGCATGCGCAGCGTGGTGTCCCAGTCGAGCTTGCCGTCGACCAGGCCCTTGACTTGTTCGCGGGTGTAAGTAGTCATTTCAAATCTCCTTTAGGGTCTCATCGACCGCGTTCATTCTTCGACCAGCACGACGGTCTTCACGTCGGGCATCTTGGACAAGTCCATGCGGAACTTGGAGCCGTAGGTGGGCACGTCGAGTTCGTCCTCGGTCAGCACCCAGGACTCCGGCAGGTTCCAGAAGTCGCGGAACTGCTGCTCGAACTTCTTGGACAGACCGAAGCTGGTTGCGAACATGTGCTGTACCTGCGGCGAGGCGTTCTTGGTCAGGACGTGTTCGCGCTCGAGCTTCATCCATTCCTGCGTCGGGATCGAACGGGCCAGGCGTTGCCTGCGGATCTCGATGCGCTGCAGCGCGGTCTGTCTGGCGTCAACGGTCCACACGCCCTGGGCGTCCCGGGTCGCCACGGCACCGTAAACCTTCTGCGCATATTCCGGCAGCAGCAGGCTGTTGTTCAGGTCGCTGGCGATCGCGTCGGTCTCGCGGTCCAGCGGGTCGCCGAACCCGGGGCCGCCACGGAGGTAGTTCAGGTAAAGGTCGTAGTTCTCGTAGCAGTCCTCGGTGGTCATGCATTGCTGGTCGCGCTTGACCACCGCACCGGCATTCAGATGGTTCTCGTAGTCCGGCAGATCCGGGTTGGCGTCGCCGCCCAGCGGCAGGCTGTCGCCGATCGCGATGCGTTCCTTCAGACCGGTCTTGTGCGCTTCGAAGCGATAGCCGGTGGCCGCCGGATAGCCGCCCATCAGGCCCCAGTCGCTGTTCATGTAGCCGTTGCCCATGAAGAACATCGTCCAGTCCTGGGCCTTCCACACCATGCGCAAGGTCTCGAAGCCGCAGCCGCCACGGTACTTCCCATAGCCACCGGAGTTGGCCTTGGCGTTGCGGCCCAGGTACAGCAGCGGCTCGGCCATCTCCCAGATCTCCATGTCGCCCATGTCGCCTTCCGGGTTCCAGATCGCGGCCGCGTGGTTCAGGCCGTCCTTGATGGCGCCGGCACCGGTCCCGCAGGACGAGGCCTCGAAGCTGTTGACCGCGTGGATCTCGCCATCCTGGTTGATGCCGCCGCCCTGCAGCCAGTTGGAGGTGTTGGCGTTGCCGGCGTTGACCTCCTCCAGATAGCCGCGGCTGAAGTAGGCCTGGCCCAGGCCGCGCCACATCGTTGTCCATGCGGAGACCAGGAAGTGCCAGGCATAGGCGTGCCCGGTACGGCGGTCGTCCGGGTTCATCCACGTGCCCTTCGGCATATGGAACTCGGTGCCGTAGTACGCGCCGTCGTTGATGCGCTGCGTGGGCACGAGGGTCTGCGTCATCATCACCCAGATGCCACTGGTGAACGCCACGTGATGCGCGTTGTACGAGTGCCAGCCCCAGCGGCTCGCGCCTTCGAAATCGAGCCGCCACGAACCGTCGGCTCGAATCTCCATCTCCACCGGCGCATGCATGATGGAGTCGAGCTTGGCGAAGGCATTGGAGGTCTGCACGTCCTCGTGCTTGTAGGGCACGTCGACGAACGCAACCTTGCGGTATTTGCCCGGCAGCGTCATCGCCTTGATGCGGGTCAGCAAGCCGCGCCGGCCTTCCTCGATCACCTCGTAGGCGAACTTCTCGTAGGCCTCCAGCCCTTCGTCCTCGATCACTTCCTCGATCAGGTCGCGGATCATGTGGCAACCGGCGATGCGGGTGCGCTCGTCGAGGATCCAGTACTTCGGCGTGCGCACCGAGCGCTGGCTCTCGTGCAGCCAGTCGCGCAGCGGCGTGTCGTTCACGCCGGTCTTGCGGCAGGTGATCATGTAGCCGTCGCCGAAGCGCTGGGTCTGGCCGGTGGACATCGAGCCCGGCGTCACCGCGCCGGTGTCGATCACGTGGGTCACGCCCCCGACCCAGCCAATCAGCTTGCCGTGCGCGAAGATCGGCACGATGGTGGCGATGTCGCAGGGGTGAACGTTGCCGATCGCGCAGTCGTTGTTGGTGAACATGTCCCCGGGATGGATGCCGGGATTGCCCTCCCAGTCGTTCTCAATCATGTACTTGATCGCCGCGCCCATCGTTCCGACGTGGATGATGATCCCCGTCGAGGTGAGCACACAGTCGCCGGCCGCGTTGTAGAGCGTGAAGCACAGCTCGCCTTCCTGCTCGACGATCGGGCTGGCGGCGATCTTCTTGGCAGTCTCGCGCGCATGCACCAGGCCGCCACGCAGCTTGGAGAACATCTTCTCGTAGCGGATCGGGTCCTTCTCGCGCAATTCGAGGCGCTGCAGGCCGTTGTAGTGGCCGGTCTTGGTGGTGCGCTCGAGAATGCCGTCGCGGAATTCCTTCAAGGTCTGGCCGGTCTTGAGCAGGTCGGCGAAGCCGAGTTCTTTGCTGGACATCATGTTCATGGTGATCTCTCCTTACTTCATTTCCTTGAGGTGGAACAGGCGGTGCTTGTCGAGCGTGGTCGAAAAGCCCTTCGGCACGACGAAGGTCGTGGCATCCGATTCGACGATCGCGGGGCCGGTGATGGTGTTGCCCGGCTTGAGCGCTTCCATCTTCCACAGCACCGCGTCGTGCCAGACCTTGTGGCGGTACAGCGACCGGGTACCGATGCGCGCGGCCGAAGGCGGCGTCGGGCCGCCTTTCGGATCCTCGGGCAGCACCGGCTTCTGGGTGATGACCATGCCGCGCATGATCGCGCCGGTGACCGAGAAGCCGAGTTCGGGCGAGCGTGCCGAGCTGGCGTAGACGCGGCTGTAGGTCTCCTCGAAAGCGTCGACGATGCGATCCCAGTCCTGTGCGGTCGCCGCGCTGGTGACCGGCGAGCTGATCTCCAGGTCGTTGAGCTGACCCATGTACTGCATGCGGTAACCTGGACGAAGAATCACCTCTTCGGGCTTGAAGCCATTGATCCGGAATTCCTCGATCACCTTGGCGGCCAGGTCGGACCAGGCCGCCTGGATGGTCGTCGCGGCTCGCGCCTTCTCCCCGTCGGCCGCGTGCTGCGGGAGCGCGAGATCAACGCTCTTGTCGTAGCGGTACTCGAAGTCGGCGCAGGCGCAGCCGAAGGCCGAAAAGCCCGCTGCCCAGGCCGGCACGACGACATCCTTGAAACCGAGCCCTTCGGTGTAGCCGTAGGTGTGCACCGGCCCGGCGCCGCCGTAGGAGAAGCACACGAAGTCGATCGGGTTGTAGCCCTTGGCGCTGACATTGGAGCGCAGGTACTCGCGCAGCTGCACGTCCAGCAACTCGATCACGCCGGCCGCAGCATCCTCCACCGAAAGGCCGAGCGGGTCTGCGATCTGCGCCTTGATGTGCTGGCGCGCGCGCTCCACGTCAAGCTTGATCGCGCCACCGAGGAAGTTGTCGGGGTTGAGGTAGCCGAGAACGACGTGACAGTCCGAGACCGACACCGTGTCGAGCCCGCTTTCAGGCCAGCAGGTGCCCACCCGATAACCCGCGCTGTCGGGGCCCAGCTTGATGGCACCGCTGTACGGGTCCAGCCGCACGAAGCTGCCGGCACCCGCGCCCACCGAGTCCATCGCCACCAGCGGCAGCGACAGCACCAGCCTCGCCATGTCGGGGTCCGCCACGATCGCGAAGTTGCCTTTCGTGATCAGCGCCATGTCGAAGGAAGTGCCACCGATGTCCGAACAAGCGACGTTGTCGTAGCCGAGCGCCTCGCCCAGAAGCTTGGAGCCGATCACGCCGCCGATCGGCCCCGAGACGATCGTGCGCGCCAGCTCCTTGGCCTTCCAGCTGATCGTCCCGCCGTGGGTGGCCATCACGCGCAAGTCGAACTTCGCGCCGTGCTTCTTGAATCGGTCGCTGACCTTCTGGAGCGTCTGGCGCGAGGGCTCGGCCGCGTAGGCTTCGAGCACCGTGGTGTTCATGCGGTGGCTCTCCTTGCGCTGCGGGTAGTAGTCGACCGATGCGAACACCGGAATGTCCGCGCCGATCTTCTTCAGCTCATCGAGGCAGACGTCGCGGGCGCGCTGCTCGCTGCGACCGTTCTTGTGCGACTGCAGGAGGCAGATCACGATGGCCTTCGAGCCGGCGGCGACCAGCTCGCGCGTCGCCTGGCGTACCTCGTGCTCGCGCAGCGGGATCACCACCTCGCCCTGCACGTCGGTGCGCTCGGTCACGCCGCGCGTGCGCCGCAGCGGTACCAGCGGTTCGTCGTAGCGATGGGTGTTGAGATGGATGCGCTCCTCCAGCGCGTAGCCCAGATAGCTCTGGATCGCGCGTCCCATCGAATGCACATGCTCGAAACCCTTGTTGACCATCAGGCCGACGTCGAGTCCTTTGCGCTGCACGACGCGGTTGAGCATCGCCGTTCCCGAGTACACGCAGGTCAGCAGTTCGGGGTAGACCTCATCGACTTCGCGTTTCCAGTGCGCCAGCGCATCCTGCGAAGAATTGAAGATCGCGAGCGACTCGTCTTGCGGGTTGCTCTGTGCCTTGCCGACGACAAAGCGCCCGTCCTCGCGCACGAAGAAGGTGTCGGTCATCGTGCCCCCGGCATCGATGCCCATCACCTGTACCTGTGATTGCACTTCCATGTGTAAGTCTCCTGGTGACTATTGATTCGGGTTGCTGGGGTTGGCAACCCGCCCGAGCGATCGATTCGCCCGCCCATTCCTTTGCAGCGGCCGTGCCACGACCGTGCGGATACCGGCCGAGTCGCCCTAAGTCGTTGATTCCGTTGAGCGCGTTCGGGTTTACGCGGAGCTGACGGCGATCGAACTTGCAATGTGGGGAACGTTCGACTGCCGGACGGAACGACCGGAAATCGGTCGGTGTGCGGTCATGCTCAAGGCCGCCATGCGCGATGCCTGTCGCATCGGAGGACCCGAAAAGAATGAAGCGCTGTCGGGCCTCGGCCCGCAGCGCTTCATCGACGGAAATCGGACTTGTGATTCAGCAGGCGCTGGGGCGATCACTCCACGACAGCAAGCTGCACGGCGGGCACCGAGAACTCGCGTCCAACGCCCATCCGCGCATACAGGTAGTTGTTGCGGGCCCTGTCGCTGAGTGCGTCCATGTCGACGTGCCCCTCGGGGTCGCATGGGAACGCATAGCCGCGCCGCTCACGAAAGAGCGGGCGGAAGTGCAGTTCGTAGTGGGTGCCCGGGCGTGAAGCCAGTTGTGACGCATTCATGGTGTGCTCCTCTCTTAGGTCCTGAGGAGTGACGCGGTTCGAGCAAAGCACCTTTGCTTTGCAATGGACATGCGATTCGCGTCGCTCGCCTCTCTAGGCGCAACGACCATGCCAAAGCTTTGCCGGCCGGGGGAGGCCCTTCAAGTCATTGATTTCATTGCCTATTGATGGATATGCGCCGTTGTAACTGGCAGTGCTCCAGGCACTGGGGACGTCCGGTTTCCGGACGGGCCGCATTCTCATCGCAGAAGAATCGCACCAGAACTACATCTGTCACAAGCCGGGCAGCTGGGAAGCCATATTTTCGAATCCAGATTCCTGGAGTTGCTATGCAGGACAGCTCGCTTGCATTCAGGAAGCACTCGAGGATCCGGCGCAGCGCAAGCTGATCGTCGCATCCCAACGCTGATCTGGCGCAACCAGGTGCGTCGAACAATGCTCCGAGCAGCGGCCGTTCAGGTCCGGTTGGGCGGACTGACGATCGCCGATCTTCTCGGCCTCGAATGGGAACGGCGCGTGGTGAAGAAACTGCACTACGTCGCTTGGACTGAGGCGCGAGGCCGCGGATCAACCGCAGCAAGCCTCAGTCGAACGAGTGCGAGCTGTTGTTGCCGGTGTCATCGTCCACATGTCCGATGACAAGGCGAAAGACGGTGCCGCGGCCGAGTTCCGAACGCAGGCTCACTCGGGTGTTGAGCGCACGCGCGAGTCGCGAAACGATCGACAGCCCCAACCCGAAGCCTTCGGCGCTGACCGATGCGTTCTCCACCTTGTAGAACTCGAGAAAGACGTTGTCCAGCTCTTCCCCGGGAATCCCGACGCCCTGATCGCAGATGTCCACCACGAGGCCTGCAGAGCGGACGCGAGCGGACATGAGCACCTTTCGTCCGGGCGGGGTGTACTTGATTGCGTTGGAAACGAGATTGCCGATCATGCGTCGCATGCGCACCGGGTCGGTCCGCAGCTCGAAGTGCGCCGCACGCATCCGCAGCTCGATAGACTTTGCCGCCGCCATGGGCTCGTCTGGACTAGGAGGTCATGAAGGATCTCGGAGATGTCGATCGTCGAGATGCGCAGCTTCGTCTGGCCATTCTCCATTCTCGCCATGTCGAAGAGCGAATCGAACAGCCGGTTGATGGCCGCGGCCGCCTTGGCGATCTTGGGCACGATGGTGCGGTACTCCTCGGGCATTTCCACCAAGTGATCGGCATAGAGGGAGATCGCAAGCACCGGCTGGCGCAGGTCGTGCGCTGCAGTGGCAATGAATCGGTTCTTGACGGCAACCGCCGCTTCCGCCTCATGCCTCTTGTCGCCAAGCGTCTTGATCAGCTCATACTTGTGGAACTCCAGCTCGAATCCCCTCCTGGCATTCGCATGAATGCGCCCGGAAATGCGGAACAGGAGGAGCCAGTGGATGATGGGCAGCGTCAGGAACCAGGGTTCGTAGTAGCGATGGTCCGCAGAGGATGTGCCGAGCCGGTAGGCCACGCAGCCGAGCATCACCACAAACAGCGTGTTCACGTACTGCCGAAGGACTGGCGGGTGCAGCGCCAGGCGGTAGATGGGAAAGGTCACCGTGCCCGCAAGGATCATCCAGCAGACGAATTCCTGGCCGATCGGCATTCGGTCGAAGAACAGCAGCACCGATGTTCCCCATACCACCGCGGTCGCAACCCAAAGCGGGCCAATACGCCGGCTGAAGGCGCTTTGCGCCGCCTGCCTGTGCGCGGTTGAAAAGCGTTTGGAATTGCTTGTCGCAGCGATCAAGTGCATGGGCGCAACCAGTGCGGCGGCTGCGAGCCAGGCGAGCAAGGGAGCGAGCCGACTGTAACGCCACGAGATTGCCGCGAGGAGGAGCGTCGATCCCGCCGCAACCAACTGACGCTCCCGGTGTTCCGCCATGAAACTCTTCATGAGCTGAAGCTTCACGTAGGCCTCGCGCTCGGCGGACAAGGCCTCTTCGTCCGCGTCCCGCGCGCGAGGCGCGACAGCCTCCCACCATCCGGTGTCATGCTGGGTCGGCGTGGGCGTTTTCAAAGGTCCGCTGTCGGGCGCCGCGGGTCGGCCCATCAGAATCTGAGTGGGCTGACCTGGTTGAGAATCGCGCGCGCCACGCTGTGGGCCACCAGGCCGGAGGTCCTCGGGTTGTCGGGCGACGGCAGGTTGTGCGAGGTGAACTCAAGCTTGCCGAAGGCACCGTGGGCGACGAGGTGGTGAACGTTGCAGTCCACGGCTGGGTCGGCGATGAGGGTCACTTCGGTTCGATCGAGGCCAATGCCGGCCAGCGCGATCGTCGATGCGACGTTGGCATTCTTGGGGAAGCCGAGCGACGCCTCTCTCGCGCTGCCCTGGAATACCACCGTTGCAGCGCTGAGGTCTGCGAGAGGCCCGACCGAAGCCGCCGGTGTGCCGAGCCAGGCTGAGGGCGGCTTGCGGCCGGTGTAGCGGACGCTGTCCAAGCCACCGATCGCCGCGGCCGCCAACGCATCTATGGCGCCGACCGCACCGGTGATCAACTGCGCGAAGGTCCTGCCGGCCTTCGCTGCAGCCAGGATCTCGGCCAGCACCTGAGGCGCGGCAAGAGCGCCGACCGAGCAAATGAAGCATGGAATGCCGTGCCTCAGCGCCGGCACGACGTGCTGCGTCACGGCCGTGTCGCTCGCCATCTCGACCACCAGATCGGTAGCTTCGTAGGGCACGGCCCTGAACACGGGCACGCCGTTCCAGGTTTCGGCTTTCTCGCCTGCTTGATGAGCGCGTGTCGAGCGCACCACCGACTCGATCCGGACATCCGTATGGGAAGCCAACTGGCCGAGGACTTGCGTCGCAATGGCTCCTGTCCCGATCAAGCTCAATCGCATCGGCGGCCTTCCAGTCACGCGCCCACGATGAAGGGCTCGTCCGTCGCGAATCTGGACGAGAGCAGAAGGGGTGCGCCATGCTCCTGCACCAGGATCATGTCCTGGACATGCCAGTGGTCCTTGTGCGGCTCCAGTGCGAGCACCATGCCTGCTTCCAGAACGATGTCGGAGCCGCGCCGCAGGATCGGCTCCTGCTGGTGCCACCAGGCGCCCACGCCATGGCCTACCAGCAGCGACTTGTAGGCCCACTGGCGCCTGTCGAACGCATCCATCACGAACTGGTGCAGATCGCCCACTCTCGTGCCGGCGCGGCAACGGTCGATGGTGGCGCGGTAGATCTCCAGGTTGATGCGGTATTCCTCACGCTGCAGGGCGCTGGGCGGGCCCATGACCACGTTGCGCGACTGGTGGCCCGGATAGCCGCCGAGATAGGCCACGTAGTCGGTGCGGATCACGTCGCCGAGTGCAATGACCCGGTCGCTTTCGCCGGCGTAGGCGATGGTGTTCTTGTCGGAGTTCAGAATGCCATGCGCCCATTCGAAGCCTTTTGCCAGGGAGGTGGCGATCATGTCCGCATGGATCTTGCGTTCCGTGTCGCCGGGGCGGATCCGGCTGAAAACCTCCAGATAGACCTCGTCGAGCAGGTCCGCGGCTTGCTGGATCATCTGCACCTCGGCGGGCGTCTTGATCCATCGCACGCGGTTCATCAACTCGGTGCAGTCCACCATGTCGAGGTCCTGCAGCCGGTGCTGCACGTACTCCCAATCGCGGGCACTCACATAGTCTTTCTCGAAGCCGACGCGTGCGTGCGCCAGGCCAACCTTGTGCATCACGTCGGCGAGCTTGGCATAAGGCGATTCGACATAGCCCTCGTACAGCGCGATACGCTCGACCCACGCATCGCGCTGAGCCAGGCCGGCTGCGGTTTTGTTCGCGATGATGACCGGCTCGCCATGACGGGGCCAAAGCAGCATCACCGCGCGTGCGGAGTCCGCGAGATCCTGGTGGCGCGCCAGGGTGCCGGGGTAGACGACGCCCGACAAGTAGGTGAAGTTCTGACCGGAGCGCAGAACCACGGCGTCGAGCCCGGCTTCATCCATCAGCGTGTGCAGCCGGTCGACGTTGGCGATGCTCTTGCGGCGGGGAATCATGAAAAATCTCTCCTGTCTTGTTGCGGGAACTCGACGCGGCGGGCTGCCCGCGTCAAAACTTTCGGATTTCTTCCGGCGCCAGCGACTGGGCGACGATGGTGCGCATCACTTCGACGACGGCCGCATTGGCCGCCGGCGGAATGCCGTCGCACCAGGGCCGCAGCTGGCCGCTGCCGCCGTCGATCAAACCCAAGCCGACACCCACATGCGCCAACGCGAACTCTTCTTCGGCCGTGTGACACAGCGAGAGGTCCCGGCGCAGCAGCGCCAGGCCGGCTGTCACGGCGTTGGCGCCCATGTTGGAACTGTTGGCCACGAGCAGCACGTCGGTCTTGACGGCCGAGTACACGCCGCCGCCGCACGGCGTGACGTCCTTGAAGGCGAATTGCGGCGAGGCTTCCGAGAGCCGCGCATGAATGTTGCCGAAGCCGATCTCGTTGCCGCCGTCTCCGATGCCGAGGGTGCGCTTGCCCATGGCGCGCGCCGTGTGGAACAGGCGATCCAGGTTGGCGCGAAAAGCCGCGCGCGAGACGCCGGTCGCGCCGTAGATGATGCCGTTGACGTTGCCGCCGAGCCGCTCGATGGCGCACAGGATGTCGCTCTCCGCGGCCAGCCGTTCCTGCATCGCGAGACTCTCCAATCCGATCTCCAGCACCTCGACATCGAGTCGGGTGGCCCTCAGCAGTCCGCGAAACGGCTCGGCCGCCACCGGGTCGGTCAGCACGCGCACCGAATGCCCCAGGGCAACGAGCGCGCGGGCCAGCACCACCGTGCCGATCGGGCCGTCGTTCTCGCCCACCGGCATGTGGCCGGGCACCGCCGCGCCGCTCACCAGCAGCACCCGAGCGGGCGGTCGATCGAACTCGCGCGCCGCCGCATGCACCAGTGGCATGCCCGCGGCCTCGCGGGCCATCAGGTACATCGCCCACTTGGCACCGCGCGGCAGGCCTCGGCTGCGCATCTCCACATTCATCAGGCGGTCGATGTTCTCGCAGGCAATGGCGTCCACCGTCGACGCCCCGTGCATCTCCGCTTCAGTCAACTTTCGCTCCGGACTGCTGGATCACCTTGCGCCACTTGGGAACTTCGCGCTTCACGAGCGCCGAGAAGTCGGCCGAGGAGGACCAGTTGACGTCGATGCCGGCGGTCTTGAACTTCTCCTGCACCTCCTTGGACGCAAGGACGCGTTGGACCTCGCGATTGAGGCGCTCCACGATGGCGGGCGGCGTGCCCTTGGGCGCGAAGAGGCCGTACCACGTCACGAGTTCGTAGCCGGGCACGGCCTCGGCGATGGCCGGAACATCGGGCAGGCCGGCATTGCGCGCCGCGCTGCTGATCCCCAGGACCCGCAGCTTTCCCGAGCGCAGTTGCGGCAACGCGGAAGGCATGGTGTCGAACATCATGTCCACATGGCCGGCCAGCACGTCGGCCATGGCCGGACCGGCGCCCTTGTACGGAACGTGGAGCAGGTTCGCGCCCGACATCGTCTTGAACAACTCGCCGCCCAGATGCTGGGCCGAACCCGGTCCGGCAGACGCATAGCTCAGGCCTGCGCCGGCCGGCTTCGTCTTTGCCAGCGCGATGAGCTCGGCCACGTTCTTCACCTGCATCGAGGGGCTGACCATCAGGAGCAGCGGGGTCGACGCCACCGGCGACACGGGCGCGAAGTCGGCGATGGGGTCGTAGCCCAGCTTGCTGTAGAGGCTGGGGTTGACCGCGTGGGTGGCACTGCTGCCCAGCACCAGCGTGTAGCCGTCGGGTGCCGCGCGCGCCGCCTGTTCGGTGCCCAGGCTTCCGCCGGCGCCGCCCTTGTTGTCGACCACGACGGCTTGCCCGAGCAGCTCCGCGAGCTTGTCGCCGACGATGCGCGCCACCGCGTCCGTTCCGCCTCCCGGCGGGAAGGGCGTGATCAGCCGGATCGGCTTGTCGGGGTAGTCAGCCGCCTGCGCAGGCGCGAGCGCCAGGGCCAGGGGGCCGGCGAGCCCGAGGGCAGAAACTGCGGCAATAAGTTTTCTCATGGTTCATCCCAAATGCATCTGTAGGGGCCAGGAAAAAAGAAGAGCGCTTCCATCCTGAATGGATCCCAGTCTCTGGGAACTCATGCGCGCGTCAAAGCGCATAATTCCTATGAGGCAATAGAAAAAGCTGATGGCTTGTCATGACGCAGGAAACGCGACAGTTCGCCTACGGGCATCTCAAGCTCAGGCATCTGCACCTGCTGGGCTTGCTGGAGACCGAAGGGTCCATCACGCGTGCCGCCGAAGCCCTGAACCTGACGCAGCCCGCCGTGAGCGCGATGCTGAGAGAACTCGAGTCCATCTTCGATCTCCAGATGGTCCAGCGCAGCCCGCGCGGCGTGAGCCTGACGCCGGGCGCCCGAGCGGCCCTGCGCCGCTTTTCCATTGCGCTGGCCGAGGTCGACTCGGCACGCGACGAGGCACTGTTCGCGGAGCAGCACGCGCGGCAGCGCCTGCGCGTCGGCGCGCTGACGATCGCGATGGTCGAGCTCATTCCCAGCGCGATGCGCAGCTTCCTCGCGTCGGCTGGCCATGTGCGCGTCGAAATCTCCGAGGGAACTGTCGACGGGCTGACGGACCAGCTGATGCGCGGTGAACTCGATTGCGTCGTCGGCCGGATCGGCTCGGCGTGGGCCCGATCGGCGGGAAGATCGCAGCTCGCGCAGACCAAGCTGTTCGACGAGCCCAGGTGCCTGGTGTGTCGCGTCGGCCATCCTCTCGCCGTGCAGCGCTCGGTGGGTCTGCGCACGCTTGGCGAACAGCAATGGATCCTGCCGCCGCTGCCGTCGTCGTCGCGCCTGCTGTTCGACGAACTGTTTCTCATGCGCGGGCTGACGCCTCCTCTGCCTACCGTCGAATCCGTGTCCGTTCACTCCAACATGGACATGGTGGCCACCACCGACCTGCTCGCCGTGGCGCCGCTGGCGGTGGTACGGCGGCACGTGGCTTCGGGTCACCTGCACAAGCTGCCGGTCTCGGTAGACCTCACCGGCATGTCGATCTCGGTCATCTGGCGCCGTACAGGCGAAAGCGATGCGCTGGTGACGCGCTTTCGCGACGCACTCGTGCTCGCGAGCGCGGGGCGCGCGCGCAAGAAGTAGGGTCGATAGGGCTGCTGCTTCAACCCCTAGGCCAATCCGTCCAGCGGTTTGTCCATGGTGAGAGGATAGTTGCGGACCCGCACGCCGGTCGCGTTGTAGACCGCATTCGCAACCGCTGCGCCAACGCCGCAGATGCCGAGTTCGCCCACTCCCTTAGCCTTCATCGGCGACGACTTGTCATCCAGTTCCTCGAGGAAGATCACATCCATGTCGGGAATGTCGGCGTGGACCGGGACGTGGTATTCGGCGAGATCGTGATTGACGAAGTAGCCGTAGCGGGTGTCGACCACGCACTCTTCTATCAGCGCCGCGCCGATGCCCATGGTCATCCCGCCGAGGCATTGATTGCGCGCCAACTTGGGATTGAGAATGCGGCCCGCGGCGGCGACGCTCAGCAGCCGGCGGATCCGCGTCTCGCCGGTGAACCGGTCGACGGCCACCTCGCAGAAATGCGCACCGAAGCCCGCCTGCGCGTATCGCTTTTCCAGATCGCCGAAGACGATCGTGCCGTCGGCGCTGATCCCGACCGGACCCGCCACCTGCGCGAGCGACATCGACCGGCCGCCGGCATGAACCTGCCCATCGCGATAGCTTAAGGTCGGCGCCGGTCAATCCCGCCCTCTGCGCGATCTGCCGGCGAAGTTGCTCGCATGCGGCGAAGACACCGGCCGTGGCGCTGTTGGCTCCCCAGGAGCCGCCCGAACCGGCCGAGGCAGGGAAGCGGCTGTCTCCCAGGCGGACCTCGACCTTGTCGATCGAGAGGCCGAGCATCTCGGCCGCGGTCTGGGCGATGATGGTGTAGCTGCCGGTGCCGATGTCGGTCATCTGCGTCTCGACCAGGACGCTGCCATCGGGGCGCAGTGTTACGCGTGCGCCCGAATCCTGCACCAGGTTGTTGCGGATGGCAGAGGCGACCCCCATGCCGATCAGCCAATTGCCCTCGCGGACCTGGCCGGGCTTGGGATTGCGCTTCGACCAGCCGAATTCTTCCGCTCCACGACGCAGGCACTCGACGAGCTTGCGCGTCGAAAAGGGCCGGTTCGGTCCCTTCTCGGGATCGAACTGCACGTCATTGATGATGCGCAGTTCAACCGGATCCTTGTTCAGCTTCTCGGCGAGCTCGTCCATCGCGGCTTCGAGCGCGAGCAGCCCCACCGCCTCGCCGGGCGCGCGCATCGCGTGGCCCACCGGCAAGTCCATCTCGGCGAGCCGATGCGAGGTCATGCGGTCCTTGCCGGCATAGAGCAGCCGTGTCTGCTGGGCCGCGTTCTCGATATTCCGGCCGGCCTGGTTGCCGGACCAGACCTCGTGACCGATGGCCAGGATGCGCCCCTGGGGATCGGTGCCGATCCGCAGACGCTGGATCGTCGCCGGCCGATGAGCGGTGTTGTTCATGATCTGCGGCCGCGCGAGCCCCAGCTTGACCGGCCGTCCGACGGCTCGCGCGCCCAGCGCCGCGAGCACCGCGTCCGACTGGATCCACAGCTTGCCCCCGAAGCCGTCGCCGACAAAGGCAGAGACCACGCGCACGTTGTCCTTCGGGATCATCAGGGTTCCTGCAAGGTCACGAATCGCCCAATGGACCATCTGGTTCGAGGTCCACACGGTCAGGCGATTCCCCTCCCAGCGGGCGATGGTGGCATGGGGCTCCATCATCATGTGGCTCTGGTCGGGCGTGGTGTAGCTCACGTCCAGCTGCGCGGGAGCGGCCGCGAAGCCCCGCGCAAAATCGCCCGCGGCGCTGTCGGGCTCCTGTGTGACCGGCGGCTTGACCGCATGGGGCTTTTCCCGCGCGAGGTCGAAGCGCCCTTTCCTGGACACGTACGAGACGCGAACCAGCTTGGCGGCATGACGCGCCTGCTCGAAGGTCGCCGCGACGACCAGCGCCACGGCTTCGTCGTAATGGTGCACCTGCGGCCCGACGAGCTGCGGGGCCAGCTCATCCTTGCGCGGGCCCTGCCTGGGTGCATTGCGATGCGTCATGACATGCAGCACGCCCGAGGCCGCCTCGGCATCGCGGGTGTCGATGCGCGCGATGCGGCCGGCCGCGATGCCGGCGCCGACGACGAAGCCGTAGGCCGTGTTCGCCATGCCCTCGCGGTAGTCCTGCGCATAGGGCGCCTGGCCAGAGACCTTGCGTGGCCCGTCGATTCTGTCGAGCGGCTTTCCGACGACGGTTTGTTGATCGATCGGGTTGAGGCCGGCAGGCCGGTCGAAGTGGTAGTCGGTCATGAGCGCGCCTCCTGCAGCACCGCAGCGAGCGTGCGCTGGGTCAGCTTCAGCTTGTAGGCGTTCTGAGAGCTCGGGCGAGCGCCGGCGAGCACCGCCTCGGCAATGGCCTCCGGGCTGGTCTCGCGCTCGGCCGCCTCGACGCGCCACGGTCGGTGGGCCAGGCCCCCGAATGCGAAACGCTGGACGCCGTCGGCCACGACGACGGCGACGGAGACATTCGCGAAGGCATACGAGCTGCGGTCCCGCACCTTCCGGTACAGATGCGTGCCGCCGAGCGGCTTGGGCAGCACCACGGAGGTGATGAACTCGGCTGGCCGAAGATTGGCTTCGACGTGCGGTGTGTCGCCCGGCAGCCGGTGCAGTTCGGCGATCGGAATGAAGCGGGTGGTGCCTTGGGGGTCGACCGTCTCGACCGCCGCATCGAGGACACGCAAGGCAACCGCCATGTCGGAAGGATGGGTGGCGATGCAGGCGTCGCTCACGCCCATGATCGCGAGATTGCGGCTGAATCCGCCTATGGCCGCGCAGCCAGCGCCAGGCGTGCGCTTGTTGCAGGGCTTGGTGGTGTCATAGAAGTACGGGCAGCGTGTGCGCTGAAGCAGGTTGCCGCCGGTCGTCGCTTTGTTCCGGAGCTGCCCGCTTGCGCCTGCGAGCAGGGCGCGCGAAAGCACGCCGTAGTCACGCCGCACACGCTGGTCGGCGGCGAGGTCGGTGTTGCGAACGGCAGCGCCGATCCGGAGTCCTCCTTCCGACGTCGGCTCGATGCGATTGAGACCGAGGCGATTCACGTCGATGAGGTGCGCCGGCGTCTCGATCTGCAGCTTCATGAGGTCGAGCAGATTGGTGCCGCCGGCGATGAACTTCGCGCCAGGCGCGCGGGCCGCAGCGGCGGCGGCTTCGGCGGCCGTTGCCGCTCGTTCGTAGGTGAAGGGTCTCATCGCGCTCCCTCCTCATGAACTTCCCGTATCGCAGCGACGATGTTGGGGTAGGCGGAGCAGCGGCAGATGTTGCCGCTCATTCTTTCGCGCACCTCCTCGTCGGAGTAGCCGACCTCCAGCAAGTCGCGCGTCACATGGCTCGGTATGCCATCGCGAATTTCGCGCAGTACGGCGACGGACTAGCAGATCTGGCCCGGCGTGCAGAAGCCGCATTGGAAGCCGTCATGCTTGACGAAGGACGCCTGCATGGGTGCAGACGCTCGGGCGAGCCCAGGCCCTCGATCGTCGTGATCGTCTCGCCATCGTGCATCACGGCGAGGCTGAGGCAGCTGTTGATGCGCCGCCCGTTGACGATCACGGTGCAGGCGCCGCACTGGCCGTGATCGCATCCCTTCTTGCTGCCGGTGAGTTGCAGATGCTCGCGCACCGCGTCGAGCAGCGTCACCCTCGGGTCCAGCTCGAGCTGGTGCGTCGTGCCGTTGGCGACCAGTTGGATCGGCACGGCCGATGGCATGCCCTGTGAAGACGGCAGCGCGGCTTCGTTGAGGGGCGCGGAGGAAGATGGACCGACCACTGCCCGTGATGGCGCCGGCGACCAGAAGGTCCCGTCGGGTGACGGAGAAAAAGGATTCGTTGTGTTCGCTCAATGGTGCTCCGTGGATTTCGATGCGAGCTTCGAATGAGCGGAAATTCTGCGGCCATCGCTCCTCCAGCCAAAGGGCTGCGATTCAACGGGGCGTTGAGAGAATTTCATCGAAGCGAGCGCAACGCGTCGCGTGGACAGCGCTGCGACCTCGCTCGCGCAGCCTCAGGGCAGGTTCGCTGCGCGGATGCTGTCGATCAGCTGGCGCAGCCCCGGCGGCATCTGGCGGCGGCTGGGGTAGTAGACGAAGAACGGTGGCCCGATGGCGGTCCACTCCGCCAGCACGACCTCCAGTTTCCCTGCCTTGACTTCCTCGCTCACGCGCCGCTCCAGGCAATAGGCTAGGCCGACGCCGTCGATCGCGGCCTGCACCGAGGTCTCGGTCTCGTTGGCGCTCACGGGGCCGGGAACATCGATCTCGCAAGCTTCGTCGCCGCTGCCGAGTTCCCACTTGTAGATCGAGTTGTCGCCGATGCGCATGCGCACGCATGTATGGTGCATCAGGTCCATGGGCTGCGAAGGGCGGCCGTGACGCGCGAGATACTCCGGCGAGCCGACGACCACCCAGCGCAAGGGCCGCGTCAGTGGCACCGCCACCATGTCCTGCGGTACGGTGCCGCCGTAGCGGATGCCGGCGTCGTAGCCGTCGCCCACGATGTCGACCAGGCGGTCCTCGACGGTGATCTCGAGCTGGACGTCCGGATAGGCTGCGAAGAATTCGGGCAGTATCGGCCCGAGCAGGAGTCGGGAGGCGTCGCGCGGCACATTGATGCGAAGCCGCCCCGCGGGCACGCCGCGATATACATCCAGTTCGGCCAATGCATCGCCGATCGCCTGGAAGCCGCGTTCCAGCTTGTCGGCGAGCGCGCTACCGGCCACCGTCGGCACCACCGAGCGGCTGGTGCGATTGAGCAGCTTCACGCCCAGCCGCGTCTCGAGGTTCTTGATCGAGTGGCTCAGTGCGGAAGTGGTGAGGCCGAGTTCGATGGCAGCCTGGCGAAAGCTTTGCCGTCGCGCGACTGCCATGAACACATTCAGATCGGCCAGTTCGGAGCGGGTAAAGGCGGGCATCGTTGTGCCCAGTTTAATGGACCGTTGAAATCCATTCATCGTCCTTTTGACTAGATTCAAAGCGTTCCTTCAACGCATGACGATCACATGGAAACACTTCATATCGAAGGCATCGCGAAACCTGTCTCGCGCGTGGGCCTCGGCACCTGGGCGATCGGCGGCTGGATGTGGGGCGGCACGGACGACGCGCAGTCCATCGCGACCATCCGCGCTGCCGTCGACTCGGGCATCAACCTCATCGACACCGCGCCGGTCTACGGCTTCGGTCACTCGGAAGAAATCGTCGGCGAGGCCTTGGCGGGCGGTCTGCGCGACAAGACCGTGATCACCACCAAGGCGGGCCTGGACTGGCCGAACGGGTCGGTGCGGCGCAACGCGACGGCGGCACGCATCCGCACCGAGGTCGAGCAGTCGCTGCGCCGGCTGCGCACGGACCGCATCGATATCTACCAGGTCCACTGGCCGGACCCGCTCGTGCCGCACGACGAGACCGCCGCGCAGCTGGAGAGGCTCCGGCGCGAGGGAAAGATCCTCGCCATCGGCGTGAGCAACTATTCGCCGTCGCAGATGGAGAGCTTCAGCCGCAAGACGCTGCTGGCCACGGTACAGCCGCCCTACAACCTGTTCGAGCGAAGCATCGAGAACGACGTGCTGCCTTATGCCAGGCAGCACGGGCTGACGGTCCTCGCGTACGGCGCCTTGTGCCGCGGCCTGCTGTCGGGCCGCATGCGTGCGGACACCGTCTTTCCGGGCGACGACCTTCGCAGCACCGACCCCAAGTTCCAGCAGCCGCGCTTCAGCCAGTACCTGGCGGCCGTCGATGCGCTGGAGCGCTTCGCGCACGAGCGCCACGACAAGTCGGTGCTGGCGCTGGCGATACGCTGGATCCTCGATCAGGGTCCGACGATCGCGCTCTGGGGCGCGCGCCGGCCGGACCAGCTCGCCGGCGTCGATGCAGCCTTCGGCTGGAAGCTGAGCGACGGCGACCTGCGCGACATCGATGCGCTGCTGGCGCGGCACATCACCGACCCTGTCGGACCCGAGTTCATGGCGCCGCCGACGCGGAAGGACTGATCGCATGGCCACCCAGATCGGCTTTGTCGGCCTCGGATCGATGGGCTCCGCCATCGCGCGCAACCTGATCGATTCCGGCCACGCGCTTCATGTCTTCAACCGCAGTCCCGCAGCCGCGCAGCCGTTGCGCGACGCGGGCGCCGGCGTCGCGGTGAGCCCCGCGCAGGCCGCGCATGCGGCCGACGTCGTCTTCACGATGGTGGCCGACGATGCCGCCGTGAACGCGGTCAGCTTCGGCGAGGCCGGCCTGCTCGCCGGGCTGAAGCCGGGCTCATTGCACATTTCGATGAGCACCATCAGCGTGGCGGCCGCGCGAGAACTCACGTCGAGGCATCGCGATGCAGGCATCGGCTTCGTCTCCGCGCCCGTGTTCGGCAGGCCGGACGCGGCCGCCGCGCGCAGGCTCTTCATCATGGTGGCAGGCTCGGACGAGGACCTGAAGGTCGCCGTGCCCCTGCTGGAACAGCTCGGCCAGTCGGTCGGCATCGTGGGCGCGGACCCGTCGCAGGCCAACCTGGTGAAGCTGATCGGCAACTTCATGCTCTCGGTCGTGATCGAGACACTGGGCGAGGCCTGCTCGGTGGCGGGCAGGGCGGGCATCGATCCGATGCATCTGGTCGATCTGCTGACCAGCGCGAATTTCAACGCGGCTCCCTACAAGATCTACGGCCCCCTGATCGCGTCGCAGCGCTTCGAACCCGCCGGTTTCTCGCTGCCGCTCGGGCAGAAGGACAACCGCCTGATGCTGGCCGCCGCCGAAGCGCTCGGGGTGCCAATGCCGTTGGCGAGCCTGGTGCGCGACCGCTTCCTCGCGGCACGCTCGCACGGTGCGGGCGATGGCCACGACTGGTCGGCCATCGCACTGTGCGCACTCGCCGAGGCGGGGCTGGACAGGCCAGTGAACCGGCCATGAAGGCTCAACTCGTCGTTGCCGCGGCTGCTTTCCTCGTGGGCCTGAGCTTCACTGCCTCCGGCCGGAAGCTGTGCAGCTACGGCTGCTGGATCGATGACCTGATCGGGCTGCTGCTGCCGGCTTCATATGGATGGCTCGCGGGCGGGCTGCCGTGGATCGCGGTGGGTGTCCTGCTAGCCGCGCAAGCGATGCGATCCCGCAGCAAATGAATGAAAGCGCGACATGCGCATCCCTCAACGCCAAAGCTTCATGAGCGACAACTCTCTCAAGCCCCGCCTTCTCGGCATCTCCGGCAGCCTGCGAAAGGGCTCCTTCAATACCGCCATCCTCGCGAGCCTCGGGGCCTCCGTCGAAGAGCGCGCGAGCCTGCAGATTCTGCCGCTGTACGACCTGCCGCCCTACGACCAGGATGCAGATACCACCACCCCGCCGGAGGCGGTAGCCCGCCTGCGTGCCGCCATCGGCGCGGCGGACGGGCTGGTGATCGCATCGCCCGAATACAACCACAGCATCTCCGGCGTGCTCAAGAACGCGCTCGACTGGGCATCGCGCCCCTTCGGTCAGTCGACACTGAGCGGCAAACCCGTGCTGACGCTGACCTCGTCCACCGCGTTCACCGGCGGCGTCCGCGCGCAGGCCCAGTTGACCGAGGTGCTGACCGCCATCGCGGCGAAGCTGGTGCACCGGCCGCAGACGGTCATCGGCTCGGCCCACCAGAAGATCGTGGACGGCAGGCTCGTCGACGAGGCCACGCTGGGCTTTCTCCAGGACGGCATCGACGATCTCCTGCGGGTGATCCGGCGCGACGCCGCGGTCTGACTTTCTCGGTTCTGGCGCTCTCGCAGCGCGTGCGACAACAAGCATCCGCGGCCGCCGGGGAATCGTCCGCTCAAGCGAAGCCATTCGCACGAGGCATCGGATGAGATCGCTGTCTTCTCCCCCGTTTCCGCATTCACTCACAACTTGTGAAAGACGTTCAATGAAGACCTTGAAACTCATCCCCACGATCGGCTTTTTCCTTCTCGCTGCCGCCGGCGCCCGCGCCGAGACCTATGAAGGCGTGCATCCGCTGACCACGGCCAGCAGCCGTGCCGACGTGCAGGCAGAGGCCGTCGCCGCCGCACACAGCCCGAACCCGTATGCCGAGGGCGCTTCGGCCGTCGAGCCCTCGGTAGTAACCGCCTCGACCGACCGCGCCAAGGTGCAGGCCGAAGCCGTCGCCGCCGCGCATGCGCCGAATCAGAACCTGCGCCGCGAAGCCTTCCCAGGCAGCGTCATTCCGCCGCAGTACACGGGCGATCGTCCTCAAACGCGCAGTGCCGCGGCGGCGATGGGCATCGGTAACCCATGACTGCATGACTGCCGCCGCGCACCCTCCATGGCTTCGGCCGTGGAGGGTGTGCGCTTCGCCCCAAACGCTTCCGCACCCATAACGAATCACTACAGAGGAACAACACGCATGCGAGTCCTGCTCTTGCTGCCCTTCATCGGGCTCTTGTGGCTGCCGTTCTACAACAGCGAATTGCCTGCGCTGTTCGGCTTTCCTTTCTTCTATTGGTACCAGCTGCTGTGGGTACCGCTCACGGCACTGCTGATCTGGATCGTGTATCGGCACGAGTACGAGAGCGGAGAAGCATGATGGAAGGACAGATTCATTGGACCGCGCTGGCCGTCTTCGTCTTCTTCTTCCTGCTGGTCACGGTGATGGGTTTCGCCGCCTCGCGCTGGCAGACCGGTGGGGAGGCCAAGGGCGCGCACCTCGACGAATGGGGCCTCGGCGGCCGGAACTTCGGCACCTGGATCACCTGGTTCCTGGTGGGCGGCGACTTCTACACGGCGTACACCGTCATCGCCGTTCCGGCGCTGGTCTACGCGGTGGGCGCCTATGGCTTCTTCGCTTTGCCCTACACGATCCTTGTCTACCCCATCGTCTTCATCATCATGCCCAGGCTCTGGCGCGCCGCACAGCGCGCCGGCCATGTGACGGCGGCCGACGTGGTCTACGGCCGCTACGGATCACGCGCCCTCGAACTCGCGATTGCCGTGACGGGCGTCGTGGCCACCATGCCGTACATCGCGCTGCAGCTCGTCGGCATGGAAGTGGTCATCAAGGCGCTGGGGCTGACGGGCGAGCTGCCGCTGGCGGCCGCCTTCGCCATCCTCGCGCTCTACACCTATTCGGCCGGGCTGCGGGCGCCGGCGCTGATTGCCTTCGTCAAGGACCTGATGATCTACATCGTGGTGCTGGTGGCGGTGGTGCTGGTACCCATGAAGCTGGGCGGCTACGGCAGCGTGTTTCGCGCCGCCGGCGAGGCCTTCACGGCCAAGGGCGGAGCGACCGGCCTCACGCTGAAGCCCGGCCAGATGCTGCCCTTTGCGAGCCTGGCGCTCGGGTCGGCCATGGCCGCCTTCATGTACCCGCACACGCTGACGGGCATCTTCGCGGCCAAGAGCGCCAACACGATCCGCAAGAACGCCGTCTTCCTGCCGGCCTACACGGTGCTACTGGGCCTGATCGCTCTGCTGGGCTATATGGCGCATGCCGCCCATCTCACGGTCAAGAGCAACAACGACGTGGTGCCCGCGCTCTTCAACGCGCTGTTCCCGCCGTGGTTCAGCGGCTTCGCCTTCGCCGCCATCGCCATCGGCGCACTGGTGCCGGCCGCGGTGATGTCGATCGGCGCCGCCAACCTGTTCACGCGCAACTTCTGGAAGGCCTATGTGCGGCCCGACATCTCGCCGGCCGGCGAAGCCAAGGTCGCGAAGATCGTGTCGCTCGTCGTCAAGGTCGGCGCGCTGGTGTTCATCCTCTTCCTGCCGACGCAGTTTGCGCTCGACCTGCAGCTGCTCGGGGGCGTCTGGATCCTGCAAACCTTTCCAGCGGTGGTGTTCGGCCTCTTCGCCGGCTGGTTTCGCGCGCCCGCGCTGCTCGCGGGCTGGGCCACCGGCATCGCCGGCGGCAGCTGGCTTGCCTTGGCTGACGGCATCAAGCCGGTGCATACCTTCGTGCTTGGCGGGAGCAGCTACACGCTCTACACAGGCCTCATCGCGCTTGCACTCAATATCGCCGTGGCGGTGCTGGGGCAGCTGTTGATCAGGAGCGTGGCTCGGTCACGAGAGCTGCCGGTGCTGTCCGGGCAAGCTTGGCGGAGGTGGAGTGGAGGGAGGTGAACACAGGTATGCGCTTCGGGTCTTTGCAGAAGGGAAGCTCATTCGCTCAGCCCTCTCTCTGCAATCCGATCGAACGACTCACCTAGCGAAGCCAACTTGAAAAGGGAAAAATCTTGAAACGACGACAATTGGACAGGGCCAGCACCGAGAAAGCCTTGCTCAGGGCAGCCTCCTTAGCCTTGGAGAAGGCCAGAGCGTACATCGCCGACGGCGGCATGCTCTGTCGCCTGTCGATCAGGAAGATGCGCTGCGCCATGAAAGGGAAGCCTATCAGGCTCAGCCCGAACGGGCCGCCATCCACTTTGCCTGGTCTCGTCGCGTCAACTGCTCGACGTCAGCCGCTCGCTGCTTCATGAGCCACCCGTTCATTCGCCCGCCGAGCGGATGCGCTGGCGCAAGAAACTCGTGGAAGACGCCAAGGCGGCGGGGCGCGGAGCCTACCGCACGGCGCTCATTCTGAGCAACGAGAGCGTCCGAGGTGCGCAACCTTGCGCAACGCTCCGCGGCTGCGGCCAAGGAGATCAAGGGGCTCATCGATGAATCCGTCGGCAGCGTGGCTGCGGGCACCGCACTGGTGGGTGAAGCCGGCCGAACGATGGATGAAATCGTGGGCAGCGTGCGCCGGGTGACCGACATCATGGGCGAGATCACGGCGGCGAGCCAGGAGCAGACCTCGGGGATCGAGCAGATCAACCAGGCAATCACGCAGATGGACCAGGTGACGCAGCAAAACGCGGCGCTGGTGGAAGAGGCGGCGGCTGCGGCGCAGTCGATGCAGGAGCAGGCCGGCAGCTTGGTCGAAGCGGTGGGCGTGTTCAAGCTGGACAACGCTGCACTGAGTTTGGGGCGCATCAAGCCATTGCACGCCGCCGGGGCCGGCGCGCGTGGGGCGGCACCGAAGCCACGCCCAAGCCCCCTGGCGAACCCTCGAGAAAAGAGCCCCGCCTCACCTCGCCTCGCCGTGGCCGGCCAAGCGGCGGGCGAGTGGACCGAGTTCTGAGGTACCTCATTGCTCGCGAAATATTCGGGTTTTCCAGGCTACCGTGGTTCCGCCGCAGTTCACGATGGAACGTCGTCCCGTAAGGCGCAGCGCGGCGGCCGCGATTGGCACCGCAACCCGATGACTGCATGAACCATGAGCGAGGCGCCATGCGCTTCGACTCATAAGGTGGCAAACAAGGCAATGGCTTGCGAGAATCTCTTCTCGCAAGCCATTTTGCTTTGTCTGGACCTATGCAATCCCATGGGCGCGCGACAAGCGACAGCCGCCCTCCCTGGGCGCCCTCGGCGTCAGCCCTGCAGATGCAGCGCCATGGCCGGATCGCTGACGCCCGGCCTGCCGCTTTCCACCCGGCCGGCGAAGCGGCGCTCGAAGTTCTCGGCGCTGACGGTGAAGTCGTACCAGTCGCCGCTCGTCTGAAGGTTCCATTGCTGCGTCTCGGCCTCGCCGGGCTTGATGTCCATCGTCCACGGGCCATGCTTGCTGTAGGCGTTGGCCGTGATCGTGACGCGGCCGGCTTCCCTGCCGCTGTTGTGCACCCTCAGGTAGAGATGGCCGCTGGGGGCCTGGTAGCCGATCTGGACTTCGGGCTTGAAAGCCGCAGTGTCGTGGAACAGCGCATCGCCCTTGAAGGTGCGCACGAAGCCGTTGGGGCCGTAGACCCAGAGCTCGTACTTGCCGCTGTCGGAGGCGCCGGTGTTCCAGCTGTCGGTCAGTGTCTTGCCGGCCTCCACGGTGTAGCGGCGCGGAATGCGGTCCAGGTGCAGCTTGTCGTAGACGTGGAAGACGGCGCCCTGCTTGCCGCTGTTGGCGAACACCAGCGAGAGCATGCCGCGCGACTCCACCCGCGCGCTGGTGTGCAGCTCGTAGGGGAGTGCACGCGACGGGCGCACGCCGGTCTCCTGGAACAGCGGCTGCGGCGTGGCGGGCGCAGTCGTCACGGGGGCCGTGGGCAGCAGCCTCTGCGCCGCATTGATCGCGGGGAAGTTGCTCGTGTCGGGCAGTTTGGGGAAGACCGGGTCGTTCGGGCTGACGAAGTCGAAGCAGGAGGTGAGGTCGCCGCAGACTGCGCGGTGCCACGGGCTGATGGCGTCCACCGTGATGCCGAAACGCTTCTCCAGGAACATGCCCACGGAGGTGTGGTCGAACACCTGCGAATCGACCCAGCCGCCCTTGCTCCACGGCGACACCACGTACATCGGCACGCGCGAACTCAGGCCCCACGGGCGAATCTTGCCGCTGGTGGTGTCATTGACGTTCAGGTAGTTGCCCACGGAGGCGTCGAAATACTCGCCGTCCAACGCCACGGTGGACTTGCCCATCAGGTTGCCATTGACGTCATACGACGGCACCGCCGGCATCGGCAGATGGTCGAAGAAGCCGTCGTTCTCGTCGAAGGTCACGAAAAGGGCCGTCTTGCTCCAGACCTTCGGATTGGACGTCAGCGCGTCCAGCACGTCCGAGATGAAGTCGGCGGCGCCGGCAGTGCCTTCGCTGCTGCCGGGATGCTCGGCCAGGGCCTGCGTGGGCAGCACCCACGAAACCTGCGGCAGGGTGTCGTTCATCACGTCCTGCTTGAGCTGGGCGAGGAAATTGACAGCGCCGTCAGCCGTCGCGGGGCCGCCCGTCAGGCCGTGCTCATAGATCGGCGAACCCGGCTGTGCAGTGCGGAAACTCTGGAAGGCCAGGCAGCCGTGCATGGCGCCCGTCCAGTTGTTGTTCATGTTCTGGTAGATGTGCCAGCTGATGCCCGCCTTCTGCAGGACATCCGGCAACGTGGCCCATTTGAAGGCGTTGTTGACGTACTTGTAGTTGTAGGTACCCGTTGCGGGATCGATCTGACCCGACCCGTCTGCCTGCTGCGCCCTGTCCGCGACCCATCTGGACGGGCTGGGCCAGCAGCGCGAGTTGACGGGCTCGGAATCAGCGTGCGTGCTGTTGATGCCCTGCTTGCGCAGTTCCGGGTTGAAGTTGGAGCCCGACCAGAAGATGATGCGATTCGGGTCGGTGCCGGTGAGGACGGAACAGTGATAGCCGTCGCAGATCGTGAAGGCATCGGCCAGCGCGAACTGGAACGGAATGTCGTCGCGCAGGTAGTAGCCCATCGTCGCCTGGTTCTTGAACTGGATCCAGCGATCCATCTTTCCCTGGTTCCACGCCGCCTGCTGATCGGGAAAATTGTGCGGCGTGCCGGATCCGATCAGCGCCCTGCCGGTCCTGGAATCGCGGCGAAAGGGCTGGATCTCCGCGCCGCCGCTGGGGTTGGGTTGGAAATACACCGACTTGCCGCTCGCCAGCGGAATCGGGAAGCGGTCGCCGAAGCCGCGCACGCCGCGCATGGTGCCGAAGTAGTGGTCGAAGCTGCGGTTCTCCTGCATCAGGATGACGATGTGCTGGACGTCCTCGATGGTGCGCTTCCTTACGTCCGCCTGGACCGCGAGTGCGCGCTGGATGGAGGGCGGCAGCATGGTGAGGGCGGTCGCGGCGCCCAGGGAGCCGGCGGTCTTGCGAAGGAAGTCGCGTCGTTGGGGATTGTTCGTGGTCATGGTGGCAATTCGAAGATGGAAGGGACGAGGAGGGGGCGGATCAGGGCGCCCAGGTCACGGATGGCGAGGAGGCGTTGTCCGCGGTCGAGCCATCGGCCGTCGCGCCGTTGGGCTTCTGCGCGGCCGGCGCCTGGCCGCTGCCGGGTGCCGTCGCACCCAATGCGCCGGCATCGGAGCCGGAGCCACCGCCGCCGCACGCGGCGAGGCTCAGTAGAAGAGCGGCGGCGCAGACGCCGCGGGTGGGGAAGACAGGTTCCATTGCGGGATTCCTTGGTTGAGAGATGTCCATGAAAAAGGGGAGGGTGTGCAGAGGTCCGGGGCGTGGATCCGCCTCAGGCGAAGCGGCGGCGCATGCGCGCTGCGATCTGGTCGAGAAGGAAGACAGTCAGGAAGATCGCGATCAGGATCGTTCCGACGTGCGAATAGTTGTACATGTCGTAGCGCCCCTTGAGCTCCTGGCCGATGCCGCCGGCGCCCACCAGGCCGACCACGGTGGCCATGCGCACGTTGCGATCGAGCACGTACAGCGTGTAGCCGATGAACTGCGGCATCAGCTGCGGCAGCACCGCGAAGCGCATCACCTTGAGCTTGCCGGCGCCGATGGCGCGCAGGGCTTCCTGCGGCTTGTCGTCGGCGGTCTCGACGTCCTCGGCGTAGAACTTGCCGAGAAAGCCGGCCGAGTGCAGTGCAAGCGCGAGCACACCGGCGATCGGTCCGAAGCCATATGCCAGCACGAGGAAGAGCGCGGTCACCAACTCGGGCACGGCGCGCAGCATGCTCACCAGGCCACGCGCGAGCCCATAGCTGAGCCGATTCAGCGTGTAGTTGCGTGCACTGAACCATGCGAGGGGAAGGCTGAACAGCACCGCCAGCAGCGTCGCCCACAGCGCGATCTCCAGCGTTTCGAGCATCTTGCTGGACACGTGCCACAGGTAGCCCAGCGGTTCGACCAAAACCTCGCGGTGCTCGACTGTTTCCTCCATCTGCAGCGTTCCTGGGTTGAGGCGACGCGTGCGGGTCTCCTGTTCCTCCACATGGGCCAGCCAGGGCAGATGATTTCGATCGAAGTTGTCGATGCGCGCCACCTCGGTACGCTCGGAGATCTGGACAGGAAACAGCGAGTTCGCTATCTGCGCCATGCCGGCCGATACCTGCGAGCTCTCGCGCAGGCCGACTGCAGCAAGCATGCCTTCGCCACTGAGCGCCAGCATGCGGTCCATCTCCACACGGTGGCCCGTCACCAGGCACAGAATGAACGCCAGCACGATGGCGATCACCGTGCGCGTTCCGAAGGGGCGTTCCATCTCCCATGCGGATGCGGGCCGCCGCTCTGCGCTCCCGAGGGTCGGGTTCAGGGTCTGTTCCATCATGCTGTTCTCAGCGCCAGCTCTGGCTCGGAATGCAGTTCGGGGAGCGCGGCCACCGGGCGCATGGCGCCCCTGCCGTAGATCGCGCGCGAGGCCGAGACGTCGAACGCGTCCGGCGGACCGTCGAATACGACGCAACCGTCGCGCAGGGCGACGATGCGGTCGGCGAATGCGCGTGCCAGGTCCACCTGGTGGAGACTGCACAGCACGGTAGTGCCGCGCTCGCGCGCCTGGCGCCTGAGCAGCGCCAGCACTTCCACACTGGCCTGGGGGTCCAGGCTCGCCACGGGCTCATCGGCCAGCACCAGCGGCGGGTCGAGCATGAAGGCGCGTGCGATGCCGACGCGCTGCTGTTGGCCGCCCGAAAGTTCGCTGGCGCGGCGACTCAGGTGCTGTTCCTGCAGCCCGACTGCATCGACCAGTTCGCAGGCCTTGCGCCGCGCGGGTTGCGGGAACAGGCCCAGCATCGCGCGCCACCCCGGCAGCGCCGGCAGCGTGCCGCTGAGCACGTTGACAGCCACGGTGGACCG
Source organism: Variovorax sp. LjRoot84 (assembly GCF_964254305.1). Lineage (NCBI taxonomy): Bacteria > Pseudomonadati > Pseudomonadota > Betaproteobacteria > Burkholderiales > Comamonadaceae > Variovorax > Variovorax sp. LjRoot84. The sequence continues at coordinate 1,542,452 of NZ_CAXUTE020000002.1, forward strand.
CAGCACCAGGTTGAACTGCTGGTGGATCATTCCGATGCGCGGGCGAATCTCCGCCAGCGACCGGGCCTCGATGTGAACACCGGCTACCTGCACCGTGCCGCTGGTTGGCTTCGCGAGCCCGTTGGCCATTCGCAGCAGCGTGGACTTGCCCGCCCCCGAGGCCCCGAGCACCACGCAAAACTCGCCGTGCGGGATGTTCAGCGACACGCTCTTGAGTGCCACGGTGCCATCCGCATACCTCATGCCGACGGAGTCGAAGCGCAGCATGGGCGGGCGGGCCGTGTCGTGCGGTTCGGAGGTATTCAACGCTCGGCCGCCTTCTTCAGGATCTGGCCCTTGAGCTCGTCGGTGAGCAATGCCAGCTTCTCGGCCGCGACGTTGAACTCGTCCTCGGAGAACTTCGTGTCGAAGGCATCGATCTTCTTGCCGCCGTAGCCGCGGATCATGTCGGGCGTCACGCCGGGCGCCTTGTGGACGGTAGAGAAGGCCGTCTTGAGCCGTGTCTTGAGCCCTTCGGGCAGCTTGGAGTTGAGTGCCAGCGGCGGGTAGGGAATAGCGATGCTCTTGGCAACCACCTTGACCTTCTTCGGATCGATGGCGCCCTGTTCGACGGCCTTCTCGTACGAGTCGAAAGAGAGCGAGGCGACGTCGACCTGGCCCTGCGCCAACGCGGCCAGGCTGTTGGCATGGCTGCCCGTCATCCGGATCGCCGAGAGATCGCGTATGGGATCGAGGCCCGCATCCATCAGCATGGCAACCTGAAAGTAAAGCTCGATGCCGAGTTGACGTCGCCGAAGGCCATGCGCCTGCCCTTGACGTCCTTGACCGAAGCCATCGGCGTATCGGCCTTGGCGAACATGCCTGCGTAGTAGACGGATTCGCCTTTCTCCACGCCCACCGCCAGCAACTGCGCGCAGCCGCGCTTGTGCGCCTGCACGTAGGAGACAGGCCCGAAGAACGCGATATCCGCAAGTTGATGGCACATGCCTTCGACGACGGCGCCGTACGACTGGCCGACCTTCAAATCGAACTGCAGGCCCGTGGTGCGCGAGATCGCGTTGAAGACGGGCGCGTAGTCGGCCTTGGTGCCCGATTCGGTGCCGCCGTCCGCCGGGATCAAGAGCACGCGCAGCGGGTGTCCCTTGGTGCCGTCGGCCACGCCCTGGGCGGCGGCCGAAGTCAAGGCAGTTGCCGCCAGCGTGAGCGTGGCGGCGAATGTCAGAAGCTTCTTCATGGGGGTGTTCCTCGTTACGGTGCTGTGGCCGGCGTATCGACCGGCCCGACCCCGACGAGGTTAGGAGACGCAGATGACAGGAGAATGAATGCAGCTCATTTCAATAGACATCTACACTGAGAAATATTCAATACAATCCTCGGCCATCACCGGATGGCCGGTGCGAGCGCAACCCACAACACCATGAGCATTGCAACCACGTCCAATGGCAACGGCGCCATCCCATCCGCTGGCGCCTCACTCGCGCGAGCCCGTCACCTCATCGTCGATCTTGACGGCACGCTGATCCGCGAAGACGAGCCGCTCGAAGGCGCGGCCGAACTGCTGACGCGGTTTCGCGACCGCTACGTGATCGTCTCGAACAACTCGACGCACACCGCGCGTGGCATGGCCCGGCGACTCGCCCGCATGGGGCTGAAGGTCGAGCCCGAGCACATCGTGCTGGCCGGCGAGCAGACCATCGACTACATGCGCCGTGACCATCCGCATGCGCGCATGCTGCTGGCCGCCAGTCCCGTGCTGCAGCGCCATGCGTTCTCGATCGGATGCGAACTGGTGAAGGCGCAAGCCGACTTCGTGGTGCTGGCGCTCGATCCGCATTTCAATCGTGCGCGCCTCGGCACGATGGCCAATCAACTGCGCGGCGGCGCACGGCTGCTGGTGACCAACAGCGACGACAACCATCCCGGTCCCGGGGGCACGGTGGTGCCGGAAACCGGGGCGCTGATGGCGGCCCTGGTGTCCGCGAGCGGCGTTGCGCCCTGGCGGATCATCGGCAAGCCCGGGCCGCTGCTGCTCGAGGAAGGCCTGCGCCGGCTGGGCGCGCAGGCGGCCAGCACGATCGTGATCGGCGACAACCCCTCGACCGACGCGCTCGGCGCACTGCAGCTGGGCATGCGCTGCATGCTCGTGGGAAACGCGCCTCAGGCCGAGGCGAAAACGCTGGCCGCGCTGCTGCGCACGGACGCGCCGCCTCAGTACCGCTTGAGCGACAGCACGTCGAAGGTCTGCCGCAGTGTCTTTACCGACTTCTCGTAGTCGCTGAGCGCGAGGCAGGCGATCAGCACGTCGATGATCGCGAGCTGCGCCAGTCGGCTCGTCATCGCCTCGGTGCGAAAGCTGGTCTCGCGCGCCATCGTGAACAGCAGCACGTCGCAGAAGGCCTGGATCGGCGACTTGCCGAAATTGGTGATGCAGATGGTGGACGCCCCCGCCTCCTTCGCCAGGCGCGTGGCGGTCACGGTCTCGTGCGTGCTGCCCGAGTGCGAGATGGTGAGCGTGGCCACGCCGGGTCCGGTGAGCGAGGCGCTGATGGCTTGCACGTGCGAATCGACCGCCACCTTGACATCGAGCCCGATGCGCAGCATGCGGTAGTGGGCATCCTCGGCAATGGTGGCCGCGCTTCCGATGCCATAGATTTCGATGCGCCGAGCCTTCCTGAGCAGGTCGACCGCCTTTTGCATGGCGCGGACGTCCAGCGCTGCCTGGGTGTCGTGCAGGGTCTGGACGTTGCTCTGGAAGATCTTGCGGATGGCAAGGTCGACGTTGTCGCTCGGCTCCAGGTCTTCGTGGATGAACTGCACCGGCTGCACGGTTTCCTGGGCCAGCGCGATCTTGATCTGCTGGAAGCCGGTGGCGCCGAGGTTCTTGCAAAAGCCGACGATGCTGCCCTCGCTGCATCCGGTGCGCTCCGCCACTTCGCTCACCGACATGTGGACCACTTCCTGCGGGCTCTGGACGATGAAGGCGGCAATGCGCTGGCCCACCGGACCGAGCGAAGGCCATACGGACTCGATGCGCGCCAGCACGGCGAATGTCTTGGGGGCCGGCGCCGCGGCTGTTCCGGCGGAACGTGCGCCGCTCTTGCCGGACTTCTTCTTGGTGCCCTGCTGCTTCATGGGCCCCGAGCTTACTTGCCCGCGGCACACTCACTTCCGTGGCCGCCATGGTGGTGCAGGCTTGAAGCGCTCCTGCAGGAACGACAGGAAGAGCTTCACCCTGGCGGACATGCCAAGACGCTGCGCCACCAGCGCCACCACGTCGGCGGCCGGCAGGCTCCAGTCCTCCAGTACCCGAACCAGATGCCCAGAGGCCAGGCTCTCGGCGATGTCCCATTCCGAGCGCATGATCAGGCCCTTGCCCTTCAGCGCCCACTGCCGCACGACGTCGCCGTCGTTGCTGCTCAGGGTCGCCGCCACCCGCAAGCCATCCTGCAGCAGGCCTTGGGCAACTGCGCGTCCGATGCCGCTGCCGGCTCCGGTCACGAGTGCGATTCTCAATGTGGGTCGATCGGACATGAATGGGTTCCTTGGATGGGTTGTTTGGTCAATTAAAGGAAACTTGCAAAGAGCCTAGGCATGGATACATCCGGAGAGCGACGATCAGCTCTACAATAGGTACATAGATACATACCTATGGACATTATGATGCCTGCAAGCTCCCCGCGGATCGTTGTTACCGAATGGATGGACAAGCCGGCGGTCGATCTACTGCGTGAGTGCCACGATGTGTTCTACGCGCCCGAGCTGGTAGATGACCTGCCCCGGTTGCTGACCGAGACACGCGATGCCGACGCGTTGATCGTGCGCAATCGCACGCAGGTGAATCCGGAGCTGCTGACTGCGTTCCCCGCCTTACGCGTCGTGGGGCGCCTTGGCGTGGGTCTGGACAATATCGATGTCGCCGCGTGCGAGGCCCGCGGCATTTCCGTCATCCCCGCTGCCGGCGCGAACGCGCGGTCGGTGGCCGAATACGTGCTGTGCAGCACCATGCTGTTGTTGCGAGGAATCTATCAAACGTCGGCTGCAGTGGCGGATGGCCTTTGGCCGCGGCAGGCATTCATCAATGGCACGGAGATCGCGGGCAAGACGCTGGGGGTGATCGGATTCGGCTCCATCGGCCAGCGCACCGCGCAACTGGCAATGGCCGCGGGGATGCAGATCGTTTATTTCGAGCGGGGTACACCTGCCATTGCCGCCGTTGCTGGCATGCCGTGCAGGCCTGCCAGTAGCTTGGAGGAATTGCTGGAGACGGCCGATGCCGTCACTCTGCACGTGCCGCTTACCGAGCACACGAGAGGCATGCTGGATGCGGCCGAACTTGCGCGCATGAAGCGCGGCGCCATCCTCATTAATACGGCGCGTGGCGGCATTGTCGATGAAAGAGCGCTGGCCAATGCCCTGCGTGCTGGTCACTTGGGGGGTGCGGCGATCGATGTATTCGACTGCGAGCCCGTCGGGGCAGACAACCCGTGGCGCGGCTGCCCCAACCTCATCCTCACTCCGCATGTGGCGGGGCTGACCAAGGAATCCAATCTGCGTGTCGCCATGAACATTGCCGAGCGGGTCGCCGAGGCATTGGCGGCAGTTTGAAAGCACAGCCGCAACACCTAGTGGCTATTACCAATGCACAAAAGGAGACAAGCCCCATGAACATTTTTGGAATAGCCGCATCTTTGGTTCTGATGGCCGCGGCAAGCGCACCAGTTTTTGCGCAGTCCTGGCCTGCAAAGCCGGTGACTGTGATCGTTCCGTACGTGGCGGGCGGCGGCGTAGATCCGGTCGCTCGCCTGGTATCGCAAAAGTTGGCAGATCGCTGGAAGCAGCCGGTGTTGGTGGACAACCGCGCCGGCGCCAGCGGCACCATCGGCGCCAATGTGGTGGCCAAGGCCATACCGGATGGGACCACCATCCTTATGTCGGCGACAGCCGAGGTGGTCATCAACCAGCACTTCATGAAGAAGATGGCCTACGATCCCGAGCGCGATCTGAAGCCAGTCACCCTCCTGGTGAAACTGCCGTTTGCGCTGGTCACGGAGCCATCAAAGCGCTACAAGGACATGGCAGGGCTGCTCAACTACGCGCGCCAGAATCCGGGGATGGTTAGCTACGCCTCCTCCGGGCCAGGCACACCCCAGCATCTCGCCGGCGTTCTGGTAGAGCAGCTCGCGGGCGTGTCTCTGCTGCACGTGCCCTTTAGGGGTGTTGCGCAGGCCATGACTGACCTGATGGGCGGCCAGGTGGAGATTGGCTTCGCCGGCCTGCCGACCGCGTTGCAGCAGGTCCGGGCCGGCAAGCTGCGCGCGCTGGGCGTGTCGTCCAAGGCTGCGGCCGCTGCTGCGCCGCAGATCCCGCCCATCGCGCAGACGCCGGGCCTCGAAAAGTTCGAGCTGATCCAGTGGTTCGGTGTGTTTGTGCCGGCAAAGACACCCGATGCAGTCGTCCAGCAGATCCAGCGCGACATCTCGGAGGTGCTGGCCATGCCTGAAGTGCGTGACACCCTCAGCAAACAGGGTGCCGATCCGAGCGGCATGCCGACGGCGGAATTCGAAAGCTTCGTGAAATCCGAGCGCGAGAAGTTCCGCAAGGTCGTGCAGGCCGCAAAAATCGAACAGTAGTCGGTCGTCTCAGACAGTCAGCTCGATGTCGAGTCGAACCGCCTCGCCCCGGTAGATCACCTCAGCGAAGTAAACGATGTGTCCGCCGGAATTCTCGAAGGTTCGTTCGACGAACGCGACCGGGGCGTTGACGGGTATCGCCAGCAAAGCAGCGACCTCGGCGTCGGCGGTGCCCACGGTGAGCGTCTGATGCGCTCGGGCAATGCTGATGCCGTCGAGTGACAGCAGCACCGGGATCGCCGCTTGCTTTCGAAAGCGCTTGGGCGCCCGTGCAAACACCGCCGCGTCGATGTGAACGGTGATGACGCAGTACGCCACATTGTTGTCCGAGTGGACCCGCCGCAAGCGGACGTACGGCGTGTCATCTTGCGCCTTGTGTGGCGGCAGAGGGCCAACGGTTTCGGTGATGGTGCGGATGTCCGGTGGCGTCTCCACGTACATCGCGCTGAGCGCCTGCAGGGTCGTCTGCACCTTGATGTTCTTGATCGACGGCTGCAGGTCGGTCACGAAGGTGCCCTGCCCCTGCCGTGCGGACAGAAGCCCCTCCTGCACAAGCACCTGCACGGCCTGTCGCGCAGTGAGGCGAGCCACGCCGAACTCTTCCGCCAGTAAATGCAGGGAAGGGACGCGGGTGCCCGGAGGCCATGTGCCGCGGCGTATGCGCTGGCGCAGCGTGTCGGCGACGACGCCGTATTTGGGCGCGGTGCCGCTGCGGACGGAGGGGCGAATCGAGCCCTTCATCGCAGCGTGCCCGTCGGGTCGCGTTTCATTTTTCTGAAAAGGCAAGATGGTCATGATTTCTCGAATTCAATCCACATTCTCGGTCCGGGAGCTCGATGTTTTCCTATTTCGCGCGCCGGCCGATCCACCGGTGCAGACCTCGTTCGGCATCATGCGCCAACGGCCCGCGGTGCTGCTGCGCGTGACCAGTGCCGAGGGCATTCATGGCTGGGGAGAGATTTGGTGCAACTTTCCGACTGTCGGAGCCGAGCACCGTGCACGCTTGGCGCTGGCCTACCTGCGGCCGCTGATGTACGGGCAGGAATGGGAAAACCCGCAAGCCTGTTTTGCTGCGCTGAGCGCCAAGCTCGCCGTGCTGGCGATCCAGACGGGTGAGCCAGGGCCGCTGCAACAAATCGTCGCGGGGCTGGACGTCGCGGTGTGGGACATGGTGGCGCGCCGTGCCGGCATGCCTCTCTGGAAGCTGCTATCTGCCGACGATGCGGACCGACCTAAGCCCGTCCCTGTCTATGCGTCCGGCCTGAATCCCACAAATCCTGAGAAGCTCGCGGCGGCGAAACTCAAGGAGGGCTTCCGCGCCTTCAAGCTCAAGGTCGGCTTCGGCCACGCGCGTGACGACGCGAACTTGCGCGCGGTGCGTGAGGTGATCGGGGACGACGCGCCTTTCATGGTCGACGCCAACCAGGCGTGGGACATGGAGCAGGCCGTCGAGGCCGGGCGGCGAATGGCGAAGCACAACCTGGCATGGCTGGAAGAGCCGATTACTGCGGACTCCGCGCCAGCCCAGTGGAGCGAACTGGCCTCCGCGCAGCCACTGCGGCTCGCAGGCGGGGAAAACCTCGCAGGCCTGCCGCAGTTCGAGAGATTCATCGTGGCAGAAGGCATGTCCATCCTCCAGCCCGATATCGGCAAATGGGGTGGCTTCAGTGGCTGCCTCGAAGTAGGCCGCGCTACGCTGCAAAGCGGCAAGCACTTCTGCCCGCATTGGCTCGGTGCCGGCATCGGCCTGACAGCGTCCTTCCATCTGAAGGCCGCCGTTGGGGGCCCCGGCTATGTGGAGGTGGATGCCAATCCCAACCCGCTGCGCGACTTGCTGGCCGCACCGCAGTTCGTGCTCGAGGACGGCGCTGTCGTCCTGGGCGACCGGCCGGGGCTGGGCGTCGAGCCCAGCATGGAAGCGTGCCAGGCGTATTTACTTCCGGTGTCGGAGGTTGGAATCTAAGAGCTGTTCTGGCGCGCCCAGGGCAGGTCCGACCTTTTCCCTGGTCTTGAGCAGATGGACCGCGCTCCACACCACGACCTGCACGTGGAAGAGTGGACTCTTGCCCAGCACACCCGGCGCAGCCTGCGCGCCAACTTGCGCTTGCAGGTCCCGGCTGCCGCTGCAGAGTCGCCATTTCAGGAGCCAGTGGACGTGCGCCATTGCTGTGATGGCGAATGGCGCCCATCATCGCCAAACGACGGCGAAGGCGCTCGCCGCGCTCACGAGTACCAAACAGACGGTGACGGACATCAATCCGCTGGAGGGTGCCGTCGCGACGCCCCCCGCGTCCAGTTCGTTCCTGCGCCGCAATGCAATCCACCGCAGCAAGCAGGCGCCCAAGAGCAAGAAGACGCCGCTCAGCGTGAGCCCCCATCGGTGCCCCTCCAAACCCAGCCGCAGGTAAAGCGCTGCATTCACCAAAACCGAGAGCGCAGTCCTGCCCCAGGCCAGCACCGTTCGTTCTGGTTGGAGCCCCGGATCTCTCATAGGTGCCTTGCGAGAATGATCGCGACTATCGCTGCTGCGATCATGAACACGAATGCGATCACAGCGAGGAAAATCGAAGACGGAAGCGGTCGATCATGACGCATCGCGATCTCATTGGCTTTCCAGCGACGAAATGCCAGAACACACATTCCCGAGGAAACGATGCTTGCGGCGACGGCGAGCGCCGGAACGTAGGTTTGATCTGGAACACGAGTCGCCACTTGATCGAACAGCACCGCGCCCGCCAAGAGTGCCAGCGCGGTGCGCATCCAGGCGAGAAAGGTCCGCTCGTTCGCCAGGGAGAACCTGTAGTCAGGCTCATGTCCTTCGGTTTGCCATGGGGCTCGTCGCATACGTTTCTCACGGGATTCGGCTTCAATATGGAGGCGTGCGGTCTTCCAAGCCGGAGGGTGACCGAAGGCTGGCGCAGTTGACGAAGGCGACCTTCATGAGGCGGGTCAAACTTGAATGGAACTGCTGTCGCGCAGCGCCTCGTCGAGCAGTTCCACCCAGTGCCGCACCGGGATCTCGCTGCCGCTTTGCAGATGCGTGATGCAGCCGATGTTGGCCGAGACGATGGTCTCGGGTTTCAACTGGTTCAGGTGGCCAAGCTTGCGGTCGCGCAGCGGGTAGGCCAGTTCGGGCTGCAGTACCGAGTAGGTGCCGGCCGAGCCGCAGCACAGGTGCGATTCGTTCATCGCGATCTGCACGTCGAAGCCCAGTGCGCGCAGGTTCGCTTCGACGCCGCCGCGCAGCTTCTGTCCATGCTGGAGCGTGCATGGCGGGTGGTAGGCGACGACGCCGGACGGTGCGTTGACGCGCTCTTTCAACAGCGGCACGAGTTCGGGCAAGAGCTCGCTCAGGTCGCGCGTGAGCGCGCTGACGCGTTCGGCCTTCGCCGCATAGGCCAGGTCCTCGCGCAGGATGTGGCCGTACTCGCGCACGGTGACGCCGCAGCCCGAGGCGTTCATCACGATCGCCTCCACCACGCCGCCTTCGACGTAGGGCCACCAGGCATCGATATTGGCGCGCATCTGGGCCTTGCCGCCGTCGTGGTCGTTGAGATGGAACTTCACCGCACCGCAGCAGCCCGCGGTGGGCGCGATCACGGCCTCGATGCCGGCCGCGTCGAGCACGCGCGCCGTGGCGCTGTTGATGTTGGGCGCCATCGAGGGCTGCACGCAGCCGGCCAGCATCAGCATCTTGCGCGCATGCGTGCGCATGGGCCAAACGCCCGCCGGTTGAGGCGCTGGCACCTTGGCCCGGAGCTTGGCCGGCAGCAGGCCGCGCACCGACTGGCCCAGCTTCATCGCGGGGCCGAAGAGCGGCGAAGGCAGCGCCTCCTTCAAGGTCCAGCGCAGCGCGCTTTCCATGGCCGGACGCGGCACCTTCTCGTCGACGATCTTGCGGCCGATGTCGACCAGGTGGCCGTATTGCACGCCGCTCGGGCAGGTGCTTTCGCAGTTGCGGCAGGTGAGGCAGCGGTCCAGATGCAGCTGCGTGCTGCGCGTCGGCGCTTTGCCTTCGAGCACCTGCTTGATCAGGTAGATGCGTCCGCGCGGGCCGTCGAGCTCGTCGCCGAGCAGCTGGTAGGTCGGGCAGGTGGCGGTGCAGAAACCGCAGTGCACGCACTTGCGCAGGATCGCCTCGGCTTCGCGGCCGTCGGCGGTGCCCTGGAATTCGGGAGCGAGTTCGGTTTGCATGAGGCTACGCGTCAGTCCGCGGGGTAGAGCCGTGCGCGATCGAAGACGGCGTGGGGGTCGAACTCTCGCATCAGCGCACGGTGAATGCGCGCGAGCGGCGGGCTCAGCGCGTCGAAGCGGCCGAGCACGCGGTGGCCACGCTCGGCCGAGGGCATGAACAGCGTCGCATGCCCGCCGACCGCGCGGGCTGCCGCGCGCAGTTTCGGGCCTTCGTCGGGCGACGCCAGATACCAGCGCTGTGCGCCATGCCATTCGATCAGGGGCGAGCCCTCGAGCGCCAGAACCGGTGCGGCCTGCGGCACCGACAGGCGCCACAGATCGCGCGCGGCGCGCGCGCCGAACCATCGCAGGCGTTGATCGCGCGCAGCCTGCCAGTCGGCCTGGGCCTGCGCGGGGTCTTGCCGCTCTCCGCCGAGGTGGGCACAGGCGGCCGCCACCGCCGCCACCGCGCCGCGCAATCGCAGCCAGAGCCGGCCTGTATCGCCCTCTTCCAGCCAGCGGCTCGCGTTGAGCGGCAAGGGCTGGCCGCCCCAGCCGTTGAGCAGGCGCAGCGCATCGGCCTGGTTGCATTCGAATGCGAGGGTGGCTTCGGCGGGCGGAACGGGCAGCACCTTGAGGCTGACATCGGCGATGACGCCCAGCGTCCCCAGTGAGCCGGCCAGCACGCGCGAGACATCGTAGCCGGCGACGTTCTTCATGACCTGGCCGCCGAAGCTGAGCAGTTCGGCGCGGCCGTTGATCAAGGTGGCGCCCAGCACATAGTCGCGCACCGCACCGACGCTGGCCCGCGCCGGGCCGCTCAGGCCCGCCGCGACCATGCCACCGACCGTTGCGCCTTCATCGAAATGCGGCGGCTCGAATGGCAGGCACTGGCCCTGTTCGGCCAGCAGGGCTTCGAGCTGCGCCAGCGGTGTGCCGGCGCGCACGGTGACGACCAGTTCGCTCGGCTCGTAGCTCGTGATGCCCGAGAGCGCGGCGGTGGAAAGCGGCTCGCCCTGCGGCGGCTCGCCATAGAAGTCCTTGGTGCCGCCGCCGCGGATGCGCAGCAGCGTGGCATCGGCGCCGGCAGTGCGGACGCGCTCGATGATCTGGCTGAGGGCTGGATCCAGTCGGTCCATTAGAACCTCGGCAGATCGGGATGCGACATCTGTCCGCCGCGGAACACCTGCTTGCCGTACTCGGCGCAGCGCTGCAGTGTGGGAATGGCCTTGCCGGGGTTCAGCAGACCTGCCGGATCGAAGGCGCGCTTGACGCCGAACATCTGCTCGTTCTCCTCGGCCGTGAACTGCACGCACATGCTGTTGAGCTTCTCTACGCCCACGCCGTGCTCGCCCGACACCGTGCCGCCCATCGCGACGCTGGTCTCCAGGATGTCGGCCCCGAAGAGCTCGCAGCGGTGCAGCTCGTCGGGGTCGTTGGCATCGAAGAGCACCAGCGGATGCAGGTTGCCGTCGCCGGCATGGAACACGTTGCAGCAGCGCAGGTTGTACTTCTTCTCCATCTGCTGGATCGCGAGCAGGATGTCGGCCAGGCGCTTGCGCGGGATGGTCGAGTCGAGGCACATGTAGTCGGGGCTGATGCGGCCCGAGGCCGGGAAGGCGTTCTTGCGGCCGCTCCAGAACTTCAGGCGCTCGTCCTCGTCGCGGCTCACCGAGAGCGCGGTGGCGCCACAATCGCACAGCACGGCGCTCATGCGACCGATCTCTTCTTCGACCTCTTCGGGCGTGCCGTCGGATTCGCACAGCAGGATGGCTTCGGCGTCGAGGTCGTAGCCGGCGCGCACGAAGTCCTCGACCGCGGCCGTCATCGGCTTGTCCATCATCTCGAGACCCGCCGGGATGATGCCGGCCGCGATCACGGCCGCCACCGCATCGCCGGCTTTGCGCACGTCGTCGAAGCTGGCCATGATGCAGCGCGCGAGCCGCGGCTTGGGCACCAGCTTGACGGTGACCTCGGTGGTCACGGCCAGCATGCCTTCGCTGCCGATCACGAGCGCGAGCAGGTCCAGGCCCGCGCA